>NZ_JHYG01000003.1 GCF_000687875.1 Acidocella facilis ATCC 35904 | reverse complement strand
CGCACTCGCCTTGCGCAAGATCTCGTTGGCCTGGCGCAGTTCCCTGACCTCCCGCTCCAGAGCCTTGATCCGCTCCCGATCCTCACTCGTCGGGCCGGCTCGTAGACCTTGATCACGCTCCGCCTGCCGAACCCAGTGCCGCAGCGTCTCCCCCGTGCAGCCAATCTTCGCCGCTATCGAGGTCATCGCCGCCCATTCCGACGGGTACTCGCCTTTGTGCTCCAGCAGCAGTCGGACCGCACGCTCGCGAACCTCAGGCGAAAACTTGTTGCTCGTTCTGTTCGTCATGACACCATCCTCTCAAGAGTTGATGCCTCCGGCAAACATGGAGCGGTTCAGTCGCGGTCGACGCCGTGGCGCTTGGCATCGCCGGCGCCGCGGCGGTGGGCGTCATCGGGGCCAAGATCTACCAACATGCGGGCCATCAGGCTGTCCAGGCGAATACCAAAGCCGATGGCAGCTCAAGGACTCCGATGCTTCCGAGCCTTGCGTGGAATGCGGCGACGCGCTTCCGTGCTTCAACACCCCCGCCGGGCAGAGCGAAGCGGAGACAAAGAAGCAGTTGCAGGAGCAGCAGGACCTGATCAACAGCCAGACGCCGCAGCAGATGCAGGACAGGCTGGATGCGGCAGGCCAGCGCAAAGCGGATACGGGTAGCGCCAGGCCCGAGGGAGATGCTACGAAGCGAGATAATACCAGGAAGAATTACAAAATGGAACGCTCAACAGATCTAGCTGACCAGTATGAGTCTCAAGGATATGACCCAGAGCAAGCCGAACAGATGGCCAATGCCCAGACGGCGCAGGAGATGAAGAACCTGGACGCGACACACGCCTTGGACAGCATCGCTGGCGGCGGGGAGGATGACCCGATGGGGATGGGCAATAGTTCGGTCAACCGCTCGATCGGCGCGCAATGGAAAACGCGCGTGCAGGCGCTGAAGGACGCGGTGAAGAAGGCATTGCAGCGCGGCGACGAGAAGATGAATATCAGGCTGGAACCCTGCGAGGACTGACACGACCATGACCAAGCTCAATGCAAACTTCGCATACTGCATCAAGAAATTCGGCCCGCCCGCCGGTGGAGAGCCAGTGCCCGCCGAGGTGCGGGAGGCCTACCGGAGCCGGGTCCCACAATCTCTGCTGGACTTCTGGGAAGAGTACGGTGCCGGACTCTGGCTCGACGGCCGCTTCCAACTCGTGCGACCGGACCGCTACCAGAGCCTCGTCGATATGATCCTCAAGGGCGACCCAGACTTCCCAGCCGAAACTTCCGTGCTGATCGGCTATACCGCGTTCGGAGAGTTGCTCGTCTGGAACAACAAGAATTATTTTCTACGAATCGATTTAGTAAGCAAAACCGCTTATACACGGCATGTGTCTCCAAAATGCAGGATTCTTCCTCCCGAGCGGGCACTCCCCTCAAATTTGAGTCGCGTAGATTCCGAAGCGTACGACTTTTCCGAATACGGAACCGCGAGACCTCTTTTCGACCCAGCACTGAAGAAGTGCGGGAGGCTTTCCTACGGCGAATGCTACGGCTTCTTCCCGGCTGTCGGGCTGGGCGGTCTTGGTGTGCTGGACGAGGTGCGCAAGGTTCGCGCTGCGGAACACTTCGCCATCATCGCCCAGCTTGAACCGATCCAGCTGCGGTACAACGACACGGAGAACCGCAAGGTCGTTGTTCTGCGTCACCTGGGCGCGAACTGAGAGCAGAGATCAGCCGCCCAGATGGACAAGGACTGGTTTGCGACACTTCTCGAAGACAATGGCCCGCCTGAGCAGGCCATGCATCCGTGCCCGGAACAACTGGCCGAGCTTGAGGGGCATCTGCCGGCCGATCTGTTGGCCTTTTGGCGAAGCCACGGGATCGGAATGTGGAAGCGGGGCAAGTTCCAATTCTGCCTGCCGCAGCGTTTCGCGCCGGTGGCTGAGCGCATCTTCGCGCGCGATGCGCAGCTCATGCCAAGTGAGACGCACATCGTGGGGTTCTCGGCGTTCGGCGAGTTGCTGGCCTGGAATGAGCAGCATCAAAGTCTGCTGATCGATCTTCCGCATTTTGCCGTTCGTGTGGATAAGTTCAATGATGATGAGGCAACAGGAAGTTATCCAATCGCGGTTCCTCTCTTCATGTTGGAATTTGAAGTTTCGTTTGAAGTCTTCGCAGATACTCCACAAGCAGAACCGCTCTTCTCAAGAGCACGCACGCGCCTTGGCCAACTCTCCCTAGGTGAATGCTACGGATTCGTGCCGGCACTGCCCTTGGGCGGACCAGCACGGCTCGACCATCTGCAACGGCTGGATGCGCTGACACATTTCTCTTTCCTCGCCGATCTCGGGCGTTGCCGCTTGTTGGTTCGGCCTGCCGCTGGAGCACAGGAAACCGTCCTCCGAACCATTGGCGGTTAGGCTGGTCGCCCATACGCATCTCGTCGCGGTGGAATTGTGCCGACGTTGGACTGCACGGGCATGGCCACCAACCGACGGAAGCGCTCCAGCCGCTGGGACTGAAGACCGGGAGGGACGAACCGCTCCGAACTTAGGCAAAAAAGTGCGAGGAACATGACGGTGGGGGGTGGGGGCTTTAAGGCCCCCACACACCATCATGCCACCGCCCAGGCCGACGTGCCGTTTCCCCGCAAAACCGCCCAAAGCCCAGGTGGGCCAGGGCACGACTGCTCCGCAGGCCGAGCCGTGTCCATCTGTCCAGCACGGAATGGGGGGCAGCCTGGGTCCACCGGACGCAGCAGGGTCGGAATGGCGGCCGTCGGTTTTTCCGTCGGGGCGGTTGACTGGACACAGTTCAGCGAATCGTCTCGGAGCAGAAATCCAGGAAGGCGCGCAACTTAGCGGGCGGATGCTGGCGAGAGGGGTACAGTGCGTAGAGCGGGAAGGTCTCATCCGGCCAGCCTGGAAACAGCTCCACCAACTCGCCGCGCGCCAACAAGTCCTTCACGCCTAGCGCCATCACCTGCGCGATGCCGGCCCCGGCCTGGCAGGCACCGAGCATGGTGCCGACATCGCTCACGGTGAGCGGCCCGGACGTAGCCACCGGCAACACGCGGCCGCCGGCGTGGAACTCCCAACTGAAGGGCCGGCCCGTGCGCGGGTCACGAAACTGGATGCAGACGTGCCGGGCCAAATCCTCGGGGCGCTCCGGGCGGCCGTGCCGGGCCAGATAGGCGGGTGCTGCGACGGTGATGATACGCGTATCCAGCAGATGCCGCGCCACCAGCGCCGAGGGCGGCGGCGGCCCAAAACGAATGGCGGCGTCCAGCCCCTGCGCCACGAGGTCGCCCATTTCGTCGCTGGTTACAATTTCCAGTTCCAGCTCCTGGTACTGGGCGATGAAATCGCCCAGGCGCGGGGCCAGCACCAAGCGCGAGAAGAAGGGCTCGACGCTCACGCGCAACTTGCCGCGCACCGTGGCGGTGGCACCGGACAGCCCGGCCGCGGCGTCGGCGATGCCGTCCAGCAATGGCACCACCTGCTGGTAGAAGCGCGCGCCCTCGTCGGTGAGGCGCAGGGAGCGCGTGGTGCGGTCGAGCAGGCGCACGCCCAGCCGCGCCTCCAGCCGCGCGATGGCCCGGCTGACGCCGGAGGCCGACAGCCCCAGCGCCTCGGCGGCATTGACGAAGCTGCCCCCCGCCACCACGGCGGCGAGGACAGTGACACCAGAGAGCAAGCGGCCATCGAAATTCATGATTATAAATCACTAATCATGTGATAAAACGGCGCTTCAGTCAAAGGTATTCCGGCGTCATACCTCCGACCCAGGACGGCAACGGAGGGGTAAGATGCGGATCGAAGGAAGCGTGGCGCTGGTGACGGGTGCCAACCGGGGGTTGGGCAAAGCCTTCACCGAGGCGCTGCTGGCGGCGGGGGCGGCCAAGGTTTACGCGGCTGTGCGCGATCCGGCCAGCATCACCGATGCGCGACTGGTGCCGGTGCCGCTCGACGTCACCTCACCCACACAGATCAAGGCAGCGTCACGCGCCTGCCCGGATGTGACCCTGCTCATCAATAATGCCGGAATCATGCTGCTAAGCCCGGTATTGGCGGAAGGTGCCGAGGAGGCGTTGCGGCAGGAGATGGAGACGAACGTGTATGGTCCGCTCGCCCTGGCGCGGGCGTTCGCGCCCATCCTCGCCCATAATGGCGGCGGCGCGCTCGTCAACATGCTCTCGGTGGTGAGCTGGTTCACCAACCCGTTCAACGCCACGTATTGCGCTTCCAAGCACGCGGCGCTGGCGGTAACGGACGCGCTGCGAATTCAGCTCTACGCCCAGGGCACGCAGGTCTGCGGCGTCTATGCCGGGTTCATCGACACCAGCATGGCGGCCGAGGTAGGCGAGGCCAAGGCCAGCCCCCGGCAGATCGCGGTCCGCGTGCTGGAGGGGGTACAGGCTGGGGAGTCGCATATCCTGGCAGATACCGCCGCGCGGGACATAAGCGCCGCCCTCCAGGCCAGCCCGCACGCGCTGGAAGCCGCGATGCAGCACGATTGGGACCAAGGCGCGTCACCCTGGTCGATCTGAACCCCTTTTGAACGGAGATTAGACATGTATGCGATCACTGGAATCACCGGACAGGTTGGCGGCATGGTGGCACGCACCCTGCTGGACGCTGGCCTGCCCGTGCGCGCCGTGCTGCGTGACGCCGCCAAAGCGCCCGCCTGGGCGGCGCGCGGCTGCGAGATCGCCCTGGCAGAGATGACGGATACCGCCGCGCTGACCGCCGCCTTTACAGGGGCGGAGGGCGTGTTCATCCTGATCCCGCCGAATTTTGACCCCGTACCGGGCTTCCCGGAAATCCGGGCGATCATCGCGGCGCTGACCACGGCACTCACCGCCGCCAGGCCGGGCAGGATCGTCTGTCTCTCCACCATCGGCGCGCAGGCCACGCAGCCGAACCTGCTCACCCAACTCGGACTGGTGGAACAGGCGCTCGGTGCGCTGCCACTGCCAGTGTGCTTCCTGCGCGCGGCCTGGTTCATGGAGAACGCCGCCTGGGACGTTGCCCCGGCGCGCGAGGGTGTGGTGCCCAGCTTTCTACAGCCCCTAGACAAACCCGTGCCGATGGTCGCCACCGCCGATATCGGCGCCCTCGCCGCCAAGCTGCTTCAAGAGGACTTGACTGGGCGCCGCGTGGTGGAACTGGAAGGCCCGCATCGCGCCACCCCCAATGAGGTCGCGGCGGCCTTCACCAAAATCCTCGGCCATGAGGTGCGCATGGAGTTGGTGCCGCGCGCCAGTTGGGAGAGCTTGTTCGTCTTGCAGGGGATGCGCAATCCCACGCCGCGCGCGCGGATGCTCGACGGCTTCAACGAAGGCTGGATCGAGTTCGAGGGTACCGCTCTGAAAGGCGAAACCGATATCGAGACGGTGCTGCGCCAGCTCGTGGCGCCAGCCTGAACTCAGGTTCATAATCCCAATTTTCTCTACCCGGAGCAGTCCCACGCCGTTCCCCCCACAATCCCACCGGGCGACGGGCGGCGATGGGGGAAGACCGGGGGCGTCGGCGGGGCGCAGCCTGTCCGGAGTGCGTTCCGCGGCGAGGTGATGGATGGTCAGCGGGGGCCGTTGCGGGTGGTCAAGGGCCATCTGTTGCTTGATCGAAACGTACTACGAATCTGAGGGTCAGGAGTTCGAATCTCTTCGAGCGCGCCAAGTAATTTCTTGATATTCAAACGAAAGCAGGCCGGTCCACATGGACCGGCCTGCTTTCGTTTTGGGGCTGCCCTCCCCCCCACGATCCCCTCAATGGCCGCGGAGCGCCGCGGTTCATCCGGTGGGAAGGGCACGCGTACCGGCGCATGCGCGCCGGAGCGTCAGGCTAATTTCGCCCCGACCATCCGCCCCACGCCGGCGAGGATGGGCGGCAGGATTTCCGGCTTTGGGTGTCCGCCCTGGGTGTAGGCGCAGATGACGATCGGCCTGTCCGGGGCTGGCCAAGCCACCGCGATGTCGCCCAGCGCGTCCTTGCCGTTGTTGCCGGTCTTGTCCGCCACCTTCCAGCCCTTGGGCAGGCCAGCGCGCAGCAGCGCTCCGCCGGTCTGGCAATTCAGCATCCAACCCGTGAGCCGCGCGCGAGAGGCTGGAGAGAGCGCGTCGCCCAGCAGGAAGCGCTGGAGGTCGCCCGCCATGGCGGCGGGCGTGGTCGTATCCCTCGGGTCGCCCGGCGGCGAGAAATTCAGGCGCGGCTCGGTGTGGTCGAGCCGCGTCACCTCGTCCCCCTCCGCCCGCCAGAAGCGGGTCAGCGCGGCCGGGCCGCCCACGCTCAGCAGCAGCAAATCCGCGCAGGTGTTGTCGCTGACCTCGATGGCCGCCTGGCACATGGCCCCGACCGTCATGCCGCCATCGGCCAGATGAAGCCGCGCCACCGGCGCGTAGTTGGAGAGTTGTGCCGCGCCGTATTGGACGAAGCGGCCGAGCCGCTCCTCGCCCTTGTCGACGCGCGAGAGCACGCAGGCCACCAGCGACATTTTGAAGGTGCTGCACATCACGAAGCGCTCGTCCGCCCGCCAGGACAATGTCCGCCCGGTGGCGAGGTTGCGGGCGTAGATTCCGATGCGCCCGCCGGTCCGGCGTTCGCTCTCCGCCAGGAAGCTGGTTGCCTCATCCGCCCTGGCGGAGGAGGCGCAGAAGGCGGGCAGAGCGGCAAGAAGAACGCGGCGAGGCATGTTCATACCGGGACGAGGAGCAGCTTGGCCAACCCCGAGTCAACATAATTATCTTATGCCGGCAGCGCTGCTCATCCTGTTGAGATCAGCATGTTCAAGGTACTCCTGAAAATTGTGGCTTCCGTGGGCGCTGAGCGCACCGGCGGAACTTACGCGAACACGCGCCCAAACTTGGAAGCGAAGCCGAGTATAGTCGGTTGCGCCCTCTTCCTCTCGAAGAGTCTCAATGGTGTAAGGCTGAGCGTCATTGGTTCATCTCCTCACCAAAACCTGCCAATCGGGATGAGCGCATCAAGCTTTTTGCTGGCTGCTCTCTTTTTTTTGGCCCCGCAATTTCATGCGTTTATCTTGACGCCACCGTGTCGGCCTAAACATATATTGCGCCCGCCGATCACCGCTCAAACCGCCGGCTCCAGGCGCGCGGATGGCTGCACGAAATGGCGGCCCGCCATGGCCGTCCAGTGCAGATCGCCGGCATAACGCCAGGCCATTTGCCCGGCCTCATCAAGGGCGAAGAGATGCATCCAGCCATGATCGAACAGAGCGCGCACCTCCGGATGGCGGCCGAGGATCTCGGACATGGCGTCGCGCGGCGCCTCGATGCAGACGGATAGGCGCAGCGGATCGTGCGCGTAGCGCGCGCCATCGTGAACCGACTGCCAGGGCAGGCCGGCGCGCAAGCTGCCGCCATTGCCCTCGGCCACCCCGATCCCGCCGATGACGTTGTGCAGCAACTTGTTGCCGCTGCCGAACAAGTCCGGCGCCACGGTGGAGCCGTAATATTGCAGGCTGATCCAGCTGGCGACGACGATCGGCGCGGTCATGATCAATTCCAGAACCCCAAAGCCCTTATCCTGCTTCCAATCGTAATCATGCAGGAAGGCGCGTCCTTCCAGGCTTTTGCCGGCGGTGCGCCGGCGCGGCGCGGCGATGAAGGCCTGGCAGCCGGCAAGCGCCCATTCGGGCCGGGTTTCCGACCAGTCGCGGCTGCGCCTGTGAAGGGCCGCCGCGCCCGCAGCGCGCGGCAGGCGCAAGGCGCGCTCGGCCCGGGCAAGCTTGCCTGCCGCGGCGAGCCAAGCCTTGGCCTGTTCAAGGTCAGCCTTGTGGGCAGCAGAAGGATGATCCTCGTCATAAAGCGTCACCTCATCCGTGGTGGTGAGGTGCAGCGCCGCGACGAAGAGCGTGCCGGCGGGGATCTCGATGCCGTTCGCCGCCAGCCCGTCTCTCACCTGCGTATCGTTGAGAAGCGCGGCGAGCAGCCTGGCATTGGCCTCGCCCGAATAGCCGCCGCAGGCGCCGCAATGCAGCGCGCTGGCGTGCGGATTATTGACGACATTGGCGCCGTGCCCGACGAGCAGCACCAGCGGCGCGAACCCGCTGGTGAGCGACATGGCGCGCAGCACGGCCTGCGCGGTGTTGATCTTGACCGTCACATCCAAAGCGGGATCGAGCCGGGGCGGCGGCTCGTCCGGCGGCGGGAGCGCATGCAGCCCCAGCGCATCGCTCAGGAGCTTACCCGCATAGACCGGCCCCGTGGCCTCGACGAAGGCGAAGGAGGACACCGCCGCGAGCTTGAACCGCCCCCAGGCGCGCTTTGCGCGTGCCTTGAACCGCGCGGCCTGATCCTTCGCGTGGAGATCGGGGCCGCCAGCGCAGGAGCGCAGCGCCGGCGCAAGCAGGACCGGCAGGCGCCGCTCCTCGACATCCGAGGCGAAGCGCCGGTGCGCGGTGCCCAGACCGAAAAACCCGGCGAAGCCCATGGTTTGGATCCGGGGATTGAGACCTTCCAGCGCCCGGCGGAAGATTTCGGAGCGCACATCGATGCAAAACGCGGCCTGGAGCGCGGGCCTGGCAAGCGCCGCCCCCTGTGGCGGTTCCGCGAGCCGGCGCGCGAGCTGGCTTTGCGCGGCCCGCTCCGCCGCCTCCTGCAGGATGGCATCGATGCTGCCCTCGGGCGTTGCCGCGACCGGGGCGGCATGCGCCACGCGCACGCTGGCCCAGGCATCGGCGATCCCGGCTTCGTAGCGCAGAAACAGCGCCTCCTCCCAAATCAGCCGGATGGCGAGGATATCGGTGATCGTCTCATCCGCGCCGCCGGCAAGCTCAGCCTGCCACAGCTTGTAGCGGGCATATTGCGCCCAGCCGCCGAGGGTCATGAGCATCTGGTGGAAATATGTGTCGGCGGCATCGGCGGGCAGGCTCAACCGGTCCACCGCCCGTGCGGCCACCGCCAAACCGGTCTCCGGCGCTTCCGCCACGTGACGGGCAAAGCCGGGCAGGCCGAGGATTTCAGGCGTGATGTCGTGGGTGGCGGAAGCCCGCCAGGCGGCATAGGCGCTTTTTCCCTTCGGTGCGGCCCAAAGCGCCTGGCCTGCGTCGAAATATCCGCCAGCCCAGGCGCCGAAGCGATCGGCGATGATACCCGGCCAATCGATGCCGGATATACGGGACGCGAGATCGGCGATCGACGGCAGCGGGCTGGGTGGCGGCATTTCAACCGCCGCTGCCGCCTTCAAAGCCGCCACATCGGCTGGCTTGGGCCCGGCAGCAGCCGCGAGCGCCGCCGCGAGGTCAGCATCGCTGATCACCCCCGCCGCGATTTTCTCCGCGTACCAGCGCCGGGGCATGGTGACGCGCGCCCCCGCGATCCGCGCGAGCCGCGCCCCGGCCATGGCCAGAGGCTCACCGGCTTGCCCGAGAAACGGATTGACCGCGACACTGGAAGCCAGGGGCCAGGCGGGCGGTATGGCGCGGCCGGCGCGGTCCATCGCCGCCTGCACGGCGTGCGGGGCGGGCCAGGCGGGGGAGATTTCATTGATCATGGGCGTTGCTCCCGGCGGGAATGGATGAGCTGCGAATGGACCAGGCGTTGATCAGCCGGTCGAAGATGGCGTTGGCGTAGAGCCCGTTGGATAAATGCACGCGCAGCCCAGCCGCCGCGGGGTGGAAAGCCCAGAGCGGAAACAGAGCCTGTGCGATGGCAACCAGGCCGAAGCTCGCGGCAGCGAGGACGAGCAGCGTCCATTCGAGGGGATCCGGCGCCGGGGGGGCTGGCAAGATGCCCGCCGTGATCGAGATCGCGGCCCATTGCAGGGTGAAATAGGCCACCGAAACTGCCACCGCGTAGAAGGCTGTGCGCTGGGTCAGGGCCTTGGGCGCGGCATCCGCGAAGCCTTGCGCGAGCATGTAGGCGACGCCGAAGATCAGGATGACGCCGAGCACAATGGCCTGCGGCGATTTGTGCGCGACGCCGAAGCCGGCGCCAAAGAGACCATAAATGACGAAAGCCGAGAGAAAGGCGCGCGCGACGGCCCCGGCCTTCGGCACGGCGACCGGACCTGGCCTGCGTAGGGCCGCCACCCGCTCCACGGCGCCGCCCGATGCCAGAAAGGAATGCGCCTTGTAGAGTGAGTGGGCGACGATGTGCAGCAGCGCCAGCGGGAACAGCGCCAGCCCGCATTCCAGGATCATGAAGCCCATCTGCGCCACGGTGGACCAGGCAAGCGAGGTTTTGACGGCGGGCTGGGTCAACATCACCAGACTGCCAAAGAGCGCGGTGAAGCCGCCGACCATGACAAGCACCGCGAGAACGCCCGGCGCCAGCAGCATGACATCGGCGAAGCGGACCAGAAGGAAGCCGCCGGCATTGATCACCCCCGCATGCAGCAGGGCCGAGACCGGGGTCGGCGCCTCCACGACTTCGGTCAGCCAGCCATGGGTGGGAAACTGAGCCGATTTGAGCATCGCGGCGGCGGCGATGAGCGAAGCCGCGCCGACGGCCAGCTCGCCACCCGCGCCTGACCGCGCCGCCGCCAAGATTGTTCCGATTTGAAAACTTCCGTAAGCGGCCGCCAGCAAGAGCGCGGCGCCAAGAAGCGCGGCATCGCCAAGACGCGCGGTGATGAATTTCTTGCGCGCCGCCCGCCGCGCGGCGACACGCTGCGGATAGAACAGCAACAGCCTGTGCAGGAACAGGCTCGTGGCGATCCAGGCGATGACCAGCTGGACCAGATTGCCGGCGGTGACCAGCAGCGCCACGGCGGCCAGCGTCAGGCAGAGCCAGGCGGTGAAGCGGCCTTGCCGGTCATCGCCATCCAGATAGCGGCGCGCATATCGCACGACGATCCAGCCCACGAACGTCACCAGCAGCAGCATGGCCACGCTGACGGCATCGAGCCGGACGGACAGGCCGGCACCTTCAATGCCGATGACGCGACCATCGCCGGCACCGTGAAGGAGCAAGCTCCCGGCCGCCCCCAGCGCCGCGAGCAAGGCGAGAAGCGAGGCGGCTTCGGCCAGGAGCGGGGCGTATTTGGGCCGTGGCCCAGGATCGAAAAAGCCGCTTGCCCCGGCGAGGAGCAGCGGAACCGGCGCCAGCAGCGGCGCGAGGAATGGCAGCACGAAAATCCCCTTCAAACGCAAAGACTGTCCGGGGGTGGTAGCTGATCGGGAAATCCGAAAAAAATTCATTGTTTGCGCAAATTCGTTCGTTTTAATAGAACGATATGAGGGATCTGAACTATAATCATCTGCGCTATTTCTGGGCGGTGGTTCATGCCGGCGGCCTGACCCGGGCGGCCGCGATGATGAATCTGTCGCAATCAGCGCTTTCGGTTCAAATTCAGAAGCTTGAACACCAGATCGGGCATCCGCTCTTCGAGCGCGCCGGCCGGAAGCTGGTGCTGACCGAAGCCGGCCGGATCGCGCTCGACTATGCGGATACGGTGTTCAAGGCGGGCGAGGAGCTCATGAGCACCTTGCGCGGGCAGCCCCTGGCCACCCGCCAGGGGCTGCGCGTCGGCGCGCTGACGACCTTGTCGCGAAATTTCCAGCTTGAATTCCTTCGCCCCCTGGTAGGGCGGGCGGATGTTGAGCTGATCGTCCGCTCGGGCAATATCCGCGATCTGCTCGCTCAGCTGGAGGCGCACGCCCTCGATGTGGTCCTGGCCAACAGCGCCGCGCCGCGCGACGCGCGGTCCTCATTGCGCAATCATCTGCTCAACGAACAGCCTGTCAGCCTGGTCGGCCGTCCGCGCGCAACCCGGCGCAAGTTCAAGTTTCCGGACGATCTGCGCTCCGAACCCATTCTCTTGCCGAGCCTCGATAGCGATATCCGCGTCGCCTTCGACCGCGTGCTTGAGCTGGCGGGGATCAGACCCATCATCCTCGCCGAAGTCGATGACATGGCGATGCTGCGCTTGCTGGCGCGCGAGCGCGAGGGCGTGACCCTGGTGCCGCCGATCGTTGTCCGCGATGAGCTGAATACCGGGGTTCTCGTCGAGCATTGCCGGATCGAGGACGTGACCGAGACGTTTTATGCCATCGTCCAGAAGCGGCGTTTTCCCAACCGGCTCCTGAGTGAGCTCCTGCCTGCCGGCAAGGGGTGAAGCCGCGCCGCACCTGCGCCGATCACGGCGCAGAAGGACATATCATGCCCGCCGCCACAAACGCCGCAGGCGCAGGAAGCCATTATAGAGCCACTCGGCCAACGCCAAAATTGGCGCCCGCCGCAACAGCCAGGCGGCGGGCTTGAAGGCCGGCAATTGCTCCCAGATCAACGCGAAGGCGGCGGCGCCATTGACCAGCGTGCCATCGCCCCGCCGCGCGTGCAGACGCGCCAGCGCCTGGCCGCGGGTGAGATCCGCCGCCACGAGCTCGGGTGCCTGTGAAATATCCTGCCAGGCGATGCGCTCAGCGCCCGGGCAGGTTTGGTAAAAGCCGATCTCGCGCCGGCAGACCGGGCAGCCGCCATCGTAATACACGACTGGTTTCGGCATCTATGGCAACTCCTTCAGCAAGGCCGGAATATGCGCCTTGAAGTCAAAAAAGCCGCGCCGGGCGAGCGGCCAGCAGCGCGCATCAAACGCCCGGCGCAGGCGGTAAAGGCGAAGCCCCGCGCCATGCAGCTTCGCCTCGGCCGCGTGTAAGGCATCCGCCGTCCACCCCACCGGCGCATAGGGTGTAATCACCGCCTCCGCGCCCGCATCCCGCGCCCAGGCGGCGAGCGCGTCGGGCGCGAGCACAGGCGCGGCCAGGCCGTAAGCCCGGCTGGCCTGGCTCAGGCTGCCGGCGAGCGCCGCCCGCGTCCAGCCCGCAGCCTGTTCGCTCACCGGACCAAATGCGCGCTCGGCCGCCGGGGCAAGGCCGCCCAGCGCCACGATATTCATGCCGGCAAGCTCCAGCCCCCCGGCTCCCAGATCATCCTCATGCAGCAGCAAGGCGAGCTTGCCCCGGGGGAGGTCGTCGATGGCAGGCAGGGTTTGCATGGCGGGCGGGTTGGGCTCGGCCACCGGCTCTGGCGCCTCGTTCAGCACCCCGTAAGGCGCAAAACGTCCGTTGCTGTAGTGCGCGATATTCGCCGCACGGGCGATATAGGGCTTATTCGGCGTCTGACACCCGGCCACCCAGCGCCAAGAGAGGAGGTTGGAGGCGGCATCGGCATCGAGCAGGTGCTGGAAGAAAAAATCCGCTCCCAGAAGCCACGGCAGTTTGAGCGTGAAGCACCAGATGCTGGCAAACCACATGCGGGTATGGTTGTGCAGCGTGCCGGTCTGCGCCAGCTCCCGCGCCCAGGCATCAAAACAGCCGAACCCGGTCTCTCCGCGCATCACCTGCTCGGCCCGCAGCATCAGCGCCGTATCATCCCGTAACGCTGCCAGACGCTGCTTGTAGTTGCTCCACAGCGCCGGGCGCAGCTCCAGCCAGCCTTTCCAATAGATCCGCCAGAAAACCTCCTGGATGAATTTTTCCGCGCCGCCCGCGCCGTGCCGCGCGATGACCGCCGAGATCACCTCAGTCTCACCCACCAGCCTATGGCGCAGATAGGGGGAAAGACCCGAAACGGCACTGGGCGCGCCCGGGCCCGGATCGGTGTTGCGCCCCGCCGCATAGGCGCGGCCAGCCTGGGGGATGAACGCGGCCAACCGGGCCAATCCGGCCTCGCGGGTGGGCGGCGGCGGGCTGAATATGCCGTTGATCGCGGGTTGATTAAACGTCATGCGCGCTCACCAGGCACGCCAGACATACCCCCGCGGGCGCGCGCCACTGCCCGGACAATGCGCCCGCAGGATCGGCTCTGGCCGGCCAAAGCCCGGCTGCGGATAATGATCCCCGTTCGTGCACAAGCTGCCTTCCTATTCCTGTCGGCTTACGCAGCTGGACCGCCACCGGATCAACCGCACGCGTAAAATCATCTCCGGGATTGGCAGATGCGTGGCCGGTGAGCATCTCGCCAGCCGGTTTTCGCAGCTTTGTTTGCCCTGCCGCGGCCCTGCGGCTATGCAGTATGTCAGTATGTAACGGAGGCACCATGTCCTGGCTGCACCACCCATCCGACCAGCCCGAGGGCGCCGCCGCTCTGGTGATCACCCCGGTCAGCCACGACATCGGCGGGCTGCGTGTGCGCCGGGCGCTGCCCCATGCCAGCCAGCGCATGGTCGGGCCATTCGTGTTTCTGGACCATATCGGCCCCGCACAGTTCGAGGCCGGGCATGGGCTGGATGTGCGCCCGCATCCGCATATCGGGCTGGCCACGCTCACCTATCTGATGCAGGGGTGCATCCTGCACCGCGACACGCTGGGCAGCGCCCAGGAGATCCGCCCTGGTGCGGTGAACTGGATGACGGCCGGGCGCGGCATCGCCCATTCCGAGCGCTCGCCTGAGGATGCCCGGCGCGGCGCACAGCCGATTCTGGGGATTCAGAGCTGGGTGGCCCTGCCGAAGGCGCATGAGGAAGCGGCTCCCGGGTTTTTCCATCATGAGGGCACCACCCTGCCGCAACTTGAGGATGGCGGTATCGTGGCGCGGATCATCGCCGGGCGGGCCTATGGCGCAACCGCGCCGGTGAAAGTCTTTTCGGACACGCTTTATGTGGATGTGAGCCTTGGCATCGGCAGCGCCCTGCCCTTGCCGGATGAGCATGAGGAACGCTCGGTGCAGATCATCGCCGGTGAGGTCGAAATCGCCGGGGAGCGCTTCGGCGAGGGGCAGTTCCTGGTTTTCCGCCCCGGCGATGCGATCACCATCCGCGCCTTGGCCGATAGCCGGCTGATGCTGCTGGGCGGCGAAGCGCTGGATGGGCCGCGCCATATCTGGTGGAATTTCGTCTCCAGCTCGAAAGAGCGTATCGAACAGGCGAAACAGGATTGGGTCCAGCGCCGTTTCGGGTTAGTCCCGGGTGACGACCAAGAATTCATCCCGCTGCCGGGAAGCAAGCCGGTTGGGTCATAAGGAGGCCGAATGAGCGAGAGCGTTACCGTTACCGTCACCCGTCAGCAGGATTTTCAGTTCCTGGTGGAATTCGGGCCGCAATATGCCACCATGATCGCCGATGAGCCGGCGCCGGTGGGAGAGGATATGGGGCCCTCGCCGCAGCATCTGCTGGCCGCCTCCATCGCCAACTGCCTCTGCGCCAGCCTCACCTTCGCCTGCCGGAAATATCACGAGGACCCGGGCGAGTTTTCCGCCAGCGTCACCTGTGAGATCGGCCGCAACGCGGCGAAGCGGCTGCGGGTCACCCGCATCGATGTCGCCATCACCATGAATGGCGACCCGGCCGCGGTGCCGCATCTGAACCGGGCGCTGGCGAGCTTCGAGGATTTCTGCACCGTCACCGAGAGCGTGCGCGCCGGGATCGAGGTGAATGTGCAGGTTCTGGGGCCGGACGGCGCCAGGCTGGGGCAGTAGCCCAGGCAACGCGGCGGCCCCACGCCGCGCTTGCATTCCCCACCGCCTGCGGCCAGATTTTCCCCAAAGCAAAACGGCCGCCCGCAAAGACCCGGCGGCGAGGGGAAACGCGATGAGCACGCAGGCGCATGTGCGCGAAATCGAAACCGCCTGGCAGGGCGGGGCCTCGGGACGGGATTCCTACGTCATCCAATCCTGGCGGCGCTGCCTGGATGAGCATCATCTCGACCCGGCGGCGCGCTGCGAGGCGGTGATCCTGCCCGAGGCGCGGCTGAATGAGCATCGCGAACAGGCGCAGGCGCTGATCGGCATCGCCAGGGTCGGGCTGGAGCGGCTCTACGGGCATATCTCCGGCCAGAATTACGTGCTGCTGCTGACCGACCGCGAGGGCATCGCGGTCGAATATTTCGGCGATCCGCGCCAGGCGCGGGAGTTGCGCAAGGCCGGGCTGTATCTGGGCGCGGACTGGGCGGAGGCGCGGGCGGGCACCTGCGCGGTGGGGGCCTGCATCGCCACCGGCGAGGCGCTGACCATCCATCAGACCGACCATTTCGACATGACCCATACCCCGCTCTCCTGCACCGCCGCGCCGATCTATGATCTGGATGGAAGGCTTTGCGCGGTGCTGGATATCTCCCTGCTCACCTCGCCGGACGAGAAGCTGAGCCAGGTGCTGGCGCGGCATCTGGTCAGCGCCACGGCGCGGCGGATCGAGCTCGCCAATCTGATGGCGCAGACCAGCCGGCAATGGGTGCTGCGCTTCGCCGCCGCGCCGGATTTCCTGGATGTGGACCCTGAAGGGGCCATCGCCATCGACGCAGCGGGGCGGATCACCGGCATGACCAACCAGGCCGCCAGGCTGCTGGCGAGGGCGGCGGGGCAGGATTGGCGGTGCCCGGAGGCGCTGCTCGGGCAGAGGCTGGAGCGGTTTCTGGAGCTGGATGTGAACGGACTGCCCGGGCTGATGCGCGGCCGCCCGGCGCAGGAGCGCGGCTTGCGCACCCGCGACGGGCAGATTCTGTTCGCCCATGCCATCGAGCCGCCGCCGCGCCCAAAACCCCGCGCGGCCCTGGCTTCCATCGGCGGCATCCCGGCGCCGCTGCGCGCTCTGGCCGCCCCCGGCGCGGTGATGGATGCGCTGCTGGCCAAGGCGGCGCGGCTGGCCCGCACCGATTTGCCGCTGTGCATCCAGGGCGAAACCGGCACCGGCAAGGAGGTTCTGGCCCGCGCCATCCATGACGCCAGCGCGCGGCGCGGTGATTTCGTGGCGCTGAACTGCGCGGCCTTGCCGGAGGGCCTGATCGAAGCGGAATTATTCGGCCACGCGCCGGGCGCCTTCACCGGCGCGGCGCCGAAAGGCCGCAAGGGGCTGGTGGAGGCGGCGGATGGCGGGACGTTGTTCCTGGATGAGATCGGCGACATGCCGCTCATCCTGCAGACCAGGCTGCTGCGGGTGCTGGCCGAGCAGGAGATCCAGCCGCTGGGCGGCGGCGCGGCGCGGCGGGTGAAGCTGCGCGTGCTCTGCGCCTCGCACCGCGACCTCGCAGGGCTTGTCGCGCAAGGGCTGTTCCGGGAGGATCTCTATTACCGCCTGCACGCCGCCAGCCTCACCTTGCCGCCCTTGCGGGCGCGGGAGGATTTTGACTGGCTGGTGGCGCGGCTGCTGGCGCGGCACAACCAGGACAGGCTGCGGCTGAGCGCGGCCGCGCTGGCGGCGTTGCGGGCGCATGGCTGGCCTGGCAATCTGCGCGAGCTGGACCATTGCCTGGCCACCGCCTGCGCCCTGTGCGAGGGCACGGAGATTATCCCGGAGGATCTGCCCGTGGCCCTGGCCCTGCCGGATGAGGCCGCACAGCTGCGGGCCGCCCTGGCCGAGTGCGGCGGCAATGTCTCGGCGCTGGCGCGGCGGCTGCGGATCGACCGCACCACGGCGCACCGGCGGCTGCGCAAGGCCGGGCTGCGCCGCCACAGCTGAGCGCCACAGATACCGCCACATTGTGGCGCGTCCGGGCGGTGGTTTTAACTATTTATCAACACCTTAATTTTGGCACGCGGCTTGCGCTTGATCTCCTGCAAACAAAACCCAGGAGGACCAAGAGTTGCGAGCCTTACGTTTCCACGCCGCGCGCGATTTGCGCATTGAGGAGATCGCGGCGCCATCCGCCCCGCCGCCGGGGCAGATTCTGGTGCGCAACCGCTTCGTCGGCATCTGCGGCACCGATCTGCATGAATATGCCTACGGGCCGATCTTCATCCCCACCAGCCCGCACCCGTTCACCAAGGCGCATGGGCCGCAGATCCTCGGCCATGAATTTGGCGGGGTGGTGGAGGCCATTGGCGCCGGGGTGAGCCATGTGCAGCCGGGCGACCGTGTGTCCATTCAGCCGCTGATCATGCCGCGCGCGGGCGATTATTTTGCCGACCGGGGCTTGTTTCATCTGAGCCCGGAGCTGGCGCTGGCGGGGTTGAGCTGGGCTTGGGGCGGCATGGCCGAGGCGGCGCTGCTGAATGACTATAATGTCGTGAAAATCCCTGACAGCCTCAGCGATGAAGAGGCGGCCTTGGTGGAGCCGAGCGCCGTTGCGGTTTATTCCTGTGACCGCGGCGGGGTGCGCGCCGGCTCTTCCGTGCTGGTCACCGGGGCCGGGCCGATCGGGCTGCTCACCGTGCTGGCTGCCCGCGCCGCCGGCGCCGGGCCGCTTTTCGTCTCCGACCTCAACGACGCCCGGCTGGCCTACGCGAAATCGATCGTGCCTGAGCTGATCACGATCAATCCGAAGCGCGAAAATGTCGGTGAGATGGTGCGCGCACAGACCGAGGGCGGCGTTGGCTGCGATGTGGCGCTGGAATGTGTGGGCAATGAGCATGCGCTGAAGGCTTGCCTGGATGCGGTGCGCAAGCAGGGCGTGGTGGTGCAGACCGGCCTGCATCCGCATGAAAATCCTCTGGATTGGTTTCAGGTGACGTTCAAGGATGTCGATCTGCGCGGTGCCTGGGCCTATCCCACGCATTACTGGCCGAGGATGATCAGGCTGATCGCCAGCGGCGCGCTGCCGGCCTCGAAAGTGGTGACAGCAAAAATCAAGCTGGAAGACGCGGTGAAAGAAGGCTTCGACGCCCTGCTGGACCCCAGCGGCAAACATTTAAAAATCCTGATCGACCTGCAAGCCTGAAATCAAAAAAGTTTTTGGGGGTGTGGGGTGTTTTTTCAAAAATACCCCACGTCTTTCCTCACAAAAGGAAAACGGACATGAACAAAATCAGCAAAGAGACAAAATCTGCGACGCCACGCGCCGCTGTAGAAGCCTGGCTGACCAGCTTCAACGGCGCACTCGCGGCCGGCGACGCGCGGACGGCGGCCAAGCTGTTCGCTGCCACCAGCTTCTGGCGCGACCTCATCGCCTTCACCTGGAATCTGAAAACCGTCGAAAATCCGGATGGCGTTCGCGACATGCTGGAAGCGACGCTGCCAAATCTGGGGGCGGTGCGCTTCAGCATCGAGGAAGAGCCCAGCGAAAGCGGCGGCGTGGTGGAGGCGTGGCTGTCCTTCGAGACCGGGCTTGGCCGGGGCCAGGGGCATTTGCGGCTGAAGAATAACGAGGCCTGGACACTGCTGACCACGCTTACCGAATTGAAAGGGTTCGAGGAACATGCAGGCCCGCGCCGGCCGCTTGGGGCCGAGCACGGCATTTCCAAGCACCGGCTGAGCTGGAGCGAAAAGCGCCAGCATGAGGTTGAGACTTTGGGTTATGAGACCCAGCCTTACGTGCTGATCATCGGCGGCGGCCAGGGCGGGATCGCGTTGGGGGCGAGGTTGCGCCAGCTCGGCGTGCCGCATATCGTCATCGACAAGCATGACAAGCCCGGCGATCAATGGCGCAAGCGCTATAAATCCCTCTGCCTGCATGATCCGGTCTGGTACGACCATCTCCCCTATATCGATTTTCCGAAGAACTGGCCTGTATTCGCGCCGAAGGACAAGATCGGCGACTGGCTGGAATTCTACACCAAGGTGATGGAGGTGAATTACTGGAGCAAGACCATCGCCAAGCACGCCGAATATGACGAGGCGAGCAAGACATGGCGCGTAACCGTTGAACGCGACGGCAAGGAGATCGAGTTGCGTCCGACGCAATTGGTGCTGGCCACCGGCATGTCCGGCAAGCCGAATATCCCGGCCTTCAAGGGTATGGATAAATTCAAGGGCGAGCAGCAGCATTCCTCGCAGCATCCGGGGCCGGATGCGTATGCGGGCAAGAAAGTTGTTGTCATCGGCGCGAATAATTCCGCGCATGACATCTGTGCGGCACTCTGGGAGGTTGGCGCGGACGTGACCATGGTGCAGCGCTCCTCCACCCATATCGTACGTTCAGACTCGCTGATGGAGATCGGTCTCGGCGATCTCTATTCCGAGCGCGCCGTGGCCAACGGCATCACCACCCGCAAGGCGGATATGATCTTCGCCTCCCTGCCCTACCGGATCATGCATGAATTCCAGATCCCGATTTACGACGCCATCAAGAAACGCGATGCGGATTTCTATGCGTCGCTGGAGAAGGCCGGTTTCATGCTGGATTTCGGCGCGGACGGCTCCGGCCTGTTCATGAAATATCTGCGCCGCGGCTCAGGCTATTACATCGATGTCGGCGCCTGCGAGCTGGTGGCGAATGGCGGGATCAAGCTGAAATCCAATGTCGAGATCGAGGAGATCACCGAGACAGGCGTGAAGTTTGTCGATGGCACCGCGCTGCCGGCGGATCTCATCGTCTATGCCACCGGCTATGGCTCGATGAATGGCTGGGCGGCGGATCTGATCAGCCAGGAGGTCGCGGACAAGGTCGGCAAGGTCTGGGGCCTGGGCTCAGACACGCCGAAAGACCCCGGCCCCTGGGAAGGCGAGCAGCGCAATATGTGGAAGCCGACGCAGCAGGAAAATCTCTGGTTCCATGGCGGCAATCTGCATCAGTCGCGGCATTACTCGCTGTATCTGGCGCTGCAGTTGAAAGCACGGATGGAGGGGCTGCCGACACCGGTTTACGGGCTTCAGAGTGTGCATCACCTGAAATAGCCCGGCCCGGGCCCCGCTTTCCCTCTGGGCGGGGCCCGGTTTTTTGAAAAAAAGCGGCAAAAACGTGTGGGGTGGCGGCAACGCTGGTGCCTAACCCCAATCTTCGTGGGGACTTTTTGAGAAAAGTCCCCACCCCTCCGGCGGCTTTCCAACACCGCTTCGCGGTGTCGGAACCTTTGCCGCCTACGCCCGCAAAAACTTTTGCCCCCTCAAGCCTGTGCGTTTCGCAAGGCGCGGTCTAGCGTCTGGAATATCCGTGGATCTGCGCATTGCGCGACGTTGAACCGCAAAAATCCTGAAGCCGTCTGCGCCGGGCTGAACACATTGCCGGGTGCGAGCACCACATCATGCGCCAGCGCCTGGCGGGCGAGCTGCGCCGCATCCACCCCTGCCGGCAATTCACACCACAGAAACATCCCCGCTTTCGGCATCATCCAGGGGCGCACGCCAATCGCCTGCAACCGCCCCGCCACCTGCCCCATCGCCGCCGCCAGCCGGGCCCGCAGCGCCTCCACATGCTTGCGCCGCCCGCCATCGCGCAGCACCGCCAGCAGCAGCTCCGCGCTCAGCCGGCCACTGGCGAAATTGGTGGCGATTTTCAGATCGATCAGCCCGTCGATCCAGCCCGGCTTCACCGCGATATAGCCCAGCCGCAGCGAAGCCGAGATGGTCTTGGAAAAACTGCCAATCTGCACCACACGCTCCAGCCCGTCGAAGGCAGCGAGGCGTGGCGAGGGCTCGGCCTCGAAATCCGCGAAAATATCGTCCTCGATGATGATCAGGTCATGCTGCTCGGCCAGCTTCAGCACACGATGCGCGCTGGCCGGGGCCAGTGCTGCGCCGGTCGGGTTATGCACGGCGCAGTTGGTGATGTAGAGGCGCGGTTTTTCCGCCGCCAGCACCTGCGCGAACGCCGCCAGATCCGGCCCCTGCGGCGTGTAGGGCACGCTCACCACCCGCACCCGATGCGCGCGCAGCAACGCCCGGAAATTGAAATAGCAGGGATCATCCACCAGCACCGTATCACCCGGCTCCAGCAGGAACCGGCACAGCAGATCCACCGCCTGGGTGCCGGAGTCGGTGAGCAGGATCTGCCCCGGCGCGGCCGGCACACCCTGCCCCACCAGGCGCCGCGCCAGATATTCGCGCAAGGCCGGCAGTCCGAGCGGGCTGCCATAATCCCCCAGCACCGCGGCCTCCGCCCGTGCCAGCCCGCGCAACGCCCGGCGCAGACTATCCTCCGGCAGCCAGGATGGCGGCAGCCAGCCGCAGCCGGGCTTGAGCACATCAGCCGGCGTCTCCAGCGTCTGCCGCGAGACCCAGAGCGGATCGACATCGCGGTCCAGATCCGGCCCGGCCTCGGCCAGGTTCAGCGGCGGGGTGCGCCCGGCGACGTAAAACCCCGAACCCCGGCGGGATTCGATCACCCCTTCCGCCACCAGCCGGTCATACGCCTCCACCACCGTGCTTTTGGACACCCCCGCCTGCCCCGCCTGCACCCGGATGGAGGGCAGCCGCATCCCCGCCCCCAGCCCGCGCGACGCGATGCGCCCGCGTATCTCCCCGACGAGCTGCGCCACCAGGCTGGCTTCGGACATAGTGTACCCTCAACATTACCAGTACAGTTTGGTTGAATTGTACCGATCCGTCTCTGGTCCCGCCAGAGGCTTTCCGGCCCTATCGGCTTTTTTCGGGCAGGAGCGACGATGAACAAGACGATGGGCGGCTTTGTCTGGGGCGGGCTGGGGATGATCTGTTTCAGCGGCTCGATGCCCGCCACCCGCGCCGCCCTGGCCGGGTTCGACCCGGTATTTCTCACTCTGGCTCGCGCCGTGCTGGCCGGGCTGCTGGCCCTGGTGGCCTTGCTGGCGCTGCGCCAGAGCCGGCCGGCGCGGGGCGATCTGCTCTCGCTCGCCATCGTCGCCTTCGGGGTGGTGCTGGGCTTTCCGCTGCTCACCGCCCTGGCGCTGCGCCATATCGACGCCGCGCAATCGCAGCTCTTCCTCGGCCTGCTGCCGCTCTCCACCGCTCTGTTCGGGATGCTGCGCGGCGGCGAGAGGCCGCGCGCTGGCTTCTGGGCGTTTGCACTGCTGGGCAGCGCCTGCGTGGTGCTGGTGGCTTTGCGCCACAAGGCGCAGCTGCCGCCCATCGGCGTGGGGCTGATGCTGGCCGCCATCCTGGTCTGCGGCCTGGGCTATGCCGAGGGCGCCAAGCTCGCCCGCCGGCTGGGCGGCTGGCAGGTGATCTCCTGGGCGCTGGTGCTGGCCCTGCCCTGGATGCTGGCGCTGGGCTGGCTCAACGCCCCCGCCAGCTTCGCTGGCGTGCCCAAGGGCGCCTGGATGGGGCTGGGCTATGTCGCCTTGTTCAGCATGCTGATCGGCTTCATCTTCTGGTATCGCGGGCTGGCTTTGGGGGGCATCGCCGCTGTGGGGCAGCTGCAGCTTTTGCAGCCGGCGCTGGGGCTGGCCGTCTCGGCGGTGGTGCTGCATGAGACAGTGCCGCCGACGGTGTTTGCCAGCATGGTCGCCATTGCCGCCTGTGTCGGCGGGGCGCGGCGCTTCATTTAACCCGGCCCGAGATTGCCCCGCCACGGCGCGGGGTTGTACCCTTGGGCATGGCCAGCTCCTCCCTCGCCCGCCCGCCAGCGGACCCTCACGATCTCCTGCACCGGGTCTTCGGCCTGCCCGGCTTTCGCGGCCAGCAGGAAGAGATCGTCCAGCATGTCTGCGCCGGCGGCGACGCGCTGGTGCTGATGCCGACCGGCGGCGGCAAATCCCTTTGCTACCAGCTCCCTGCGCTGTGCCGAGAGGGGGTGGGCATCGTCGTCTCACCTTTGATCGCGCTGATGCGCGACCAGGTGGCGGCGTTGCGCCAGCTCGGCGTGCCGGCGGCGGCGCTGAATTCCAGCCTCACCGCGCCCGAGCGCGCCCAGGTGCGCTCTGATCTTCGCGCCGGCCGGCTGAAGCTGCTCTACGCCGCCCCGGAACGGCTACTGATGCCGGATTTCCTGGAGATGATGGATGGCGCGCGCATCGCCCTCATCGCCATCGACGAGGCGCATTGCGTCAGCCAATGGGGGCATGATTTCCGGCCGGAATATCTGGGCCTCTCGCAGCTGGCCGAGCGCTTCCCCGGCGTGCCGCGCATGGCGCTCACCGCCACCGCCGACCCGCAGACCCGCCAGGACATTGCCCAGAGGCTGGGGCTGGAGGAGGCGCCGCTGTTCCTCTCCAGCTTCGACCGGCCCAATATCCGCTACGCCGTGCTGCGCAAGGAGGCGCCTTTGCGCCAGCTGCAGACCTTCCTGCGCGCGCATGAAGGCGAGAGCGGCATCGTCTATTGCCTCAGCCGCAACAGCGTCGAGCAGACCGCCGCCGCGCTGAACCAGCACGGCATCCGCGCGCTGCCCTACCATGCCGGGATGCCGGCCGAGACCCGGGCCGCCAACCAGGACGAGTTCCTGACCACCGAGGAAGGGCTGGTGCTGGTCGCCACCGTGGCGTTCGGCATGGGCATCGACAAGCCGGATGTGCGCTTCGTCGTGCATCTGGACCTGCCCTCCAGCCTGGAGGCCTATTACCAGGAAACCGGCCGCGCCGGGCGCGACGGGCTGCCGGCGGAAACGCTGCTGCTCTATGGCATGCAGGATCTGGTGCTGCGCCGGGGAATGATCGAGCAGAGCAACGCCCCGGCTGAGATCAAGCAGGTGGAGCGGCGCAAGCTGGATTCGCTGCTCGGCGTCTGCGAGACCATCACCTGCCGGCGCCAGGCGATCTTGGCGCATTTCGGCGAGGTTCTGGCCCAGCCCTGCGGCAATTGCGACAATTGCATCACCCCCGCCGAAACCTGGGACGGCACCATCGCCGCGCAAAAAGCCCTCTCCGCCGCCTGGCGCACCCGCCAGCGCTTCGGTGTCGGCCATCTCACCGATATTCTGCTGGGGGTGAAGACCGAGAAGGTGGAACGTTTCGAGCATGACCAGCTGCCTACCTTCGGGGTGGGGAGCGAGCTGGACCGAAAAGGCTGGGGCTCGGTGTTCCGCCAGCTGATCGTGCGCGGGGCGCTGGAGGTGGACCATGAGAATTACGGCGCGCTCTGCCTGACCGAAAGCGGCGAGGCGATCTTGCGCGGCAAGGAAAGCGTGCGGCTGCGCCAGGAGGCCAGCAGCGGCACCGCGCGCGGGCTGCTGAAGAAGAAGGCCAACCGGCTGGAGGTGGCGGAGGCCGACCAGGCGCTGTTCGAGGCCCTGCGCGCCGAACGCTCGCGCCTCGCCAAGGCGCAGAACGTGCCGGCCTATGTGATCTTCCACGACGCCACCCTGGCCGCCATCGCCACCGCCCGCCCCGCCAACGCCGCCGCGCTGGCGGAGATACCGGGCATCGGCGCGTCGAAGATCGAGCGCTACGGGGCGGAGATTTTGGAGATTGTGGGGGCGGAGGCGTAGCCTGCCGAGATTTACCCCACCTGCCATTGCGCTATAGCCTGCCGCCATGGCGGGGCGGCCTATTCGTGGATCACCCATCCGCCCTCCTCGCCGCCGTCCCCGGCGCCACCAACGCCATTAATCCTCACCCGCCGCGCATTGACAGGGCGGCGCCGACCCCCCACCCTCCTGGCCAAAGCCTCGCCTGAAGGCAGAGCGAATTGAGGGTGCCAAAGACAACATGGGCTTGAAAACATGGGTTTGAAATCATGGGATCGGCAGCGCCGTGAGCGCCAGGCGCGGCTCGATGCGGCGGCACCCCTCGCCCAGGGCAAGATCGTCCCCACGGCACGGGTCAGCGCCCTGCTGCGCGCCCTCATCCGCCCCGGGGACCGGCTCTGCCTGGAGGGCGACAACCAGAAGCAGGCGGATTTCCTGGCCGATGCGCTGGCGGCGCTGGACCCGGCCGAGATCCATGATCTGCACATCGTGCAGTCCGGCGTGGTGCTGCAGGCGCATCTGGATCTGTTCGAGCGCGGCCTCGCCCGCAAGCTGGATTTCTCCTATTCCGGCCCGCAAAGTGCCGCCATCGCCCGCGCTTTGGATGCCGGCAAGATCGAGCTTGGCGCGGTGCACACCTATATCGAGCTGTTCGCCCGCTATTTCATGGATCTCACCCCGAATGTCGCGCTGATCGCGGCGGTGCAGGCGGACCATGAGGGCAATCTCTATACCGGCCCGAATACCGAGGACACGCCGACCATCGTCGAGGCCACCGCCTTCAAATCCGGCATCGTGGTGGCGCAGGTGAACAAGCTCGTCGACAAGCTGCCCCGCGTCGACATCCCCGGCAGCATGGTGGATTTCGTCATCGAGGCGGACCGGCCCTTCTATGTCGAGCCGCTCTTCACCCGCGACCCCGCCGCCATCACCGAGGTGCAGATTTTGATGGCGATGATGGCGCTGAAGGGCATCTACGCGCCCTATGGCGTGCGCCGGCTCAATCACGGCATCGGCTTTCCCACCGCGGCGATCGAGCTGATCCTGCCGACCTATGGCGAGGCGCTGGGGCTGCGCGGCAAAATCGCCACGCATTTCGCCCTCAACCCGCACCCGACGCTGATCCCCGCCATCGAAAGCGGCTGGGTGGAGCAGGTACATTGCTTCGGCAGCGAGGTGGGGATGGACCAGTATATGTCCGCCCGGCCGGATATCTTCTTCCTCGGCCAGGATGGCACGCTGCGCTCCAACCGGCTGATGTGCCAGACCGCCGGGCTCTATGCCTGCGACATGTTCATCGGCTCGACCTTGCAGATCGACCTCGCCGGCAACAGCTCCACTTTCACCAATGGCCGCATCGCCGGCTTTGGCGGGGCGCCGAATATGGGCGCGGATGCGCGCGGCCGCCGCCACGCCTCGCCGGCCTGGATGCAGGCCGGACAGGAAGCCGCCGGCGAGGCCGGCAGCCTGGTGCGCGGGCGCAAGCTGGTGGTGCAGATGGTGGAGACCTTCGGCGAAAAGCTGGTGCCGCGCTTCGTCGAGGAGTTGGACAGCGTGCGCATGGCCCGCGACCTCAAGCTCGATCTCGCCCCGGTGATGATCTATGGCGACGATGTCACCCATATCGTCACCGAGGAAGGCATCGCCAACCTGCTGCTCTGCCGCAGCACAGAAGAGCGCGAACAGGCGATCCGCGGTGTCGCCGGCTTCACCCCGATCGGGCGCGGGCGCGACCGTGCGGTGGTGGAGCGCTTGCGCGCCCGCAAAGTGATCCAAAGGCCGGAAGATCTCGGCATCTCGCCGCTGGACGCCACCCGCCAGCTGCTGGCGGCGCGCTCGGTGCAGGATCTGGTCGCCTGCTCCGGCGGGCTGTACCGGCCGCCGGCGAAATTCAGGAATTGGTAGGAGAACCGCGATGGAGCAGTTCCAGATCCGCATCGAGCCGGCCCGCCCCGCGTCGGGTGGGCGCCGTTTGGCCAGCCTTGGCGTCAACGCCTCCGGCAATCTCGAATTGCTGGTCGAGCGCAGCCTGCCGCCCGGCGAGGCGGTGTTCGACATCGCCACCGCCGCCACCGGCTTTCGGGATCTGTGGGAGGCGGTGATCAGTGATCTCTGTGCGCGCCTGCCGGTCGGCGGGCTGCATTTTTCCATCAATGATGGCGGGGCGCGGCCGGATGTGGTCGGGCTGCGGCTGATGCAGGGGGCCGCGCTGATGGAGCAGCCGGCATGAACGCGCCCGGTATGAACGCGCAGAGCGATTATTACTACGAGGCCTCCGCCCGCGAGCGCGCGCAGGGGCTGCTCGACCCTGGCAGCTTCACCGAATTCATGGGCCCGCAGTCACGCTGCCTCAGCCCGCATCTGGCGCAATTCAACCTCACCGGCGCCTTCGATGACGGCATCATCATCGGCGCCGGCCTGCTGCAGGGCATGCCGGTCTATGTCGCAGCACAGGAGGGGCGGTTCATGGGCGGCGCCTTTGGCGAGCTGCACGGGGCCAAGCTGGTCGGGCTGCTGCGCGCCGCCGCCGCGCATAAGATCACCGCCGTGCTGCTGGCGCTGGATACGGGCGGGGTGCGGCTGCAGGAGGCCAATGCCGGCGAGATGGCGATTTCCGAGGTGCTGCGCGCCATCGTCGCGGCGCGGCGCGCCGGGGTGGCGGTGATCGCGCTGGTCGGCGGGCGGGCCGGGGCGTTCGGCGGCGGCGGCATCATCGCCGCCAGCTGCA
This sequence comes from Acidocella facilis ATCC 35904, assembly GCF_000687875.1. Lineage (GTDB taxonomy): Bacteria > Pseudomonadota > Alphaproteobacteria > Acetobacterales > Acetobacteraceae > Acidocella > Acidocella facilis. The sequence continues at coordinate 294,468 of NZ_JHYG01000003.1, read as the reverse complement.
GCCGCATCATCGTCTCCGGCCATGGCCGCATCAGCGTCAGCGGTCCGGAAGTGATCGAGACCAACAAAGGTGTGGAGGAGTTCGACTCCAAGGATCGCGGGCTGGTCTGGCGGGTCACGGGCGGGCGCTCGCGCGCGCTGCTCGGCGGCGCGGATGCCTATGTCGCGGACCGCATCTCCGCCTTCCGCGACGCCGCCCTGGCGCAGATCCCCAACGCCCCGCCCTTCACACTGGAGAGCCTGCAGGCCGAACAGGCGCGGCTGAGCCAGCGCCTCGCCGCCTATGGCACCTGCCGGGATGCCACCGAGATCTGGCGCCAGGCCGGGCTGGAACCCCCGGCTCCGGTGGCCGACCTGTCCGAGGCGGATTACGCCGGCCTCTCCCGCCTTCCGGAGGCCGACCATGACGCGCGATGAGCTGCTGACCGCCCTGTTTCCCGCCGGCTGCAGCATCCAACCCGGCGGCTTCGGCACGCTGCGCGGCATGGCCGAGTTGCCGGGCACCGGGCGGGTCGAGATCATCGGCATCGAGGCCGGCACGCCGCTGGGCATCGAGGGCGCGCTGATCCTCTCCGGCCATGTGCTGGATCTGGTGGCCGCGGCAAGCCGGGCGCCGCTGCTGGTGCTGGTGGATACCGCCGCCCAGGAGATGGCCCGGCGCGAGGAGCTGCTGGGGCTGAATGAGGCGCTGGCGCATCTCGCCAAATCCCTGGCCCTGGCCGCCGAGACGGGCATGTTCACGCTCGGGCTGCTCTATGGCCGCGCCGCCGCCGGCGCCTTCATCGCCACCGCCCTCTCCACCCAGATGCTGGTGGCGCTGCCGGATGCCTATCCCAGCGTGATGGACCTGCCCTCCATCGCCCGCGTCACCAAACTCAAGCTGGAGACGCTGGAGGCGCTGGCGCAGACCACGCCGATCTTCGCCCCCGGGCTTGAGCCGCTATTCGCCACCGGGGCGATCGCGGAGATCTGGCCGCCGGAGGCGCTGGCCGCGCGGCTGGCCGCCACCCTCGCCGCGCCGCCGCCGCGCGCGGATACGCGTGACGCGCTGGGTCAGGCCAGGGGCGGGCGCAAGCGGGCGCATGACATCGCGGCACAGGTGATGGCGCAAGCCGCCGCGCATGGCTGAAGCGCCCGGCTGGCCGCGCCATGCGCTGGTGCGGGTGGCGCCAGCCGCCTGGGCGGCGGCGCTGGACGGGCATGCGCAAGCCGGGCTGGCGCTGCTGCAAGGCTGGGCTGCGCAAGGCTGGCCGGCGATCATCCGCCGCCCGCAACCTTGCGACGCGCCAGGGCTGGTGCCGCTGGGCGTGCCCTTGCCGCCGGCGCAGGGCAAGCAGCGCATCGCCCTGGCTGTGCCGGCCAGCGCCATCCTCACCACCACCCCGCCGCCGCCGCTGGCGCAGGCCGCCATAGCCGCCCCGCCCGGCTGGCAGCCGCGCATCGCGGCCCTGCTGGCGCTTGCCACCCAATACGGCATCGCCCCCGCCTGTTTCGGCGGGCTGGCCTGGCAGCATCTCACCGGCCTCGCCTATCTCAGCCCGTCCTCGGACCTCGACACGCTCTGGCCGCTCAACACCGCCGACATGGCGCCGGCTTTGGCCGCCGATTTGGCGCAGGCGGCGGCGGAACCCGGCCCGCAGCTGGATGGCGAATTGCTCTTCCCCGGCGGCCTGGCCGTGAACTGGCGTGAATTCCACGCCGCCGGCCCGGATGACATGCTGCTGGTGAAAGAGGCGCGGCGCGCCCGGCTGCTGCCGCGCGTCACCTTGATGCAGGCGGCATGAACGCCCCGCGCCCCACCCACGCCCCGGCTTTAGCGCCCGAGGCCATCGGCGCCGCCGCCAGCCGGGCGCTGCTGCGTGAACTGGCCGTCTGGCCCAAGCCGGGGCTGGTCAGCCACCGGGATTCCGGCAGCCATCGGGATATGGACGCCGCGACCTTGCGCGCCAGCGCCCTCACTCTGCGCCCCTTCTTCACCGCCCTGGCGGCGGCGGGCCAGGGAGGGGCGGCGATGGACCGGCTACGCGCCATCGGGCTGCAAGCCGAGGCGGCGATGCTGCGCGCCACCGGCGGCGTCAACACCCATCGCGGCGCGATTTTCGGGCTCGGCCTGCTCGCCGCCGCCGCCGGCAGCGGCGCTGCCCCCGCCGCGCTGGGCCGGGTGGTGGCGGCGCGCTGGGGGGCGGCCATCGGGCGCGGGCCGGTGCCTTTGTTCAGCCATGGCAGCCAGGCGCTGCGCCGCTATGGCGCCGGCGGCGCCCGGGCGGAGGCGATGGCCGGGTTTCCCTCAGTCTATGAGATCGCCCTGCCGGCCCTGCGCCGCGCCGCCAGCGCCCAGGAGGGTGCGGTGCAGGCCTGCTTCGCCCTCATCGCGCAGGTGAGCGACACCAATCTGCTGCATCGCGGCGGGGCGGACGGGGCCCGCTTCGCCGCCGCCCAGGCCGCGGACTTCCTGGCCACAGGCGGCGTCCATGCCCCTGGCTGGCAGGCTCGCGCCGCCAGCGTGCATGACGCCTTCGTCGCCCGGCATCTCAGCCCCGGAGGCTGCGCCGATCTGCTGGCGATGGCGCTGTTCATCGACGCGCTCGCCGGGCCATGACCCCGCCCGCCTTTCTCTGCGCCGGCCAGGGCGGCCAGCACCCCGCCATGTTCGGCCTGCTGGCGCAGGCACCCGCGGCTGAACCCGTGTTCGCCGCCACCGCCAGCCTGCTGGGCGAAGACCCGCGCAGCCTGGTGGCGCGGCCCGGGGCGGATCTGTTCTCCGGCCGCGTTGCGCAAATCCTCTGCTGCACCCAGGCCCTCGCCGGCTGGGCCGTGCTCGCCCCGGCGCGCGGCGTGCTGGCGGGCTACAGCATCGGCGAGCTGGCCGCCTGGGGCTGCGCCGGGATGTTCGATGCCCCGACCACGTTGCGCCTGGCCGCAACGCGCGCCGAACTGATGCAGGACGCCGCCCCGCCCGGCCATGGGCTGGCGGCGATCCTCGGGCTGGACCGCGCGACGCTGGACCCGCTGCTGACAGCCCATGGCGCCGTCATCGCCATCGTCAACGCGGCGGACCATGTCGTCATCGGCGGGGCGGATGAAGAGCTGGCGGCCCTGTGCGAAGCGGCCCTGGCGCGGGGCGCCGGGCGGGCGGTGCGCCTGCCGGTTTCGGTGCCCGCTCACACCCGGTTTCTGCAGGACGCCGTTTCCCCCTTCGCGGCCGCCCTGCGCGCCGCCGGGCCGCGCCCGCCCCGGCCAGGGTTGCGCCTGCTGGGCGGGCTGGATGGGCGGCCGGTCTTCGATCTCGACGCGGGTATCGACGCGCTGGCCCGCCAGCTCGCCGCACCGATCAACTGGGCCGCCTGCCTCGATGGCTGTGCGGCCAGCGGCGCCACCCGCGTGCTGGAGCTCGGCCCCGGCCGCGCGCTCGCCCACATGGCCGCGCCGCTCTTTCCCGCCGGCGCGGCGCGCGCGCTGGAAGAGTTCCGCAGCCTCGCCGGCATCAACGCCTGGCTCGCCGGGTAGGCAAAAAAAAATGCCGGCGGATGCCGGCATTTTTCATGATGCGCGCGGCTCTCAATAATCCGCGTTCATGTCGATCTTGGTGGTATCCGGCGTCATCAGAATGGCGATGATCGCCGCCAGCGCATACACCATCACGATCCCACCGATATAGAGATAGGCGTGATGAATGCCGAGATCCTTCAGGATCTGCCCGGCGATGATCGGCAGCAGGCCGCCGCCATAGACCTGGCTGATCTGATAACCGGCACTCGCCCCGGAGGCGCGATAGCGGGTCGGGAAATTCTCGGTATAGAAGGTCGGGATCGCGCCATAGCCGAAGCCGAACACGAAGCCGAAGCCGATGATTTCCGCGATCGCCGCCAGATAGATGTTCTGGGTGTTGATCAGATAGAAATACGGAATGATGAAGACCAGGAACACCACGGCGGAAATCAACAGCACGGTGCGGCGGTTGATCTTATCCGCGAGCAACGAGCCGATGACCATGAACACCAGCATGAAGGCGGCGGCGATCAGCCCGATCACTTCCGCCTGCGTCGCGGTGAAGCCGACAGCTTTCATGTAGCTGGTGCCGAACACGAAGGAGAGGAAGAAGGCGCCGGAGAACATCGCATTCACGAAGGAGGTGCGGATGATGCGCAGCGGCATCTCGCGCCAGACCCGCGCGGCCGGGAAGTCCAGCACATGGCTCTTGTCGCGCAGCTTGTCGAACAGATAGCTGTCCTCGGTGCGCGAGCGGATCAGGATGCCGACGATGGCAACCAGAAAGCCGATGAAGAAGAAAATGCGCCAGCCCCAGGCGATGAAATCCGCAGGGCTCATCAGCGATTTCACGAACAGCACCGAGGTGAAGCCGAGGATCAGCCCGATCGGGATCGCAAACCCGACCCAGGCGCCCCAGAAGGCGCGGTGCTTGGTGTTGGCGGCCTGCTCGACCACCCAGGTGGAGGCGGTGCCGAACTCGGCGCCGAAGCTGATGCCCTGGCAGAGACGGAAAATCACCAGCAGCACCGGTGCGACCACGCCAATGGAGGCGTAGGTCGGCGTCAGCCCGATGGCGAGGGTGGAAATACCCATCAGCACCAGCGCCCAGACCAGCGCATCCTTGCGCCCATATTTATCGGCGATATTGCCGAAGATGAAGGCGCCAAGCGGGCGGATGATGATGCCCAGACCATAGACGCCGATCGCGGCGGCCACCGCGGCCAGCCCCGGCAGCTTGAAGAACAAACCGCCCCAGATGGTGGCGGCGGTGATGCCGGTGACCAGAAAGTCATATTGTTCGATGACCGATCCGATCAAGCTGGCAACAGCAACCTTGCGGATCTGCTCGGCACTCGGCACGACGAGGCTTTCGCTCATACTCCCCCCTTATTACGAAAAATATATCTTGGGAAAAGCGATAACCCCAAATAAAGCCGCGCGCCAGAGATTTACCCGGCGCGCGCGCATGACAATTTGGGCAAGTTTGCACCGCAGCACAGCCGAATGGCCCCGCTACGCTGGCTCAACCAGCTTCGCGCTGCTCCCGGGCATTGCGCAGCAGGGCGGCGAAACGGTAGAGCCCGTGCACGAATTTGCTGTAGGGCATGGTCACGAAAAACCCCAGCACCAGGCCGAGATGCACGCACAGCGTTACCCCCTGGGCGCTGGTGCCGCGCAGGGCCAGCAACAAAAGCCCGGTCGCGGCAATCAGCAACAGCAGCAGCAACAGCCCGGCGTCCGCCCCCAGCAGCTCACGCGCCTGCGGCTCCTGATCCGCCTGCAATTTCACCCAGAGCAGCCCGGCACAACCGAAGATGATGCCGATGCCACCAGCCAGCCCCAGCAGCACCGGCAGGCTCAGCAACGGGTAGGGTGCGGGCCAGCCGAGGATCAGATCCTCAAAGGCGCCGACACTGGTGGCGGCAAAGCAGAGCAGAAACCCGTAGGCCATCAGATGATGCAGATGCCGCCTGGTGGTGGAGAAGCTGCCATCCTTGTCGTTGCAGCCATGGCCATTGCCGCCGAGATAGCGCAGGCTGGCGGCATCCTTGCAGGCCTGGCGCAGATCCTTCACGCTCCAGCCACGCGTGCCGCTGGCCCTCCAGTAGGAGGCCAGCCCCATGCCCATCGCCAGCACCGCGAACAGCCCGGCCGCCAGCGCCGTCAGCGTCATCACCGCTTTCGGGATGATCAGGTAGAATCCAGCCCCCGGCGTCACTGGCAGAACACCGAAGATCGTCCCTGGCGATTGCAGCAGGAAAGTCAGCAGCAGCACCAGCGCGATGCCGCCCGCCATCGCCAGCGACGTCACCAGCCCGTTGCGGGCGAAGGCCCGGCCCAGCGGCGCCGGCCAGGCATGTTCGGCATAGCTCTCCTGGCGCAGCAGCGCGAAGCTGCGGGCGACATTGATGCCGAATTCATGCGGCGGCGCATATTGGCAGGCATAGTAACAGCCTTTGCAGCCATGGCAGAGATTGGCGAGGTAGGAGAGATCACCCGCGGCGAAATCGCGATGCAGCTCCATCGCCGGAAACACCGCGCAGAACCCTTCGCAATAGCGGCAGGCATTGCACACTTCCATGGCGCGGCGGCTATCGGCCATCGCCGGGCTCTCGATCATTTCAACGCTGGACATTGCGCGCCGCCTCCTTGCCCGCAATGCGGCCGAACACCGTGCCGATCGCCATGCCAAACCCCGCCAGATAGCCTTTGCCGAGAATGCTGCCGGCCATGATTTCCCCCGAAGCGTAGAGATTTTCCATCACACCGCCATCCTGCATGATCACTTCCGCGCGCTCATTCACCTTCACGCCGAGATAGGTGAAGGTGATCCCCGGCCGCAGCGGATAGCCGATGAAAGGCGCTTGCAAAATCGGCCGCGCCCAGTTGGTCTTTGGCGGTTCCAGCCCTTGCGTATGCACGCCGTCGAGCCTGGAGCTGTAGAAATCGCCGGGCACGCAGGCGGCATTGTAGGCGGCCACGGTCGCTTCCAAAGCCGCGGGCTCCAGGCCCAGCTTTTCCGCCAGCGCGGCGATGCTGTCCGCCTTGATCGCCGGAAATACCGACGGCATGAAGAGTTTTTCCGCCTGGCTGTCGATGATGCTGTAGGCGACTTGGTCCGGCTGCTGCGCCACCAGCCGCCCCCAGATCGCGTAGCGCTTCGGCCAGACATCCTCGCCCTCATTATAGAAACGCTGGCCATGCTTGTTGACGACGATGGAAAACGGCACGCAATCCAAACGGGTGGCGATGCCGCCATCGAATTTCGGCGCGCGGCCATCGATGGCCACGGCATGGCATTGCGTCGGATCGCCGACCGAGGCGATGCCCTGGTCCAGCAGGTTGCGCAGCACCCGCCCCTGCGCGTAGGGCGTGCCGCGGATCAGGAAATTCTCCGCCTGTGGACCCCAGGCCTGTTTCAGCCACTCGATATTCGCCTGGAAGCCGCCGGACGCGGCGATCACGACCTTGCCCGTCACCTCCAGCGGAAACCCCTTGCAGACGACCTTCAGCCGCCGCACCCGGCGGCCGTCAATGGCCACTTCGGTGACCTGGGTGTCGTAGAGCACCTCCACCCCCAGCGCCTCAGCGGCGGCGTAATAGGCGTTCAGCAACGCCTTGCCGCCGCCCAGGAAGAACGCGTTGGTGCGCGAGAGGCTCAGCGTGCCGGTCAGCGAGGGCTGAAATTTCACCCCGCAGCGCGCCATGAAGGGCAGCGCCTCCTGGGTGGCGCGGATGGTGAGCCGCGCCAGCGCCTCATCGGTCTGGCCCCCGGTCACCCGCAGCAGATCGTCCCAGTACTCATCTTCCAGATAGGACTCGGTCAGCACCGAGGTGGGGGCGGCATGCATGGCGCGGATATTTCGCGTGTGGCGGGAATTGCCGCCGCGCATCGCCTTTGGCGCGTGTTCCAGCACCAGCACGCTGGCCCCGGCCAGCCGCGCCTCCAGGGCGGCGGTGAGGGCCGCGTTGCCGCCGCCAATCACCACAATGTCGTAACGCAGGGCTTTCTGATCCATCCCGGCCTCGTCTTTGTATGCAGTTGCATACAATTATCGGCGATAGTCTTGTCCTGTCAATCCGCCGGCTCATCGCGCCGCCGCGCATCAGGCCCGCCCCCGCCGCACGCCCGCCTGCGATGGGCAGGCCGGCGCACAGCCCCGGCAGCCTAAAAATGCCCGCAAGTCAGCCGGTGAAGCGCTGCTGCAAAAGCTGGATGCGGGTCTTGAAGGCATTGCGGATATGCTCCCGCGCCGCCGCCTCCGCTCCCTCCGGATCCCGCGCGGCAATGCGCGCGACGATGGCGGCATGGTCCTCCACCGACGACGCCCCCCGCCCCGGCGCGCCCAGCGTGGTGCCCGGCAGCAACGCCAGCGAAAGGCGCAGATTTTCCAGCGCCTGGGCCAGATACTGGTTGCGCCCGGCATCGCGCAGCTGCTGGTGGAAGGCCCGGTTGGTACGCGCCAGCATGACGGCATCCTCGATGCGGGCACGGTCCGCCGCCACCATCTCCTCCAGCACGCTGATCTCGATGGCCGAGGCATGCTGCGCCGCCAGCCGCGCCGCGGTGCCTTCCAGCACCTCCCGCAGCGCGTACAGCTCGGCGATCTGGTTATAATCCAGCGAGGTGACGGCCATGCCCTGATGCGGCTCATGGGTGATCAGCCCCTGCTGCTCCAGCCGCTTCAGCGCCTCGCGGATCGGCGTACGGCTGAGCGCGAAACGCTGCGCCAGCTCGGTCTCGCGCAGCCGGGTGCCGGCCGGCAGGGCGCCGTTCTCGATGCCTTCCAGCAGCAGCTCATAGGCATCGCGGCCGCTGGAGCGGCTGGGTTTGCGGGCGATATTCTCTTTCTGCGCGGCCATGGAAACGCCTCTGCTGTGCGCCCCGCTTATGCCGCCGGGGCGCGCCGGTTTCAAATCCGGCGCTGGCGGATCTCGATGGTGATGTGCGAGAGCCCCTCAAACCCCTCCAGCCGGGCGCGGTAGAAATCCTCATCCCGGCCTTTGGCGCTGGCAACCGACAGGATCGCCCCCAGATGCCCCGGCCCCAGCCGCCAGAGATGCAGGTCCAGCACCTCGTCTCCGGCGCGGTTGACGATGCCGCGAATGGCGCGCTCCATCTTCTGGTCCGGGATCATGTCGAGCAGAATGGCGCCGGTATCGCGCAGCAGCCCGTAGGACCAGCTAAGGATCACCACCGCCCCCAGCACGCCGACCAGCGGGTCCATCCACACCCAGCCAAAGGCGCGTGCCAGCAGCAGCCCGATGATCACCGCCAGCGAGACGGCGGCATCCGCCGCCACATGCACCAGGGCGGCGCGCATGTTATTGTCCCGCCCGGCATGGTGGTGATGATCGTGGTCATGATCATGACCGTGACCGTGGCTATGGCCGTGATGGTGATGATGCCCGCCGGAGAGCAGCCAGGCGCTGGCGATATTCACGACCAGCCCCAGCCCCGCGATCGGCAGCGCCTGCGCGAAATCGATCGGCACCGGAGAAAAAAACCGGCCCACCGCCTCGTAGAAGATCAACAGCGCGATCATCGCCAGGATGATGGCGCTGGTGAAGCCGGCAAGGTCGCCCAGCTTGCCGGTACCAAAGGAAAAGCGCGGATCGCGCGCATGGCGCCTGGCATAGCGATAGGCCAAAGCCGCCAGCAGCAGCGCCCCGGCATGGGTGCTCATATGCAGCCCGTCCGCCACCAATGCCAGCGAGCCGAACAGCCAGCCGCCGACAATCTCCAGCAGCATCATCGCGCCGCACAGCGCGATCACCCACCAGGTGCGGCGCTCGCTGCGCGCATGGTCCGCGCCCAGAAACACATGCTCATGCGCCAGGCTGTTGCTCTCGCTCATTTCAGATAAGTCCTCACGATTTCCAGAAGCTGCGCCGCCGCGTCGCGGTCCAGCGCGCCAGGATGGGCGGCCTCATCGACCAGATGGTTCTGCACATGGTCCTCGACCACCACCGCCATCAGCCCGGCGGTGGCGCCGCGCATCGCGGCGATCAGATGCATCACCGTCTCGCACCCCGCCTCGCTCTCCAGCGCCCGCTCGATCGCCTCGACCTGGCCGCGGATGCGCCGCACCCGCGCCAGCAGGCGTTGCTTGTCTTTCACCGTATGCGTCATCCCGGCGCCATAGCATACCACCCTACCCTATTCAACGCCCGGGGTGGCGGGCGGCCTCACCGCCCCCCCCTGCCCCCGCGCCGGGATACAAGCCGCCGGCCAAACCCGCTGCCGCCAGCGCGTTGACGGGCAGCGGCGCGCACGATAACGCACCCGCAAGGTCCGCGAACGGGCCGTTGACGCCAGAGGCAAAAGAAAAAAGATGCAGAGTTTGCAACCAGGCGACATCGCCTGGGTTTTGATGTGCACGGTGCTGGTCCTGCTGATGACGGTGCCGGGGTTGGCGCTGTTCTATGCCGGCATGGTCCGCAAGAAGAACGTGCTGGCCACCATGATGCAATCCTTCATGCTGTGCGCGCTGGTGAGCGTGCTCTGGATGCTGGCGGGCTACTCCCTCGCCTTCGGCCCCGGCAATGGCTGGATCGGCGATGGCTCGCGCCTGTTGCTGGCGGGCCTCGCCAATGGCTGGGACAAGCCCTTCACCATCGCCGCCGGCACCCCCTTCGCGGTGCAGACCGGCATTCCTGAGAGCGTCTTCCTGATGTTCCAGATGAGCTTTGCCATCATCACCCCGGCGGTGGTCACCGGCGCCTGCGCCGACCGGATGAAATTTTCCGCCCTGCTGGTGTTTTTCACCTTCTGGTCGCTGCTGGTCTATGCGCCGCTGGCGCATTGGGTGTGGTCGCCGAATGGCTGGCTGGCGCGGCTTGGCCTGGCGGATTTCGCCGGCGGCACGGTGGTGGAAATCAATTGCGGCGTCACCGGGCTGGTCTGCGCGCTGATGCTCGGCAAGCGGCTGGGCTATGGCCAGGAGAACATGGCGCCGTGGAATCTCAGCTATGCGGTCATCGGCGCCTCGCTGCTCTGGGTCGGCTGGATGGGCTTCAATTCCGGCGGCGCGATGGGGGCCAACCCGCGCGCCGGCATGGCCGTGCTGGCCACCCAGATGGCCGCCGCCGGCGCCACACTGGCCTGGGCCGGGGTGGAATGGGCGCTACGCGGCAAGCCCTCTGTGCTGGGGGCAATCTCCGGGGCGGTGGCCGGGCTGGTCGCGATCACCCCGGCCAGCGGCTATGTGCTGCCCGGCCCGGCCTTGCTGATCGGCCTCGTTGCCGGGGCGGTATGTTTCTGGACAGCGACCGAGCTGAAGCATAAATTCGATTACGATGACAGCCTGGATGCGTTCGGCGTGCACGGCATTGCCGGCATCATCGGCACGCTCGCCACCGGCTGGTTCGCCTTCGGCCCGCTCTCCAACAATGCTGCCATTGGCGGGCTGCATCTGCTGGGCGTGCAGGCGCTGGGTGTTGGCGTGACCATTCTGTACTGCGCCGCGGTCAGCTGGGCGCTGCTGAAGCTCACGGATCTGCTGGTCGGGCTGCGCGTCAGCCGCGAGGAAGAGCGCGAAGGGCTGGATGTGGTTCTGCATGGCGAGCAGATCTTCTGACGCAAAGCCGCCCCAAAACGCCGCGCCGCCTCAGCCCGAGCGGGTGAACCGCAACACATTGCCGGGCGGCGAAGCGCGCAGCAGCTCCGAGACCTTGGCCCGCAGCTCCTCCTCCTGGAAGGGCTTGCGGATGATCTGCGCCTCGCCGACCCCATCCAGCGAGGTGAGATCGACATAGCCGGTGACGAACAGCACCTTCAGCCCCGGCCGCAGGGCCTGGCCCTCCCGCGCCAGCTCCCCCCCGCTCATCCCCGGCATCGCGAAATCCGCCACCAGCAGATCCACACGCTGCTTCGTCCGCAAAATCGCCAACGCCTCGGCCCCGCTGGCGGCCTCCGTCAGCCGATAGCCAGCCTCGCCCAGAACCGTGCTGGTCACCTCGCGCACTTGCGGATCATCATCCACCACCAGCACCGTCTGCCCGGCCTGCGCCGCCGGCACCGGGGCATGCGCCGCCGCGTCCGGCCCGGCATCCTGCGCCGTCTGCGTACGCGGCAGAAATACCGAGATGGTGGTGCCAACCCCGATCCGCGTCTCGATATTCACCCCGCCGCCGGACTGCGCGGCGAAGCCATAAACCTGTGCCAGCCCCAGCCCCGAGCCCTTGCCCACCTCCTTGGTGGTGAAGAACGGCTCGAACGCCTTGGCCAGCACCTCCGGGCTCATGCCGGTGCCGGTATCGCGCACCGAGAGCATCACATAATCCCCCGGCGGCGGCTCCTCCGGGCGCTGGCGCGGGCCGGTGCGGCTGACATTCGCGGTCTCCAGCGTCAGCGTGCCGCCTACCTCCATCGCATCGCGGGCATTGATCGCGAGGTTGAGGATGATCAGCTCGATCTGGGTCGGATCGACCAGCGCGCTCCACAAATCCGCGCGCAGATTCGTCTCGATGCGAATTGAGCCGCCCATCGTGCTTTGCAGCAGCTCGCGCATGCCCTGCACCGTCTCGTTCAGATCCACCGCCTTCGGCTCCAGCCGCTGACGGCGGGAGAAGGCGAGCAGCTGCGCGGTCAGCGAGGCGCCGCGCTCGGCCGCGCTGCGCATAGTCTGCAAACGCTGCAGGAATTTATCATCCCCGGCGGTTTTCAGCCGGCGCTCGGCGAAGCCGATATTGCCGAGAATCACAGTGAGCAGATTGTTGAAATCATGCGCCACGCCGGAGGTGAGCTGGCCCACCGCCTCCAGCCGCTGCATCTGCCGCAGCGTCTCCTCCACACGCTGGCGCTCCTCGATCTGCGCCGCCAGCTCGGCATTACGCTCGGCCAGGGCGATCCGCGCCTCGCGCTCGGCGGTGACATCCCGCCCGGCGAGATAGACCGCCCCCTCCTCCGCCACCGCCCCCCAGGAAATCCAGCGCCAGCCGCCATTCTGGTGGCTGAACCGGTCCTCCCGGCGCGGCGGCTTGCGGCCATCGCGCAGCTCTTGCAGCACCTCCGCCAGCCCGTCGCGATCCTCCGGATGCAGCAGCAGGCTCAACAGGCAGCCATCCAGCCGGCCTTCCTGATAGCCAAGCAGGCTCTCCCAGGCCGGGTTGGCGCGGCGAATGCGCCCGCCCAGATCGACCACGGCGAACAGCTCGTCGCTCAACCGCCAGATCCGGTCGCGCTCGGCGGTGCGGATCGCCACCTGGCGCTCCAGCTCCTGCGCCTCGGCGCGCATGATCTCCTGGGCGTGGCGCTCCTCGGTAATGTCGCGTACCACCCCCACCAGCCGCAGGCTGCGCGTGGTATCGGCCAGCGCCTGGCCATGCACGGCCACCCAGCGCAAGGCGCCGCCGGGCAGGGTGATGCGGATATCCTGCTGCACCCGCGCGGTCTTGCCGGATTGCCCCTCCAGCGCCGCGCGCAGCGCCGCGAACAAGGCCGCGCCATCTTCCTCGTGGCAGCGCGCGCGCAAAAATTCCAGGCTCAGCTCGTCCTGCGGGCCGGCGCCGAAAATCCAGCGCGCGGTGTCGTCCCAGCGCAGCGTCTCGCTCTCCGGGGCATATTCCCACAAGCCCAGCTTCGCCGCCTCGGCGGCGAGGCGGGCATTCATCTCGCTGCGCTCCAGCGCCGCCAGCGCGTCCCGGCGCTCGCCGCGCTCGCGCGCCTGGTCCAGCGCCCGGCGCACCGCCGGGGCGACGCGCGAGAGATTACGCTTCAGCACATAATCCAGCGCCCCCAGCTTCAGCGCATTGGTGGCGAATTCCTCCCCCACCACGCCGGAGACGAAGACGAAGGGCAGATGCGGGCGCAGCTCCTGGGCGATGGCCAGCGCGCTCAGCCCGTCGAAATCCGGCAGCGAATAATCCGCCAGCACCACATCATGCGTATCGCGCTTCAGCGCCGCGCGAAAATCCGCCTGGGTGGCGACGCAGGTGATCTCCGCCTCCAGCTCCGCCTTGCGCAGATGCGCCGCCACCAGCTCGGCATCGACCGCGCTATCCTCCAGCAGCAGAACCCGAACCGGCGTCTCAGATGCCATTGGATCGCGCACCCGGCGGCGGCTCGTTCAAAATCGCCCAGAACATCCCCAGATCCTGGATCGCCTCGAAAAACGCGTTGAAATCCACCGGCTTCACCACGAAGGCGTTCACCCCCAGCTCATAGCTGCGCAAAAGGTCGCGCTCCTCGCGCGAGGAGGTCAGCATCACCACCGGGATCTGGCGCTGCATCGGGTCGGACTTCACCTTCTCCAGCACCTCCAGCCCATCCACCTTCGGCAGCTTCAGATCCAGCAGCACCACCGCCGGGTCGCCCGGCACGCGGTTCTCGTGGGCGCCGCGCGCATAGAGATAATCCAGCGCCTCCGCCCCGTCCCGCGCCACCACGATCTCGTTGGCGAGCTGGCATTTGGCCAGCGCCGCGAGCGTCAGCTCCAGATCCCTCGGATTGTCCTCGACCAGCAAAATAGGTCGCAAATCAGCCACTTATCGTCTTCCTTTTGTCATGCCCAGCCTCGGGTAGCACGAAACTGAAGCGCGCGCCCTTGCCTGGCTCACCGTGCGCCTCGACCGTGCCGCCATGGCGCTCGACAATCCGTTTCACCAGCGCCAGCCCGATGCCGGTGCCCTCAAACTCCTCAATCCGGTGCAGCCGCTGGAACACCCCGAACAGCTTGCCGGCATAGGCCATCTCGAAGCCGACGCCATTATCCTCCACCCAGTAGCGGATTTTGCCGCCCTGCGCCGTACCGCCAACTGAAATCCGCGTCATCTCCCGGCCACGGGTATATTTGATCGCGTTCTGCAGCAGGTTCTGCCAGACCTGCCGCAGCATGGTGGCATCGCCCCAACCATCGGGCAGGGGCTCGACCCGCCACTGCACCAGCCGCCCGCCCAACTCCGGCTCCAGCAGCCGGCGCGCCTCCTGCACCAGCTTCGCCATATCGACCCGGGTTTTATGGAGCTGGCTGCGGCCGAGCTGGGAGAAGGCCAGCAGATCATCCACCAGCCGCCCGGCGGAGACCGCCGCGTCCTTGATCGTGGTGACGTAATGACGCGAGCGCTCATCCAGCGAGCGCTCGCGATCCGAAAGCAGCTCGGCGAAACCGACAATATGCCGGAAAGGGGCGCGCAGATCATGCGAGATGGAGTAGGAAAACGCCTCCAGCTCGCGGTTGGAGCGCTCCAGCATATCGGTCAGCTCGGCCCGCTCCTCGGCCCGGCGCAGCACCAAAGTCTGGATGGCGTTGCGGAAGGAGATCGCGGTTTCAATCTCGGCCGGGCGCCAGGGGGCGCTGCGCAGCTCCACCCGCTCTTTCCACATCTCAAAGGATTTGCGCGGGTGCAGCCGGCCGGAAACCGGCTCCGCCGCCTTCACCGGATTGCCGCTCCATTCCACCGTGCGCACCAGCTCCGGGCGGAACCAGAAGACGTAATCGGCATGCACCTGGGAGGTGGAGATCGCCAGCATGCCGCTGGCCTGGGCGCCGAAGCCCGCCGCCTGCGGCCAACGCTGAGCCAGGCTGTCAGTCTCGAACTGTTCTTCCCCGGCGGCCTGCAGATCCGCCGCAAAGGCTTTGATCGCCGCCTCATCCGGGGTCTGCCCGGTTATCCAGACCTTGCCCTGGATGATGGTCGCCGCCCCTTGCGCGCGCAGCATGGCCAGCAGCTCGGCCGCATGCGCGGCCAGCCCCGCCTGCAGGCTCGGCGCCTCCGCCAGCCCGGCCAGCAGGCTCTGCTCGACCGCCGAAAGCGCCAGCCGCTCCGCCGCCAGCCCGGCCTGCAGCCGGGTCTCGATATGCATCGACAGCACTTGCCCCAGAATGTCGCAGGCATTGCGAATCTGCGGGTTGACCATGCGCGGCGCCGCGTTATGCGCCGAGATCAGCCCCCAGAGCGCGCCATTCACCAGGATCGAGACCGACATCGAGGCGCCGGTGCCCATATTGCGCATATATTCCAGATGCACCGGCGAGACGCTGCGCAAGCCCGCCCGGGAGAGGTCCAGCGGCGCCTGGTCCACCGGGCTGTTCACCGGCTCGATCGGGCAGGGCGTGTAATCCACCGCCGGGATCAGCCGGATGCGGCTGAGCCGATACAAAGCCCGGGCCTGTTCGGGAATGTCGGAGGCGGGAAAACGCAAACCCTGATAGCTGGGCAGCACGCCATCATTGGCCTCGGCCAGCACGGTACCGTCGCCGGTCTCATCGAAACTATAGAGCAGCACGCGGTTGAACTGCGTCAGCGCGCGAATCTCGCGCACCGCGGCGCGCGCCACCCCGGCCAGATCCGCCGAAGCGCTGAGATCCGCCATGAAGGCGCTGAGCCGGGGATAGAGGCTCTCCAGCGCCTCCTCATCCGGCTGCGGCGGCGGCTCGAATTCCAGCAGCGCGCCTTGCGGGGTGAGATGCCCTTGCAGCTGCCAGCGCCGCCCGGCGACCTCCAGCACTTTCAGGAACACGACATCGCCGCTCTCCAGCCAGGCGCGCAGCGGCGCCTGAAGCCCTGAAAGCCCGGCTGGCAGGGGACCAGGCGCCAGCTCGACCCCCAGCATCGCCGCTGCATTGCGGCTCATCTGGCGCAGGGCCAGGGTCTGCGGATCGAAACAGAGCAGCGCGCCATGCGGCTGGATGGCCCCGGGAATGCGGATCGGCTCGGCGGCGCAAGCCTCCAAGGCGGCGCGATAGGGCAGCGCGCTCATCCCGCAAACCCGCTTGCCAGTTTGGCCGGCGCCTGCTGCCCCTCATGTTTAATCGGCATAGGCATCTCCCCAATCACCCCAATCTGAACCACCGAGAGGTCTGTAATGCAAGGAGCCTGACCTCGTTTTCATGTTTTGGCAGCGTGCCGCTCAGGCAGGGCTGCGGGAGGCATCTTTGATGCTGCATGGTTTCGATCCGAACGGGCTGCAGATCGGCGAATTGTCGCTGGCCTTTCTATTTTCCGCGCTGATCGGCATCGAGCGGGAGATCCGGCAGAAAAGCGTCCGCTTTCCCATCTGCTGGTGGCGCTTGGCGATATCGAGGGGGTGCGGGAGGGGACGCGGATGGACGAGGCGGCCGGGTTCGAATAAGCCACTGATATCTAAATGAATATCAGCCCCATCCCGCCCAGCGCGCCAAGCCCCACCACCGCCAGCGGCGGCAGCTTGGCAACCAGCAGCAGCAGAAACAGAACCAGCGCCAGCGCCGCATCGGCCGGGCGCAGCACCGCGCTGGTCCAGACCGGGTTATAGAGCGAAGCGGCCAGCAGCCCGACCACGGCCGCATTCACCCCGCGCATCGCCGCTTGCGCGCCGGGCCGCCGGCGCAGCGCCGCCCAGAAGGGAAGTGCGGCCAGCAAAATCAGCATCCCCGGCAGGAAGATCCCGATCAGCGCCAGCGCCGCCCCGCCCGGCCCCGGCAAGGGGGCGGCCAGCGTGCCGAGATAGGCGGCGAAGCTGAACAGCGGGCCGGGCACCGCCTGCGCCGCGCCATAGCCAGCCAGGAAAGCCCCAGACCCCACCCAGCCCGGCGCCACCACCGCATCGCGCAGCAGCGGCAGCACCACATGACCGCCGCCAAACACCAGCGCGCCGGCATGGTAGAAGGCCGCCATCACCGCCATGGACGGCATCCAGGCCAGCATCGGCAGCCCGAACAGCAGCAAAAAGAACAGCCCCAGCGCCACCAGCCCGGCCCGGCGCGAGACCGGCATCTGCGCCACCGGCTCCGGCACGCCGCCGCCCTGGCACAGCGCCAGCCCCGCCAACGCCCCCAGCGCGATCACCACCAGCTGCATCGCCCCGCTCTGCGCGCTGAGGATCAGCAGGCCGCACGCCACCGCGATGCCGGCGCGCCGGAGATCCGGGCAGAAGGATTTCGCCATGCCCCAGACCGCCTGCGCGACGATCGCCACCGCCACCAGCTTCAGCCCGTGCAGCAGCCCCTGCCCCAGCCCCCCGTTCAGATGCCCGGCACCGTAAGCGAAGGCGACCAGCAACAAGGCCGAAGGCAGCGTGAACCCAACCCAGGCCGCCAGCGCCCCCGGCAGCCCAGCCCGCAACAGGCCGATGGCAAAGCCGACCTGGCTGCTCGCCGGGCCGGGCAGGAACTGACAGAGCCCAACCAGCTCGGCATAATCGCGCTCCGCCAGCCAGCCGCGCTTGCTCACGAATTCCGTGCGGAAATAGCCGATATGCGCCACCGGCCCGCCAAAGCAGCTGCAGCCCAGCCGCAGGAAAATCCGCAGCACCTCCAGCGCGCTGCCCTTGCTCTCCTCCATGGCGCCCCCCTGATCGCCACGCTCGTAACAGGCCGCACCCGGTTCAGGCCAGCGCGTCATCAAAGCGTCATCCTTCAACCGCCGCATGAGCGCGGCAGACCTCCACGAAGGCCCTTACCGCCCCCGGCAGATCGCGCTGGCTGGGATAATAGAGATGCCAGCCGGGAAAAGGCGGCGCGTAATCCCGCAACAGCCCGACCAGCCGCCCGGCCTCGATATGCGGGCGCAGCAGCTGCTCCGACATGAAGGCGATGCCCACACCCTGCAGCGCCGCCCGCAACGCCACCTCCCGGTGCGAGACGATCAACGGCCCGCCCACCGCCACCGCGAACCAGCGCCCATTCTGCCCGAATTCCCAGTTATAAATCCCCGCCCGGCCCGGCGGGCGGATATTGATGCAGCGATGGCCCAGCAGATCCCCCGGCGTCTGCGGCACCCCGAACTTGTCCAGATATTCAGGCGAAGCGGCGGCGATCTGGCGCATGTCCCCGCACAACCGCAGCGCCACCATGTCCTGCTCCAGCAGCTCGCCGATGCGGATGCCGACATCGAACCCCGCCTCGACGATGTTGGTGACGGCGTCATCCACGGTGATGTCCAGCACGATATCCGGATAGGCGGCATGAAACGCCCCCAGCAGCGGCTCGATGAAGGCGGCGCAGGGCTGGGCCGGGGTGTGCAACCGCACCAGCCCGGCCGGCGTGTCCCGCAGGCTGGCGACATCCTCAAGTGCCGCCTGCATCTCCGCCATCGCCGGCTTGAAGCGCGCCAGCAACCGGGTGCCGGCTGCGGTGAGCGAGAGGCTGCGGGTGGTGCGGTTGAGCAGCCGCACCCCCAGCGCCTCCTCCAGCTCGCGGATCATCTGGCTCAGCGTCGGCGCGGCAATGCGCAGCCGGGTCGCGGCGCGGGCGAAATTCTGCTCCTCCACCACCGTCACGAAGGCCCGCAGCCGGGCAAACTCAGTTCCGCGCATTATACCTCAAAACTCGAATAGCCTGTTTCAATTCTACCCTATTAACCTAACGGCGTGGGGCGGGATATGACAGTCCGAGAAAACGGAGTGTGAAGCCATGGAGATCGACATCGCCATCATCGGCGGCGGCGCCGCCGGCATCGGTGCGGCGCGCCATCTGGCCGGGCAGGGACGCAAGGTGATGCTGATCGAGGCAGCAGCACGCCTGGGCGGGCGGGGCTGGACCCTGGATCTGGCCGGGCTGAAGCTGGATATGGGCTGTGCCTGGCTGCATTCGGCCAGCCGCAATGTCTGGACGCGGCTGGCCGAGGCCGCCGGGGTGGAGATCTATCGCCGCCCCTCCGCCTGGCGCCGGCAATATCGCGATCTCGGCTTCACCCCCGCCGAGCAGGATGCGGCGAGCGAGGCGTTCGATGCCTGGTCGCAACGCCTGCTCGACAACCCGCCGGCGGATGATGTCGCCGCCGGCGCGCTGGAGGCTGGTGGGGCGTGGAATGATTATATCCGCACCATCGTCGGCTTCATCAGCGGCGGCCGGCTGGAGGAGATGTCCGCCGCCGATTACGCCGCCTATGAGGAGGCCTCCACCGACGAGAACTGGCGCATGCCCGGCGGCTATGGCGCGCTGATCAGCTCCCATTTTCCGGCCGGGGTGGATTTGAAACTCTCCACGCCGGTGCAGGAGATTTCTCTCACCGCCGCGGGCGTGGCGCTGACCACGCCGGGCGGGACGATCCGCGCGCGCGCCGCCATCCTCACCTGCTCCACCGCGATGCTGGCGGACGAGCGGATCAGGCTGCCGGCGGGGGCGGCTGCGTGGCGGGAGGCGGCCGCACAGCTGCCGCTCGGCCATGACGAGAAGGTGATTTTCGAGCTGCTGGAACCCGAAGCGTTCGAGCCCCGCAGCCATCTGCTCGGCGACCCGCGCGATGTGAAAGCGATGAGTTACGGCATCCGGCCTATGGGTTTACCGACCATCGAAGCCTATCTCGGCAATGACAGCGCCGAGATCATCACCCGCGAAGGTCCGGTCGCCGCCTACGCGGCAGCCATGGACGGGCTGGCGAAGCTGCTGGGTGCCGATGTGCGCAAACAGCTGCGCCCGCTGATCACCACCGACTGGACCCGCACCACCCATATCGGCGGCTCCTACTCCTACGCCCGCCCCGGCCAACGCAGCGCCCGCGCGGCGCTAGCGCGGCCATTCGAGAACCGTCTGTTTTTCGCAGGGGAAGCGACACATGCAACGGATTTTTCGACCGCGCATGGGGCCTATGAGAGCGGGGTGCGGGCGGCGACGGAGGTATTGGGGGTGATGGCACAAGTGGGGTGAGCGGGTTTTTTAGAGCAATATGTGTTTAGGTTGACGCGGTAGCGTCAAGATAAGCACATAAAATTACTCGCAAAAACAAAAGTTAGAGCATCAAGCTAAAAGCTTGATGCTCTAAGGTGACGCAAAGGATCGTTTTGCGCGGCTGGTTGCGGGGCGTTATGGCAAAGTGGGCATCTGTGAGTGACGGCTTACGACCCTTTGCAGATGCACACCCTGCTTTCAACAAGGCTCGATAGCCGTGATTGCTTACCGTCGCAGATTTCTGTCGCAAGATATCGTATCAAGCGACAGAAATCCGCGACACGAAATCGCCATATGCCTCCAACAGGGGGCGATTGTCGCATAATTTACAAGTTATGCGACAGACCGGGACCGGCTAGGGGGACGCGGAATGTCTGGTTTTAGGTAGTGCGGCGCTTATAGCGGACGAGACAACGATGATAAGTATGTCATCAAAATTGTCGAGCGCAGATGCGTGATAGTGCGAGCCACTCTAGGCATAATAGATAAGCAACGCTGCAGCAGTTAGGGCAAAAATATAGCCACCGAATATCTTGAAGAGAAGGATCGTTACGTTCATCGCATTCGATTTTTGCTTCGATAACGTCGGAGGTGCGCCTGCTATAGCTCCTGTTCTTTGAAGAATATAAGCGGATATATCGCTAAATGAAGCAGAAAAACCCTTGCCAGAAATCGAAGTTAGAAGCTCGCCATCTTTGGAGAAGAGCTTTACAGCTTCTAACGTTGTCTTGCGTGAGGGCAGAGATGGTCCTCTGTAAACGAGTACATCCATATCCCCATGATATACCCACCCCAACTGTTCGATGGGAAATGTCTTTTTACGTTCGCCAAAATTACGCCAAGAGATCTGTTTGTTGTTAATTTCAAGGAGCGCAGGGCGGGTTAAGGCGAGAAAAACCACAATAAGCAATATATTGCCCCAATGTATGGGCAAGAGCATTTCCAAAACCAAGGTCGAAATGGGGGCGCGCTGTGCAGCGAATGATAGGAACACAGTGATGCTCCAATAAGACCAACCGCCAAGGCAGCAAGCTATCATAAGCTGTGATAGAATTGTCTCTCGATTTCTCGTGAAGTAGGCTGTCCCATCCGGTTTCTCGAGAATTCCTAGCATATCGAAAGGATACGACAGGCCCATTTTTCACACAAGGCCGGAATGAAGACGGCAAGATTCTTGAAGAAGTAGCGGGGACGCTCATGTCTGCTTCCGTGAACAACACTAACTGATTTGAGTGTCCGCTTTAGTGAAGGGTTTCGGACGCCGCGCTGGCACGGCTGGCGGTACGTCGAGGGGGCGGCGTTCGAGGGCCACCCATGTACATGGGGCGTTTTTGCCGGGATCAGGATTGTCGCGTAACTTAGGATTTACGCGACAGTCTGCAACGGCATAGGTCCGCTTTACCAGCCCGGACGCTCTTAAGCGGAAAGGCAGCTATCCCCCCTAACCTCCCCTACTCCCCGTTCGGATCCCCCGCCGCCGTCGCCCAGGCCAGCTCCACCAGCGTCACGATTCGTCGCCCCGCCCCGTCCTGCTGGCACACAATCAACCCCTGCTCTTCCATGTAGGTGAGCAGCCGGCGCGCCCGGCCCATTGAGCGGGTGCCGTAGGCGCGGGCGATGGCGGCGTCCGAGGGGCAAGGGGCACCATCCTTCGCGGCGCGGGCGATCATCATATAGATCCCCTGCATATCCTCCGGCAGCAGGCCAGCGCGGGCGGTCACGTCCTGCCAGACCTCCTCCTGCGCCATCTCGGCGGAGATGCCGGCACGGGCGCGCGTCAGCATCCGGCGGAAGGCGGCCATGTCCGGCGCGCCATTGCCCATGCCCTCGATCCGGCAGCGGACCAGAAAATCCTGATACAGCACGCCGACGGTGCGAAACCCCGCCTCCGGGTCGGCGAGGATGGCGGTGAGGATCTTATCCAGCCGGGCGCGGCGGGCGGCCAGCTCCTCCGGGCTGGGCGGGGCGGCCGCTTCCTCGGCGCGCTCCTGCACCGCCGGGGCCGCTTCCATCAGCTGGCTGATCAGGTCCGGCGGCGGCGGGGCCGGGGCGCGGCGCACCGGTCGCGGGGCGTCCGGCGGAGGTGCTGCCAGAATCACCGCATGCGCATCCTCCAACGCCGCCCCCGGCAGCGGGGTCAGGCGCGGGGTGGAGGTGCGCGGCGCGGTCTGCGTGGCGCCGATGCGAATCGAGAGCGGCCGGCGCGACAAAGCCGGGCCGAGCGCCATGAAATGCCCGCGCTCCAGGTCCCGGAACGCCTCCGCCTGGCGGCGCTCCATGCCCAGCAGATCCGCCGCCCGCGCCATATCGATATCCAGAAAGGTGCGGCCCATCAGGAAGTTGGAGGCCTCGGCGGCGACATTCTTGGCCAGCTTGGCCAGGCGCTGGGTGGCGATGACCCCCGCCAGCCCGCGCTTGCGCCCGCGGCACATCAGATTGGTCATCGCCCCGAGAGAGAGCTTGCGGGCCTCGTCCGCAACCTCGCCGCCGACGGCGGGGGCGAAAAGCTGGGCCTCGTCCACCACCACCAGCACCGGGTACCAATGGTCGCGCGGCACCTCGAACATGCCACCGAGAAAGGCAGCGGCGCGGCGCATCTGGGTCTCCGCGTCCAGCCCTTCCAGGTTCAGCACGGTAGAGACGCGGTGCATCCGCGCCCGCTCGCCGGCCAGTTGCAGCCCCTGCTCGCTATGCGCCTCGGCATCGATCACCAGATGCCCGAAGGCCTCGGCCAAAGTGACGAAATCGCCTTCCGGGTCGATGATCGCCTGCTGCACCCAGGGCGCGCTCTGCTCCAGCAGCCGGCGCAGCAAATGGGATTTGCCGGAGCCGGAATTGCCCTGCACCAGCAGGCGGGTGGCGAGCAGCTCCTCCAGATCCATGGCGGCCGCAACCCCGCCGGGCCCCTGCCCCATCTCAATCGCTACCGTCATATCCCGAGTCCAAAGCCCTGCATCGCCGGGAGGGCTTATCAACCGCGGCGGGCCGCGTCGAGGCTGGTGCGAATCCTTGAAAACAACCTTCTGAAAATTTGCAAAAGTTTTTTGGTGCCGCTTTTTTTCAAAAAAGCGGCGAAAACGGCTGGGCGTAGGCAACGCCGCCGTCACCCCGCGAACCTTCGTGGGAAGTTTTTGAAAAAAGCTCGCACCCCCTCAAAAACTTTTACAACTCTGGCTTAATGATGCCGATTCAGCGCGGCCACGAAGCTACGGCTGAAGGCGGTGGCGTTATGGGTACGGATATGCTCCAGCAGCGCCTCATGCCGCTCCTGGCGCTCCTCCAGGCTCATGCTCATCGCCCGATCCATCGCCGCCGCCATCGCGTCGATGTCATAGGGGTTGACCAGCAGCGCCTCGGGCAGCAGCGAGGCCGCCCCGGCGAAGCGCGAAAGGATCAGCACACCCGGATCCGCCCCGTCCTGCGCGGCGATATATTCCATCGCCACCAGATTCATGCCGTCACGCAAAGGCGTGACCAGCCCGATATGCGAGATCCGGAACATCCCCGCCAGCAGGCCGCGCCCGGCCGCGCGGGTCATGTAGCGCAGCGGCACCCAGTCGAAATCCGAGAACGCGCCATTGATGGCGCCGGCCTTGTAGGCCAGCTCGTCGCGCAGGGATTTGTACTTCTCCACCTCCTCGCGCGAGGGGGCGGCGACCTGCAGGAAGCTGATCCTGCGCCGATGCTCGGGATAGCTGCCGAGGAAGCGCCGATAGGCGTCGAAACGCGCCGGCAGGCCCTTGGTATAGTCCAGCCGGTCGGCGCTGATCATCAGCGTGCGCCCGTTCAGGCTTTCCACCACGCGCTTGGCCTCCACCCGGCGGATGGCGCGCCCGGCGAGGCGCGAGAAACCCTCCACATCGATGCCGATCGGCGTGACCACGACGCGGATGCGCCGCCCCTCATGCAGCACGTCATCGCCCTGCACCTGGTAACCATGCGCCGCCATCGCCTCGAGAAACCGCGCCCGGTCCGGGGGGGTATGAAAGCCGATCACGTCATGCGCCAGCATGCCGGCCAGCAGCTCCTCCGCGCAGGGCAGCAGCTCAAACAAAGCCGGCGCCGGGAAGGGAATATGCAGGAAGAAGCCGATGCGGTTGCGCACCCCGCGCCGACGCAGATCCGCCGCCACGCCGAGCAGCTGGTAGTCATGGATCCAGATCAGATCATCCGGCCGCAGCAGTGCCATCAGCGCTTCCGCGAATTGCTCATTCACCTCGCGATAGGCCTTGTACTCGGCGGAATCGAAGGTGACGAAGCTCGGCATCATGTGAAAGAGCGGCCAGAGCGTGGCGTTGGAAAAGCCGAGATAGAAGGCGCGGTGGTCAGCCTCCGCCAGATCGATGGTGGCGTAGGTCACACCTTCGGCCTCGGCGCGGGTCACCTCATGGGAGCGCGTGTCGATGCATTTGCCCGACCAGCCAAACCAGACCGAGCCCGGCACCAGCGCATCGGCCAGCCCCACCGCCAGCCCGCCGGCGCGCGGCGCGGCGCCATCCGAGACATCCGGGACGCGATTAGAGACGATTACGAGGCGCGCCATAGCCCCTCCTCCCAGCCGCGCGAGAGACGCATCGCGCAGAGAATCAAGCCCACATGGGAATAGGTTTGCGGAAAATTGCCCCAGAGCCGGCCGGGCGTGCCATCCTGCGCCGGCTCCACATCCTCGGCCAGCAGCCCGACATGGTTGCGCGCCGCCAGAATGCGCTCGAACAGCTCCATCGCCTGCGCCCGCCGCCCGGCCAGCGCCAGGGCACTGACATGCCAGAAGCTGCACAGCAAAAACGCGGTTTCCGGCAGGCCGAAATCATCCGGGTCGTCATAGCGCATGACGAAGCCGCCATGCATCAGCCGGCGCTCGACCATATCCAAGGTCGCCGCGAATTCCGGGGATTTCGCGTCGATGAAGCCGATATTGGGCAGCACCAGCACCGAGGCATCCGCCACCTCCTGATCCAGCGCACCGGAGATCCAGCCTTCCCTGGTCACCACCCGGCGCATGATTTCCGCGCGCAGGCTCTGGGCGCGCAGGGTCCATTGCACCGCCTCCGCCTCCAGCCCCAGCGTCGAGGCGATCATCGCCAGGCGCGAGAGGGCGGCCCAGCACATCGCGGCGGAGAAGCTGTGTACGCGGGCCATGCCGCGAAATTCCCACGGCCCCGCATCCGGCTCCAGCGCCACGCGCTCGGCTATGTCGCCCAGCTCGCAGAGCTGGCGATAGAGCGCCTCATCGCCGCGCACCCGCAGCCGGCGGTCGAAGAAAAGCTGCGCCAGGCTCATGATGATCGAGCCATAGGCATCGTTCTGGCGCTGCCCGGCGGCGCCATTGCCGACCCGCACCGGCAGATTGCCTTCGCCATAGCCGGTCAGCGCCGGGGCGATATATTCATCCAGCTTCATGCCCGGCGCGATGGGAAAGAGCGGCGGCAGCTCGCGCGGGCCGGCACTGGTGACGGTATCCAGCACGAAGCCGAGATAGGTCTCCATCGTCCGCGTCGCCGAGAGCTGGTTGAGGGCGGCGATGGTGAACATCGAATCACGCAGCCAGCAGAAACGGTAATCCCAGTTGCGCCCGGAGCCCTGGGCCTCGGGTAGCGAGGTGGTGAGGGCCGCGACGATGCCGCCAGTATCGTCATAAGAGCAGAGCTTGAGCGTGATCGCGGCGCGGATCACCGCCTCCTGCCAGTCGAACGGCACGTTCAGGCTGGCGACCCATTCCTCCCAATAAGCCCGAGTTTCGGCCAGGAAATGCGTGGCCAGCTGGTCCGGCGCCTGGTTCAGCGGCTCATCCACGCTCAGCACCAGCGTGCCCGGCCGGCCCAGCGTGAGCGGCTGCTCATGCACGATATGCGAGATCGGCAGATCCGTGGTCACCCGCAGGGCGAATTCCGGGCCGACAAAACGCAGATGATTGCTGCCAATCCCCGGCTTGGGATGCTCCGCGCCATAGGCGAAGCCCGGCTTGATGCGCAGCTTCACCCGCGGCCGCCCAGCGAGCGGCTCCAGCCGGCGCATGAGCATGTAGGGATGGAAAACCCGCCCATAAAGCCGGAAACGCGGGCAGAAATCCAGCACCCGCAGCGCATTGCCCTGATCATCGCGCAGGATCGTCTCCAGGATCGCGGTATTGGGCAGATAGCTCTGTGTCGCCTCGACCTGGCCGACCAGCTCGACATGCATCTCCCCTTGCTCAGCCGGGCCGCCAAGCAGAGCGTGAAAGACCGGGTCGCCATCCAGCCGCGGCCAACAGCACCAGACATGCCGGCCGTCCCGGTCCACCAGCGAGGCGATGGCACCATTGCCGATGACGGCGAGGTCAAGATTGGAGCGTAGCGACATCCATCCTCCCTTTTTCCAGGCTGGCGGCCAGCCAGGCGCGCACCGCCTCGACCTTGCCACCGAAATCACGGGCGACATGCAGCCCCATCCCGCCCATCTCACGGGCACGGGCGATGGCCGGCTCGTCCGTCACATCATCGCCGATGAAGACCGGCCGGCGCCCCGCATAAGGCGGCAGCGCCATGAAGCGCTCCAGCGCCGCGCCCTTATCCGTGCCGCGCTGGCGGATTTCCAGGGCGGCGTGCGCCGGCATCAGCACCAACCCGGGATGCGGCGCGGCCAGCGCCTGACCCAGCTCGGTCAGCGCCTCCTGCGCCTGCGGGGCGGCGCGCCAATGCAGCACCAACCCGAAGCGTTTTTCCTCCAGCAGCGTGCCAGGATGGCGCCCCACCGCCTCGGCCAGCGGCGCGCGCAGCGCCTGCAAGGCGGGGTCCGGCCGCGCCTCGGCGATGATCGCCCCGTCCCCGGCGCGCAACACGGCGCCATGCTCCGCCCCGGCGGCGAAACCTGCCCCGAGCAGCTGGTCGATATCCGCCAGACGGCGGCCGGAGAGCAAAGCCAGCGCCCCATCCAGCCAGCCCGCCAGCCCGCGCAGCAGCGGCGGCAGGCCAGGCGGCACCTCCACACCCAACGGATCAACAGAGAAGTTGAGAAGCGTTCCGTCAATATCAAGGAACAGGGCGCAATCATGTGCCAATTCGGGCGGAGAGTTCTGGTGGCGCATCCGACCGATATGGCCACGGAAATGCTGCCACATCCTAACCGCGACATGAAGATCCTGTAACATCAGCCATTTGTGGCGGAATGCCGATGTCGCGCTTGCCATTTTGGCCCGATTTCTGCCACACCCCGTCCCCCAGAACGGTCACGCGATCCGAATTACAGCCATAAGGCCAAAACATGTCCGATATGATATCGATTGATAAGCCCGGCAGCCGCCATGACGGGCCGACCATCGCCTTGCACTGGCTCACCGCCCTGCTGGTTGTGGTGAACTTCCTGCTGGCGGAATTCTGGGATTTTTTCTCCAAACCGAACCATCATCTGATGATCGTGCTGCATATGTCCTTCGGGCTGCTGCTCACGGCGGTGTTCGTGCTGCGGCTGGTCTGGCGCGCCCGCCCCGGCCACACCCAGTTCGACGATGGCAAGGACCTGCTCAATCGCGGTGCGCGCGGGCTGCACCACCTGCTTTATCTGCTGCTGGGCGCGGAAATCCTGCTCGGCTTCGCCACACGCTGGACGGATAACCAGCCCTTGAGCTTCTTCGGCCTGCCGATCCCTTCGCCCTTCGGCGATTTTTCCAGGGCGACCGGGCATTTCGTCGACCAGATCCATGATTATGTCGCCTGGACGATCATCATCCTCGCCGGGCTGCATGCGCTGGCGGCGTTGGTGCATCATTATGTGCTGAAGGACGGGGTGCTGCGCCGCATGCTGCCGCGCGGCTAGAGCAGCATCCGATCAAACGGACTCGTTTGATCGGATAAAGTTGCTCGGGCAAACAAAAAGCTAGAGCGTATTCCGTGCGCCAAAGTGAACGGAATACGCTCTAGCCGCAAATCTTTATACGCTCTTTATGGCGCCGCGATGCCTTCCGCATCGCGGCTTTATTTTTGTCCGCCTACACCAAAGGCTTCCATAGGAGGCCGTAAATGGGCGATCTCGTCACCATCATCTTCGGCGCGATGATTTTCGCGTTGTTGATTCTTTATGTTCCCGCCTGCGAGCACGTATGATGCTGGACCAGGTTCTGGGTGGCGCCATCTGCGCCGTGCTGCTGGTTTATCTGGTCTGGGCGATGCTGCGCCCTGAAGATTTCTGAGAGAACTCCCATGACAATTCAGGGCTTCGCGTATATCGCGCTGGTCTTTCTGCTCGTGCTCGGCGCGGCGTTTCCGCTCGGGCGCTATCTGGCGGCGATTTTTGAAGGGCGGGTGCGGTTTCTGCGCCCGCTCGAAACCGGGATTTACCGGCTGGCCGGGGTGGATGAACGCCGCGCCATGGGGTGGCAAAGCTACGCGGTGGCGTTGCTGCTGCTCAGCGTGATCCATTTCGCGCTGCTCTATGCGATTTTGCGGCTGCAATTCTATCTGCCGATGAACCCGCAACATATCGCCGGCATGTCGCCGCGCCTGGCCTTCAACACCGCCGCCAGCTTCGCCACCAACACCAACTGGCAGGCCTACGCGCCGGAGGCGCAGATCTCTGACGGTGCGCAGGCCTATGGGCTGGCGGTGCATATGTTCATCTCCGCCGCCGCCGGCATCGCCGCCGCCGCCGCGATGATGCGCGCCTTTACTGGAAACGCGGCGCGGCTGGGGAATTTCTATGTCGATCTCACCCGCATCACCCTCTATCTGCTGCTGCCCGGCGCTTTGATCGCGGCGGTGGTGCTGGTGCTGGCGGGCGTACCGCAAAGTTTCTCTGGCTTCATCACCGCGCACACGCTGCAGGGCGGCACGCAGACCATCGCCATCGGGCCGGTGGCGATGCAGGAGGCGATCAAGGAGCTGGGCACCAATGGCGGCGGCTTCTTCAACGCCAATTCCGCGCATCCGTTCGAAAATCCCAATGGCTGGACCAACCTCTTTGAAAACTGGCTGCTGCTGGTGATCGGCTTCGCCCTGCCCATCGCCTTCGGCCATATGGTGAAGGACAAGGCGCAGGGCCGCGCGCTGATGGCGGCGATGGCGATCATCCTGGCGCTGGGCTGCATCGGCGCCTACGCGGCGGAGGCGCATGGCAACCCGCTGCAAATCGCTGCCGGCGTCGCGCCGGGCGGCAATTGGGAAGGCAAGGAAATGCGCTTCGGCATCGCCCCCAGCACCACCTTCAACGTCTCCGCCACCGGCACCTCAACGGGTGCCGTGGACAGCTTCACCGACAGCTACACCCCGCTGGGCGGTGCCGTGCCGCTGTTCCTTATGCAGCTGGGCGAGGTGACACCGGGCGGCGTCGGCTCGGGCTTCTACACCATCATCGTCTTCGCTTTGTTCTCGGTGTTTATTGCGGGTTTGATGGTCGGGCGCACACCGGAATATCTCGGCAAGAAGGTGCAGGCGAAGGAGATCAAGCTCGCCATGCTCGGCGTGCTGATCCTCACGCTGTTCATCCTGGCCGGGGCCGGCTTCTCGCTGGTCACCAAATCCGGGCTGGCGTCCTTGGCGAATGCCGGGCCGCACGGCCTCACCGAGATGCTCTATGGCTGGACCTCCGCCACCGAGAATAATGGCAGCGCCTTCGCCGGCCTCTCCGCCGACACGCCCTTGCTGGATTACGGGCTGGGGGCGGCGATGCTGTTCGGGCGCTTCGCCTTCATGATCCCGGTTCTGGCCATCGCCGGCTCGCTCGCCGCCAAGCCGCGCCTGGCCGCCAGCGCCGGCACCTTCCCCACCACCGGCCCGCTTTTCATCGGGCTGCTCATCGGCGTCATCATCATCCTCGGCGGTCTGCAATTCCTGCCGGCCGATACGCTGGGCCCGCTCGCCGAACATGTGCTCCTGCAAGCTGGAAAGATTTTCTGACATGTCGAACGCTGAAACGATTTCCCTGTTCGATGCCGGCATCATGCGCCGCGCGGGCCTGGATGCGCTGGCCAAACTCAACCCCGTCACGCTGATGCGCAATCCGGTGATCTTCGTCACCGAGATCGTCTCGGCCCTGGTCACCGCCACCGGCATCGAGGCGTTGGTGACACACCGGCCGGCGGAATTTCCCCTGGTCATCGCGGCCTGGCTGTGGCTGACAGTGATCTTCGCCACCTTCGCCGAGGCGGTGGCGGAAGGGCGCGGGCGGGCGCGGGCGGAAACGCTGCGCCGCGCCCGCTCGGATACCATGGCCAAGCTGCTCACCAACCCGCCCAACCGCGCCCTCTACAAACCCACCGCGGCACCTGATCTGCGCCAGGGCGATATCGTGCTGGTCGAGATGGGGGACATCATCCCCTCGGACGGCGAGATCATCGAAGGTGTCGCCAGCGTCAATGAAAGTGCCGTCACCGGCGAATCCGCCCCCGTCGTGCGCGAGGCGGGCGGCGATCGCTCGGCGGTGACCGGCGGCACCCAGCTGGTCTCGGACTGGCTGGTGATCCGCATCACCGCCGATGCCGGCAACACCTTTCTGGACCGCATGATTTCGCTGGTGGAAGGGGCGGAGCGCCGCAAGACGCCGAATGAGATCGCCCTGAACATCCTGCTCGCCGGCCTCACCTTGGTGTTTCTCATCGCGGTGGTGACACTGGTCGGCTTTGGTGCTTATTCCGGAACGAGCTTTTCCATCCCCGTGCTGGCGGCTTTGCTGGTCTGCCTGATCCCCACCACCATCGGCGGGCTGCTCTCGGCCATCGGCATTGCCGGCATGGACCGGCTGGTGCGCTTCAATGTCGTCGCCACCTCCGGGCGCGCGGTGGAGGCGGCGGGCGATGTCGATGCGCTGCTGCTCGACAAGACCGGCACCATCACCTTCGGCAACCGCATGGCCTCGGCCTTCTACCCGGTGAATGGCGTGCAGGAGCGCGATCTGGCGCAGGCCTGCGCGATGGCGAGCCTGGGCGATGAAACCCCGGAAGGCCGCTCCATCCTCGCCCTGGCGCGCGACAAATACAGCCTCACGCCCGAGCGTCCGGCGGATGCCACCATCATCCCCTTCAGCGCCAATACCCGCATGTCCGGCATCGACAGCGCTGGCCAGGCCTACCGCAAAGGGGCTGTGGATTCCGTGCTGAAAGCGCTGAACACGCAAGGCGACGACGCCTTCGCACAAGCCGCCGCGCGCATCGGCCGCGCCGGCTCCACCCCGCTGGCGGTGGCGCTGAACGACAAGTTGCTCGGGCTGATCGAGCTGAAAGATATCGTCAAACCCGGCATCAAGGAACGCTTCGCCGCCCTGCGCGCCATGGGCATCCGCACCGTGATGGTCACCGGCGATAACCGCGTCACCGCCGCCGCCATCGCCGCCGAGGCCGGGGTGGACGACTACATCGCCGAGGCCACACCGCAGAACAAGCTTGATTATATCAGAAAGGTTCAGGAGGAAGGCCGCCTGGTCGCGATGTGCGGCGACGGCACCAACGACGCCCCGGCCCTGGCGCAGGCGGATGTCGGCGTGGCAATGCAGACCGGCACCCAGGCGGCGCGCGAGGCCGGCAACATGGTGGATCTGGACAGCGACCCGACCAAGCTGATCGAGATCGTCGAGATCGGCAAGCAATTGCTGATCACCCGCGGGGCGCTGACCACCTTCTCCATCGCCAACGACATCTCAAAATATTTCGCTATCCTGCCAGCGATTTTCGTGAGCACCTACCCGCAGCTGGGGGTTTTCAACATCATGCATCTGCGCAGCCCGGAGAGTGCGATCCTCTCGGCGGTGATCTTCAATGCGCTGATCATCGTGGTGCTGGTGCCGCTCGCGCTCAAGGGGGTGAAATTCCGCGCCATCGGCGCCGCCGCCCTGCTCAAGCGCAACCTGCTGATCTACGGGCTGGGCGGCCTCATCGCGCCCTTCGCCGGGATCAAGCTGATCGACATGCTGCTTGGCCTGATCTGAAGGAACATCATCATGATACTCCGCGAACTTCGCCCGGCGCTCTCGCTGGTCGTGCTTTTCACACTGGGCCTTGGTTTCATCCTACCGGAGGCCTTCACCGGCGCCATGCAGGCGGCGCTGCCCGTCCAGGCCAATGGCTCGCTGCTGCGCCAGAACGGCCAGATCATCGGCTCCGCCTTGATCGGGCAGAATTTCACCGGGGCGGATTATTTCCAGCCCCGTCCCTCGGCGCTGATGGGTACGGATGCCAAGGGCAACGCCATCCCCACCCCGTATGACGCCAGCGAATCCGGCGCCTCGAATCTCGGCCCCACCAGTGCCGCGCTGCAAACCGCCATCCAGCAGCGCGTCGCCGCCTACGTTAAAGCCTATGGCCCGGGGCCGGTCCCGCCGGATGCCGTCACCAGCTCCGGCTCCGGGCTGGACCCTGACATCTCGCTCGCCAACGCGCTGCGCCAGGCCCCCGCCATCGCCGCCGCGCGGCATCTGCCGGCAGCGACCGTGACCGACCTCATCGCCCGCACGACCCACCATGCTGTGCTCGGCGTCATCGGCACCGATCATGTGAATGTCCTCGAACTCAATCTTGCGCTGGACAAGCTCAGCCGCCCATAAACCAGCATGGCGAAAGACGAGGATACACGGCCGGACCCGGAGGCACTGCTGGCGGCGGCGGCACGGGACGGTCGCGGGCGCCTGAAAATCTTCCTCGGCGCCGCCCCGGGTGTGGGCAAGACCTGGGAGATGCTGGACGCCGCCCAGGCCAAGGCGGCGCGCGGGCTGGATGTGGTCGCCGGGCTGATCGAAACCCATGGCCGCGCCGGGACCATCGGCAAGATCGGCACGCTGGAACAGCTGCCCCGGCGTGCCGTTCCCTATCGCGGCCAGAGCCTGGAGGAGTTCGATCTGGAGGCCGCCCTGGCCCGGCATCCGCAGCTGCTGCTGGTCGATGAGCTCGCCCACACCAACGCGCCGGGCCAACGCCATGCCAAACGCTGGCAGGATGTGCAGGCGCTGCTGGAGGCGGGCATCGATGTCTGGACCACGGTGAATGTCCAGCATCTGGAAAGCCTGAACGACCAGGTGGCACGCATCACCGGGGTGCGGGTGGCCGAGACCATCCCCGATACAATGCTGGACATGGCCGATGAGATCGAGCTGATCGACCTGCCCCCGGCGGAGCTGCGCGGGCGGCTGCAGGAGGGGCAGATCTACCGGCCGGAGGTGGCGGCGCGGGCGCTGAAGGATTTCTTCCGCGAAGGCAATCTCGGCGCGCTGCGGGAGATGACGCTGCGCCGCGCCGCGCAGCGGATCGACAAGGACGTCACCCGCTATATGCGCCTGCGCGCCATCCCCGGCCCCTGGCCGGTGGCCGAGCGGGTGCTGGCGCTGGTGGCAGCCGATGGCGCCGCCGGCAATGTGGTGCGTCACGCCGCCCGGCTGGCGGAGGCGCTGCACGCCCCCCTGACAATCTTTCATATCGAGCGCGGCAGCGACGATGCCAGGCTGCAGGCGGCACTGGATCTGGCGCTGCAGCTGGGCGGCCAGGTGGTGACCCAGAGCGCGACAGACATTGTCGGCGCGGTGCTGGATTATGCCGCCCGGCAGAACATCACCCATATCGTCATGGGCAGGCGCGTTGTCTCACGCTGGCGGCCGGGGCGGCGGCTGGCGGAGGCGCTGACCCGGCGCGCCAGCGCCTTCACCCTGCATTTCGTGCCCGTCCCCGCGGCGGCGCCAGCACCGCCGCGCAGCCCCCGCCGGCCGGATTGGGAACCCTACGCGGTCTCGGCGACGCTGCTGGGCCTCGTCACCCTCAGCGGGCTGGCAGCGCGCGCCTATGTGCCGCAGGAGGCGATGGGGCTGATCTTCACCGGCCTCATCGTCGCCATGGCCAGCCGCTCCGGGCGCAATGCCGGG
Organism: Acidocella facilis ATCC 35904; assembly: GCF_000687875.1. Lineage (GTDB taxonomy): Bacteria > Pseudomonadota > Alphaproteobacteria > Acetobacterales > Acetobacteraceae > Acidocella > Acidocella facilis. The sequence goes on along the minus strand of NZ_JHYG01000003.1, from coordinate 260,576 downwards.
CTGTTCACCGCCATTGCCGGCTTCCTGCTGTGGAATTTCTTCTTCCTGACGCCGCTCTACACGCTCTCGGTGGCGGACCCGCGGGATGTGGTGGCGCTGCTGGTATTCCTGCTGGTGGGGGTGCTCACCGGCCAGCTCGCCGGACGGGTGCGCCAGGAGGCCGGGGCGGCATCCGCGCGGGTGGAGGCGCTGCGGCGGATCTCGCTATTCGGCCAGCGCCTCTCCCGCGCCGCCACCTTGTCGGACGTGCTGGCCTGCAGCGCCGAGGAAGCGGCCAGCCTGACCCCGGCCGGCATTGTGCTGCTGGCCGATGCGCAGGGGCTGCGCGCCGAGGCCAGCCACCCGCCCGGCACGGCTTTGGACGAGGCGGCGCAGGCGGCGGCGCAATGGTGCGCCACCCATGGCATGGAAACCGGCGCCGGCACCTCCACCCTGCCCTCGGTGCCCTGGCGGTTTCTGCCGCTCACCAACAGCCAGGGCTGCATCGGCGTGCTCGGCGCCCGGCCCCAGGCCCCGCCCAGCGCGCCGCTGGCCCAGGCGCTGGCCGCCCTGGCCGGGCAAAGCGCGCTGGCGATCGAGCGCGCCCGGCTCTCGCTCACCACCGCCCGCGCCGAGGCCCAGCAGGACAGCCAGAAGCTGCGCAACGCTTTGCTCTCCTCGCTGAGCCATGATCTGCGCACGCCGCTCACCTCCATCCGCGGCGCCGCCGAGACGCTGTCCCAGGCCGGGCCGGCGCTGGATGAGGCCACCCGCGCCGATCTGCTCGCCAGCATCATCCAGGACAGCGCGCTTATGACCAAATTCCTCGCCAACATCATGGATATGGCGCGGGTGGAGGCGGGCGGGCTGACCGTGCGCCGGGAGCGGGTGAAGCTGGAGGAGATCGTCGAGGCCGCCATCGCGCGGGTGGCCGGGGCGGTCTATACACGCGTCAATATCGCGCCCGATGCTGTCTTCGCCCAGGCCGACGCCGGGCTGCTGGAACAGGTGATGGTCAATCTGCTCGACAATGCCGTGAAATACGCCCCGCCGGACAGCCACATCACCGTCAGCGCGGTGCGCGACGGCGCGCTGGTGCGGCTTGCGGTTGCCGATGCCGGGGTCGGCATCGCGCCCGGCGAGCTGGATTCGGTGTTCGACAGCTTCTTTCGCGCCAGCCGGGGCGACAGGGTGGCGCCGGGCACCGGGCTGGGGCTGGCCATCGCCAAGGCCTTCACCGAGGCGATGGGCGGCAGCATCCGCGCCCAGAGCCCGCGCACGGATCTGCCGGCCGACGGGCTGCCGGGCACGATCATCGCGCTGGAGCTGCCGGCGGCATGATCTCTGGACGCATTCTGGTGGTGGATGACGAGCCGCAGATCCATCGCTTCCTCGCCCCGGCGCTGAGCGCCGCCGGCTTCACCCCGCTGCGCGCCGAACGCGGCGAGGAGGCGCTTCGCCTGGTGGCCGGCAACGCCCCGGACCTGGTGCTGCTGGATCTCGGCCTGCCGGACATGGATGGCCAGGAGGTGTTGCGCCGGCTGCGGGATTTCTCCGCCGTACCGGTGATCATCCTCTCCGCGCGCGAGCGCGAGGCGGAAAAGATCGCCGCCCTCGATGCCGGGGCGGATGATTATGTGGAAAAACCCTTCGCCCTGGGCGAGCTGCTGGCGCGCATCCGCACCGCCTTGCGCCGCCAGGGCCAGCCCGCCGCCGCCCCGGTGCTGGAGCTGGCCGGGCTGCGGCTGGACGCGGACAAGGCCTGGCTGGATGGCGCGGCGCTGGCGCTGACCAAGCGCGAGCAGGCGCTGCTGCTGCTGCTGGCCCGCAATGCCGGGCGGGTACTCACCCACCGGCAGATCCTCACCGCCCTCTGGGGCCCGGCCCATACCGAGGATGTCGCCTATCTGCGCGTCTATATCGGCCAGCTGCGGCGCAAGCTGGGCGAGGACTTCGCCGCCCGGCTGAAAACCGAGCCGGGCGTGGGCTATCGGCTGGAAGGGTAAGCCCAGCCTACTGTTCGGTATCGCCGCCGCCAGAGGGCGAGGCCGCGCCGCCATCATCCTGATATTGAAACGTGGCGCTGTCATAATCATCGGCGCTGATGACGATCTTCTGCCCCTGCTCGGCCTGATAGACCTCGAAGCCGATCGTATTGCCCTGATCGTCGCTATAGGTGCTGCCATCCGGGCGGGTATAGGAGAAGCTGTACACCGCCCCGCAATTCGCCGCCCCCGCGACGGGATCGTAGGATTCCAGGAAGAATTTGCTCAGGGTCAGCTTCATCGACCCGCCGATCTTGCTGGCCTGCGCGTCTGTCATGCCATCGGGCAAGGACTGGGTGAGCGTGGCCAGCGCCAGTTGGAAGGCGGCCAGCTGTGCCGCGCTCTTGTTCGGCGCTGACCAGCATTCCCCGGCATCGCCCCGGCCCAGACCCGCCTGTTTGTCGGCGGAATGGCACCCGGCCAGAGCCAGCAAGGCGAATGCCGCAATCAATCTCTTCATAACGACCCTGAAAATATCCTGCGCGGCGTTCCAAAGCCGCCAGCGTCTGGCGTGACGCTCTCGGTTCGGTCGGACGCGCTTGTTGTTGTGTGTCTCCCGACACGGGCGCGTCAGGATAAACCCTATTGCTCTACAGCAATATCCGATCAAACGGAATCGCTTGAACGGATAAAGTTGCGGGCTCGAACAAAAAGCGAGGGCCTGGTCCACGCGCCAGCGTCAAGATAAACACAGGGAAGCGCTCGCCGATACCAAAGTCGGAGCCTCGGGCTAAAAGCTTGCGGCTCTAACCGCGCGGCAACGCAAAATCACGCCGCCCCCGGAAGCGGCTTCACAAAGAATTCACCATGTTCCGCAACAAAACGGCCGGGGGCTGAAATTTCACCGGAACGACCCGAAAATCGCTTTAAATTCAGCACACAACCAAATTTAGTCTCTTTTTAAAAACAACCCACATCATACGGTACGGACGTTACACGTCAAAATCGCACCGGCGGCGGCCCGAGGGCCATGTGGCCCCGTGTGGCAATATTACTGCATTGACAATAAAGGATTAAACAACCGTTAATGTGACCATCGAAAACAAAGTTGCGTCCGCAACAAGGCAGAGGCTGGCGATATGACGACAACGGTGGATGTGACGCTCAGCTCGACATTGATCGATGAACTGACCAACAACAACACCGCCTCGTCGGTCTATGTCGTTTATTACGACAATGGCGGCCCGACCAGCGGCACCTGGACCACGCTGTTGACCGATGGCACCGTGGTCGGCGGCACGGCCGCCAGCATCTCCAGCACGCTCAGCGGCGAAAGCGTGCCGGTTACCCTGCCCGGCAGCTTCGCCAGCGGCAAGATGTATATTCTGGTGCAGAGCGAGGCCAATGGCGCCAACGGCCCCTCGCTCTCCAGCCTCATCACCCAGCAGAGCGACATCAACGCGCAAACCGCCGCCGCCAATCATTTCGGCTATGATTCGGTCGAGCTGAACCTCACCGGCACCGCCACCGATGCCGGCAACCTCACCTCCGTGGTCCAGTACGGGCTCAGCCTGGGGATGGGGGTGAGCTACACGAGCGGCGCCAGCGCCTCGGTCGGCTACGACATCACCGGCACCGCGCTGGAAACGCTGCTCGCCCATGCCGGCGCCACCTTGAGCACCTACAGCACCGGGCCACTGGCCGGCTCCCTCGCCAGCGCCATCCCGCCCAGCAACACGCTGGACTGGGCCGGCTATGTCACCGCCGTCAGCTCGATTGCCAGCGACATCGAGATTTCCGGCTTCTTCAATGGCGGCGCGGATGCCGGCGGAACCTACCATAATGCCGGTTATTTCGATTACGCGGTGAGCGCCGGCACCAGCAGCGGCAGCCTGGTCTTCACCCTCACCCCGCAGGCCGACAGCCAGATCCAGGGCACCATCTATATCGACGCCGGCAATCTGGAAAACAGCATCTACGCCACCGACGGCACCGCCACCATCGTCTCCAACGGCAGTGTCTTCACCACCATGAACACCGGCGCCAATAATGAATGGGGCACAGTGCTGCGGCAATTCCTGGTCGGCTTCGATGCCGGCTATTACGGCACCAGCGGCGTTCCGGTGAACGGCCAACTCGGCGGCAGCATCGATCTGAACAAGAGCGCCAACTGGGACCCCACCTACGGCTTCGGGCGCAGCCTCAGCAGCGCCATCATCGCCGGCCACACCTATAACGGCTACGCCGCCGCCTTCGCCAGCTATTCGAATTCCTACGGCTTCAACTATGCCGACGCTGAGACCGCCGCCTACACCACGGGCGGGCCGCTGCTCGCCCTCGCCGAGCCCGGCACCAGCATCGATGTCTCCACCATCGACCTCACCGTCTTCGGCGCCACCGATACCCCGACCGGCTACACCGCCCCCACCATCGCCAATATCGTCTCCGCCAGCACCTACACGCCGGTCACCGGTACCAGCGGCAATAATATCGTGCTGGATTTCGCCACCGGCAACGGCACCAATGCCGGCGTGGTGCTGGCCGACAACGCCACCATCGAGCTGCGGCTGCTGACCTCCGATGCCAACAACGTGCCGACCTTCGGCGACACCATCACGCTGAGCGGTTCGCTGTGGCAGCAATGGGATATCTCGCAAAGCAACGGCACTTACAGCGCCAGCGCCAATACCAGCGCGACCATGGCAACGGGCAATCTGATGCTCGACAACCTGCCGATGAACAGCGCCGGCGGCACCGAATGGTATCAGGTGGTCGAGACCAACGGCACCGAGAGCAAGACCTTCAACCTCTATCTCACCGCCGAGACCAGCGCCGTCACCAATGCCAGCAGCATCACTTACGGCACGGATACGATCAACGACGCGACGCTGACCGCCGGCACCCTGGATAACGGCAATTTCGCCAGCGGCAGCATCGTCGCCAGCATCGTCAATGCCCAGCTCGCCGAGAGCAACGGCACCTGGGCGCTGCAGGCCGGCACGCTGGTCACCGGGCTGGGCAGCGACATCACCATCCAGGACGGCACCATCACCGCCGGCACGCTCGACGGCAACCTCGTCACCTACGTCATCAACGGCACGACTTACACCAATGCCGGGCTGCACGATGCCGGCGTGAGCGGCACGGCGCTGAATAACGACGTGTTCGCCTTTGGCACCATCGCCGGCGGCAGCGTGACCGCCGGCAGCGTCTCCGGCTATGTCGTCACCGGCGGCACCTCGCTGAATGGCGGCCAGCTGATTGAAGGCGCGACGCTGACCAACGCCACCCTCACCGCCGAGCAGGTGACCGGCGGCAGCATCACCGCCCCGCTGACCATCGCCTCCGGCACGGTGAACGGCGCGCTGGTCACGGGCGGCACCGTGACCACCCCGCCCGCCATCCTCAACCCGGATTATAGCGGCCAACAAGCCTCCGCCGGGGTGGATGGGCTGGGCGTGGTTTCCGGCACGAGCGGCACCAGCGTGCCGCAATATGTCAACAGCCTGACCTATAACCTCGCCGGCAGCGACGGCACCGCCAGCGACCCCAATCTGGTGCAGGAAAACACCGCCGGCACCGTCATCGCCGGGCTCTCTCTCGACGCCGCGCCGGTGGTGGGCACCTTCTCCGGCACGAGTTTCGAAGCCTTGGCCGGGCAGACTCTCTCCGGCGATACGCTGACGGTGAGTGCCGGCAGCGTGACCACCGTCGGCAGCGCCGCGCTCAACACCATCACCACCGCCGAAACCCTGCTCTCCTTCGGCTGGGCCGGCGATGACAACGCCTCCGGCACCTGGACCAGCGGCACCGTGACCGGCAGCAATAGCAGCCTCTGGGCCTCTACCTACACCAACAAGGTGAATGGCGAGGATGCGGTGGTGATCCGCCTGACCGACACCGCCAACAACATCACCCAGACCATCATCACCACCGCCGATGCGGATGGCGCCTGGGCCAGCACCGCGACCCTGGTGAATCAGGGCACCTACGACGTGACGATGCAGGATTACCAGAATCTCGGCAGCGCCGGCACGCCGGTCACGCTGGGATCGGCGCTGACCGCGCAAAGCTACAAGCTGGTGCTGGTGGAAACCGGCACGCCCTGCTTCTGCCCGGGCACGCGCATCCGCACGCCGGCCGGCGAAACCCCGGTGGAGGCGCTGTCCATCGGCGATCTGGTGCAGACCCGCGAGCACGGGCCGCAGCCGATCAAATGGATCGGCAAGCGCGCTTATGCCAACCCGTTCCTTGCCGCCAACCGCGGCGTCTGGCCGGTACGCATCGAGGCCGGCGCGCTGGGCGAAGGGCTGCCCGCCCGGCCGCTGATCGTCTCGCCCGAGCATGCGATGCTGCTGGAGGGGCATCTGGTGCCGGCCAAGCATCTGGTGAATGGCCGCAACGTCACCCTCATCGAGGCACCGGCGCGGGTCGAATATCTGCATATCGAGCTGGAGCGCCACGAAATCCTGTTCGCGGAGGACGCCCCCACCGAGAGCTTCATGGATTGCGCCAGCCGCAACATGTTCCACAATGCCGATGAGTTCGCCGCCCTCTATCCGGACGATACTCGCCCGCAATGGAAATTCTGCGCGCCGGTGCTGGAAGGCGGCCGCCGGCTGGCGGCGCTGCAACGGCGCATCCTGGCGCGTGCCCAGCGGCGCGGCAACGCGCAAGGCGCGGTGCAAGGGGTTCTGGACGAAGCGACGCGGCATCTGGTGCGCGGCTGGGCCTGGATGAAGGATCAGCCGCAGGAAAGCCTGGAGCTGGAGATTTTCAACCACGAGACCAGGATCGGCAGCGTGCTCGCCAACCAGTTCCGCGCGGATCTGGCGGAGGCCGGCATCGGCAATGGCTGGCATGGCTTCAGCTTCACCCTGCCGCGCCCGCTGCCCGCCGGGCAGGCGCATCTGATCAGCGTGCGCGCCGCCGGCTGCGGCACATTGCTGAGCGGCGCCCCGGCGCCGATCGCCCCGCGCACCACGCTGGACGCGGCGGCCCTGGCCAGCCTGCGCGATGCGCTGGACGAGGCGCGCGGCTGCAGCGGCGAGGGCGATGCGCTGCTGGCGCTGCTGCTGGACGAGGTCGAGCAGCTGAAGGGCCAGCAGGCCGCGCAGCGCCACGATTCCGGGCCGATGCGCCGCCAGCGCGGCAGCCAGGCCGCCCTGCCGGCAAAGCGGGCGCTGGTGATCGACGATGCCTGGCCGCGGCCGGACCGCAATGCCGGGGCCCAGGCCATCCTCTCCCATATGCGCGCCTTGCAGGCGCTGGGCTGGCACGTCTCCTTCCTGCCGCGCACCGGCGCCGCGCCGGATGGCGCCGCCCAGGCGCTGCTGGCTGCGCAGGGCATCGCCTGCCTCGCTGCCCCCGCCATCGCCTCGGTGGAGGAAGCGCTCTGCCGCCAGGCCGGGATGTTCGAGCTGGTCTATCTGCACCGGGTCAGCGTCGCTGCGCCCTATATGAGCCTGATCCGGCATTACCAGCCGCGCGCGAGAGTGATGTTCAGCGTCGCCGACCTGCATCATCTGCGCCTGGGCCGCCAGGGCGAGATCCAGGAGCGCCCGGAGCTGACCCGCGCCGCCCAGCGCCAGCAGGCGCAGGAATTCGCGGTGATGCTGCAGGCCGATGCCGTGCTCACCCACTCCCCGGCCGAGGCGGCGCTGCTGCGCCAGGCCGGGCTGGAGGCGCAGAAGCTGCATCTGGTGCCTTGGGCGATCAAGCCGGTGAAGCCCGCCATGCGCACCGACCGCGAGGGGCTGCTGCTGGTCGGCAATTTCGCGCATGAGCCCAATCTCGACGGGCTGCTCTGGTTCGCCCAGGCGGTGCTGCCCGCCCTGGCCGGGCAGCGCCTCACCGTGGTCGGCGCCGGGCTGCCGCATGGCGTGGCGCAGATGCTGCGCACGCAAGGGGTGGAGCTGGCCGGCGCGGTGGAAGATCTCGCCCCCTATTACGCCCGCGCCCGCCTGGCGTTGGCGCCGCTGCGCTTCGGGGCGGGGATCAAGGGCAAGGTGCTGGAAGCCTGGGCGCATGGCCTGCCCTGCGTGATGACGCCGATCGCCGCCGAGGGGCTGGAGCTGCCCCCCGCTTTGCGCGCCGCCGTGGCGCCGGATGCGGCCGGGCTCATCGCCGCGATCGGGACGCTGAGCCAGGATGCGGGTGCGTCGAAGGCGCATGTCGCGGCCGGGCGGGCGCTGCTGCGGGCGGGCTTTACCGCCAAGGCGGTGGAGAGCGCCCTGGCCAAGGCGATCGCGCCGATGACGTCTTCCGTGGTGACGATCAACCGGGGGTGAACCCCCGGAACCTTTTGAACCTTAGAGGCCGGCGGGCGCGGGGCCGCCGGTGGCCCAGTCCAGCAGCTCGACGATATGGGCGACCGGCAGCCCTGAATGCTGGCCGATCTGCACCGCGCAGCCGATATTGCCGGTCGCCACCACATCCGGCCGCAGCGCCTCCAGCGTCTGCGCCTTGCGCGCGCCCAGCTGCCCGGCGATCTCCGGCTGGAAAATATTATACGTCCCCGCCGAGCCGCAGCAGAGATGCGAATCCGCCGGCAGCTTCACCGTAAACCCCGCCGCGCGCAGCAGATTTTGCGGCCCGGTGGTCAGCTTCTGGCCATGCTGGATCGAGCAGGGCGGATGATAGGCGACGATCCGCGCCGGGATCTCCACCCGCGCCGGCAGCCCCGCCGCCTCGATCACCTCCGAGACATCCTTGGCCAGCGCCGAAACCCGCGCCGCCTTCTCCGCGTAAAGCGGATCGTCACGCAGCATATAGCCGTAATCCTTGATCGTGGTGCCGCAGCCCGAGGCGGTGATGATAATCGCCTCCAGCCCGGCCTCGATCTCCCGGCTCCAGGCCTCAACATTGCGCCTGGCCGCCGCCAGCGCCTCGGCCTCGCGCCCCATATGGTGGGTGAGCGCGCCGCAGCAGGCCTCGCCCGGGGCGAAACTCACCTGATAACCGCAGCGCTCCAGCAGCCGCATCGTGGCGGCGCGGATTTCCGGGCGCAGCACCGGCTCTGCACAGCCTTGCATCAGCACGACCCGCCCGCGCGCCCCGGCGGGGCTGGCGGGTAGCCGCGCCTGCGGGGGCAGCCTGGCCGGTGCCAGTTGCAGCATCGAAGCCGCCGGGCGCAGCGGGCGGATGCCCTGCAGCAATCCCGCCAGCGGCCGCGCCAGCCCGGCCAGACGCAACGCCGCCCGAAAACGCTTCGGGTAAGGCAGCACCGAAGCCACCACCGCCCGCAACACGCGCTCCGCCAAAGGCCGGCGATAATGCGTCTCGATATAGGCGCGGGCATGGTCCACCAGATGCATGTAATTCACCCCCGAGGGGCAGGTGGTCATGCAGGCGAGGCAGGAGAGGCAGCGATCCACATGCTTGACCACCTCCGGCCCCGGCACGCGCTCATTCTCCAGCATGTCCTTGATCAGATAGATCCGCCCGCGCGGGCTATCCAGCTCATTGCCGCCGAGCACATAGGTCGGGCAGGTGGCGGTGCAGAAGCCGCAATGCACGCATTTGCGGATGATCGCCTCGGAAGCGGCGATGTCCTTGTCGGCGAGCTGGGCGGGGGAGAAATCAGTCTGCATCGGCCTCGTCCAGAAAGCGGTTGGTCTCGAAAATCCCCATCGGATCAAAGCCGCGCCGCACCCGCCGCGAGAGCGCCTCCACCCCCAGCGCCTGGGGATGCAGCGCCGGAATGCGCGCACGTATTTCCGCCGGGGCACGCATGAGCGTGGCATGGCCGCCCGCCGCGTCCGCCGCTTCACGGATGAGCGCCTCACGCCCCTCCAGCGCCAGCCAGATCAGCCCGCCCGCCCAATCCGCCAGATACGCTCCACCCGCCGCCAGCAGCGGCGCGATGGCCCCCAGCGCGGCGCGTGGCGGCAGGCTGAGCCGCCATAGCGGTGCCTCGGTCGTCAGCCCCGCCCCGCCTTGCACACGCGCCCAGAGCGGCGCCGCATCGTCCAGCGCCTCAGGCGGCCCATAGGCCGCCAGCGCCGCGCCCAGATAGTCCCGCCGCGCCGCGATCGAGGGGCCGACGCCATCCAGCCGCAACATCGTCGCCTCGCCGGGCAGATGCGCCGCCGCCGCCACATCGCACGGCGCCCGCAAGGCCGCGCGCATCAGCGCGAAGGCCGGCTCATCCGCCAGCCCGCGCCAGCACAAAGTCACGCGCTCCGGCGCCCGGGGCAGCACTTTCAGCGTCACCTCCGTCAGCGCCGCCAGCCGCCCCCAGGAGCCGCAGAGCAGCTTCGGCAGATCATAGCCGGTAACATTCTTCACCACTTTCGCCCCGGCCCGGAATATCTCCCCCCGGCCGGACACCGCCTCGAACCCGAGCAGATGATCCCTGGCCCCGCCGGCGGAGACCCGGCGCGCGCCCGCCACCCCGGCCGCCAGCACCCCGCCAATCGTGGACCCGGCCGCGCCATAAGGCTCAAACGCCAGCCCCTGCCCGCGTTCAGCCACCGCCGCCTCGATCTCGGCCAGAGGCGTGCCGGCGCGGGCGGTGAGCACCAGCTCCGCCGGATCATATTCCAGAATGCCCGAGAGCCCGGCCAGGCAGAGCGTCGGGATCTCGCGCGGCGCGCCGATCTGCGCCCGCGTGCCGCCGCCGACAATCTCCAGCTTTTCACCGTCCGCCAGCGCCTGGCCGATGATCTCGCAAACCTCTTTGGTATTTTGCGGAGTCATGCTCAAAACCTTGGCAGTTCGGGAAACGGCAAGGCCCCGCGATGCACATGCATCCGCCCCAGCTCCGCACAGCGATGCAGGCTCGGGAACACTTTCCCCGGATTGAGCAGCAGCTCGGGATCGAACGCGCATTTCAGCCGCTGCTGCTGGCGCAGATCGTCCTCGGAGAACATCGCCGGCATCAGATCGCGCTTCTCCACCCCCACCCCATGCTCGCCGGTGAGCACCCCGCCCACCTCGACGCACAGCCTGAGAATATCGGCGCCAAATTCCTCCGCCCGCTCCAGCTCGCCGGGCTTGTTGGCATCGTACAGGATCAAAGGATGCAGATTGCCGTCCCCGGCATGGAACACATTCGCCACCCCCAGCCCATATTGTTCGGAGAGCGCGTTCATCCGCTGCAGCACCACCGGCAGCTTGGCGCGCGGGATGGTGCCATCCATGCAGTAATAATCCGGCGAAATCCGCCCCACCGCCGGAAACGCCGCCTTGCGCCCGGCCCAGAAGGCCAGCCGCTCCGCCTCATCGCGGGAGATGCGGATCATCCCCGCCTGGTTGGCCCGCGCAATCGCCTCGACCTCCTGGATCAGATGGCTGCATTCCGCCTCCGGCCCATCCAGCTCGACAATCAGCAGCGCCTCCACATCCAGCGGATAACCGACCTGCACGAAGGCCTCGGCGGCATGGATGGCGGGCTTGTCCATCATCTCCATCCCGGCCGGAATGATCCCCGCGGCGATGGTGTCCGCCACGCATTGCCCGGCGGATTCCACGCTGGGAAAACCGATCAGCAGCGCCTTCGCGGTCTCCGGCTTCGGCAAAATCCGCACCGTCACCTCCGTCACCACCCCCAGCAGCCCCTCGGAGCCGACGATGATGCCGAGCAGATCCAGCCCCGGCGCCTCCAGCGCCTTGCCGCCGAAGCGCAAAATCTCGCCCTCCATCGTCACAAGCTGCACGCCCAACACGTTATTGGTGGTGAGACCGTATTTCAGGCAATGCACCCCGCCGGAATTCTCCGCGACATTGCCGCCGATGGAACAGGCGATCTGGCTGGACGGATCCGGCGCATAATAAAACCCCTCGCCCTCCACCGCCTTGGTGATGGCAAGGTTGGTAACGCCCGGCTGCACCACCGCCAGACGATCCTCATAGTCAATTTCAAGGATTTTCTTGAACCGCCCCATGCCGAGCAGCACCGCGTCCGCCAGCGGCAGCGCCCCGCCGGAGAGCGAGGTGCCGGAGCCGCGCGGCACCACCTTGATATTCTGCCCTTTGCAGTAGCGCAGCACCGCCGCCACCTGCTCCACCGTCTCCGGCAGCACCACCACCATCGGCGGCTGCCGGTAGGCGGTGAGGCCGTCCGATTCATAAGGCCGCAGCTCATGCGGCGCGTCGATCACCCCTTCCCCGGGGACGATCTGGCGCAGCGCCTTGATAATCTCGTCGCGCCGGGCCAGCACACGCTGGTCCGGCAGAGGCATTTGCAGGGACATCCTCGAACTCTCTTGCTGTCTTTATCGCGGCTCCAGCCTATTTCACGCCGGATCCGCCCCTCAGGGCAAGAGCAATTGGTCAGGCCGCATGGCTGACGCCGGCCAGGCTTTCCATCCTGGCCTTGTCGGCTTTCAGCGTCGCCGCATCGCCGGAATAAACCATCTCGCCATCGGCCAGCACATAGGCGCGGTCCGCCAGCTGCAAGGCCAGCATGGCGTTCTGCTCGACCAGCAGCACCGACATGCCCTCCTTCTTCATCCGCGCGATGGTGCGCATCACCTCCTGCACGATCACCGGCGCCAGACCCTGGCTCGGCTCGTCCAAAATCAGCAGCTTCGGGTTCAGCAGCAGCGCGCGGGCAATCGCCAGCATCTCCTGCTCACCGCCGGAAAGCCGCCCGCCCTTGCTGGCGCGGCGCTCATAAAGCCGGGGAAACAGCTCATACACCGTCTCGATATTCCACGGCCCGCTGATCTCCGGCGGCACCTGCAGATTTTCATGCACGCTCATATGGCCGAAAATCTTGCGCCCCTCCGGCACATAGCCGACGCCGGAGACCGCGATCTTATGCGGCGAGGCGCGGGTGAGGTCACGCCCGAACAGTTTCACACTGCCGGCTTTCGGCGGCGTGAGGCTCATCACGCTGCGCATGGTGGTGGTTTTGCCAGCGCCATTGCGGCCCAGCAGCGCCACCAGCTCGCCCTCCTCCACCTTCAGCGATACGCCGTGCAGAATATGGCTCTTGCCGTAATAGGTGTGCACACCATCGATTTCCAGAACCGCGCTCATGCCGCATTCTCCTCCAGCGCATTGCCGAGATAGGCCGATTGCACGCGGGGATTTTCGGAAATCTCCCTGGCCGTGCCCTCCGCCAGCATGGTGCCGTTATCCAGCACGGTAATCCGGTCCGCGATGCCGAACACGATCGCCATGTCATGCTCGACGAACAGGATGGTGATGCCTTGCTCCTTGTTCAGCCGGCGGATCAGATCGGTCATGTGGTTGGTTTCCTCATCACCCATCCCCGCCGTCGGCTCATCCAGCAGCAACAGCTTCGGATGCCGCGACAGCGCGATGCCAACCTCGACGACGCGCTGATCCCCATGCGACATCTCGCCGACGATCCGGTCCATCTTCGGGCCGATCCGGGTGATCGCCGCCAGCTCCTCCACCTTCGCCTCGACCTGGTTGCGAACATTGCGCGAGATCCAGGGCCGCAGCTGCAACCCCATCGCCGTCTCCACCGCCACGCGCAGATTTTCATAGACGCTGAGCGAGAGAAACACCTGGGTGATCTGGAAGGTGCGGATGATGCCCCGGCGCACCAGCGCATTCGGCGAGACCGCAAGGATCGGCTGGCCATCGAACTGGATGCTGCCTTCGCTGGGCGGAAAATAGCCGGAAATCAGGTTGAACAAGGTCGTCTTGCCCGCCCCGTTCGGCCCGATGATGGCGCGCAGCTCGCCTTTCTCAACCGACAGCGAAATCCCCTTCAGCGCCTGCACCGCGCCGAAGCGGCGGCCGACGCCATCCAATGTCAGGAAGCTCATGACCGCGCCCTCCCCTTGATGAAGCCCAGCAGACCTTGCGGGAAGAACAACACCGCCAGCACGAAGATGAGGCCGATGAAGCTCATCCAGTTCTGCGTCACGCTGGAGAGATAATCCTGCGCCACGATGAAGATGATCGCCCCCAGGAACGGCCCCCAATAAGAGCGCATGCCGCCAAGCACGCAGATGACCACGAAGGAGCCGGAAAGCTGCCAGCCGAGATTATCCGGCGAGGCAAAGCCGGTGAGCAGCGCATTCAGCGCCCCCGCGAGCGCGGTGATGAAGGTGGAAATCGCGAACGCCACCCAGATCTGCTTATCCACCGCAACGCCTAGAAAGCGGAGCCTGGTGGTGTTCTCGCGCACCGCCACGAAGCTATGGCCGAGCGGCGAACGCAGGATCTGCCAGAGCACCAGCATCACCACCGCGAACAAGGCCAGCACCAGATAATAAAACCGCACCGGCCCCATGTGGATCGCATGCCCGCCCAGATGCAGCGGCACGCGCGAGAAGCCGGTCAGCCCATCCTCACCGCCGGTCAGCGCATTCCAGCGCACCGCGATGAAATAGAACATCTGCCCGAAGGCAATGGTGATCATCGCGAAATAGATGCCCTTGCGCTTCATCGCCATCGGCCCGACCAGAATGCCGGCGATGCCGCCCAGCACCGTGCCCGCCAGGATCGCCAGCGGCAGCGAGGGCGCGATATAGATCAGGCACAGCCCCGCCCCGTAGGCGCCCAGCCCGAAATAGGCGGCATGGCCAAAGGAAAGCCCGCCGGTATAGCCGAGCACGAGGTTCAGCCCGGAGGCGGCGATGGCGTAGATCAGCGCGCGGGTGGCGAGATCCGTATAGCCACCCAGAGCCGGCAGCCAGAGCGGCACCAGCAGCAGCAGCACCCAGATGCCGGCCGCCACCAGCATGCGCGCGGAGCCTTGCGCCGCTGCCGGTTTGGTTTCGATGGAGGCGCTCATTCAAACAATCCTTCCTGACCGAGCAGGCCACGCGGCCTGAGGACCAGCACAACAGCCATGATCACATAGATCACCACCTCCTGCGCGACGGGGAAAAACGCCGCGGTGATGCCCGAGGCGATGCCGATGATCAGCCCGCCCAGCACGGAGCCGATCAAGCTGCCGACACCGCCGACGATGATCGCCACGAAAGACGGCATGATCAGCGAGGAGCCGATCGAGGGCGAAAGCCCGAGCTGCCCGGCGGCGAGAATCCCCGCCAGCCCGGCAAGGAAAATGCCGATGCCGAAATTCGCCGCGCGCAGGAAGAAGATATTCACCCCCATCGCCGAGATCGTCTCCAGATCCGCATTGCCGGCGCGGATGCGGATGCCGATGCGCGTATAACGCAGCACCGCGAACAGCGCGCCGGTGACCAGAATGGTGATCGCGATCAACACCAGCCGATAGCCGGTGAGGAAAAACAGCGAGGCGGACAGCGGGGTGTTCAGATAATTGGGTAGCGCGAAGGGCTGCCCGACCGAGCCCCAGATGGTGCGGATCAGATCCTCCATGATCATCGCCAGCCCGAAGGTGAGCAGCAGCGAGAACAAAGGATCGCGCCCATAAAGCGGACGGATCAAAATCCGTTCGACCAGCAGGCCGAGCACCACCGCCCCGAACGGCGCCAGGATGAGACTCCCCCAGAACCCGACATAAGGCTCGATGGTGAAAGCCAGATAGCCGCCCAGCGCCATGAAGGTGCCGTGCGCGAAATTGATGACGCCGTTCAAGCCCAGGATCAGCGACAGCCCCAGCGCCATCAGCGCGTAGAAGATGCCGACGATCAGCCCGTTGAACGCGCTGTACATAATCAGTGATTCCACGGTGTTTCGCCCTTAAAGCGCCACGCGGCGCAGCTTTTCATTGCAACCGTGCATAACGGAAAAGGGAGCCGGCATTCCCACGCCGGCTCCCTTGCGGTCACGCCAAAGCTCAGCTCGGATAGACGAGCTTGCAGCCTGCCTCGGCCGGGGATTTCGCGATCGTCCCGCTCGGCACGGTCTGCGCCACGTTGAACAGATTGGGATAGGTGGCGCCGTTGGGCACGTTGCCGGGGAACATGTTGGCGATCATCTGATGATCCTCCGCCCGGTAATAGCACTTGCCCGGCTGCAGCGCGACTTCCGGCGGCAGCACCAGCCCTTCCAGCGCCCGCACAACCTTCAGCGCATCCAGCGACTTCGCCTGGTTCGCCGCCAACGCGATGGCATGCGCCGAGGCATAGCCGAACCAGGTGCGCGCGGTCGGCACCTTGCCGTTATATTTCGCTTTATGCGCGGCAACGAACTCTTCCAGATGCGGCACGCCGGGCTGGTTCCAGTACCACTCGAACGTCCACCAGCCGAGCCGCGCCGCCGGCGGCAGCGCTTCCAGCACTTCCAGCTCCTGCTGCGCGCCGGCAATGGTCATCTGCGTGTTCATACCGAACTGCACAGCCTGCTTCAGCACATTCACCAGATCATCGCCCGCCTGCAGGCAGATCAGCACGTCCGGCTTCGCGGCCCGCGCCTGGATCAGGTAGGAGGAGAAATCCGTGGTGCCCAAAGGTGCCAGCGCGTTGCCTAGCGACACACCGCCGGCCTTGGTCAGCTGCGCGACATAATCATCATGCAGCGAATGGCCGAAAGCATAGTCCGGCGTGATGAAAAACCATTTCTTGCCGAATTTCTGATAGAGCAGATCGAAGTCCGCGGCGGTTTCCAGCCAGGTGGTGGAACAGGTGCGGAAAGTATTCCAGGTGCAGTTCTTGCCAGTGATCGGATCGGCATGGCCGCCAGTGTCGATGTAAAGCAGGTTATGCTGGCTGGAGAATTGCGCCAGCGAGGCGGAAACAGCAGAGTTCACCGACCCCATCAGGAAATCCACCTTATCCTGACTGACCATTTTCTGCGCCTTGCTGACGGCCGGGCCGGGCAGGCCTTGCGAATCTTCCACCAGCAGCTGCACCGGGCGGCCGAGAATGCCACCCTTCTTGTTGATCTCATCCACGGCCATGGTTGCGCCGCGAATCTGATTCTCGCCCAGGGCGGCATAGGTGCCAGTGCGCGGATCGATATTGCCGATCTTCACCGGCGATTCACTCTGGGCCCAGCTGACTTCAGGAAGAATCAGGCTTGAGGCGGAGGCGGCAGCGCCAGCCTTCAGCAAGCCACGACGATTCAAAGAGGCGGTATTTTTGAAGACCATCTTGTTATTTCCTCATTTATTTCGGTTAGCCGCGAAATTTTTGTTAAGTTCGTCGAATTTTTAGGAGATATTCCTTCGCCGTTGCGTTAATGTCAACAATCCTTTGCGCGGATCCGCGCGAAAACCGCATCAGCCCCATACATCTTCATAAAGTGCGACAATTTCGGCGGCCTCAGGCACGCGCGGGTTGTTACCCGGCGAGCCGGAGGCCAGCGCCTGCTCGGCCATCAATGGCAGCAGCTGCCTCCAGCGCGCCGCATCGAGCCCGTAATCTTTCGGGCTGGGAACCGCCAAATCCTCATTCAGCCCCCGCAACGCCTCCACCAGCGCCGCCGCCGCCGGCGCATCCGCGGCACTGGCCGGGGCGATGCCCATGGAACGGGCGCAATCCGCATAGCGCGCGACATTGCCCTCGATCGACCAGCGCGTGATGGCGGGCAGCAGCATCGCGTTGGAAAGCCCGTGCGCGACATGAAAATGCGCGCCGATCGGCCGGCTCATGCCATGCACCAGGCAGACCGAGGCATTGGAAAACGCCATCCCCGCCTGCATCGCGCCCAGCATCACCTGCTCACGCGCGGCGCGGTTGCCGGGCTCGTGATAGGCGGTGCGCAGGCCACGCCAGATCGCCTGCATGGCGGCGATCGCCATCGAATCCGAAAACGGGTTGGCCAGACGCGAAACATAGGCCTCGATCGCATGGGTCAGCGCGTCGATCCCGGTATCGGCGGTCAGGCGCTTGGGCATGGTCAGCGTCAGTTCGTAATCGACGATGGCGAGCGTCGGCAAATAAGCCAGGCCCGGACAGAGCATTTTCTCATCGGTTGCGGTATCGGTGACGATGGTGAAGCGCGTCGCCTCGGAGCCGGTGCCCGCCGTGGTCGGGATGGCGATGATCGGCAGGCCGGGAGTCATCTCTTGATGCGGGGCCTTCAACGCCCGCATCGTGCCCGGGCGCGGCGCCAGAATGGCGGCGGCCTTGGCGGTGTCGATCGGGCTGCCGCCGCCAAAACCGATGACGCAATCCGCCCCCGCTTCGCGCACGAAATCGGACGCGGCGGCGACGCAATCGCTGGTCGGGTCAGGAACGGTGTCCGAAAACACCGAGGCATGCAGGCCGGATTTGCCAAGAACATCCTGCAGCCGCTCAACCATACCACTTTGCAGCAGGAATTTGTCAGTGATGATGGCCGGGCGCGTGAGGCCGAGCTGCAGCAGCGCCTCGCCGGTTTCGGCCAGAGCGCCGCCACCGATGCGCACCACGCGCGGAAGCATGATTGCTGACATTATGTCTCCCTTCTCACCTTTGCCTCTGACGGGCCGGATTTGAACGTCACCTTAGCCTTGACAGCTTCCGCAGGAATACAGGAAATATCAACCATCAACTGTGCGGAATTGCACATATGAGACCGGGGTTCGACTGGAACGATCTGCGCTATTTCCTCGCCGTGGCGCGCAGCGGCACCATTTCCCAGGCCGGGCGGATGCTGGCGGCGGACCACGCGACGGTGGCCAGGCGGATCAGCGCGCTGGAGGCGGCCTTGGGCGTGTCCCTGTTCGTGCGCAATGCCCGCGGCTATTCCCTCACCCGCCAGGGCGAGGCGCTGCTGGAACAGGCCGGACGCATCGAGATCGAGGCCGGCCAGCTGGAGGAGCGGCTGGGCGGCGGCCAGGTCAGCGCCAGCGGGGCGGTGAAGATCAGCGCGCTGGAGGGCATCGGCAATTTCTTCCTGGCCGGGCGGCTGGCGCGCTTTGCCGCCGCCCATCCAAGGCTGGCGGTGGAGCTGCTGACCATCCAGCAAGTGGTCTCGATGTCGCGCCGGGATACGGATATCCTGATCACCCTCACCCCGCCGGAGTCGCGCAAGCTGGTCTCGGAGAAGCTCACCGATTACCGTTTATTCGTGTTCGGGACGAAGGATTATCTGAACGCGCACAAGCCGATCCGCAGCGCGCAGGACCTTCGCGGGCATGATTTCGCATTCTATATCGATGAGCTGATTTTCACCCGCGGGCTGGATTATCTGACCGAGCTGGAGCCGAGCCTGCGCGCGCGCCTGCAATGTTCGAGCATTCACGCGCAGCTGGAAGCCGCCTGTGCCGGCCAGCAGCTTTGCCTGCTGCCCGGCTATGTGGCGCAAAGCCGGCCGGAGCTGGTGGCGGTGCTGCCGCAGACGCTGCATCTGCAACGCAGCTACTGGGCGATGGTGCATGCGGACCTCGTCCACAGCATGCCGGTGAAGCTGGCGCTGGCCTTCATCCGCCAGGAAATCAAAAATGCCGCGCCTCTGTTTTTAGGCAACGACCTGCTGGCGGCCGCACCGAAAACCGGTTCTAGCGCAATAAGTGTTTAGGTTGACGCGGGAGCGTCAAGATAAACATATAAAATTGCGCGCAAAAACAAAAGTTAGAGCATCAAGCTAAAAGCTTGATGCTCTAAAACGCCATGGTGAAATCGATGAGAGACGGTTTGAGACCGCCTCCTTGAAACAATGACGCGGTTTTTGACGAAGACAGAGAAAGCCTGCGGGGTTTTGAAAAAAGCCTTCACATCCGCAAAGTTTTAGGGGCTGTCCCCGATCTTCATTCATCTGGCCATTATGTCGATCCCGAGTCTCTTCGCCTTTTGCCCGTGGCGTCAAGGGCGCGCGGCTTCGCCGCGCGTCGCCGAAGGCGAGTAAACCCCTTGACGCCACGGGCAAAAGGCGAAACCCTGCAATGATCGAAATAATGCTGATCCTTCAAGGCGTTGAAGGTATAAGCCGGAAAGTTATCTGGGACAGAACCAAATTTTATATCTTCACCCTGGGTTGGTGATCAGCTCCTTGATCCGCGCCGCCAGCGTCTCCAGCGCAAAAGGCTTGGTCAGCACATGCATGCCCGGTTCCAGATGGCCGTTGCCGATGATGGCGTTCTCCGCATAGCCGGTAATGAACAGCACATTCAGCGCCGGCCGCGTGGCGCGCGCGGCATCCGCCATCTGCCGCCCATTCATGCCGCCCGGCAGCCCCACATCAGTGACCAGCAGGTCGATCCGCATATCCGATTGCAGCACCCGCAGCCCGGCCGGGCCGTCCGCCGCCTCGATGGCGGCATAGCCCAGCTCTTCCAGCACCTCCATCACCAGCATCCGCACGCTGGGCTCATCATCCACCACCAGCACCGTCTCGCCATGGCTGGCGCGCGGCGCCGCGCGCAGCTCCGGCACCGGCTCGCCCGCCGCCTCCTCGCCGGCGAAGCGCGGCAGATACAGGCTCACCGAGGTGCCATGTCCCGGCTCGCTATAGATCCGCGCCACCCCGCCGCTCTGGCGCACGAAGCCGTAGATCATCGACAATCCCAGCCCGGTGCCCTGACCCAGCGGCTTGGTGGTGAAAAACGGGTCGAACGCCTTGGCGATCACCTCCGGCGGCATCCCCGCTCCGGTATCGGTGACGCAGAGGCAGACATATTGCCCCGGCGGCAGATCGCGCGCCCGCGCCGTGCGCGGGTCCAGCCAGCGATTGGCGGTCTCGATGGTCAGCCGGCCGCCATGGGGCATCGCGTCGCGTGCATTGATGCAGAGATTGAGCAGGGCGTTTTCCAGCTGCGGCGGGTCCACCAAGGTCGCCCACAGCCCGGCCGCCCCCACCACCTCGATCTCCACCTCCGGCCCCATGGTGCGGCGGATCAGCTCCTCCATACCGCGCACCAGCCGGTTCATGTCGGTCGGTTTCGGGTCCAGGGTCTGCCGGCGGGAGAAGGCCAGCAGCCGGTGGGTCAGCGCCGCCGCGCGCCGGGCGGCGCCTTGCGCGGCATTCAGATAGCGGTCCAGCTCGTTCAGCCGGCCCTGATTCACCCGGGTGCCGAGCAATTCCAGGCTGCCGATGATGCCGGTGAGCAGATTGTTGAAATCATGCGCCAGCCCGCCGGTCAGCTGCCCCACCGCTTCCATTTTGTGGGATTGGCGCAGCTGCTCTTCGGCGCGCATCAGCTCCGCCGTACGCTCAGCCACGCGCTGCTCCAGCGTCTCGTTCAGGCTGCGCAGCGCGGCGGCGGCGCGCTCGCGCTCGGCCAGCATCATCCGGCGCTCCTGCACGTCCAGCAACACGCCGTTAAAGGTCAGCGGCGTGCCATCCGCATCATGCTCCACCCGGCCATTCGCCTCCACCCAGTAATATCGCCCATCGGCGCGGCGCACGCGATATTGGTGGGCATAGGGCCCGCCCCGGGCGATCACTGAGTCGATCGCGCCCATCAGCCCCGGCAGATCGTCCGGATGCACGCTGGCCATAATCTGGGACAGCTCCAGCCCTTCCAGCCCCCATTCCGGGTCCAGCCCGAAATTCACGGCAAACGCGGCATCCACCACAACCAGGCCGGTGCCGAGATTCCACAGCCAGGTGCCGATAATCGCCCCGGCCGCGAGCGCGAACTGCAGGCGCTGCCCGTTCTCGCGGGCCAGCGCCTCGCTTTCGCGCAGCGCCGCCTCGGTCCGCTTGCGCGCGGTGATATCGCGAAACAACACCGAAACCTGGCGCTGGTTCGCCGGGCCGATGCGATTCGCCGAGACCTCAATGATCCGCCCGACCTCGGTGAACGCCCGCTCAAAGCTCACCGCCTGGCCCGTGCGCAGCACCTCGCCATAAATCTCCAGCCAGCCCTCAGCCGCATTCGGCGCCACCTCGCGCAGCGTCTTGCCGACGATGCCGGCAATGCCGGTATGGCGCTCATAGCCTTCATTCGCCTCGATATGCACATAATCGGAGAGCGGACCGTGCGGCCCATCGAAAAACTCGATGATGCAGAAGCCTGCATCGAGATTATTGAACAAAGCGCGATAGCGCGCGGCGTTCTCGGCATCCTGGCTCTGGCGCCGCGCCTGCTCGCGCAGCGCCAGCTGCGCGCTCGCCTGCCCGCCCAGCAGCGTCAGCGCCGCGACCTGCTCCGGCGAGAGCCCGCCAGGCCGAGCCGCCAGATCGACCACGCAGAGCGTCCCGAAAACCGCCCCGTCCGCATCGCGCAGCGGCAGACCGGCATAGAAGCGCCAGCCTTCGCGCAGCGCGGCATTCGCCGCGTGCGCCGGCACCGCTTCGATATCGGGAATGCTCAGCATCGCGCCGGCGGCGGTCACCAGCGGGCAGAAGCCATGGGAGAGCGGCAAAATCGCGTCCGCCTGCGCCGCCGTGCCGAATTGCCCCAGCACCAGCTGCCCGGCGGAGGTGACGCGTGTCACCCGGCCCGCCGCCACCCCGCAAATCTGCGCGGCCAGCTGGGCCAGCCCGTCCAGTGCGCCGCTGCGAGCCACTGCCGTCACATGCCAGGTTCCATCACATGTCCGCTTCCATCACATGTCCGCTTCCATTTACGCCGACGCCGCCCTGGCATCGATCCCGGGAGGCCCAGCTCACTAGCATCCGGGACGATCCGGCCCCGGCACAAGCCCTGGCGCCTAAAAATCTTATGACACTAATGCAATTTGCCTTACCTTTTTCCATATGTAGTGTGACGCGCGGTTTAACCAACAGATCATTGAATAGAGACAAGGATGAAGCGGACCCCAGGCTGGCAGGCGAATCGACGCGCGGCAGGATCGGAATTCGCCATCACCATCGGTCTCGGTCTCACCATCCTCTTCTTCCTGATCAGCGGCGCCACCGCCTATTTCAATCTGCGGACGATCCAGCGCGACAATGCCGAAATCTCGCATTCGCACGATGTGCTGGCCAGCCTCTCGGCCTTGCGCGCCACGGCGCTGGATGCCGAAACCGGGCAGCGCGGCTACATGCTCACCGGCGATGTCGCCTATCTCGCCCCCTATGACAACGCCATCGCCAACATGGCGCCGCAAATCGACACGCTGGCGTGGCAGGTCAAGGATAACCCGCAACAGGTCGCGCGGATCGCGCCGCTGCGCCAGCATGTGGCGGCCAAGCTGGCTGAGCTGAAACAGACCATCGCCCTGACCCAGTCCGGCGACAAGCCCGCGGCGATGGCGATCATCGCCAGCAATCGCGGCAAGATCGAAATGGACGATATCCGCGATCTGCTCGGCGAGATGGACCAGACCGAGGAAGTGCTGCGCGCCCAGCGCCTGCGCGAGATGGCGGCCGCCTACCAGCACGCGATGGCCAGCGGCATCGCCTCCGGCCTGGTCAGCATCATTCTGGCGCTGGTGGTGGGCTGGCTGATCCGCCGCGCCACGCTGCAACGCCAGCGCCAGGACTGGATCCAGTCCGCCCAGGTCGGGCTGGAGGCGGCGATGCGCGGCCAGCCGGATGCGGCGCGGCTGGGCGAGAGCATCCTCGCCTTCATGTCCAACTATTTCGGCGCCGTCGCCGGGGTGATCTATGTCGCCGACGAGGACGGCTTCGCGCGCACCGCCAGCTATGGCGTGCCGGCCACCGCCTTCCTGCCGGCGCACATCACCGCGCATGACGGGCTGCTCGGCGAGGCGGTGGCGAAGACCCATCATATCGTGCTCGACAACGTGCCGGAAGGCTATCTCACCTTCGGCACCGCGCTCGGCCAGCGCAGCCCGCGCCAGCTGATCGTGGTGCCCGGCAGCATCGAAGGCGTGGCCAACACGGTACTGGAGCTGGGCTTCATCCAACCGGTGGATGGCGAGGTGGTGGCGCTGCTGGACAAGCTCTCCGCCGCCATCGCCATGGTGGTGCGCGCCACCCGCTACCGCGACGAGCTGAAGGCGCTGCTGGCGGAAACCCAGCAAAAATCCGAGGAACTTCAGGTGCAGGGGGAGGAGCTGCGGGTCTCCAACGAGGAGCTGGAGGAGCAGAGCCGGGCGCTGAAGGAATCCCAGGCGCGGCTGGAGCAGCAGCAGGCGGAGCTGGAACAGGGCAATGCCCGGCTGGAAGAACAGACCCAGCTGCTGGAGAGCCAGCGCGACGAGCTGGAAAAAGCCAATGGCTTCATCCAGCTGAAGGCGCGCGAGCTGGAGCAGGCCAGCCGCTATAAATCGGACTTCCTGGCCAATATGTCGCACGAGCTGCGCACGCCGCTGAACTCGCTGCTGATCCTGGCCAAGCTGCTCGCCGATAACCCGACCAACACGCTCTCCGCCGAGCAGGTGAAATACGCCCAGACCATCCAATCCTCCGGCAATGATCTGCTGACCCTGATCAACGATATTCTCGATCTCTCCAAGATCGAGGCCGGGCATGTCGAAATCCAGCCGGATCATGTGAAGCTGGAGCGCATCGCCACGCATTTGCGCCAGATGTTCGAGCCGATCGCCCGCGAGCGGCGGATCGGGCTGGTGATCGAGGCGGCGCCGGACGCGCCGACCAGCATGGTGACGGATTCCCAGCGCCTGGAGCAGGTGTTGAAAAACCTGCTCTCCAACGCGCTGAAATTCACCGAAGCCGGCGAGGTGCGGCTGAGCATCAAGCGTGCCGATGGCGGGCGGGTCGCCTTCGCCGTGTCGGATACCGGCATCGGCATTTCCGAAGAGCAGCAGGCGCATATTTTCGATGCCTTCCATCAGGCGGATGGCACCATCAGCCGCAAATATGGCGGCACCGGGCTGGGGCTGTCGATCTCGCGCGAGCTCGCCCGGCTGCTCGGCGGCACGCTGGGGGTGACGAGCACGCTCGGCCAGGGCAGCGTCTTCACCGTGACCCTGCCGGAGACGTTCGATCCCGGCTTGGTGGCGCCGCGCGCCGCGCGCCCGGCCAGCTTCCCGGCGCCGGCCGCCTTGCCCGCCCCCGGCCCCACCCGCGCCCGCCCGGCGCCAACCCCACCGCTGAGCGATGACCGCGACTCGCTGGATCAATCCCGCCGGGTGCTGCTGGTGGTGGAGGACGACCAGGCTTTCGCCGGCATCCTCAAAAATCTCTCGCATGAGATGGGCTTCCAGGTGCTGCTCGCCGGCACCGCCGAGGAAGCGCTCAGCCTGGCGCGCGACCTCACCCCGAGCGCGATCATCCTGGATGTCGGCCTGCCCGACCAGTCCGGCCTCTCGGTGCTCGACCGGCTGAAGCGCAACGTGCATACCCGCCACATCCCCATCCATGTCGTCTCCGCCGGCGATCATGCACAGACCGCGCTCTCGCTGGGCGCGGTCGGCTATATGCTCAAGCCGGTGCGCCGCGAACAGGTGGCGGAGGTGCTGGCCAAGCTGGAAGCCAGGCTGGAGCAGCGCATGCACCGCGTGCTGATCGTCGAGGATGATGAGCGCCAGCGCGACGCCGTTTCCAAGCTCCTCGCCTCGGACGACACCGAGACCGTCACCGCCGGCACCGCCGCGGAATGTCTGGAGCTGCTGCGCACCCAGACCTTCGACTGCATGGTGCTGGATCTCTCGCTGCCCGACACCTCCGGCTACGCGCTGCTGGAGACGCTGAGCCAGCAGGATGCCTATTCCTTCCCGCCGGTCATCGTCTATACCGGCCGCGAGCTTTCGGCCGATGACGAGCTGCGGCTGCGCCGCTATTCCAAATCCATCATCATCAAGGGCGCCAAATCCCCCGAGCGGCTGCTCGATGAAGTCACCTTGTTCCTGCATCAGGTTGTGGCCGAGCTGCCGGAGCAGCAGCAGAACATGATCCGCCAGGCCCGCAACCGCGATGCGCTGCTGGAAGGAA
This sequence comes from Acidocella facilis ATCC 35904, assembly GCF_000687875.1. Lineage (GTDB taxonomy): Bacteria > Pseudomonadota > Alphaproteobacteria > Acetobacterales > Acetobacteraceae > Acidocella > Acidocella facilis. The sequence continues at coordinate 235,080 of NZ_JHYG01000003.1, read as the reverse complement.
GGCGCATCCTGGTCGTCGAGGACGATGTCCGCAATGTTTATGCGCTGACCAACATTCTGGAGCCGCGCGGCGCGCTGGTGGAAATCGCCCGCAATGGCAAGGAGGCGCTGGAGCGGCTGGCGACCTCCCAGCTGCATCGCGAGCTGGCGGTGGATCTGGTGCTGATGGATGTGATGATGCCGGTGATGGACGGCCTCACCGCCACCCGCGCCATCCGCGAAAACCCCGCCTGGGCCAAGCTGCCGATCATCGCGCTCACCGCCAAGGCGATGCCGGACGACCAGCAGCGCTGCATCGAAGCCGGCGCCAGCGACTATATGGCCAAGCCGCTGGATGTGGAGAAGCTGCTCTCGCTGGTGCGGGTCTGGATGCCGAAATGACCCGCGCCAATGACTGACCAGGTCGAGGAGATCGAAATCCAGCTGCTGCTGGAAGCGCTCTATCTGCGCTATCATTACGATTTCCGCCATTACGCCGCCACCTCGATCAAACGCCGGCTGCGGCTGGCGCGCGAGCAGATGGGCTTTGCCAGCATCTCGGCGCTGCAGGAGCGGCTGCTGCATGACGAGACGATGCTGCCGCGCATGCTGGGCTATCTCACCGTGCAGGTCAGCGAAATGTTCCGCGACCCGAGCTATTTCAAGGCCATCCGCGAAACCGTCATCCCGCATCTGCGCACCTACCCGTCGCTGAAACTCTGGATCGCCGGCTGCGCCGATGGCGAGGAGCTCTATTCCTTCGTCATCCTGTTCCGCGAGGAAGGGCTGGAGGAGCGCACGATCTTTTATGCCACCGACATCAATCAGGACGCGCTGGCCCGCGCCCGCGCCGGCATTTACGGGCTGGAACGGATCCAGCTTTTCACCGAAAACCATCGCAAATCTGGCGGCAAATCCTCGCTCTCGGAATATTACAGCGCCGGCTACGGCCGCGCGGTGTTCGATAAATCCCTGCGCGAGCGCGTGCTCTTCGCCGATCACAGCCTGGTCACCGACGCCGTCTTCGCCGAGATGAATCTGATCTCCTGCCGCAACGTGCTGATATATTTCAACCGCGCTTTGCAGGACCGCGCCATCGGGCTGTTCAAGGATTCGCTCTCCCGCAAGGGGTTTCTTGGGCTGGGGGCGAAGGAGAATCTGCGCTTCTGCGCCCATGCCGATGCCTTCAGCGAATTCAACCGCGAGGAGCGGCTTTATCAGAGGCGCGACGGATGAGCGCGAGACGCTGCCGTGCCGTGGTCATCGGCGCCTCCGCCGGCGCGCTGGAGGTGTTGAACCAGGTCCTGCCCGCCCTGCCCGCCAGCTTTCCGCTGCCGGTCTTCGTGGTGGTGCATGTGCCACCGGACCGCAAAAGCCTGCTGGCGGAGCTGTTCGCGCGCCGCTGCGAGATGCGGGTGCGCGAGGCCGAGGACAAGGAGCCGATCGAGCCCGGCACGATCTATTTCGCCCCGCCGAATTATCATATGCTGGTCGAGACCGAGCAGGCTTTGGCCCTGTCGGCGGATGAGCCGGTGCTCTATTCGCGCCCCGCGATCGATATTCTGTTCGAGAGCGCCGCCGATGTGTATGGCCCGGCCCTGGCCGCGCTGGTGCTCACCGGCGCGAATGAGGATGGGGCGCGGGGCCTGCGGGCGGTTGAAACCGCCGGCGGCCAGGTCGCCGTGCAGGACCCGAAAACCGCCTTCGCCGCCGCCATGCCGGAGGCGGCTTTGGCGGCCTGTCCGCGGGCCCGTATCGTCACACCCGGCGGCGTCGCCGCCTATCTGCAAGAGCTGGCGGCGATGCCGCCCGTCGATGAGAACTGAGAGATCGCATATGGCACCCGTCTATTTCCTTCTGGTCGACGATCTTGAAGAGAATTTGCTCTCGCTGGACGCGCTGCTGCGCCGCGACGGGCTGGTGCTGCTGAAGGCGCGCTCGGGCGACGAGGCGCTGGAGCTGCTGCTGACCCATGACGTGGCGCTGGCGCTGGTGGATGTGCAGATGCCTGGCCTCAACGGCTTCGAGCTGGCCGAGCTGATGCGCGGCAATGAGCGCACCAGGCGCATCCCGATCATCTTCGTCACCGCCGGCGCCTCGGACACGCAGCGCCGTTTCCAGGGTTATGGCGCCGGCGCGGTGGATTTCATCTATAAGCCGATCGAGCCGGATATTCTGCGCAGCAAGGCCGAGGTGTTTTTCGAGCTCTACCGCCAGCGCCAGCAGCTGGCCGAACAGCGCGACACGCTGCGCCAGCAGGCCGAGGCGCTGCGCGACGCCGACCGGCGCAAGGATGATTTCCTCGCGACATTGGCGCATGAGCTGCGCAACCCGCTGGCGCCGCTGCGCCACGGGCTGGACCTGCTGCGGCGCAACCCCGGCCGCGACCAGGCCGCCGACATCCACGCGATGATGGACCGCCAGCTGACGCAACTGGTGCGGCTGATCGACGATCTGCTGGATGTCTCGCGCATCAGCCAGGGCAAGATCGAGCTGCGCCTGGCGCCGGTGCCACTGAGCGATGTGCTGCGCCTGGCGCTGGAGACCAGCCAGCCGCTGATCGCCGCCGCCGGCCACAACCTCACCGTCCTGCAGCCGCAGACGCCGCTCTGGCTGCAGGCGGATCTCTCCCGGCTGGCGCAGATCATCGGCAATCTGCTCAACAACGCCGCCAAATACACGCCTGCCGGCGGCCATATCACGCTGGATGCCCATCAGGAGGGCGAGACGGCGGTGATCAGCGTCATCGATGACGGCATGGGCATTCCCGCCGACATGCTGGAGTCGGTCTTTCAGCTTTTCACCCAGATCGATGCGCATCGCGACCAGGCGCAGGGCGGGCTTGGCATCGGTCTGGCTCTGGCGCAGCAGCTGGCGGCGCTGCAAGGCGGGCAGATCAGCGTGGAGAGTGCTGGCCCCGGCCAGGGCAGCCGCTTCACCATCCGCATGCAGCTGATCGAGGCGCCGCCTCTGGCCGCGCCGGCCCCCGCCGCCAGCGCCCCCGCTTCCGGCCCGCGGCGCATCCTGGTCGTCGATGACACAATCGAAGTGGCGCAGACCGTCGGCTGGATGCTCGACGAGATGGGCCATGACTATGAGCTGCTGCATGACGGGCACGGCGCGCTGGACGCGGCACGGCGCTACCGGCCGGACATCATCCTGCTGGATATCGGCCTGCCCGGGCTGAACGGCTATGAGGTCTGCCGCCTCCTGCGCCAGGAGGCCGCCTTGCAGGGCATTCAGATCGTCGCCCAGACCGGCTGGGGCCAGGAGCGCGACAAGGAACGCGCCGCCGAGGCCGGGTTCGACCATCATCTGGTCAAACCGGTCTCCTTCGAGGCGCTGGAAGCGCTGATCGCCGACATAGCGCAACATGACCCTCACTGGACTCAGTCAGGGCCATAAAGTTGCTCGCCAAAACAAAGATCTGGAGCGCGCTGACCGTTTACGGTCGGCGCGCTCCAGCCGCCGCGCGGGTCTGATCCGCCCCTCAATTGAGAATTATTATCATCTCCTGTTGCGTTTTAATTGAGAATGGTTTTCATTCTCCTTTAGAAACCTGGGAGACTGATTTTATGCCCTCACGCACGCTGCTGACCCTCTTCGGCCTGACCCTGGCCCTGCCCGCCTATGCCCAGACCGACCATCCCGGACCTGGCTATCTCGGCGGGTTGAAGCATGAGCGGCTGATCACCTCCACCGTGCCGGCCAACGGCGACCAGAACCCCTACGCCATGGCGGTTTCCCCGGTCTCCGCCGGCAGCCTGCAAAAGGGCGACCTGCTGGCGGATAATTTCAACAACAAGGCCAATCTGCAGGGCACCGGCACCACGATCATCGATTACCGCCCCGCCACCAAACAGACGACGACCTTCGCCACCCTGCCCGCCAAGCTCGCCGGCTGCCCCGGCGGGGTCGGGCTTTCCACCGCCATGGCGGTGCTGAAATCCGGCTGGGTCATCGTCGGCTCCGCCCCCTCCACCGACGGCACCACCAAGACGCTGGGCAAAGGCTGCCTGATCCTGCTGGATTCCAGCGGCAAGCTGGCGGGCACGCTGGCCGGCCCGGATATCGACGATCCGTGGGGCAACATGGCCTGGATCGATGAGGGCGACAAAGCCACCCTTTTCCTCTCCAATGCCGGCTTTGGCATCGGCGCCCCCGGCCAGCCCGTGCAGAACACCGCCACCGTGCTGCGGCTGGAGCTGAACATTCCCGCCGGCAAGCCGCCTGAAGTGACGAGCCAGACCGTGATCAGCACTGGCTTCGGCGCCCAGGCGGATGCCAGCGTCTTCCTGGTCGGCCCCACCGGCCTGGCCTTGGGCAAGGATGGCACGCTCTATGTCTCGGACGCGATCGGCAACCGCATCGTCAAGATCACCGACGCCGCCACCCGGACGGACAGTGCCGGCACCGGCACCGAGGTCAGCAAGGGCGGGCTGCTGAACCGGCCATTGGCCCTGACCATGGCCCCGAACGGCAATCTGATCGCGGTAAACGGGCTGGATGGCCGCGCCGTCGAGATCGACCCGGCTTCGGGCCAGCAGATCGGCGATAAATGGCTGGATAAGGACCAGGCCCAGACCCCGCCGGGCAGCGGCGACCTGTTCGGTCTGGTCACGACGCCGGACGGCAAAGGGCTCTATTATGTCGAGGACGACATGAACACGGTGCAGCTGGCGCAATGAGCACGGATACCCCCAAGGCGCCCTCGCGGCGCCGCTTCCTCGGCACGGCCGGGCTGGCGGGCGCCGCCGCCAGCCTGCCCGCCGCCGCCGCCGCGCGGATGCAGGCGGCCGGGACCACCCTGCCATTTTACGGCCCCCGCCAGCAGGGCATCACCACCCCGATGCAGAGTGCCCTATATTTCGCGTCCTTCGATCTCGAAACCGAACACCGCGCCGAGCTGATCGTCCTGCTGCAACGCTGGACGGCGGCATCGGCGCGGATGGCCGCCGGCCTGCCCGCCGAGCCCGGCACCCAGCAGGAGGACGAGCCGGGGCTCGATAGCGGCGAGGCGCTGGGGCTGACCCCGGCGCGGCTCACCCTCACCTTCGGCTTCGGCCCGGATCTGTTCACGCTGAACGGCAAGGACCGTTACGGGCTGGCCGCCCGGCGCCCGGCGGCGCTGGTGGATCTGCCCGCCTTCAACGGCGACCAGCTGGTGGCGGGCCAGTGCGGCGGCGCGCTCGGCGTGCAGGCCTGCGCCGACGATCCCCAAGTGGCTTTCCATGCCGTGCGCCAACTCTCCCGCATCGCCTATGGCGCCGCGACGCTGAAATGGGTGCAGACCGGCTTCTCCACCGCCCCGCGGACCAAGGGCACACCGCGCAACCTGATGGGATTCAAGGACGGCACCATGAACCCGACCGGCCATGAGATGGATGCGGTGGTCTGGGCCGGGGCGGATGCCGGCTGGATGCAGAATGGCAGCTACATGGTGGCGCGGCGCATCCGCATCGCCCTGGAACATTGGGACCGGATGAAGGTCGGCTTCCAGGAGCAGACTTTCGGCCGCCACAAGGCCAGCGGCGCGCCGCTCGGCGGCACGCGCGAGTTCGACACGCCGAATTTCAACGCCACCGACAGCGACGGCAATTATGTCATCCCGCAAACCGCCCATGCCAGGCTGGGCGCGGCGGCACTGAATGATGGCGCGCAGATCCTGCGCCGCTCTTACGGCTATAATAACGGCGCCGATTTCACCGCCGAGCGCTGGCCGCCCTGGACGCAGGGGATCGAGTTCGAGTCCGGCCTGTTCTTCCAGGCCTATCAGAAAGACCCGCGCAACGGCTTCATCAAGATTTTCGACAAAATGTCGAAATTCGACGCGCTGAACCAGTTCACCACCCATGTCGGCAGCGCCGTGTTCGCCTGCCCGCCAGGGGCGCAGCCGGGCAGCTATATCGGCGCGCCGCTCTTCGCGGCCTGACGCACCTGCATCCGGGCGGCAAAAAGGGCTTCAGCGCGACGCTGAAGCCTTTTCGCGTTCACCCACGGAGGGCGGAAATTACTGGGCGGTGCCGTACTGGCGCGCGCCATCATTGCCCGGGCAATAGCAGCGCCCGCCCACCGGCACGCTCACCTCCATCGGGCAGATATAAGCGCCGGCATGGCAGGATTGCGCCGCCCCCGCATCGGCCGGCGCGACGGGCGCGGCAGGGGCCACCGGCGCCACGGGCGCGACCGGCGCCTGCGCGATATAGCCCGGATAAGGCTCATAATAGCCATCCGGCACCGGCGCCGGGGCCGGCGCGACATAAACCGGCGGCGGGGCGTAATAAGGCGGATAGACATAAGGCCCCGGCACCACGATCGGCGCCACGTCGATCCCGATCCCCCATCCCCAACCGCCACCATGCCAGCCATCATGCGCCTGGGCGCGCCCCGGCAGGGCCAGCGCCCCAACCGCCAGGGCGGACAGTACAGCAAGCGATTTCAAGAGATAACGCATCGAACCACCCTCTTCGCAAAAAAGGTTACAAGCTTACATTTAACGGAAGATTGTAACGCATTTTTTGCCAAACCCACGTATCTCCCCCCAACGCCGGGCCGGCCCCGGCGAACGGTTCGAAGGCTGGCGCTCAGCGCCGCCTTTCTTCTCGCGGCGGCGCCTGCCGGGAGGCAGGCGGCCGGGCGACAGCGGAGATCCCGCGATCCTCCAGCAGCGGGCGGACCTTATGCCAGAGCTGGTAGGCGGCATCAGGGTCGCTCCCCGCCTCTTCCCACATCACGAACAGCCGCTCGCGCACACGCGCATGGGCGGAACTGGTTTGCAGAGCCATTTCAACGATCCTCCATCACATCTTGACGATCGGCGGCCACACGGGCCCGCCCCCCTTATAGCGCATGCGCCGGGCAAAGGCGGCTGGGGGACCGGTTAAAGCCGGTTCATGAAGCGCGGTGAGCGCGGCGCCCGCGGCTCAATCGTCGCGATGATGGTCCACCATCCGCCGCCGGGCCTGGGTGATGTGAAACTGCATGGCGATGCGCGCCGTTGCCCCGTCCTGCCCGCGGATCGCTTCCAGAATCAGCTCATGTTCGCGCAGCACCACGCTGGCGCGCTCGCGCGGGCTGGTGCGGGTGAGGCTGAGCGAGACGCTCATGAACCCGCTCACCGCCTGGTGCAGATGCTCCATCGCGCTCGCATAGAAATGATTGCCGCTGGCCCGGGCGATGGCCATGTGAAACGCCAGATCCCCGGCCGGGGTCAGCACGCCGCGCTCGGCCTCCTGGCGGAAATGCGCGTGCGCCGCCTCGATGGCGGCCAGCTCCCCGGCATTGCGCCGCTCCGCCGCATGTTCCGCCGCGCTCCCCTCCAGCACCACCCGCACCTCGACCGAGCGCAGATAATCCGCGACCTGCTCAGGCGCCGCGAAACTGGCCAGCCGCTCCGCCGGGCGCGCCATCACATAGGTGCCCGAGCCCTGGCGCGCCTGCACCAGCCCATCCGCGCCCAGACGCTGCAAGGCCTGGCGCACCACCGGGCGGGAGACGCCGAACATCTTGCAGAGATCCACCTCCGCCGGCAGCCTGGTCCCCTCGGGCAGGCGGCCGGAGAGGATCTGCTCCAGGATCTGGCCATAAAGCTGGTCGCCCATGCGCTGGCGGCGGGTGAGCACCAGGCTCGGCGGCTCCGCCATCGGCGGCATCATCGTCTTGGTCGGGGCGTGGGCCACCGTGGCAAATCTCCTTTTGGCGCGAGATTACCCCAGCCACGCGCACAGGCGAAGGCCCGAACCGCACCCTTCGCGCGCGTAAAGCCAGGATTTTCTCGTTCCGGTCATTTCCGCTTCATTACAAAAGTGATAGAGCTCGGACAAACGGGAGCGAATCATGCGCAAGCTATTCATCACCACCTTCCTTTTCAGCCTCGCCAACCTGCCCGCGGCGGCGCAGCCTTTGCAGGGCCTGCCGCCCGGCCCGCTCGGCGCCGCCATTCAAAGCGGCCATGACTTGATCATGCAGACCGGCACCAATGCCGCCTCGAAGGGCTATATCGGCAACGCGCTCACCTGCGCCAACTGCCATACTAATGCCGGCAATAACGATCATCCCGGTAATTTCCTCAACACCGCCAGCGAATACCCCTCCTTCTCGCCGCGCGAGGGGGCGGTGATCACGTTGGAGGACCGCATCGCCAATTGCTTCATGCGCAGCATGGACGGCAAGCGGCCGAGCACGGACAGCGCCGTGGTGGTGGACATGGCCGCCTATATCGACTGGCTGGACCGCGACAAGAAAGTGGAAGCGCTCGCCACGCCCACCCCCAGCCCCTACCCGGCGATGGTGAAGGCCGCCACTGCGGCGGATTATGCCGCCGGCCAGACACTCTACAAGCAGAACTGCGCCGCCTGCCACGGCGCCAACGGCGCCGGCATGGGCAGCTTCCCGCCGGTCTGGGGCGCGCGCAGCTATAATGCCGGGGCTGGCCTTGCCAACATCGCCAAGCTCGCCACCTGGGTGAAGGGCAATATGCCGCTCGGCAACCCGCATCTCAGCGAACAGCAGGCCTTCCAGGTGGCGCTTTATGTGGACACCCAGCCCCGGCCGGATTTCGTGCTGCAGGACCATCTGCCGCCCGGCCAGGCCTATAACGCCAAGGTGCAGAGCGAGACGGACAGCGTCGCCAGCAATCTGAAAAAAGCCGGGCTATCCGCCGCCGCCCTGCAAGGCCAGGCGCCTTAAGCGAACAGCGCCTCCAGCGAAGCCGCCAGCGCCATCACCTTTCCATCCTCGCCGCGCCCGCCGATGATCTGCAGGGCCACCGGCAGCCCGGCCTTGGTCTTGCCGCACGGCACCACCGCGGCGGGCTGCTGGGTGAGGTTGATCGGGTAGCTGAACCCGGCCCATTCGGTCCAGCGCGTGAGCCCGGCGCCCGAAGGCACCTCGGCCCCGGCCTCGAAAGCCGGAATGGCGGTGCCCGGCGAGAGGATGAAATCATAATCCGCCAGCGCCGCATCCATCGCCGCGCCGAAATCCGCCCGGCGCACCTGGGCGCGCACCAGCTGCACCGCACTCATCCGCGCCCCTTGCGCGGCGATTTCCAGGAACCCCGGATCGATCCCGGCGCGCTTTGCCTCCGGCACCCCCGCCAGGCGCGTCGCCGCCCCGGAGAACCAATGGTCATGGAACAAGTCCAGCAGATCGCCGCCCGGCAGCGTGAAGAGCGAAATCTCCGCCCCCTGCCCCGCCAGCGCCGCGATCCTGGCATCGATGATCGCGCCCAGCTCCGCATCCAGCGCCCCCGAAGGCGGGATGCGCCAATAGCCGATCTTCAGCCCCTTGGGCGAAAGCGGGGCAGCCTCCAGCCCCGGAAACTGCCCCGCCCCCTGGTTCCAGTCACGCCGGTCCCGGCCGGACATCGCCTTCAGCATCGCCAAACCATCCGCGACATTCGCCGCCATCGGGCCGATATGCGCCACCGTGCCGAAGGCGCTCGCCGGATAGGCCGGCACCCGCCCAAAACTCGGCTTGATCCCGAAAATCCCGCAGAAACTCGCCGGCACCCGGATCGAGCCGCCGCCATCCGAGCCCAGATGCAACCGCCCCGCCTGCATCAAAGCCGCCACCGCCGCCCCGCCGGAGGAGCCGCCGGAGGTCTTGGAGGGGTCATGCGGGTTGCGGGTGATGCCGAAGGCGGCACTGTCGGTCAGTGCCTTCCAGCCAAATTCCGGCGTCGTCGTCTGGCCGATGAACACGCAGCCCGCTTCGCGCAGCTTGCGCACCGCGGGCGCATCCTCCCGGCAGGGCGTGGCATCGGTGGTGGTGCTGCCATAGCGCACGGACCAGCCCTGCACCCAGACGATATCCTTCAACGTCGTCGGCACCCCATCGACCTCGGAGAGCGGCGCGCCCATCCGCCAGCGCGCCTCGGACGCCTTGGCCTCCGCCAGCGCGCCGTCGCGGTCGAGAAAGGTGAAGGCGTTGAGGGCGGGGTTGATCGCCTCGGCCCGTGCCAGCGCCGCCTTGGTCACCTCCACCGGGGAGAGATCGCGCTTGCGGTACGCCGTCGCCAGCGCGGCGGCATCGAGCTGGCAAAGCTCAGGGGCGGGGGGCAGCGCATCCATGCATCACCTCTTGCATTCACAGGCGCCCAGGCCAGCACTCCCGGCCGCGCCCGGCAAGGGGCCAGCGGCGATTTTTATCCGCCGATCTGGCCTGCTCCCTTGCCCCGCCCCCGCCCTGGCCGCAGAAGGGCGGCAGAGATCGAACAAGGCCGGACCATGCGGATTTTTGCCCAGACACTCTTCGATGGTGAGCGTTTCACCGGCCCGGCCACTGTGGAAATCGCGGCCGGGCGCATCCTCGCCATCCATCCAGGCGCCGCCAATCCGGACCTGGAGCTGCAACATGGCATCCTTGGGCCGGGGCTGATCGATCTGCATAATAACGGCGCCTTCGGGGTGGATTGCGCCAGCGCCACGCCGGCGGAATGGGACAAATTCGCCACCGGCCTCGCCGCGCGCGGCGTCACCTCCGTGCTGCCCACGATCATCACCCAGCCTCTGCCGGCCATCGCTGAAGCCGCCACCCGGCTGCGCGCCGCCATGGCGCGTCACCCGGGCCTGCTCGGGCTGCATCTGGAAGGCCCGTTCCTGGCCCCCGCCAAACGCGGCGCCCACCGCGCGGACTGGCTGCGCCTGCCGGACCAGGCGGCTTTGGATGAGCTGCTGGACGGCCCCGCCGCCGCCGTGCTGAAGCTGCTCACCCTGGCCCCGGAGCTGGAGCACGCCCTGCCCGCCATCACCAAGCTCACAGCTTCGGGCATCCGCGTTTCGCTCGGCCACACCAATGCCGATGCCGCGCAGATGCGCGCCGGGGTGGCGGCCGGGGCGCGGCTGGTGACGCATCTCTTCAACGCCCAATCCCCGCTCGGCCACCGCGCCCCCGGCGCGCCCGGCATCGGCCTCACCGACCCGCTTCTCGCCCCCTGCCTCATCGTCGATGGCGTGCATGTGGACCCGGCTTTGCTGCAGATCGCCTTCGCCGCCTGCCCGCGCGCCATCGCGGTGACGGATTCCATCGCTCTGGCCGGGCTGGAGCCTGGCGCGGAACTGGAATTTGGCGGCGCGACGGCCATTCTCGGGGCGGATGGCGTCGGCCACCGGGCGGATGGCACCATCGCCGGCGCCGCGATCACGCTGGATGAAGGGGTGCGCCGGCTGATCGGCTGGGGCATCGCCCCGGAGACCGCGCTCGCCGCCGCCACCTCCCGCCCCGCCGACGCGCTCGGCCTCAACCTTGGCCGCATCGCGCCGGGGGCGGCGGCGGATCTGGTCTGGTGGTCGGAGGATTTCCAGGCCTTGCAGGTCTGGCAGGCCGGCCAGCCCGGCAGCCCGACCAAGCCGCGCGGCACCGAGGCCCCGCGCCTGGAGCTGCTGGACCTGGAAGCCCGCCCCACCGAGGAGATCATCCGCCTCTTCCTCACCCAGGAAGCCACCGCCCAGCGCGCGCTGAACGGCACCGCCCCGGCCCTGGCCCGGCTGGCGGATGCCGTGGCGGCCCGGCTCGCGGCGGGGGGGCGGCTGTTTTACGCCGGGGCCGGCACCTCCGGCCGGCTCGGGCTGCTGGATGCGGTGGAATGCCGCCCCACTTTCGGGGTCGAGCCCGGGCTGATCGTGCCGCTGCTGGCCGGCGGCGAGGGCGCCTTCATCCAGGCCGCCGAGGGCGCGGAGGATGACGAGGACGCCGCCCGCGCCGCCCTCGACGCGCAGGGGTTCTGCGAGAGGGACGCGCTGGTCGGCATCGCCGCCTCCGGCTCCACCCCTTACACGCTGGCGGCGCTGCGCCATGCCGGCGGGCTGGGCGGGCTCACCGGCGCCATCGTCAACAATACGGCCTCACCGATGGCGGCCGCCGCGCGGATCGCCGTGGAAATCCTCTCCGGCCCGGAGATCATCGCCGGCTCCACCCGCCTTTCCGCCGGCTCCACGGAAAAGATCGCGCTGAACATCCTCTCCTCCACCGTGATGATCCGTCTTAACAAAACCTTTGGACCTTTCATGGTGGATATGCGGGCCAGCAACGCCAAGCTGCGCCGCCGGGCGGTGCGGATGGTGACCGGGCTGACCGGCGTGGATGAGCAAACCGCAAGCCTTGAACTGGAGGCGTGCGACATGCATGTTAAACTTGCCGTGCTGGCCATCAGGCTTGGCCTGGCGCCGGATCTGGCGCGGGCGAGGCTGGACGCGGCGGGTGGCTCGCTGCGGCGGGCTTTGACTATGGATTGAGCGTGGATTCGGTCTGACGGGACGAAGAAATGGCCGGGAATATCATCGGTTTCGCAAGAAAGGCGGACGATTTCATCATAGACCGGCTGTTGCAGCCGGGGGTCGATTACGCGGCCTGGCTGTTCGGCCTGCCGCTTTTCACCCTGGCCCGCATCTCCACCGGCGCCGGCGCCCTCGCCGGGCTGCTCTGGGTGCATCTGTTCGACCGCCCCTACACCTCAGATTTTTTCGAAGACATGATCTGCCTCGGCATCATGGCCGGGGCCGCGCATCTGCAAATCAACAGCCAGCAGGCCCGCACCGGCCGGCGCGCCCATGTCGCCCCGGCGGTGCGCCTTTCGGGGCTGCTCTGGCGAACCTTGTGGCTGCTGGATCTGGTGCTGTTCCCGACCCAATGGCCGCTGGAAGCCCATGCCCAGCTGATCGGCAATTTCGCCTGGACGCTGCTGCTGGTGCTGCCCTACTGGCTGATCTGCTGCCGCGAGGCGCCGCCGCTGGAGCGGGTGGGCGAGCTGCGCTACGCCACCATCCCGGTGCGCTGAGCCCCCACGTAAATTTGCAAAAGTTTTTGGGGGTGTGGGGTGTTTTTTCAAAAACACCCCACGTCTTTAAACCGCCCGCAGCGCCAGCCACCACATCACCAGCCCGGCCAGCGCCAGCAGGCACCCCACCAGCCCGGTCTGCGGCAGCGCCGCCCCCAGGCTGATCGCCACCCCCGCCAGCAATGGCCCGAGCGCATTGGCCACGTTCATCGCACTCTGGTTCAGCGCCGCCGCCAGCGTCTGCGCCCGGCCCGCCACCAGCATCAGCCGCGCCTGCAAGGGCGAGCCCAACCCGCCGCCGCCGCCGATCAGCAAGGCCGCCAGGCACATGCTCCAGACATGCCCGGTCATCAACGGATACAGCGCCAGCGCCGCCGCACTCCAGATCAGCACCCCCGCCACCGTCGGCATCAGCGCCTTGTCGGCGAAGCGCGCGGTGAGGATATTCCCCACCGTGATCCCCACCCCGAAACAGCCCAGCACCAACGGCACCAGATAAGGCGCGCCATGCGTCACCTGCAGGAAGGTGGAGGCGAAATAGGTATAGGCCGCGAAAATCCCGCCAAAGCCGATCGCGCCGATCGCCGCCGTCAGCCAGACATGCTTGTTCTTCAGCGCGTCCAGCTCATCCAGCGGATTCTTCGCGGGCTCCCCGCTATTATCGCGCCGCGGCACCAGCTTCCACACCATCACCGCCGTCACCAGCGCCAGCACCGCCACCAGCACGAAGGCCAGCCGCCAGTTCAGCAACTGGCCGATGGCATTGGCCAGCGGCACGCCGAAAATCGTCGCCACCGTCAGCCCGGTGATGACGCTGGCAATCGCCTGGGTACGCTTCTCCGCCGGCACCAGCTCGGCCGCGACCAGCGAGGCGACGCCGAAATACGCCCCGTGCGGCAGCCCGGCGAGGAAACGGAACACCAGCATCCAGCCAAAGCTCGGCGCCAGACCGCTGAGCAGATTGCCGAGCGCGAACAGCACCATCAGCCCGATCAGCAGCCGCCGCTGCGGCAGCTTCGCCGCCGCCACGCACAGGATCGGCGCGCCCACCACCACCCCCAGCGCATAGGCGCTGATCACCCGCCCGGCCTGGGCGATATCCACATGCAGCCCTTGCGAGAAATAGGGCACCAGCCCCATCGTGCCGAACTCGGTGGTGCCGATGGCGAACCCGCCTGTGGAAAGCGCCAGCAAGGCCAGCCCGGCATTGCCCGCACGCGGGAGGTTTTGATCCATCAGCCCCATACTCGATTTGTTCGGAAGGCCCCAGGACGGGGCTTGCCGCCATGTGGGAGGATGCGCGCCGCCGGTCAAGCCCTTGCCCTGCCCGGGAAAATATGGCTGGCTATGGTTAACGGCGTTAATAATCGCCATTATTCCAAGGAACCGTGCCCATGACCCTGCCCGCCTGGCTGGAACCCCGCCTGTCTCTGCCCGCCATCGCCGCGCCGATGTTCATCATCTCCCGGCCGGAGCTGGTCATCGCGCAATGCAAAGCCGGCATCGTCGGGGCGTTTCCCTCACTCAACGCCCGGCCCTCCGGCGTGCTGGAGGCGTGGCTGATCCGCCTGCGCGCGGAACTGACCGACGCGGACGCCCCCTTCGCGGTCAATCTCATCGTCCACAAGACCAATCCCCGCCTGCAGGAGGATCTGGCGCTGTGCGTGAAATATCAGGTGCCCATCATCATCACCTCGCTCGGCGCGATGCCGGAGGTGAATGAGGCGGTGCATGGCTATGGCGGGCTGGTGCTGCATGATGTCATCAACGATGAATTTGCCCACAAAGCCGTCGCGCGCGGCGCGGATGGGCTGATCGCGGTGGCCGCCGGGGCCGGCGGCCATGCTGGCACCATCAACCCGTTCGCCTTGGTGCAGGAAATCCGCGCCTGGTTCGATGGCCCGCTGGCGCTCTCCGGCGCCATCGCCAATGGCCGCTCCATCGCCGCCGCCCGCGCCCTGGGGGCGGATCTGGCCTATATCGGCTCCGCCTTCATCGCCACGCAGGAGGCCGACGCCCCCGCCGCCTATAAGCAAATGGTCGTGGAGAGCAGCGCCAAGGACATCCTCTATTCCAACCTCTTCACCGGGGTGCACGGCAATTACCTGATCCCCAGCATCAAGGCGGCGGGGCTGGACCCGGCCTTGCTGGCCGGCGCCGACCCGGCGAAAATGGAATGGAGCCAGGTGGTGAATGGCAGCAAGGCCTGGCGGGATATCTGGGGTGCTGGCCAGGGCATCGGCGCGGTGCGCGATATCCTCCCTGCCGCCACCTTGATCGCCCGGCTGCGCGATGAATACCAGGCCGCGCTGGCGCACCTCGGCGCCGAGACGAACGCCTGATCCGCTAATCCGGCCTGGGGCGGGTGCCGCGCACCAGAGCGCGCATCATCTCATGGCGCAAGCTGGTGAAATTCAGCGTCTCGGAGCGGATCTTGCCGGTCATTTCCAGCGTGATCAGCCCGTGCAGCCCGGCCCAGAACAGATGCCCGAGCACGCTGGCATCCGTCTCCAGCCCGCCCTGCGCCACCATGCGCTCGACATAGAGCGTCATGTTCCCCCGGGCGCGCGCCAGCGCCGCGCTGAATTCCGGATACTCGTCCGGGTCCGGCTGGTTGAGCGCGTAGATCAGCCGGTAGGCATCCGGATTCTCGAAGGCGAAGGCGACATACGCATCCCCGACCGCACGCGAAATCTCCCAGCCATCGCCGGGCCCGCCGATGGCCGCCTCCAGCGCCTCGGAGAGCCGGTTCAGCGCCCGCGCCCGGGCGGCGGCCAAAATCGCCTCCTTGTTCGGAAAATAGCGATACAGCGCCGTCGCGGACCAGCCCAGCTCCCGCGCGATCGAATGGGTGGAGACATTCTCCAGCCCCTGCGCCACCGCCTGGCGCTCGGCCACGCGCACGATTTTCTCGCGGGTTTCCGCGAGACGGTCTTCTGACAAAGCTTGCGGCATTCAGGCTCCGGTGTCGGTCGTTACCAGAGAGACATGGGCGCTGACGATTCGCCAGCCAAGATCCTGAAACCGAACCCAGATTTGCGTCTGGCGCCCACGCCGCGCCTCGCCCTCGCGCTGGAATTCGGTGGTGGCGACCCCGTGGTCCGGCCCGAAGGCGATGATGCGGGTATTGATCAGCCGGCGCTGTGGCGAGCCGCCCGCCCGCCCTTGGCGAAACGCGGCGATCTCCTCGATCCCATAAGCCGCCCCGTTATCGCCAAAGCGCAGCGCCTGCGGGCTCGGCCAGAAAAACCCGTTCAGCGCCTCGATATCATTGCTCATCAAGGCCCGCTCATAGGCGGCGAACAAATCCTCCAGCTCGGCCTTCGCCGCCGGCTCGTCGATGATCACCCGACCACCGCAGCCGCCAGCACGCAAGCCGCCTCCAGCCGCGCCGCCGCCGCCAGCGCCAGCGCCTCACGCCCAGGCGCGGCGATGATCTGCACCCCGCGCGGCAACTTGGCTGAGGCCACCGGCACGCACACCACCGGCAGCCCGATGAAGCTGATCGGCTGAGTATAAAGCCCGATATTGGCCCGCAGCGGCACCTGTTCCCCGGCCAGCTCGAAACTTGGCTGGCCGATCAAAGGTGCGGTGATCGGCGTGGCAGGTGCCAGCAGCAGATCATGGCGCTCAAACAATTTCAGCGCCTGCTCCCGGAACCAGGCGCGAAAACGCTGCGCCTGATAAATCGTCTCCGCCGGCTGCAACGCCCCCGCGATCAGGCGCGGCAGCGTCGCCGGATCATAATCCTGCGGCCTTGCGATCAGGTTGGGCTTATGCAGCTGCCCACCCTCGAAGGCGGAAATGCAGAACGCCGCCGCCCGCGCCCGCTTCGCTTCCGGCAAGGTCACGCTGTCAGTGCCACCCAGCGCATCGGCGACGATCCGCACCGCCTCCAGCATCTCAGCACTGGCCCCGTGCTGGAACCAGTCATCCAGCACCGCCACCCGCGCCGCATCGGCCGCCTCGCCCAGAACCGGGCTGGCTTCATCCTCGTCCTGCAGCACATCATAAGCCAGCGCCAGATCCGCCGCCGAACGCGCGAACGGGCCGATATGGTCGAAGCTGTCAACGAACGGGAACGTCCCCGCCCGCGTCACCCGGCCGTAGCTCGGCTTCAACCCGTAAATGCCCGTCAGCCCGGCGGGCAGGCGGATCGAGCCGTTGGTGTCCGAGCCCAGCGCCAGCACGCACAACCCCGCCGCCACCGAAGCCGCCGAGCCGCCGGAGGAGCCGCCGGCGATACGCGTGGTGTCATGCGGGTTGCGCGTCGGCCCGTCATGGGCGTTTTCGGTGACGAAGCCATAAGCGAATTCGTCCATGTTCAAGGCCCCGAGCAGCACCGCCCCGGCCTCGTTCAGCCGCTGCACATGCGGCGAATCCTGCTTGGGCGGGGCCGCCTCACGCCGGATTTTGGAGCCCGCCAGCGTCGGCAGCCCGACAATGTCGAACAGGTTCTTCACCGCGAACGGCACCCCGGCCAGCGGACCGGGATCGCCGCCCGCCTGCACCGTGGCATCCACCCAGGCCGCCTCGGCCCGCGCGCGCTCAAAGGTTTTGCTGGTGAAGCAGTTCAGCACCGGGTCCAGCGCCTCGATGCGCCTGATATGCGCCGCCAGCACCTGCGAGGCGGAGAGCTTGCCCGCCCGCACCCGCGTGGCGATCTCCACCGCGCTCAGCTCAAAAAATTCCATATCGCCTCAGGGGGTAAAACGCGGCGCCGCCTCGGTCTGCGCCGGCAGCGGAAAATCCCGGATCAGCGCCGCCTGGGCGCAGAGCACGGCGAAGGCGGTTTGCACCGCCTCCTGGTGCTCGGGCCGGATCGGCAGCCCGAGCAATTTCGACGCCGCCGCCAGATAGGCGGCTTCGTCCGGCGCGCTCATCAGGAGAGCTTGCCGTCGATACCCTGCACCAGCGTCTGCAGCCCGGTCAGGGTGTTGTCATCCATCACCTGGCCGGCGGGCAGGAAGATTTTGCCGGTCTGGTCGGTCAGCGGGCCGACAAAGATCTTGTTCTTGCCGGAGGAAATATCCGCCACCGCCTGCTTCGCCGCCGCCGCCACGCTGTCGGGCATGTTGGTGTAGGGCGCCATGGCCAGCATGCCATCGGCGAAGCCGCCCCAGGTATTCTCGGTCTTCCAGGTGCCGGCCAGGGCCGCCTTGCAGCGCTTGATGTAATAGCCGCCCCATTCATTCACATCGGCGGTGAGCTGGTTCTTCGGCGCGAACTTGATCATGTCCGTCGCCTCGCCAAAGGCCGGGATGTTGCGGCTGGCGGCCACCTGCAGCGGCGCCGGGCTGTCAGTATGCTGGGTCAGCACGTCGCAGCCCTGGTCGATCAGCGCCTTCGCGGCATCGCCTTCCTTGCCCGGATCGTACCAGCTATCGACCATGATGAATTTCAGCTGCGCCTTCGGGTTCACCGAACGCATGCCCAGCAGCACCGCATCCATGCCTTGCACCACTTCCGGGATCGGCACGGAGGCGACATAGCCGATCTTGCCGGTCTTCGACATATGCCCGGCAATGACGCCCTGGATATAGCGGCCCTGGTAATAGCGGATGTCATAGATGGCGAGGTTCTTGGCCTGCTTATAGCCGGTGCAATGCTCGAACATCACATCCGGATGCTTCGCCGCCACCTTCACCATGTAGTTCATATAGCCGAACGAGGTGCCGAAGATCAGCTTATGGCCGGAGGCGACCAGGCTCTCAAACACCGCCTGGCATTCCGGCGCCTCGGGCACGTTCTCGACGAAGGAGGTCTCGATGGCGCCCCCCAAAGCCGCCTGCGCCTGCTTGCGGGCGATATCATGCTGGTAGCTCCAGCCGAAATCCCCGACCGGGCCGACATAGACAAACCCCACCTTCAAGGGGGCGGCGGCGCGGGCGGCGCCGATAATGCCGGGTGCGGCCAGGGCCGAGGCCCCCAGCATGGCGGTAAAGCCACGGCGTTTGAGTGAAGACATGATGTTGCTCCTTCCTTTTCGTGAAGCTCAGGCTGTGGCGTGGAAATATTTGCCCAGGCAGGCGGGCTGGTTGAGCCGGATGCGCCGCGCATCGCGCGAGATCAGCACCAGCACCAGCACGGTGCCGACATAAGGCAAGGCGGAGACCAAGGGCGAGGGCACCGAAATCCCCAGCCCCTGGACATACAGCGAGAAGAAGGTGATGCCGCCGAACAGATAGGCGCCGACCAGCAGCCAGAGCGGCCGCCAGGCGGAGAACACCACCAAAGCCAGTGCGATCCAGCCGCGCCCGGCGGTGAGGTCCTGCGACCAGAGCGGCGAATAGAAGAGCGAGAAATACGCCCCGGCGATCCCCGCCATCGCCCCGCCAAACGCCACCGCGGCGTAGCGGATGCGCAGCACCGGATAGCCCATCGCATGCGCGGCATCGTGGCTGTCCCCCACCGCGCGCAAGATCAGCCCGGCATGGGTCTTGTTGAGAAACCAGGCGATGACCGCCAGCATGATGAAGGCGAAATAGACCAGGATGTTTTCATCGAACAACACCGGCCCCAGCACCGGAATGGCACTCAGCAGCGGGATCGCGATCGGGTGCAAAACCGGCGCGGAAATGCCGACATAGCCCGCCCCCAGCAAGGCCGCGAAACCATGCCCGAAAATCGTCAGCGCCAGACCGGTCGCCACCTGGTTGGCGAGGAAGGAGAGGCTGAGCATCGCGAAGATCATCGCGATGCCAATCCCCGCCAGCGCCGCCACCCCAACCCCCAGCATGGCGCTGCCGCTATGATGCGCGGTGGCGAAACCGGCGATGGCGCCGACCAGCATCATCCCCTCGACGCCGAGATTGAGCACCCCGGATTTCTCCGCCACCAGCTCGCCGGAGGCCGCAATCAGCAACGGGGTCGAGGCGGCGACGACGGACATCGCCAAGGTTGTGACCATGGAGAGGATCATGCGGCCTCCGTCGCGCGCGGGCGGATGCGCCGGACGCGGTGCAGGATCAGCACATCCGCCCCCAGCAGATAAAACAGCAGCACGCCCTGGAAAATCCCGGTGATGGCGTTGGGCATGTTGAGATTGATCTGCGCCGCATCGCCACCGAGATAAGAGAGCGCCAGCAGCAGCCCGGCGAAAATCACCCCCACCGGATGCAGCCGCCCCAGAAATGCGACGATGACGGCGGAAAACCCATAGCCAGGGGTGATGGTGGTGGTCAGCTGCCCGATCGGCCCGGTGACTTCGATGATCCCCGCCAGCCCGGACAAGCCGCCCGAGACCAAAAGCGCGATCCAGGTCAGCCTTGCATTGGAAAACCCGGCAAAGCGCGCCGCCCGCGGTGCCTGCCCCACCACCCGCAGCTGAAACCCCAGCACCGAGCGCCCCAGAATCTGCCACAGCACCAGCGCCAGCACCGGCGCCAGCGCGCAGCCGAGATGGATGGAGGTGCTGCCGAAATCCGGCGTCGTCGCCCCCGCCCCGAACATCGCCGATTGCGGAAAGCCGAAGCCCTGCGGATCGCGCCACGGCCCGGTCACCAGCCAGACCAGGATCAGATTGGCGACATAGACCAGCATCAGCGAGGTCAGAATTTCATTGGCGTTGAATTTCAGCTTCAGCCAGGCCACCAGCCCGGCCCAGACCATGCCACCCAGCACGCCGAGTGCCAGCACCAGCGGATATTCCCACCAGAACGCGCCATTGGGCAGCGCCAGCGCCACCCCGGCCCCGGCCAGCGCGCCCATGGTGAACTGCCCGTCCCCGCCGATATTCCAGACATTCGCCCGGTAGCACAAAGCCAGCCCCGCCCCGATCATGATCAGAGGTGCCGCCCGCACCGCCAGCGAGGACAGGCCCGAGACATTGGCGATCGGGGTGATCAGGAAGGTCTCGATCCCCTGCACCGGCGGTTTGCCGAGCAGCGCGAAGATCACCATCATCGTCACGATGGTCAGCAAAATCGCCAGCACCGGCGAGCCGATGGACCAGAAGCCCGAGCGCTCGCCGCGCGGTTCAAGCCGGAACAACATGCTCCTCCTCCCGCCCCGTCTGCGTGCCGCCCATCAACAGGCCAATCCGTTCGATCGTCGCATCCTTCACATCCATCGCCTCGGAAAGCCGCCCCGCCGCGATCACCGCGATGCGGTCGCACAGCAGCAAAATCTCGTCCAGATCCTGCGAGATCAGCACGATCGCCGTGCCCGCCTGGGCCAGCGCCACCAAGGCCTCGTAAATCGCCGCCGCCGCCCCGGCATCCACCCCCCAGGTCGGCTGCGAGATCACCAGCACGCCCGGCTGCTGCAACACCTCCCGCCCGACCAGGAATTTCTGCAGATTGCCGCCGGAGAGCGAGCGCGCCTCCGCCAGCGGCCCGGTGGTGCGCACATCGAAGGTGGAAATCACCTTGGCCGCGAATTCCTGGGTCCGGCGCCTGTTGATCAGCCCAAACCGCCCCAGCGCGCCGCGTATATGGGCGGAGAGAAAGCCGTTCTCGGCCAGGCTCATCCCGCCCACCGCGCCATGGCCGTTGCGCTCCTCGGGCAGAAAACAGCCGCCGCGCCGCCTGCGCGCCCGCGGCCGCTCCAGCCCCACCGGGGCGCCATCCAGCAGAATATTGCCCGGCGCGCCGGCGGGAATTTCACCCGAAAGCGCATCCATCAGCTCGCTCTGGCCATTCCCGGCGATCCCGGCGATGCCGAAAATCTCCCCGCCTTTCACGGCGAAGGAAATCTCCTTCAAATCCGTACCGAATTGCTGGTTGGAGCGGATGGTCAGCTTGCTCACCACCAGCCGCTCCGGCCCCTGGGCACTGTGCTTCTGCGAATAATCCTGGGTTTTCAGCTTCGCCGAGATCATCAGCTCGGCCAGCTCGCGGGCGGTCTTCTCGCGCGGGTCGCACTGCGCCACCACTTTGCCCAGCCGCATGATCGTCGCCGCCTCGCACAAGCTGCGGATCTCTTCGAGCTTGTGGCTGATATAGAGAATCGAGCAGCCCTCGGCGCGCAGCCGCCGCAGCGTGGCGAACAAGGCCTGCACCTCCTGCGGGGTGAGCACGCTGGTCGGCTCGTCCATGATCAGCAATTTCGGGTTCTGCAGCAGGCAGCGCACAATCTCGATGCGCTGGCGCTCGCCGACGGAGAGATCATGCACCGCCTTATGCGGGCCCAGCGGCAGCCCGTAGCGGCTGGAAATTTCCGCAATCCGGCCCTCCAGATTCTCCCGGTCCTTCGGATCATTCAGCCCCAGCGCGATATTCTCCGAAACCGTCAGCGCCTCGAACAGCGAGAAATGCTGGAACACCATGCCGATGCCCAGCGCGCGCGCCTGGGCCGGGCTGTTGATCGCCACCTCCTGTCCCCGCCAGCGCAGACTCCCCGCATCCGGCTTCATCACCCCGTAGATGATCTTCACCAGCGTCGATTTGCCTGCCCCGTTCTCGCCCAGCAGCGCATGGATCTCGCCCTGGCCGATGGTCAGGTCCACATGGTCATTCGCCAGCGTGCCGGGGAATTGCTTGACGATGCCCCGCAGCGCCAGCAATGGCGCGTCTTCGGCAACAGAGCGGTTCAAACCAGGGGCCATCGCGCAACCTCCAAGCAATATTCAGGCCAGCATCGATCCCGCCCGCAACCGGCAATGGCTATGAAGCAGGCAACCCATCCTGCCCAAAGCGTAGCCAGACTGACACGAAGCTGCAATAGAATCAGGCCCCTGCCAGCGACGCCGCGACATCCGCACTCGCCGCGACCCAGCCGAAAATGCCGCCTTGGGCCGCGACCATCTCCAGTGCCGCGCGATGAAACTCCGGGAAGTAGGAGGCGGTGCCATCTTCCAGCACCAGACATTCGAAGCCGCGATCATTCGCCTCGCGCAGCGTGGTATGCACGCACACCTCCGTCGTCACCCCGGCCAGGATCAGCTGGGTGATGCTACGCTTATGCAGGATCGTCTCCAGATCCGTGGCGTAAAACGCGCCCTTGCCCGGCTTATCCACCACCGGCTCACCATCAGCCGGCGCCAGATCATCGATGATGCCGTGCCCGGCCTCGCCGCGCACCAGAATCCGCCCCATCGGCCCGGCGCTGCCGATCCCCGACGCCCGCCGATGCTTGGCCGGGTGCAGATCCGCCAGATCCGGCCGGTGCCCTTCGCGTGTATGCACCACCAAAATCCCTGCCGCCCGGGCCGCCGCCAGCACGGTTACGATGGGGCCGATGGCGGCGCGCAGCTTCGTCACATCATTGCCCAAAGCCGCGCCAAACCCGCCCGGCTCCAGAAAATCCCGCTGCATGTCGATGATCACCAGCGCCACGCGGCCGATATCCAGCACAAAGGGCGCGGGCCTGGCTTCAATCTCCCGGCTCATGCCCAAACCCCGTCATGCAGCGCCAGCGCCTCATCCTCCAGCAGCGGGCCGACCACCTCGACCGCCCGCTGCCCGGCGGCGAACACCGTGCGGCAGGGCAGATCAAGCGTCGGGTTCTCCGCATGGTCCCCGGTCAGCGCCTTCAGCGCCGCCTCGCTCAGCCCATAAACCACCCGGCCGATCCCGACCCAATAGATCGCCCCGGCGCACATCGCGCAGGGCTCGGCGCTGGAATAGAGCGTGCAATCGGCCAAGAACTTGCTGCCATAGGCGATGCTGGCCCGCCCGGCCAAAATGCGCTCGGCATGGCCGGTCATGTCATGGTCGGGCAGAAACCCGTTGCCCTGCTCCATCAGCACCGCGCCCTGCGGCCCGGCCAGCAGCGCGCCGAACGGGTGGCACCCCGCCTCGCGCGCCTTTGCCGCCACCGCGAAACTCCGCCGCAGCAAATCCTCATCCGCGCTCATCCCACCCCCAGGCTCAAAAGCTGTGCCGCGACCGAAACCGCGATCACCTCCGGCTGCTTGCCGGCCACCCCCGCCAAACCGATCGGGCAGGTCAGCCGCGCCGGGTCCACCCCGTCGGCGGCCAGCCGCGCGAGAAACCGCGCCCGCTTGGTGCCCGAGCCGATCATGCCGACAAACCCGGCCGGCCCGCTTAAGGCGGCGCGCACCAGGGCATAATCCAGCTGATGGTCATGGGTGAGCACCAGCACCGCCGCCTCCGGCGGCGCCTCTGCCAGCAGCGCCTGCATCTCCTCCGCCGTGCAGCAGACCAGCCCGGGCAGCCCGGCCAGCTCCGGCCGCACATCGAACCAGCCGAGCGAAAGCGGCAGCCCGGCAAACACCCGCGCCATCGCCTGGCCGACATGCCCGGCCCCGAACAGCAGCACAGGCCGGCTGGTGATCTCCACCGGCTCGACAAAGCTTGCCCCCGCCCCCGGCAACGCCCCGCGCGCGGGAGGCAGCGATGTCGCCAACCGCCCGCCATAGGCCCGCTCGATGCGCCCTTCCGCCAGCCTCGCCACCAGCGTCTCCCCCGGCTCCGCCTGCAAAAACCCACAGGAAGCCGGGTTAAGATGCTCGACCAGCAGCCGCACCCGGCCGCCGCAACATTGGCCGAGCAGCGGCCCCAAAGGATAATCCTGCACCGCCCAGCTCCCCGGTGCCCGCCCCAACGCCGCCCTTGCCTGGGCGATGGCGGTGAATTCCAGCTTGCCGCCGCCGATGGTGCCGAAAATCGCCTCGGCAGACACCAGCATCTTCGTCCCCGCCCCGCGCGGCGCCGAACCTTCGGTTGCCAGCACGCTGACCAGCGCCACGGGACCACGCGGCAGCCAGGATCGTAGCGCTTCGATCCACTCAGCCATGACCCGCCCTCAATGCCGCAATCGCCGCCAAAATCCGCTCCGGCGTCGCCGGCGCATCCAAAGCCGGAAACCCGCCGCTCGGCACGCTCGCCGCCACCGCCTGGGTCAGGGCGCAGAACACTGCATTGGCCAGCATGAACGGCGGCTCGCCCACGGCTTTCGAGCGATGGATGGTCGGCTCGGCATTCTCTCCCGGCGCCCACAGCTCGATCTTCATCCGCGCCGGACGGTCCGAGGCGGTCGGGATTTTATAGGTCGAGGGCGCATGGGTGAGCAGCCGGCCATCGGCGTCGAACACCAGCTCCTCGGTGGTCAGCCACCCCATGCCCTGGATGAACCCGCCCTCGATCTGGCCGAGATCGATCGCCGGATTCAGCGATTTGCCGACATCATGCAGAATATCCACCGCCAGCACCTTATGCTCGCCGGTGAGCGTATCCAGCGCCACCTCCGCCACCGCCGCGCCATAGGCGAAGTAATAGAAAGGCCGGCCAGTATGGCTGGCGCGGTCATAATGGATGGCGGGGGTGGCATAAAACCCGGTCGCGGAGAGCGAGACCCGCGCCAGATAGGCCAGCTGGCAGAGCCTGGCGAAGCTCACAATCTGCGCCCCGGCGACCACCCCGTCCGGCGTGAAGCGCACCGCTTCCTCCTCCACCCCGAAATGCCCGGCGGCAAACTCCACCAACCGGGCGCGGATCGCCGCCGCCGCATTGAAGGCCGCCATGCCGTTGAGGTCGGACCCCGAGGAGGCGGCGGTGGCGGAGGTGTTGGGCACTTTGTCCGTGCGGGTGGAGGAGATGCGCACCTGCGCCACTGGCACCGCGAAGACATCGGCCACCACCTGCGCCACCTTGATCATCAGTCCCTGCCCCATCTCGGTGCCGCCATGGTTCAGCAGGATGGAGCCGTCCGTATAGATATTCACCAGCGCCCCGCCCTGGTTGAGATGGGTGGTGGTGAAGGAGATGCCGAATTTCACCGGCGTCAGCGCGATGCCTTTCTTGATGATGCGATGGCGCGCATTCCAGTCCGCCACCGCCGCGCGCCGCGCCGTATAATCGCTGCTGGCCACCAGATCCGCGATGATCTGCGGGGCGACATTATCCGCCACCTGCATCGCATAAGGGGTGAGATCGCGCCCCGGCCCGTAGAGATTGGCCAGCCGCACCGAAAGCGGGTCCTTGCCCAGCGCGTGGGCGATATGGTCCAGCATCCGCTCCGCCACGATCATCCCTTGCGGCCCGCCAAAGCCGCGAAAGGCGGTGGCGGAGACGGTATGGGTTTTCGCCCGGTGCGAGAGGATCTTCACCGCCGGGTAGAAATAACAATTATCCGCATGGAACATCGCCCGGTCATTGATCGCCTGCGAGAGATCCGCCGAGCAGCCGCAGCGCGAGGCCAGCTCCATCGACACCGCTTCGATCCGCCCCTCCTCATCGAACCCGACCTCGTAGCCGGTCTCGAATTCATGCCGCTTGCCGGTGAGCACCATGTCGTCATCGCGGTCGGCGCGGATCTTCACCTGCCGCCCGGCCGCCGCCGCCGCCAGCGCCGCCCCGGCGGCAAACAAGGAGGCTTGGGTCTCCTTGCCGCCAAAGCCGCCGCCCATGCGGCGCACCTCCACCGTCACCTGCGCATCGGCCAGCCCGAGCACGCGGGCGATGATATGCTGCACCTCGCTCGGATGCTGGGTGGAGGAGAGCACATGCATGCCCCCCTGCTCCTGCGGGGTCGCCACCGCGATCTGGCCTTCGAGATAGAAATGATCCTGCCCGCCCATCGCCAGCCGGCCGGAGAGCCGATGGGGCGACGCCGCCAAAGCCGCCGCCACATCGCCACGCCCCATGCTCTGGGCGGGTTCGATCAGGCTGTCCGCCGCCAGCGCTTCGGCAATGGAAAGCAAGGGCGGCAACGGCTCATACGCGGCCTTGCCCAGTTTCGCCGCCCGCCGCGCCGCCTGATGGGAGCTGGCGACCACCAGGAACAAAGCCTGGCCGTGATAGACCACCTCATCTTCCGCGAAGAGCCGGTCATCCCCGGCGAAGGGGCTGACATCGTTCTTGCCGGGGATGTTGATGGCGGAAAACACCGCCACCACGCCGGGGGCGGACTGCACGGCAGAGAGATCAAGCCCGGTCAGCCGCGCATGCGCCATTGTGGAAAGGCCGAAGGCGCCATGCAGAATGTTGGCGGCCTCGGGCACATCATCGGCATAAAGCGCGGTGCCGGAAATCTGCGCCGCGGCGCTGTCATGCGGCAAGGGGCGGGAGACGGCGCCCAGGGTCTGGATCTCGCGGTCAGCCATCGGCCAGCTCCAGCACGCTGGCGATTTCGCCCTGGGATTGCGCCCAGAGCCGGCGCAGCAGATTGGCCGCCACGGTGAGGCGATAGGCAGCCGTGCCCCGCACATCCGAAAGCGGCGCAAAATCCTGCCCGATCAACGATGCCGCCGCCTCCAGCGCGGCTGCGGTAAAGGGCGCGCCGGTCAGCGCCGCCTCAACATGAGCCGCCCGTTTCGGCGTGCCGGCCATACCGCCAAAGGCCAGCCGCGCCTGGGTGATGGTGCCATCCTCCACCCGCAGATGGATCGCCCCGCAAACGGCGGCGATGTCGCTATCGAAGCGCTTCGATAATTTCGCAATCAGGATCAGCGCGTCAGGCTCGGGCCGGGGGATGAACAGGCTTTCCACAAACTCGCCCGGCTGGCGGTCCTGCTTGCCATAGGCCAGGAAGAAATCCTCCAACGCCATGGTCCGGCGTTCCGCCCCCCGGCGCAGCGTCAGCGTTGCCCCCAGCGCGATCAGGGAAGGCGGCATGTCGCCGATCGGCGAGCCATTGGCGATATTGCCGCCGATGGTCCCGGCATTGCGCACCTGCGCCCCGCCGATCCGCCGCACCAGCTCGCCCAGAGCCGGATGCAGCCGCGCCAGTGCGGCTTGCGCCTCGGCATAGCGCAAAGCCGCGCCGAGGCGCAGCCCGTCCGGCGTCTCCTCCATAAATCGCAGCGCTTCGATGTCGGCGATGAAGATCAGCTCGTCCAGCACGCGCTGCTGCTTGGTCACCCAAAGCCCGACATCCGTCGCCCCTGCCACCAGCCGCGCCTGGGGGTGCGCCAGATAGAGTGCCGCCAGCTCCTCGACGGTTTGCGGCAGGAAGGCGCGGCGGCCCTGATAGTTGATCGCGCCGGGAGCGTCGCGCAGTTTTCGCAGCGCTGCGATAATGGCCGCATCGTCACGCGGGGCCGCAGCCACCGCCGCACCCGCCGCCAGAATCGGCCCATAGCCGGTGCAGCGGCAGAGATTGCCCGCGAGGCAATCAGCCACGCTCTGCTCCGCCCCGAGCGCGCCGATGCTGCGCGCATAGAGCGACATCACGATGCCCGGCGTGCAGAAGCCGCATTGCGAGCCGTGCCGCTCCAGCATTTCGCGCTGCACCGGATGCGCGCCGCCCAGGCTCTCGATGGTGAGCAGCGCCTTGCCATGCAGCATCGGCAGGAACATGATGCAGCTATTCACCGCCCGCCAGGCGATGCGCGCGCTGCACCCCTCGCCTGCCAGCGTGCCCAGCAGCAGGGTGCAGGCGCCGCAATCGCCCTCGGCGCAGCCTTCCTTGGTGCCGGTGCGGCGCAGCGGGCCGCGCAAAAATTCAAGCAGCGTGCCGGTGGGGTCGGGCGCGTCCAGCGTGATCACCTCGCCATCCAGCAGGAACCGCACGCTCATTGGCTCTACTCCACACCCGTCCCAACCCGCGGAGTGTCCACCCCACCCACCCGGCCTGTCAACGGTAAGTTGCCCGCCCGGCCATTTAAAAAGGCAGGACCGAACCCGGCCCTGCCTGTTTCAGATTCCACCCACGGCGCGGTTTTGGGCAACCGGCTGAAAGCGCGCTCAGCTCTTGCGTGAAACGGTGAAGCGGGCCAGCGCCTGCAGCAGCGCGGCGCGCTCGCCAAAGCTCTCCAGATGCGCCGCGGCCTGCTCAGCCAGGCGCTCGGCCTGGGCGCGGGCGCGCTCCAGCCCCAGCACCGCGACCATGGTCGCCTTGCCGGAGGCGGCATCCTTGCCGGCGGTCTTGCCCATTTCCTCGGCGGTGGCGGTCTCGTCCAGCACATCGTCATAGATCTGGAAGGCGGCACCCAGATCGCGGCCATAAGCGACAATCGCCTGGCGCTGGGCGGTGGGCGCACGGCCCAGAATCGCCCCGGCCTCGGCGGCGTACTGGATCAGCCGGCCGGTCTTCAGCGCCTGCAGCCGGGTGATCTCGGCGCCCGAGAGTTCCTTGCCCTCGGATTGCATGTCGATCATCTGCCCGCCGACCATGCCGCGCATGCCCGAAGCCGAGGCCAGTGCCAGCACCAGCTCGATGCGCGCCTCGGCATCGCCATGCGTGTCTTCCTCGGCCAGCACCTCGAAGGCGCGGGTCTGCAGCGCATCGCCGGCCAGGATCGCGGTGGCTTCGTCGAATTTCTTGTGGCAGCTGGGCTGGCCGCGGCGCAGATCATCGTCGTCCATCGCCGGCAGGTCGTCATGCACCAGCGAGTAAGCGTGCAGCATCTCCACCGAGGCGGCGACGCGCGCGGCACAGGTGCGGTTGACCGAGAACAGCCTGGCCACCTCCATCACCAGAAAGGCGCGCATGCGCTTGCCGCCATTCAGCACGGCGTAACGCATGGCTTCCATCAGCTTCGCCTCGGCGGTCTCGGGCACGGGCAGCAGCGCGTCGAGCTGCGCCTCCACCAGCCTTGCCACCTCGGCCAGCGCCTCGCCCAGCGCGTCCGGCTTGGGTACCACATCAAGCGCCATGGTCTTACTCTCCGTCCTTGAGGGCGAGCGAGCCATCCGCCCGCGCCACGATGGCCTGCACCCGGGCTTCCGCCTGGGCCAGTTTTTCCTCGCAATGTTTCTTCAGCGCCGCCCCGCGTTCGTAGGCGGTGATCGCATCTTCCAGCTTCTGCTGGCCGGATTCCAGCCCGCGCACGATGGCTTCCAGGGCGGCCAGGGCGTCCTCGAAGGAGAGGGCGGCAATATCGGATTGATCAGTCATGAATGCTCCCGTAGCCGCGCCGCGCGGGAATCACAACCGCATCAGCGCGCGCACATGCGTAGCACAGCTTTGCGCCAAAGCGGTGGGATCATAGCCACCTTCCAGCAGCGAGACGACGCGGCCGGGGCAATGCGCATCGGCAATGGCCAGCAATTCACGCGTGGCCCAGGCAAAATCTGGCTCTTTCAGCCGCAGCTGCGCCAGCGGGTCGGCGGCATGGGCATCGAAGCCGGCGGAGAGGATCAAGATCTGCGGGGCGAAATCCGCCAGGCGGGGGAGCAGGGCCGTGCTCCAGGCGGCGCGGAAGACCTCGCCGGTGGCGCCGGGCGGCAGCGGGATGTTGAGGATATTGCCCATCCCGGTCTCGCTCTGCGCCCCGGTGCCGGGAAAGCAGGGTGATTGGTGCGAGGAGGCGTAGAAGACCTGCGGGTCCGCGCTGAAAATATGCTGGGTGCCGTTGCCGTGATGCACATCGAAATCGACGATGGCGATGCGCGTCAGGCCCCATTGGCGCTGCGCCTGGCGGGCGGCCACCGCGGCGTTGTTGAAGACGCAGAAGCCCATCGGCCGGTCGGCCTCGGCATGGTGGCCGGGCGGGCGCATGGCGACGAAGGCGGCCTGGGCCCAGCCTTCCATCACCGCATCCACCGCCGCCGCCGCACCCCCGGCGGCGCGCAAGGCGGCCTCAAGCGTGCCGGGGCCGAACACCGTATCGCCGTCGATCTGCCGGACGGGTTCGCCGGACCAGCCCAGCACGGCGTCGATGTAATCCGCGTCATGCGCGGCCTTCAGCTGCGCCGGCGTGGCCAAGGGGGCCAGCTCGCGCAGCAGGTGCGCGAAATCCGGCGCGTCCAGGGCGCGCAGCACGTAGCGCAGCCGTTCCGCGCATTCGGGATGGTCCGGGCCGGTATCATGCCCCAACGCCGCCGGATGCGTGAACAGCGCCACGCTCATCCGGGCTGGCCGCCGCGTTTCAGCGAAAAGCTATACACACCCTTGACCTCGCTGGCGGCGATCAAGGCATGGCCGCTGGTTTTGCAGAAGTCCCGGAAATCCGCCACCGCCCCTGGGTCCGTCGCCAGGATGCGCAATTTCTCGCCGGGCGCCATGGCGCGCAGGGCGCGGGCGGCGCGCAGCACGGGGATGGGCGATTTCTGGTATTGCGCGTCGATTAGAGTTTCTCCCATGGCGCGAATCATGCGCCTTCACGCGGGCTTGAGCAAGATGAGGTTTCGGCCCAGAACCCGGCTTATGACCCATCGCATCGGCATCGATCTCGGCGGCACCAAGACGGAAATCATTCTGCTGGCGCAGGATGGCCGCGAAATACTGCGCCGCCGCCGCCCGACCCCGCCCGGCTATGCGGCGGCGTTGCGCAACATCGCCGAGCTGGTGGCCGAGGCGGAGCAGGAGAGCGGGCAGGTTTGCACGGTTGGGGTGGGGATACCCGGCTGCATCTCGCCCGCCACCGGGCTGGTGAAGAACGCCAATTCCAACGCGCTGAACGGCCATGCCTTCGACCGCGATCTGGCCGCCTTGCTCGGGCGCGAGGTGCGGGTGGCGAATGACGCCAATTGCTTTGCCCTCTCCGAGGCGGTGGATGGCGCGGCGGCGGGGGCGGGGGTGGTGTTCGGCATCATCATCGGCACCGGCACCGGGGCGGGGATTGTGGTGAATGGGCGGATACTGGAAGGGCGGCACCGCCTGGCCGGGGAGTTCGGCCATACCCCCCTGCCCTGGCCACGGGAGGATGAGCTGCCGCTGGCGCGTTGCTGGTGCGGGCAGAGCGGCTGCCTGGAGCTGTATCTGGCCGGCCCCTCGCTGGCGCGCGAATGTGACGGGCCGGGCTATCACGATGCCGGCTCGCTGCCCGAGCGCGCCGCCGCCGGGGACGACAAGGCGCAGGCGGCGCTGGCCCGGCACGCGGACCGCATGGCCCGGGCGCTGGCGGTGATCACCAATCTGCTCGACCCGGACTGCATCGTGCTCGGCGGCGGGGTGTCCAATATGGCGCATCTCTATGAGCAGCTGCCCGGGTTGATGCGGCCTTATGTGTTCTCGGACCAGGTGGCGCCGCACATCGTGAAGGCGAAGCATGGGGATAGTTCGGGGGTGCGCGGGGCGGCCTGGCTGTGGCCGGCGCCGCAGGGCTGAACGCCACGCGGTGCAGCGCTGGCACGCGGATTGCTTCACCCGCCTCATGCGCGGCCTTTGCGGCGGCGCTGCATTTCCAGCGCAAGGACCGCCATGACCCAGCCGACCCGCAGCATCACCGCCCGCCCCTATCCCTGGCCCTATGATGGCAGCCTGGGACCGCAGACCACGGCGCTGGTGATCATCGACATGCAGACGGATTTTTGCGGGCCGGGCGGGTATGTGGACAAGATGGGCTATGACATCGCGCTGACCCGCGCGCCGATCGGCCCGATCCAGGCGGTGCTGCGGGCGATGCGGGCGGGGGGCTATACGATCATCCATACGCGCGAGGGGCACCGGCCGGACCTGGCGGATCTGCCGGCGAATAAACGCTGGCGCTCACGCCAGATCGGGGCGGGGATTGGCGATGCCGGGCCGTGCGGGCGAATTCTGGTGCGCGGCGAGCCAGGCTGGGAGATTATTCCCGAGCTGGCGCCGCTGCCGGGCGAGATCATCATCGACAAGCCGGGCAAGGGTTCGTTCTGCGCGACGGATCTGGAGCTGATTTTGAACCAGAAACGCATCCGCAATCTGGTGCTGACCGGGATTACCACGGATGTGTGCGTGCATACGACCATGCGCGAGGCGAATGATCGTGGATTTGAGTGCGTGATCCTGGAGGATTGCTGTGCGGCGACGGATGCGGGGAACCATGCGGCGGCGCTAAAAATGGTGACGATGCAGGGCGGGGTGTTTGGGGCGGTGGCGGATTCGGGGGCGTTGTTGGCGGGGGTGTAGGGGGGCTTGGAGGCGCAGGTTTAGACGACATCACTAAGGAACGACCACTTTACGCTTGTGACGGTCACTTCAAGGGCATCGCCGATACGCGATAGCGGTCATTCCAGAGCAGTCGTGAAGGGACAACGCTTCATTCAGAAAGATGCTGCGCTGGTGAACCCGGGGATTAACCCGGATAACTGATGATACCAGCAGCAGCGGCCATCATCTACCCGGCCTCGTTTCTATTCAGGTTTTCGCCACGACGGCTTTTTTCCAGCCACCTTTGGCGATTGTTCGAGTTGCCCTCGTTCTCGCAAACGATAAAATACTTGCTTCATCGAATTTTCAGATTTTATGCCAGTTAAATCTCGGGCAATCGCATTGGTAATTTCCTTTTCGTTCTTCAGATACTCTAATACGATTTGCTCCGGAGAGCCGAGACTCTCATGTCTTAACGTAACTAGAACGGAATCATCTAATTCTTCGATAGACGGCTCTTTTAGGCGTAACTTGCCCATCGATTCGAATGCGGTATTAATTCCCTCCCCAACATCTTTGTTTGGTGGGTTTTTAAATTTATTAATTAGACGAACAACTTTCGGATTTCTAGCAAATTGAGTTTTAGATATATTTTGGACAGTCACGTGGCCAGGCAAGCGACCAGGGCTTTCTATTTCAACTCGATTATCGAAGATGCGCACCTGGACGTCCGCCGCAACATTATAATCACGGTGCAGCACCGAGTTTGTCAGCAACTCATGCAGCGCTTCTTCGGGATAAATGATTTTTTCCATGCCTGATGGACCGATTTTCTCCATACCTTCTATGATCTCCTTTACCCGATCCACGGCCGCGTAAATCAATTCATAGAGAGGCCCCTCAACCGTAATCGGGTCAAATACCAAAAAATCTCTTTCTGCATCGTGCTTCGTCTGATAGCGCAAGATCTTTACCGCAGACCTCTTGGGGAGCACAGCTTGCGGGTTGTCGGAATAAAGCAGAACAGCAGCTACAGTGGGTTTGTTGTCAATTAGAATTCGTTGCTTTTCAAGCCATATAGCGGGCTCGCTTGTTGGTATCGTATCCAAAAGGAATTCGATTATTGTATTCGAATTATCAACCTCTTTTTTTTCAATATTGACGACCTCGTCCTCAAATGATTTTACCCCCTTGTCATATCGCAGCCGTTCAAGCGCTTGATCGTTTGTGACAGGAAGATTCTGAGCATTTCTCCTGACATAAGCTTTGCCCTCGGTAGCAAACACGATATCTGCTGTCTTAAAAATCGTAAGATGCAGTAAAATTCCGGGAGCATCGTGGCTGCTTATGAATTCTGCAGCATAGTTGTTTCCAAGAGGGTTTAGTTGTTCAAGCATTTGAAATATCGGATTTGCAGCCTCTTGATCAGAGAAACCATTCCATATGCGCTCCTTGCCGTCGGCGCCCTCCATTTCTTCAATGCCAACGTAAATTTCGCCACCCCCAGTATTCGCAAATGCCGATATAGTCCTCGTCAATTTTGCAGGCAAAATCTCTGTACTCTTGAGATCTACGAAGTGCGTCTCGGAGATAGTAAGCAGTTCCTCATATGCCTCACGATCGAGGTTCTTAAGGGCAATTTCCACGACAAACTCCAACAAAATCGTTCACAATTCGGAAGAGTATAGCATCAAAAATTTAAGCTCAACCTTCACAATTCAGGCTTATGAGGTGTACCTATGCGTGGTTGAGCGAAATCGCCGAAGCCTTTACCGGCTCGAGCGTGGGTTTGGCCCCGTTCCTCACCCCGCAACCGCTTCTCCTCTCCCGGCCCGCACTAGCCTTCCGGGCCTGCCCCTACTCCGCCGCCGCCTTCTCCCCCGCCACGGCCTCAGCCTTTCGCATCAGCCGCAAAAAATTCCCGCCCCAGATTTTCTCGATCTCGGCCCGCCCATACCCGCGCTTCGCCAAAGCCGTCGTCAGGTTCGGGGTTTGGCTGGCGTTCATAAAGCCGCGCACGCCGCCGCCGCCGTCGAAATCGGTGCCGATGCCGACATGGTCGATGCCCATGCGTTTCACCGCGTAATCGACATGGTCGACAATGTCCTCCACCGTGAGGTCCGCCGCGCGGGCTTTCGGGCGGAGGAAATTGGAGACGATGGTGATCTGCGCCAGCCCGCCAGTGGCGGCCAGCGCGTCGAGCTGTTCGTCGTCCAGATTGCGCTTATGCTCGCACAGGGTTTTCATGCAGCTATGGGTCGCCACCACCGGGGTGCGCGAGCGCTGGGCCGCCTGCATCATCGTCGCCTTGGAGGCGTGGGAGATGTCGATCAGCACGCCCAGCTCATTCATCCGCGCGATCACCGCCTGGCCGAAATCCGAGAGCCCGCCATAGAGCGCCTCGGGGTCGCCCAAGGTCGGCAAAGCGATGGCGGCGTCCGCGATCTCGTTATGGCCGTTATGGGTGAGGGTCATGTAGCGGATGCCACGGGCGGCGAACTCGTCCAGCAAAGCGAGGTTCTTGCCGATGGCGTAGCCGTTTTCGATGACCGGGACGATGCCCGGCCTGCCCGCGGCGAAGGCGGCCTCGATGGCCCCCGCACTGGTCGCCCAGATGCCGCCAGAGCCATCCGCCGGGACCATGGCGGCGATGGCGTCCAGCATCGCCCGCGCCCGGGTGGTGGCGGCCTGGTGCCCGGCATCGTCGCGCCGTCCCTGCGGGATGTAGGCGGCGAAGCATACGGCCCCCACCCGGCCCTGCCGCATCTTCGGCAGATCGACACAGCGCGGCCCGTCCTCGAACGGGCTGGGGCCTTCCGGCCAGGGGATGTCGACATGGGTATCGATGGCCAGCAGGCCGTTATGCGGATCGGTTTCCATTCCCCGCATGGTTGAGCGCCAGGCAACCGGCGTCAAGCGCCTTGCGCATGACGGAGGGCACCGGGGCGGTGCCGACCGGGGCATGCAGCGCGCCCTCCGGCAAAGCGGGCACGCGGGCCACCTTCACGGACAAAGTCAGAGCGAAATGGGTGAAGATATGCTCGATGGCGCCGGCATCGCGCCAACGGGTTTTCACCGGCGGGGTGTCCGGCAGGGCCAGCATGCCGCCGAGCAGCCCGCTGGGCGGGCGGCGCAGCAGCAGCACATTGTCCTGCGCGTCCAGCAGCATATAGGCGATGCCCTCACGGCGCGGGCGCTCGGGCTTTTTCGCCTTGGCCGGGAGGGTGGCGGCGATGCCCTGGGCATGGGCCGCGCAATGTTCCCTCCAGGGGCAGATGGCGCAGGCGGGGGATTTGGGGGTGCAGATGGTGGCCCCCAGATCGAACAGAGCCTGGGCGAAATCGCCGGGAGCTTGGCGGGCGGCCTGGTCGCGCATCAGCGCCTCGGCGGCGGTGGCGATGGCTTTCTTGGAGCTCGGCAGCGGGTCGGTGATGGCGAAGAGGCGGGCGGCGACGCGTTCGATATTGCCGTCGACGGGCAGCACCGGCAGGTTGAAGGCGATCGCGCCGATGGCGTTGGCGGTGTAGGGGCCGATGCCGGGGAGGGCGCGTAACCCTTCGATACAATCAGGGAATTCGCCCAGCGCCGCCACCGCGACCGCGCATTTATGCAGGTTTCTGGCGCGTGCGTAATAGCCAAGCCCGGCCCAGAGGGCGCAGACCTCCTCCACGCTGGCGGCGGCGAGATCTTGCACGGTGGGGTAGGTTTCTAGAAATCTGGCGTAATAAGGCCGCACGGTTGCCACAACCGTCTGCTGCAACATGATTTCGGAGAGCCAGACATGGTAAGGGTCGGCATGCTCGCCAGGGGCCGAGCGCCATGGCAGATGACGGCGATGGCGGTGATACCATGAGAGGAGTTTGCGTGCCGGAGGAGGGGAAGAAGAAGCGTGCGCCACGGGCGCCGATTGTGCCGCAGGAATCTGCGCCGCGCAATTTCGGCCCGCGCGGCATCGCGGCGGTGCTGGCGCCGGTCACCCGTCCGGCCTTTCGCAAGCGCGCCCCCGCGGCCGCGCAGCTGATGGCGGACTGGGCGCAGCTGGCCGGACCCGAGCTGGCGGCGCGCGCCGCCCCGCTGAAATTCGCCGGCGGCACGCTCACACTGGGCTGCACCGGGCCGACCGCGATGGAGCTGCAACTCGCCGCCCCGCAGATCATCGGCCGGCTGAACCTGGCTTTGGGGCAGAGCATGATCGAGCGGCTGCGCTTCGAGCAGCAGGCGCCGCGCCCGCCCGCCACCCCGCCGGCCCGCCCGAAACCGCGCCATCCCGCCGCCCCGCCGGAGGATCTGCCGCCCGGCCCGCTGGGCGAGGCGCTGGCCCGGCTCTACCAGGGCTTAAAATCCCGTGGATAACTCGCACGCCGGGTTGGACTCCCGGCAGGGTCTTTGGCTACACTAGATATAGGAGACAACATGCAGTTTACTCGCCGTTCCATACTATCTGTTGTGGGTGCCAGCGCGCTGATGCCAGGCGCCGCCTGGGCCGACTCGGGCAGCCTTCCGGCCACCGAGACGCAGCGCTCGATCGGCTCCGCCACCGCGCCGGTGACGATCATGGAGTTCTTCTCCCTCACCTGCACCCATTGCGCCGAGTTCGGCACGGTCACCATGCCGCAGGTGAAGCCGAAGCTGGTGGATACCGGCAAGCTGCGCATCGTCTATCATGATTTCCCGCTCGACCAGGTGGCGCTGAAGGCGGCCCAGGTGGCGCGCTATCTGCCGGTGGATGAATATTACCCGTTCATCGAGGCGCTGTTTGCCAGCCAGAATGACTGGGCCTTCCAGCAGGGCGAGGATTATCACGCCTCGATCTTCAAATATGCCGCCCTGGCCGGCATGGACCAGGCGACCTACGACAAGGCCTGGAACGACATGGCGCTGGCGAAATGGATTCTCGCCGGCCAGAAGGAAGCCGAGACCACCTACAAGATCAACGCCACCCCGTCCTTCGTGCTGAACGGCAAGACCTATCCGGGGGCGATGGATTACGAGGATTTCGCCGCCCTGATCGCCAAGGCGGCCGGGGGCTAAAGGAGGCTGAATGCCCGCTCGTTTCGCCCGGCTGCGGATTGCCGGTTTCAAGAGCTTTGCCGACCCGACGACGGTGGAGATCCTCCCCGGTCTGACCGGGGTGGTCGGGCCGAACGGGTGCGGCAAATCCAACGTCATCGAGGCGCTGCGCTGGGCGATGGGCGAGGCCAATGCCCGCAATATGCGCGGCAATGAGATGGAGGATGTGATCTTCGCCGGCACCTCCGGCCGGGCGGCGCGGAATCTGGCGGAAGTGACGCTGACGCTGGAGGAGACGCTGGGGCTGGCGCCGCCGCCCTTTCAGGAATCGGCGGATCTGGAGATTTCCCGCAAGATCGAGCGCGGGGCGGGCAGCGCCTACAGGGTCAACGGCAAGGAGGCGCGCGCCCGCGACGTGCAGACCTTGTTCGCGGACCTGGCCTCGGGCTCGCGCGCCTCGGCGATGGTGAGCCAGGGGCGGGTCGGTGCGCTGGTGAATGCCAGGCCGGAGGAGCGCCGGGCGCTGCTGGAAGAGGCGGCGGGCATCACCGGGCTGCATGCCAGGCGGCACGAGGCGGAGCTGAAGCTGAAAGGGGCGGAGCAGAATCTGCTGCGCGCCGATGATCTGAAAGGCCAGCTGGAGGCGCGGCTAGGTGAGCTGCGCAAGCAGGCACGGCAGGCGACGCGCTATAAGGGGCTTTCGGGCAATATCCGTGCCGCCGAGGCGGAGCTGCTGTCCATTCAGCGGGCGATTTCGGTGAAGGCGCGGGAGACGGCGCAGGCCGCTTTCGCCGCCGCCGAGGCGCGGGTGGTGGCGGCGGCTGCGAAGGCCGCGGAAAGCGCGGCCCAGGCCGAGGCGGCCGACACCAATCTGCCGGCGCTGCGTGAGGCGGAGGCGCAGGCGCGGACGGTGCTGGAGCGCGCGCGCATCGGGCTGGAGCAGGTGAAGGAGCAGGAAGCCCGCGCCCGCGCCGCGCTGAACGACGCCAAGGCCCGGCTGGAGGCGCTGCGCCGCGACCATGGCCATGCGGAAAAGCTGGTGGCGGATGCGCAGGCGGCGCAGGCGCGTCTGGTCGCCGAGCAGGAGGTGCTGCAGCAGGAAACCAGCGCCGCGCCGGCGGCGATCGATCAGGCCGCGGATGAGGCCGAGGCGGCGTTGGAGACGATGCGCGCCGCCGAGGCGGCTGCCACCAAGGCCACCGAATATGCCGCCCGTCTGGCCGCTGAGGCGGATGCCGCCCGCCGCGCTCTGCAGGAAGCCGAGAGCCGGGCCCGTCGGCTGGGCCAGCGCGCGGCCGAGACCAAGGCCGAGCATGACAAGATCGCCGCGACGCTGATCCCGCCCGAGCGGGTGGCGGCGGCGGAGACGGAGCGCGCCGATGCCGAGGCGGCTCTGGCCGGAGCGCGCGAGGCGGTCACCGAAGCCGAGGCGGCGAAGGTGAAGGCGGAGGCCGAGGCCGCCGAGGCGCGGACGGTTGCGGAAGCCGAGCTGGCCGGGGCACGCTCGCGCGCCGCCTCGCTGGAAGCCACGGCGACCAAGGTGGGCACCGAATATGACGCGCTGGCGGCGTTGCTGGCGCAGAAATTCGGGCGGGAGAGCCAGCCGATCCTGGATCAGATCACCGTGCCGCCAGGGCTGGAAGCGGCCTTGGGCGCGGCGTTGCGGGAGGAATTATCGGCCTCGGCGGACCTCACCGCGGCGCGGCATTGGCGCGCGCTGCCGGCGCTGGAGAGCACGACCGGCAAGCTGCAGAGCTTCGCCGAGCTGGCGCAGGGGCCGGAGGCGCTGAAGCGGGCTTTCTCGCATATTCTGCTGCTGCCGGAGGGCGAGACCGGGGATCTCTATCAGCCGAACCTGACGCCGGGGCAGATTCTGGTCTCGCGCGAGGGCGCGTTGTGGCGCTGGGATGGGTATATTGTCCGCGCCGGGGCGGCCTCCGAGGCGGCGGTGCGGCTGAAGCAGCGCAACCGTCTGACCGAGCTGGAGCGCGAGCGCGCCGTGGCCCGCGAAGCCGCGCAGCTGGCGCGCGATGAGCGGGTGAAGGCCGAGGCGACCGAGCGCGAGGCCCGCGCCAATGAAGCAAAGACCCGCGAGGCGCATCGTGCCGCCGAAACCGCCGCGCGCGAGGCGCGCCGGCTGGCGGAGCAGCGTTTCGACAAGGCCCGCAACGAGGCGATCCGGCTGACCGCCGAGGCTGAGCGCGGCGCCTCCCGCGCCGCCGCCGCCGCCGCCCAGGCCGAGCAGGCGGGCAGCGAGGCGCAGGAGGCCGAGGCGGCTCTGGCGAAATTGCGCGAAACCCATGCGGCGTTGCCGGATGTGAATGCGGCGAGGCTGGCGGTGGAACAGGCCCGCAACGCGCTGAACGAGGCGCGCCAGGCGGAGAGTGCCGCCCGCGCCCGGCTGCTGGCGCTGCGCAATGCCGAGACCCAGCGCGGCCAGCGTTTGCAAAGCCTGACCCGCGAGCTGGAAGGCTGGCGCGAGCGTGGCCGCGATGCGAGCGACCGGCTGAAAGACCTCACCGCCCGGTTGACCGAGGCGCAGAGTGGGCTGGAGAGCCTGAATGCGGCGCCTGAGCAGGCGCAGACCGCGCATAAAGAGGCGCAGGAGGCGTTGCAGGGGGCTGAAACAGCCCATCGCGTCGCCGCCAAGGCCTTGCAGGAGGCGTTGAACGCCAATGAGGGCGCGATGCGCCTGGCCCGCGCGGCTGAGTCCGAGCTGGCCGCGGCGCGCGAAGCCCGGGCTCGTGAGGAAGGCAACATCACCGCCGCCAACCATGCCTGGGGCACGGTGGCGGAGCGGATTCTGGAGCGTCTGGGCGCCAACCCTGAACTGCCGGAACCGCCGGAAGTTTTGAATGCCGAGGTGGAGGACAAGGCCCGCAAGCGCTGGGAACGGCTGCAGCGCGAGCGCGAGGAGATGGGGGCGGTCAATCTGCGCGCCGAGATCGAGGTGAATGAGGCGGAAGCCGCGATCGCCACCATCGACAAGGAGCGCGACGAGATCACCTCCGCCATCGCCAAATTGCGCGGCTCGATCGGGCATTTGAACCGCGAGGGGCGGGAGCGGCTGAATACCGTCTTCGCCGAAGTGGATAAGCATTTCCAGGGGCTGTTCGCGCGCATGTTCGGCGGCGGCAAGGCGCATCTGGCGCTGGTGGGGTCGGATGACCCGCTGGAGGCGGGGCTGGAGATTTTCGCGCAGCCGCCGGGCAAGAAGCTCTCGACGCTGTCCTTGCTCTCGGGTGGAGAGCAGGCGCTGACGGCGTTGTCGCTGATCTTCGCGGTGTTCAAATGCAATCCGGCGCCGATTTCGGTGCTCGATGAGGTGGACGCGCCGCTCGATGATGCGAATGTGGAGCGGTTCTGCAATCTGCTGGAGGATATGGTGCGCGAGACCGGGACCAGGTTCCTGGTGGTGACGCATCATCATCTGACCATGGCGCGGATGGACCGGCTTTACGGGGTGACGATGCAGGAGCGCGGGGTTTCGCGGCTGCTCTCGGTGGATTTCCACCGGGCGATGGACATGGTGGACCCAGGCCACGCGATGGCGGCGGAATAAGGCACTTAGAGCATCAAGCTTTTAGCTTGATGCTCTAAGTTTTGAAATTGCTCTAAACTATCAAAAGTTTTTTGGTGCCGCTTTTTTACAAAAAAGCGGCGAAAACGCCGGGGGCTACCCCATGCCGGCGACACAAAAAAGGCCCCGCGAGGGGCCTTGATTGTACCAGCTCCAAGGGGAGCGTGTTGTTACCGGACCGTCCGCAGGATGGTCGGGATATCGGCGCGGGAGATGCCGATATCATTCAGGTCACGCTCATTCATGGCGTAGAGCTCGCTCGCGACAGCGCGGCGGGCCTGCCAGGCCTTGAACCAGCGGCGCAGCCCACCCGTCTTGCTCTCGGCGGCGACAGGAGCCTCGCGCGAGATCACCAGCGACCCGAGCTTGCCCAGGGTGGTACGGTTATGGATAGTCGTCGACATGATTCACCTATTCTCTGATGGAACGGCCGGTTCGGGATGAGCCAGCTGCGTTCCGGAAACGACCAGTTCGTCGCCGTTTCGAGGCATCATATAGGGCATTTCGCGGAATTTTTGTGCAGGTGCGAACGCCGAGTCAGGCCTGCGTTGGAAGCATAGCAACGGGATTACTCATGTCTTCAGAACATAACACACGCCTCGCCGCCTTACGCGCTTCATGTCGCCAACACGGGCTGGATGGATATTTGATTCCACGATCCGATGAATATCTGGGTGAATATGTCCCGCCCTGTGGGGAGAGGCTGGCTTTCATCTCCGGCTTCACAGGCTCGGCGGGGCTGGCGATTGTGCTGGGCGCGCGAGCTGCCGTGTTTTCGGATGGCCGCTATACCTTGCAGTTGGAGCAGGAGACCGATGCCAGCGCCTGGGAGCGGCGGCACATTATCGAGGACAAGCCCGAGGCTTGGCTGGCCGAGGCAGCACCGGGCGGGCGGATCGGCTATGACCCGTGGACGATCAGCGCCGAGGCGCTGGGGCGCTTTACCGGGGTGGAGATGGTGCCGCTCTCGCCCAATCTCATCGACATAATCTGGACGGACCGCCCTGCCCCGCCGCTGGCGCCGGCCTATCCTTACCCGGAGGCGCTGGCCGGGGAGAGCAGCGAGGCAAAGCGGCATCGGCTGGGGGCGGCGCTGCAGGCGGCCGGGCAAGATAGCGCGGTGCTGAGCGATGGCGCCTCGCTGGCCTGGCTGTTCAATATTCGCGGCACGGATCTGGAATTCTGCCCCTTCGCGCTGGGTTATGCGCTGCTGCACAAGGACGGCACCGCCGGACTGTTCATGGCGCCGGAGAAGATCACGCCGGAATTGCGCGCCCATCTCGGCCCGCAAGTGTTCATCGCGGCACCCGAGGCGCTGCCGGGGGCGATCGCGACGCTGGAAGGCCGCGTGGTGCGCTATGATCCGGCGAGTCAGCCAGCCTGGTTCGCGGATGCGCTGCGCGAGGCGCGGGCGGTGATCGCGCCCGGGCCAGACCCGGTGGCGCTGCCCAAGGCGCGGAAGAATGCGGCCGAGAAGGCGGGGGCGCGCGCCGCGCATCTGCGCGATGGCGTGGCGATGGTGGAATTCCTGGCCTGGGCGGCTGAGGCGCTGCCCACCGGCAAGGAGACCGAGATGAGCGCCGCATCCCGGCTGCTGGCCTGCCGCGCCGCGCAAGACAAATTCCGGGGCGAGAGCTTTCCGGCGATTTCCGGCGCCGGGGAGAATGGCGCCATCATCCATTACCGGGTGGACGAGGCCAGCAACCGGGCGATCAAGCCGGATGAGGTCTATCTGATCGATAGTGGCGGCCAGTATCTGGATGGCACCACCGACATCACCCGCACCATCTGGACCGGCCCCGGCCCCGCGCCGGATGCGGTGAAGGCGCATGTGACGGCGGTGCTGGCCGGCACCATCGCCCTGGCCCGGGCGGTGTTTCCGGAAGGGGTGGCGGGGGCGCATCTGGATGCGCTGGCCAGGCAGGAGTTGTGGCGCGCCGGGCTGGATTACGACCATGGCACCGGGCACGGGGTGGGGGCCTATCTCTCGGTGCATGAGGGGCCGGCGAGCATTTCGCGCGCGGCGCGGCCGGTGGCGCTGGCGGAGGGGATGATCCTCTCCGACGAGCCGGGCTATTATCTGCCCGGCGCCTACGGCATCCGCATGGAAAATCTGTTGCTGGTACAGAAGGCGGAGCTTCCCGCAGCGAAGACGCAATTCCTGCGCTTCGAGACGCTGACCCTGGTGCCGTTTGATCGTGCGCTGATCGATTCGGCGCGTCTGCCGGCGGAGGCGCTGGCCTGGCTCAATGCGTATCACGCGCGGGTGCAAGCCAGCCTCTCGCCTTATCTGTCTGATAAAGCAGCCGCCTGGCTGAAGCTGGTTTGCGCGCCCATATAAAAATTTGACCATCGCGTCGTGGATCGGGCAGTCTTTGAGCTGCGGATTCGCTGAATTTTTGAAGAAAGGGCAAGCCATGCGCCTGTTCGTCGCACTCGACCTCCCCTGGGAGGTCAAGGAAGATCTCAGCGAGCTTTCCTGTAATCTGCCCGGCGCGCGTTGGGTGCCGGAGGATAATTTCCACCTCACTTTGCGCTTCATCGGCGAGGCCAACCGGCTGCAGGCCGAG
The DNA here is from genome assembly GCF_000687875.1 of Acidocella facilis ATCC 35904. Classification (GTDB taxonomy): domain Bacteria; phylum Pseudomonadota; class Alphaproteobacteria; order Acetobacterales; family Acetobacteraceae; genus Acidocella; species Acidocella facilis. The sequence goes on along the minus strand of NZ_JHYG01000003.1, from coordinate 191,529 downwards.
GAGATCGACATGGCGCTGAGCGCGCTGCGCGGACGCGGGTTTACCTTCTCCCTCTCCGGGCTCGGCTGGTTCGAGAAGAATGGCCGGGTGAACACGCTCTATGCCGGGGTGGAGCGCAATGAGCATCTGGCGCGGCTGCAAGCGAAGGTGGAGACGGCTTTGCATCGCGTCGGGCTGGCGCCGGAGAAGCGGCGCTTTACCCCGCATGTGACGCTGGCGCGGATGGATATGGGGGTGACGCCCGCGCTGACCAGCTTCGTGCAGGCGAATAATCTGTACCGCTCGGCGCCGATCCGCGCCGATAACGTGACCTTGTTCTCCTCCTTCCTGGGCAAGGACCAGCCGACCTACACGCCGGAAGCCGAATACGCCCTGGCTTAGAGCCATATATGTTTGGATTGACGCGGCAGCGGCAGAACAAACACATGAAATGGCTCGCCAAAACATGAGGAGCGCGCGTGGGCGTCAGCCCCTCGCGCGCTACGGCAATCTTCACATTTCTTCGGCTCGACTCGGGGGCGGCCGCCACGGTATCGTTGCGGCATGGACGCGATTGTGACGGGCGAGGCCCTGACGCCGGAGACGCCGGTGGCGGAAGCGGAAATCGAGCAGACTGTGATCCGGACATGGCGCTTTGCCCTGGTGCCGGCGCAGCTGAAGGCGCTGGAGCAGAGCCCGCTCTTCGGCCCGCCGACGCGGGCGAAGCGGCTGCAGGAGCGCTATCTGGATACGGAAGATTTCGCTCTGGCGCGGGCGGGGGTGACGCTGAGCTGGCGCAAGGCGGGGCGCGGGATGCGGTTCAGCCTGCTGCATGATGGGGTGCGGCTGGACGCGGCGCAGAGCGGCGAAGACCCGGATTTGAGCGCCTTCGGCCCGGCCTGGCAGGCCAGCCTGACCGCGCTGCTGCAGGATGCGCCGCTTTATGAGATTGCCGGCGCCACGCTGCGCCAGACCACGCGCAGCTTCGCCGGGGCCACGCTCTGTTTCGAGGCCGGGCAGCTCAGCGCCGAGGGGGGGAAGATCGCCCTGGCGGAGGTTGAACTCTGCGGCCCGGCCACCGCCCTGGCCGATGCCGCGCTGGCGCTGGCCGGGCAGGCGGCGCTGACCCTGCAACCGGAATTCCCCGGCCCGCGCGCCGTGCGCCTGGCTGGCGGGCCGATGCTGAAGCCGCAAAAGGCTGCCGGGGCGCTGGAGGGGGCGCCCTGCCTGGATGAGGCGGTGCATGACATCATAAAATCCTGCCTCAACCAGTTCCGCGCCAACTGGGCGGTGTTCGCGCATGGAGACCAGGTGGGGGCGGTGCATCAGATGCGGGTGGCCATGCGCCGGCTGCGCTCGGCGCTGGGGCTGTTCAACCGGGCGCTGCCATGTGGGGAGTTTCTGCTGCTGCGCGAGGAGGCCAAGCGCATCGCCAACGCCATGGGCGAGGCGCGCAATTGGGACGTGTTCATCGCCATGCTGCAAGACGGGCCGGCCAATGCCTTCCCGCAGGAGCGCGGCTTCGCGGCGCTGGAGGCGCAATGCCGGACCCATCGCGCCGCCGGCTATGATGCCGTGCGCGCGCTGCTGGATGATCCGGCGACGACGCGCTTCATCATCACCGCCGAGGCCTTCATCGCCAGGCGCGGCTGGCGCGGCGGCCTGCCCGTGGAGGCGCTGGCGCAACTGGCAGCCCCGGCCAGCGATTTCGGCGCCATCTGCTTGCAGCGTTTGCATCGCAAGCTGCGCAAGCGCGGGCGCCATCTGGCGGCGCTGCCGGGGCATGACCGCCATCTGGTGCGCATCGAGTTGAAAAAACTGCGCTATGCGGCTGAGTTTTTCGGCGGGCTGTGCGCGCAGAAGGGCAAGGTGCGAAACTTCAACCGCGCCGCCGCGGCGTTGCAGGAGGAGCTGGGCAAGCTCAACGACATGGCGACCGCCGAAGGGCTGGCCACGCGGTTGCAGGGCGGCACGCCGGAGGCGCTGCGGGCTCTGGGCATCGTGCTCGGCTGGACCGCACATGCCGCCCTGGGCGAGCCCCGGGCGCTGAACGCCGCCTGGGCGGAATTCAAGGCCACCAAGCTTTTCGTCTGACCCTGGATTTTTTCAAAACCCGCAAAAACTTTGCGGTCTGTCCCAGATCTTCATTCATCTGGCCATGATGTCGATCCCGAGTCTCTTCGCCTTTTGCCCGTGGCGTCAAGGGCGCGCGGCTTCGCCGCGCGTCGCCGAAGGCGAGTAAACCCCTTGACGCCACGGGCAAAAGGCGAAACCCTGCAATGATCGAGATAATGGTGATCCTTCAAGGCGTTGAAGGTATGAGCCGGAAACTTATCTGGGACAGCCCCAAAACTTTCAAACCGGCAGGGTCACGCTCACCCGCAGCCCCTGCGCCAGATTGGCCAGGGCGATGTCCCCGCCATGGGCACGGATGATGTTGCGGGCAATCGACATGCCGAGCCCGGAACCGCCGGTCTCGCGGTTGCGGCTGGTCTCCAGCCGGTGGAAGGGCTCGAAGACGCGCTCCATCTCCGCCACCGGAATCCCCGGCCCGTCATCCTCGATCTCGATGCGCAGCGTGCCCTTCACCGGCGGGTGCAGCCGCACCCGCGCCGCGTCGCCATATTTCAGCGCGTTGGTGATGAGATTGCTCAGCGCGCGCTTCAGCGCCAACGGCCTTGCGTTGATGGGCAGATGCAGCGGGCCCTGATAATCCACCGTCTCGGCACGCTCGGGGTCGAGATCCCCCGCCTCGTCCACCAGCGTGCGTAAAAGGCTTGCCAGATCCAGCCGGGCCAGCGGCTCGGTGGTGGTGATGTCCTTGCCGAAGGCCAAAGTGGCGGCGACCATCGCCTCCATCTCGTCGAGATCGGCCAGCATTTTCGCCCGCTGCTCGTCATCCTCCATATATTCCGCGCGCAATTTCAGCCTGGTGATCGGGGTGCGCAGATCATGGCCGATGGCGGTGAGCAGGAAGGTGCGGTCCTCGACGAAGCGGCGGATGCGCGCCGCCATGGTGTTGAAGGCGCGCGCCGCGGTGGCGATCTCCTCCGGCCCAGTCTCGGGCAAAGGCTGGGCATTGACCACGTCGCGCCCGAACAATTCGGCGGCGCGGGCCAGGGTTTTCACCGGCACCAGCAATTGCCGCACCGCCAGCGTGATCATCATGCCGCCCAGCAGCATCATCACGATGAAGGCGGTGGCGAAGTCCGGCGAGCGCCAAGGGGCGGGGGGATGCAGCTCGGTCGTCACCGTCAGCCACATCAAAGGCGGCATCAGCTCGTCCGGCGAGGGAAAGGCGAAGGGCGGCGGGCCGTCAGGGAAGCCATCTGGCGGTTGCGCGTGATCGGGCGGGCCGGCATCGGGCGGGGGCAGCGGCGGGAAGAACAGCCCGTCCGGCAGGCCGAAACTGACCATCAGCCGCAGCGGATGCGGGATGATCCGCAGCACGATGCCGCGCGGATGGATAGGGCGCGGGATGCCATAGGTGAAGATGCCGGCGCGCACCGCCTCGGCCATCGGCAGCGGCATCGGCAGCGTGCCCTGGTTGGGCGGCACCATGGTCAGGCTGACCGTGTCGCCCTTGGGCACCGGCTCGCGGGCCGCCACGAGGGCGCGGTTATCCGGCTGCGCCAGGGCGATATGGCGATAGATGATCGCCGCCCGGGTGGCGAATTCCTGCTCCTCGACCAGGCGCTGCAGATTGATCTGGTTCACCGTATGCACCAGCAGCCCCAGCATCTGGATCAGCGCGAAGCCGACCAGCAGGAACAGAATCGTCCGCCGCGCCAGGCTGTGCGGCAGCAGGCGCGTCCTGAAACAGCCCAATCTCAGCCGCCGAAAGATCAAAGCCGCTCGACGGGGGTGGAGAGCACGTAGCCGCCGCCGCGCACGGTCTTGATCAGCTGGGCGTTGCGCCCGTCATCCTCCAGCTTGCGGCGCAGGCGCGAGACCGCGACATCGATCGCCCGGTCGAACGGCCCGGCCTGGCGGCCGCGCAGCAGATCCAGCAGCATGTCACGGGTCAGCACCCGGTTCGGCCGGTCCAGCAGGGCGACCAGCAGATCATACTCGCCACCGGTGATCGCGACCTCGGTGCCGCTCGGGTCCAGCAGGCGCCGGCGCGCGGTCTCCAGCACCCAGCCCGCGAATTGGTAGGTTTTCGCGGTCTGGTCGGCGGCGCGGTCCTCCGCCTCGGCAGTGCGGCGCAGCACCGCGCGGATGCGCGCCAGCAGCTCACGCGGGTTGAAGGGCTTGGTGACATAATCATCCGCCCCCAGCTCCAGCCCGATGATCCGGTCGGTCTCATCGGCCATCGCGGTGAGCATGATGATCGGCACGTTGGTCTCGGCGCGGAACCAGCGCGCCAGCTCCAGCCCGCCCTCGCCGGGGAGCATCAGGTCCAGCACCACCAGCTGGTAATGGCCGTTGAGGAAGGCGCGCCGGGCCTCCTTCCCATCGCGCGCGGCGGTCACGCGCAGACGCTGGCGTTCCAGGAATTTCGCCAGCAGATCGCGGATTTCACGGTCGTCATCGACGACGAGTATGTGCGGCAGGGTGTCCATGGCTGTTACAATAGCGATCCGCTGGGGCTTTGGGCAGATGAGGTTGCAATACGTGACAATTCGGGCCTGAACCGCAACAGTCCGGGCCCTGAAAAAAACGCTTGCCCCCCTGGGCCGTTGGCTCTAATGCGCGCTCACGCAGCAACGTACGTGCCTCTGCCGGCTCTCCGGTTACGCAACGGCGTCAAGCGTTCTGGCAGCACGACTGGGAAGCCCTCCGGCGACCTGGAAGTCGGCTGGTTCGTTCGACCGTTTCGATAACCCTGCCCCGCCGCGTGAACAGGCGGGCATTTGAGAGAAGGACTTGAGGGCCATGACCCCCAAACTCGCTTCCTTTCTGGCGTCGCAGCCCGCGACGCCGTGCCTGGTGCTCGATTTGGACCAGGTGGCGGAGAATTATGCCCGGCTTCGCGCGGCTTTGCCGGCGGCTTCGATCTATTACGCCGTGAAGGCCAATCCAGCGCCCGCGATCCTGCGGCTGCTGGCTGATGCGGGGTCCTGCTTCGATGCCGCCTCCTGGCCCGAAATCCAGTCCTGCCTGGAGGCTGGGGCCGCGCCTGCGGCGATTTCTTTCGGCAATACGGTGAAGAAGCCCTCCGCCATTCAGGCGGCCTACAAGGCTGGGGTGCCGCTCTATGCCTTCGACAGCCGCGAGGAGCTGGAGAAGATCGCCCAGCACGCGCCAGGCGCAAAGATCTATTGCCGGCTGGCGGTGAATAATATCGGCGCGGAATGGCCGCTCTCGAAGAAATTCGGCACCACGCTGGAAAAGGCCAAGGAGCTGATGCTGGCCGCCCCGGCCCTGGGGCTGGTGCCGCACGGACTCTCCTTTCATGTCGGCTCGCAGCAGACCGGCACGCTGGCTTATGAGCTGGCGATCGCGGAAGTCGCGATGCTGTTCACCGACCTGAAGGCGGCTGGGCTGCCGATGCGGATGCTCAATCTCGGCGGCGGCTTTCCGGTGCGCTACCAGGAAGACGTGCCCGAGGCGGATGCCTTTGGTGATGCCATCATGAACAGCATGGTCGCGCATTTCGGCAATGATATTCCGGACATCCTGATCGAGCCGGGCCGCGCCATGGTCGGCAATGCCGGGGTGGTGGCGGCAGAGGCGGTGCTGGTCTGCCGGCGCATGCCGCAGGATGAGCGGCGCTGGGTGTATCTGGATATTGGCCGCTATGGCGGGCTGGCGGAGACCGAGGGCGAGGCGATCCGCTATCGCATCACCGCCGGCAATGGCCCCACCGGCCCGGTGGTGCTGGCCGGCCCGTCCTGCGACGGCGTCGATGTCATGTATGAAAAGACATCCTTCAGCCTCCCCCTCGATCTGCAGTCCGGCGACCGGGTTTTGATCCACGACGCCGGCGCCTACGTGACCAGCTATGCCAGCCAGAACTTCAACGGCTTCGCGCCGCTGGCCGAGCATTACATCTGAGGGTTGTGGCGGCTGAGCCGGAAAGGCTCAGCCTGGCGCCCCGCGCCCCGGCACCGCCGCAGCAGCAGGTTGCGTAAGTAAATTTAACGCGCCGACCAAATCGCCTGACACCGCCAACGCGGAGTCAGGCGATTTATTTTGTGACACATCTATTATTTTTTTAACATCGCCTGCTCAAAATTTGCCCTAAATATGTCTCTCAAATTTTACTTTGACTCAAAATTTACCTAATTTTGAGAACAAGAGAGGTTTTTATGGCGAACCTACAAACGGGCTCAATTTATCAAAATTTTGACGATTCATCCTGGCCAAGCAATTGGTTCGGTTGCGCGCCGGGGAGCTGGACATGGCCCGGCTTTGGGGACGGGGATGGCGACGGCTCCGGCAAGGGCGGAGTCACGGAAACCGGCATGACCGCCTATGCGATCGCGCTCACCCCGGGGAGCGGCGGCAGCGCCACCGCCAGCATTCTCTCCCCCCTGCATATCGCGGTGAGTGTCACCTCAACCGCCACCGGCGCCCTCGCCAACCTGCTGGGTGACGTCAACACCGCGATCACCGGCGAAGGCTTCAAGCTGAACATCGGCGATTTCAGCCTCCCGAGCTACTATTACGGCACCGCCACGATCGACGGCGTCAGCGGCTTTATCGCGAACACGCTGCCAGGCGGGGCCGGGCTCTGGTATTTCGTCACCCCCAGCAGCAGCCACTCCAACAGCCTCGGCCGGGGCGCGTCCGGCACGGCGCATCATGACACGACCGGCGCCAGCTCGCCCTATCAATGGGATCTCGCCACGGGCCAGGCCGTCTGCTTCATGGCCGGAACGCTGATTGAGACACATGACGGGGAAAAGCCGGTGGAGAGCCTGCGCCCGGGCGATCTGATCCGCTGCGCCGATGGCCGGCTGATGCCGCTGCGCTGGCTGGGCGAGCAGCAGATTGTCCGCGCCTTCGCCGACCCGATCCGTGTCGGCCCGGTGCGCATCCGCGCCGGCGCGCTGGGGAATGGGCTGCCACGGCGGGATCTGCGCTGCTCGCCCGACCATGCGTTTCTGCTTGGCGGGGTGCTGGTGCAGGCCGGGGCGATGGTGAATGGCGGCAGCATCCAGCGTGAGGCGCAGATGCCGGAGCGCTTCACCTATTACCATCTGGAGCTGGCCGAACATACGCTGGTGCTGGCCGAAGGTGCGGCTTCGGAAAGCTTCGTCGATCATATCGACCGGCTGGCCTTTAATAACTGGGCGGCGCGCGGCCCGCAGGCGGCGATGTCGCCGATTCAGGAAATGAATCTGCCGCGGGTGAAATCCGCCCGGCAGCTGCCAGCAGCGTTGCGCCAGGCGCTGGGCCAGGCCCAAGCCGCCTGAAGGCGGGCTTTACGGCCAGGCGACCTGGGCGGTGGCGAGATCCAGCCCGCGCTGGCTGGCCACCCGCATGGCGGAGGCGGCGAGCGGCGGGGTTTCACGCGGCGCCTCCAGCCAATAGCCATGCACCGCCAGCGCCGCCGCCAGCGCTTCCAATGCCGCCACCAGCCGGGCGCGCTGGGCGGGCTCCAGCGCGATGCGATAGAGATAATTATCCAGCAGCCAGAAGGCTTCGTTCTGCGCCGCCGCCACCGCGCGCAGCAGCCGGCGTTCCAGCTTGGTGACAGCAAACCCGCCGGGCGGGCGCAGCGGCAAGGCCCGCGCGCACTCCGCCTGCCGCCCCTGCCAGACCGCCAGCAAGGCGCGATGGATCTGCGCCTGATCGCGCCCCAGCCCGAACGGGCAGACCAGACTGGCCGCCCCCGCCTGCCCCCCCACCGCCCGGCGCAATGCGCACAAGGCCACACGTTCCGCCCGGCTCAAACCCGGCTCAGCTTGCAACAGGGTCATGGCTGCACCTCCTATGCCTGACCCTCGCACAATTAACAATGATTATCAATTGCAATTTTTGTTCATCAAAGCGCTTTTGCGCCTTCCCCGCGCTTCTTCTACACTCCCCCCCGACCGGCCATTCCGGCCGGACGACATCAAAAAAACGGAGAGCAGAATGCGCGAGATCAAACTGAAGGCGGCGGATCAGAGCGGCGAATTTTCGGCCTTCGTCTGGGAGCCCAAGGGGCTCAAGGCCGGCAAGGAAGCCGGCGCGGTGGTGGTGATCCAGGAGATTTTCGGGGTCAATGACAGCCTGCGCGAGACGGCTGCATCGCTTGCCGAGCAGGGCTTCATCACCATCGCCCCGGATCTGTTCTGGCGGCTGGAGCCGGGGGTGAATATCTCCGACAAGAGCGACGCGGAATGGCAGAAGGCGTTCGACCTGATGAACCGCTTCGACCAGGACAAGGGCATCGAGGATCTGAAGACCACCCTGGCCGAGGCGCGTGAGCTGCCGGGCTGCAATGGCAATGCCGGCACCATCGGTTTCTGCCTCGGCGGGCGCCTGGCGGTGATGATGGCGACGCGCTCCGATTCGGACGTGAATGTGTCCTATTACGGTGTCGGGCTGGACAGCCTGCTGCCGGAATTCGACCGCATCCAGGCGCCGCTGATGCTGCATATCGCCGATGAGGATGAGTTCTTCCCGGCCGAGGGGCGGGAGAAGCTGATCGAGGGGCTGGAGGGCAATGAGTGGGTGGACGCTTTCGTGTTCCCCGAGGTGCAGCACGCCTTCGCGCGCGTTGGCGGGGTGCATTACGATGCCCGCGCGGCGACCATCGCCAATGGTCACACCACCGAGCTGCTCGCCGAAATCCTTGACTAAGCTGACACGCCGCGCGGTTTGCGCGGGGGCTTTGGCGCTGCCCGCCTTGGCGCGGGCAGCGCCGGATCTGGCCAGCCGGCTGGTGCAGGCGGTGCGCGGGCAGATGGCGGCACTGGGTGATGGCCCGGTGCTGCTGAATTCCTATCTGGTGGAGACCGGGCCGAAGGCGGATGATTTCGACCTGACCCAGGCCAATGCCGCCTATGTTTACGACAATGCGCTGGCCGGGCTGCTGCTGATCGCGGCGGGGCATCAGGATGAGGCGCTGCGCATCGGCCAGGCTTTGGCGATGGCGCAGGCGCATGACCGGACATTTCACGATGGCCGATTGCGCAACGGCTATGCCGCCGGGGTGATGACCAGCCCGGCGAAGCTGCCCGGTTTCTGGAACAAAAAGACCAATCAGTGGGACGAGGACCCGTATCAGGTCGGCACCGATACCGGGCCGGTGGCCTGGGCGATGCTGCTCTGGCAGGCGCTGGGCATGGTGCAGCCCGCGAACAAGGCCGGGAATTTCCTGGATGAGAGGCTGCGCGCCCCGCTTGGCTATTATGGCGGGTTTTACGGGTTCGATCAGGCGCAGCAGAAACTCACCTGGGAGAGCACGGAGCAGAATCTCGATCTGGCGGTGGCCTTCTCGCGGCTGGGCCGGGCGGAAGATGCTGCCCATGCCAGGGCATTTGTGAAGGCGGCCTATGATGCGAAGGCGCATCTGTTCAAGACCGGGCTGGCGCCGGATGGCAAGCCGGGGGCGATGCTGGCGGCGGATGCCGGGATCTGGCCGTATCTGGCCGGGATTGGCGACGGAGCGAGCGCGCAGGCGGCGGTGGACGCGTTGCAGCATGGCGATGGCATCGGGTTTTCCAGCGCCTCGGACGGGATCTGGCTGGAGGGCACGGCGTTCGCGGCGCTGGCGCTGAAGCGGCTGGGGGATGCGCGGGCTTCGGCATTTTTGCAGACGGTGGCGGAGAATTTGTCGCCGCAGGGCTATGTGTACGCGACGGTGGCGCCGGTTCTGGGGACGGGGCTGAAAATTGGGCCCTCCCTGCAGAAGGGCGTGCCGGAGGCGGATTTCAACTATTACCGCCGGCCCTCGCTGAGTGCGACGAGCTGGGCCGGGTTGGCGGCGCTGGGGAAAAACCCGCTTTAATTAGCAAAAGTTTTTGGGGGCGTAGGCGGCCAAGGTTTTGCCGCTGCGCAGCAGCGGTGGAAAGCCGCCGGAGGGGCCGCTTTTTTTCAAAAAAGCGGCGAAAAACGTTTGGGGGGGTGGCAACGGCGTTGTCCCCCCCAACGTCTGTGGGGACTTTATTCGATCGCTGCCCGGCTACTTCCCGATACAAAACCCCGAGAACACCGCGTCGAGTATCTCCTCAACCCCGATCCCGCCCGCCAGCCGCGCCAGCGCCGAGGCCGCCGTGCGCAGCTCCTCCCCACGCAATTCCGGTTCCGCCAGCGCCAGCGCCATATCCAGCGCCTGCACCACATCGCGCACACAGGCGATCTGCCGGGGCCGGGCCAGGGCGATTGCGCCCTGGCGGTCGGTCAGCGCGGCGGCTTCCTCGGCGAGGCGGGCGCGCAACGCCGCCATGCCCGCCCCGGTTTTGGCGGAGATGCAGAATTCGTCTGGGTTTTCAGCAAGGTCCGCCTTGGTGCGCAGGCGCAGCACCGCGGCACCGGGCGGGGCCTCGGCAAACTCCGCCCCGGGCGGCGCTACGAGGATGACAAAATCCGCAGCGCCCGCCTTGGCTTTGGCACGGCGCACGCCTTCGGCCTCGATCGCGTCCTGCGTTTCGCGCACCCCGGCGGTGTCGGTCAGGTGCACCGGCACGCCGCCGAGATCCACCCGCACCCCCAGCGCATCGCGGGTGGTGCCGGGAATGTCCGAAACGATGGCGACATCTTCGCCGGCCAGCGCGTTCAGCAGCGTGGATTTGCCGGCATTCGGCGCGCCGAGAATGACGAATTCCAGCCCCTCACGCAGCCGCGTTGCGGCCGGGGCGGCGTGCAGGCCGGCCTGCATCTCATTGCGAAGATCGCTGATGCCGGCAAGGAGATTGGCTTCCACCTCGGGCGGCAAATCTTCATCCGGGAAGTCGATCAGGGCTTCCTGGCGGGCGATGATCTGGCGCAGCCGCTCGCGCCAATCGGCGGCCTGGTCGTGCAGCCCGGCCTCCAGCGCCTGGCGGCGCTGCGCCTCGGTTTCAGCGGCGATGAGATCGGCCATCGCTTCCGCCTGCAACAAATCCATGCGGCCATGCTCGAAGGCGCGGCGGGAGAATTCGCCGGGCTCGGCCGGGCGGGCGCCGAGTGCAACCAACGCGGCACTCACCGCCGCCAGCACGGCGCGGCCGCCATGCAAAGAGAGTTCCGCGACATCCTCGCCGGTGAAGCTGCGCGGGCCGGGGAAGGTGACCAGCAGCGCTTCGTCCAGCAGCGCGCCGCCCTGGCGCAATTTGCGCAGCGCCGCCTGCCGTGGTGGCGGTAAAGTGCCTGCCAGTGCCTGGGTGATTTTGAACGTGTCCGGACCGGAGAGGCGCAGCGTGGAGATGGCGCCGCCGCGCCCGGTGATCGGCGCGAAGATCGTGCTCATGGCGTGCGCACCAGCTTGTTGGAGATGAGAATGACGGCGAGCAGCACGGCCAGCACCAGCGCGCCGAGCAGCCAGAGCGAGGCAAAAGGCGAAACCAGCGCCAGCACCGCCATGCCGCCCAACCCGTAGAGATGCGAGGGCGGGAAGCGCGGATGCAGCATGCGGCGGAAAATGCCATTGCCGAGCAGGAAGGCGGCAGGGCCGCCAAGCAGCATCAGCCCCTGCCCCATTGTCGGCGCATGTAACGGCGCCTCCAGCAGAAACGCATCGCCGGCCGCGACGACGATGATCGCCGCCACCAGCAGCCCGTGCGCGTAGGTGTAGGCGGCGCGGGCAATCCTGCCGACATCCTGGGCATGGGCGAAGGCGTGGGCGGTGCGCTCGGCGGCATCGTTGAAATAGATCCACCAGAGCGCAAAGGCGGCCAGCAGCGCCAGCAATGCGGCCAGGTAGGTTGGCGCGCCCCAGTGCAATTCGGAAAAATTCGCACCGATGACGGTGATGGATTCCCCCAGCGCGATCAGCACGAAGCCGGCACAGCGCTCGGCCATGTGGCGGGCATCGACCTGCCAGTCCTGTGTCGTCGAGCGGCCGAGGCCAGGGACGTAAAATCCATTGGCGGGGCCTGAAAGATCGATCAGCAGCGCGGCGATCCACAGCGCCATGCGGGCACTGCCTTCGGCCAGGCCGCCCAGCAGCCAGAGCCCGGCGCCGATGCCGAGCCAAATGGAAATACGCTGGAAATTCCGGTAATTTCCCGAATCATGCCGCCGCAGCGCCCAGAGCATGAACATAGAGCGGCCGAGATTGAGCCCGCCCAACCCGATGGCGAAGGCAAGGCCGCGTTCGGCGAAGGCCTCCGGCAGCGACGCGGCCAGCAGCAAGGCGCAGCCCATCAACCCCAGCAACAGCAGCTTCACCGGGCGGCGCTCCGGGTCGATCCAGTTGGTCACCCAGCTGGTATAGACCCAGCACCACCACATCGCCGCGAACAGCATCAACCCCTGGAACGCGCCCAAACCATTCAGGTGGGTGCGCAGAAATTCCGAAATCTGGGTAACGGCGAAGACGAAGATCAGATCGAAGAAAAGCTCGATCTGCGTCACCGGCGCGGGGGCACCGCGCCGGCGCAGCAGGCTGGAGGCGGCGGCAAGCATCAGGTGAGGTAGCGGGCGGTGAGATGCGCCTCGAAATAGGCCGGGTTCAAAGCTTCGCCGGTGGCGCCTTGCAGGATTTCATTGAAGCCGGCGGAGGCGCCGCGCGCGTGCACATGCCGCGCCAGCCAGCCGGTCAGCGGCGAGAGATCGCCCTGCGCCAGCGCGCCGTCCAGATCCGGCAGCGCCTCGCGCGCCGCCGCCATCAGCTGCGCCGCCGCCATCGCCCCCAGCGTGTAGGAGGGGAAATAGCCGATGGCGCCATCGAACCAATGGATGTCCTGCAGGCAGCCCCGCGCATCGTCCGGCGGGGTGATGCCGAGCAGGTTTTTCAGCCCCTCATTCCAGGCGCCGGGCAGGTCTTTCACCTGCAGCGCACCGGAGAGCAGGCGCTGTTCCAGCCGAAAGCGCAGCAGCACATGCGCCGGGTAGGTCATCTCATCCGCCTCGACTCGGATGAAGCTGCGCTGCACCCGGCGCAGGCGGTGTTGCAGCCCGGCCAGGGTGATCTCCTTGCCGAACGCCCCGCTGGCCAGCGGGGCGAGATAGCCCAGATACGCATCCGAGCGCACCGCCTGCATCTCGATGATGAGGGACTGGCTTTCATGCACCGCCATCCCGGCCGCGGCCCCCACCGGCTGGCGCGCCCAGGCGGCGGGGAGGTTCTGCTCATAGAGCGCATGGCCGGTTTCGTGCAGCACGCCCATCAGGGCGGCGGCGAAATCGGCTTCGTCATAGCGGGTGGTGATGCGGATATCTGTTTGCGTGCCGCCGCAGAACGGGTGGGCGGAGATATCCAGCCGGGCGGCGTTGAAATTCAGCCCCGCCGCCTGCGCGAGCTTGCGGGCCAGCGCTGCCTGCACCGCTTCCGGGTAGGGGCCAGGGGGCAATTCCTGCTGCGGGCGGGTGGCCTGCAAGGCCTCGGCCTTGGGCAGCGCCTCGCGCAGAAAGGCCTCGTAACGGGTGAAAATCGCCTCGGCCTGCGCCGCATCGATGCCGCGCTGATACTGGCTCATCAGCGCGTCATACGGCGAGAGCCCCAGCGCCTGGCCGAGGATCTCCGCGCCCTCGCGGGTGAGCTTCACCACCTCTTCCAAAGCCGGGCGGACGGCTTCGAAATCGCTGGCTTTGCGCGCATTGCGCCAGATGGTTTCGCAGGCCCGGCCGGCGCGCACCTGCGCCTGGACCAGCGCGCCCGGCAAGGCGGTGGCGCGCAGATGCGCCTCGCGCATCAGAGCCAGGTTTTTGCCGTCCCAGCCTTCGGCCTGGGCGGCGGCGAGATTCTCGCCGACCTCAGGCGCGCAGAGAAACTCATGGCTGAGCCCGGCCAGCACCGCGAGCTGCTCCCCGCGCGCCGCCGCGCCGCCCTCGGGCATCATCGCGGCGGCGTCCCAGCCGAGCATGGCGCTGGCTTCGTCCAGGCAGGCGATGCGGTTGAAGGCGGATTTCAGGGCTTCGTAAGCGCTCATGTCGACAGCAGCCTTTTACGTGCGAGAAAGATGAATTCGAACACCAGGACCCCGGCGAAGCCGAACCAGGTGAGCGCATATCCATAATGGTTGTTCGGCGGGGTGGGCAAATTCTGCGCCGGCTGCGGCGCCGTACTGCCCGGCGGCGGCAGCGGTCCGAGCGCGATGAGCATATAGGGGGCGACATTGTGCAGCCCCATGCCGGCGCCGATGCGCGCCGGGTCCAGCGTGTAATAATGCTGGGCCTTGGGGTTGTCCGGCGGGGCGAACCAGCCGGGGCTGATCGGGGCGTGGATATAGCCGGACGGGGGGACGGGCGGATCGGCCAGAGGGGTGGGGACGCTCTGCGGCACCCAGCCGAGATCCACCAGCAGAATTTGCCCATCCGGCCGGCGCAGCGCCATGATCAGCTCGCCGCCGGAGATCGGCCCGCGCGGCCCGTCATGCACGATCTGCCCGTAAAGTGCCGCCTTGCCCGGCAGCCAATCCCCGCTGGCGGCAACCTTCTCGAACGGGCCGGGATGCGGCCCGAGCGGGACCGGCGGGGCCACCTGCGCGGCGCGGATCTGCGCGATGATGCCCTCTTTCCAGCTCAGCCGGTGCAGCTGCCAGACGCCCAGCGCGATGAAGGCGCAGAAGGCCGCGAGCCCCAGAGCGGCGGGCAGGATCAGCCGGCGCAAGAACTATCCCGCCGTGACCGCGCTGCGGCCGAGATAATAGATGCAGACAAACAGGAACAGCCAGACCACATCGACGAAATGCCAGTACCAGGCCGCGGCCTCGAAGCCGAAATGCCGCTCCTTGGTGAACTGCCCGGCCCGCGCCCGGAAGAAGCAGACGGTGAGGAACAACGTGCCGATGATGACATGCGCGCCGTGAAACCCGGTGGCGATGAAGAAGGAGGAGGCGAAAATGCCGCCATGATAAAACGGGAAGGGCGAATGGGTATATTCCCAAGCCTGGCCGCAGAGGAACATCAGCCCCAGCACGATGGTGATGCCAAGCCCGCGCACCAGATTCTTGTTATCCCCTTCCAGCAGCGCGTGATGCGCCCAGGTGATGGTGGTGCCGGAGAGCAGCAGCACCATGGTATTGAAAAGCGGGATCGCGAACGGGTCGATCGTCGTCACCCCTTGCGGCGGCCAGACCGGCGCGAAGGCAGTGCCCATTTTGTCCGGGTAGAAGAAATAGTTGAAATAGTTCCAGAAGAAGGAGACGAAGAACATCACCTCCGAGGCGATGAACAAGGCCATGCCGTAGCGCAGGCCCATCTGGGTGACGATCTTGTGCAGGCCGGGCGTGCGGGCCTCATGGATCACATCCCGCCACCAGAGGAACATCACGCTGAGATCCGCGACGCCGCCGATGGCGAGCACGATGAAATCATGAAAATGCGCCGCCAGGATGATGCCGGTGAAGGTGATCATCGCCGCGGTGGCGCCGAAGAGCGGCCACAGGCTGGGATCGACGAGATGGTAAGGGTGGGGCACGGTGCCCTTCACCTGGTCGGTCGCGGTATGGATTGAGCCGCTCATCTGTTTCCCTTTCTTCCTTGAGGCGTTTCCTTGAGGCGTCTTTTTTAGGCGGTGTCTTAATCGGCGCGGGTCACCACATCTGGCCGTATTCGTGCAGCTTCACCAGCGCGATCACATAGACGATCAGGCAGAACCCGCCCAAGGCGGCGAGCAGCAGGAAATTCCTGGCCCGGCGGCGGCGCAGAAACTCCGCCTTCTGCTCATCGCTCCAATGCGATTCGGTAAGCTCCACCCGGGGCATCTCATCGAGCTTGCGGGCCATGGCGCGGCTCATACCAGCCGGTCCACCGCGCAGGCGGCAAACAGCAGGAAGAGATAGAGGATGGAGAATTTGAAGGCGGCGCGGGCCGGGGCATCCTTGCTCAGGCTCACCCCTTTTTCGTCCTGGTCGTCGCGCAGCACACCCCAGGCGTAATAGATGAAGGCGCCACCCAGAACCAAGGCTGTCAGCCCGTAAATCGCCCCCGCCAGCCCCATGAACCAGGGCGAGAGCGCCAGCGGGAACAGGATCAGCGTGTAGATGAACACGTTCCAGCGTGTATGGCGCGCCCCCTTCACCACCGGCAGCATCGGCACCCCGGCCTTCTCGTAATCGGTGGAAGCGTAGAGGGCGAGGGACCAGAAATGCGGCGGCGTCCAGAAAAACACGATGAAGAACAGCACCATCGGCAGCAGGCCGATATGGCCGGTGACCGCCGCCCAGCCGATGACCGCCGGGAACGCCCCTGCCCCGCCGCCGATGACGATATTCTGCGGCGTGCGGCGCTTGAGCCAGATCGTGTAGATCACGGCATAGTAGAAGATGGAGAAGGCCAGCACGCCGGCGGCGCAGAGATTGGTCGCCATCGCCAGCAGCAGCACCGAGACCACGGAAAGCACGATACCAAAGCCCAGCGCCCCGGCGGCCGAGATCTTGCCCGCCGGGATCGGCCTTGAGGTGGTGCGGCGCATGATCGCGTCGATATCGCGGTCATACCACATATTGATGGCCCCGGCCGCGCCGGCGCCAAGGGCGATGCAGAAAATCGCGATCGCCGCCATCAGCGGGTTGATATGGCCGGGCGCGATCAGCAGCCCGATGGCGCCGGTGAACACCACCAGAGACACCACGCGCGGCTTCAGCAGGGCGATCCAGTCCGCCGGCTCGGCGCCCAGATGCGGCACCGCCCGGCTGTTGGACAGGAACTCAGAGACGTGGTCGGACAAATCGGCTCCTAACGGATGATCGGCACATCTTCGAAGGTATGGTGCGGGGCCGGGCTGGGCACCGCCCATTCCAGCGTCGTCGCACCCTCACCCCAGTAATTATCCGCAAGCTTCTGCTTCGAGGTGAACACCGCGTAAAGCACATAAAAGAAGATCAGGGTTGAAACACCCGAGACCATCGAGCCGACGGAAGAGACGAAATTCCAGCCCGCGAAGGCATCCGCATAATCCGGATAGCGGCGCGGCATGCCGGCCAGCCCCAGGAAATGCTGCGGGAAGAAGGTGAGATTGACGCCGATGAAGAAGGTCCAGAAATGCAGCTTGCCCCAGAATTCCGGGTATTGGTGGCCGCTCATCTTGCCGATCCAGAAATAGAACCCGGCGAAAATGGCGAAGGCGGCCCCCATGGAGAGCACATAATGGAAATGCGCGATCAGGAAATAGTCGTTATGCAGCTCCTGATCCAGCCCGGCATTGGCCAGCACCACGCCCGTCGCCCCGCCAATGACGAACAGGAAGATGAAGCCCAGCGCCCAGAGCATCGGGGTTTTGAACTCGATGGAGCCGCCCCACATGGTGGCGATCCAGGAAAACACCTTAATGCCGGTGGGCACCGCGATGATCAGCGTCGCCACCTCGAAATAGACCCGGCTATCGGTGGAGATGGCCGAGACGAACATATGGTGCGCCCAGACCACGAAGCCGACAAAGCCGATGATCACCATCGCATAGGCCATGCCGAGATAGCCGAAGATCGGCTTGCGGGAGAAGGTGGAGACGACATGGCTGATGATGCCGAAGGCCGGCAGGATCATGATGTAGACTTCCGGATGGCCGAAGAACCAGAATAGATGCTGGAACAGCACCGGATCACCGCCGCCGGAAGGCTCGAAGAAGGAGGTGCCGAAATTGCGGTCCATGATCAGCATGGTCACGGCCCCGGCCAGCACCGGGATCGCCAGCAGCAGCAGGAAGGCGGTGACCAGGATCGCCCAGCAGAAAAGCGGCATCTTGTGCATGGTCATGCCCGGGGCACGCATATTGAGGATGGTGGCGATGAAATTGATCGCCCCCAGCAGCGAGGAAATGCCGGCCAGATGCAGCGAGAACAGCGAGAAATCCGTGGCCACGCCGGGGGAGTACTGGGCATTGTCCAGCGGCGGGTAGAGCGTCCAGCCCGCGCCGGTGCCGGTGCCCAGGAACAGCCCCAGCATCACGAACACGAAGCCCGCCACCAGGAACCAGAAGCTCATATTATTCAGCCGCGGGAAGGCCATGTCCGGCGCGCCGATCATCATCGGCACGAACCAGTTGCCCATGCCGCCGATCAAAGCCGGCATCACGAACCAGAAGATCATGATCAGCCCATGGGCGGTGATGATGGCGTTCCAGGTATTGCCGCTGGTGATGATGTCGTTGTGCGGATACATCAGCTGCTGGCGCATGATCATCGAGAGCACGCCGCCGAAGCAGCCGCCGATGAACGCCATGATGATGTAGAGCGTGCCGATATCCTTGTGGTTGGTGCTCATCAGCCAGCGCGCGGCGAAGCTCTTTTTATGGTGGCCGTGAGCGTGCAGGGCATGTTGGTCAGCGGTAATGGACATTCTCTGGCTCCTCAGCGCGCGGCGTCAGCCAACAGGGTGCGGGGGATGGCGGGGGCGGCGGCCGGCGCAGTCTGCGCGTAATTGGTTAGCGCCTGCTTGGTCCAGGCGATGTAATCGGCCAGCGGCACCGCCTTGATCTCGATCGGCATGGCATCATGGTTGAGGCCGCAAATCTGGTTGCATTGGCCATAATAGGTGCCGGGCTTGTCGATCTCGGTCCAGCTGGTGAGCTGGGTGCCGGGGATGGCGTATTTCTGCACCCCCAGCGAGGGCAAATAGAAGCCGTGCAGCACATCGGCGCTGGTGATGACAAAGCGCACCTTCTTGCCCACCGGCAGCACCAGCGGGTGATCGACCGACAAACGGCGGATCTCGCCGGGTTTGATCTCATTATCCGGGATCATGTAGCTGGTATAATCAAGCCCCGGCACGGAGTCATACTTATATTCCCAATACCACTGATGCGCCGTGACGGTGACGGTCATGTACGGGTTGCTGTCATCCGCCTCGAAATAGATCAGCTTGATCGAGGGCACGATGATGGCGACCAGGATCAGGCAGGGCACCACGATCCAGACGATCTCGATCAAGGTGTTATGGGTGGTCTGGCTGGGCTTGGGGTTGCGCCCGGCGCGGTAGCGCACCATCACATAGCCCATCAGGATGGTGACGAAACCCACCACCCCGGCCATGATCCAGAGCACATATTTCATCAGCCAGTCGATCTTGGCCTGCATCGGGCTGCCGGCCGCCGGAAACCAGAGCTGCCAGTTGAACGGCGCGTCCACATAGTGATTGGCTGCCGCCGTGGGGTCCGGGGCGGCACTCTGGGCCAGGCCAGCGTGGCACCATAGCCCGCTTGCCGCCGCCAGCATTGCCAACGTCAAGGCAGATTTCACTCTCAGCTTCATGCGTCTGCATCCCGCTTTATTTTCATTGGCCGTTTCCAAGCCTTCTTATGTTGGAAACGATACGGGCGGCGGCAGGGGAGATCAAGCGAAATAGGCGAGTGTCCCGGCTTGCAGCACTCGCTCAGCCGCGTTGCGCCGCCAGCCAGGCCCGATAGGCCGGCAACGGCAAGGCTTTGATCTGGATCGGCATCGGCTGATGATCGTCGCCGCAGATCGGGCTGCTCTGGCCGTCATACAGGCCGGGCCTGGCGATCACCGTCCAGCCGGTGAGGAGGGCGCCGGGCAGGGCGTAGATCTGCAGCCCCAGCGCCGAGACGAAGAACCCGTGCATCACATCGCCGCTGGTCACCAGAAACCGGATTTTCTCCCCCGCCGGCACCACCAGCGGATGATCGGCGATATCGCCATAGACCGCGCCGGGGGGAAGCCGCTCCCGTGGCACGGCGCGGCTATCGAAGCCCAGGCCGGGAGCGGAGACATAGTCGTAATGCCAGTACCATTCATGCGCGGTGACGCTGACGGTGAGATAAGGCGGCTCATCGCCGCGATAGAGCATCCGCGCCGCCGGGATCGCCAGCACCAGCAGCACCGCCAGCGGGACGACGATCCAGCCGATGGCGGTGATTTTTTCCGGGCTGAAGCCGCGCGGGGCGAGGATGTTGTGCAGCAGGCGGCGCAGGCCCAGATAGCAAAGCGCCAGCACCGCCAGCCCGAGCACCGCGACGATGAGCCAGCCGGCAAAGCCGAGCAGCAGCGCCAGCTCCTGATGCATGAACTGGTTGGCGCTCACGCCGCCGGCGGCTCCCGGCCCTGGCGCAGTGCAGCGGCGTTGGCGCTGATCTGGCGCTCCAGCGCCGCACTCATCTGCTTGCGGTTGGCATAGCTGCCCGGGGGCATCGGTTCGCCGAGCAGGATGGTCGCCCGCACCCGGCGCCGGCGCAGCAGCGGCAGCAGATGCGGGGCGAGGTCCATATCGCCATACCAGGCGATCCGCGGCCGGTCGGCATGGCGGAGGGGCTGGCCCTCCAGCCGGTCATAGACGATGGTCACCGGCTGCACCCAGGGCTTGGCGGCGCCGAAAGCCAAAGTGAAGAAGGCCGAGGCGAAGGGCAGCACGCGGTTGCCGTCCGAGGTGGTGCCTTCGGGGAAGAGGATGATATTATCGCCCGCCTGCAGCCGGGCCTCCAGCAGACGCTGCTCCTGCGCCACCGTCTCGCGGTTGCGGGAGACGAAGATGGTGCGGCCGAGCTTGGCGATGAGCCCGATGCCGGGCCAGCCGGCGACCTCACCCTTGGCGATGAAACAGCCCGGCAGCGTTGCCCCCAGCGCCACGATATCCAGCCAGGAGCAGTGATTGGCGACGAACAAGGTCGGCCGGCTGGGGCTCAGCCCACCCAGGCAGCGCCGCTCCAGCCCGATGATGCGCGCCACCCCGCGCCAGTAAAGCCGCGCGAACCAGGCCTTGCCCCGGCCTGGCAGGTTCAGCAGCACCGCCTGCACGGCGATGGCGAAAACCGTCCAGAGCAGGGTCGCAGCAGCCCGGCAGACCAGCCGGATCAGGGCGCCCCACCCTTCAGCATCAGCCGCAGATCCTGCTCGATCGGCCCCGGATCCGCGCCCAGCTCGTCGCGCACGACATCCTTCCAGTCCCCGACATCCTGCACCTTGCTGGGATTGTCGCGCAACAGCTCGCGCTTGATGAAGGGAAAGCCGGTGAGCAGCAGCTGGCGCCAGAGATCGGAGGTCGGGTTCATCGCCACCCGCCGCGCGATATTGTCGCGGATATTTCGGACCTGCGACAGCCTGGCGGCATTCACCGGGTCCACAAAATTGCCGTCCTGCTCATCGGCCACCAGCGCCTTCAAAACCTCGAAGCTCACCATCTTTGTCAGCGTCTCGTAGGGCCAAAGCGCCGCGCAGAGCAGCCCGCCCTTCATCATCGCCTGGGTGATCCCGACCTCGTAGCGATGCACGATAAACGGCTTCGCCGGCACCGGGCGCACGCTGTTCCAGAATTTCCGCCAGGCCTTGGCGCGCAGCGCGGCGGGGCCGAAGGCCAGGAAATAGGATTGCAGATGATAGCGCAGCTGCCAGCTCTCGGTCAGGCCCCAGATATCGGCGCGGGTATAATCCAGCCGGCGCAACACATCGCCCAGCGGCAATAGCGGCCCGAAGACGCTGTCATTGGCGAGGATCACCTCCTCGGTCTCCGCGCGCGGCAGGCCGAGGCGGTCGATCGCGTCGCGCCAGGCGCCGAAATCATAGCCGACATTGCGGCGCAGGATGATGCCGGCGCAGATCTCGCGCAGCTCTGCCTGGGCCACCTCGTTCAATTTGCCGGCATTGCTGACGAAGACCACATCCCGGCCGCTGGCCCGCAAGGCACGCAGATAGCTGAAGACCTGAGCCCGCACGCCGCCACGGCCGTCATAATGCATGAACAGCACCACGCGCGGGCCGAGCGCGATACCGGCCTCCGGCCAGGAGCTCAGCGTCTGCCGGGGCGAGCGAATCCAGCCGATCAGCCGCGCCAACGGCACCCAGAAATACCAGCGGCCGATGGACAGCACCCTGCGGGCGATGCGTTTCACAGCTCAGCCCTCATGCGCTCTGCTCATCCAGCACCTGCCACAGATCCTCCGGCGAATCCTCATAGGAGGCCAGATGGGCTTTCAGCAGCCCGACCGCCTCCTCGCCGCGTTCGAGCTTGAACAGCGCGATGACTTCGCCGCGCAAAGCTGACCAGAAGAGCGGGTGGGCCGGCCCGCCAGGCGGGGCCTGGGTCAGCAGATCCTCTCGCAGCCGGGCCAGGGTCGCGGCGGCGCGGCGCTGGCCATCGGGCAGCTGCAGATAAAGCATGCCGACGGAAAACAGCGCATCCTGCGCCGCGCGGGAGAAAGGCGGCCGCAACGCCGCGAGTACGGGGCCAAGCGACTGCGCCAGCGCCTGCGCCTCCTCATACCGGGCCGCGTTCACCAGCCGCACGAACACCCCAAGGCGCAGCGTCTCCACATCCTCGCCCGCCGCCGCCAGCATCTCGGCCACCGGCAGCGCGGCGGCGGCGTCCTGGCCCGGGGCGAGATGCAAATTCGCCAGGCTGAGCAGGGCGTTGCGGCGCAGACCGGCGGGCAGATCCGCCCCCGGCGCGGCGCCGAGCAGCCCGGCTCGCAGCGACGCCGCCTGATCGATGGCCCCGGCATTCACCAAAGCCACGAAGCCGCGCCAGCCGCCGATCAGGTCGCCACGCGCGATCAGCGCCGCCGCCACGCCCGGCGCGCCGGCCTCGGCGTCGCAGAGCAGCAGCTCCAGCCGCAATACATCGCCGATGCTGGAGGAGAGCAGGTCATCGCCGAGCGAGCGCCGGCCGAGTGCGGCCTGCAGCGCCTCCACCGCCTGCAGCCCCAGCGCCATCACCGGGCGCACCGCGCTGCGGGCCTCGCCGCGGGCCAGGCGCTGCATGGCGCGTGCGAACAGGATCATGCCCAGCCCGTGCGGCATTTTTTCGCCCAGCCCTTCGAGCTGCGCCTGCGCCGCCCCATCGGGCAGCGCGGTCAGATCCTCCAGCCGGTAGCCATAGCGGGCCGCAGCACCTGCATTCAGCATCGCCCAGGCGCTCTCGCAGGCGGCTTCGTCGGCATCGTTGGCGGCGTCGAACATCGCCCTTCCGGCAAAGCCGAACTGGATGTCGCTGCCCACCGGCGCGCGCGCGGCGCGGGCTTCCATATAGCGGCGATAAGCGCGCCAGGCCGCGCCCTGGTCCTCATCCAGCGCCAGCGGCGAAGGCGAGGCATAGGCGACCAGCGCCGAGCGCTTCTGGCGCACCGCCACATGCGCGAATCCGGCATCGCGCAGCGCGCGCTCCATGCTCGCGACACTCTGCAGCACCACATGCGCGGCGGGGACGATCAGCGCGTCCAGCTCCAGCGGTGCCAAGTCCGGGGTGATGAAATCCGCCGCCGGGGTGGTCAGCATCAGCACCCCGTCCTCGGCGATGGCCCGGCGCATCAGCCGCAGAAATTCCGGCGGCTCGTTGATATGCTCGATCAGCTCGGTGCCGACGATGACATCCCACGGCCCGTCCTTCAGCGTCTCCTCGGTGAAGAAGCCCTGGATCACCGGCAGCTCCAGCGCCTTGGCGCCGATCGCCGCCAGCGGCGAAGGATCGTACCCGACGCCCTGCCAGCCTTTGCCATGCACGCAGAAATCCAGCCCGAACCCGTAGGCCCCGCCGACTTCCAGCACCTTCGCCCCCGCCGGCTTGACGATACGCGCCAGCGCCGAGGCGATCGGCCAGGTGCCGGCCCCCATCTGCGCATAATAAGGCGGCCAGCCGATCTCGATCAGCTCGTCACGCCCATAATCCACCACCGGCAGCGTATCGACGAACAGCACCGTGCAGGCCGGGCAGCGCAGCAGGTTATAATCCAGATCCAGCCCCGGCGGGTGGTGAAACACCGCCAAAGCCGCCTCGGCGCTGCCCTCATGCCCGCAATTCGGGCAATGCCCCGCCTGGCTGCGCCCGTGCAGCCATTCCGCCTCGGTGTAAGCGCTGATCCGATATCGACCGGTCGAACTCATCAGGCGAACAGCTCCGGGGCGCGTTCGCGCAGCGCCGCGTTCAGCTCCTCACGCCGCGCCCACAGGCTGCGATACCATTCCATGCGCGCCTGCACCTGATAGGCCAGCATGCGGTTTTCCGCGACATAGGCGCGGGCATTATCGGCGATGCGGCGGGTCGCTTCCGGATAGGCCAGCAGGCGCAGCAGCGCCGCGCGCAGCTCCGCCGCATCGCGGAACAGCACCCCGGTTTTGCCGTCCTGGATGGAGGCGGCATAGACGGTATGGCTGGCCAGGGCGCAGACCCGGGCCGCGCCGGCCTCGATGAATTTCAGATCCGACTTGGCGCGGTTGAAGGGGGTATCCTCCAGCGGCATGAAGCTGATCTCGGCGGCGGCGAGCTCGCGCAGATAGGTGGCATAATCCACCAGCGCCGGCTCGAAGCTTTTATGCGGGGTCTCCAGCGCCTGGAAGAAGCCCTCATCGAACAGCACCCGGAAGCGCAGCCGGTCGCCGACGGCGCGCGCCACCTCGTTGAGCACCGGCACCAGCGGCGCCCAGTCCCGCTGGCGGTTGAGCGCGCCGAAGAACAGGGTGAGATGCTCGGCGTCCTGGAAATTTTGCACCTGCGGCAGCTCGAACACGCCGTTGGGGAACACCGCCAGCTCCGGGTTCTGCGCGCGCAGCGCCTCGCCCAGCACCGGGGTGCTGGTCTGCACCGCATGCACGCCGCGGAAGGTGAGCAGCTGGCTCAGATCCACCCCGCGCTCTTCCATGAACATCGGGTGATCGTCGAATTCGCTGACCACCAGATAATCCTGCGCCAGCAGCGCGCGCACCCGCGCCAGCCCTTCCTCGCCCAGCAGCAGCGGGCGGTGCAGCATGGCGATGCGCGGCACATTGTTCAGGCGCGGGCGCAGCTCCGCCTCCGGCATCACCGTCGCCAGCACGCTGCTCTCGGTGCGCAAGGCGCGCATCGGCTCCAGCACCCGCACATCGGAAACACCGCCCTGCGGCGTCAGCATCGTCGCGGCGATGTCCAGCCAGGCCGGGGCGGCCTTGCGGGCGCGCAGGATCACCTGAATCGGGGCACAGCGGCGCTTATACTCCTCGACATCAACGCCCAGCGCCTGCAACAGCGGCGCCGCGAGCGTGGCGAACTGCTCGGCGCGCTCCATCTCGGTATTCGGGCGCGGCGCCGCGTCCACCAGCTCCAGCCCGGCCTGCCCCAGCGCCTCGATCATCGTGCGCGGGCTGAACCAGCGCAGATGGGTGCGATCGAACAGCCCGTTCTCCTCGTACTGGAATTTGCCGACGAGCAGCCGCGCCACCACGCTCCAATGCTCGATATTCGGCGTGCAGACGACCACCGTGCCCTCCGGGGAGAGCAGCTTGGCATGCGCCTGCAACAGCGCCCAAGGATCGCGCAGATGCTCCAGCACATCGCCATAGACGATGCAGTCGAGGCTGCCTTCCGCCAGCCCGAAGGGATTCGGATCAGCCTCGACATCGCCGACGAACACTTCCGTCAGCCGGGTGCGGGCCTGGACGGCCGCGTCCTCGTCGATATCGATCCCGAGATAGCGGCAATTCGGGTTGCGGCGCAGATAATTCGCTCCCAGCGCGCCTTGCGCACAGCCGACATCCAGCACGGTTTTCGCCGTCAGCGGAATCTTTTCCAGCAATTCGGGATTGGCAAAATCCGGATATTTGGCGTGCACGGCGTTCAAGCGATCATTCCTCGCGGTTGGGGCGGTCGTTTGGTCACGGCAGCGGGCGCCCGATGCCGGTATAGGTGAAGCCCGCCGCGCGCAGCGGCGCGGGGTCGAAGACATTGCGCAGATCCACCACCACGTCGCCGCGCATCAGCTCGCGCAGCCGGGCCGGGGGCAGCACCCGGAATTCGTTCCATTCCGTGACCAGCACCAGCGCATCCGCGCCGGTGAGGGCGCCAGCGGCATCCGCCGCCAGGGTGACGCGCGCGGGCAGCAGCGGCCGGGCGGTTTCCATCGCCTCCGGGTCGAAGGCCTGGATCTGCGCCCCGCGCGAGACCAGCCCGCGCACCAGCGGCAGCGCCGGGCTTTCGCGCATATCATCGGTTTCCGGCTTGAAGGCGAGGCCGAGGACGGCGATCACCTTGCCGGCGACATCGCCGCCGCAAGCCGCGACCACACGCGCCGCCAACCCATCCTTGCGATGGTCATTCACCGCCACCACCGACTGGATCAGCCGCGAGGGCGCGCCCGCCTCCTCGGCGATGCGCATCAGCGCCAGCGTATCCTTGGGAAAGCAGGAGCCGCCGAAGCCCGGCCCGGCATGCAGGAATTTCCGCCCGATCCGCCCATCCAGCCCGATGCCGCGGGCGACATCATTCACATCCGCCCCGACCTTCTCGCAGAGATCGGCCATCTCGTTGATGAAGGTGATCTTCATCGCCAGGAAGCCGTTGGCGGCGTATTTGATCAGCTCCGCCGTCTCCAGCCCGGTGAACAGAATCGGGGTTTCGATCAGATAAAGCGGTCGATAGAGCTGGCGCAGCACCGCGCGGGCGCGCTCGCTCTCGGCGCCGACGACGACGCGGTCCGGCCGCATGAAATCCGGGATGGCGCTGCCCTCGCGCAAAAATTCCGGGTTGGAGGCCACCTCCACCGCCAGGTCCGGCCGCAGCCGGCGGGCCATTTCCAGGATCGTCCGCCCGGTGCCGACCGGCACGGTGGATTTGGTGACGATGACCGCCGGATGGTCCAGCGCCTTCAGCACCTGCTCGACAGCGGCATAGACATAAGTGAGATCGGCATGGCCATCGCCGCGCCTTGTCGGGGTGCCGACGGCGATGAAGATCGCCTCCGCCTCGGCGATGCCCACTTCCAGCGTCTCGGGGAAAGTCAGGCGCCCGGCGGCGGCGTTATCGGCCACCAGCTTGTCCAGGCCCGGTTCATAGATGGGGATGCGGCCCTCCAGCAGCATCTGGCGCTTGGCGGCATCCGCCTCGACCACCGCCACGGAGACGCCGAATTCAGCGAAGCAGGCCCCCGAGACAAGCCCGACATAGCCGCCGCCGATAATCGCGATCCTCAACCCCCAAACCCTCCGCACCGGTTTGTCCTGCTCCCTGCTTCTGGCGTGGCCGGCAGGCCAGCACAAGCCCTGGCCGGCGGAAAACAAGAGATCTTCAAATTCCCTCCGGTTTCAGCCATGGTCCGCGCCAGATGAGCCTCACCACCCTTTCCGCCTTGTCACTCCCCCGTCATCTCGCCCTCATGGGCGGGCTGGCGATCTTTTCCGGCATGATCGTCCGGGTGATGATCTCCATCGGCGTGCCGGACCATCCGGATGCGCGCAAGGCGCACGCCCAGACCACGCCGAAATCCGGCGGGGTCGGCATCGTCTTCGCCTTTCTGCTGGGGGTGCTGCTGCTCTATCGCTACGGCCAGGTCTCGCGCCTGGCGGAGGGGTATTTCATCGGCGTCATCGCCGCGTCGGTGCTGATCGCCCTGGTCTCGATGGCCGACGATCTGTTGAACATGCCCTTCACAGTGAAGCTCGGCACCCAGCTGCTGGCCGCCATCGCCGCCGTGGCCTCGGGGCTGTATCTGCATGATCTGGCGCTGCCGGGATTCGGGCTGACCCCGCTTGGCTGGCTCGGCCTGCCGCTGACGCTGGGGTTTCTGCTCTATGTCACCAACGCGATGAATTTCATCGACGGGCTGAACGGTCTGGCCGGCGGTGTCACCCTCATCGCCTGTTTGTTCCTGGCCGGCATCGCCGGGGCGCTGGGCGGGTTTTTCATCTATACCGCCTCCCTGCTGCTGGCCGGTGGGGTGCTGGGGTTTCTGCCCTTCAACTTTCCCAAGGGCCGGATTTTCATGGGCGATGTCGGCAGCCAGTTCTGCGGCTTCATGCTGGCTCTGTTCGGGGTGGCGGCGGCGCGGTTCGAGCAGGTGCAGCTCTCTTTCCTGCTGGTGCCGCTGCTGCTCTCCGGCGTGCTCTATGATGTGACCTTCACCCTGATCCGCCGCACCCTGGCGCGCGAGAACATCGCCCGGGCGCATCATGGCCATCTTTATCAAGTGGTGCGCCGGGCCGGGATGGATGCGCGGCTGGTGGCGGTGATCCATTGGCTGTTCGCGCTGCTGGGCGGGGTGACGGCGATTGGCTTCGTCGCGGCGAATTCGGCCTCGAAACTCTGGATCGGGCTGCTGCCGCTGGTGGTACAGGTGCTGTGGACGTTTTACGTCGCCGGGCGGGCGCGACGGGCGGGGATCGGCAGCTGGTCTAGCTAAGAAAGTCGTGGGGGGATTTTTGTAAAAATCCCCCCCACACCCCCTAAAAACTTTTTAGACCTTATCCAATGCCTGGGCGAGGTCCTCGACCAGATCCTGGGCATCCTCCAGCCCCACCGACAGCCGGATCGTGCCGTCAGTGATACCAAGCTTCGCCCGCTCCTGCGCGCCGATCTTCATATGCGTCGTCGTCGCCGGATGCGTCGCCAGCGATTTGGTGTCACCCAGGTTATTAGAAATCGTGATAACCCGGAACGCGTTCATCATGCGGAACGCCTCCGCCTTGCCGCCTTGCAGCTCGAACGCCACCAGCGTGCCGCCGCCGCTCATCTGGCTCATCGCCAGCTCACGCTGCGCGAAGCTCGCCAGGGTCGGGTACAAGGCGCGCTTGATCTTCGGATGGCCATCCAGGAACTGCGCCACCTTTTCGGCAGTCTCGCTCTGCGCCTTCACCCGCAGCGCCATCGTCTCCAGACCCTTCAGGATCACCCAGGCATTGAAGGGCGAGAGCGACGGGCCGGTATTGCGGAAGAAGGGCTGGAACACCTCCTCGATCCATTTTTTCGAGCCAAGCACGGCGCCGCCCAGCACCCGCCCCTGCCCGTCCATATGTTTGGTGGCGGAATACACCACCACATCCGCGCCCAGCTCCAGCGGCTTCTGCAGCAGCGGGGTGGCGAAGACGTTATCCACCACCACGATCGCCCCGGCCGCATGCGCCAGCTTGGAGACGGCGCGCAGATCGACAATATCGAGCATCGGGTTGGAGGGGCTCTCCAGCAGCACCAAAGCGGTGGGCTGGCTCAGCGCCGCCTTCCAGCCTTCCATGTCGGCGCCATCCACGAACACGCCTTCAATCCCGAATTGCGGCAGCAGGGTGGAGATGATCCAGTGGCAGGAGCCGAACAGAGCGCGCGAGGCCACCACCCGGTCGCCGGTCTTCAAGCCGCACATCACCGCGCTATGCACCGCCGCCATGCCGGTGGCGGTGGCGCGGCACGCCTCCGCGCCCTCGATCTTGGCCAGGCAATCCTGCAGCATCGTCACCGTCGGGTTGGCGAAGCGCGAATACTGGAAATGCTCGACCTGGTTGGCGAACACCGCCTCGGCCAGGTCAGCGCTTTCATAGGTAAAGCCGGAGGTGAGGAACAAGGCCTCGCCATTCTCGTCCAGATTGGTGCGGATGCGCCCGGCATGGATCAGGTCCGTGGCAAGGCGGGTTTTCGGCGTGTCGGACATCTTCGGTGGCCCATCTTTCAAGCGCGGTGCGGACAAACTCTGTCCGGCCCGGGGCCAGGCGGGGCGCGCGCAACCCTCCGCCGGGCCTCTTTAGCGCTTATTTTGCTCCGTCCCGCCAGGGGACGCCTCGCCGCAATCCGGCCGGACAAATCACGAGGTGCCCCAACGCCTAGCCCTCCGGGGGAGCGCGGTCAATGCTCCAACATGGCTTGCGCAGCCAGACGGGCTCGACTATGTACGCCCTCACGGGCGGGTATGATGTAATGGTAGCCTGCTAGCTTCCCAAGCTCGATGCGCGGGTTCGATTCCCGCTACCCGCTCCAATTTCCCGTCCTGCGATGCTCGCCGACGGTTGAAAAACCCCTGAAATTCCTGTATTTTTCCAGCCGTCACTGATTGTCCGTGACGGCGATGCTGGATGCCAGGCCGAAGCATATCCGCTTGTCGCACCGCCATCGTCCCCCGCACCTCTCCGGCGCCCTGCCGCCACCCACGATAACGCCTGGACCCCACCCCCATGACCCAGCCCGCCCCCACCGCCATCCAAGCCACCATCCGCGAGACGATCAGCCGGATTTTGACGCGGGTGAATGCCCTCTCCGCCGGCGGCCCGGGCTGGACCCGCCCTTCCTACAGTGACCTGGAATCCAGCGCCCACGCCCTGATCGAGGAAGAGGTGCTACGCCTCGGGCTGGAGGTCTCGCGCGATGAAGCCGGCAATCTTTTCGCCCGGCTGCGGGGCAGCGCCCCGGCGGCGACCCCGCTTTATGTCGGCTCGCATCTGGATACGGTGAGCCAGGGCGGCGCCTATGACGGCCAGGCCGGTGTCGCCGCCGCCATGGCGCTCGCCGCCTGCTTCCACGCCACCGGCAGCCGCCCGAAGATGGATTTCGTCGTCACCGTCACCCGCGCGGAAGAGAGCGTCTGGTTTCCGGCCTCCTATATCGGCTCGCGCGGGGCGTTGGGCCGGCTGACCCGGCAGGATATGGAGGTGACGCGCGCCGATACCGGGCAGAGCTTGGCCGAACATATGCGCGCCCAGGGCTACGACCCGGAAGCGGCGCTGGCGCGGACCCCGCCGCCCCCGGCGCAGTTCCTGGAATTCCATATCGAGCAGGGGCCGGTCCTGCACAGCGCCGGCGAGCCTTACGGGCTGGTCACCGCGATTCGCGGCGGGCTGCGCTACCGTAACGCGCGCATCGATGGCGTCTGGGCGCATTCCGGCGGCGCCCCGCGCGAAGGGCGCGCGGATGCGGTGATCGCCTTCGCCGATCTGGCGATGGCGATGGAGCGGGTCTGGGACGAGATGCTGGCGCAGGGCCATGACCTGACCGTGACCTTCGGCCGGGTGGACGCCGCCAGCCCGGTCCATGCCATGGCCAAGGTGGCCGGGACGCTGGGATTCTGTGTCGATCTGCGCTCCGAAAACAACGCCACGCTGGACGAGGCGGAGCGGCGGCTGCGCGCGGAAATCGCCCGCATCGAAATCGCCCGGCCTGGCATAGGTTTCCAGCTCGGCGCGCAAAGCCGCAGCCAGCCGGCGCAGCTTTCCGAGGCGATGGTGGCGCTGGCGGCTTCCGGCGCGGCGCGGCTGGGCCATGCCCCCCGGCGCATGCGCGCCGGCGGCGGCCATGATGCCGCGGCGTTCGCGATGGCCGGCTGGGAGAGCACGATGATCTTCATCCGCAACTGGAATGGCAGCCATAATCCGGATGAAGCCATGGACGAGGCGGATCTGGCGCTGGCGGTGGAAGCGATCTGGGCGGCGCTGAACCCGTAAGAGGCGATTTGGGAAATTCGCAAAAGTTTTGGGGCTGTCCCAGATAACCTTCCAGCTTATACCTTCAACGCCTTGAAGGATCAGCATTATTTCGATCATTGCAGGGTTTCGCCTTTTGCCCGTGGCGTCAAGGGCGCGCGGCTTCGCCGAAGGCGAGTAAACCCCTTGACGCCACGGGCAAAAGGCGAAGAGGCTCGGGATCGATATAATGGCCAGATGAATGACGATCTGGGACAACCCCAAAATTTTTTGGTTTTGCATGACGTTTTTGAAAACGAACGCTATTCGAAACAATAGATTACGAAGCTGTAAGGCATCACTTTTCGAAACTTTTTGTTAGCCCGTCCCGCGCATCATCCTTTGCAGCTTAAACATCGCCAAGGATGGAAACCGTTCATGGACCTCCAGACTTCCACGCCCTGGGAGCAGCGGCATGCGCCGCGCCATCCGGTGGAAACCGGCTCCTATCTATCCCGCCGCACGCTGCTGCGCATTCCCGGGCAGCCCTTCCGACATCCATGCCGCATCACCGATTGTTCGGTGGCCGGCTACCGCGCCGTCATCCTCTCCCCCCGTCCGGATGCCGGGCGGCATTTCTCCACCGGCCAGGAGGTGGAACTGGAACATGCCGATGGCTGGCGCCGCATGGTCGGCGTGCGCTGGGTGAACGGCAATGTGCTTGGCCTGGAAATCCTCAACCCGGTCACCCGAATCATCATCCCCCGCGAAAATGGCGAGCCCGAGCCGCATGCTTGCGATCTGCTGGGCGTTCATGGGGAGCTGTTCCGCGTCACCATTCCCGATGAGCCGAGCCTGTGCGACCAGTTCAGCCTGGAGCTGCCGAATGGCGAAACCTTGCAGGTGCGGGTGCGCTGGGCCATGCAGGGCGAAATCTGCCTGCAACCGGTTCGGCCAAACTGGCGGCTGTGAGGCTGCCGGCGCCAGCGCATCGATACACTGCGCCGCAACCGCGGCCACCGGGCCTGGCCGAAATGAGGCGATGAAATCTTAGCCGCGCCAGGGCTCCTCCGGCCAGTCATGCTTGGGATAGCGCCCGCGCATATCGCGCCTGGCATCGGCCCAGCCGCCGCGCCAGAAGCCGGCGAGGTCGGCGGTGATGGCGATCGGCCGTTGCGCCGGGGAGAGCAGCGCCAGTTGCAGAGGGATTTCGCCCCCGGCCAGTTTCGGCGTCGCGTCCGTGCCGTAAAACACATGCGCCCGGGCGGAGGCGACGGGCAGCGGGCCGGAATAATCGATCCGCACCCTTCCATGTTTCAGGTTGAGTTCGGCGGGCAGCTCCTTGTCCAGCCGCGTGGCCTGCTCATGGCTCATCAACCCGCGCAGCAGGTTATAGAGGTCCAGGCTTTTTGCCTCTCTCAGCGTCGTCATTCCGGCGAGATAGGGGGCCAGCCAGTCCTGCACGGTGGCGGCCAGCGCGGCGCGGGAGAGGTCCGGATAGCTGTCATCCACCCCGCGCATCACCGCGACGCGGGCGCAGAGATTTTCCGCCGCGTCGGTCCAGTCCAGCTGCTCCAGCCGGGTGGAGAGCGCCTGCGCCAGGGCGGCCTGGATTTCCTCGGGGTTGGGTGCTGCCGCGCGGTCGCGCAACACCAGATTGCCCAGCCGCACCCGCTCGCGCACCGAGACATTATTGCTCACCGGATCGAACCCGGTCTCGCGCGTGGTCTTGCAGCGGGCGCGCAGGAAATCCGGCAGATCATCCGCATCCAAAGCCGCGCCCAGGCGGATTTTCGCGCCCTTGCCATCCAGCGACGCCACGGCCAGCAGCCGGTTGCGGGCCAGCGGGTCGGCGGCCGGGAGATTGCCGGCGCCGCCCCCGGAGAGCCGGTAAGAGCCATCCGCCCCGCGCGCCTGGGCGATGCGGTCCGGGAACCCGGCGGCGATGACCGGCCCCGGCGCGCCAAAGCCCGGCAGGCTCCCCAGCCCCAGCCGGTTGCGGTAGAGTTTCGCGGCCTGGCGCACGCGCGAAAGGATGGCGCGGTCGCCCTCGCCGCGCCCGGCCAGTACGTCCAGGCGCAATTGCAGATCCGCGCTGGCGGTCTGGGCGAGGAAATCGCGCTCTTCCAGGATGGCGGCGATATCGGCAGCCAAGGCGCGGGTAGGTTTGTCGGGGGCGGCCAGCATCATCGCGGCCAAACGCGGTTCGGCCCGCAGCCGCGCCATCTCCCGGCCCAAAGCCGTGATCCTGCCCGCCTCATCCAGCGCCCCCAGCTGCGCCAGCAGCGCCTGGGCGGCCTTCAACGCGCCCTCGGGCGGGGCGTCGAGGAACGGCAGATCGCCCGGCGCCTCGCCCCAGGCAGCACAGGCCAGCGCCAGGCCGGAAAGCTCGGCGGCGAACATCTCCGGCCGGTCGAAGGGCGGCAGGCCGCGATTCAGCGCGTCCGACCAGAGCCTGATCGCCACACCCGGCCCCAGCCGCCCGGCGCGGCCGGCACGCTGCGCGGCGGCGGCCCGCGAGATGCGCTGGGTGGTCAGGCGGGTCAGGCCGGAATTCGTGTCCAGCACCGGCGCGCGGCGATAGCCACCATCGATGACGATGCGCACGCCGGGCACGGTGAGCGATGTCTCGGCGATGGAGGTGGAGAGCACCACGCGGCGCTCCTCATGCTGGCGCAGCGCCTTGTCCTGCGCCTCACGCGAGAGATCCCCATGCAGCGGCAGCACCAGGGCCGGGCAGCGCTCCAGCGCCTGCGCGGTGCGGCGGATCTCGGCCATGCCGGGCAGGAAGACGAGAATATCGCCCGGATGCGCCACCAGCGCCTCGCGCACCGCCTTCGCCGCCGCCTCCGGCAGATCGCGCGGGGACATGATGTCCCGCTTGGCGTGGATCACCTCAACCGGGAACATCTTGCCCTCGCTGGTGATCACCGGCGCCGCCAGCAAGGCCGAGAGTTTTTCGGCCTCGGCGGTGGCGGACATCGCCAGGATGCGCAGCTCCGGGCGCAGGCCGCGCTGCAAATCGCGCACCAGCGCCAGCGCCAGATCCGCCTCCAGGCTGCGCTCATGCACCTCGTCGAAAATCACCAGCCCGATACCGTCCAGCCCCGGGTCAGAGAGCAGGCGGGAGGTAAGCAGGCCCTCGGTGATCACCTCGATGCGGGTTTTCGGGCCGACCGCGCTTTCCAGCCGGGTGCGGAAGCCCACCGTCTCGCCCGCGACCTCGCCCAGCAGCTCGGCCATGCGCATCGCCGCGGCGCGGGCGGCGAGGCGCCGGGGTTCCAGAAGCAGGATTTTGCCATCCACGCCCGCTTCAAGTGCGGCCAGCGGTACCGTGGTGGTTTTGCCCGCCCCCGGCGGGGCCACCAGCACGGCATTGCCGCCCGGCTGGCCCAGCGCTTGCAGCAGGGCGGGCAGGGCTTCGGCGACGGGCAGATCGGTCATCATCGCGCCCGGATAGCAGAGAGCGCGCGCCCATGCGATATTCCCGGCCATGCGCTGCCTCGCCCTGCTCGTCTTGCTGTTCCTGCCGCATTTCGCCCAAGCGGCGGCCAGCGCGCCTTATGTAACGCCGCGCGATCAGGTGCGGCTGGTCTCGGCAACCAACAGCGCCACGGATGGCAAATTGCAGCTGGCGCTGCAGTTCAAGCTGGCACCCGGCTGGCATATCTATTGGAAAAACCCCGGCGATGCCGGCTTTCCCCCCGCCGTCAGCGCCGCCGCGCCGGTGACGCTGGGCGCCCTCGATGACCCGCCGCCCGATTATTTCCTGCAGGACGGGATCGCCGCCTATGTGCTCTCGGGCGAGGCGCTGCTGCCCTTCACCGCCAGCGGGATCAGCGGCGACAGCCTTAGCGTGAATGCACGCTGGCTGGTCTGTGCGGATATCTGCGTGCCCGAACATGCCAGCTTTACCCTGCCCCTGACGGGCGGGGCTTCGGCCGAGGCCGGGCTGTTCCCCGCCGCGCCCAGCATCGTCCCCTCCCCCTATAAAGCGACGCTGACGCCGGATGGCACGCTGCGCCTGGACGGGGTGGGGGCGCAGCAGGTGAAAGCCGCGCATTTCTTCCCCGGCTCGGCCAGCGCCC
Source organism: Acidocella facilis ATCC 35904 (assembly GCF_000687875.1). Lineage (GTDB taxonomy): Bacteria > Pseudomonadota > Alphaproteobacteria > Acetobacterales > Acetobacteraceae > Acidocella > Acidocella facilis. The sequence goes on along the minus strand of NZ_JHYG01000003.1, from coordinate 156,434 downwards.
TGGTGAACAGCGCGCCGCAAACATTGGGCTTCGGCGCGCATGATCTGACGCTGCACCTGAAACTGGCCGGCCCGGCCCCGGCGCGGCTGACCGGCCTGCTGGAACTCACCGACCCGAGCGGGCGGATGCAGGCGCTCGCCATCGCCACCAGCCCGGCCCCACCCGCCGCGCACGCCCCCTGGTGGCTGCTGGCCCTGGCCGGCGGGCTGATTCTGAACCTGATGCCCTGCGTGTTCCCGATTCTCGCGATGAAGGCCGCCGCCTTTGCCCGCATGGGCGGCGCCGCGCACGCGCATATCCGGCGCGAGGCGCTGGGTTATACGCTGGGCGTGCTGGGCTCGATGGCCGTGCTGGGCGGGGTGCTGCTGGGGCTGCGCGCCGCCGGGGTGGCGGCGTTCTGGGGTTTTCAGTTCCAGTCGCCAATTTTCGTCGCTCTGGCGGCCTGGGTGATCCTGGCGGCGGGGCTGAGCATGGCCGGGCTGTTCCATCTCTCGATGCCGGGCTTCATCGGCCGGCTGCCGGCGCAGCATAGCGTGCTCACCGGGCTGCTGGCGGTGCTGGTGGCCACACCCTGCACCGCGCCCTTCATGGGGGCTGCCATCGCCGCCGCTTTGGCGATGCCGGCATTGCCCGCCATGGGGCTGTTCCTGGCGCTGGGGCTGGGGCTGGCGCTGCCGATTTTGATCCTCGCCTTCATCCCGGCCCTGGCCGCTGCCCTGCCCCGCCCCGGGCGCTGGATGGCATGGGTGCAGAAGCTCCTCTCCCTCCCGATGTTCGCCACCTGCCTCTGGCTGGGCTGGGTGCTGTTCCGGCAATCCGGCCCGCTGGGGCTGGCGCTGCTGGGGCTGGGCGGGCTGCTGCTGGGGTTCAGCCTGGCACGCAAGCCGGTTTTCGCGCTGCTGGCGCTGGTGCTGCTGCCCTTCCTGCCCAGCGCCCCGGCCGGCGCCAGCCTCACCCTGCCCGGCGCGCAGCCTTACAGCGCCGCGCTGCTGGCGCAGCTGCGGGCGCAGCACCGGCCGGTCTTCATCGACCTCACCGCCGCCTGGTGCATCACCTGCCAGGTGAATGAGCGCACCACGCTGGAAGCCGCGCCAGTGCGGGATCTGTTCAAGGACGAGCATGTCGCGCTGCTGGTGGGGGACTGGACCAACCGCGACCCGGCCATCACCGCCTTGCTGACGGCCAGCCACCGCGCCGGCGTGCCGCTCTATCTCTATTATCCGCCGGGCGGCGCGGCGGCGATTTTGCCGCAAATCCTCACCCCCGGCATCGTGAAAGCGGCGCTGCAAGGTTAAAAAACCTTTACGGCCATTGCGCCTGAGCCCAATCCGCGCAAAATTCGGTTACGATAAAATGACAGGCGTCAAGGACTTGAGGATGCAGGATGTCTCCGGCGCGGCGCTGTCCGGCCCGCGCGCGAAACTGGATGCTGACAGCATCAAAGCCACCTATTCACGCTACGCGAAATCCTATGACAGCTGGTTCGGGCTGGTCTCGGGCCACGCGCGCCGCGCGGCGGTGGCGGCGGTGAACGCGGCCCCCGGCGCCAAGGTGCTGGAGGTGGGGGTGGGCACCGGGCTGGCGCTGCCGCTCTACAGCCCGGCCAAGCGCATCACCGGCATCGATCTCTCCCACGACATGCTGAACATCGCCCGCGACCGCGTGGCCGAGATGGGGCTGCGCCATGTCGAGGCGCTGGAAGAGATGGACGCGCAGGCGACCAGCTTCGAGGATGGCAGCTTCGATGTCGCGGTGGCGATGTTCGTCGCCTCCGTGGTGCCGGACCCGCGGGCTTTGGTGGCGGAGCTGCGCCGGGTGGTGAAGCCGGGCGGGCGGATTTTGTTCGTCAACCATTTCGCCCGCGAGTCGGGGCCGATCTGGTGGATCGAGCGCGCCATGGCCCCGGCCTCGAAGCCGCTGGGCTGGCACCCGGATTTCCGGCTGGACCATATGTTCAAGGCCGCCGACCTCGCCCAGGCGCGGATCACGGATATGCGGCCGATCGGGCTGTTCCGGCTGGTGGAGCTGGTGCGCTAACCGCCATGCGCGGCATCATCCTGGTGGCTGGCCTGCTGCTGACCGGCCCGGCTTTGGCGCAGAACTGCGCCGACACGCAGACACAGACGGATCTGAATATCTGCTCCTATCAGGCGTTCCAGACCGCGGATGCGGCGCTGAATGCCAGCTACCGCACGCTGATGGCGAAACTCTCCCCGGCCGGCCAGACCGGCCTGCGTGAGGCCGAGCGCGACTGGGCTGCTTACCGCGACGCGCAATGCGGCTTCGAAACGATGGGCACGCAAGGCGGGAGCATCCACCCGCTGGTGCTCAATCAGTGCGAAACGGCGTTGACCCAGGCCCAGACCAGGCGGCTGGAAGCGCAGCTGCACTGCCAGGAGGGCGATGTCAGCTGCGGCGGCCAATAAAGCTAATGCAGCGTCAGCAGCTGGGCGTTGCGCCAGCCGGCGGGCTTGATCAGCTCCGCCTGGCCGACGCGGACCGAATGCAGCTTGCCATCCAGGTTGGCGGCCCAGAAATCCAGGAATTTATGCAAGGCGGGGAATTTCGGCGCGAGATCAAGCTCCTGCCAGATATAGCTCTGCAACAGGCCCGGATGGTCCGGCAGATGATAGAGGATCTCAGCGGTGGTCAGGCGGTAGTCGCGCATCTGCAAGGCAAGGGACATGCTTGGCACTCTCTCTCGAAGTCAGTGTTGGCAATCCCCGGGGTTTCACCAGACTGCCACACACAGCCCCCTGCTGCGCAACTATAATCTTCAACGAAACCAGCAACTTGGCACTCAAAACCGCGAAGTGCTGCCGTTCTTGACTTACACTGCCGGCACAGGCTACATCTCTGGCACTCCTTCCAAGGGAGTGCTAACAGCCGCGGTGCCGCACGATTGGGCCGGACAGGCTGGGAAGCTTTTAAGACATAATGTTTAGGAGCGATCATATGGCGAATTTCCGCCCCCTGCACGACCGCGTCGTCGTTCGTCGCATCACCCCCGAGGAAAAGACCGCGGGCGGCATCATCATCCCCGACACCGCCAAGGAAAAGCCGCAGGAAGGTGAAGTTGTCGCTGCCGGTTCCGGCGTGCGCAACGAGGCCGGCGTGCTGGTCGCGCTGGACGTCAAGGCGGGTGACCGCGTGCTGTTCGGCAAATGGTCCGGCACCGAGGTCAAGCTGAACGGCGAAGACCTGCTGATCATGAAAGAATCCGATATTCTCGGGATCGTCGCGGCCTGATTTTGAATGGTGGCCTTGAGGCCGCCGTCATCAGACGCTCAATTCAATTCAAGGAGCTAAACACATGGCTGCTAAAGATGTCCGTTTTGGTTCCGACGCGCGCGACCGCATGCTGCGCGGCGTCGACACCCTCGCCAACGCCGTCAAGGTGACGCTGGGCCCGAAGGGCCGTAACGTCGTCATCGAGAAATCCTTCGGCGCCCCGCGCATTACCAAGGACGGCGTGTCCGTCGCCAAGGAAATCGAGCTGTCCGATAAGTTCGAGAATCTGGGCGCGCAGCTGATCCGCGAAGTCGCCTCCAAGACCAACGACCTGGCCGGCGACGGCACCACCACCGCGACCGTGCTGGCTCAGGCCATCGTGCGCGAGGGTGTCAAGGCCGTGGCTGCTGGCCTGAACCCGATGGATCTGCGCCGCGGCATCGACAAGGCGGTTACCGCCGTCGTGGAAGAGCTGAAGGCCCGCACCAAGAAGATCACCAACCCGTCCGAGACCGCGCAGGTTGGCACCATCTCCGCCAATGGCGAGACCGAGATCGGCGAGATGATCTCCAAGGCGATGCAGAAGGTCGGCAATGAGGGCGTGATCACGGTTGAGGAAGCCAAGGGCATCCAGACCGAGCTCGATGTCGTCGAGGGCATGCAGTTCGACCGCGGCTATGTCTCCCCGTACTTCATCACCAACCCGGAGAAGATGGTTGCGGACCTTGAGAGCCCGTACATCCTGATCTTCGAGAAGAAGCTCTCCCAGCTGCAGCCGATGCTGCCGCTGCTGGAAGCCGTGGTGCAGACCGGCAAGCCGCTGCTGATCATCGCCGAGGATGTCGAGGGCGAAGCCCTGGCCACCCTGGTGGTGAACAAGCTGCGTGGTGGCCTGAAGATCGCCGCCGTGAAGGCGCCGGGCTTCGGTGACCGCCGCAAGGCCATGCTGGAAGACATCGCCATCCTGACCGGTGGCCAGGTGATCTCCGAGGATCTGGGCATCAAGCTCGAGACCGTGACCCTGAACATGCTGGGCCGCGCCAAGAAGGTCCTCATCGAGAAGGAAAACACCACGATCGTCGAGGGTGTGGGCGCCAAGGAGGACATCACCGGCCGCGTCAACCAGATCCGCGCGCAGATCGAGGAGACCACCTCGGACTACGACCGTGAGAAGCTGCAGGAGCGTCTGGCGAAGCTGGCCGGCGGCGTTGCCGTCATCCGCGTCGGCGGTTCGTCCGAGGTTGAGGTGAAGGAGCGCAAGGACCGCGTCGACGACGCGCTGCATGCGACCCGCGCCGCCGTTGAAGAAGGCATCGTGCCGGGCGGCGGCGTCGCACTGGCCCGCGCCTCCAAGGTGCTGGACGGGCTGAAGGCCGAGAATAACGACCAGCAGACCGGCATCGAGATCATCCGCCGCGCCATCCAGGTGCCGCTGCGCCAGATCGCCGAGAACGCTGGTGAAGACGGTGCGGTCATCGCCGGCAAGGTGCTCGATAATAACGAGTACGTGTATGGCTACGACGCCCAGTCCGGCGAATTCAAGGACATGGTCGCCGCCGGCATCATCGACCCGACCAAGGTTGTGCGCACCGCCCTGCAGGACGCCGCCTCCGTGGCCGCTCTGATCATCACCACCGAAGCCGGTGTTGTTGAGCGCCCCGAGAAGAAGGCCCCGATGGGCGCCCCCGACATGGGCGGCATGGGCGGCATGGGCGGCATGGATTTCTAATCCAGCCCTCCAGGTTGAAACAGGAAACCCCGGCAGCGATGCCGGGGTTTTTTGTTGGGCGCGGCGCTGTTAGACAAGACACATCGAGCGAGGAGATGAGCGTGGCGGCGTGGCGTGGCGCATCGTTGAGAGCAGGGTTGGTGCTGACATGCCTGCTGGGGCCGTTGCAGGCGCGGGCGGCGTCTTGCGGGATATATGGCGCGGTTTATGAGCCCAGGCCGCAACCCGCCCTGCACGATCCGGAGCAGCCAGCCTTCTATCGGCTGACCATCCGACACCAGACGGCGGCTGCGGCGGGGGCGCGTTGGGTGTTCCAGCTCTACACCCCCAACGGCAAAACCTTGCAGACCGAACTCGCCATGGACGAGACCTGCCCGAACGGCAAAGGGCTGTGCCAACTTGGGATTTCGGGGGATGCGGGGACATCCTCCGCCATCGTGACGTTACATCGCGATTTCAGCCCCGCCAACATGCAAGAGAACGCCCCCTACGCCATCATCCTACCCGGCTTCGCCGCTGCAAATTGGGTGTTTGCTAAATCCGATCCTGCGATGATGGCGATGCGATTTTTCGATAAATCCGACGCCTATCCGGATTTGAGCCAGGCGGTGACGTGGGTGCGGGTCGCGTGCGGAGGGTAGCCGCCCTGGGCTTCAGCTTCACGCCGACGCCATGAAGCTGATTATAGCCGACGCCGCCAATCCGTGAGTCAGCCTTCGCGGACGCCAGCAAGACAAACATCACCTTAGCGGCGCTTATGGGACGCGGGGAAAAAGCCTGCCGGCAAGGTGTAAAAGTCATTCCCATCGAGGCTTTGGTAGAGGGAGGATTTGCCGCCAGGACCTGACGCACCTGCCGTGCGCCAGAAATATAGCCCTGTCGGACATGGATCGGCAGGCGCTGGTTGGGTGGCCGCGGTGATTGCCGCCTTCACAAACGCAAGATAACGCGCCTGCCGTGGGTCCGATAAATCGGCCGTAATGCTCAACTTCGCATCAATATTAGCCTGTATGGACGCAGGTAAAGTCGGGTAGGTGTTAAACCCGGCAAACTGTACCCCAAAGCCCGCCGCTTTGATGATCTGCGTCAGCGTGGTCGCACCCGGCGCCCCAAACATCCCCGGGTGGCGCAAGCGATTTTCCAGAACGCACCGCATCCAACCCATCGCCTTGAGCGTTAATGTCGCCTCTTTGTGCGGGCCAGCCGCCTCATTGAGGAACAGATTTGCCATTGCGCCGGCGTCGGTCGTCGAAATCGGCATCGTAAAAAGCGATGTAACAGGTGATCCCATCGAGCTTTCTCTTGTTTCGATCGCCGGTTCATCTCACGGCCAAAGCTGATGAACAAGAGAGACGACAGAGCGTCACAATTTGAGTTTTTCACCGTTTTCTTTATTGTCTTGGTATTTCACCAGCCAGAAAGCCCCTCCGCGTGGATAAACCGACCCTTCCCGAGCGCCTCGATACTTTAGGAGCGGGCCTGCGCTTCGCCGGCAAGGCGATTTTCACGCGCTATACGCCGCTCCTGGCGCAGATGGTGGTGACGCGGCGCTGCAACCTGGCCTGCGGCTATTGCAATGAGTATGACGATTTTTCGGCCCCCGTGCCGCTGGCGACTTTGCTGGCGCAGGTGGACCACCTGGCGGATCTGGGCTGCGCCTCGCTCACCGTCACCGGCGGCGAGACGCTGCTGCACCCGGAGCTGGACAAGGTGATCCGCCATGCCCGCGACAAGGGCATGATCGTGACCATGATCACCAACGGCTTCAAGCTCTCCAAAAGCTGGATCGAGCGGCTGAACGCGGCGAAGCTGCAGGGCATGCAGATCAGCATCGATAATCTGATCGCCGACGATATTTCGATGAAGAGCCTCTCGTCGGTGGAAGGGCGGCTGAAGCTGCTGCAGGAGCATGCGAAGTTCAATGTGAATGTGAACTCGGTGCTGGGTGTCACCGGTGAGCGCACGCAGGATGTGATCACCATCGCCGAGACCGCGGCGAAATACGGGTTCCAACATTCGGTGGGCGTGCTGCACGACCATTCCGGGGCGCTGAAGGCGCTCTCGGACGCGCAGATGGCGGCGTACCGGAGGGTGACGGAGATTTCGCCCTCGATGGTGCACACGCTGAACTACAAGCTGTTCCAGAAGAACCTGATGCAGGGCAAGCCGAACGACTGGAAATGCCGGGCGGGGGCGCGCTATCTCTACATCACCGAGGATGGGCGGGTGCATTATTGCTCGCAGCAGCGCGGATATCCGGCCAAGCCGCTGCTGGAATATACCCGCGAGGACATTAAGCGCGAATACCATACCAAGAAGGATTGCGCGCCGACCTGCACGCTGAGCTGCGTGCACCAGATGAGCCTGTTCGACGGCTTCCGGGGCAAGCAGCGCGAGGCGGATCTGAAGCCCGCTTTGGTCTGATGTATTCCGAACAGGATCTGAACGAGGCGGTTCAACACGGGGCGATCACCGCGCAAAATGCGGCGGCGCTGCGCGAGTTCGTCGCGGCGCGGCGGCAGCTGCCGGCGGTGGATGAGGAATATGTCCGGCTGTTGAGCGGCTTCAACGATATTTTCGTCTCCATCGCCATCGCGCTGGTCGGCATCGCCACCTTCGTGCTGGCAGGGGATGCCTGGTCACGCGGGCTGGCGATGGCGGCGGAAGCCTGGGTGATGGCGGAGTATTTCACCCGCCGCCGGCGCATGGCGCTGCCGAGTATTTTGCTGCTGCTGATGTATGCGCAGGGTGTCGCGCTGCTGCTGATGCATGTGATCGGGGTTTATGTGGCCGATCATTTGCTGGCGTTTCTGCCTTATGGGCGGGTGGGAACCAAGAGCGGGCTGTATCTCACAACCGGCTTTACCGCCGGGTTCGAGGCGCTGGCGATTTACGCGCATTGGTGGCGGTTCAAGGTGCCGATCACGGTGGCGGCCGGGTGTGGGGCCTTGGTTGGGCTGGTGGTGTTTCTGGCGCTGGGCTTCGCGCCGGGGCTGCTGCCTTACTGGCCCTGGCTGATGATCGCGGGCGGGCTGGCGGTGTTCGCGGTGGCGCTGTGGTGGGACATGTCGGACCGCGCCAGGATCACCCGCCGGGCGGATGTGGCGTTCTGGCTGCATCTGCTGGCCGCCCCCATGCTGGTGCATCCGGCGTTTTATCTGCTGGGGCTGTTGCAGGGCGGTGGCGATGCGGCGATGGCGGTGGCGCTGTACGCGGTGCTGGCAATGGTGGCGCTGCTGGTGGACCGGCGGGCCTTGCTGGTCTCCGCGCTTGGCTATGTGATCTATGCGCTGGCGCATGTGCTGCGCCAGTCCGGCAGCGAGGCGCAGAGCCTGGCGGTGACAGCGCTGATCGCCGGCTGTGCGCTGCTGTTATTATCAGCCTTCTGGCACCGCGTACGGGCCGCGCTGCTGCGCCTGCTCCCCGTTTCGCTAACCGCGAAACTCCCCGCGTAACAGAGCAAAAGTTTTTAGGGGGTTTGGGGGGATTTTTTCAAAAATCCCCCCAACTCTTGCCTTCAGAACCCGCCTTCGAAGGCCAATTCCGTCACCGGCTTGCGCGGGCTCGGCGCCTCGCGCGCCTGCAACGCTTCCGGCAGCTGGTCCTTCGGCCCCTGCTTGCCGATCACCAGCCCCATCTCGACCTTGTAGCCGGCCGGAACCTTCAGCTCGGTATAGATCTTCTCCAGCTCGATGCCGACCATGCCGTGCGCGAACCAGCCCATGGCGGTGGCCTGCAGCGCCAGGCAGGCCCAGGCGGCGCCGGCATCGAAGGAATGGCTGTAGGAGGGTACCGGCGTTTCCTTGCCCGGCACCATCATGGTCTCGGAGGAGACGATGAAGACGATGGCCGAGCCGGTCTTTGCCCAGCTCTGGTTGAACGGGTTCAGCAGGCCCAGGAACTTGTCCCAATGCGCATTGTCGCGGCGGGCATAGAGGAAGCGCCAGGGCTGGGAATTATAGGAGGACGGGGCCCAGCGCGCGGCCTCGAACATGGTGCGCAGATCATGTTCGGAAATACCCTCGCCATTGAAGGCGCGCGGCGACCAGCGCTCGAGGAAAACCGGCTCGATCGGGTGGTCGGCGGTACGGGAATTGGCGGTCAGGCTCATGCATCGCTCCTATAAGTACGAGGCTGTTTCAAAAGCCACTCTGGCGGCCGCCAAGCAGCGATTTGCTGCGCGCCGGTGCTCACGTACTTCAAGTACGCTCCGCTCCGGTGCTCGCAAATCACCACGTGGCGACTCACCATAGCGACTTTTGAAACAGCCTCTAAGACGCGGGGCGAGCTTAGCCGAACCTCAGATGAGAGGCAAAAACGCTGCCTTATTGCAGGTTGCGGTTGGGGGCTTCGGCGGCGACCGGGCGGGCCACCGGGGCTTCCGCGACCTCGTTGCGGCCATTGCTGGTGGAGGCGATCACCGTGCCGGTATCGGCATGGTTATAGATGAAGCCGTAGGTCGGGTAGGTGGAGCCCATGGTGCGGGTATCGCCCAGCTCAACCTGCACCGCCGACCAGTTATTATCAGGGGAAACGTCCTGGACGGTGACGTCATTGGTGATCGAGCCCGGAACCCAATTCGCCTGCGTCACCAGGATGGTGCGCGGGTCGAGCACGGCGGTGACGACGGCGACATGGCCGAGCGGCATGCGGCCGATGGAGCGGAAATTCAGCACAGCGCCGACCTTCGGGGTGTCGCCGCGCTCATAACGGCCGGCGGCTTCGGCCCACCAGAGGAAAGCATCGCCGGAGAGCTGGATATGCGAAACCTCGCGGGCATAAGGCACGCACTGAATATAGGAATGGCGATATTCGGCGGCGATTCGGGCGCGGTGCGAGAGATGCCGGCTGGCGACATAATGCAGCTCATGCGCGCTGCGGCGGCTGGCTTCGTGGGTGTGGCTGATCTCGTGGCGGCTCTGCGCCACATGGCGGATCACGTGGTGGGTTTCGCGCGCGGCCACATGGGTGTTGATGTGATGGGTCTCATGCGCGACGCGGCTGCTGGTATGGTGCACCGTGCTGTGGGCGATATGGGAGACATGGGAGACGCTGTGATGGGTGGAAGCCTTGGCGGCGGCGGGGCAGAGGGCGGTTATCGCGGCCACGGAAACACCCGCAGCCCAGGCGGCAACGCCCTTTGTCATCATCCTGTTCGCCTTGTTCCCAGCCATTTCGTGTCCACCCGATCCGTACGAGACGCAAACAAACTATGACGATTTGCTACGGGTGGATTGCAGGAGGCGCAACCCATGACTGCGACAAAATTACAACAGATACATAAATTCGATGATCTGAGTGTCATCTGGCTGTTATGTTTAAGACAATTTTCCTAAACGCCGAAAACGCAATCTTTCCAGGCCAGAACCGGGTTTTTTAAGCGAGTCTTAACAAAAAAGGGAGCGTGGAACGCTCCCCAAATCCTTCATTCTAAAAAAGAATGAACGGCCGGTAAAAATCAGCGGCAGGCCGTGACCATGATCTCCACCAGCCAGGCCGGATCGGCCAGCTTGGCCTCGACGCAGGCGCGCACCGGGGCCTGGCCTTCCGGCAGCCATGCGGTCCAGACTTCATTAAGCGCGGCGCGATCTGAAATATCCTTTAGCCAGATATGCGCCTGGAGCAGGCGGGTATTGTCGGTGCCATGCGCTTCCAGCAGGGCATCGATCTGGTCCAGCACGTCCTTGGTCTGGGCCTTGATGTCGCCGCTATTATCCAGCGGGCCGACGCCCATGGTGTAGACGAATCCGTGATATTCGACGGCCTTGGCGAGAACCGGGCCGGCCTCGGTGCGGATGATACGGCTCATGAAAAACTCCGTTAGTTGACGATATGCGGGGTGACGACCGGCACGTTGTTCACGCTGGGGCCGCCATTCTGGTTGCCGAACTGCACGCAACGCTGAATCTGCTGATAGCGGTCATTCATCGCCCCCATCTGCTCGGACTGGAACAGCTGGGTCGGCGCGCCGAAGCGCTGGCCATCCTGCAAGGTGCGGGCCTGCAGATTGACCGTGCTGTTCTGATAGGCCTGGTTGGCGCTGGCGGTGCAGGCGGCCCGGTTGGCGGCGTCGGCCTGGCTTTGCGGCGGGCTGGCGCAGCCGGCCAGAAGCAGGGCGGCCGCCAGCGCGGCAAGATGCGGTTTCATGCGATAAGGCTTCCGTTGGTCTGCGCCAGCCATATCGGCTTTGCCGGAAAACTCAACCGGCCAGGTCCAGCAAAATCTTGCCGATATGGGTGCTGGCCTCCATCAGCGCGTGCGCCTGCGCCACCTGCGCCAGGGGAAACACCTTGTCGATCACCGGGGAGACCTTGCCCTTGGCCAGCAGCGGCCAGACATGATGCTTCAGCGACGCGGCGATATGCGCCTTCTCCTCGGCGCTGCGCGGGCGCATGGTGGAGCCGGTGATGGTCAGGCGCTTAATCATCACCGGCAGCAGATCGATCTCCGCCTTGGCGCCCTGCATGAAGGCCACCTGCACCAGCCGCCCGCGCGGGGCGAGGGATTTGATGTTGCGCTGGGTATAAGGCGCGCCGACCATGTCCAGCACCACATCCACCCCGCGCCCCTCGGTCGCCTGGGCGATGACCTCCTGGAAATCCTGGGTCTTGTAATTGATCGCGGTGGCGCCGTAGCGCTCGATCACCGCGCATTTCTCGTCCGAGCCGGCGGTGGCGAAGACGCGCGACCCCTGGGCGCGGGCCAGCTGCAAGGCGGTGAGGCCGATGCCGGAGGTGCCGCCATGCACCAGCAGGCTCTCCTGCGGGGCGAGCTGCGCCATGTCGAACAGATTGGCCCAGACGGTGAAAAAATTCTCCGGAATCGCGGCGGCCCTGAAGGCATCATACCCGTCCGGCCAGGGCAGGCACTGGCCCGCCGGCACCGCGACATATTCGGCATAGCCGCCGCCATTGCACAGCGCCGTCACCTTATGACCGGGATAAAACCCGCTCGCCATCTCACCCAGCGCCACCACCTCGCCGGCCACTTCCAGCCCCAGAATCGGGCTGGCACCGGGCGGGGGCGGGTAGAGCCCCTTGCGCTGCTGCACATCCGGCCGGTTCACCCCGGCCGCCTGCACGCGGATCAACACCTCATCCGGCCCCGGCACAGGCACCGGGCCATGGGCGATCACCATCGCCTCCGGACCGCCGGGGGTGGGAAGATCGACAAAGCGCATCGTCTCGGGAAGCATCATGGCGCCATATCGACGCCTTCGCCCGGCTTGCGTCAAGCCATCGCCGGTGCAAGGTAGGCGGCGCATGAGCCCCCTTCCCCGCCGCGCCCTGCTGGGCACTGGTCTGGCCCTGGCCCTGCCCGCTTTGGGCCGCGCCGCCAGCACCGCCCAGAAGCCGCCCGCCCCCACCCCGCCGAAAGCGCGCTTCGGCGCCGCCCTGCCCTTGACCGGCGCCGAGGCGCTGCAGGGAGATGAGGCGTTGCGCGGGATTTTGCTGGCCATCGCGGATGTGAACGCGGCCGGCGGGGTGGCCGGCCAGCCTGTCGCCTTCACCAGCGCGGATATGTCCACCCAGGCCAGCGCCGCCACCGCGGTGAACGGGCTGCTCACCCAATCCCACGCCAATCTGCTGCTGGGCAGCGGCAGCTCCGCCCTCTCCTACCCGGCGACGGCGGCGGCGGAGCTGGCGCAGACGCCGTTCATCGAGCTGACCGCCCCGGCGGATGGCATCATGACCCGCGGCTTCAAATTCCTGCTGCGCACCGCGCCCACCACCAGCATGATCGGCGGGTTGGCGGCGGCGACGGTGCAGGCGCGCTTCGCCAAGCGCAAGCTCGGGCTGCTGTTCAATACCGGCGCCACTGACGGGGCGATCGCGGCGGCGACGCTGACGGCCTTGGGCAAGGCGGGACAGAGCGTGGCGCTCTCCGCCGGCTATCCGACGGATGCGGCCGGGCTTTACGAGCAGGTGGGGCGGATGATGCGCGCCAAGGTGGAGGTGCTGCTGCACGCCGCCGGGCCGGATGATACGCTGGCTTTGTTCCAGGCGATGAAAAGCCTGGATTGGCGGCCGGATGCGCTGCTGGGCTGCGGCAACGGCTACGGGCTGCGCGATACCCAGGTGGCGCTGGGCGGGGCGCTGAACGGCACCTTCGTCATCGCCGCGCCGTTTTTCCCCGGCCCCGCCCAGGCGGTGGCGAAAGCCTATGAAACCCGCTTCGCGGTGCCGCCGCGCTCGGCGGAAAGCTGCACCGCCTATGTCGGCGCCAAGCTGACCTTCGACACGCTGAACGCGGCCGGCGGCGACCCGGCGAAGCTGCTCGCGGCGCTGCGCCAGCTCAAGCTGGCGCCGGGCGCGCTGGCCAATGGCTTCGGCGCGCAGTTCGACGTCAGCGGCCAGAACATTGCCAGCTTCGTGACCCTGCAGATCTGGAAAGACGGGGCGCTGGTCCCGGTCTGAGTCGCACTTGCCCTGGCGTCTCAGGCGCGGCGCAGATAGTCGCGCAGGACGCAGCCCGGCGCCTGCGCCCGCAACACCCGCTCATGCACCAGCCGCCACGCTTGCGCCGGGAAATCCGGAAAGAACGTGTCGGCATCCGGAACATCCAGCGCGACCTCGGAGATCACCAGACGGTCGGCAAGCGGCAGCATCTCCTGATAGATCCGCGCCCCGCCAATGCCGTAAACCCGGTCATGGCCACGCTCATAGGCCAGCGCGATCGCCGCGCCGACATCCGGCGCCACCAGCTCCGCCGCATCCGGCCGCGCCGAGACGACGATGTTGAGCCGCCTGGGCAGCGGCTTCACCGGCAGGCTCTCCCAGGTCTTGCGGCCCATGATCACCGCCCCGCCCAGCGTCTCGCGCTGGAAGGATTTCAGATCCTCCGGCACATCCCAGGGGATGGCACCCGCCCGGCCAATGGCGCCGTTGCGCGCCCGGGCGACGATCAGCGTCAGCATCAGACCGCCACCGGGGCGCGGATCGCCGGGGCTGGCTCATAGCCGGTGATCTCGAAATCCTCGTAGCGGAAATCGAAAATCGAGCTGACCTGGCGCTTGATCCGCAAGCTGGGCAATGGCTTGAGCGTGCGCGAGAGCTGCAATTTCACCTGCTCCATATGGTTGGAATAGATATGCGCGTCGCCCAGCGTATGCACGAAATCCCCCGGCTCATAGCCGGTGACATGCGCCAGCATCACCAGCAGCAGCGCGTAGGAGGCGATGTTGAACGGCACCCCCAGGAACATATCCGCCGAGCGTTGATAGAGCTGCAGATGCAGCTTGCCGTTGAGCACCCGGACCTGCCACATCGTATGGCAGGGCGGCAGCGCCATTTGCGGCACATCGCCGGGATTCCAGGCGGAGACGATCAGCCGGCGGCTATCCGGGGTTTTCTTGATCATCTCGACCAGCTGCGCGATCTGGTCGATCTCGCGGGCGCGGTAGAGCGGGGCGCCATCCTGCGCCAGCCCCGCCGGCTCCAGCGCCGGAAAGGCGCGCCACTGGCGGCCATAGACCGGGCCGAGATCACCGTTCTCATCGGCCCACTCGTCCCAGATCGTCACGCCATTCTCGTTGAGGTAGCGGATATTGGTGTCCCCGGCGAGGAACCAGAGCAGCTCATGGATGATCGAGCGGATATGCAGCTTCTTCGTCGTCACCAGCGGAAACCCGTCCGCCAGGCGATAGCGCGATTGCAGCCCGAAATAGGAGATTGTGCCGGTGCCGGTGCGGTCACTCGACATCTCGCCCAGCTCCAGCACCGTGCGGAGGGCGTCGTGATATTGCTGCAAGGCTCACCTCACTCTTTGCGCGCGGGCCGCATCCCAAAGCGCGGCGTATCATCCCCCTCTCTCCCATACCGGGCCGAGTCTGGCCAGCACGGGGGCTCTTTCACAAACCGCGAAGGGCGCCTATATCAGCCTCGTCAGCTTGCTGACTATGGCGATAAACGGTGCGTGGAATAAGCGTTGTGGACCCGGGGGCGGTACCCGGCGCCTCCATATTTCTTGCGGCCCCTCGGGGCCGCTGCGGCCTGATTCAGACTTCGCGGCGTTCGCCGCTTCGTCATCAGGACGCGACCAGAGAAATCTACGGGGGCGAAATAGACTCGACACGCGTGGTAAAGACCCATCTTTTGCCCGGCATTGTACCGCCGTTATCGGGCTAATTTTTAAATGCGAACGATAACAACGTTGCATTCGCTGCAGCTGCCTAATCAGTAGCTAAAGCGCGGCTCGGGGGGCGCCGGGCAACAGAAGCCCCCCACTCCGCGGATCGGCGTTTCAGCCCGCATTGTGCCAGAGCGGCGCAACCTTGCCCGCAATCCCCGCCGCGATATCATCCCTCCCGCGCATCCCGGCCCTGCCAGATCTGGGGCCGCGCGCCACCCGCAGACAGAACAGACCCAAAACAGACAGAGGAACCCCTCATGGTGGACAATAAAATCGTCTATGTCTTCGCGACCCTGACCGCCGCCCCCGGACGCGGAACCGAACTGCGCCTGACCCTGGAAGAGCTGGTCACCGCCACCCGCCAGGAACCGGGCAATGTCACCTACACCCTGCACGAAGCCACCGACGCGCCCGGCACCTTCATCGTCTATGAGGCCTATGCCGACCAGGCGGCGGTGGACGCGCATATGGCCAGCGCGCATCTGAAAGCCGCCCTGTCCGCCGCCGGCCCGCTGCTCGGCAGCCCGCCGGTGATCATCGCCGCCAAGCAAATCGCCTGACCGGCCGATCAGGGCCTCACGCAAAACGCCTGAGGCCCTGATGATCCGGCGCGCGCCGCCAACAGCGCAAAAAAAAGGCGGTGCCAAAAGCACCGCCAAGTTTAGGGAGGAAACGTCCAAGAAATAGGAGAGAACACTCATCCTATGGGTGGAGTATATAACTGGCCTGATGAAACGGCGAAACCGGCCAATTCGCAGCGCAGCAATACCAAAAAGCTGGGCTAATGAAGTTTTCTTCATAAGCTTAGTATAGATTAATTTACCCCCTCCCGGCGCATGCAAAATGCTTCATGGTGCGCAAACAAAAAGCGCCGGAAGCAGGCTTCCGGCGCTTTTTCATGCAGTCCGCCAAAGCGGGTTGGGCCTCAGCCCTCCGGCACCAGCACGATCACCGCCGCCTGCGCGGCAATGCCCTCGCCACGGCCGGTGAAGCCCAGGCGCTCGGAGGTGGTGGCCTTCACCGAGATCAGATCGATCGACACCCCCAACAGATCCGCCAGGCGCTGGCGCATGGCCGGGGCGTGCGGGGTGATTTTCGGGCGTTCGCAGATGATGGTGATGTCCGCATTCGCCAGCTTGCCGCCACGCGCCTTGATCCGCTCGGCGGCGTGGCGCAGGAAGCGGGCGCTGTCCATGTCCTTCCACTCAGTCTCGGAGGGCGGGAAATGCCGGCCGATATCGCCTTCCGCCAGCGCGCCATAAATCGCGTCGCACAGCGCATGGATGCCGACATCGGCGTCCGAATGGCCGGCCAGGCCCATCTCATGCGGGAGCTTCACCCCGCAGATGATCATGTCGCGGTTCTCCGCCATCGCGTGAACGTCATAGCCGGTGCCGATGCGCGGAATCATGCCCTGTTTCTCCTGATAATGCTCCGGCCTGGAATGCACGCGCCAAGGCCGGAGCGTCAATAAGGGAGATCTGAGGGCGGCTTCGCCTAAAAAGAAGGGCTGACGCATTGCGCGGCGCGGCAAGGCGGAATAATTTGCCCAAATCATGAGCAACGACGTTTTCCCCATGATCAAACCGATCACCATCGGCCAGGGCCCCCTGGCCGTGCGGTTGGATCACCCTGTCATCCTCGCCCCGCTCTCGGGGGTGACGGATCTGCCCTTTCGCGCTTTGGTGAAAGAGCAAGGGGCCGGGCTGGTCGTCTCCGAGATGATCGCCAGCTGGGCGATGGTGCGCGAGAACCGCAACACGCTGCGCATGGCCGAAGTGGTCTCCGCCGGCGGTCCGAATTCGGTGCAGCTGGCCGGCTGCGACCCGGAGGCGATGGCCGAGGCGGCGCGTATCGCCGTCGGGCTGGGCGCCAACCTCATCGACATCAATTTCGGCTGCCCGGTGAAAAAAGTGGCGATCGGCCAGACCGCCGGCTCGGCGCTGATGCGTGACGAGATTTTGGCCGGGCGGATTCTGGAGAGCACCGTGCGCGCGGTGAATGTGCCGGTGACGCTGAAAATGCGCATGGGCTGGGACCATAACAGCCTGAACGCGCCCAGCCTGGCGCGCATCGCCGAGCAGGCGGGCATCGCGCTGCTCACCGTGCATGGCCGCACACGCCAGCAATTCTATGAGGGCGTCGCGAACTGGGATTTCATCGCCGAGGTGAAGGCCGCCACCAGCCTGCCGGTGATCGTCAATGGCGACATCACCAGCGTGGACAAGGCCGCCGAGGCGCTGCGCCGCGCCCAGGCGGATGGGGTGATGATCGGCCGTGGCTCTTATGGCCGGCCCTGGTTCCTGCAGCAGGTGATCGATTATCTCACCACCGGCACCCGCACCCCACCGCCCAGCCTGGCCGCGCAGAAAGAGATCTTGCTGCGGCATTACCGCGCCATCCGCGCGCATTTCGGCGAGCAGGCCGGGGTGCGGCTGGGGCGCAAGCATGTCGCCTGGTACAGCCAGGGGCTGCACAGCTCGGCCGGTTTCCGCGCCCGGATCAACCGGCTGGATGACGGCGCCGCGGTGGAGGCGCTGATCCATGAATTCTACGACCCGCTGATCGAACAGGGCTTCATCCGCCAGGACGAAATGGCGATGGCGGCATGACCATAAGCCGCGCACGAGACGATATTCAGGAAGGCTTTAACGTATGAGCGGGTTTCGGAAAGCCTTCAAGCTGGTGCGCCGGGCGCCGCGGGAAACGCAGGTCAAGCTCGACCCCGCGCAGATCCTGGAGGCCATGCCCATCGCCGTGGTGGTGGTGGATGAGCAGGATATCATCGCCGAGGTGAATTACGCCGCCGAGGAGTTTTTTGGCGCCTCCAAAACCATGCTGCAGATGACCAATCTCAGCGAATTGCTGCCGGTGGACCATCCGATTTTCCTGATGATGGAACGCGCCCGCTCGGCCGGGGTCACCATCGCCGAGCATGATCTGATCATGGAAGGCCCGCGCATGACCAGGCGCGGCTGCGCCGTGCTGGCCGCCCCGCTTCTGGACCAGCCGGGCTTCGTCGTGCTCACCTTGCAGGACGAATCCGCCGCCAAGGCGCTCGGCCAGCAAATGTCGGCGCGCAACGCGGCGCGCTCGATCACCGGCATGGCCGCCATTCTGGCGCATGAGGTGAAGAACCCGCTCTCGGGCATTCGCGGCGCCGCCCAGCTGCTGGAGCTGAGCTCCCCACCGCAGGACCGCGAGCTGGCGGTGCTGATCCGCGACGAGGCCGACCGCATCCGCGCCATGGTCGAGCGGATGGAGACCTTCGGCGAGAAGACGCTGGAGCGCCAGGCGGTGAATATCCATCGTGTGCTGGAGCATGTCCGCAAGCTCTCCGCCTCCGGCTTCGCCGCCAAGGTGAAATTCATCGAGAGCTACGACCCCTCGCTGCCGCATGTGCTGGGGGACCGCGACCAGCTGATCCAGGTGCTGCTGAACCTGGTCAAGAACGCCGCCGAGGCGATCGAGGGCGGCGACCGCCAGGATGGCGAGATCCATCTCACCACCGGCTTCCAGCACGGGGTGCGGCTCTCCGCCTCGGCCGGGCGCTCGCGCCCGAATCTGCCGATCTTCGTCGCGGTGCGCGATAACGGCCCCGGTATCCCGGAGGATATCCGCCGACATCTGTTCGAGCCCTTCGTCTCCACCAAGGCGGCGGGCTCCGGGCTGGGTCTGGCGCTGGTGGCGAAGATCGTCGCCGATCATGGCGGGCTCATCGATGTCGACAGCCATCCCGGCCGCACCGAATTCCGCATCCATCTGCCCGTTTTTGAAGATCCCGAAGAAGGCGTGAATTAAGCCCATGACGCTTCCCACCGTACTCGTCGCCGATGACGACCGTTCGATCCGCACCGTGCTCACCCAGGCTCTGGGGCGCGCCGGGTATCAGGTGCGCGCCACCTCCTCCGCCGCCACACTCTGGCGCTGGGTGGAGGATGGGGAAGGCGATGTCGCCATCACCGATGTCATCATGCCGGATGAAAACGGGCTGGATCTGATCCCGCGCATCCGGCGCATCCGCCCAGAGCTGCCGGTGATCGTGATGAGCGCGCAAAGCACGCTGACCACGGCGGTGCAGGCGACCCAGCGCGGCGCCTTCGACTATCTGCCCAAGCCGTTCGACCTGACCGATCTGCTGGCGGTGGTGGACCGGGCGCTGAAGCAGCCGATCGCGCTGGCGGCGGCGCCGGACGCGCAGAAGCCCAACCCCGACGAGGCGATGCCGCTGATCGGCCGCAGCCCGGCGATGCAGGAAATCTACCGCATCATCGCCCGGCTCACGACCACCGACCTGACGGTAATGATCAACGGCGAATCCGGTGCCGGCAAGGAGCTGGTGGCGCGCGCCTTGCATGATTTCGGCCGCCGGCGGCAAGGGCCGTTCGTGGCCATCAACATGGCGGCGATCCCGCGCGAGCTGATCGAGAGCGAGCTGTTCGGGCATGAGCGTGGCGCCTTCACCGGCGCCACCAACCGGCATATCGGCCGCTTCGAGCAGGCCGCCGGCGGCACTTTGTTTCTGGATGAGATCGGCGACATGCCGCCCGAGGCGCAGACCCGGCTGCTGCGCGTGCTGCAGGAGGGCGAGTTCACCACCGTCGGCGGGCGCCAGCCGATCCGCGCCAATGTTCGCATCGTCGCCGCCACCCACCGGGATCTGCGCGCGCTGATCCGCTCCGGCCAGTTCCGCGAGGATCTGTTCTACCGGCTCAACGTGGTGCCGATCCGGCTGCCGCCTCTGCGCGAGCGGCCGGATGACATCCCCGTGCTGGCCCAGCATTTCCTGGGGAAGGCGCAGGCCGAGGGGCTGCCGGCGAAGAGCATCGACCCGGCGGCGATGGCGCTGCTCTCCGCCTATCGCTGGCCGGGCAATGTGCGCGAGCTGGAAAACGTGATCCGCCGCCTCACCGCCCTGGTGCCGCAGCCGGTGATCACCGAGGAGGTGATCGCCCAGGAGCTGGCCGACCATACCCCGGTGGAGGAGCCGGCGATGGCGATGAGCGGTGGCGAGGAGAGCGACAACATGACCAGCGTGGTCGAGCGCCATATCGCCCGGCTGCTGGCGAGCTTGCGCGAATCCGGTGAGGAAGGCGTGCTGTATGAGCGTGCTCTGGCCGAGCTGGAGCGCCCGCTGATCCGCATGACCCTGGCGGAGACGCGCGGCAACCAGATCCGCGCCGCCGCCCTGCTCGGGCTCAACCGCAACACGCTGCGCAAGAAGATCCGCGAGCATGGCATCGGCGTGCAACGCCGTGTGGGATAACCTCGTGCAGCGCCGTGTTGGATGAGCGGGGCTCGGGACATCGCTGAAAAACGCCCCCGCCGCTCGGGTCTCACCTGGGCGGTGGATCTGATGCTGGGGCGCGTCTCCACCCTGCTGGTCGCCTCGGTGGCGCTGGTGCTGGGCATCCTCACCTTCGGGCTGCTGGCGGGGCGGGTGCATCTCTCGCTGCATTCCGGCGGCGCGCTGGCGCTGATGGTCTCCGACTTCGCCGCCCTGCTGCTGCTGATCCTGGTGCTGGCCGGGCGGGTGACGCGGGTGATGCTGGAGCATCGGCGCGGCGCCGCCGGGGCCCGGCTGCATGTGCGGCTAGTGTTCCTGTTCGGCGGCGTGGCCGCGGTGCCGGCCGTGCTGGTCGCCATCTTCGCCATCGTCTTCTTCAATTTCGGTGTCCAGGCCTGGTTCAACACCAGGGTGCAAACCGCCCTGGCCGAGAGCAACCAGGTCGCCCAGGGCTACCTGACCGAGCATGAGAACGATATCCGGCTGGATGCGCTGGCCATGGCCAACGATCTCTCCGGCTCGGTGTTTTTCGGCAACCCCAACGAGTTCGCCAATTATCTGGTCAGCCAGACCACCATTCGCGGCCTGACCGAGGCGGAGATTTTCGACCCGCGCAGCGGCCAGGTCATCGCCTCCGCCGGGCTGTTCGCCGGCATGGTCAATACCGTGCCGGACCGCGCCGTGATCGCCCAGGCCAATGCCGGGCAGGTGCCGGTGATCAGCCCGCCGGGCAGCACCGCCGAGCAGGCGGTGATCAAGCTCGACATCACCCCGCCTTTGATGCTGATGCTGGAAAAGCCGGTGGACCCGGCGATCCTGGATCACGTCAACCGCACCCAGCAGGCGGTGGAGGAATATCAGCGCCTGGCGAAGAACCGGGCGCAGCTGGAGATCTCCTTCGCGCTGATCATCGCGGTGCTGACCCTGCTGGTGCTCTCCGCCCTGGTCGGATTCGGCCTCGTCATCGCCAACCAGATCGCCAAGCCGCTCGGCCATCTGATCCGCGCCGCCGAGAGCGTGCGCCAGGGGGATCTCGATGTGCGCGTGCCCGAGCGCGCCACCGGCGACGAGATGGAAGGGCTCTCGCGCGCCTTCAACCGCATGACCACCCAGCTCGCCGCCCAGCATTCCGAGCTGATGGATGTGAACAACCAGCTCGATGAACGCCGGCGCTTCACCGAAACCGTGCTGGCCGGCGTCTCCGCCGGCGTCATCGGGCTGGATGCCGCCGGGCGCATGGAGCTGGCCAACCGCGCCGCCTCCGAGCTGCTGCGCCTCGATCTGACACCGCAGGTCGGCCAGTATCTTGCCTTGTTGGTGCCTGAATTCGCTGCTCTGATCGCGCAGGTGAGCGCCACCCCCGAGCGCCCGGCGACGGCGCAGATCGAGCATGGGCAGGGCTCAGCCAAGCGGGTGCTGCTGGTGCGCATCGGCGCGGAGATGAAGGAAGGCGTGGCGGATGGGTTCATCGTGACCTTCGATGACGTGACGGAGCTGATGTCCGCCCAGCGCAAGGCCGCCTGGGCCGATGTGGCGCGGCGCATCGCGCATGAGATCAAGAATCCGCTGACCCCGATCCAGCTCTCCGCCGAGCGGCTGAAACGCCGCTTCGCCAAGGAGATCACCTCTGATCCGGAAAGCTTCACCCAATGCGCCGAGACCATCGTGCGGCATGTGGGCGATATCGGCCGGATGGTGGATGAATTCTCCGCCTTCGCCCGGATGCCGCAGCCGGTGATGCGCGCGGAGAGCCTGGAGCGGCTGGCGCGCGAGGCGATGGTGCTGCAACGTGTGGCGAAGCGGGACATTGACTGGCAGGTCGAGATCGAGGCGAAGCTGCGCGCCAAATGCGACCGCCGGCTGATCGGCCAGGCGCTGACCAATTTGCTGCAGAACGCCGCCGATGCGGTGGAGATGCGCCCCGGCGCCAGCCACGTGACACTGCGGCTGCGCGAGGAAAACGGCATGGCGGTGCTCAGCGTCACCGATGACGGGGTGGGGCTGCCGGAAGCCGGGCGCGACCGGCTGACCGAGCCTTACGTGACGCATAAGCCGAAAGGCACCGGGCTTGGCCTTGCCATCGTCGCCAAGATCATGGAGGACCATGGCGGACGGCTGGCATTGCGCGAGGCACCGGGAGGCGTCGGGGCTGAGGTGTCGTTGATTTTGCCGGTGCTGCCGGAGGGCGCCGCCGTAGAGGATGCGAGGGAGTTGCCTGCACGATGACTGAAATTTTGATCGTGGATGACGAGCCGGATATCCGGATGTTGGTCGAAGCGATTTTGAAGGATGAAGGCTATGAGGCGCGCAGCGCCGGCACCTCGGACGAGGCGCTGGCGGCCTATCGCGCCCGGCGCCCAGCACTCGTCATCCTGGATGTGTGGCTGCAAGGCTCCAAGCTGGACGGGATCGGCATTCTCGACGTGCTGCACCAGGAGGTACCGCGCGTGCCCGTCATCATGTTCTCCGGGCATGGCACCATCGAGACCGCGGTGGCGGCGATCCAGCGCGGCGCCTATGATTTCATCGAGAAGCCGTTCAACTCGGACCGTCTGCTGCTGGTGGTCAAGCGCGCTTTGGAAGCCGCCAAGCTGGAGCGGGAGAATGCCGAGCTGCGGCTGCGCGTGGGCAGCGACACCAAGCTAACCGGCGAGGGCAACGGCATCGCCAGCTTGCGCAACGCCATCGAGAAAGTGGCCCCCACCGGCTCGCGCGTGCTGATCTCCGGCCCGCCCGGCTCGGGCAAGGAGATCGTGGCGCGGATGATCCACGCCAAATCCCGCCGGGCGGATGGGCCTTTCGTGGTGATGAATTGCGCGATTCTGGCTCCGGAGACATTCGAGGCGGAATTATTCGGCACCGAGGCCACCGCCGAGGCGCCGCGCAAGCTCGGCGTGCTGGAGCGCGCCCATGGCGGCACGCTGCTGCTGGACGAGGTCTCCGAGCTGCCGCTGGAGATGCAGAGCAAGATCGCCCGCGTGCTGCAGGACCAGAGCTTCGAGCGGGTTGGTGGCAATACCAGGGTAAAGGTGGATATCCGCGCCTTGGCCAGCACGGCGAAGGATCTGACAGCGGAAATCGCCGAGGGGCGGTTCCGGGAGGATCTCTATTACCGTCTCGCCGTGGTGCCGCTGCGGGTGCCGGCATTGAAGGAACGGCGCGAGGATATTCCCGCTCTGGCCAACCATTTCCTGCGCCATGCGGCGGAGATTTCCGGCCTGCCGGTGCGCAGCCTGGCCTCGGACGCGGTGGCGGCTTTGCAGGCGCATGACTGGCCGGGCAATGTCCGCCAGCTGCGCAATGTGATGGATTGGCTGATGATCATGCGCTCGAGCGAGCCGGGCGAGCTGTTCCATGCCGAGCATCTGCCCACCGAATTGGCCGCGCACGCGCCACGCGCCTTGGCGATCGACCCGGCGGCGGATGTGATGGCGCTGCCGCTGCGCGAGGCGCGGGATGTGTTCGAGACGCAATATCTGCAGGCGCAGCTTTTGCGCTTTGGCGGGAATATTTCGCGCACGGCGAATTTCGTCGGCATGGAGCGCAGCGCGCTGCATCGCAAGCTCAAACAGCTGGGCATAGGTGCCGCGGAAGACAAAGTCGCCTAACTGAAATTTGCATAAGTTTTTTGGTGCCGCTTTTTTTCAAAAAAGCGGCGAAAGGACAAAGGCCGGACGCCCCCCCTAAAGGGGGCGATCCGGCCTTTGTCGCGAAGGGGAGTTTTTGAAAAAACTCCCCTTCAACCCCCAAAAACTTTTGCTCCTAATCCGGGCTTATATCCGCCGGCAGGCAGATCACCGCGCGCAAGCCAGGCTCGTTATCCTGCAGATGCAGCGTGCCATTATGCAGCTGCGCCACCGCCGACACCAGCGACAGCCCCAGCCCCGAACCCGCCGTGCTGCGCGCCGCCTCGGCGCGGAAAAACCGCTCGGTGGCGCGCTTGCGGTCCGCCTCCGCGATCCCCGGCCCGCGATCCGCGACGACGATCTGCACCGCCCCATGCGCCAGCCGCGCGCTGAACCGGATCGAGCTGCCCGGCGGGGAAAATTTCAAGGCATTGTCGAGCAGATTGACCACCGCCTGCTGCATCAGCTCGCGATCGCCAAACACCATCAGCGGCGCGTCGATCTCGGTCTCCAGCGTGATCTCCCGCTCCTCCGCCACCGCCCGGTACAGCTCGTCCAGATCCAGCAGCACCGGGGCCAGATCCAGCGACGCGAACGCCGCGCGCCGTGCCCCGGCCTCGATCTCGGAAATCCGCAACAGCGCCTCGAACACCGCGACGATGCCATCCAGATCCTCGGTCGCCCGGTCGATCGCCGCCTGCATCTCCTCGGCGCTGCGCGCGTGCAAGGCCGCATCCTCCAGCCGTGCGCGCGCCCGCGTCACCGGCGTGCGCAGATCATGCGCGATGGCGTTGGAGACCTGGCGCACCCCATCCATCAGCCGGGCGATGCGGTCCAGCATATCGTTGATCGTCACCGCCAGCTCGTCGAACTCGTCGCCCACCCCGGTCACCGGCACCCGCCGGGTGATGTCGCCGCGCGCGATCGCGCCGGTGGTGATGGAAATATCGCGAATGGTGCGCTGGAACAGCGAACGGATCAGCACCGCGCCGAGAATACCGAGCGCGATCATCAGACCCAGCGCCCAGATCAGCCCGGCGCGCAGCACATTGCGCAGCTTGGTGCGCATCCGCACATCCCGGCCGACCAGCAGGCTGGACCCGTCGGGCATTTTCTGCATCTGCAACAGCGCGATGGAGGCCACACCCTGGCGGCGCACCGAGAGCTGATACCAGGCATTATCCTGGCTCATCCCCGCCGGCCACTGGTCCAGATTGCCCATCAGCACCTGGCCGTTCTGGCCCTTCAGCAGATAGATCCCATCCGGCGTCAGCGACCCTGCCAGCCGTTCCTGGATCGCCGCTTCCAGCGAGGGCAGCCCGCCCATCTGGTCATGCTCGATCAGCGTCTGGAAATCCGCATGGATGGAGGCCTGGACCTGGCGCTGCAGCAAATTCAGCGCCGAGTACCAGAGGGCGAGCGCCAGCACGAAGGCGGACAGCCCGAACACCACGGCATAGACCAGCGCGAAACGCACCCCGGCCGAACGCCACAACCCGCGCCGGGCCGGGCGCTGCCTGCGGACACGCTCAACGCTGGATTTAGCCATGGTTTTAAATCAAGCCGCGATCAAGGTTCTTCGGAGCGCAGCATATAGCCCGCATTGCGGACGGTATGCAGCAGCGCGGTCGGGAACGGCTTGTCGATCTTCTGACGCAGACGCGAGATATGCACGTCGATCACGTTGGTTTGCGGGTCGAAATGATAATCCCACACGCCTTCCAGCAGCATGGTGCGGGTGACGACCTGGCCGGCATGGCGCATCAGATATTCCAGCAAGCGGAATTCCCGCGGCTGCAGATCGATCTTGGTCGGGCCACGGCGCACCGAGCGCGAGAGCAGATCCATCTCCAGATCCCCCACCTGCAGCCGGGTCGCCGGCCCGTCGCTCTTACCGCGCCGGGTCAGCGCTTCCACGCGCGCCAGCAGCTCGGCGAAGGCGAAGGGCTTGGTGAGATAATCGTCACCGCCCGCCTTCAAGCCTTTCACCCGGTCATCGACCTGGCCGAGCGCGGAGAGGAACAGCACCGGCGTGGTATTGTCCTGCCCACGCAATGTTTCCAGCAGTCGCAAACCGTCGATGCCGCCCGGCAGCATGCGGTCGAGGATGATGGCGTCGAAATTCTCCGAGGCGGCCAGGAACAGCCCGTCACGCCCATTATCGGCATGTTCGACCGTATGTCCCGCCTCGCGCAGCCCCTTCAGTACGAAGCCCGCCACATCCTTGTCGTCCTCTACGACGAGTATCCGCATCTCTACTCCCCTATCTGCGCCGGTCGCCGCCCAACGGTGACCGGCAAGTGGAATATATGTCCATTTTTCCTTACCCCAAGGACTACCTTCCGCCCAGGCGGCATGGACGCAATGATCCGCGTCAAACCGTCAGCGCCGGAGATCGCCTCGCCATTCACCGAAACCACCAAATCGGACTGGTTGAGCCCGGCTTTGTCCGCCGGGCCACCGGCCTCCAGCCCGGTGATCACCGCCCCCGGGCCGCCATCGCTCAGGTCCGCGACGGAGACGCCGAGCCAGCCGCGCGCCACCGCGCCATGGGCGATCAGCTGCGCCACGATGGGGGCCGCGCTGTTGCTGGGAATGGCGAAGCCGATCCCCACCGATCCGCCGGAAGGCGAGACAATTGCTGAATTTATCCCAATCACCGCGCCCTGCATGTTGAAGGCCGGGCCGCCGGAATTGCCGGGATTGATCGGCGCATCCAGCTGCAGGAAATGGTTGAACGGACCCTCGCCGATATCGCGCCCCTCGGCCGAGACGATGCCGAGTGTGAACGAATTTCCGAGCGCGAACGGGTTGCCCGCGGCCAGCACCCAGTCCCCCACCTGGACCTTGGACGAATCCCCCCAACGGGCCGGTTGCAGCGGCTTGGATGGATGGATTTTAATGACAGCGATATCCGTCAGGTCGTCCGCGCCGACTAACTGGGCGGTGAATTTTTCGCCATTATCCAGGGTTACGGTGATCTGCGCGGCGCCGGCGATGACATGGTCGTTGGTGACGATCATGCCGTCCGGGCTGATGATGAATCCCGAGCCGGCGGCCTGGGTCAGAGGCGGGGTGGCCTTGCCGCCATGCACCGGGGCCGGGGTGGCGCCGGAGCCGCCTGACGCCTCGGTGACGGCAATGCCGACCACGCCGGGGGCGACCATCTTCACCAGCGGGGCGAGGGAATGCGGCCCGCCCTCAAACAGGCTGAACTGCGCCAGCGCCACCCCCGGACAGGCCAGAAACAACCCCAGCGCCAATGCCAGCCAGCCCATGCCGCCCCTTCCGTCTCTCACTCAAACCATGCCATGCCTTGCCAGCCGCGCGGTTAACAGGCAAGCCAAAGCGCAGCTTTGTTGCGCATGCTCAGCAATTATCGTGTGATGCGGCCGGCGGCGGCGTTGAAAAAGCCGCTCTGCCGTACGACGTGAGGTTTGAGCAAAGGAGGGTTTCGAGATGTGCGCCAAACGAATTGATCCGTCTTCCATCGATATCGATCAGCTGAAACAGGAATTCGAGAAATTCCGCGTCGGACTCGGCGATGCCGGGGAGAAGCTGGGTGAGAACGCGCATGCGGCGCTGGAGCAGATCACCTCCTACCTCAATGGCGGCGGCCTGTCCTCGCGCGTCGCCTCGATCGAGGAGGAGCTGGAAATTCTCGGCGCCCGGCTGAAAGGCACGAGCAAGGATGCGGTCGCCAAGCTGGAGACGGAGGTGAGCGAGCGCCCGCTGGCGTCGCTGGCCATCGCCTTCGGCGTCGGCCTGCTCGCCGCCGGCTTCCTGCGCCGCGGCTAAGAGAGGATGAGCCTCGGCCGTCGCGCTGCCTATGTCGGTAAATCCGCCGCGCTCTGGCTCTGCATGGCCGTGGTGCTACTCTGCACCGGGCTGGGAGGGGTGGGCTTTCTCTCGGCCGCCTTGCTGATCTGGGTGGCGCATTATGTCGGCATGGCGGGCGCCGCCGCCATTTGCGGCGTGCTGCTGCTGGCGGTGGGCGGGCTCTGCGCCCTCATCTTCACCGCCGTGTTGCGGCGAATGCGCGCCCGCCAGCCCAGCCTCGTCACCGAGGCGGTCAGCACGCTGAGCCTGGCGCTGCGCTTTGGCACCTTCATCGTCCGGCGCGACCCGCGCAAGGCGGTGCTGACGGCGCTGATCACCGGCGCGCTGGCGGAATATTTCCTGGGTGAGCGCCGCAACAAGAGCTGAGCGCTTAAAAAATCAAAAGTTTTTTGGTGCCGCTTTTTTACAAAAAAGCGGCGAAAGGTGTTCGGGGTGTGCGCAACGCCGTCGTCACCACCCCGGACATTTTGCAGCCCTTTTTGTAAAAAGGGCTGCACCCCAAAAACTTTTATGATCTTCCCTCCATGCCCGTGGCTCAGCCCCCAACAAAAAACCCCTCCCGTCGGCGACGGGAGGGGTTTTTTGTACCCGAAAAGCTTTACTTGGTGTTCTTCGCCGCCGCCTGCAGATCGGCGGCGCGGGCGAGGATACGATCCTCCAACCCGCTGGCGAGCGAGGGATCGGCCGAGCTGTCCACCCATTGGCCGTTCTGCTGCACCTGCTCGAACACGCTCACCTGGATCGCATCGGCGGTCAGGGTCTTGCTGAGGATATAGGCATTCGCCTTGAAGCGGGTGCCGGGCTGGCCGGGCGGCGTGTACCAGTCGGTGATGATCACCCCGCCGAACGGATCAGCCGAGACCAGCGGCATGAAGGAGAGCGTGTCCAGCGTCGCCCGCCAGAGATAGGCATTCACCTGGATATTGGTGTTGGAGGCGGCGCCGCCCGTGCTGCCCTTGCCGAGGGTGAACAGCGAGCCAGAGCCCGGCGCGGCCGGCCCCATGCCGCCCATCTCGTAATTGGCGACGTCAGGGTTGGAGGTCTTCAGACCACCTGAGCAGGCACTGAGCCCGAGCAGGCTGAGCGCCAGGCTGGCGGGGACGGCGACACGTTGAATAATCCGCAATTCTGCTCTCCAAACCCGAAACTGCAAGCTGTTTAGCCTTCAACCAAGGCGCCGCCAAGGGCTGGGGCCACAAGATCGAATGCGGCCGCGCAAACAAAAAGGGTGGCGGTTGCCCGCCACCCTTTCAAGATCAGCCCAGAAGGACCGGCCTTTAAGCGATTACCACTTGATGGTGGTGCCGAGGTCGATCATCTGCTCCTGGACGTTGCCGGTCGAGGTCGCGGTCGGCTGGTGCTGGTGGCCATACAGATATTCCAGATACAGGCCCATCGGCTTGGCGATCTGGTAGTTCGCGCCAGCGGCAACGCCATACTCGCTCAGCGTGCGGGCAACGGCGGTGGAACCCGGAACATAGTTGCCGGAGCTCTGCTGGTTGAAGTAGGAGGCGCCGACCGTGTACGGGCCGACATTGTAGGAGGCGCCGACCACATAGCCCAGAGCGTTACGCGCGCCCTTCGGCTTGAAGGCGTAGCCGTCTTCAACCTGGCCCCACTTCATGTTGCCGCCAACGGTCAGACCCGCGAAAGTGGTCTGCGCACCGGCCTGCATCACGCTCAGCTCGTCATAGCCATGCGGCGCGGTGGTCGGGGTGCCGCCCAGAATGCCCAGCGGCGCGCCGTGCAGGTAAGAGACGGAGACCTTGTTGTCGAAGCCGTTCATCTTCTCGCCGTAGGACACGGACATGTCCAGCGTGTTGCGGCGGCGGACATTGCTGCCACCATAGATGGAGCTCGCGGACTCGCCCAGGGCGCTGCCGTTGGCGGCGTTGCCTTCCTTGATGCCGTTGGAGTTCGGCTCGAAGCCGATGATGCCGGACAGCTGGCCGCCGAGCACGCCCACGGCCGGGGACTCATACACAACCTTGTTGGTGGCATAGAGGCCGGAGGTGTCGGCGAACATGAACAGACCCGGGGAGGTCGGCAGCATGGTGCAGGCGCCGCCATCGCAGTTGAACCCGGCGCCGTCGCCGAAGCTCTCGATCGCGCCAACCTGGGACAGGGTCCAGGCGCTGTCGGTCTGGCCGGCGCGGATGAAGCCGTACTCGGGCGCGCCGATATAGGCATAAGCGCGCTTCACATACAGACTCTCGGTGCCGGCGGAAACGCTGGTGTTGGACCCGGCGGACTTGCCAGCGGAGGAGACGGTGGTGCGGATTTCAGCCTGCACACCATACCAGATGCCGTTGGTGGTCTGCGCGTCGAAGCCCGGATAAATGCGGAAATCGCCGTTGGTGCCGACATTGTTCAGCTTGTAGGCGCTGGTGCCCGAGCCGCCGGACATGTGGGTGGAGCCGAACGCGCCGACGCCGTACTGGAAGTAACCGTTCAGGTGAACGACGATGCTGCCCGGAGCGGCAACCTCTTTCGCCGGCTGGGCGAAGGCAGCGCCCGTGGCGAGCATGGTGGCCGCAGTGGCCAGAAGCAGTTTGCGCATCAAATCATCTCCATCATTCGCCATGCGGCGGAATTTTTAAGACCGTGAGGCCCCCAGAAGCGTGCACCGACAGCCTGATGACAGCCGATGCGCTCGGCAGCCTATAAATCGCCATCCGCCGGCCCGCGCAATCTCTGACTTTCCGTTCTTGAGCTTATTCGGGGGACTGTGGCACGCACGCCACATGTATATGACGTTAATGTTAAATTCGATCCTGCGCTTTTCCTGTAAAAACCAGCGACTATGCGCAGCTTACGCTGCAGCGCGATATAATATTCATACCATTTAAGTATTTTTATATACACGCTTGGCCTGCCGCTCCGGGCCGAGCCCGAACCGGGTCAAACTTCAAGCTAATTGCTTCAAAAAAAGGCGTCGATTGCCCCCACGCCGGCACATTCAGGCCCCAAGTTCCGGACATGGCGGCCGCTCATTCCCCCCAGAGCAAAAGGCTTTATCGGCGCCTTGCCGCGGACCGGACTCAGCCGCGCCGCCAGACGGCGCCAGCCCGCCGCCCCCAGCCCGCGCGCGCCGGGATGGCTGGCGGTGGGATGCACGGGAGAGATGAAGACCAGCGCCACATCCGCGCGCCTTGCCTGCCGAATCTGCGCCTCATCATGCGCCGAGGCGCTGCGCAGCCCGGTATGCGAACGCACCCGCCCCGCCCCGCCCCGCAGATGCAGCCCCGCCTTCAGCGACGCCGCCAGCCGCGCATCCCCGGCGATGATCAGCGCCAGCCGCCGCGCCCGGCAAATCTTCGCCGCCCGCCGCGCCAGCCGGGCGCGGTCCGGGTCCTGGTCATGGCGCAGCACCACCCCGCACAGCCCCAAAGGCAGCCGGGCAATCACCGCCAGCGGGTCGGGCGTGCGCTGGGCATCGGTGAAGAACCAGAGCGGCGGGATCTGGGCCTGCGGGTCGCGCCGCTTTACCGCGCGGCCCCAGGCGATTAACCGTGAATCCATGGCCGATATTAGCCCGATTGCCCGCAACCTCGAAATCATCCGCGCCCAGATCGCGCAAGCCGCCCGCGCCGCCGGGCGCGATCCCGAGGAGATCACCCTGATCGCCGTCAGCAAAACCCATCCGCGCGCCGCGGTGGAGGCGGCCTTGGCGGCGGGGCTTCATATATTCGGCGAGAACCGGGTGCAGGAGGCGGCGGAAAAATTCCCGCTCCCCGGCGCGAAACTGCATATCATTGGCGGGCTGCAGACCAACAAGGCCGAGCAGGCGGTGCGCCTAGCCGATGCGATCGACAGCCTGGACCGCCCGCGCCTGCTCGATGCGATCGACGCCGCCGCGCAAAAAGCCGGGCGCCTGCCCGAGCTGCTGGTGCAGGTGAATATCGGCGACGAGGCGCAGAAATCCGGTATCCCCACCGCCGAAGCGGATGGTTTCATCCGCGCCGCGCACGCGCGCTTCGGCGATGCGCTGAAAGGGCTGATGTGCATCCCGCCGGCAGCAGGCGAACCCACACCTTATTTCCGCCGCCTCGCCGCGATGGCCGATGCGCATGGGCTGGCGGTGCGCTCGATGGGCATGTCCGGCGATTACGCCGCCGCCATCGCCGCCGGCGCCACCCATATCCGCATCGGCACCGCCTTGTTCGGCCGGCGCGAGACCCCGCCGGCAAATTAACGCTATCGAAAGTTTTTGGCGCTAGCGGGTGTTTCTTCAACAATCGCTGACCCTTTGCCACGCCCGCCAGACACAATTTTTAATGTTTTAAACGCGCTGCCCTGGCTGAATCCGCGCATTCCCACTGTGCGTCCCGCGCATTTGCCTGTAAGGGCTAGGCGGTCATTGTCCTCTTTTTGCAGATAGGTTTCCGGTGATCAGATTATCGATCCCGCTCCGCCAAGCCCTGTCGCGTCTGACCCTGCCGGTGATGCTGATGGTCTCGCTCGGCTGCGTTCTCATCGGCCGGGCGGATCAGAATTTCTCCGACCGGCTGCGCGCTGGCTTGGATGACATGCTGGCGCCGGCCTATATGCTGGTCTCCGGCCCGATCCAGGCGGCCGAGCACGGCACCGGGGAAATTGGCCATCTCTTCTCGCTGAGCCAGGAAAACGAGCAGCTGCGCGAACAGAACGCCGAGCTGCTGCAATGGCAGGAGGTGGCGATGGCGCTGCAGGCGCAGAACGATGCGCTGAAAGCCTCGCTGCATTTCGTCCCCACCCCGACGCCGGAATTCGCCACCGGCGAGGTGGTGGCGGATCTCGGCGGCGTCTATGCCCGCTCGGTGCTGGTGCTGGTGCCGCCGGCCAATGGCAACCCGCAAAGCCTCATCGGCGCCGTGGCGATGGATGGGCGCGGCCTCGCCGGCCGGGTGGTGGATGCCGGGGACCGCTCCGCCCGGGTGCTGCTGATCAACGACATCAATAGCCGCATCCCGGTGGCGATCGGCGCCAATGGCGCGCCCGCCCTGATGGCCGGCACCAACGGACCGGACCCGTCTTTGCTGTACTGGTCGCCGAACCAGCCGCCGCCGGAAGGGGCGATGGTGCTTACCAGCGCCGAGGGCGGCGCCTTCCCGCCCGGCCTGCCGGTGGGGGTGGTGCATTACAACGCGCAGAACCAGCCGGTGGTGCTGCCGCTGGCGCATCTGGACGCGCTGCGGGTGCTGCGCCTGTTCAGCTACCCGGATAATCTGCCGGCCCTCACCCCCATCCCGCATCTCAAACCCGCCGCCGCCAGCGCCGCCAAGCATCACCGGAAACGCTGAGCCATGGCCCGCGGCTCCGCCCTGCGCCGGCCCACGAAATTGTGGCGCCAGATCGACGCGATTTCGCGCTGGATATTCCCCGTGGTGACGCTGCTGTTCGGGCTGTTCGTCATCGGCATGCCCTTTGGCATTCAAGGCCAAGCGGCGCTGCGCCCGGTCTATGCGATGGCCTGCGTGTATTTCTGGTCGCTCTACCGCCCGGGCTCCCTGCCCGCGCCGCTGGTGGCCTTGTGCGGGTTGCTGCTGGACCTGCTCGGCCTCTCCTCCTTCGGGGTCTGGGCGGTGCTGTTGCTGCTGCTGCAATGGGGCACGCTGCTCGCCCGCCGCAAGCTGGTGCCGGCGCGGTTTCTCATCGTCTGGGCCAGCTTCACGCTGGCGGCCGGGGTCTGCGCCGGGCTGGCCTGGGCGATTGAGTCCGCCCTCGCCCTGCGGCTGCTGCCGCTCGGACCGCTGCTGCTGGAGGCGCTGCTGGCCGCCGGGCTCTACCCGCTGCTGGCCGCCTTCCTGATCCGCGCCCATCGCGGCCCGGCGGCGGTGGAACAGGCGTAAGGAGCGAAGATGCGCCGCCAGGCCAAGAACCGCACCGGCTTCTCCCGCCGCGCCCTGCTGATCGGCGCCGGCCAGGCGGCGATCTTCGCCGCCATCACCACCCGGCTCTATCATCTGCAGGTCTCCGAGCACGGCAAATACGCGCTGATGGCCAAGCAGAACTCCATCTCCGAGCGGCTGGTGGCGCCCGAGCGCGGCATCATCACCGACCGCTTCGGCGCCATCCTCGCCGGCAACCAGCAGCATTGGCGCGCCTTGTTCATGAAGGCGATGGCGCCGGAGCCGGACGTGGTGCTGGAGAATTTCTACCGGCTGGTGCCGCTCTCGGACGAGGAAAAGGCCCGCATTACCCAGGATCTCGCCGACCATCCCGGCTATATCCCGGTGCTGCTGAAGGATTGGCTGGACTGGCCGGACATGGCCGCGATCGAGGTCAACACCCCGAACCTGCCCGGCGTCATCGTCGAGGAAGGGGCCAGCCGCACCTACCCGCTGGGGCCGGTGGCGGCGCATGCGGTGGGCTATGTCGGCCGGCCGAACCAGCAGGAGGCGAAGCAGGATGCGGTGCTGGCGCTGCCGGGCATGCGGGTGGGCCGCACCGGCGCGGAAGATGCCGACGATCTCTCTCTGCGCGGCGATCCCGGCTTCGTGCAGACTGAAACCAACGTGCATGGCGAGGTGATGCGCGTGGTGGCGCAGGATGCCGGCACCCCGGGCCAGACCGTGGCGCTGGGCATGGATGCCGGGCTGCAGCAGCTGGCGGTGCAGAGCCTGGGGGCGCAGACCGGCGCGGTGGTGATGATGGATGCGACCAATGGCGAGATCCTCGCCATGGCCAGCACCCCCTCCTTCGATCCGTCCTTGTTCGACAAAGGCGTGCCCAGCGATGTCTGGAAAGGCTGGATGGAGGACCCGAAACACCCGCTGCTCAACAAGGCGACGGCGGGGCTGTTCGCGCCCGGCTCCACCTTCAAGCCCACCGTGGCGCTGGCGGCGCTGAAATGCGGCGCCCTCACCCCGACCACCATCCATAACTGCCCCGGCTTCCTCAAGCTCGGCGACCATATCTTCTGGTGCGACAATCACGATGCCCATGGCAACATCAATGTCGTCTCCGCGCTGAAGGTCAGCTGCGACGTGTTTTTCTATAAAACCGCGCTGGATACCGGCATCGACAGGATCGCCGCGATGGCGACGATCATGGGCCAGGGCGTGGATCTCAATTCGGACATCCCCCACACCCAGGCCGGGCTGGTGCCGACTTTGGAATGGGCGCGCCGGCACGGCATCCATTGGGCCCAGGGCAATACCGTCGTGCAGGGCATCGGCCAGGGCTACACCCAGCTCACCCCGATGGCGCAGGCGACGATGATCGCCCGCCTCGCCTCCGGCCTCGCCGTCACCCCGCATCTCACCCGGCGGATCGGCGGCACGCTGCAGCCGGACTCGCTGCCCGGCGGCGCGGCGCCCCTGGATGTCGATCCCGCGCATCTGGCGGTGGTCCGCCAGGGGCTGTTCGAGGTGGTGAACGACCCCGCCGGCACCGGCTATGGCGCACGCCTGACCATCCCCAACGTGCAGATGGCCGGCAAAACCGGCACAGCCCAGGTGCACAACAACACCGCCGCCGAAAAAGCCAAAAACTTCAATGATATGACCATGGCCTGGGAGCAGCGCCCGAATGCCTGGTTCGTCGCCTACGCGCCCGCCGACGCGCCGCGCTACGCCATCGCGGTGCTGATCGAGCACGGCAATTACGGCGCCCAGACCGCCGCCCCGATCGCCCATGACCTGATGACCTACGCCCTCCTGCACGACCCGGCCGGGCGCGACACCCCGCTCGCCAACCCGCCGCCGGAACCCCCGCCGACCGTACCGACCGGACTCAAAGCGTGATCGAACATGCCAGCCTGAGCTATCGCCGCCCCTTCCGGGAGCGCTCCTTCGGCCTCGCCCGCAAGCTGATGCGGGTGAACTGGCTGTTCGTGCTATGCGTCTGCGCGCTGGCGGGGGTGGGCTATGCGGCGCTCTATTCCGCCGCCGGCGGCTCGCCGCAGCCTTACGCGCAAAGCCAGCTGATCCGCTTCTGCGGGGCGCTGGTGCTGATGATCTGCATCGCCATGGTGGACATCCGCTTCATCGCCAAGCTCTCCTGGCCGGCCTGGATTTTCGGCATATTGCTGCTGATCGCGGTGATGAAATTCGGCCATGTCGGGCTGGGCGCGAAACGCTGGATGACCGTGGGCGGCGTGGAAGTGCAGCCCTCGGAACTGATGAAGCTGTTTCTGGCGATGGCGCTCGGGCATTATTTCAAGCGCGCCACACCCGAGCAGACCGGCAATCTGCTGTTCGTGATGCCCGCCATCCTGGCGATTCTGGTGCCGATGGGGCTGATCCTGAAAGAGCCCAATCTCGGCACCGCCGTCATCACCGGCACCATCGGCGCCACGGTGATGCTGGGGGCGGGGGTGCGCTGGTGGTGGTTCGCGCTGGTGGTGGTGGTGATCGCCGTGTCCGCGCCGGTGATCTATCACCATCTGCACGCCTATCAGAAAGCCCGGATCGACATCTTCCTCAATCCCGGCTCCGACCCGCTGGGGGCGGGCTACAACATCATCCAGAGCAAGATCGCGCTCGGCTCCGGCGGGTTTTTCGGCCAGGGCTATCTGCACGGCACCCAGAACCAGCTCAACTTCCTGCCCGAGAAACAGACGGATTTCGTCTTCACCATCGTCGCCGAGGAATTCGGCTTCTTCGGCTCGGTCGCGGTGCTGGGGCTGCTGATGATGATCGTGGCGCTGGCCTATTACACCGCCTTGTCCTGCTCGCATGTCTATGGCCGGCTGGTGGCGCTGGGCATCGCCACCAATTTCTTCCTCTATTGCTTCGTCAATCTCTCGATGGTGATGGGGCTGATCCCGGTGGGCGGGGTGCCGCTGCCGCTGATCTCCTATGGCGGCTCGGCGCTGACCGCGGTGATGCTGGGCTTTGGCGTGCTGATGTCGATCCATGTGCACCGCGACGTGGAATTTGCCGAGCCGGGGGATTTCTGAGATGGCGCTTTTGGTGTTCGATTCCGGCATCGGCGGCTTGGGCGTGGTGGCGGCGCTGAACCAGCTTGCCCCGGATCTGCCGCTCACCTACCTGGCCGATACCGGCTTCTTCCCTTACGGCGAAAAGCCGGACGAGATCCTGCTGCCGCATCTGATCGCTTTGCTCGGCGAGGCGATCGCCCGGCAGCGCCCGGAAGCGGTGGTGGTGGCCTGCAACACCGCCTCCACCATCGCGCTGACCGCCTTGCGCGAAGCCTTCCCGCTGCCCTTCATCGGCTGCGTGCCGCCGATCAAACCCGCCGCGAGCGCCTCCGCCAGCCGCACCATCGGCGTGCTGGCGACCAAGGCGACGGTGCGCCGGCCTTATCTGAACGGGCTGATCGAAAAATTCGCCCCGGATTGCCGGGTGCTCTCGCTCGGCACGCCGGATCTGGCGGAGCTGGCGGAGGAGAAGTTTCGCGGCGCGACGGTGGATATCGCCCCCGCCGTGGCCCCGCTCTTCGCGCAAGCCGGCGGCGCGGCGATCGACGCGGTCGCCCTGGGCTGCACCCATTACACCTTCCTGCTGCCGGAATTCCTGGCGCTGCGGCCAGACATCTCCTGGCACGACCCGGCAATGCCGGTGGCCAAGCAGAGTTTGCGCATCGCCGAGACCTTGGCGATCAGCGCCGCCCCGCGCACCATACGCTTTACCGGCGCGCCGGTGGCGACGCCCTTGGTGGCGCCGTTCGGGCTGGAGCCGGCGCCGGGAGCAACATGATCCTGACTGGACTCAGTCAGGATCATGTTGCTCGCCAAAACAAAAGAGGCTGTCCCAGATCTTCATTCATCTGGCCATTATGTCGATCCCGAGTCTCTTCGCCTTTTGCCCGCGGCGTCAAGGGGTTTACTCGCCTTCGGCGACGCGCGGCGAAGCCGCGCGCCCTTGACGCCACGGGCAAAGGGCGAAACCCTGCAATGATCGAAATAATGCTGATCCCTCAAGGCGTTGAAGGATTAGGCCTGAAAGTTATCTGGGACAGCCACAGACAAAAAGCTGGAGCGCGCTGACCGGTTACGATCAGACTGAAAGCGCGCTAGCTCAGCCTGAGCTGATAGAACAACGTATCCACCGCCATGCGCGGATAGGCCGGCGGCAGATCCGCCTTCGCCACCGCCACAAACCCGTTCCTCTCATAAAACCGGCAAGCGGCGCGCAGGATTTCCACCGTACCGAGGGTAATCTCCACAATCCCCTGCCCGCGCGCCTGCGCCAGCAGCGTCTCCAGCAGCGCCTGCCCCACACCATGGGCGCGCCCGCGCCAGGGGGCGGCGACGAACATTTTGCGCAGCGCCGCCTGCGCCGTGCCGAAGCGGATCAGCGCGATGCTGCCGATGATCCGCCCTTCCGCTTCCGCCACCCAGAACCCGCCCTGGCGCTGGTAGAAATTCTCGATATCCAGCAGGTCCGGCTGGTCCTGCAGCGTCACCGGGACGCCGAACTCGCCCTGCTGGATGGGGATGATGAGATCGACCACGCCTTGCGTATCGGCAGGCCGGAAGGGACGAAGCTGGTAGCTCAAATCTCAGGCTTTCAAAAACATGCCGATGGTCAGCGCGATCCCGATCAGGCTGACGACAACCCGCAGAACCTTCTCCGGCACATGCCGCAAAATCAGCACGCCGACCTGCCCGCCAATGATCGCGGTGACCGCCAGCACCCCGACCAGCAGCCAGTTCTGCTTGCTCTCGACCAGAAAAATCACCACCGCGGCGACATTCACCACCCCGGCCAGCACATTCTTGGTCGCTCCGGCATGGCGCACCGCGAGCCCGACGGCGGTGAGCGCCGCCATCATCAAAATCCCGATGCCGCCGCCGAAATAGCCGCCATAGATGGCGATGATGAACTGCATCACCACGCCCATGCGCGGGGAGATCGGCGGCGCCTCATCCTCGCTTCGCGGCTTGCGGAAAAAACTGCCCCAGATGAAGACGAAGGTGGCGAAGGCGATCAGCCAGGGCACCAGATGGGTGAACACCGAAACCGGGGTGGCCAGCAGCAGAATTGCGCCGATCGCCCCGCCGATGACGGAGACGGTGAACAGGGTCCGCAGCGAAAGCCCCGCCGCCCCCCCGGCCATGTGCCGTCCGGTCCAGCCGGTGGTGGCCTGGCCGGGGAAGAGCGCGATGGTGGAGGTGATGTTCGCCGCGCGCGGGTCCAGCCCGGCGAAGAGCAAAGCCGGGAAGGTCAGGAAGGAGCCGCCGCCCGCCACCGCGTTCTGCGCCCCGGCGAGAAACCCCGCCAGGGCCAGCACCAGCAGCTGCCAGCTCAACCGAGCAGCGCCCGCAGCTCATGCGCCGGCGGGCGGGCGCCGATGCGCGCAATCGCCAGCGCCGCCGCCTTGGTGCCGAGCTTGCCGGCCGCTTCCAGCCCCTCGCCGCGCGTATAGGCGGTGAGGAAGCCGGCGGCATAGGCATCGCCCGCCCCGGTGCTGTCCACCAGCGCCACCTCCTCGGCCGGGATCAACACGCTCTCCTCGCCCCG
The DNA here is from genome assembly GCF_000687875.1 of Acidocella facilis ATCC 35904. GTDB lineage: Bacteria > Pseudomonadota > Alphaproteobacteria > Acetobacterales > Acetobacteraceae > Acidocella > Acidocella facilis. The sequence continues at coordinate 117,179 of NZ_JHYG01000003.1, read as the reverse complement.
CAGGATCAGGCTGCCCTGCTCGCTGCGGGTCAGCACCGCGATCTTAACATCCAGCGCCGCCCTGGTCGCGGCTTCCTCGAAGCTGTTCACCTCATAGAGGCTGCAAATCTCGGTCTCGTTGGCGAAGAGAATATCCACCCCCTCGGCGATCAGCCGCTTGAAGCCCTCGCGATGGCGATCCACGCAGAACGCGTCGGAGAGCGACAGCGCCACCTCCTGCCCCGCCGCGCGGGCCATGCGCGCCGCCTCGATGAAGGCGCTCTGCGCCGCCGGCGGATCGAACAGATAGCCTTCCAGATAGGTGACCTTGGAGGCGGCGATGATGGTCTCGTCGATGTCATGCAGCGCGAACTCGCCGCCGGCGCCGAGATAGGTGTTCATCGTGCGCTGGCCATCCGGCGTCACCAGAATCAGGCAGCGCGCGGTGGGAACCGGCGCCTCCAGCGCCGGGGTGGCGTAATGCACCCCGACACCGGCGATCTCGCGGCGAAACACCTCGCCCATCTCATCCTTCGCCACCTTGCCGAGAAACGCCACCCGGGCCCCCAGCGCCGCCGCCACCGCGCAGCTATTCGCCGCCGAGCCGCCGGACGCCGTGTGCCCGCCCTGCATCGCACCGGTCAGCCTGGTGGCGGTATCCGCGTCGATCAACGACATCGCGCCCTTTGGCATGTCGTGGCGTTTTAAAAATTCTTCATCAGTTTGTAGGAGAAAATCGACGATGGCATTCCCGATGCCGGTGATATCGAATTGTGACACGGCCATTCGGCAAGCCCCCCAGACATTCGCAACAGATTACAGCGCGGACGGGTTAGCATCGCCACACCGCAGCGGCAAATGAGCAAAGCTGTTGTTCGCCTTTAACGCGCATGCTAGCCCGGCATTATCGCGACGAGCCAGCACGGAGGATTTGTGTTCAACAAGCGCAAAATGGAAGAGCCAAAACCGCTTAACCCCGCGCCGACGGTGGAAGAGGAACCCTCCTCGATCTTTCCCCCGGATGAAGACACCTCCCCGGCCAGCAGTTTCATTCCCCCCAGCTTCAAGGAGTCTCCCATGGCCCGCTCACCTTTCGCGCCGCCGCCGGTCCCCGCCACCCCGTCCACCCCGTCCGGCATGCCGGCCGCCGCCCCGCGCCCGCTGATGGGTAGCCCCAGCCGTGAGGTCGCCGAGCGCCGCACCCTGGTCGTTGGCCGTGGCATTTCCGTGCAGGGCACGGTGCAGGATGCCGAGCGGCTGGTGGTTGAAGGCACGGTCGAAGCCACGATGATCAACGCCAATGAACTCTCCATCGCCCCGGGCGGTGTGTTCAAGGGCGAGGTCGAGGTGGACGACGCCGAAGTCGCCGGCACCATCGATGGCACGCTGGTCGCCCGCGCCACGCTGATCGTGCGCGCCACCGGCCGGGTGCTGGGCACCGCCCGCTGCCGCCGTTTGCAGGTTGAGGATGGCGGCCAGATCACCGGCCGCATCGAGATGCTGAGCGATAATGGCGGGCCGAGCCTCGGCTCTTCCAGCCATGGCAGCCCGGCCCTCGCCTCCGAGCCGTAAGGTCGGCGTATCTGGGGGCGTTCTTGCGAACCCCCCAGCGTTTTTCGCAGCTTTTTGAAAAAAGCTGCACCAAAAACTTTTGCTCTATTGAATAACGGTATCCGCTTCGCGGCCCAGCAGCAGCGCCAGCCGCTCCAGCCGCCTTAGCACCGCCTCTCCGGCAAACACCCCGTTCGCCGCCGCCAGGCTCAGCATCAGCCGGCCCGGCGTCAGCTCCAGCCCGGTGCCCGCCAGCAGATGCGGCGTGCCCGCCGAGAGCGTGTAAGCCAGGCGCAACGCCGTCCCCAGCGTCTCCGCCCGTTGCGCCGCCCCCATATCCAGCAATGCCCGCGCCGGGGCCAGGAAGCCCGCTTCCGGCGGCGCCTCGTAACGCACCGCCGTCGCCAGCGCCAGAAAGGCGCGGGCATGGTGGTCCAGGCTCATCCCGGCCTGGCGCAGCACCCGCATGAAGGCCTGCTCGGCGCGATATTCCGGGTGCTCGTGGCTGCCAATGTCCGAAAGCCAGCACGCCGCCTCGCGCAGCCGCTTCTGCGCCGGGGTCTCGTCCGGGAACAAAGGCTGGGTCCAGATCACCAGCGCCTTGGGCAGATTCACATCCCGGATCATGCCCCGCACCAGATCCCGCGAGGCCGCCAGCAGCGGGTCCTCGGCGCGGATCTGCGCCGGCAGCAGCCGGGAGAACCAGCCCTCGCGCAGCCCATTGGCGGAAAACACCACCCGCGCCGCGCCGGTTGCGCGCAGCAGCCGGCGCAAAATCACCGCCGCATAGGGCAGATCCTCGATGCGCCGGCGCGGCACCCCGGGCATGCGCTCGATCAGCTTGCGCCCGCCCTCGCTCACCACCCCGGCCAGATCCCGCGCCTCGTCCCGGTTGATGGTGTAATGATGTACGATATTCAGCGGATAGCCGGTCTGGGCGATGTGAATCCGCGCCAGCGCCCGGAAGGCGCCGCCGGAGAGGAACAGATCCTTCCCCGCCGCCTCGGCGGTGAAGGGCACGCTCTGCAGCGCCTCGATCATCACCGCCCGCGCCCGGCCGATATCCTCGCCCGCCCGCTCCGCCAGCCGGATCACGCCCACCGGCAGCGTCGCCGCCTCGCCCACCTGCCCGGCCTGCAGCCGGATCAGCTCCAGCGAGCCGCCGCCCAGATCCGCCAGAATCCCATCCGCGCCGGGAATGCCGCAGAGCACGCCCTCGGCCGAAAGCGCCGCCTCCTGCTCGCCGGAGAGCACGGAAATCCGCAGATCCGGCAGGCGCTTCATCACCGCCTGCACGAAATCGCGGCCATTCTCGGCATCGCGCACCGCCGAGGTGGCCAGCACCTCCACCGGGCTTGCCCCCATCGCGCGGGCGATGGCGGCGTAGCGGTGCAGCACCGTCTCCGCCTGCGCCAGCGCCTCATCCTTCAGCCGCCCGGTGCTGGTCATGCCCTTGGCCAGCCGCAGCACCGCGCGCTCGTTGAAAATCTGCAGCGGGTTGCGCAGCTCGCCCTCATAGACCACCAGCCGCACCGAGTTGGAGCCGAGATCCACCACTGCCCGCCGGAAGGGCGCGGCATTCTGCTCGGATCGGCTCATCTGGTCCATGGATCACTCTCCCTCAACGCGGCGGCGGGACAAAGATAAGCTTTCATGACTGCCCGCCCGGCTCGTCACGCCGCATCATCAACGCATCCCCACCAGTCTCATAATAGGCCCGGCGGCGCCCGCTTTCCACAAAGCCGAACCCGGCATAGAGCGCGATGGCGGCCTCATTCTCCACCGCCACCTCCAGAAACAAGGTGGCGACACCCAGGGCCCGCAACCGCGCCAGCCCCTCCGCCAGCAAGGCCCGGCCGATGCCCTGGCGCTTGCGCGCGGCGCCGATGGTGATGATCTCCGCCTCATCCAGCACCTGGCGGATCAGCAGCAGCCCGCCTGCCTCATGCAGCAGCGCCAGCATCCCCGGCTGCGGCAGCAGCGCGGCAAAGGCCGCCTCGTCCCACGGGTCATGCGCGAAGGCCTGGGCGTGCAGCGCCGCCATGATCGCGGCCTGGGCCGGTCCGGCTTGGAAGATGGCGCTCATAGCGGGGCCGGGCGCAACCCGGCGGCCGGCAGCTTGGCCTCCGGCGGATCGACATAAAGCGGCAAGGCGGGGGCCGGCGCCTGCCCCGCCGCGCGCTGCGCCAAAGCCGCGCGGCCCACCCATTCGGCCTCCAGCAGCCGCAGCTCGGTCAGCACCACATCCGCCCCGCGCGCGGCCAGGATGGCGGCGGCCAAAGGCGCCTCCGGCCCGCCAAGGGCGACCGGCTGGTCCGGGCTGGGAAGCTCATCATCCGCGCAAGCCAGCGCCTGCCCGTCGCGCAGCAGAAACAGCCGCCCGCGCCGGGCGCGAATCGCAATCCATAAAGCCCGGCGCAAATCCGGCGCGCCTTGCGCATAAGCCTGCGCCGCGCCGATGCCCCAGAGCCTCGCCCCGCGCCCCGCCGCAAAGCCCTGCGCCAGCGCGATGGAGGTGCGCAAGCCTGTAAAGCTGCCCGGCCCGGTGCAAATGGCGATGTCCGTTATCTCCTGGCCCGCCGCCGCCTCCTGCAGCAGCAGCGGCAGCGTCTCGATCAGGCCGGGTTTCAGCGGCGCGCTCCAGCGCGCCTGCACCGCCCCGTCCGGCGCCAGCCGCGCCAGCACGGCGCGCGGGCCGGACGCGTCAAGCGCGATCAGACTCACGCGAAATCAGCCGCCTCGCCAAAGCCCAGGCGCGGCCGGCGCGCTGGCAGCTCTTCCCCGGCTGGATGGCCCAGATTGATCAGGAAATTCGACTTCCAGCCATTTTCATTGAAAAACACCCGGTCCAGCTTGGTGCGGTCAAAGCCGGACATCGCCCCGGTGGCAAAGCCCATGGCGCGCGCCGCCAGCAGGACATACGCCCCCTGCATCGAGGAATTGCGCATCGCGGTCTCTTCCGCCAGGTCCGGATTGCCGGAGAACCAGGGCTTCACATCCGCCTCCGGGTAAAGCTCGGGCAGCTTGAGATAAAAATGCGGGTCGAACGCCACCACCACCGTCACCGGGGCGGCCATCACCGGCTCGATATTCCCGCCCGACAAGCAAGGGCGCAGCTTCTCCTTGCCCTCCGGCGTGCGCACGAACAGGAACCGCGCCGGCGAGCAATTCGCCGAGGTCGGCCCCCATTTCGCCAGATCATAGAGCGCTTTCAGCGACTCGTCGGAGACCGGCTCGGCGCTGAAGGATGAATGGGTGCGCGCGTTGGTAAACAGCGCCGCCAGCGCCGCGTCATCCAGAGCCATTGTGCCTCCTTAAGGTTACGCCGCCTGTGTAACCGAGGTCACTTCCGGAATATAGTGCTTGAGCATGTTCTCGATGCCATGCTTCAGCGTCGCGGTGGAGGAGGGGCAGCCGGCGCAGGCCCCCTGCATCTTCAGGCTGACCACCCCATCCCGGTAGCCGCGGAAGATGATATCCCCGCCATCGCCGGCCACCGCCGGGCGGATGCGGCTATCCAGCAGCTCCTTGATCTGATCGACGATCTCCTGATCCGCCGGGTCCACATCCTCATCCTCCAGCGCGATGCCCTCGCGCAGGATCGGCCTGCCCGCCATCAGATGTTCCATCAGCAGCCCCAGCACCTGCGGCTTCAGCGCCTGCCATGCGGTGGCGTCATCCTTGGTGACGGCGACGAAATCCCCGCCCAGGAACACCCGCGCCACACCGTTCAGCCCGAACAGGGCCTCGGCCAGCGGCGAGATCAAGGCCGCGTCGGCATCCGCGAAATCCGCCGTCTTGTCGCCCAGAATGCTCTGGCCGGGCAGGAATTTCAGCGTCGCCGGGTTGGGGGTGCCTTCGGTTTCGATAAACATTGCAATCCTCCGTCCGCAAAGCGGACTGGTCTGGTCCTGATACTGGCTCGTAGATTGTCCTTTTCAGCGCCCGTGGCAAGCAGGGAATGGAGGGACAGCCTTGCAAAGCGCTTGCCCCAGAGGCGCTTTCATGTCCAGTCTAGGCCCATGCTCCCGGCTTTGTTCATCAGCCATGGCTCGCCCATGACGATCCTTGAAGACACCCCCGCCCGGCATTTCCTGGCGGGTCTCGGCGCGCTATTGCCTCGCCCGCGCGCCATCCTCGCAATCTCCGCCCATTGGGAGACCGACATTCCCGCGGTGAGCAACCCGCCGGCGAATGAAACCATCCATGATTTCTACGGCTTCCCGCCCGCCCTGTACGCCCAGCATTACAACCCGCCGGTGGCGCATGAGCTGGCCGGGCGGGTCGCCCAGCTGCTGGAGAAAGCCGGGCAGACCTGCGGGGTGGATGGCCAGCGCGGGCTGGACCATGGCGCCTGGGTGCCACTGAAACTCGCCTATCCGGGCGAGGACATCCCGGTGATCCAGCTTTCGGTACAAACCCAGGCCGGCACCACCCATCACGTCGCCCTCGGCGAGGCGCTGCGCCCCCTGCGCGAGGAGGGCGTGCTGATCTTCGCCTCCGGCACCTTCACCCATGATCTGCGCCGCTTCCGCCATGGCCGCCCGGCCCAGGACGCGCCGGAAACTCCGGACGTCGCCGAATTCGCCGCCTGGATGGATGCAAGGATCGTCGCCGGGGATATTCCCGCTTTGTGCGATTACCGCCGCCTCGCCCCTTACGCCGCCGCCGAACACCCGACGGAGGAGCATCTGCTGCCGCTGCATGTCGCCCTCGGCGCTGGCGGGCCGAATCTCGCCCCCACCCGGCTGCACAGCTCGGTGGAATATGGCTTCATGCGCATGGATGCCTACGCCTTCGCCTGAGGTTTTCTTAAGGATTTTTCATCAAATTGAACGTCAGTGCCATGATCTCGGCTTGATTCCGGCTGGAAATCGCCATCCCGACCAATGATCTTACACTCCTGATTTCAACATCAAGGAGTCGTCAGATGAATGGCAAAACAGCCGGCCTGGCCGGCGCGCTGGCCGGAATGGCCGCACTGGGCAGTGCCGGCGCCGCCGAGGCGGCGAACGCCATGCAGGTGAAGTCCTATGCTGAACTGTTGACGCCCGTGCCCAACCCGGTTGCGGCGCTGCAGGCGAGCAACCAGGAGATGGCGACGCGCAACCAGGCGCCGCCCGCCGGGGTGACGCGCATCGATTGGCATGACCATTACCACCATCACCACCATGCGCATTACCCGCCGCCCTGGGCCTATCACCATCACCACCACGCCTATTATTATCCGCCGCCGCCCCCGCCGCCTGTGTATTACCACCATCACCACCATCATCATCACAGCGGGGTGTTTTTCGGGGCGCCGGGCTTCGGCGTGGTGATCGGCAACTGACCAGCCCCGCCCGGCCGCCGGGTTTGCGGTTTATTCATGAAGCAGCGCCGTATCATTCATCTTTCAGGATGCGGTGACGCCTTCAAATTCCCCGCCCGGCTGCCGACGTTACAATCAAGACTTTCTCTTCACAGGAGATTCTGATGGATACGAAAAAAGCCGGCCTGCTCGGCGCCCTTGCCGGCGCCACGGCGCTTGGCGCTGGCGGCGCGGCCCAGGCCGCGAATGCGATGCAGGTGAATTCCTATGCCGATCTGTTGCAGCCGGTGGCCAACCCGGTCGCGGCGCTGCGGGAGAGCAACGCGGCGCTGGCGCAAAACCGGGATGCCGTGACGCGCATCGACTGGCACGATAACTACCATCACCATCATCACGCGCATTACCACCATCACCGGCCGCCGCCGCCCCCGCCCCCGCGCTATGATCACCATCATCACCACCATCATCACCAGGGTGGCGCGGTGCTCCTCTCCCCCGCGCCCGGCGTAGGCGTGGTGATCCGGAACTAGAGCAACATCCGATCAAACGGACTCGTTTGATCGGATAAAGCTGCGCGCTCAAACAAAACTTAGACCAGCGGAACGGGGGGCTTTACCAAAATAAAGCCCCCGTCTCATTTCAATCCCCGGCCGCCTTATCGCGCGCCCGCGCCGCGCCCAGAATCCGCCGATAGGTGCCATCGAACACCGTATGCGTCGCGGAGACCCAGCGTGTATCCTGCCCCAGCGTCTCGCGGCTGGCATGAATCCGGCGGGACTGCACCTCCCGCTCCGCCGCCTCTTCCTCGCCCATCGGCTCCAGCGCGAAATCCGGCTCCGCCGGGACGATGCAGAGCTGCATGAACGGCTCGCCCGGCCGGAAGACATGCACCAGGCCTTTCGGCGGCGCCTTGAACACCACGAAATTGATCATCGGCCACCAGGAGGTGCGCAACAAGGCCGGCACCGCCAGCGGCACGTCATCGGCGGGGCTGAGATAATAGCGCGGATGCGGCTCGGCGCGCACCGCCATGCCCTCGGGCACTTTCAAATCCAGCAGCAATTGCAGCGTATAGAACCCTTCGCCGAAGCTGCGGAAGGGCGGCCATTGCAGGCCAGGGGTGGGCGGCGGGCCGAAATCCCCCTCGAACTGGAAGGCCCCATTCTCATGGCGCACGCACAGCTCGGTCTCGTAAGGGTAGAAAAGCTCCACCCCATATTGCGCGCCTTCCACGAAAGGCAGGCAATGCCAGCCCTGCTCATGCGCGCCATCCTGGCGCGGTACTTTCTCCCCGCCCCAGCCCGGCACCTCGACGCGCGTGCGCCGCGGCGCCAGACGCGGCTGGTAATAGCGGTATTTGACGATGTTCACGCAACCCTCCGAAAAACCAAGACAAAACCATGGCACAGCAAACCGCCTGATGATGGCGCGATTGCGGCCGCCGCGCTGGCCCCTGTCATGAAATAACCGTCACCGGCCCGCCCCTACCCTTGGGTGAGCGCGTGCAGCCGGTGATTGATGCCGGCCAGCGCCGCCTGCGCCTCCTTATACAGCCCGAAAAGCTGGTCGTAGAAAGCGCTGGCCTCCTGGTTCGGCACCGTCACATCCCGCAGCCGCACCGCGCGGGCCACCGCCTCCTGCGGGCTGGCGAACAGCCCCACCCCGACGCCGGCCAGCAGCGCCGCCCCGAACGAGGCATCGCCCGCCTCAGTCCGCTCGATCACCAGCCCGGTGACATCGGCGATGATCTGCCGCCAGCAGGCACTCCGCGCCCCGCCCCCCATCAGCCGGATGGTGGAAAAATCCAGCCCCAGATCCCGCGCCGCGCCCAACAGATCGCGGATGGAAAAGGCGATGCCCTCATATACCGCCCGGGCGAAATGCGGCTTGCCATGCGCCATCGTCATGCCGATGAAATCCGCCCGCAGCAGCGGGTCCCAGTAAGGCGCGCGCTCGCCCTGCAGATAAGGGTGGAACAGCAGCCCCCCGGCCCCGCGCGGCGCGGCGCTGGCCAGCGCATCCATCGCCGCGAACCCGCCTTGCTCAAACATCAGATCCCGGACCCAGCGATGCGCGGAGGCGCAGCTATTGGTCCCCGTCGCGGTATAATAAAGCCCTGGCAGGATATGCGGATAACAGGAAATCGGCGGATGCACCGCCTTGCCCTGGGTGGCCAGAAACAGCACCCCGGCCGTGGCCAGCTTCACCCCGCCAATGCCGGGCGCATTGCCGCCGACGCCGAAAAACTCCACCGTCGTATCATTGGAGCCGCAAATCACCTTCGTGCCGGGCTTCAGCCCGGTGCGCGCCGCCGCCGCCGCGGTGACACCCCCCACCACCTGTTCCGCCGGGACGATCGGCGGCAGAATGGCCATATCCAGCCCGATCAGCCCGGCCAGCTCTGGCGACCAGTTTTTCGTCTCATCATCCGCCAGCAGCGCCCCCACCGCGTCGGAATAATCCGTCTCCCAGCCGCCGGTCAGGCAATGGCGCAGGAAATCCTTGGCCAGATAAAGCCGCTTCGCCTGGCGCATCACCTCCGGCTCATGCTCGAACAGCCAGGCCAGCATCGCCAGCGTCCAGGTCGGGTTCACCCGGTTCAGCGAGGTGGCGATAATCCGCGCCCCGGCTTTTTCGTGCAGGGCGGCGGCCTGGGCGGCGGCGCGCTGGTCGCTCCACATGATCGCCGGGCGCAGCACCGCACCGGCCGCATCCGTCAGCACCGGAATATGCGCCCCGGCGGAGATGCCGATGCCGGCGATCTCCCCCGGATCGATCCCCGCCACCACCGCGCGCACCGCCTGGCACAGAGCCGCCACCCATTCCCCCGGGTCCTGCTCCGCCCAGCCGAAATGCCTGATCTGCGTGGTGACCGGCGCCGCCGCCTCGGCGACGATGCCGCCCTCCGGCGAAATCAGGCTCGCCTTCAGGCTGCCCGCCCCCAGATCGATGCCCAGCAAATATGAATCCGGCATGGCGATGGCTCCTGGAAACAAAACGCTTCCAGGTTTAGCATCCCCCCCATGCCCGAGACCATAGAGCTTGCCCCCGGCCTGGCCCCCGCCCATCTGGATGCGATCCCGGTGATCGACATCGCCCCGCTGCTGCACGGGGATTTCTCCCCCGCCGCGCAGATCGGCCGCGCCTGCCGCGAGATCGGATTTTTCTACATCAAGAATCACGGCATCGCGCAGAGCGAGATCGACGCGGTCTATGCCCAGGCCAAGCGGTTTTTCGATCTGCCGGTGGCGGAGAAGGAAAAATCCGCCATCGAAAAATCCACCTGCCATCGCGGCTGGTTTCGCCTCGGCGGCGAAAATCTCGACCCCGCCAAACAGGCGCAAGGCGATTTCAAGGAAGGCTTCAAGATCGGCCGGGATCTGCCCCCGGACCATGAGCGGGTAAAGGCCGGGCTGCCGCTGCACGGGCCGGATGTCTGGCCGAATCTGCCGGGCTGGCAGAGCGTGATGCAGGGCTATTACGACAAGATGGTCGATCTCGGCGCCTTATTGCTCAGCGCCTTCGCCGTCTCGCTCGGGCTCAAGCCGGATTATTTCTCCCCCTGGCTCGGCATCACCATGACCACTTTGGGCCCGCTGCATTACCCGCCACAGACAGGCCGCATCACCGAGGCGCAATTGGGCGCCGGCGCGCACACGGATTTCGGCTGCCTCACGCTGCTGCACCAGGATAATGCCGGCGGGCTGCAGGTGCAGGGGCTGGACGGCACCTGGCTCGACGCCCCGCCCATCCCCGGCAGCTTCGTGGTGAATATCGGCGACATGATGGAACGCTGGACCAACGGCGTCTTCCGCTCCACCCCGCACCGGGTCATCAATATCTCCGGCCAGGAGCGCTACTCTTTGCCGTTTTTCTTCGACCCGGATTTCTACGCCCCGGTGGAATGTCTGCCGACCTGCCTGCAACCAGGCGAGACACCGAAATTCCCCCCGACCACGGCGGGGCAGCATCTGCTGGATATGATCAATGCGAGTTTTAAGTATCATCAGGACAAGGCTTGAAATTTCGTAGCGGCGGCGACATGCACCTAAAATGTCGGTTACGGTGAGCTTTTCCTGGTTACTACCAGGCCATCTTTCGTGATTTTTGCAATCTCGAAATTTTCCGTGCTCGCGGGTGTTTGGTCCAGCATTTTTTCTCGGTCTCCGGCGTATTCGGGAGAGGTGACCACTACAGCAGACGCGGAATTGGTAATCTTAGGTGTCAGGCAAGTACCGAAAGGTTTGGTCACCTGCATGCCCGATGAAAATATCAGCCCGACGAACTGAGACGGACAGATCGTCCCTGGGGAAAAAGATATTAGCGCAACAGTTGCACCATTCAATTTGTAAACGCCGGCGAAAGAAGAAAATACGGGTTGATCGATTTTCCATGCTTGTTTGCCGTTAACTAAAATCGAAAATGACACACCGTCATCTAGTTGTAACTCAACTGTACGGCCCGCAATAACTTTCTTGTCGACTGTTTCCACTTGGGCGAAAACGATGCCTGGCAGAAGAGCGAACCCCGCAACCAAAAAAAGTAAGGAATGGTTCATATCTTGCTATCCAAAATTCTTAGCTTCTAAACCTTCTTTGTAGAAAACTTGTAGCCCTTGCGCCACACCTCCCACGGTAATGTTCCCTGTTTTATTTGGATCGAAACTTCCTGCATTGCCTGAATATGCACCGGTTCCTCCCGCATAAACTATGGCGCCATCGGGTTTACCTACACTAGCAGGCGCCAAAATGACTAGATAAACGTCCACAAGACGTTTGATATTATTTCTTTCTTTTTTTGGAACAATATGAGAAATATTATATCTGAAATATCGCTCAACATAATCGAGTTGCTGTACTGACGACATTTTGGCTAGATCAGCAGTTGTCGCTCCAACAGTTGACGGAGAGTATTGGGGCATAAACTGTATAAGCCCTGTCGCGCCGGAACTTTTATTTACCACTGATGGGCTGAATGTTCTGTCGGATTCAAGCGCCATACAAGTCATGAGATAGTCCGGATTGAGGCTCAAATCTTTACAGATTCGGAAAAGTTTTACTTTGAAGTCTGATGACACCTTTGCACCCCAGGCAACTTTAGCAGGTTGTGGAGACAAAATAGCGGCATTCACTACAGCGCCCCGCTTATCCCAATCATAAAATGTTAGATCATTTTGTTTAACACTCGACCGAGGAGTGCGAGTTATGAACGACACTCCTCTCATGCTGCGGTCCATCTGTTCTATCGATCCAGCCGGATTTAAAATGAAATCTTGTGCTTTAATCCATGCATTTTGGAGATCAACGAACACTTCTTTCATCAAAAATGGAGTCGTAAGAGCTTGCCATGTCCTTCCTCCTGGCTGAACGAGGCCATCCGGATGTTCAAAGCCAATATGTAATTGAAAAACGACAATAGCGCCATTTGTCAGCGGACCTGCATACCCGTCAACTTTGAGATGGTTTTTATGGGGTAAACCAAATCGGTTGAGCAGGGACTGAACCACAATTACATCTGCATGGACGTTTTCGCCGTGACGCCCCACCGAATGGCCGATCCATAACATTCCTGCCCCCGCGCTGATATAGGCTTTATTAATCCAGACCGATTACTGTTCAACTCAACAAAGATTCAAAAAGTTACACCGTTCTGAATCCCGAACGCATCGCTACTGCCCGTCCGTGTTTTTAATGCAGACAACAGCTCAGTCGGACCGCGAAAAATTATGCCGTGACAGGCCGATTTTCGTGCCGAACGACTAGAATTTTTGTCAATTTTATATCGGCCATGAAAATAGAACCGACTGCCTCTTAAAGACTTAGAAGGGTCGCAAGCAGGCAGACCCCGCCCCCCCCCGGCTTCCTTACGTCGCCGCACCCTTTGCCCCCCCCTAAACGCCTCCCCTACCCAAGATGCTGCAGCAAATCCTCCGGCGCCCCGCCATGCAGCGCTACGATTTTGCGCAGCAACGCAACCGCCTCTGCCCCCCGCTCCAGCCCGAACAAGCCGATGATCTCACCCCGCAACCCCGGCCAGCGCAAAGGATGCTCAGCCTCCGGCAACAGCAATCGCAGCGCTGCGAACGCGCTCACGGCTCGCGGAAAATCCTGGCTTTGCAGCGCCAGCATGCCGGCGGTGAAGGCGCCATCCTGCCGCAAGCCCAGCTCCAGCCCCTCCGGCGGCAACGCCCCCAGCCCGGCGGCGCGCAAAGCCTGTGCCTCCTCCCGCCGCCCGGCATTCACCAGCCCGACAAAACCGCGCCAGGCGGCGGCGACCTCGCCTTGCGCCAGCAGGGCCGGCAGCGCCGCCGCGTCCCCGGCCTCGGCGGCGCAGAGCAACGCCTCGCGCTGGGACAAAGCCGCGATATTTTCGGCAAACGGGTCGCGCTGGGAGATCTGCTCCATCGCCTGACACAAGGCCCGCGCCGCCTGGGCGGACAGGCTGAACATCGCCTGCAGCCCCGGCCGCGCCTGCCCGCGCGCCAGGCGGGACATGGCGCGGGCGAACAAGGCCTGGCCCAGCCCCAGCGGCATCAGCGCGGAAAGCTCTGGCAGTTTCGCCTGCAAAGCCGCCTCGGGCAGCGCCTCCGGCATCCGCCCAAACCGCGCCACCACCCCGGCAGTGAACGCTGCCCAGGCGGCATCGGCGGCATCGTAATCGCCATCGATGGTGGCATCGAACAGCCCGCGCCCGGCAAAGCCGAGCTGGGTGTCGGTGCCCAGCGCCGTCTCCCCCGCGCGTTTGGCGAGATAGGCTCGGTAAATCCCCCGCCCCGCCCCCTCGCGCAAAGCCAGCGGCGCGGGCGAGGCATAGGCGATCAGCCCGGTCTCATCGCGCATGATCCGCACATGCGCAAAGCCCGCCGCGTGCAGCGCCTGTGTCAGGCTCTCGCCGGTCTGCAGCACCAGATGCGCCCCCACCGCCAGGGCCGAGACCAGCTTGCCGGTGGATTGCCCGGGGGTGATCGTCGCCGCATCCGGGGTGGTCAGCAGCATCACCCCGTCCGGGGCGATGGTCTTTCGCATCAGCCGCAGATAAGCCGGCGGGTCCGGCAGATGCTCGATCAGCTCCGTCGCCGCGATCACGTCCCAGGGCGCGCCCAGCTGCGCTTCGGTGAAGTAATCCGCGCGCAGATCCAGCCCCAGCTCGCGCCGGCCGAAGGCGCCGAAGGGCGAAGGATCATACCCCACACCCTGCCAGCCCAGCCCATGCACGCCGATATCCAGCCCGAACCCGTAGCCGCTGCCGATTTCCAGCAGCCGCGCCCCGGCCGGCTTGTCGATCCGCGCCAGCTGGGCGGCAATCGGCCACAGCCCCGCCCCCACCTGCGCCAGATAGGCCGGCAGCCCCAGCTCCACCAGCGCGTTATCGCCATAATCCAGATCCGGGACGATGTCGGTGAAACAGGCGGTGCAGGCCGGGCAGCGCAGCAGATTGATCAGGAAATGCTTGCGCGGCGGCTTGAAATCCTCTTCCAGCACCAGCGCCATCTCGCCCGCATGTCCGCAATTGCGGCAGCAGGCCGTGGCGGTCTGGCCGTGGCGCCAGGTGATCTGGGCGTTGCGGCTGATCCTGATCGTCTCGTTCATTGCCCCGGTTCCATGCAGGCCGGCATGGTTACGGGCCGGCCCGCCCCCTGGCAAGACCGGCCCGTTTCAACCACTAACGCAACGTTATTAAATTCCGGCCTCAGAATCGTTTCACGTGGAACATTGCAGCTCCTGGCGCAAAATTTCCGCATCCTCCATCGGCAGGCCGCAAACATTGCCGCGGCAGACATAGGCGGCGCGCAGATCCCCCGGCTTGCCGAAGGACGGATGCTCGGGCGCCAGCACCTTGCCGCCGCGCAGCACGAGCACCTTCGGATCCGGCGCGGCCAGGGCCAGACGCACCAGATCCTCCGCCCCGCCGGTCACCACCACGCTCACCGCATTGGCCAGCAGATCCGCCGCCGCCAGCAGCTCCGGGGCGTTGGTGAGCGCGCGGGCGCGGCCGCCATAGGCGCGCAAAACGGCCTGCGCCTTGGCGCGGTACTCGTCCTTGCCGGTGAGGTGGAACAAGGACGCGTAGGCTTGCGCCATCATCCCGGTGCCAGACGGCGTCGGCCCGTCCTGGATCGAGCGGCCGCGCGGGGCGTAGACATCCTGCGCATCATCGGCGGAGATATAGAACGCCCCCTCGCCATCGCCGAAGCGCGCCTCGGTGGCGGCGAGGATGGTCTCGCTCAGCACCAGATAGGCGCTCTTGTCGGTGGCCTGGTAGAGGGCGATGCCGGCACGGATCATCGCCGCCTGGTCCTCCAGCAGCCCGGCGGCGGCGATCTTGCCGCCGCGCATGGCATGGGCGATGCGCCCATCCTCCTCGCCCATCGCCTGGATCAGCGTGGTGAAGATGCGCTCGCCCAGGGCAATCCAGCCCGGCTCCTGGAAGACGATCCCGGCTTTCACGAGAGCCGAGATGGCCAGCGCGTTCCAGTCCGCCAGAATCTTGTCGTCGCGCCCGGGGCGGATGCGGGTGTCGCGCAGCGCCTTCAGCTTGGCGCGGCAGGCGGCCAGGCGGGTCTCATCGCCGTTAAAGGGCAGCCGACGCTCCAGGATGATGCGGCCTTCCCAGTTGCCGGCAGCCGGCATCGGGTAGGCGGTTTCGAAAAACCGCGCATCGTCACCCAGCGCCGCTTCGATCTCGGCGCGGGTGAAGACGTAGAATTTGCCTTCCTCGCCTTCGGAATCGGCGTCCTCCGAGGCGGCGAAGGCGCCTTCAGCGGCCATGTCGCGGGTCAGCCAGCCCACCGTCTCACGGGCGCGGGCGGCATAGAGCGGATTCGGCTTGTCCGCCTGGGCGTAGGCCAGCAGCTCCAGGACCAGCGCGTTGTCATAGAGCATTTTCTCGAAATGCGGCACCAGCCAGGCATCGTCCGTGGCATAGCGGGCATAGCCGCCGCCCAGATGGTCATAGATGCCGCCCTGGCTCATCCGCTCCAGCAGCAGATGCACCGCCTCGCGCCCGCGCGCATCGCCCAGCTGCCAGAGGAAGCGGAAAACCGGGATATTCGGGAATTTCGGCGCCCCGGCGAGGCCGCCCAGCTCCCAATCCATGCCGCGCAGGAAGGCCTCCTGCACCGCATGCAGCAGCTCCGGGCCCGGCGCGTCGCCCGGCTTGGTGGCGGCGGCTTCGGCCAGAGCGCGGCGGATGGCGCCGGCGGAGCGGGCGATCTGCTCCTGCTCATTCGCCCAGGCCTGGGAGAGCGCCACCAGCACCTGCGGGAAGCTGGGCCGGCCATGGCGCGGGGTCGGCGGGAAGTAGGTGCCGCCCCAGAAGGGCGCGCCCTCGGGGGTGAGCACCATGGTCAGCGGCCAGCCGCCTTGCTCGCCCATGGCGTGCAGCGCGGCCATGTAGGTCTGGTCGATATCCGGGCGTTCCTCGCGGTCCACCTTGATGGCGACGAAGCGCTCATTCAGCAGGCCAGCGATCTGCTCATTCTCGAAACTCTCATGCGCCATCACATGGCACCAATGGCAGGCGGCGTAGCCGATGGAGAGCAGCACCGGGACATTGCGGGCCTTGGCCTCGGCGAAGGCGGCCTCGCCCCATTGCTGCCAGTGCACGGGGTTATCCTTGTGCTGGAGCAGATAGGGGGAGGAGGCGTCCTGCAGGCGATTGGTCATTTGGCTCTCTCCTGGTTGAACCGCTACATAGGGGCGCACAGACAGGAGAACCAGCTTTGGGTGAAAGAATGGAGGGCGATCCGGCGCCTTATTTCGAAACGCACATCTTTGTGTGCGGCAACCGGCGGCCGGAGGGGCATCCGCGCGGCGATTGCGCCAGCAAGGGCTCGGAGAAGATCCGCGATTATATGAAGGTGCGGGTGAAGGAGCTGGGGCTCAAAAATATCCGCGTCAACCAGGCGGGATGCCTGGACCGGTGCGAGCTGGGGCCCTGCGCGGTGTTTTATCCGGAAGGGGTCTGGTACAAGCTGGATAGTTTCGCGGCGGTGGATGAGGTGATTGAGAAGCATTTGGTTGAGCAAGGCCGCGCCCGCGACAAGATGCTGCCTTAAGTTATAAAAGTTTTTGGGGGTGTGGGGACTTTTTTCAAAAAGTCCCCACAGACGTTTGGGGCGTTGGCAAGATGTTGCCAACGCCCCAAACGTCTTGCAGCCCTTTTTGAAAAAAGGGCTGCACCCCAAAAACTTTTAATATTCTTCGTCGGCGACGTAGGAGCCGATGCGCTGCACCAGATCCGGCTTGGATTTCGCCAGCAGCACGCCGTAAATCACCGACACCACCAGCAGGCCCAGCGCCAGCTTCGGATACAGGTTGAACGGATAAGGCTGGCCCGGCTCGATCAGCCCCCAGAGCGGCATCAGCATCAGCAATGTGCCGACCACCGGAACGATCAGATGCGTGAAAACGTTGAAATCCTCACGGTGATAGCGAAGCATATAGACCGGCAGCGCCAAATTGGTGAGCAGATAGGTGACCACCACCGGGATGGTGCCCAGCGTGCCGGTATCGCCGAACAGGGTCACCGGATCGATATTGTAAAACGTGCCGAAGCCGAGCACGATCACCAAAGCCACCACGATATAGGTCCACATCGCCGCATGCGGGGTGCGATGCTGCGGGTGGATCTTGCCGAAGAAAGGCGGCAGCAGCCCCTCGCGCGCGGAGGAGAACAGGATGCGCGCCTGGGCGTTGGTGAGGCCGATCAGCGAGGAGAAGATCGAGGTCACGCCTGCGAGATAGGCGATGATGAGAATGCCGGCGGCGGACGCCTTGAAGGCATCGACAAACGGCAGCGAGGAGTTGGTGATCGCCTTCACATCGTTATGGAAGGCCGTCTCCGTCGCGAAGGACAGGAACATGTAGAGAATGCCGATGGAGAGCGTGCCGACGATCAGCGCGCGCGGCACGTTGCGGCGGGGGTTGGTGGTTTCTTCCGCCAGCATCGCGGAATTCTCCCAGCCGATGAACAGATAGATGGCCAACGGGAAGCCGAGCCCGATGCCCTTCCAGCCGCCGGTGACGGCGGCGATGGTGAAGGGGGCCATCGAGATCGAGCCGCGGTTGACCACCAGCATGATCACCGCGCCGACGACCAGCAGGATCAGCTCGAAATAGAAGAAGATCGCCGCCCAGGTGGTGGAGAGCGAAATGCCGCGCGAGACCAGCACGCCGACAATGGCGGTCGCGATAATCGCCAGCACCTGCCAGGGGATATTGATGCCGAGGAAGGTTTGCAGCGTCTGCGCCGCCCAGCCACCGGAGATCACCACCACCGAGGCGGCGGCGATGCAATAGCCGACCACGACGAAGATGGAAGCCGCCGCCCCCGCCCAGGGGCCGAAGGCCATGCCGATGAAGGTGACGAAGGAGCCGGTGCTGGGGCGATAGCGCGAAAACTGCGCCAGCGTGTTGGTGAGGAACAAAATTACCACCATCGCGACCAGGATGGTCAGCGGCGCGCCGACGCCGGCACCGGAGGCGATCAGCCCGAAACCAAAGAAAAAGCTCATCGCCGGGGCGATGTTGGCGAGGGTGGAGGCAATGATCTGCGAAAGCCCGAGGCTGTCACGCTTGAGGCGTTCGCCGCCCCGCGAGATTGTGCTCATTATTTTATGATCCCTGCTTGGATTAGACGTTCGGCCGCCGGATTTGGGCGTCTTTTTTCCTTGTGGTAAAATGAACGTTCCGTCAACTTATTTGTGAGAAGCGATTTAAATAATAGACAAATCCTCTGACCTGCTCAGGCGCCCGGCAGCCAGCGCGAGACCTCGATGTCACCCGCCTGCGGTTTCGGCGGCTGCGGCTTCGCCCCGCCCTGGGCACGCCAGCGCTGCAGCCGCCAGACATAGGCCAGAACCTCGGCGCAGGCGCGGTAGAGGGCGGTGGGCACATATTCATCCGGCTCCACATAGCGAAACACCGCGCGCGCCAGAGGCGGGGACTGCACCACCGGCACGCCATGGCCGCGCGCCCGGGCGATGATCTCCTCCGCCTGCGGCCCGGCCCCTTTGGCCAGCAGCATCGGCGCCCTGTCCTGCCCGCGGCGATAGCGGATGGCGCAGGCGAAATGGGTGGGGTTGGTGACCACCACGCTGGCCTCCGGCACACGCTGCATCTGCCGGGCGCGGGCCATTTTGCGGGCGAGGGCGCGCTGGCGGGATTTCACGTGCGGGTTGCCCGCCGCCTCCTTCATCTCCTCGCGCATATCCTCATCCGACATCCGCAGCTTGCGCCGGTGCAGCCAGAACTGGAGCGCGAAATCCACCCCCGCCAGCAGCCCCAGCACCAGGCAGATGAGGCTCAAACATTGCGTGGCCAGGGCGAAGAAGGCGCTGGCGGCGGGGCGGGGCAGCCAGGCCAGGGCGGTGAAATCCGGCCGGCGCGAGAGGATCGCCACCGCGCCCGCCAGGGCGATGGCGAGCATTTTCAACACGGATTTGCCCTGCTCCGCCATGCCGTGTCCGGAGAAGATCTGCGAAAACCCAGCCTGGGGCAGCAATTTGGAGAGATCCGGCGCCAGCAGATTGAGCGCGAAGACGAACCCGCCCGAGGCGAGGCTGGAAGCCGCGCCGATGGCGGCGATGAGCCCGAGCAAGGGGAAGAGCCGCCAGAACACGCCCCCGGCCAGCCCCAGCGCCGCCGGCAAGGGCGCGGTGCCCGCCTGCGCCAGCCCGGCCGCGACCAGATCCAGCAGGCGCAGCCCCAGCCCGCCCGCGGCCGCCAGCGCCAGCACCGTGAACAGCACGATGATGGCGGCCCGGGGCAGATCCTGCGAGCGGCTGACATCGCCCCGTTCGGCCGCCTGGCGCAGCCGGCGCTCGGTGGGGGCATGCTTCTTCTCGCCCGCCCCTTCAGCCATGCGGCATCAACCCGGCGATGGCCGCCATGGATTGCGCGGTGAGATGGGACGTGGCCACCCCAATGGCCGGCACCATGCCCACCAGCACCCAGAGCCCGGCGAGAATCAGCAATGGAAAGCCGACGGAGAGCAAATTGAGGCTGGGGGCGAAGATGGTGGCAAGCCCAACGGTGAGGTTGACGCAGAACCCCGCCGCCAGCACCGGCAGCGCCAGCGCCAAGGCGGCGGAGAACACCACCCCGCCCATGCCGGCCAGCGCCCCCCAGCCTTGCAGCGGCGCCAGCCCGGCGCCATGCGCGAAGGAATGGGCCAGCGCCATGAACAGCCAGACCGGCCCGCCCGCCGCCATATAGCCGAGCAGCCCGGCCCATTGCATGATATCCGCCAGCACCGAGCTCGCCCCCGGCGCGTCGCGGAATTGCAGCGTGGCAAAGGAGAGGCCCATCGCCTCGCCGATGATCTCACCGGCGGAGGAGAGCGCGGCGAGGACGATCTGCGCCGCCATGCCGAGCAGCGCGCCATAGGCGATCTGCTCAAAGCCGGTGAGGATGGCGCGGGCCGGGTCCGCCGGGTAGGCGGGCAGGTCCGGCAGCCAGAGGGCGAGCGCCAAGGCCAGGGCAGCGGCCAGCAGCGCCTTCACCATGTTGGGGAGGAGGGCGGAGCCGAACAGGGGGGCGGTGAGAAACAGCCCGGTGATGCGCAGAAACGGCCAGAGGAAGCGGCCGAACCAGAGCATCACGGTCTGTTCATCTAAGACCATGGCTGATGCACCAGAATGGCCGCGTGCAGGATGAAGTCCCGCGCCAGCGCCTCGAACATCGCCACCGCGCCGAAGCCGCCAGTGACGGCGAGCCCGACCATGGCGATGGTTTTGGGCAGCAGCGCGAAGGTGGCATCCTCGATCTGCAGCGCCGATTGGATGATGGCGGTGATGATGCCGACCAGCAGCAGCACCGCGACGCAGGGCCACAACGCCGCCAGCGCCAGCGAAAAGGCATGTTGCAGCAAGTGCAGATAAAGCGGCATCAACCGAAACTATTGGCCAGCGTGCCCAAAACCAGCACCCAGCCATGGATGGAGACAAAGACCAGCAATTTCAGCGGCAAGGAGATCAGCGTGGGCGAGACCATGATCATGCCCAGCGACATCAGGATGGAGGCGACCGCGAGATCGATCAGCACGAACGGGATATAGACCAGAAAACCGATCTGAAAGGCCGTCTCCAGCTCCGAGGTGGCGAAGGCGGGAACCAGCACGGTGAAGGGGACATCGCGCGGCGCGGCATAATGCTGGCCCGAGAGATCGACGAACAGATGCAGCGGCGCCTTGCGGGTTTGGGCAAGCATGAAATCGCGCTCCGGCGGCTGCGCGGCGGCGATGGCCTCGGAGAAGGTGATCTGCCCGGCGAGATAAGGCTGCAAGGCCTTGTCCTGCTCCTGCTGGATGACGCCGCGCATGACGAAGACGGAGAGCGCCAAGGCCAAGGCGGCCAGCACCATGTTGGGCGGCGTGGTTTGCAGCCCGATCGCCTGGCGCATGATGGAGAGGACGATGATGATGCGAGTGAAGCTCGTCATCAGCAGGATCAACCCGGGCAGGAAGGCGAGCGCGGTGATGACCAGCAGGCTCTGCACATCCAGCGAGTAGGCTTCACCGCCATTCTTCGCGAGCGTGTTGACGATGGTGAGCCCCGCCGGCGCGGCATGTGCGGCGCCGGCCAGCAGCAGCGGCGCGGCATAGGCCAGGGGCTTATTCATCGGCATCGAGCCGGCTGAGCAGAGCGATCCCGCCGCGCCCGACGCCGAGCAGCAACACCTGCCCGCCCGCTTGCGCGATGACGAGACTTTGCTGCCCGCCCAGCGCCCGGGCGGCAAGAATGGCGAGCGGCATATTCGCCGCCGCCGGCGCGGCCCTGGCGCGCAGACGCCGCAGCAGAAAAGCGCCCGCCGCGAGGCAGCCCAGGAGGATCAGTAATGTCGCGATGGTGGAAGCCGCAGCGGAAATTGTTTCCGTGCCCATTTTGGCTCAATCCTGTTGCACGATGTTGGTGATGTAGGCGGCGGTGAACGGGTCCGGCGGGGTGAAGCCGGCATTTTTGTCCAGCACCTGGTTGGCGAGGGTGACGCAGGTTTTTGTCAGCGAATCATGGGTGGAAGGGTCCATCAGCTGCTTCGCCGTCTGCTTCATCAAAAGCGTGATCGTCTCCGCCTTGATGATCGGCAGCAGCGCGTTGAAACTGTCGATCGCCTTCTGATCCGTGGTGGCGTATTGGATGGAAATCTGCACGAAGCCCTGCCCGGCCTGGGCGCTGGAATCCAGCGGCACGCTCACCACCATATTCTCCAGCGTGCCAAAGAGGAGCGGCTTCGGCGGCGGGGGTTTCGGATGGGCGGGGGGGCTGTGGTGGCCGGTCATTTTCATATAGACCAGCGCACCGCCACCGCCGCCACCCACGAGCACCAGCGCGGCGACCGCGCCGAGAATGATCTTCTTCATCGCAGCTCCTCAAATCGCGTTTAACAATGAATCAAACATGGTGTTGGCGGCGCTGATGGCCTTTGCCGCCGCCTGGTAGGCTTGCTCGTAATTCGTCATCAACACCGCCTGCTGGTCGCTATTCACCCCGGCGATGGTGGCGAGGTTGCTGGTGGCGGTGGTAACCTGCGAGCCTGTCGATGTCGCCAGCGCCTGCGCGGCGGCGGCGTTGGCGCCCAAATCCGTCGATAATCCAACGAAGCTTTGCTCCAGCGTGCCGGAACTGGTGGTTCCGGTCGCGGTCCATAGATTGGCAAGGCGCTGCGCATTGCTGCCGCTGGCACTGCCGCCGGGGCTGAGGCTCAACGTGTCTCCCGCCACCGGCGCGCCGGTGAGTGGCAAATTCCAATATTGCCCGGACGCCAGACCGGACGGGTAGGCCACCGCGACATTGCCGCCATTGCTGCCCAGCGTGCCGCTGGCGATGATGGTGCCGGGACTGGCAAGGGTGGAAACATTATAGGCGCTGGCGGAGGTAAAGGTGAGCAGAAGATTTTGCCCGTAATAGCTGGCCGGCACCACGGCGCTGCCGCTGGCGGGGCTGGAGGTTACCGAATCCGTGCCGACATTGATGGTCCCGGCATTCTTGTTGATAACAGAACCATCTGTTTGCAGCGTCCCGTTGGTCGCGACATAAGGGTCGGCGGCGGCGATATCGTTGGGGGTCGTCGCGGCGACGGCAATGGCATTGGCGGCACCCGGGGCGGGATTGACGGTGAAGCTGTCGCCATTATTGGCGGTGCCGGAGATGCTCAGCGCCAGCCCGGCAAAAGCCGGCGGCGTGCCGCTTACAATGTAGCTCTGGCCGTTGGCTTGATCCACGGCGCTCCAGCCGCTTGTGCTGTTGTAGGTCAAGGTGAAGGGCCCGCCATTCGCCGGCAGCGCGGCTTCATTGCTCAGGCTCGCCGTGATGACGGCGCTGCCGCTATTGCCGCCGCTGGGCGCGACGCTGGGCGCCGGGACAGAAAAAATCGGCGTGCCGCTGGTGCCGGTTGGCGTCAGCCCCTGCGCCTGCGCGGTGTTCACCTGCGCTGAAAATACCGCTGCCAAAGCGCTGAGAGACTGCGTCGCCTGCCCGCCCGCAGCGATGTTGGCAAGGGTGGCGCCGAGCGATCCATCGGATTCGCCCAGCGTCAGCTTCATCTGGTTATTGCCGGCGGTGAGCGTGGTTTGGCCGTTCGCGTTTTCCGCCACCGCCAGCGCCTGCACGCCGCTTTGATCCACCAGCACGGTGCCGCCCGTAGCCACCACCACCCCGCCATCGCTTTGCGGGATAATATTCACCGGCAGATAGTGTGACAACGCATTCAAGGCGGAATCACGCTGGTCCAGCAGACTCGGTGAATTTGGCGCGGTTTGCAGGGATTTGTTCAAAGTGCTGAGCTGCTGCAAAATCTGGTTGGCGGCGGTGACATTCGAGCTCAGGCCGGTCTGCTGACCGGAGACAACGCTGGCAATGCTGGTCGCGGCGGTCTGGAAGGTTCCGACGACATTGCCGGCGTCCGACAAAACCGTCTGGCGCAGCGCGGAACTTGAAGGGCTGGCGGCGAGGCTGCCAATATCGGAGAAAAATTGGTTAATCGCCGTCTGCACATTGCCGTTATTGGTCAGGGCGTTGGAAATGCCGGTCAACGCCGTGGATTGTGCGCTGGCGGCAGCGCTGGCGCTGTTGGCGGTTCGCAGCTGGGAGGCCGCGAAGCCCGAGGCGGCGCGGGTGATCTGCGCTGGCAACACCCCCGCGCCTGGCTGCCCGGCCGCCGCCTGCGCCGTTTGCGCGTTGACGTTTTCAACGGTGTAGCCAGCGGCATTGGCGTTGGCGAGGTTATTGGAAACTGTCGAAATGCCGGCCTCAAATAATTGAAGGCCAGATAGTGCGGCATTAACGGCGTTGGTGAGACCACTCATGGTTGCGCTCCGCTATTCGAAGATGATGCACCGACCGATTGCAGCACCGCGCTCATCAAAGGCGATTGCGCGATTTTCATGATTTTTTCCGCATATTGATCGTCCGTCGCGTACCCGCCATCTTGCAGGGCTCGCGCGAATCCCGCGACGCTGCCCTGGCCCGTAGCGCTCTGATAGTTGGACTGGATCAAGCCGACATAATCCGAAACACTGGTGGTGGAATCGGCATAATCGCGAAATTCCGCGTCCTGCGCGACGGCTACGCCATTCTGCATTTCATGCGTCGCCCGCAGGCTGCCGGATTGGCCAGGCCCGGCCTTGATGCCGAACAGATTATGGCCGGGTGCCGCGGCCCCCCACCCGGTTTCCAATGCCGTTTGCGCCAGCACCGCCACAGCAGGCACCCCAAGAGCCTGCGCGGCCGCGGTGATTTGCGGCCAGATGGATTTGGCAAAACTCGTCGCCTGATCCAGCTCTTGTTCAGATCCGGTCGTTAGCTGGGGCGGCGGCGCCAGCGGGGTTTCATTGACCGGCGCCGGCACCCCCATGGCGGCAAGCACGGAAGCGGTTGAGGCGGCGAGAGCCGGGGTCTGCAGCACCTGTCCGCCAATCTGGCGCTGCGCCGCCTGCAGCAGCCGGGCATCATATTTGCCGAAATCATTCTGCGCGAGATTCCACAGGAACATGCTCTGAAAATCGCTGCCACCCTGGCCCAGCGTGGACGCATCCATGCCGGTTTCATTCAGCGTGCTGAGCATCTGATACCAGAGCAACCCAGTCAGATGCTGCATCGCCTCCTTCTGCGTCGGCCTGGTAGGCGCGGGGTTGGCGGCATTTAGGGTGGTCCGTGCCTCGATCATCATATCACCTTGATGGTTCCGTTGATGGCGCCGGCTTGCTTCAGCGCCTGGATGATGGCGATCAAATCTTGCGGGGTGGCGCCCACCGCATTCAACGCCGCGGCCACATCCTGCAGCGTTGCGGCGCGTGGCAGGTTGATGACCTGCGCCTTGCTCTGCTTGGCGTTGACCGCGGTATTGCGGACACCGACGGTCGAGCCATTGGAAAACGGCCCTGGTTGGCTCACGCTATTTTGCGTCTGGATGGTCACGGTCAGATCGCCATGGCTGACAACGGCCGGGCCCAGCGTGACCCCGGCATTCATTACGATGGTACCGCTTTGCGCATCGACCACGATGGTCGGCGCCTGCCCGACCGGGGTGATCGGCAAGGCGAGCACATTGGCCATGAAGCGCATCGCATCCTGGCCCTGGGCGGAGAGATCGACCTCACCGGGCGAAACGGCTGTGGCCGAGCCCGCATCATAGCGATTGATGACATCCGCGATCTGCTGGGCGGTCTGATAGCTGGGCTGGTTGAGCAGCAACGCGGATGCGCCGTTGATCGCGTAGGTGGCGGGAATCGTCGTGGCCAGGATGGCGCCGCCGGGCAAGGTGCCGACTGTCGGCACATTCACGCTGGCGGATGTTCCGCCGGCACTCGCGGCGAATCCGCTGACCAGCAGCGGCCCCTGCGCCTGGGCATAGACAACGCCATTGCCGCCGCGCAACGGGGTTGGCAATAACACGCCACCAGCCAATGACGTTGCATTCCCGACCGCGGAGACGGTGACATCCGCATGCTGGCCGGAATGCGCGAAGGCGGGAACTTCCGCCGTCACCATCACGGAGGCGACATCGTTGGGCTGCATGGTTGAGACATTTGGCAAGGCGATGCCCATATTGCGCAGCATGTTGAGGATGGATTGCTGCGTGTAGGGAACCTGGGTCGTCTGGTCGCCCGTGCCGGGTAGGCCGACAACCAGCCCGTAGCCATAAAGCTGGTTGCTGGGCGCGCCGGCGACGGACACCAGCTGGCCGATGGTCGTCGCATCGCCGGCGGCGAAGGCCTTGCCGCCAAACACCAGGAGAGCCAGGAGAGTTGCGGCGCAGATTCGCATCAGAATGGCGCAATCTTGTTGAGGACGCGCTGCAGCCAAGGCAGCTGATGCGCGCCGTTGATCGGCCCGATGCCGACATATTGCACATTCATATCGGCGACCTGATTCGAGCTGATGGTGGTATTGGCGGCGATATCGTCCGGGCTGGCATAGCCGGTGACGACGATGGAAATCACATTGCCGTTGATATTCACGTTGGTTCGGCCTTCAAGAGTGAGAATGCCATTGGCGTCGACATGGGTGACAACCGCCTCGACCTGACCGGAAATATTATTCGCCGCACTCGCCGCGCCGGTTCCGGTATATTCCTGATCGGAGGTGGCACCGATGGAAGGTGCCAGGCTGCCGCCATTGATATGGCCAAAGCTCATCGGGATTCCCATGAAACTCGTCATGGAATCGTTGAGCGTTCCGGTCCGTTTCAGAGCGGCGTTGTCGGTATTGCTCGCGGCGCTGCTCGTGACGATGTCGATTGTCACGAGATCGCCCATCCGCCAATCGCGCCGCGGCTCGTAAAGTGAGCCCATTGTGGAAGCCGGAAAAATCGACCCGTCCTGCGATGCGAGCGGGGGCAAGGCTGCCACCGGAAACGCCGCCGGCTTGACCAGACTGGGCGGCGGTGCCGCAATCGTTTGGCAGCCGGCGAGCAGCAAAACGGGCAGCAAACGTTTCATGCGCCAGCAGCCGCCTGCGCCAGATAGTTGAGCTGATTATCGATGGCGCTGGCCACCTGGGTGCCGAGCTGGTAGGCGCGCTCCGCCGAAATCATGTTCACCATCGACTGCACGACATCGACATTCGAGGCTTCGAGATAGGACTGGTTGACGGAGCCAAGGCCGTTGCTCTGTGGCGCGCCATTGACGGCGGTGCCCGAGGAGGTCGTGGACGCATACAGATTCCCACCCAGCGGCTGCAGCCCTTGCGGATTGACGAAATTTGCAAGCTGGATCTGGCCGATTTGCGAGGCGGTGGAGGATCCAGGCAATGTCACGGAAACCGTTCCATCCGTCCCGATCGTCACCGAGGTGGCGTTGCTGGGAATGGTGACGTTGGGTAGGACCTGATAGCCCGAGGAGGTGACGAGCTGGCCCGTGGCGTTGAGCTGAAACGCGCCGTCACGCGTGTAGGCGGTTTGGCCGTTGGGCAGAAGCACCTGGAAATAACCGGAGCCGTTGATCGCCAGATCGAGCGGGTTGCCAGTGCTGGTCAACGCGCCCTGGGTCAAGGTATCCTTCACCGAAGCAACCTTCACGCCGGTCCCGATTTCGAGTCCGGAGGGATAAACGGTCTGGCCGGTTGAATTGGCGCCTGGCTGGATGCCATCCTGGTAAAGCAGGGTTTGAAATTCCGGCGTTTCCGACTTGAAGCCCGTCGTGTTCACGTTCGAGAGATTATCCGCGATCGTGTTCATCATCGTCTGGCTGGCGGCGAGGCCGGTGGCGATCGTGTCCAATGCGTGGTTCATAATGCGGCTCCAAATTCTGGCATGACGAATCAGCCCTGCGCCAAGATATTATTAAGATCCTGCGAGGCACTGCTTTGGGTTTTCATCAGGTCCGTCTGCAGCTGATAGGACCGGCTGCTGTCGATCATCTCCATCATCGCGCTGGTGGGATCGACATTGCTGTCATTGATGTAGCCTTGATGCAGCGAGGCTGTGCTGCTCTGGCTTAAATTCGTTCCCGCCGGGGCCTGGTAGAGCGAGCCGCCAAGCGCGCTGAGTTTGCCGGACGGCGTGGCAACCAGGCCGATTCGCCCATAGATTTTCGCATCCCCGCCGGGATTTCCGGCGGCGATGCCGGAGATCGTCCCGTCCTCGCCGATTTGCAGTTTTGTCAAAGGTGGAAGGCTGATCGGCGTGCCGTTATTGTCGAGGATCGGATTGCCGGAACTATCCGTCAGCAGACCCGCCGCGGAGATGCTGAGGGTTCCGTTGCGGGTCAGGGCCGTGCCGCTGGGCGTTTGCACCTGCAGCCAGCCATCGCCGGCAATGGCAACATTCAGCGGATCGCCGGTCTGGCGCATCGGGCCTGGTTTCAGATCCGGCCCCAGCGTTTCCACGGCCGCATCCGCCCCCACCGGCGCATTGCTGCCGCTATAGGCCTGCGCATCCGTCACCGCCTGCACGGCTTCATAGCCAGCGGTTTGCGCGTTGGCGAGATTGCTGGCCACGGCTTGCATCTGCGCGGTAATCGCCTGCAGCCCGGCCATGCCGGTATAGAGGGAATCCGAATACATCTGGTTCTACCTTGTTAGATCTGCACCAGCCTCTGGCTGTCCTGCTGCTCGGTCTGGATCACCGAAGTGTTCGCCTGGTAGGCTTGCTGATACTGAATCAGCGAGACGAGCAGTGAGGAGGTGGAGGCATTGGAAGCTTCCAGCTCGCCACCGGAGAGCGTACCCGCCTGGCCGCTGCCTGGCGTATTCACCACTGGCTGGCCTGAGCTGTTGGTGACAGCGTAAAGATTGCCGGTGACCGGATTCAGCCCCTCCGGATTGATGAAATTGGCGAGCGCGATTTTGCCCGCACTCAGCGTCTGCCCGTTGGAATAGCTGGCTTGCACCGAGCCATCGGCGGAGATGCTGCTGCCCGTGTAATTGCCCGGCGCATAGCCATTATTGGTGATGCCGGCGACGGCGAAACTCTGCGCCGCCAAGGTGGTGCCGGTGAAATTCATCGCGATATTCGATGCAGCCGCGCCATTTCCCCAATTCACCGCCAAGGTGGCGGGACTGCCGGAGGTGAGCGTGCCCGAGGTGGAGAAGCCCAGCGTCGTCAAATTCTGCGGCGTGCCAACATTCGTGCCGTTGGCCAATTCGGGCTGGGCGTAAACCGTCCAGCTCGGCGTGGCGCCGCTGGTCGCGGGCTGGTTCTGCACCAGGTAAAACTGCACGCGATTGGCATTGCCCAGCGAATCGTAGGTGACGGCGGATGTGCTCTCGCTATAGGTCGTCGGGTCAGATGGGTTGAAGGTCGTGGTGGAGGGTATCGTCTTGTCGCCGGAATTCAAATTCAGCGTCAGCCCGAGCGTGCTGGTGGCGTTGGCGGCGACGGCCCCGGTATTGATCGTTATCGGGCCCAGCGTATTGCCCTGCACACCATTAACCGTCGCGTAGCCCAGTAATTTGGAGCCGTTCAGCGTCTCCAACTGGCCCGAGGAGCTGAGCTGAAACGCACCGTCGCGGGTATATTGTTGCGCGCCATTGCTGGAGACGATGAAATAGCCATTGCCTTGAATCGCCGCGTCCAGCGAATTGCCAGTCGAGGTCAGGTTGCCTTCGGTCAGATCCGTCGACATGCCTTCCAACGTCGAGCCGATGCCTGGCGTATTGGTGGCGTTACTCGGATAAATATCCTGGAACAACGCCGTTTGGCTTTTATAGGCCGTGGTGTTGGCATTGGCGAGATTATTTGAAACGGTGTTGAGCCCCGTCTGGGCGCTTGTGAGGCCTGATAAGGCGGTTTGCAGTGTCATGAAGATGCTCCCAGAACGGTTTGAACGGAAGAAACGGGCAATGCGCTGGCGCTGCCGGCGACATCCAAGCTTGGTATGCCGTTGGTAAGATTGACGCCCTGGACATTGTAAACCGTGTAGGGCGTGGCGGAGATCGGCACGCCGCTGGCGCTGGCGGCGCTGATCTGATAGCTGTAGCTGTCGCCGGCGGTGCCGCCTGTCCATTTAAAGCTTTGCTGTCCCGCTGGCAGCGCCCCCAGATTCATCGTCCCCGCGACACTGCCATTGGCGTTGAGAATGGTGACATCGGTATTGGCGCTGGCGCTCGGTAGGTTGAACGCGCCGGTGGCGCTACCGGTGCTGTTTGCGAACAGGCTGTTGCCGTTGACCGCCACCTGCCGCCCCACCAGCGCCGAGGCTTGCGCCAGCTGAGCGGCGCTATTCGCGGTTTGCAAACCCGTGAGGTTGGTATTGAGCTGGTTGATGCCATCCACGGTCGAAATCGCCGCGAATTCCTGTGTCATCTGCGTCGGGTCGGCGGGTGAGGTTGGCGATTGATATTTCAACTGCGCTGTCAGGAGTTGCAGGAAATCATTCTGCGTCAGGCTGGCGGCGCTGCCGGATGAGGCCGTGCTCGCGGTGGTCGAGGCGGCGACCGAGGCGTTGGAAATGCCGCTGGTGCTGGTGCTGGGCGAGGTCATGCTGGTCATCATGTCACCTGAAAGCTGTTGATGATTTGCTGATCGATCCGCGTGGATTGTTGGAGCAGCGCGACCGAGGCCGAATAGGAATTCGTGCTGTCGATCATGTTCACCATCTCATCGACCGGTGAGACATTCGAGGAGGTGACATAGCCTGAGGCATCCGCGTAGGGATTGCCTGGATCGTATTTGCGCGTCGGCGGCGCGTTGCTTTGCACGCTGGTTAAGACCTGCACGCCGAGCGGGGGACTGGCGCCATCCATCTGCGTCGCATCCACCACCGGCGCCGCCTGGAAAACCAGCTCCTGCGCCCGGTAAGGTTGCGCGCCTGGCGCGGCGATGGAGGAGGCATTCGCGAGGTTCGAGGAAATCGCGCTGAGCCGTTGATCCTGCGCTGCCAGGGCGCTGCCGATGATTGAGAAAACAC
This sequence comes from Acidocella facilis ATCC 35904, assembly GCF_000687875.1. GTDB lineage: Bacteria > Pseudomonadota > Alphaproteobacteria > Acetobacterales > Acetobacteraceae > Acidocella > Acidocella facilis. Next base: position 86,491 of record NZ_JHYG01000003.1, on the reverse strand, counting down.
CATTGCCCATGAGATGAATCGCCTTTAATTGCCGCTGGGATTGGGACGCAGCGCGGTAACCAGCGCCGTGGTGGATTGATGCAGGAACGTCGCGGCGGCCTGCATCTGTTCGCCATTCTGCACGGCCTCGATACGTTCATTATCGAGCGAGACATCATTGCCACTCAGCCCGACCACGCCATCCATGCGATATTGCGCGCCGGCATCCTGCCCCTCGCCTGCGCCCAGGCTGCTGGCCAGGGCAGAGTCAAAGGAGATATCGACCGCCTTGTAATTCGGCGTATCCGCATTGGCGACATTATTGGCGATGAGATCCGCGCGCTCCTGCCGGACATTCAGCACGGCGCCATAGAAATCCAGAAATCCTGCCTGCATCATCAGCTTCCTTCATTCCGCCGACGGGATCACGGCATTTGCCGCCCCATTCGGGCTTCAGGAAGAGATCTATCCGGGTGGGATGAAGAAATGGTAAAAACAGGCCGGATCCTGCCTGTCCTGTATCCATCCCTATATTCGAATTCCATGGCGCCAGATTTCCTGGCGGCGCGGATCTTGGCAAAAAAAAGTGCCCGGAGGCACTTTTTTCTGGTTCAGGCCGCTTGCCCTTTCAAGCGTTGCAACACCTCCTCATGCAGCCGGCGCTGATCCTCGCTCACATAAAGCGCCGCAAGATCCGCGGAGGCAAAATGCGTGCCCGGGGGCATCTGCGCATCGGACATGCGCTCCAGCGCCACAATCACGCAATCGGCGATCTGCTTGGCGAAATCCTGCCGCTGCGCCTCGACAAAGGCGAGATGGTCCAGCTTGCGGCGGATTTCGGCGATCTCGCTGATCGCCTCATTGCGTTCGCGCTCCACCACCGGGCTGGCCTGCGGCGATTGCCGATTAATATCGGCCAGCAATCCGGACAGCCAGGACAGCAAGGCCGAGGTCCGCCAAAGCAGATCAAACGCGTCGCTCGCATCCATCTTGTCGCGTAAATGCGCAACCTGCTCGGCCAGGATGGCACAGACCAGCTTTTCATTTGCCTCAGCCATCCCGCTCATGTCTGATCTCCTTTATTTTACCGGGCAAAGCTGCTTGACGACGGATAAAAGCTGGTTCGGCTCCGCCGGCTTGGTCAGCCAGCCCGAGGCCCCGGCGGCCCGCGCCTCGTCGCGCTTGCGCCCGCCTGATTCCGTTGTCAGCACGATGATCGGCGTGAAGCGCGCGGAAGCGATCTTGCGGGCTTCCTTGATGAAGCCGATGCCATCCAGCTCCGGCATGTTCAGATCCGTCAGGATCGCCGCCGGCTTCAACCCCCCGCTCAGCTTGGTGATTCCCTCGCGCCCGTTCATGCCGGTCTCGACCTCATAACCCGCTCCTTTCAGGATATGTGACAGACTCATCACCATTGTGGCGGAATCGTCGAGAACAAGAATAATCGGCATGAGAACGGCGCTCCAATCAGCTATATTTGCGCAGGGTCGCGACAGAATGGCTGGGAAGTGTTGAGAGGCGGTTAAAGCGACAAGAAAAATCGCCCGCGCCGATTTTAAGAATTGATTAGGCGTACGGATTTAATCGTGCGGCATGAGCAAAGTTTTCCTGATTTCCGAAAATAAATTTCCCCGGCGCGGGCGGCGGTCGCGCTGAGGCGGCGCGGGCGATCCCGCCCCGCGCCTCTCCCGCTTTTATCCTCGGTCCATAAAGGAGCTGTTTGATGATCTCAACGATTCTGGGGCAGGGCGTGGCCGCCGGCGCGCGCGCGTCGGCCGCGACCGCACCGCAGCCCGGGCATTTTCTGTCCCTGGTTTCGGACGCGCTGCAACATGTCAGCGCCAGCCAGCAGGCGGCCACGGCGGCGGAGGCCGGCTACAGCGCCGGGCTTCCGGGCGCCACCCTGGGCAAGGCGCTGGTGGCGAGCGACCGGGCGGATGTGGCCTGGAACGCCACCGTGGCGGTCCGCAATGAAATTGTCTCCGCCTATCAGGCGGTGATGAACATGCAGTTCTGATCGATGGAGCGGGCGCGCGACATGTTGGCGCGGGGGCGGGCGGCGGCGGCCAGGCTGCCGAAGCTGCTTTGGGCGGCGGGCGGCGTGGTGCTGCTTTCGCTCGGCATCGTCGCCTGGCTGGAACTGTCCGGGCCGCCTTATGCGGTGTTGAGCGAGGGGCTTTCGCCGGCGGATGGCGGCAAGGTGATCGCGCAGCTGCAGAAGCTCGGCATTCCCTATCAGTTGCAGGCCGCCGGCAACGTGATTCTGGTGCCCGCCCCGCAGCTGGCGCAGGCGCGGCTGCAGCTGGGCGCGGCGCAGGTGCCGGGCTCGAACACGCAAGCCGCCTGGACCCAGCTTGAAACCGCGCCGATGACGACGTCCGACCGCGCCCAGAGCGCGATGGCGACCCAGGCGCTGGAACTCTCCTTGCAACAATCCATCCAGCAGCTGGCCGGCATTCGCAGCGCGCAAGTGTTCCTGGCGCTGCCACCGGAAACGCCGTTTCTGGCGGACCAGCCCAAGCCCGCCGCCTCGGTGGTGCTGGATGCCGATCCCGGCCAGGCCGCCAGCCAGGCCGAGGCGATCGCCCGGCTGGTCGCCGGCGCGGTGCCGGGCCTGGAGGAGACGGGCGTCACCGTGGTCACCACCGCGGGCACCACGCTCTATCCCCCCTCCGACAGCCTGACCACCGGGGCGCAATTCGCCACCGTCTCACAGGTCGAGGCCGGGGCGGCGGCGCGTGTCGCCGGGCTGCTGATCCCCTTGGTGGGGGCAGGGAATTTTCAAACCGACGTGTCCGCCCAGCTGGATTTCACCCGCACCCATATCGAGCAGACCAGCTACGGGCCCACCCATCTCGTGGCGCATTCGGACAGCAAGCAGAGCACCCAGACCGGGCCGGATAACAGCGCCATCGGCATTCCCGGCGCGCTCTCCAACGAGCCGCCGGGGCAGACCAGCGCCGGGGCCGCCGCGCCCAGCGCCAATGCGAGCGCGAACACCACGGCCAGCGCCGCCCCCGGCACGAGCGGCGCGCCCGCCAGCAAGCCGACGCTGCCCAGCAAAAGCAGCGACGATCTCGATCAGAGCTTCGTCAATGACCAGACCCAGGCGGATATCACCAAGCCGGATTGGGCGGTGAAGGGGCTCGCCGTATCCGTGGTGCTGAACCAGGCGGCGCTGCCGAAGGGCTTGACCACCGAGCAGGTGAAGGCCGCGATCGCCGCCGGCTTCGCCTATCCGAATGTCAGCGTGAATGTGCTGGCCTCGCCCTTCCAGAAGCCGAGCGGTGGGCTTGCGGCGGCACCGCTGGCGGCGGCGGCCAATCCGGTGGCGCATGCGCTGCTGGAGGTGGTGGCAGCGCTGGCGCTGCTGTTCGGGCTGGCGCTGCCGGCGGGGCGGCGCCTGGCCAATGTCAATCTGAAAACGCTGATCCCGCCGCCAGCGCCCGCGCCGCTACCGCAGCGGCCGCTGCCGGTGGTGGTGCCGCCGCGCGATTTCACCGAGCTGCGCGACCAGGCGGCGGAAAACATACCGGGCGTCGCGCGGCTCCTGCAAAGCTGGGCTGAAGAAAATGACTGAACAAAGCACGGATCTTGCACTGACAAACGGCCTGACCGGGCCCGAGCGCGCCGCGCTGGTGCTGCGCGAGCTGGGCGAGGAAACCGCCGCCGCGGTGATGAAGGAGATGGACGAGCTGACCGTCGGCCGAATTTCGGTGGCGATGTCTAATCTCAAAGGCGTCAATGCGCAGCTCCGCGAGGACATCATGCTGTCCTTCGCCTCGGATCTTGGCATCACCAGCATCGGCGGCGACAGCATCAAATTTCTCAGCCGGGTGCTGGTGAATGCGCTGGGCGAACCGCAGGCGAAGGAGATTCTGGACCGGCTGCGCCGTAATGACCGGCGCTCCAGCTTCCAGCTGCCGCCAAATACCGATGCGCGGACGCTGGCGATGCAGATGATGCATGAGCGCCCGCAGACCATCGCGCTGCTGCTGGCGCATATTCCGCATGATATGGGGGCCAATCTGCTGACCTACCTGCCCGAGCCGCTGGCGGCGGAGGCGCTGTATCGGTTTTCCAATCTCGATGTCGTCTCGCCCAGCGTGGTGAAGGAGCTGCGGGACATGCTGGAGGAGCTGGCGATGCAGACCGGCACCGGCGGGCGGCGCGTCACCAATCTCGGCGGCGCGAAGCAGACGGCGGAGATTCTCAACCATTTCCCCTCGGCCATGTCCGACACCGTGCTCGCCGCGATCGACCAGCGCGACAGCAAGACCGCCGAGAAGATCCGCGAAAATCTCTTCACCTTCGTCGATCTCGGCAAGCTGACCGACCGCAATCTGCAGCTGCTGCTGCGCGAGGTGCCGGCGGACAAGCTGGCCCCGGCGCTGCGGCTGGTCGAGCAGGATCTGCGCGACCGGTTCTTCACCAATCTCTCCGCGCGGCAGACCGAGGTGCTGAAGGAGGAGCTGAGCGGCGGCCCGCCGATCCGCCGTTCGGACGCGCTGGCGGCGCAGAGCGAGATTGTCGATGCGGCGCTGCGCCTGGCCGCCGAGGGCCGCATCACCATCAGCGCCACCGAGGAGATGGTGTGATGGGCGATACTGTGATGCCGATGACCGCGCCGATCTCGGTGACGAAGGCGAGCGCGCCCCCCCCCAACAGCCCGGGGGCGGCGGATCAAGCGGCCTGGGCGCAGAGCCTGCAGGCGGCGCAGCAGGACATGGAGGCACCGTCAGCGGGCACCGGCGCGCCCGACGCCGCCGCGTCCGACGCCGCCGCGCCCAGCAACGCCGCTGCCACGCCCGCGCTGCCCCGCGCCGCTCTGCCCCTCCCGGCCGCCAACGCCGCGCCTGCCAAGCCCAAAGCGGCGCGCGCGCGCGCGCCGCAAGACGCGCAGGCGGCAAACGAGGCCAGCCCGCTAAGCCCCCGGAAAGCGGCGCGCCAGGATGCGGTGGCGCCGCTCACAATCCCGCTGGCTGATCCAGCGGCGCAGCAGCCATCCGCCGCCGTGGCAGCCGCCACCAGCCCGCAGGACAGCACAAGCGCGATCGGTACGCGACATGGCGTGACGCCCTCCAGCATGGATGAACCTTCCGCCATCGGGCTGCCGGACAAAGCCGCCGCGATTGATACGCGGCATGGCGTGCAGCCCTCCAGCACGGATGAACCGGCCAGCGGGAAGGGCAGCGCCAAGGCCATCGCCGGCGTCGGCCTCCATACCAGCACCAGCGCCAGCATCGGCACCGGCATGAGCGCCAAAGCCGCTTCGGCTGAGCCCCCCGCGCAAGGGAACGGCGGGGCGGCCTCGCCCGTTATGGCCAGCGCGAGCGCGCCTCCCCTCATCAGCGACGGCAAGGACGCCAAGCCGGCCGCCAAGGCACCGGGCGCCAGCCTCGCGCCAGCCGCCACCGGCGACGCGACCACGGCAAAAAACATTGCACCGGCTGCCCCGCAGCCTGGCTCTGGCACGGCCGGTCCCGTGCCTTCCGCCGTGACGCCCCGCGCCGCCAGCGCCGCACCAGCAAAATCAGGTCCAGCAAAATCCGATCCTGGCGCGGCCTCCGCGTCCGCGCCTGGCTCTGCCCCGGCGAGCACGGCCGCCTTGCTGGCGGTCAGGGAGGCGGCCGCCACGGCTGCCATCACCAGCCCCGCCCCGCACGCGCAAAATGCCGCCTCCGCGTCCAGCAACAGCGTCTTGGGGCCTGCCTCCGCCCTGCCAATGGCCGCCCCCGGCATCCAGCCCGCCACTATGGCGGCAAACATCATGGCGGCAACCACCAGCCACGCCAGCGCCAGCCCGGTTCTGGCCGCCGGCAGCGCCACCGCCCTGGCCGCCACCGTCACCGCCCTGCACCAGGCCGGGCAAAGCGGCGCGGTGCTGCGGCTGGATCCGCCGGGGCTTGGCCATCTCTCCGTGCAGGTCGGGCTGGGGGCGCAGGGGCAGGTGAATTTACTGTTCGTGCCCAGCACCGCGGATGCGGCGCAGGCGCTGCAATCCGCCCTGCCCGGCCTGTCCGGCGCCATGGCGCAATCCGGCCTCACGCTGGGCCAAGCGCAGGTGGGCGGCCAATTCGCGCAAAGCGGCGGGCAGAGCGGGCAGCACCAGCAACGCGCCCCGCAACAGCAGGCCAGCGCCCCGCAGCCCAGCAGCGACAACCCGCCGGCGAGCGGCCTGAGCGCCTATGCTTGACGAAAACGCCGATGTCGAGCTGCTCGATCTGCTCGACCCGATGCGCGCCCCGCTGCTGCGCTCCATTCTCATGGAGACGCTGGCGGACCGGTTCATGCGCCAGATCGCCTTCGCTTTGTTCCAGCGCATGCGCCATTCGGTGCAGGTTCTCTCCTGCATCCAGAATGTGATCTCGCATGAATCCGCCATGTCCGCTTTGCCGGAGGTGATGCTGGCGGGCATCTCCGAACTCACCCCGTTGCGCGGGCGGATGCTGCTGGCGATCGATGGCGATCTGATCGGCGCGATGGTGGATGCGATGTGCGGCGCCACCGCCGCGCATCCGTTCGAGCGTTACGAGCTTTCCGCGCTGGAGACGCGCGTGGGCAAGCAAATGATCGACCTCGCCTTCGCCACCATCACCGACACCTTCGCGCCGGTGGTGCCGATGCAGCTGGAGGCCCTGGCTTATGAGAACGCCACCGGCATGCTCGCCATCGCCGATGGGCAGGATTGGATGATCGCCGTCACCGGCATTTTCGAGACCGAGCTGGGGTCGGGCACCATCCGCGTCATCGTTCCCTACTCCGCCTTCGAAACGCTGGAGGCGAAAATCGCCACCCAGTCCGGCCTGCTGGGCGGGCGCGGACCGGACCAGAACTGGACCAGCGGCATCGAGCTGCTGGCCAATACCACCAGGCTGGCGCTGAGCTTCGAGCTGGCCCGGGCGGAGGTGCCGCTGGCGGTGTTTCAGGCGCTGCAGGCGGGCGACGTGCTGCCCTTCACGCTGTGGCCGCATGCGGTGGCGGTCTCCGGCGGGGTGGATCTGTTCCTGGCCGATTATGGCCAGCAGGACGGTTATGTCTGCTGCCGGGTGCGCGCCGAATCAGATGAGGAGGAGAGTGAAATGAGCGAGCAGACAGAACGCGTCACCGGGGCGGAGAAACTCGCCGAGACCGAGCGGGTCGAACTGGAACGGCTGCAGGCGCGCGCCGGCGGCGCGCCGGCAATTACCGCCAAGGCGGTGCTGGACCGGGTGCAGGTGGCGGTGACGGTGGAACTGGGCCGCACCCACATCACCGTGAAGGATCTGCGCGCGCTGCGCCACGGGCAGATTTTGCAGCTGGACCAGATGATCGGCGAACCTTTGGCGATTTACGCGAACGGCCAGAAGCTCGCTTATGGCGAGGTGGTGGCGGTGGCGAATGACCGCTACGGCGTGCGCGTGACCGCCCTGACCGAGGACGTGCCCGCTGAGGAGGAGCCGGCGCCATGAATGCGGCCAGCGTGAATAGCGGCGCCTGGCTGGCCTTCGCGGAACTGGCCGGGCCGGTACTGCTGCTGATGCTGGTCATCGGGCTGGCGGTCGGGCTGGTGCAAACCGCGACCCAGGTGCGCGAAGCCTCAATCCCGTTCGTGTTGAAGCTGGGCGGGCTGGCGGCGCTGATCAGCGCCGGCGGCACGCTGATGCTGGGTGGCATCGAACGCTACAGCACCGCTTTGTTCCACGCGATTCCGGGATTGCTGCATGGCTGAGGCCAGCGCCGCGCCGCGCCCCGGGCTGTTGAGCCCGAGCCAGCTCTCCGGCCCCGCCATCATTCTGATGGTGCTGGTGATGCTCGCGGTGCCGCTGCCGCCGGCCGCGATCTCGTTTCTGTTCGCGCTGAATATTTCAGCGGGGTTGGTGATTCTCGGGGCCTCGCTCTATATCGGCTCGCCGGCGGAGTTCTCCTCCTTCCCCTCCATCCTGCTCGCCACCACCTTGATGCGGCTGGCGCTGAATGTCGCCACCGCGCGGGCGATTCTGCTCAACGGCTATACCGGGCCGGGGGCGGCGGGGCATGTGATCGAGGCCTTCGGGCAATTCGCGGTCGGCGGCAATTATGTTGTCGGCGGCATCATCTTCGTCATTCTCATCATCATCAATTTCGTCGTCGTCACCAAGGGCGCCTCGCGCGTGGCGGAGGTTTCGGCGCGTTTCATGCTGGATAGTCTGCCCGGGCGGCAGATGGCGATCGATGCCGAGATCAATGCCGGCATCCTCTCCGCGCAAGCGGCCGAGCGCCGGCGCGACATGCTCCGCCGGGAAGCGGATTTCTTCGGCGCCATGGACGGCGCCTCGAAATTCGTGCGCGGCGATGTGGTGGCGGCGATGATCATCCTGGTCATCAATATGCTGGGCGGGCTGGTCATCGGCACGCTGCAATATGGGCTGCCGATCGGCGATGCCGCGCGCACCTACACGCTGCTGACCGTGGGCGATGGGCTGGCGGCGCAGATCCCCTCGCTCACCATCTCGGTCGCCGCCGGTCTGGTCGTCACCCGTGTCGCCACCGGCGAGGATATTGGCGGGCAGATCAAATCCCAGCTGTCAAAATATCCGCAGGCGCTGGCGATCGCGGCGGTGATCACCACGGCGATCGGGCTGGTGCCGCAAATGGCGCATATCCCGTTTCTGCTGCTGGGCGGCGCGCTGGGGCTCGCCGCCTGGCGGCTCTCCCGCGCCGCGCCGGACGACGCCGCCGACCAGCCCGGCGCCAAGCAGAGCGAGGATGCCAAGCCGGAGGTCAAGCCGGACAGCCTCACCGATGTCTCCGGCGTTGACCCGCTGGGCATGAATATCGGCTTTGCCCTGGCGCCGATGGTGGGGGCGGGCGAGGGCAAGCTGCTCGGCCGGCTCACCGCCGTGCGCCAGCGTTATGGCCGCGCCATGGGGTTTCTGGTGCCCGCCGTGCATATTCGTGATTCCGCCGAGCTGCCGGCGCATAGCTATCGCTTCACATTGCGCGGCGCGGCGATTGCCGGCGGCGAGGCCTGGCCCAGCCAGTGGCTCGCCATTGAAGGCCCGATGGTGGTGGAGAAACTCACCACCGGCCGCGCGGTGAAGGACCCGGCCTTCGGCCAGAATGCGGTGTGGATCCCGCATGGCGCGATCCCGCAGGCGGAGGAGCTGGGCTACACGGTGGTGGACGCGGCCAGCGCCATCGCCACCCATTTCGCCGAGGTGCTGAAGCGCTATGGCGCCGAGCTGCTGGGCCGCCCGCAGGTGGAAGGGCTGATGACCCGGCTGGCGGAAACCACGCCGCGCCTGGCTGAGGATTTGCGGGCGGGGCTGTCCGTCGGGCTGGTCCGCCAGGTCTGCCAGGGGCTGCTCGCCGAAGAGGTGCCGGTGCGCGATTTCGAGCGCATTGCCGAAGCCCTGGTGGAAGGCAGCGATAGCGGCCAGAAGGACCCGGAAAAATTGCTCGCCTCGGTCCGGTTGCGGATCGGGCGTTTCATCGTCAGCCAGTTCACCGGGCCGGAGCCGGCCTTGCGGGTGGCGGTGCTGCAGCCGAAGCTTGAGGAGCTGGTCAGCAAATCCCTGCGCAGCGCGCGCGAGGGGGCAAGCGAGGTGGAGGCGGAGATCGCCACCCATCTGCGCCAGGCCGGGGAGCAGGCGGCGAAGGCGATGCGCGCGCGCGGCGCCAAGCCGGTGCTGGTGGTGCAAGGGCCGATGCGCCGCGCCGTGGCGAAATGCCTGAACGGGGTGATCCCGGTGATCGCGCTGGAGGAAATTCCCGAAACGATGAAGCTGCAGGTGGTGCATACCGCGGAGCCCGCCCCCGCCCATGCCTGACCAGAGCCCGCCCGACCATAAAGCCCTGACCTCACTGTACGGCGACTGGATCAAGCGCATGGCGCTGCTGCTGAAAGCCCGCATGCCCTGGGCGGATCTGGACGAGATGCTGCAATGGGGCGCGGTGGGGATGATGGAAGCCTCGCAGCGCTTCGATCCGTCGCATGGCGTGGCATTTCAGGCCTTCGCGTCGCGGCGGATCAAAGGCGCGATGATCGATGGGCTGCGCCGCGAAGGGGCGCGCCGGCGCGACGAGGCGGTGCTGGCGCCGGAGGTGATGGAAAACACCGTGCAGGAGGATTCCTACGGCCAGGTGGACCCGCTCTCCCTGCTCGCGCGGACCGACAATTACACGCTGCTGGTGGCGGCACTGAAAACCTTACCGGAATTGGAATATCGCATCCTGGCGCTGCATTTTTACAACGACCTTAATAATCGGGAAATCGCGGCGGTGTTGGATATCAGCGAGGGCTATGCCTCGCGGCTGCGCAAGCGCGCGCTGGAGCTGCTGGGCACCCACATGAATGCGGCTCAAAGCGGAGAGACCATGCCTTGATCAACCTCGTCACGCTGTTTCTCGGCATTCTCGTCGTCGTTGGTGGCGCGCTGTCGGATCATGTGCCGATCGGCTCGCTGCTCAATCTCACCGCCTTCATCATCGTGATGTGCGGCTCCGCGTCCGCCTGCGCGCTGCAATTCGGCTTTGGCGCGTTCGGAAAATGTTTCAAGGCGGTGATGTGGATTGCCAAGCCGCCGCGGATCGATCTGCACGCTTATATCGAACAGGTGGCGGAATGGTCGGCCAAGGCCCGCGCCGCCGGCACGCTGGCGCTGGAGGCGGAAATTCCGAACATCGCCGACGATTTTCAGCGCCAGGGCCTACAGATGATCGTGGACAACACCCCGCCCGAGGAATTCGCCGCGATGCTGACCGCCGCCGCCGAGCAGAAGGATCATGCCCAGGAACTGCCTGGGCATTTCTGGGAGGCGATCGGCGGCTATTCCCCCACTGTCGGCGTCATGGGCGCGGTGATGGGGCTGATCCATGTGATGATGGAGCTGAACCATCCGGAGTTGCTGGGCGCTGGCATCGCCACCGCCTTTATCGCCACCGTCTATGGTGTCGGCTTCGCCAATCTGATCGCGCTGCCGCTGGGGGCGCGGCTGAAGGCGATCAGCAAGGAGCTGGCGCAGGAGCGTGTGGTCGTCATTCAAGGGTTCATCCTGCTGGCGGAGGGCAAGCCCGGCATCATCATTCGCCAGACGCTGAAGAATTTCCTCCATGAGGAGAAAAGCAAGGCTAAGGCGAAAGACGAGACCACGGAAGCGGCGCCGGACGGCGCCTCGCAGGCGGCCTGACCATGGCGCTGCTGCCCCCGAAAAAGAAGAAAGAGGAAGGCCACGCCAATCACGAGCGCTGGGTGATCTCCTATGCGGATCTGGTGACGCTGCTACTGGCGACCTTCGTGGTGCTTTATGCCTCCTCCACCCGCAATCATCACAAGGAAGACGAGATCGCCATGGCCTTCATCCAGGCATTTCATGGCAATCCACCGGCGATCGTGGAGCCGCCCTCGGGGTCGCGCGGGGTGTTGCAGCATAATGTCTCGCCGATTCCGCAAAGGATCGAGGCACCGCCACGCGCCGCCACGAAACTGCCGCAGAGCATGACCAAGCAGCTCGATGCAGAAATGAAAGCCCTGCAGGCGCTGCAAATGCAATTGCAAAAGGTCTTTCAGCCGATGACGGATGCGCATGAGGTCAGCATGACCAGCACGCCGCTGACGCTGACCATCCAGCTCGATGCCTCGGTGCTGTTCGATTCCGGCGCCGCGACGCTGAAACCCGCCGCCGCCAGCCTGTTGGCCAAGGTCGGCACCGGACTGACCCATCTGCCTCCTGGATTTCGCGTCACCGTCGAGGGCTATACGGATAACCAGCCGATCTCCACGGCGCAGTTTCCCTCCAACTGGTCGCTCTCGGCGGAGCGCGCGGTCGCCGTGGTGTCGCTGTTCGCCGCCAATGGCGTGCCGGGCAACGCGCTGGCGGCGGAGGGGTTCGGCGAGTTCTCGCCGGTGGCCAGCAATGCGAACGATGCCGGGCGCGCGCAGAACCGGCGCGTGGTGGTGGTGGTGCATGCGCCGGACCCGGCCGGCGATACCGGCGCCGCGCCCAGCCTCGGCACAATTCCCGGCGCCGGCCCGGCTCCCGGCGCGGGCAAAGGGTAAAGCCCATGGCCAAAGCGAAACCCCCGAAAGCCAGCAAGCTGTTCAGCCCGGTCTGGCTCAGCCTGGCGGCGATGACCTCTTGGGCGGCGACGCATGAGCCGGGAAGCTTCGCCAATCCCGGGCTGGTCGGCGCGTGGGGGCTGGGGGCGCTGGCGGTGGCGCTGCTGACCCGCGCTGGGCTGGCGCTGCTCGGCCCGCTGCTGAAACTGACCGGCCAAGGGCTGAGGCTGTTGATCGCCGATGCGCGCGGCCCCGACCAGGGCGGGGCTGATCCATGAGCTTCGTGGTGCCCTCACGCGCGCGCAAGGCGGCCTTCATACAGACCGTGCTGGCGCAGGAAACGGCGGACCGCGCGGCCCAGGAGGCGGAGCTGCAGCGCCGGGTGCGGCAAGAGATCGCCAAGCTGCGGGAGGGCGCCCTGGCCGAAGCCAAGGCGGCGGGGCTGGCAGAGGCGCAGGCGGCGCTGGCGGCCGAACGCGCGCAGCTGGCCCAGGCCTTGGCCGCCTTGCACCAGGCCGGGGCGCAGCTGGCGGCGCCCTTGGCGCAGAAAGAGCAGGAGCTGGCCGGGCTGGTGCTGGAAATGGGGTTCCTGCTCGCCCGCCATATCGCAGGCGGGGAAAGCGGCCAGGCGCGCGCCGAGCTGGCCGGGCTGGTCGAAAGCTTGCTGCGGGAGGCCGCCGCCGGCATGGCGCCGGGGCAAAAATTGCGTCTGCGGCTCAATCCTTTGGATTTCGACGGGGTGGCCAACCTCCCCGAAGCCGCCGGGACCGAGCTGGTGGCGGATGACAGCATCCCCCCCGGCGGCGCCCTGGCCGAGCTGATCGGCGAGGACGGGGCCGCCGCCACGCAGTGGGATGCGCGGCTGGAACAACGCTTCACGGCCTTGCGCGCGGCGTTGGCCTTGCCGGGCGAGGCGGGCGCATGATCGCGCTGGACAGCATCCGGGAGCGCACCCAGGCGCGGCTGCGCCATGCCTTGGCGCAGCCCACCATCCATCGCTATGGCCGGGTGCTGCAGGCCAGCGGCGAGGTGCTGCGGCTGGGCGGGCTGGAAGCGCCGGTGGGGGCGCGTTGCCTGATCGAGCAGCAAGATGGCGAGGCGAGCGCGGAAATTATTGGCTTTGACCGCGACAGCCTGCTGGCGATGGCCGAGCAGGGGCCGCGCGGCATTCTGCGCGGCGCCCGCGCGCGGGTGGAGGCGGGGCCGCTGGCGGTGATGACCGGGCCGGCTTTGCTCGGCCGGATACTGGATGCGCGCGGCCAGCCTTTGGATGGCACGGCGCCGCCGCTGCTGGAAACACCCTGGCCGATGCGCGGCCAGACCATCAACCCGATGCAGCGCGCGCGGATCGAAACCCCGTTCGATACCGGGGTGGCCACCCTCAACGCGCTGACCACGCTCGGGCGGGGCATGCGCATCGGGCTGTTTGCGGGCTCGGGCGTGGGCAAAACCACGTTGCTCGGGATGATCGCCCGGCATGCGCGCGCGGATGCGGTGGTGCTGGCGATGATCGGCGAGCGCGGCCGGGAAATCCGGGAATTCATCGAGGATCATCTGGGCGAGGCGCTGGCGCGCAGCGTCGTCATCGCCTCTCCGGCGGATGATACCGCTTTGGCCCGCGCCCATGGCGCGTTTCGCGCCGCCGCCATTGCCGAGTCGCTGCGGGCGCAAGGGCAGCATGTGCTGCTGCTGGTGGACAGCCTGACCCGGCTGGCGATGGCGCTGCGCGAAATCGGCCTGGCGGCGGGCGAGCCGCCGGCGACGCGCGGCTATCCGCCCTCGGTGTTCGGCGCCCTCTCCGCCTATGCGGAGCGCGCCGGCACCGGCGGGCCGGGCCAGGGCTCGATCACCGCCATCCATACCGTGCTGGTGGAGGGGGACGACCATGTCGGCGATCCGGTGGCGGATACCGCGCGGGCGATCCTGGACGGGCATATCGTGCTCTCCCGCGCCATGGCGGAGGCGGCGATCTATCCGCCCATCGATGTTGCCGCCTCGCTCTCGCGGCCGATGCCGAGCCTGGTTTCGCCCGAGCATCTGCGCCTCGCCGCGCGGTTTCGCGGGCTGTGGGCACGAAGGGCGGAAAAGCAGGACATTATCGATCTCGGTGTCTATGCGCCCGGACGCGACGCGCTGCTGGACGAAGCGTTGCAGCGCGCCCCGGCGATGGAAGCGCTGCTGCGCCAGGAGGCGGAAATGCCGGTCGGGTTGGATGAGGCGCTGGCGCGGCTGCGCGCCGTGTTCGGAGAGGCGCCATGAAGCTCGGCACACTGGAAAAGCTGGATCTGCTGGCCGCCGCCGAGGAGCGCGCCCTGGAGGCGGCGCTGAGCCAGGCCCTGCACGCGATGCGGCATCTGGAAGGGCAAAGCCAGGTGCTGGCGGCCTATCAGGCGCGGCTGACGGCGGGCTGGCGAGACGGCGCCGTGATCGCCGCCGCCGAGGCGCAGCGCGCCGGGCTGTTCAGCCTGCGCGCCCAGGATGCCGCGCTGCAGCTGGCCGCCAGCCTCGCCACGGCGCGGGAGCGGGTGAACGAGGCCGCCACCGCGCTGGCCATCCAGCGCGCCAAGCGCGAGCGGCTGCGCGCGCGGCTCGACCAAAGCCGCGCCCAGGCGCTGCGCGCCGCCCTGGAGCGCGCCGCGCGCAACCAGCCCCATCGCCCCGCCGCCCCGTTGATCTGAAGGGAATCCGCCATGAATACCGCCTTCTACAGCAATTTCATCGCCAATCTGAGCGCCCAGGAAGCGCAGATAAACACGCTGCAGCAGCAGATTTCCACCGGCCAGGCGGTGCAGACGCCCTCACAGAATCCGGCCGCCTATGAAACCGCGGCGCTGGCCACGGATCAGATCAGCCGGCTCAATAACGACAATACCGCCCAGGCCTCGATCCAGACCCAGCTCGGCGCCGCCAACAACGCTTACAGCGCCACCAACACGCTGCTGGATAATGTGCAATCGATCATGCTGCAGGCGCTGAACGGCAGCACCAGCACACAGAATCTCGGGGCGCTGGCCTCGCAGGTGCAAAGTGCCGGGCTGCAATTGCTGGCGCTGGGCAATAGTGTCGGGCCGAACGGGAATTATCTGTTCGGCGGCTCGCGCAGCACGCTGGCCCCGTTCCAGCCCAATGCCAGCGGCACCATCTCCTATTATGGCGATGGCGGGCAGAGCCAGGCCAGCATCAGCACCGGGCAGACGGCGAACACGCTGGTCAATGGCCAGGTTTTCACCTCCGCCTTGAGCGGGGACGGCATCTCGTATGTCAGTGCCGCCAGCGCCAATACCGGCACCGGGGAGATCCTGCAGCAAGGGCTGGTGAATGCCGGCGCCGCCAACGCCTTCCAGCAGGGCAGCGCCTCGATCACGGTCAGCTTCGCGGTCTCCGCGACGGGCGCCACCACCTATAGCGCGACGCAGGGCGGCAGCAGCTTGGCCACCGGCACGCTGGTCAGCAACGGCACCGGCCAGACCAGCCTGCAGCTGGCCGGGGTGAATTATGAGATCACCGGCCAGCCGGCGAACGGGGACAGCTTCACCATCGCGCCGGCGCGGCCGCAAACCGCCTTCGCGCTGCTGCAACAAATCGCCTCGACCCTGGCCAGCACCACCTCCACCCCGGCGCAGGTGGCGCAGACCCGGCAGATTCTGAATCAAAGCCTCGGCACGCTGGCGCAATATCAGCAATCCGTGACCACCGCGCAGGCGCAGAACGGGGTGACGCTGCAAGCCCTCGCCAATGCCTCGACCGGCGATACCACCCAGCAGACCGCGGCGCAGGCAGCCGTCAACAGCGCCACCGGGGTCAACATGCCCGCCGCCATCACCACGCTGGAACAGACGATGACCGCCATGCAGGCGGCGATGAAAAGCTTCGCCAGCGCGCAAAGCCTGAGCCTGTTCAGCTATCTCTGAAAGCGAGTCCCCAAAATGTCGGATGCGATCTTCATCGTCGGCTATTACCGCAGCGGCACCTCGGCCCTTTCCGGCACGCTGGAAAAGGCCGGCGTCAAATTCTACAACGATGCCGATGCCAACGAGCATAACCCGCTTGGCTTCTATGAAATCCCGGAACTGATCCAGCTCGATGTCGATCTCTTCAACCGGCTGGGCGTGGATTGGACGGATGTGCGCAGCCTGCCCGCCGGCTGGGCGGAGCGGCCGGACATGGCCAGCTTCACCGCCCGGCTGGATGAGATTTTGCGCCGGCGCTTTCCCCCGCGCGAACGGCTCTGGGGGCTGAAACATCCGCATCTGTGCCGGACCTTGCCACTTTATGAG
Organism: Acidocella facilis ATCC 35904; assembly: GCF_000687875.1. GTDB lineage: Bacteria > Pseudomonadota > Alphaproteobacteria > Acetobacterales > Acetobacteraceae > Acidocella > Acidocella facilis. The sequence continues at coordinate 70,216 of NZ_JHYG01000003.1, read as the reverse complement.
CGCGCCGCCCGGCAGGCCGGGCACAGCCCGCATGTGGTGCATATTTTCCGCGACCCCTGGGCGGCGGCGTCCAGCCAGGCGCGCAAGAACGGCCTCACCCGCGCCCATGCGCTGCTGCTCTGGCTCAGCTACGCGACGGACGCGGAACGCCAGGCCCGGCATCTGCCGCGCACCTGGCTCACCTATCAGGAGCTGCTGGCGGACCCGCAGGCGCAGCTGCGCCGCATCGGCGCCGAGCTGGGGCTGACTTTCAAGCGCGACCTGCGGGCCGCCTGCGCGCATCTCAACGGCCAGCTCAACCGCTCGGAAAACCTGCCGAGCGAGGGGCTGAGCCAGCCGCTGCGCCGGCTGGTGGAGGCGACATGGGCGGCGATCCAGGCGCGGCATTTCGACCCGGGGCTGTGGGATGAGCTGACCGAGGAAACCGCTGACCTGGTTGGGTTTCTCAGCGAAATCGGGGCCAGCCGGGCGCGCGCGCTGCCGGCCTTCGGCGGCGCCGCGATGGCGGCGGAGGCGCCGCGCGACGCCACCGCAATGCCCCGCCCCAGCGAACGCACGGACGAGGCGGCGAAAGCCCGGCTGCTGGCGATCCAAAATCAAATTGGGGCATTGCCGCGCCTGACCGTGCTGCTCGCCGCCCCCGCCGGGCAGGCGCCGGCGGTGACGCAGAGCCTGGAGAGCTTGCGCGCGCAATGGGCGCCGCCCGCACTCATCAAGGTGCTCGCCGCCGATGCGCTGAGCCTGCCGGGAATCGAAACCATCACCGTCGCGGACGCGCCGGAAGCGATGACCCGTGCCCTCTGCGCCGCCCTCAACGATGCGGCGCGGAGCGCGGATTATGTCGCGATCCTGAATGCCGGCGACATGATCACCCCGGATGGCTGCCTGCGCATGGCGCTGCTGGCGGCGCAAAGCCAGGCGGATCTGCTCTATTCCGACGAGATCGTGCCGCGCGCGGAAGGCGCCTGGATCCGGCAGAAGCCGGGCTGGGATGTCACCCGGCTGCGTCAGGCAGCCTATCTGGGGGACTGGGTCTGGTACCAGGGGGAGGCGCTGCAGGCGGCCGGCGGCTTTGACGAGCGCCGCGCCGGGGCCGAGGAATATGATGTGCAACTGCGCTTCGCGGCCCGCGGGGCGCGGGTGGAGCGGCTGCCGGAAGCGATCTTCATCCGTCAGCCCGGGGCAAAGCGCGACGATATCGCGCCGCAGATTTTCTGCGCCCGCGCCGCCGAGGCGCTGAGCGCGCATCTGGCCGGCGCCGGGCTGGCGGCGGAGGTGCAGAACCGCCAGCATATGGGGTTGTTCCACCATGTCCGTCTCACCCAGGATCCCGGCACCAGCCTGATCATGCTCTGCGACGGGGTGGAGATTCCCCGGCTGGACCAATGGATGACCGGGCTGTTCTCCGGCCCGGCGCTGAGCGGCCCGGTGATCCTCGTCGCCACGGAACGCGAGAGCCCGGTGGGGACGTACCTGGGCGAGGTGGCGCGGCGCGGCGCCGAGCTGCAGGGCCAGGTGCTGGCCAGCCTCGCCGACAACCCCGGCGCCGCGCTGGCCCAGGCGCTGGCGCTGGCCCCCACCGCGCTGGTGGCGGTGCTGGATGCGCGGATGCTGGAGATCACCCCGTATTGGCTGGAAGGGCTGCGCGCCCGGCTGGCCGACCCCGGCGTGGCGGCGGTGGCGGCGCGGATGATCACGCCGACCAGCGCGGATGGGCGGCAAGGCGAGGTGCTGGGGCCGATCGTGATCGGCGCGGATGCCCGGCTGGGGGCGGGGCATGGGGTGATGGACCCGGGCCCCGGCGGCTGGCTGCTGGTGGACCAGGAGGCCAGCGCCATCACCCCGCCCGGGCTGCTGGCGCGCCGCGCGGCGCTGGCCGCCTGTCATGTCGAGACCGGGCTGGAAGGGGATGCGCTATGGATCGATCTCTGCGCCCAGCTGCGCGCCGCCGGGCACCGCCTGGTCTGGACGCCGGATGTCAGCCTGGTGATGCCAGCCGGCACGCAGGCGCCGGATGCCACCCACCGGTTCCGCGAAGGCGGCGCCGCGGCGCGGGCGCTGCCCTGGGCGGATCCGTATCACCACCCGGCCTTGTCGCTGCATGGCGATCTGCTGGCGGCGGAATTGCAGACCGGGCTGGTGCGCGCCAGCCCGGCGGACCCGGCCAGCCTGCTGCTGACCGGCGAACCCGCCGAGCCCGCGCTCAACGCCGCCCGCGCCCTGCGCCATACCGGGAGGCTGGACGCGGATTGGGCCCCCGGCTTGCCCGGCGCGGCGGATCTCGGCCGGCGCGGCACGCACACATGGGTGCGGATCAATCCGCAGCAGCCGGCGCAGCCTTACAGCCCTGATTATACCGCCCTCTATACCGCGCTGCCGGCGCCGGAGGCGCAGCCCGCCCTGGCGGCGGCGCGCGAGATTTACGCCACCTCGCCGCAGCTGGTCGCGCATCTGCGCCAGCTGACCCCGGCGCCGATCCCGGTGACGCTCTGGCGCCCGGCGCTCTCCCGGCGCTTCTGGCGTCATTTCGAGAGCGGCACCGGGCTCAACACCAATCCGCGCGTGCTGTGGATCGATGAGGGTATCGCCCCGCTCTGGATGCAGGAGCTGATCGAGGCGACGCTGGAGGAAATCTCCTGGGTGATCGTGGAGCGGCCGGACCATCCTTACCCGAAAGCCTTCGCGCGGCTGGGGGCGCAGGCCAACGAGCAAAGCTGGGCGCAAGCTTTGGCCACGGTGGGGCCGCAGATCATGCTGCGCCCGGTGGCGTCGGAGACGCATCACGATCATTACCCCCTGCTGCTGGGCGCGGCCGCCGGCTGCCGGCTGCTGGTGGACCGGCGGCTGGACATGCCGGAGACGCTGGGCGCGCAGGCGCTGCCCAACCGCAAGGGGGATTGGCTGAACGCTTTGCGCGCGGCGACGCGCGACCTGCCGGTGACGCTGCGCGCCGGCGCCAAGGCCCGCGCCGCCGCCCTGGCGCTGCCCGCGCTGGAAGACTCCCCGCCCGGCTGGGCCGCGCCCGCCATGGCCCGCCTGGCCAACACGGCGGAGCAGGCGGCGTGACACGCGCCGCCCTGCTGGCGGGTCTGGCGGGTCTGGCGCTCGCCCTACCGCGCGCCGGCCACGCCGCCCCCGGCCCGACGCAGGACGAGACGTCATTGCGCCAGGCCGTGCTGCAGGCCGCGCAGGCCTTGGCGCCACCGGGGGCGCAGATCAGCCTCGGCAGCACCGCCGGGGCGCGCGCCATGCCGGCCTGCGCTTCGCCGCTCGCGGTCAGCCTCAGCGGGGTGGCGCCTTATGAACAGGCCGAAGTGCAATGCCCCGCCGCGCGCTGGACGCTGTATGTCACCGTCACCGTGGCGCAGAGCGAGGAGGTGGTGGTCGCGGCGCGGCCGATCGCCGCCGGCGCCACGCTCGGCGCGGCGGATCTCGTCCGCCGCGCTTTGCCGGTGCAGGCCTTCGCCGGCCGGCAAATCTTCACCGATCCAACCGAGATCGAGGGTGACAGCGCGGTGATGTCGATCGCCGCCGGCATGGTCATCACCCAGGATGTGCTGCAAACGCCCTTGCTGGTGAAAGCCGGGCAGACGGTGAGCGTGCATGTCTATAGCGGCGGGGTGGAGCTGGCGCTGGATGCAACGGCCGACCAGCCCGGCCATCTCGGCGATACGATTCTGCTGACCAACCCGAAAAGCGGCCGGCGCTTTTCCGCCGAGGTGACCGCCCAAGGCGTCTCGCTGCACCTGAACTGAGGGCATGCGATAAACTAACCATGCGTTATTTTTTATGCCATTTTATCAAGCCTAAAATAGTAAATATTTGACTAATAGATTTAGATTTTTTTCTGCCTGAATCAGCAAGATTCTTTCATTGCCTGCATGCAAACTTTTCGGGTCCCGCGCGAATGAATAGGTACGGCAACCATAACCAAGGAGCTTTTGCCTAATGTCCGCCATCGGATCCATCCTCACCAATACCGGGGCGCTGTCGGCGCTCAACTCCATCGCCGCCACCTCGCAGACGAATAATTCGCTGCAGAGCCAGCTGGCCAGCGGCATGTCGATCAACTCTCCGGCTGACAATCCGGCGGGCTATATCACCGCGCAGGGTTTCACCTCCCAGCTCAACGGCCTGACCCAGGCGACCTCCAACGCCAACCAGGGCGTCTCCCTGCTGCAGACGGCGCAGAGCGCCATCGGCCAGCAGATCGGCATCGTGCAGCAGCTCAACTCCATCGCCGTGCAGGCCGCCAACGGCACGCAGACGGCGGCTGAGTCGCAATCGCTGCAAACCCTGGTCGGGCAGCTGACCAGCCAGGTCACCACCATCTCCTCGCAGACTCAGTTCAACAACATCAATCTTCTGGATGGTACGTTCTCCGGCGTGCAGTTCCAGGTCGGCGCGAATGAAGGCCAGACGCTGAATCTGTCGATCGGCAACACCTCCGCCAGCAATATCGGCATGTACGCCACGGCGGCCGGGACCGCCTTCGCCGGCGCCGGCACCTCCACCTTCGGCGGCACCTCCTCGGCGGCCGTGAACGCCGCGGCAACCGGCGCCTTCGGCAGCTCGACGGTGACGGTGAACGGCCCCACCGGCGGCTCCGGCACCTTCTCGACCACGAAGAGCGAATCCGCCGCCAACATTGCAGCCGCAGCCACCAACATCGCCGGCAAGACCGGTGTGCAGGCCCAGGCCAGCAATAACTATACCTATGCCACCACGTTCGGCTCCAAGGGGCTGAAATTCTCGATCGAGGCCTCTTCCGCCGCCGGTGCCGCGGGCACGGTGATCGGCGGGGCGATCTCGGTAAACGCCTCCAGCCTTTCGGGCGTCGTCTCGCAGATCAACCAGCAGACCAGCACCAGCGGCATCGTCGCCTCCAGCGCCAGCGGCAAGCTGAACCTGAAGCAGCTGAATGGTCAGAATATCGTGTTCAAGACCGTCGGCACCACGGCGGCCGCGAGCGGCTCGCTGAAGACCACGACCGGCACGGCGGCCGCCATCGTCGCGAATGATCTGCAGCAAGGCCAGGTGCAGTTCCAGTCCAGCGCCGCCTTCAGCGTCAGCGGGTCCGCGAAGCTGGCTGGCGCCGCCTCGCTCACCTCGCTCGCCAGCATCAATGTCGGCACCACCACCGGCGCCAACAATGCCATCAACGTCATCAAATATGCTCTGGCCGGCCTCAATAATCAGGGCGGCCAGCTGGGTGCGGTGCAGCAGCGCCTCACCGCCAACATCAATAATCTGAACACCACCGCCACCAACGTCACCACCGCGCTCAGCGTCGTGCAGGATGCCAACATCCCGCAGGTGGCGAACAAGCTGACGCAGGCGACGATCCAGGCGCAGTCCGGCGTGGCGGCGCTCAAGAACTCGACCCAGCTGCAGCAGAGCTATCTCTCCCTGCTGCCGTAATCGATTGGTTAACCTGGCCGGGGCAAATTGCCCCGGCCAATTCCGTTTCAACCCGGCCATGAAGGTGAACGATGTCGACCGTCTCCTCGCTCAGCTCCGCCGCGATCAACAGCAATATCTCCGCCGTCACCAAAAGGCTGGAAGCGCCGATCACGTCGCTCGGCACCCAGGTTGCCGCGGACAAGGCGCTGATCTCCGCCTGGGGCAGCATCAGCGGGGCGATTTCCAGCCTCTCGGACAGTCTGGTTCACATCCAGAACATTTCCACCATCAATGCGCGCGCCGCCACCAGTAACAACACGCTGGTCGCCACCGCCACCGCCAATGCCACCGCCGCCACCGGCACCTATAATCTCACCAGCATCAGCCTCGCCAAAGGGCAGGAGCTGTATTCCGGCCTGCTCGGCTCATCCAATGCCACGCTCTCGGGCGGTGCCGGGCAGCTGGCCTTCACCCTGGCCAGCGGCAAGAGCGAGACGATTTCGCTCGGCTCCGGCAGCATGACGCTCAATGACATCGCCGCCGCCGTCAACAAGCAGCATGGCGGGGTGCAGGCCTCGGTGCTCAGCACCTCGGCCGGGGCGCGGCTGGTGTTCAACAGCAGCGCCACCGGCGCCAGTGCCGCCTTTTCCGTCTCCGGCACCGGCGCGCTGGCGCAATTCGCCTATAGCAGCGCCAGCCCGGGCAGCGAGATCAAGGCGCAGAGCGCGGTGAATGCCAGCCTCAGCCTTAACGGCATCCCCATCACCAGCGCCAGCAACAGCCTGGGCAGCGCCATCGCCGGCGTCACCATTTCCCTCGCCGGCTCCGGCAATGCCAGCGTTTCGGTCAGCTCGTCGCCCACCGCCTTGTCGGGCAGCGTGCTCGATGTCGCCAACAGCCTCAACACCGCCTTGTCCGCGATCAGCGCCGAGACCAAATATGTCGGCACCGCCAGCAGCACTGCCGCCTCCTCCGGCTCCGCGAAATCCGGCGTACTGCTTGGCAATTTCTCCGCCGCCAATCTGAAAAACCAGCTGATGAACGCGGTCAGCTCGCTGGAATCCAGCGGGTTGAGCGCCGCGGCGATCGGGCTGACCCTGACCAGCGCCGGCACGGTGAGCTTCAGCAGCACCGCCTTCTCCTCCGCCTTCAGCAAGAACCCGTCCGCAGTGCAGACGCTGGTTTCAAAGCTCTATACCAGCCTCGACAATCTCACCACGGGCGCCATCGGCGCCGCCGCCTCCAGCGCCACCGGCGCCAGCAGCATCACCGGCTTCATTAGCGCGCAAACCTCCTCGCTGAACGATGCGATCAATTCGATCCAGCAGCAGATCACCCTGATCAGCAAACAGGCTTCCGCCACCATCACCGAGCTGCAGAAACAATATACCGCCGCCGAAACCTCGGCCAGCTCCGCCAGCGTCACCCAGGCCTATCTCAGTATTTTCCTCGGCAATAATTCTTCGAGCTCGGGCTAAACCATGAATGAGATGAGCATGGATGCAATCAATATCACCTACCGCGCGGCGATGTTTGACGGCCCGCCCGGCATCCATTGGCTGCGGCCCGGCTGGCGGGCGCTGCGCCAATATGGCCGCCGGGCGCGCCTGGCCATCGAGGAAGCCGACCAGCCCACCAAGGCGCTGATGATTGCCCGCGCGGATGAGCTGCTGACCCTGCTCAGCGGCGTGCTGGATACGCAGGAGGGCAGCACGCTCGGCCCGGCCTTGATGACCATCTATGCCGCCTTGCGCTTCACCCTGCTGCGCGCCAATGCGGAAAACAGCCTGGAGGCGCTGCGGGATTTCGACGCCGCCTTGTCCCTGCTCGACACTGAGATGACCAACCAGCCCGAAAGCGTGGTGGCAGCATGACCAGCCGAATCCAATCCTACAGCCCGCAAGGCACGGATGCCGCCGCGCCCCCGCCGGTGCAGACCGCCAAGCCGGCAACCGCCGCCGCCAGCCCGCAAACCGCGCAGACGGATAGCGTCACCCTCAGCGAGGCCGCGCAGACCGGCACCGCCTTGCTCACCGCCGCCCGCACCTCCAGCGGCATCGACCAGACCAACGTCACCGCCATCCGTCAGGCTCTGGCCAATGGCACCTATAATGTCTCACCGGAGACCCTCGCCCAGGCCATCTCCACCGTGCTGAACGAGACCGGCTCGTGAGTGTCTCGGGGCAATTCCGGCCGGTGGAACTGCCGCCTTTGCTCAGCGAAAAAGCGAGCATCAGCGTCATTCTGCAAGATGGGCTGGCGCTGGTCGAGGATCTGAGCGCCAAACTGCAACGGCTGGACCAGCTGATGCTGAGCGGCAAGCCGAACGAGATTTCCCAGGAAGCGGCGCTGCTGGAGCAGGCGCTGAACCATGCCGCGCCGTCTTTCGCGGATATCGCGACGATGATGGGCCATCTCGGCGCCGCCAATCTCGCCGCCGCCGCTATCCAGCTGCGCGAGGCCGAACAGAGCGAGGCCGCCCGCCTGGCAGAGACGCTGCGCGGGGCGCTGGGGCGCTTCGCCAAGCGCTCCGCCGCCGCCAACCGGCGCGCCCAGCAGCTCAATAAGGGGCTGAGCGCGGCGCTGCGCAGCCTGCAGGCGCTCGGCATGGCGGAGGCCGGCCGGCTGATTGCCGAGGCCTGAAACAACATCTTGAAAAATTTGCAGACGTTTTTGGGGGTGTGGGGACTTTTTCCAAAAAGTCACCACGAAGGTTCGGGCCGGTGGCAACGCCGTTGCGACCACCCCAGACGTTTTCGCCGCTTTTTTGAAAAAAAGCGGCACCAAAAAACTTTTGCCCAATAAAAAAGCCGCCCGATGGGGCGGCTTTTCCGTAAGCGCTCCTCGCGAGTACGCTTACGCCTTGCGGGTGCCGATCCCAGCGAAGCGCTTGTTGAACTTCGCGACCTGGCCGCCCGTGTCCATCACGCGCTGCACGCCGGTCCAGGCCGGGTGGGACTTCGGATCGATGTCCAGACGCAGGGTCTCGCCCGCGACGCCCATGCAGGAACGGGTTTTGTATTCGGTCCCATCGGTCATGATGATGTTGACCTCGTGATAGTCCGGATGAATGTTAGCTTTCACCGTGTAAACTCCATACGAAAAAGCCACCGATCCCGACCGGCAGCGAGGAAAGCCCGGCTTTTAAGCTGGCACGGAGGCCGATGCAAGGGCCGATCGTGCGAATCTGCCCGCCTGAACCAGGGCAGCCCGCGCCTCGGGGAGGAAATTCTGGCTGATCTGCCAGACATGCGGCAGCCCCGGCCAGATGGACAGCTCCACCTCGCCCCCGGCGGCGCGCACCTTCGCCGCGAGGCGGGTGGAATCATCCAGCAGGATCTCGCTGTCCGAGACCTGGATCAGCATCGGTGGCAGGCCGTGCAGATCCCCGTAGAGCGGCGAGGCCAGCGGGTTGCGGGCCGAAGCCTTGCCCAGATAATGGCTGGCCGCCTCCTCGATGCGATGGCCGATCAGCATGGCATCGCGCCGGGCGTTGGTCTTCACCGAGGCGCCGGTGGCGGCCAGATCCGTCCAGGGTGAGAACAGCACCAGGGCGGCGGGCATCTCCAGCCCGGCCTCGCGCGCCGCCAGCATCAAGGCCAGCGCCAACCCACCCCCAGCCGAGTCCCCCGCCACCACCAGGCTCCGCGCCCCATGCGCCGCCAGCAGCCCGCGATAGGCGGCCAGCGCGTCATCCACCGCCGCCGGGAACGGGTGCTCCGGCGCCAGCCGGTAATCCGGGGCGAAGACCGAGAAGCCCAGCCGGGCGAAGCCGCCGGTGATCGGCCGGTGCGTGGCCGGCGAGCAGGCAAAATAACCGCCCCCGTGCAGATACAGCATCACCCGCCCGGCATGGCCCGGCTGGCGCGCCCATTCGCCCGGCACGCCGCCCTCCTGCGCCGCAGTAAAGATCACACCCGGCACCGCTTGCGGCGGGCGCCGGCCAAAGGCGGCCCGCGCCTGCTGCGGCGTGAAGGATCGCGCCAGCTTGCGCTTGACGAAGATGCGCAACAGCGGGTTGACCAGATAAGACTGCCAGCTGGGCATGGTTTTTGGCTCCGTCACGGTTTAGGCAAGCGGTGGCATCGCATTGCAACATGGCCCTGGCGTGGCCGTCCGCCAAGGCGTTGGGAGAGCTTAAGTGGTCAGAGCGCTGACAATACTGGTTTTGTACCAGCTGGTGGGCACCATCATCCAGCAAGGGCTGGGGCTGCCGGTGCCGGGGCCGGTGATCGGGCTGGTCCTGGCGCTGGCCTGGTTCCTGAAATTCGGCCCGCCGAGCGAGGATCTGCGCCAGACCGCGCAAGGGCTGCTGAAATATCTTGGCCTGCTCTTCGTCCCGGCCGGGGTGGGCATTGTCAATGAATTCGGGGCCTTGCGGGAAAATGCCGTGGCCATTCTGGTCGCCATCGCCGTCTCCACCACGCTGGGGCTGCTGGTGACGGGGGTGACCATGCAATGGTTCCTCACCCGGCGCGAGGCCAAGCCCCATGCATAAGCTGCTGCCGCTGCCTTTCTTTCATGTCTGGGTCTATCTGCAGACGCAGCCGCTGCTCGGCCTGGCCGCCACGCTCTGCGCCTGGGAAGTGGCCGCCCTGCTGGACCAGCGCGCCGGCCACAAGGCCTACAGCAACCCGACCGTGCTGGCGGTGGCGATGCTGGTGGCCGCCTTGCTGCTCACCGGCACCAGCTACCAGACCTATTTCTCCGGCGCGGTCTATATCCATTTCCTGCTCGGCCCCGCCACGGTGGCGCTGGCGGTGCCGATGTACGCCAACTGGCCGGCCATCCGCCGCAATTTCGTGCCGATTTTGGTCTCGCTCGGCGCCGGCTCGCTGGTGGCGGCGCTGTCCGCGATGCTCATCGCCAAGGCGCTGGGGGCGCCGCATGAGGTGGTGATGTCGCTGGGGCCGAAATCCGTCACCACGCCGATCGCGATGGGGGTGGCGCAGCAGCTGGGCGGGTTGCCGGCGCTGACCGCCGTGTTCGTCATCATCACCGGGCTGTTCGGCACGCTGATCTGCGGGCCGCTCTACAAGGCGGCGCGGGTGCGGGCCTGGGAGGCGCAAGGGCTGGCGGCGGGGACGGCGGCGCATGGCATCGCCACCGCGCATATGATCCGGCTGAACGAGACCGCCGGCGCCTTTGGCGGGCTGGCGATCGGGCTGAACGGCATCGTCACCGCGATTATCGTGCCGCTGCTGGTGGCGCTGCTGCCGCTGTAATTGAACTAAAATTATAAAAGTTTTTTGGTGCCGCTTTTTTTCAAAAAAGCGGCGAAGAGGTTTGGGGTGGTGGCAAAGTCGTTGCCACCACCCCAAACCTTTCGTGGCCCTTTTTGAAAAAAGGGCCACACCCTCCGGCGGCTTTCCACCGCTGCTACACAGCGGCGGAACCTTTGCCGCCTCCGCCCAAAAACTTTTATAACGCTCTGGCCGCGAAGGGATTTCGCGTTTAGGTTGCGATCATGCAACGGATGCGACGCCTCGATGGGGTGCGCGGCCTGCTGGCGATGTATGTGCTGCTCAGCCACGCCCTGCCGCTGACCACCGCCCCGCTCTGGGCGCAACGCCTGTTCGCCCATGGCCAGGCGGCGGTGGAGCTGTTCTTCGCCCTCAGCGGGCTGGTGATCGCCGGCGCGCTGGAGCGGCATGGCGGCCGCTTCTGGCCCTTCATCCAGGCCCGCGCCCGGCGGCTGCTGCCGGTCTATCTCCTGGTGCTGGCCACCGCGATCAGCATCGAAGCCCTGGGCGATCCGCTCTCCGCCCTGCCCTGGACCGGTGCTGCGGCGCGCGAGATCGTCTCGCCCGGCCTGCCGCAGCCGCTCTGGGCGCATCTTCTGGCGCATCTGACCTTGCTGCATGGGATCATCCCCGACCGCCTGCTGCCTTATGGCTGGGTGACCTTGCTCGGCCCGGCCTGGTCGCTCTCCACCGAATGGCAGTTCTATCTGCTGATCGGCCTCGCCGCGCCGAAGCGGCTGGGCGGACTGGCGGCGCTGCTGCTCGCGGTGGCGCTGCTCTATGCGCTGCTGCCGGCACACACCGAATTCTCCCGCGCCTTCCTGCCCGCCCAGGCCGGCTGGTTCGCGCTCGGGCTATGCAGCCGCATCTGGCTGCTCTCCGGCCGCGCCGCGCCGTTTCTCGCCTGCCTGGCCGGGCTCTGCCTGCTGGCGCTGCTGGGCACGCCGGAGCGCGCCCTCACCGCCTTGCTCTGGCTGGCGCTGATGCTCGCGCAGACCCAAAGCTGGGGGGGGCTTCTGGCCAATCGGGGGCTGCTCTATCTCGGCGCCATCTCCTACCCGCTTTATCTGGTGAACGAACCGGTGGAGCGGCTGCTCGCACTCTGGCTCGGCCCGCCTCTGGCCGCGCATCCGGGCTGGTTCAGCCTGGCCTTCCTGGTGCTGGCGGTGCTGGGCTCCTGCTTCCTCGCGGCCATGCTGCATCACGTCGTCGAGCTGCCCTTCATGCGACAGAGCAAGAAAAAATTATTCCCTCCGGTTATTGCCCGCCCCGTCCGGGAATGACAGCATCGGAGCATGGATTTCATCTTCATGCTCACCCGCCACGACCGCACGGTGCCGGACTGCCTGGCGGTTCTGGACGAGATCGCCCCGCTGGGTCTGCGCCATATCGGCTTCAAGGATATCGGCGCGGATGAGGAGACGCTGCGCACACTGAATGCGCGGATCAAGGCGCTGGGGGCGGCTTCTTATCTGGAGGTGGTCGCCACCACCCCGCAGAGCGCGCTGGACTCAGCGCGGATCGGCAAGGCGATCGGGGTGGACCGGCTGCTCGGCGGCACCGAGGTGGCGGCCACGCTGGCGCTGCTCGCGGGCACCGGCATCGGCTACTACCCCTTTCCCGGCACGCCCGTCGGCCATCCCACCCAGCTTCGCGGCGATGAAGCCCTGGTGGAGACGCATTGCGCCGATTTCATCGCCCAGGGCTGCGCCGGGGTGGATCTGCTGGCCTATCGCGCCACCGAGGCTGACCCGCTTGCGCTGGTGCGCGCCGCGCGGCGCGGGCTGGGGCGTGCGGCGCTGATCTGCGCCGGCGGGGTGGACAGCCCGGCCCGCATCAAAGCCCTGCGCGCGGCCGGGGCGGATGGATTCACCGTCGGCTCCGCCGCCTTTGACGGCGCCTTCGCGCCGGGCGAAACTCTCGCCGGGCAGCTGCGAGCGATCATGTCATGCGTCTGAAGGGCAAACGGGTCTTCATCACCGGGGCGGCGGGCGGCATTGGCCGCGCCACGGCGGAAAAATGCGCGGCGGAAGGCGCACGGGTTGTCTGCGCCGATCTGCGCGGGGAGGCCGCAGAAGCGGTAGCCGCCAGCATCCGCGCGGGCGGCGGCGAGGCGCTCGCGGTGGCGGGCGATCTGACGAAAGAGGACGCCTGCGCCGCGATGATCGCCCAATCCGTGCGGCATTTCGGCGGGCTGGAGGTGATTTTCAACAATGCCGGCATCTGCCGCAACGATGATGCCGGCCCGGTGGAAACCTCGCTGGACAGCTGGAACGCCACCCTGGCCGCCAACCTCACTTCGGTTTTCCTCTGCTGCAAGGCGGCGATTCCGCATCTGCTCGCCTCCGGCAACGGCGTGATCATCAACAACGCCTCCATCGTCGCGCTGGTTGGCTCCGCCTTTCCGCAGATCGCCTACACCGCCGCGAAAGGTGGCGTGCTGGCGATGACGCGTGAGCTCGCCATCATCTATGCCCGCCAGAAGCTGCGCGCCGTCGCCATCTGCCCCGGCCCCACCGCGACGCCTCTGGTGAAGGCGTTTCTGGCGGATGCGGAGGCCTGGGCGTTGCGCCGGCGCTATATCCCGATGGGCCGCCTCGCTGAGCCCGCCGAGATCGCCAACCTTGTCGCATTCCTGGCATCCGATGACGCCAGCTTCATTACCGGCTCCGCCTACACCATCGATGGCGGCCTCACCGCCTCCTATGTCATCGATGACAGCCAAGTTTGAAAATAACGAGGTCCTTAAAAGCAACTTCATGACATCGAATATGCTTGCGCAGGCGGCACCGGATGCCGACTCTCAGGGTTCCGAAACCCCGAGGAGACACAAGCATGTTCTACCACAGAAAAGAACTCTTCTATCCCGTGAATGTCGGCACGCCGGATCCGCAATTCGGCCAGTTCCTGCTCGAACAATTCGGCGGCGCCACCGGCGAACTCACCGCCGCCTTGCAATATTGGGTGCAGTCCTTCCATGTCGAAAACCCGGCCTTGCGCGACATGCTGCAGGATATCGCGCTGGAAGAATTCAACCATCTGGAAATGGTCGGCAAGCTGATCACCCAGCACACCGCCAAGCTCGACCAGACCAAGGTGTACGAGGCGCCGCTCTTCAAAATGAAAGGCATCGGCCCGCATTTTGTCGACAGCCAGGGCTCGGCCTGGACCGCCACCTATATCAACGAGGGTGGCAATGTGGTGCGCGATCTGCGCGCCAATATCGCGGCGGAGGGCGGTGCACGGCAGACCTACGAGGCGCTGCTGAAATGCACCAAGGACAAGGGCACCATCGACGCGCTGACGCATCTGCTCACCCGCGAAATCACCCACACCAACATGTTCATGAAAGCGCTCGACGCCATCGGCAAACTCGACGATCCGATGTTCGGCAACGTCAAGCCGGACGACACGGTGGATGTGGTGTTCAATCTCAGCCAGGGCGAGGAGGGACGCGGCCCCTGGAACGAGGCGCCGTTCGACTATATCGAAAACCCGCAACCCAAGGGCAAGATTCCGGCCTCCCCAGCCAATCCGGACGACGAGAAAATCCATCTCGCCGCCGAGTGACCTCAAAGAGGGCGGGCTGAGATGCCCGCCCTCTGCCGCGATTGCGACGCGATCTGCCAAGGCCCCGCCTGCATGAAATGCGGCGGGGTGCGGATCCTGTCGCACCCCGAGCTGTTCACCTTGGCCATCGCCCATATTGATTGCGACGCCTTCTACGCCTCCGTCGAAAAACGCGACCACCCGGAATTGCGCGACAAACCCTTGATCGTCGGCGGCGGGGTGCGTGGCGTCGTCTCCACCTGCTGCTATATCGCGCGCATCCATGGCGTGCGCTCCGCGATGCCGATGTTCAAGGCCAAGCAGCTTTGCCCCAACGCCGTGGTGCTGCGCCCGGACATGGCGAAATATGCCATCGTCTCCCGCCAGGTGCGGGAAATGATGGAGGCGCTGACACCGCTGGTGCAGCCGCTCTCCATCGATGAAGCCGCTCTCGACCTCTCCGGCACCCAGGCGCTGCACGGCGCGCCCCCCGCCATCGTGCTGACCCGTCTGGCGCGGCGGATCGAGACGGAGCTCGGCATCACCATCTCCATCGGGCTGGCGCGCAACCGCATGCTGGCCAAGCTGGCCGCCGAGCGCGGCAAGCCGCGCGGCTTTGCCGTGCTGGGCGCGGAAGCGGCACAGCTGCTCGCCAATGAGAAGGTCGGGTTGCTGCCCGGCATCGGCCCGGCCCAGGTGAAAAAGCTGGAAGCGATGGGCCTCGTCACCATCGCCCAGCTCGCCGCTTTGGAGCCGCATTTGGCCGCCAGGCTTGGCAATGAGGGGATGGCGCTGGTTGCCCGCGCCCGGCTGGAGGATAACCGTCCGGTCCGGGCTGAGCGCGAAAGCAAATCCATCAGCGCCGAAACCACCTTCGAGACCGATCTTTCGGACCGCGCCGCGCTGGAAGCCGCGCTCTGGCCGCTGTGCGAGAAGCTGGGGCGGCGCCTGCACCGCGAGGATGTCGCCGCCGCCGGGCTGGTGCTGAAGCTGAAAACCGCGGATTTCCAGCAACGCACCCGCAGCCAGCGCCTGCCCGCCCCCACCCGCCTGCCCGAGACCATCTTCGAGGCCGCCCAGGTCCTGCTGGCCGCGGAGGCGACCGGCCCGCGCTTCCGGCTCATCGGCATCGGCGCGTCGCCGCTGGCCCCAGCCGCGCAGGCGGATCTGGGCGATCTGGCGGACACCTCAACGCCGCGCCGCCGCGCCCGGCAGGACGCCATCGACGCCTTGCGGTTGCGGTTTGGGGAACAGGCCGTTCAGCGCGGCCGCAGCTTGCGCCCGCCCAGGGGTAAGGATTAAAACCCGACGGCTTCAGGGGATTTTAACGATGAGCGCTGCCGTAGATACCAGCCTGTTCCGCGAGGCGATGGCCCGCATGGGCGCCGCCGTTAACATCATCACCACGCGCGGCCCGCAAGGTGATGTCGGCATGACCGTCTCCGCCGTGTGCTCGGTGACCGACAGCCCGGCCACGCTGCTGGTCTGCATCAACCGCACCAGCCGCCAATATGAGGCCTTCAAGACCGCCGGCATCATCTGCGTGAATGTGCTGGCGCATGAGCATGAGGCGCTCTCCCCGATCTTCGCCGGCAAGGGCGATCTCGGCATGGAAGAGCGCTTCAGCCATGGCAGCTGGATCCGCCTCGCCACCGGCGCCCCGGCGCTTGAGACCGCCACCGCCAGCCTGGACTGCAAAGTGGTACAGCAGACCGAAGTCGGCACCCATACCGTGTTCTTCTGCGAGGTGCAGGCCATCCATCTCGGGCCGACGGGGTCGGGGCTGGTGTATCATGGGCGGGCTTATCATCAGATTCTGGCGAAGCTGGGGTGAAGTCTCGGGGGGCTTTTTGAAAAAAGCCCCCCGACCCTCCGGCGCCTTTCCAACGCTGCTACGCAGCGCTGGAACCTTGGGCGCCTGCGCCCCTCAAAAACTTTTGCGACTTACGCGGCGCGGATTGCCTCAATCTTCTCTAGAATCGCCGCCGCCAGATTGAGGCCGTCGAACCGGGCGATCTGCTGCAGCCCGGTCGGCGACGTCACGTTGATCTCGGTGAGGTAATCGCCGATCACGTCGATCCCCGTGAACAGCAGCCCCTGCGCCTTCAAGGTCGGGCCGATCGCGGCACAGATCTCCTGCTCGCGCGCCGTCAGCCTGGTCGGCTCCGCCTTGCCGCCGGCATGCATGTTGGAGCGCGAATCGCCCTCCGCCGGCACACGGTTGATCGCCCCCAGCGGCTCGCCATCGATCAGGATGATCCGCTTATCCCCCTTGCGCACCGCCGGCTCGTAGCGCTGCACCATCAACGGCTCGCGCGAGGCGGCGAAGAACATGTCCAGCAGCGAGCCGAGATTCTCATCATCCGGCTTGATCCGGAACACCCCGATGCCGCCATTGCCGAATAGCGGCTTGACGATGATGTCCTTATGCAGCGAACGGAAATCCCGGATCGCACCGCGATCCCAGGAGATCAGCGTGGGGGGCATCAGCTCCGGGAAATGCGTTACCAGCAGCTTCTCCGGCGCGTTGCGCACGGAAGCCGGATTGTTCACCACCAGCGTTTTGGGGTGGATATGCTCCAGCAGATGCGTCGCGGTGATGTAGGCCATGTCGAAGGGCGGGTCCTGGCGCATCAGCACCACATCCATGCTGCCCAGATCGATCACCTGCTCATCGGCGAATTTATAATGCGCCCCCGCCTCGTTGCGCACCTCCACCGGCCGCACCCGGGCTTTCAGCACGGCGCCGTCCAGCCACATATGCGGAACTTCATAATGCCAGAGCCTATGGCCGCGGGCCTGGGCTTCCAGCATCAACGCGAAGGTGGAATCGCCGGTAATATCGATGCTGTGCAGCGGGTCCATCTGCACGGCGATGTTCAAAGACGCCATTTTGTCCTCATGACTGACTAGCCTCAGGCTATCAGGAGGACGCGTTGCGCTCCAGGGCCGCCGCCGCGACCGGATGCTCCAGGCTCATCATGCAGCTTTGCGGGTCATCCCCGGCATCCGCCACCGCCGCCGCCACACGCGGCACGCCATGCGCATCCGGATAGAGAAACACATTCATCCCGCAGATCGGCGAATGATACAGCCAGACCTGCGCCTGCCCGTCCGTCCGGCGCAGGGAGGGCTGGCCGAAATCGGCGTCCAGCACCTGCGGGGTCGAGCCTTTCAGCGCCTGTTCCGATTGGGGCAGATCATTGCCGGCGGCGATTTTCGGCGGCGCTGCACAGGCGCCCAAGCCCCCCAGCCCGGCCAGCGTGAATAAAATCCGGAAAACAGCCCGCTTCGCCATGAAAGCCCTGGGGAAAACAAAAAAACCCTGGTCTCCCTTATCAAAACCCGAAGCGGCTTGCACCGGGGCCTAACAAGTTATCAACAATTTTTTTTGCTGAAAATCCCGCCGAGAATCGTCACATTGAAATCAAGAGGCCGCCTTAATCATGCCTTTGTTGCAATGCACTGTAACAAGCATGGACATAGCGTCCGAGAGTATTCGAACAGAGGGTAAATCAATGCCTGCCAATATGCTGAAGACCGAGGCCGAACTTCGCCATGCCGTGATCGACCGGCTGATCGCGGCATCTCTGAACGATGGCAAGCCCGCCCGCGAGGCGACCCTGGAGCGTTGGCGCGCCCTGGGCACCCAAAAGCTGCCGACGGCCGAGAGCGCCAGCCGCTAAGAAGCCGCACCGGCGCCGCATCGCGCCTGTATCTGCTGGCCAGCCGCAAGGCTGGCCCCCGCAACGGGAACTGATACCCGTTGGCTCATCCGAACCGCCTCCTTATATTACGGGCAGACCTGCCCGAAGGAGACGGCCATGAGCACAGACAGTAAGACTGTCTTTCCCTTTACATTAACGGACGCCGAGTGGCGCGCGCGCCTGACGCCCGATCAATATGCCATCCTGCGCCAGCACGCGACCGAGCGGCCCGGCACCTGCGCGTTGAATTACGAAAAGCGCGCCGGCAGCTTCGCCTGCGCTGGCTGCGGCCAGACGCTGTTCATTTCCGGCACCAAATTCGAGAGCGGCACCGGCTGGCCCAGCTTCAATGATCCGGTTGAGGGCGCCATCGGCACCACCATCGATCGCAGCCACGGCATGATCCGCATCGAGGCGCATTGCAGCAATTGCGGCGGCCATCTCGGCCATGTGTTCGAGGACGGCCCGCCGCCCACCGGGCTGCGCTATTGCATCAATGGCGAAGTGCTGGATTTCCACCCGGCCTGAACCAAAGCCAGAACAGGGTCTTCAGCCTTTGGCCGAAGACCCTGTTTTTTAGTCTCTTAGAGCAATATGTGTTTAGGTTGACGCGCCAGCATTAAGATAAACATATGAAATTGCTCGCTAAAACAAAACTTAGAGCATCAAGCTAAACGCTTGATGCTCTAAGACCGGACCGCAACCATCAGCGCAAAAAAAACCTGCCTTGGCGGACCAAGGCAGGTTTCCAGGTGAGATCCGGGAGCCGGATTAGACGAAGGTGATCACATTGTGGGCGCCGTTGACGCTCACCTGACTCGTGGTCACGTTCGAGAGGGTGATCACGGTGTTGTCGGACAGCAGGATCTGCGTGCCGCCAGCCAGACCAGCCTGGACGCTCTCGACCGACGGGCCGCCGGCACCGTTGGAGATAGACTTCAGCAGGTTGATGGTATCGTTGCCGCTGAAATCATTGATGGTGAAGGAGGAACCACCGAAGGTCAGCGCTTCGCCACCCGTGGTGGTGTAGGAGCCGAGCACGTCAAACACGTTCTGCGAGCCGGACACGGTGGAACCGGTCAGGGTCGTGCCATCGACATTGCCGAGCAGGAAGCTCTGGGTGCCGGAGCCACCAGCGGAAGCGAGACCGCCAACCGCCTGGATGGAGCCAATGCCAGGCTCTTCAAGGCCGAGATAGAAGCCGTTCACGCTACCGGCACCCATCAGTGTCTCACCGCCGGCGCCGCCGAACAGCTGGTTGTTGGCACCACCAGCGAGCAGGGTGTCGCCCTGGCCACCGCCGACCAAGGTCGAGCTGCCGCTGCCGCCATTGATCGAGTTGAAACCGCCGCGGCCGCCCACATAGAAGCCGCCGCCGGTGCCACCGAACACGGTGATGGAGTTCGGGGCGAACACATTCTGGCCGCCAGCGGTGCTGTAGGAGCCGGAGAAGATGGTCTGCGCCTGAGAGGAATTATTCACGAAGTCCAGGTTACCACCGGCGTTGGTATGGAACACCACGCTGACCTTGGAATTGTCAGCCGCGGTCACGGTCGCGACATCGCCGCCGCCGAGGAACACGGAGGTGGTGGCATTGCCGGTCGCGGTCACGGTCTCGACACCGTTGGTGCCGTTGAAGTTCAGCGTGTCGTTACCCGCGGAGGTCACGTTGTAGCTGGAGCCGCTGCCGGTCGCGTTCAGCGAGTCAGCGCCGCCAGCAGCGAAGATCGAGCCGGTGCCGCCGCCAACATTATAGGTAACATTGCTGTTCCCGCCGAAAATCGCGACGGAGGTCGAGGCCACGCCATCGACGGTCACATTGCCCGGAACCTGCACGAACAGGTCGGTGGTGCCGGCGGCGACAGTCGCCACGCCAGCCGCGGCGCCGTTGGTGGAGGCGCCATTGGCGTCAACATTGGTGATTTCGGTGAAATGCGGCGCAACGCCGACGCCTATACCGAACACCGTGCCGGCGGTGATATCGATATTGGTGAAGCTCGCAGTCCCACCGGTCACTGACGCCGTAACGCCGTTCAGATAGGTCTGCAACAGAGTGTTAACCGAGCTCGACAGAGCGGACGGAACACTGAGAATACCATTCTGGCCGTTAAACGCGCCACCTACAGTCAAAAATCCGCTCATAATAACCCCTTAAAATCTCCACCTTTGCGAGTTTAGTACCGCCTCCGAAGTGGAATTGCAAGGAAAAGGCCACCTCAGATTGTTAAGAACATGTTGCGAAGCACAAAAATTTTTGCATCAAAAATTGGATTTAATCTATAATGTTGACAAAAATGCGATAAAAAACTCAACATGGGCCGCTACACCCGAGCAAAACTAACTATTATTATGGATTTGTCGATTTTTATTAGACAATTCTCCGTTTTTTTTAATTCCTTCTACAAAACGAGCTCCATTCTTGGAATTTCGTCTAAATAATGTTGATTATTGTTCGTTCCGAAGTCGTTCTCGAAGCTCTGTTTTCATGACCCACAAGACATAATTTCTTATTCTTAATTCAGGCTTTAACGGCTTTATTCCCCGGAAACCTCGCGCCGCTTGCGGTCCAGCTCTTCATTATAGCGCCGCAACGCATATTGCTCGGTCAACAGCCCCAGCACCTTGCGGCTCTCGCCGCCATCGAGCACCGCCAGCGCATCCGCTTCCGCGGCCTCGAACAGCGCCAGCGCCTCCTTCACATTCATCCCAGGCCGCAGGAAATAGTCCTGAAGATGCAGAATGTCGTTAATCTGCCGCCCCTCCCCTGTCACCGATGCCGCCTCCGCCGGGTAGGCGATGCCGGCATAGCGCCCGTCCGAATCCACCACCACCACGCGTTGCGTGGTGCCCAGCGGCACTTCCTGGCGGAACACCGCCAGGCTGGTCTGCGGGCGGACCGTCATCTGCACCGGGCGCATCATCCGGCCGACGGTCAGCGTATGGATCCAGCCGACATCCACGGCGGAGCGGATCTGCTCGCCCCGCAAATGGAAGCGCCAGGTGGCGAAGGAATAGCCGAACAGCCGGCGCACGGTGATGGTGGCGACGATCGAGGCGCCCAGCACCGCCATCGTCACGTTGAAATTCTGCGTGCTTTCCAGCGCCAGAAAGGTCATCGTCATCGGCCCGCCGATGATGGCGGCGGCCATGCCGCTCATCCCCACCACGGCATAGAGGCCGCTGGGCATCGGGTGGATGAACGGCACCAGCAGGGCGATGCCGGCGAAAACCTTGCCGAACAAAGCTCCCAGAAACAGCGAGGCGAAAAACAGGCCGCCACGGAAGCCCGCGCCGATGGAGAAGGCGGAGGCAATGGCCTTGGCCAGGAAAAACCCCGCAACCAGAAGAAACGGAAAGCTCACATCTATATAAGCATGCAACGCGGAGTGGCCGGAGGAGAGCGCCTTGGGCGTCAGGCAGCCCAGCAGCCCCACCAGCGCGCCGCCCAGCATCGGCCGCAGCCAGGTCGGGATACGGCTGCGGCGAAACGCGGTTTCGATCAGCGTGACCCCGCGCATGATGACGATCCCCGCCATGCCGCAGGCAATCCCCTCGATCAGGATGACGCCGTAAATATCGTTGGGCACTGTCGCCGGCAGCGTCACCACCAGAGGCGGCGAGGAAAAGCCCAGAATCTGCACGGTCAGCGTGCCCAGCAGCGCGGCGATGACAACAAAGGGCAGTGTCACCACCGAATAGATGCCGATGATCAGCTCGATGCCGTAAAACGCCCCGCAGAGCGGCGCGTTGAACGCCCCGGCGATGGCCGCCGCCGCCCCGCAGCCGACCAGCGTGCGCAGATCATTCCGGCGCAGGCGGAACTGCTTGCCGAACCAGGAGGCCATACCGGCGCCCAGCTGCGCATAGCCGGCCTCCATGCCCACCGAAGCGCCGACGCCGTTGGACCAGACCGTCTGCGCCGCGACGATCAGCGAGTCGGTCAGCGACATCCGGCCGCCATAGAGCGCGTTGGCCTCGATCGGATCGACGATCGGCTTCGGCCGGAAGCGCGCCAGCCCCCAGAGCACCACCCCCAGGATGAAGCCGCCCAGCATCGGCACGCCAAAGGCGCGCAACGGGTCCAGGTCCGGCGTTTCGGACAATTCATGTCCGGGCGCCAGGGCGAACAGATTCTGGTGCATCAGGAACGAGATCTCGTTCATCAGCGCCACGCCGAATCCCGCGAGAATCCCAACCCCGGCCGCCAGCAGGACGAGCCAGACCTCATCCACCCGCACCAAAGCGCGCAGCAGACGCGGAACCTGCATGAACCCTGCCTTCTCGTCCGGCTTATCCACAGCTCCCTGTTGCCATGGCGCGGCGTGGGGTAACAAGCCGCCATGGCTAAAATATCTCTCCCCTCCCTGGCGGACACCATCCGCACCTTCGATCTGCGGGCCGACAAATCCCTCGGCCAGCACTTCCTGCTGGACCCGGCCCTGCTCTCGCGCATCGCCGCGGCGGCGGGGCCGTTGAGGGGGGTGAATGTCATCGAGATCGGCCCGGGCCCGGGCGGGCTGACGCGGGCACTTCTGGAGAGCGAGGCGGCGCATGTCACCGCCATCGAGTTCGACAAGCGGGCGGTGGCCGCCATCACCCAGCTCGCCGGCACCACGGAGCGGCTCAGCATCATCGAGGCGGATGCGATGCGGGCGGATCTGGCGGCGCTGGTGCCCGCCCCGCGCGCCATCGTCGCCAATTTGCCCTATAATATCGGCACGCTGCTGCTGGTGAACTGGCTGCAGAACGCGGCGGATTTCCAGTCGATGACGCTGATGTTCCAGCTGGAGGTGGCGGCGCGGGTCTGCGCGCAGCCGAATACCGGCGCCTATGGCCGGGTTTCGGTGCTGGCGCAGTGGCTATGCGATGTGACGATGCTGATGCGCATTCCCGCCGGGGCCTTCGCGCCGCCGCCGAAGGTGGAGTCGGCGCTGATCCGGCTGGTGCCGAAGGCCGCGCAGCCGACGAAGGCCGAGTTGAAGCTGATGGAGCGCCTCACCGCCGCCGCCTTTGGGCAACGGCGCAAGATGCTGCGCGGGGCGTTGAAGCCGCTGGGCGGCGAGGCTTTATGTGAGGCGGCGGGGATTGACGCGGCGCGGCGGGCGGAAACGCTGAGCGTGGCGGAGTTCGTGACGCTGATGCGGGTTCTGGAAGCCCGCGAAGGAAAATAGGAGCAAAAGTTTTTTGGTGCCGCTTTTTTTCAAAAAAGCGGCGAAAACGTTTGGGGTGGTGGCGACGCCGTCGCCACCACCCCAAACCTTTGTGGGGACTTTTTGAAAAAAGTCCCCACACCCCCAAAAACTTTTATAAATTAAGCGTTTGCCAGCGCCGCCGCCACCTGGCGCACGAACGCCGCCGGATCCTCCGGCAAATCGCCATCCTGCAGCTTGGCCAGATTCAGCAGCAGGCGCGCCGCCTCGCTCACATCCTCCTTCGCCGCCAGCGCTTCCACCAGCTTATGGCCCGGATTGATCTCCAGCTTCGGCGGCAGCCCGAATGTCGGCCGGCCAGCGCGTTTGAGCAAACGCTGCATCGCCAGATCCGGCCCCGCCTGCGCCGCCACCAGCATCGCCGGGCTATCCTTCAGCCGGGACGACGCCGCAACCTCGGACACCTCCGCCCCCAGCGCCTCTTTCAACTTGGCGCAAAGGGCGGTGATCGCCTCTGGCGCCTCCGGCGCCTCGAACAGCGAGCCGGCCTGGGAGACTGAAACCAGCTTCTTCTCCTTGTAGCTGCCCAGCCGCCCCGGCCAGAACGCGTCGATCGCATCGCCCAGCAGCAGCACCTCATAGCCCTTCTCGGCAAACCCCTCGAGCTGCGGCGAGGTCTTCAGATGCGCGGCATCCCCGGCCAGGTAATAAATGTCGCTCTGCCCCTCCGGCATGCGCTCGATATAGCCATCCAGCGTCGTCGCCTCCTCCTTGCTGGAAGCAAAGCGCAGCAGCGCGGCGATCTCGGCGGCATGGCCGGTATCCTCGTAAATCCCTTCCTTCAGCACCGAGCCGAAATTCTCCAGGAACGGCTTGAACGCCGCCTCGTCCTTGGCCTTGTTTTTCAGCTCGGTCATCACCCGGTTGAGCAGCGCCTTGCGGATCTTCTCCAGCACCGGCGTCGCCTGCAGAATCTCACGCGAGACATTCAGCGGCAGATCCTCCGTATCCACCACCCCGACCACGAAATTCAGCCAGTTCGGCAGCAGCTTCGCCTCATCGGTGATGAACATGCGCTTCACATGCAAACGCAGCCGGCTCTCCTTGGTCTCCTCCACCGGCATGAACGGCTTGGAGGAGGGGATGAACAGCAAGGCGGTGAATTCCACCGCGCCCTCGGCCCGCCAATGGATGGTGGCGAAGGGCTCGTCCCAGCCCTGGCCGACATGGCGGTAAAACTCGGTATATTCCTCCGGGGTGATCTCGGAACGGCTCTTGCGCCACAGCGCCTGGCCGGAAGTGGCGGCCTCGAACGTTCCGTTGTCCTCCACCTCCACCGGCAGGGTGATGTGGTCGGCCCATTTATTAATGACCGTCTTCAGCCGGATCGGCTCCAGATATTCCTCCGCATCCGGCTTCAGATGCAGCAGGATGGTGGTACCCGGCGCGCCGCGCTCGGCGGACTTGAGCGTATATTGCCCCTGCCCGTCGGACATCCATTCCCAGGCCTCATCGGTGCCGGCCTTGCGCGAGATCACCTCCACCTTCTCCGCCACCATGAAGGCGGAATAGAAGCCGACGCCGAACTGGCCGATCAGGCTCGGCCGCTCCTCCGGCTTGGCCGAGGCCAGCTGTGCGGCGAATCCGGCGGTGCCGGATTTGGCGATGGTGCCGAGATTCTCCGCCAGCTCCTCCTTGGCCATGCCGATGCCGCTATCCTCGATGCGCAGCGTCTTCGCCCCCTTATCGGCGGAGATGCGGATGGCGGCATTGTCCGGCAGCGCCAGCTTTTCATCCGAAAGGGCGAGGAAGCGGCGCTTATCCGTGGCGTCGGCGGCATTGGCCACCAGCTCGCGCAGGAAAATCTCCCGGTCGGAATAAAGGGAATGCACCACCAGATCGAGCAGCCGGCCCACTTCGGTGCCGAAATTCCGTGTCTCTTCGCTCATGCGACCCTCCTGTATTCAAACGATTTCAGCCCGGGGATGTAATGCTCCTGGCGCGCGCGGCCAAGAGGGTTGAGATTGGCAGCGCCCCCACCAGCTTGGTAAGACGCCCATCATCCATAGCGGAGCGAGACATGCCGGCCACTGCCTCTTTCGTGCGTTTGCCACGGGAAAATCTGCGCGACCTGACCGATGCCGCCAACGGGGACGACCCGCAGGGCTTGGCCGATTATCTGGCCGCCACCGGCACATCGGTGGTCGAATTCGAGGAAGACGGGGATATTTTTTCCGTCCTGGTCCCGGTTTTGGCCGATGATTATGACATCGACCTGGAGACCAGCGAGAATTCCATCGTCGCCGACCTGGCGGAGGCGACGGATGCGCTGGTGATCATCCTCACCAAGGAGGATCAGAGTAAATATATGGAGCAGCTGGACCCCGAGGGCTTCTCAGCCAAAGAGCTGCAGGACGCCTATGAGGATTTCACCGACGAGGACGAAAAAGGCGCCGGCCAGGCCATGCTGGCCGGCATCAGCGCCTTGTATCAGGCCTTGCAGGAGGTGGATGCCGACCACGTGGTGATCGTCACGGTTTCCTGAATGAGGCGTAACGCTGGTCTCTCCGCAAGGAGAGACCAGCGCCCGGATCAGTTGCCCAGAATCAGTTACCCAGGTTCAGCTGGCGATGGCTGGTGGCCGCACCGGTGACGGCACCGGCCGCGCCGCCGATCAACGCCCCGGTCCCAGGCCCCAGGCCCGTCGCGGCGCCGATGATGGCGCCACCGCCCGCGCCAATCGCGCCGCCCGTGAGGGCGCGATGGCCGGGTGAGTAGCCGCACCCGGTCAGCGCGGTCAGGGACGCGGCCAGAAACAGGCCGGCAGAGATTTTGCGAAGCATTTCCAACTCCCGTGGTTCAGAACATAACAAAAAGGATATTTAGTCCGCCTTCGGAAATTCAACCGGCCGCCGATCGCCTGACGATTCCTTCATGAAACCTTCAGTCACAATCGGCCGACGCCGTTAATTCCCGACCAGCGGACGCCCCAGATTCAGATTATGCGGGCTGATCGCCGCACCGGCGACCGCGCCGACACCACCGCCGACCGCCGCGCCAATGCCCGGCCCCACGCCGGTCACGCTGCCGATGATGGCACCGGCACCCGCGCCGATGGCACCGCCCGAAAGCGCGCGCGACCCAGGCGAATAGCCGCATCCGGCCAGGCTCAAGCCCGCTACGGCCAACAGGACAACAGGGGTGACTTTGTACGCCACGTTTACATCTCCTTGATCAATCAGCAATCTGGTCTAAACGATATATTGGGCGCGCAATATGGCGAATGAAGGGCTTCTTTGAGGCTTGCCCCTTTGCTGTACGGGCTGTAAGGCCAGCGCAATGCGGCGTTCTTGACGGCGCGGCGAAGATCTCGCCGGACTAAGCGGAAAGGGTTTTGATGTTTTCCAAACTTCTCGGCCTCATGTCGGCCGACATGGCGATCGATCTCGGGACCGCGAACACACTGGTTTATGTGAAGGGCCGGGGCATCGTCCTGGCGGAGCCCTCCGTGGTCGCAATCCAGGACGTGAAGGGCCGCAAGCAGGTGCTCGCCGTCGGCGAGGACGCCAAGCTGATGCTCGGCCGCACCCCCGGCAACATCCAAGCCATCCGGCCGCTGCGCGACGGCGTCATCGCCGATTTCGAGGTGGCGGAGGAGATGATCAAGCACTTCATCCGCAAGGTGCATAACCGCCGCGGCTATGCCTCGCCGCTGATCATCATCTGCGTGCCCTCCGGCTCCACCGCGGTCGAGCGCCGCGCCATTCAGGAATCCGCCGAGAGCGCTGGCGCGCGCAAGGTGCTGCTGATCGAGGAACCGATGGCGGCGGCGATCGGCGCCAACCTGCCCGTCACCGAGCCCTCCGGCTCGATGATCGTCGATATCGGCGGCGGCACCACCGAGGTGGCGGTGATCTCGCTGGGCGGCATCGTCTATGCCCGCTCCGTGCGCGTCGGCGGTGACAAGCTGGACGAGGCGATCATTTCCTATATCCGCCGCACCTTTAATCTGCTGATCGGCGAAAGCTCCGCCGAGCGCATCAAGATGGATATCGGCGCCGCCTGGGTGGAGAGCAACCAGGATGGCCCGAGCCGCTATGTGAAGGGCCGCGATCTGATCAACGGCGTGCCGCGCGAAGTGACGGTGACACAGCGCCAGATCGCCGAGAGCCTGGCCGAGCCGGTCGGGCAGATCGTCGAGGCGATCAAGGTGGCGCTGGAAAACACCCCGCCGGAACTGTCCGCCGACATCGTCGATAAGGGCATCATGCTCACCGGCGGCGGCGCTTTGCTGCACCGGCTGGACGAGGTGCTGCGCGTCTCCACCGGCCTGCCGGTGATGGTCGCCGAGAATCCGCTGCAATGCGTGGCGCTGGGCACCGGGCGGGCGCTGGAGGAGCGCAATCTGCGCTCTGTGACCTCCGCGATGTATTGAAGTCATGGGAACTTTTTGAAAAAAGTTCCCATACCCTCAAAAACTTTTGCTCCCATTCCAACCCCGGACCCAGGTCCGGGGTTTTATTTGTGCAGCTTGGCCAGCGTGTCTTCGCACGCATTCTTATCGCCCAGCCCCAGCCGGATCGTCGGGATGATCGCCAGCGGCGGGAACAGCACCCCCAGCCCCACCGCGCTGCCCACCCGCGCCGCCAGCGGCCCAGGGGCCGGCATGATGCTCGGATGTTTCAGCGTCCCGCCGATATTGATCGGGGTGGACAGGTTGCCGATCGAAAAATGCGTCGCCTCCGTCCACATATGCAGGTCAAGCGTCTCGGTATCCAGATTGGCCGTGCCCTTGCCGAGAATGTTCGATTCCTTCGTCGCCACCAGGAAGGCGTTGGTGTTCATCTGCCCATCCTTCAGCGAGACATCCGAGATCAGGCACTCGATCGGCGTCTTGTTCGGCACCCCCAGCGCGGAGAGGATCGCCGGGCCGCCCTGCAGCCCGACCAGATCCACCAGCAGCGCGCTGATATCGCCGCCATGCTGCAGGAACAGCGAGGCATGGCCATCGCCATGGCCCAGGATCGCCGCCATCGAATTGCCGGTGCCGGAAATCCAGGCCGAGCCCCCCATGGTGCCATTGCCGGCAAAGCCGGTGGTGGAGCCGACGATGCGCGAGAGCTGCAGGCGCCGGAAATCGATATTCGCCCTGGCATGCAGCACGTTCTTATCCGGCGTCAGATCGATGGCGCTGGCGATGGTCCCGGTCCCCACCGCGAAATTCAGCGGATTCACCGTCACCCTTCCATCCTTGACCACCAGATGCGCCACCAGATCATCCAGCGGCACGCCCTTATTGATGATGTGCTCGCCCTTATAGCGCAGATCCACATCCACCTCGTTCAGCTTCGGCAGATTGATCGGCGTCGAGGGCAATAATTTTGAACTGTCCGCCGCCTTCGCCAGCTTGGCCTTGGTCGCCGCATTCTGGCCGGGGGTGTTCTTGTTGCCCGGCGTGCCGCCCAGGAAGCCGGCGAGATCGGTCAGATCCACCCGTTTGGAGGTCAGGCGCGCGGTAATCTGCCGGCGCGGCTCGCCCGGCGCCTCGGCGATGGTGCCCTCCAGATCCGAAGAGCCGACATGGCCGGTGAAATCCTGCAGCCGGAACGCCTTGTCCTGATACACGGCGGTGCCGGTCAGGCTGAAAGGCGGGGTGTCGGGGATCGGCACCCCGGTCAGCGCGTAAAGATTGGCCATGTTCTGGCCGGAGAAGGAGAGCTTCAGATGCGCCCCGGCGAAATGCGCCGGATCGTTCAGCGTTCCCGCCAGCTTCACCATTGTGGTGCCGTTCTGCAGATGCAGCGCCACCGGATAGGGGGTCGCCGCATCGCGCAGCGAGAGCAGCGCCCCGCCGGTGAAATCCCCGGTGATCGGCGCATTCGCATAGGTGCCCTTGACCGTCACCACGATCTCGCCGCCGGTAAACAGCTTGCTGTCGGCGGGCGCCGGGCGGGTTTCGATCGCCAGATTGAATTCGGCCTTGTCGCTGGGCAGCTTCACGCTGGCCTGGCCGCCATGGATCAGCAGTACCCCCAGCTTCGGCGGGGTGCTGGAGCTGGGCGAGGCCGCCAGCGTCAGCGTATAATTGGTCTCGGCGCCAGTCTGCCGCAACGAAATCACCGGCTGCTCCAGCGCGATCACCGGCAGCTCCAGCTGCTGTTGCCGCAGATAATGCAGCGCCGCCACCTCCACCCGCAGCTCGGGGATCGTCGCCAGCGGCGGGTCCTCCGCCGGGAAGCCCTTCGGGTTGGCGATGGTGATGCCATCGGCGCGGATGATGATGGTCCTGCCCAGCTTCACATGCAGATGCTGGATGCTCACCGGCCGGCCTATTTCGGCCGAGGCCCTGGCCTCCACCACCGGAATGAACCAGTCCCAGTTCCAGAAGATGATCAGCAGCAGGATCAGTATAAGGATGGGACAGGTGATCCTGATCCACAGATTGCGCCGCATCCCGCCTCCCCTGGCCCAAAAACTCTAGATAAGGGCGCGCTTGCGCGGCACAACCGCGCGAGAGCGTATTCCGCTCAGCTTGGCGCGCGGACCACGCTCTCGCTTTTTGTTTGAACGAGCAACTTTATCCGATCAAACGCTTCCGTTTGATCGGATGTTGCTCTAACCATCTTGTCATTACCCCGCACGGATTTGCCCCGCCTGGGGCGAGACGGTAAGGAAGGCGCATGCTCCCGTTCATCAAGATGCATGGCGCCGGCAATGATTTCGTCGTGCTGGATGGCCGCGTGACCAAGCCCGCCCTCGCCCCCGAGGCGATCCGCAAGATCGCCGACCGCCGGCGCGGGGTCGGCTGCGACCAGCTGATCATCATCGAACCGGATGGCGCGGGGGCGGATGCCTTCATGCGCATCCTGAATTCCGATGGCTCCGAGAGCGGCGCCTGCGGCAATGCCACGCGCTGCGTCGCCGCCTTGCTGGCGGAAGAGAGCGGCGCGCGGCATGTCTCCATCCGCACCGCCGGCGGGCTGTTGCAGGCGGAAATCCTCGGTCCCGGCCTGGTCGAGGTCGATATGGGGCCGCCGCATCTGGAGTGGGGCGACGTGCCACTGGCCAGCCCGGCCGACACGCTGCATCTGCCGCTGTCGCTGGGCCCGGTTTCCGACCCCGCCGCCTGCTCGATGGGCAACCCCCACGCCACCTTCTTCATCGAGGATTTCGCGCATCTGCCGATCGAGACCATCGGCCCGATGCTGGAGAAAAACCGCATCTTCCCCGAGCGCGCCAATATCGGCTTCGCCAAAATCGAAAGCCCCTCGCGCATCCGGCTGCGGGTGTGGGAGCGCGGCGCGGGGCTGACGCTTGCCTGCGGCTCCGGCGCCTGCGCCACTTTGGTCAACGCGCATCGCCGGGGGCTGACCGGCCGCCAGGCGGTGGTGGAGATGGATGGCGGTGAGCTGTTGATCACCTGGACGCAGGCCGGCCATGTGCTGATGCGCGGCCCCGCCGTGACCGCCTTTGCCGGTGAAATTCCCGAAAGTCTCTAAGCCATGGCCAGTTCGTTCTTCTCCCGGCTGAAATCCGGCCTCTCGCGCTCGACCGCGAAACTGACCGGCGGCATCACCGCCATTTTCACCAAGCGCAAGCTCGATGACGAGGCGCTGGAAGAGCTGGAGGAGCAGCTGATCGCCGCTGATCTCGGCCCCGCCGTGGCGGCGCGCGTGATCAAGGGCTTCCGCTCCACCCGCTTCGGCAAGGAGGTGACGGATGCCGAGGTGCGCGAGACGCTGGGCGCCGAAATCGCCGAAATCCTCACCCCGGTCGCCAAGCCCCTGGAGCTGGACCGGGCGCACAAGCCTTATGTGATCCTGATGGTCGGCGTGAACGGCGCCGGCAAAACCACCACCATCGGCAAGCTGGCGGCACTCTACCGCGAACAGGGCCTCACCCCGATGCTGGCGGCGGGCGACACGTTCCGCGCCGCGGCGGTGGAACAGCTGCAGGTCTGGGGGCAGCGCGCCGGTTGCGAGGTGGTCACCGCCCCGGCCAATACCGACCCCGCCTCGCTGGCGCATGACGCGCTGAGCCGCGCCCAGAAAACCGGCGCCGATGTGCTGCTGATCGACACGGCCGGGCGGCTGCACAACAAGACCGCCCTGATGGAGGAGCTGCGCAAGATCATCCGGGTGATCCGCAAGCTCGATCCCACCGCCCCGCACGCCACTTTGCTGACGCTGGACGCCACCACCGGCCAGAACGCCGTCACCCAGGTCGGCATCTTCAAGGAGATGGTGGATCTCTCCGGCCTCATCGTCACCAAGCTGGACGGCTCGGCGCGCGGTGGCATCGTCGTGGCGCTGGCGGAAAAATACGGGCTGCCGATCCATGCGGTGGGCACCGGCGAGCAGATCGCCGATTTGCGGGATTTCGACGCCACCGAATTCGCCCAGGCCCTGGTTGGCCAATGAGGCGGCTGCTGGCCGCCTGCCTCGCCGCGCTGCCGCTGGCCGGCTGCATCCAGCTCGGGCCGCATCAGCTGCAACAGGATACGGTCAGCTATGCCCAGGCGCTGGGCAATGCCCAGAACCAGCAGACGCTGCTCAACGTGGTGCGGCTGCGCTACGCGGATTCGCCCAGCTTCCTGCAGACCACGCAAATCATCTCCTCCTACCAGCTGCAGCAGACGCTGAATGCCGGGCTGGAGGCCTATCCGAGTGCCGCCACCTCGGCCGGCAACTATATCTCCGGCGGGCTGGGCGGAACCTTCCAGCAGAGCCCGACCTTCACGCTGGAGCCGATCACCGGCAAGAATTTCGCCGAAAGCTTCCTGCGCCCCTTCTCCCCGGCGGAGCTGATCCCCTTCGTCGGCGGCGGCATCCCGGTGGACATTCTGTTCCGGCTGGATGTGCAATCCATCAACGGGCTGCAGAATTCCAGCGAGCTGGGCGGTGCAGATGGGCTGGGCTCGCCGGATTTCTTCCTGTTGCTGTATGATCTGCGGCTGCTGCAGATCGGCGGGGTGCTGGATGGCGGGCAGGTGGAAACCAAGCCCGCCAGCGGCAAAAGCCCGGCCCAGACCAAGACCATCCTGGCGATCGAGCCGACGGACGATCCGGACCTAGCCCGCGTCGCCGCGCAGGCGCGCGCGCTGCTCGGCATGAAGCCGAATGAACAGACCGCCACGGTCTATTACGGCACCGGCAAGCCGCCCTCCGGGCAGATCATGCTGCAGACAAGGCCGATGCTCGGCATCCTCAACCAGCTCGCGATCCAGGTGGAGGTGCCGGAGGCGGATGTCAAAGCCGGGCTGACCACCCCGACATTGGGCACGATCGGCATCGCCAAACACCCGGTCGTCGTCGTGCATTCGGGCGACAAGGCGCCGAAAGATGCCTTCGTCTCGGTGAAATACGGCGCCACCTGGTTCTGGATCGCCAATGACGATTTCAACAGCAAGGTGGCTTTTTCGATTGTGCAGACCTTGCTGTCCCTGGCCCAGACCAGCGCGACACCGGGGACGATCCTGACCATCCCGACGAGCTAAAAAACGCCTTAATCACAAAAGTTTTTTGGTGCCGCTTTTTTTCAAAAAAGCGGCACCAACGTTTGGGCGTACGCACCGCCGCCGTCCCGCCCCGAACGTCTGTGAGGGCTTTTTGCAAACATCGACAGGCCGGTCAGCGCGCCTTCAGTGTCTTGCCCTTCAGAATCCGCGCCTTGTTCGCCCGCACCCGCCGCTTGGCCGGGGCCATCGCCGCATTCGCCACTGCCTGCGGCTTCGCCCCGCGCAGCGCCGCTAGCCCGGCCTGCATCGCGCCTTGCGCAAAGGCCTGCTGCTTTTCCGCCCCCAACGCCGCCAGCCGCCCGGCCGCCTTGCCCGGCTGCATCCAGAGCTGGGCGCTGTGCATGGCGAAGACAAAGCCGGCCTCGGCCAGCCAGAGATACGCGGCGAAGGGATTGAGCGGGGCTTTTCGGGTCATCCGTCCGATTTGGGGGCGCCGCCGCACGCCTGGCCTGTCATGTCGAAAATATAATGAGCCTCGAACAAGGCTGCCTCACGAAATTACGTCTGGCCAGCGCCGCCCCTCTCTGTATCATGGGTCATGGAGACCAAAGCCAAACTGCCTCCGGGCTTTCTTGAACGCTGCATCGACCAGGCCATCGGCCGCACCCAAGCCGATCTGGTCATCAAGGGTGCCAGCATCCTCAACCTGATCACCGGTGAGATCGCGGTCAGCGACATCGCCATCACCGGCAACCGCATCATCGGCACCTATGAGAGCTATCAGGGGGTGCGCGAGATTGACGGGCGTGGCCTGTTCGCCGTGCCGGGCTTTATCGATACCCATGTGCATTGCGAATCCACCTTGGTCGCACCTGGCGAGTTCGACCGCATCGTGCTGCCGCGCGGCACCACCACGGCGATCTGCGACCCGCATGAGATCTGCAACGTGCTCGGCGCGCAGGGGCTGGCGTATTTCACCCAAAGCGCTGAGGCTTTGGCGATGGATCTGCGCGTGCAGCTCTCCAGCTGTGTGCCCGCCACCGGGCTGGAAACCTCCGGGGCCGAGCTGCGCGCCGGCGATCTGCTGCCCTTCCTTTCCCACCCGAAAGTCCTCGGCCTGGCGGAGTTCATGAATTTTCCCGGGGTTTTGCATAAAGACCCGGTGGTGATGGAAAAACTCTACGCCTTCGCCGGCGAGCATATCGATGGCCATGCGCCGAAACTCTCGGGCCGGGAGCTGAATGCCTATCTCTCCTGCGGCATCCGCAATTGCCACGAAACCACCTCCCTGCCCGAGGCCTGGGAGAAATTGCGCAAGGGCGTGCATCTGCTGATCCGCGAAGGCACCGTCACCCGCGACGTGACGACACTGAGCCCGGCTTTGACGCCGGAGACCTCGCTCAACTGCTCCTTCTGCACCGATGACCGCAACCCGCTGGATATTTTTACCGAGGGCCATCTGGATTATTCCGTGCGCAAGGCCATCGCCTCCGGTGTGGCGCCGCTGCACGCCTACCGCGCCGTCTCCTACGCCGCCGCGCGGGGCTTTGGGCTGCGGGATCGCGGGCTGATCGCGCCCGGGCAGCGCGCGGATATCGTGCTGCTGGAGGATCTGGAGGCCTGCGCGGTGAAGCGGGTCATCGCTGGCGGGCGACTGGTGGAGGAGATCGATTTCGCCGCCCGCGCCCTGCCCGGCTTTGTCGGGCTGGAAAGCATGAAGCTGGAAAAGGTGAGCCCAGAGGATTTCCGCACCCCCGGCACCGGCCCGACCACCGCGGTGATCGGCATTTTGCGTGACAAGATCGTCACCGAGCATCTGACCATGACGCTGCCCTACCGCAATGGCGAGCGCCTGCCGGATCTGGCGAATGACGTGCTGAAAATCGCGGTGCTGGCCCGGCATGGCAAGAACCGCAATATCGGGCGCGGCTTCGTGAAGGGGTTTGGGCTGAAGAATGGCGCGCTGGCCTCCTCGGTCGGGCATGACAGCCATAATGTCTGCGTCGCCGGCACCGACGATGCGCAGATGGCGCTGGCGGTGAACCGGCTGGTGGAGCTGGGCGGCGGCTTCGTCGCGGTGGCGAACGGCCAGGTGGTCGGCGAACTGCCGCTGAAGATGGCCGGGCTGATGTCGGTGAAATCCGCCGAGGCGGTGCGCGAGGAGCTGATTGCCCTGCGCGCCGCCACCCGCGCCATGGGCTGCGAGCTGGCCGAGCCCTTTCTGCATCTCGCCTTCCTGCCGCTGCCGGTGATCCCGCATCTGAAGATCACCGATATGGGCGTGGTGGACGTGGATAAATTCGCGCTGGTGGATTAGCGGCTTCGCAAACGCTCCCCGGATCGGCATCCATCCCGCCATTTGCCGCTCCCAAGCCGCTTCGCGGTTTGTCCGTGGCGTCAAGGGCGCTCAGCTTCGCTGCACGTCGCCGCAGGCGAGTATACCCCTTGATGCCACGGGCAAACCGCGGAACCATAGGCTGATCGCCCTGATGCGGATCACTCAGGCGTCGTCATCTCCGGCAGCGCCACCCCATCCAGGGCCTGAACCGGCCGCAGCGCCAGCACATTGCACACCGCCAGCGCCCGCGCGGCGCGCAGCATCTCGACGCTGATAACCGCCTCCGCCACCGTACCGGACGCCAACAGTTTGGCGCGGTGAATGCCGGGCAGCGCGCCCTCCGCCAAAGGCGGCGTGAGCCACACCCTCTCATATTTCACCAGCAGATTGCCGATGCTGGCACAGGCCACCCGCCCGGCGCGGTTGAGCAAAATCGCCTCCTGCGCCCCGGCCGCCTCAGCCTCCTGCCGGGCCAGAATGTGCGGCAGATAATTCAGCGTCTTCACCTGTGAGAGCGGCGAGGTTTCATCACGCGCGATCGAGCGGCAAATGATCGCCTGCACCGGCCCCGGCGCGGGCAGGGGAAAGGCCGTGGCCAGCACGGTCGGGCGGGGTTCAGCGGGCGGCAACAACCCGCGCGGGCCGGGGCCACGGGTGAGGGTCAGCCGCGCGCCGCCCTCCGTAATTCCATTGGCGGCGGCGGTTTGCGCCAGAATCTCGGCCATTTCGTCCGCGTCGAAGGGCAGCGCCAGCCGCAGCAGCCTGGCGCCCGCCGCCAAGCGCGCAAAATGCGCCGCCGCGTCCAGCGCCACGCCGCCGCTCAATCGCAGCGTTTCGAAAATCCCGTCCCCCAGCGTGAAGCCGCGATCCGTCACCGGGACCATCGCCGCCGCCGCCGGCAGCAGCCGCCCGTTCAGCCAGACGATCTCAGCCATGCGCGATCAAAGGGGAGAGTTTCAGCATCATCTCCTCATACTCCGAAGCCGGATCGCTGTCCCAGGTGATGCCGCCCCCGGCCTGGGCGTAGAGGCACTCAGGCGTGGCCACCGCGGTGCGGATGATGATGGCGCTATCCATCGCCCCATCCAGCCCGATCCAGGCGAGGGCGCCGCAATAGGCGCCGCGCGCGCCATCCTCCAGCTCGTCGATAATCTGCATCGCCCGATGCTTCGGCGCCCCGGTGATGGAGCCGCCGGGTGAGCAGGCCAGCAGCAGATCCGCCGCCCCCACCCCGGGGCGCAGCTGTCCGGTGACGGCGGAAACCAGATGATGCGCCTGGGCAAAGCTTTCCACCGCGAAGAGTTCCGGCACCTGCACCGAGCCGATTTCGCAAAGCTGGCCGAGATCATTGCGCAGCAGATCGGTGATCATCAGATTCTCCGCCCGCTCCTTCGGATTGTCCCGCAAGGAAGCGGCGGCCCGCGCATCCTCCCGCGGGCAGGCCTCGCGCCGGGCGGTGCCTTTGATCGGCCGCGTCTCCACCGCCCCGGCGGCAGTCACGGACAAGAACCGCTCCGGCGAGGCGCTGCACAAGGCCGCCCCACGCCCGGTTTCGATAAAGGCCGCGAACGGCGCGGGGCTGCGGCGGCGCAAGGCGGCATAATAAGCGGCGGGCGAAAAACCCGGGGGCAGCGCGGCGGTGAAGCGGGCGGTGAAATTCGCCTGGAACACATCCCCGGCGCCGATATAAGCCCGCACCCTCTCCACCCGCGCCTCATACGCCGCGCGCGGCGTCTCCTCTTGCCAGTCCGGCTTCGGCCCTGGCGGCAGCGCGGCGGGTTGCCGCAGCCGGGCCGCCAGCGCCGCAATCCGCGCCTGCGCCCCCTGCCCTGGCCGATCCCCGGCCAGCACGCAAAGCCGTCGCGCCGCATGGTCGAACCCCAGCACCAGATCGAACATGCCGAACCAGCCTTCGGGCAAGCCGGGAATCGGCGCGTGGCGGGACTCAATCCCGGCTTGCGTCAGCCCGGCGCCATAGCCGAGCCAGCCCATCGCCCCGCCTTTGAAGGCAAACGGCCAGTCCGGCGGGCAGGCATCATCCTCGGGCCGGGCAGAAGCCAGCCAACCCGGCAGCTCATCGGCCCGGGCCAGGTCCAGCACCGCGCAGGGCTCCAGCCCGATATAGCTGAGCTTCGCCCGCTCATCCCCGCCAGCGGCGCTGTCCAGAAACACCAGCGGCGCCTCCTCCGCCAGCGCCGCGAAGGCCGCGCCGGGCTCGACCCAGCCGAGATCCCGGCACAGCATGGCCGCTCAGCTCAGATGGTTCAGCTCAGGCAGCGCAGCTCTCAAAGCCCCGGCGCAAAGCCGGGCGGTTGAGGTCGCGGCCGATGAAGACGATGCGGCTCACCCGCTTTTCATCCGCCTTCCAGGGCGCCAGGAAATCCCCATCGGCGATCATATGCACAGCCTGGAAGGCAAAGCGCCGCTCCTCGCCCTCATAATTCAGGATACCCTTGGTGCGCAGAATATTCTGCCCCTGGCTCTGCAAGATATGGCCGATCCAGGTGTTGAATTTCTGCGCCGAGAGCGGCTTGTCGGTGGAGAGGCTGATCGAGGTCAGATGCTCATTATGGGTGTGGCTGTCCTCTTCCAGGAAGTCCGGCACATTCGCCAGCACGCGCTTGAGGTCGAACGCGCCCAGACCCAGCAGTTGATCCGCCGGCACATCGCCCTTGGTGGTCTTTTTGATCACCGCATAGGGGTTGATGGATTTGATCTTCGCCTCCACCGCCGCCAGCTCCTCCGGCGTCACCAGATCCAGCTTGTTCAGCACGATCACATCGGCAAACGCCACCTGGTCGGCCGCCTCCGGGCTATCCTCCAGCCGGGTGAGGAAATGCTTGGCATCCACCACGGTCACGATCGCATCCAGCCGGGTCTTGGCCTTCACATCCTCGTCCACGAAGAAGGTCTGCGCCACCGGGGCCGGGTTGGCCAGCCCGGTGGTCTCGACGATGATGCCATCGAATTTCTGGCTGCGCTTCATCAGCCCGCTGACGATGCGGATCAGATCGCCGCGCACCGTGCAGCAGATGCAGCCATTATTCATCTCGAACACTTCCTCATCGCTATCCACGACGAGGTCGTTATCCACCCCCAGCTCACCAAACTCATTGATCACGACAGCATATTTCTTGCCATGCGTGCCGGTGAGCAGATGGTTGAGCAACGTGGTCTTGCCCGCCCCCAGATAGCCGGTGAGGACGGTGACAGGAACGAGATCGGACATTTTCAATCACCTAAAATTCTGAATTCGAAGACAGCATGTAGCGCCGGAATGGACCATAACAAGACGAAGAGGGGCAAGACGGAGCGGGGCAAGGTTGCACAATCCTCAGGCCGGATGGTCCGGCCAGGGATAGTCGCTCTCCCGCGTTTCGCCGAAAGCAGCCTCGACGATATAGGCCGCCACCCGGCGCTCATTGAACAATTCCGCATAGCGCGCCCGCCCCGCCGCCGCCGCGCGCATCCGCGCCCGGGGCTCGGCCTTATAGCGCGCCAGCATCTCCGCCAGCTCCTCCAGCGAGGAGAAAAACCCCATCTCATCCTCGCCGAAAAACCGGTCATAGCCGGTGGCGCGCTCGATGAAGGCGAGCTGGCCATTGCCGGTGAGATGCGCCAGCCGGTCCGAGCTATAGAGGAAATCATCCCCCCGCCGGCTGATATTCAGCCCCATCCCGGCCTGGCAAAGCGCCGCCTGATAGGCCGCGCCATTGAGGAAGGGCCGGTCGATCCCCGGTGTCAGCCAGCGCAGGCCCGGCAGCCGCGCCCGCAGCCCGGCCACGAACTCACGCATATCCCAATCCTGCCCGCAG
Source organism: Acidocella facilis ATCC 35904 (assembly GCF_000687875.1). GTDB lineage: Bacteria > Pseudomonadota > Alphaproteobacteria > Acetobacterales > Acetobacteraceae > Acidocella > Acidocella facilis. Next base: position 31,554 of record NZ_JHYG01000003.1, on the reverse strand, counting down.
ACATGGCGCGGCGGGCGCGAGGGGTTGCCGCAGGCATAGAAAATATCGAAATCCGGGGTTTCCACCTCATCCATCCGCCCGCGCTCGATCGAGAGATCCACCGGATTGGGCATGAAGCCGACCCGCACGCCAGGGCGGCGCAGCGCGGCCATCGAGGCGCCGGCGGTGCTCACCAAAGTCAGGTCCACCACCCCCAGCTTGCCCTCGATACGGCGGATATTATCCGGCTCGAACAGCGGATCGACATTCCATTGCACCACCCGCAAGCCCGGCAGATCACCGCGAATGGCCGCAATCGTCTCTGCATCCACCATATCCGCATGGCCGAGCACCAGCAGCTCTGGCCTATGCGCCCGGCAATAATCGCGGATCATCCGGTTGAACGGCCCGCGCCCCAGCCGCCTGTGGCCAAAACCGAAGCCACGCGCCAGATCCCGGTCCGAAAGCGCCAGCACCTGATGCCCGTTGCGGATGAAGCCGTTGCAGAGCTTGATGCCGGTGGCGTGCTGGTTGAGGCTTTTCAGCGATACCGGGGCGTAGCCGATATGCACGATCCGGAGCATGGGCGGGCTGATGTCCTTGATATACGGCTGGTTGCGGCGTTACGCGAAGGGGGCGGCGAAGTCAACGAAACCGCCAGCCCCGGGGGTGGCCTTGACACCTGCCGCATCGCTGCGCCATCGCCATGCGCATATGGCTCTCCCCTCCAAAGCTGCGATGCGCCCTGTTGAGGCCGGCTGGCGACGCTGGCACCCTGGCTTTCTGTTCACACCGCGCCTGGCGCTGCCGCTCACCCTCGCGGCCGGGCTGCTGCTGCCCAGCAATGCCGCCTGGTCCACCTTCTTTTATATCCTCGGCCTGCCCACCATAGGCTGGCAGCTCTGGCGCGGTGCGCGGCCGGATGCCGCAAACCGCCCGCTGCTGGCCATGCTCGCCCTCTGGGCCTGGTCCAGCCTCACCATCGCCTGGGACCGCAATATTTCCGGCCAGGGGGACGGCCATGGCTATTGGCTGCTGAATGCGCTCTGCACCCTCGCCTTCCTGCTCTGTTTCGACTTCGCCACCCGCCAGGATGCCAGCGCCCGCCGCCGCGCGGTCAGCGCCTTCATCCTTTGCGCGGTGCCGACGGCGCTGCTCTCCATCGCGCTGTTCGCGGTGCAGGACCACTGGACGGGCCGGCTCGGCGGCTGGGGGGCGCTGAAAACCCCGGTCTGGGGCGCCTCGGTCATCGTCATCTGCGTGCTGCTGACGCTGGGGCGCATCGCCGAGGCCGGGCCGCGGCGCTGGCTCTACGCCACCGCTTTGGTGCCGATGCTGGTCTATCTGCCGCTGAATGGCAGCCGCACCGCTTTGCTCTCGCTGGCGGTGGGGGTGATGATGCTGGGGCTGAGCAGCTGGCGCGCCTTCCGGGCCCTGGTCATTGCCGGGCTCTGCGCGCTGGCGGCGCTGGCGGGCGTCGTGCTGATGCGCCCGGTCTGGGTGAAAGCGGTGATCGGCAATTTCCTGGCCCGCGGCACGGATTGCCATATCACCATCTGGCGCACCGCCTGGGGGCTGTTCCTGGCGCAGCCGGTGATCGGCTATGGCCCGTCCGCCCGGCTGCCGATCTTGCCGCACGGCGCCTGCCCGGCCTATCCGAGCCCGCATAATCTTTATCTCTCGCTGCTGGTCTATAGCGGGCTGGTCGGCTTCGCGCTGTACGGGCTCTGCCAGATCCTGCTCTGCCGGCATGTGCTGCGCCGGCAGCGCGGCTTTCAGCGCGCCCTGGCGCTGGCGCTGCTCGCCGTGCCGCTGGTCTCCGGCCTGTCGGACCTGACCCAGGTGATCAAGGGCCCCTCGCCGCTCTGGTATATTATCTGGCTGCCGATGCTGCTGGCGCTGCGTGCCGGGCCAGAATCGCCTGGTACGTCTCCAGCATCCGCTGCGTCACCACCGCGCGGGTGAAACCGGCCTGATATTCGGCAAGGCCGGTCTGGGCGATGCGCGCGCGCAAGGCCGGATCGTCCAGCACCGCGCGAATCGCCCCGGCGAGCGAAGCGGGATCGTCGGCCGGCACCATCATGCCGTTCTCGCCATTGCGGATGGTGGCGCGCGGCCCGTCCGACTCGCAGGCGATGAACGGGGTGGCGGTGGACCAGGCATCCAATATCACCGTGCCGAAGGGCTCGTAGCGCGAGGGCAGCAGGCAGATATCCGCGCCGCGCAGCAGCGCCCCGCGATCATTTCGCCAACCCAGGAATTTCGCCCGCTCAGCCACGCCCAGCCGCGCCGCCAGCGCCTTCAGCGCCGCCTCCTCCGGGCCGGAGCCGGCGATCCAGAGATCGCAATCGGGCAGTTGCGCCAGCGCGTGCAGGGCCGTGTCGATCCCCTTCACCTGATGCAGCCGGGAGAGGATCAGCAGCGCCTTGCGCTCAGGCGGCGTGCCGAGGGTTTGCTTGGCAATCGGCGCCGCCTCTTCCACCGACGGGAAGGTCGGCACATAAAACGCGCTGCCGGGGGCAGCGCCGCTCGCATAAGCGTGGCGGACCAGATCCTGCGTCACCCCGATGAAATCCGTGCAGGCGGAGAAATGCTTTTGCTGCTCCTCATAATCTCCGTACCAGCCGATGATCGCCGGCGCGGCGCCGGGGGCGACCAGGCTCACCGCCCTTCGCATCCAGCAATGGATGATGTCCGGTTGATAATCGCGGATCAGCCGCGCCAGCCGCCGGCGTTGCAGCGGGCGCAAGGGGGCGGCCAGCACCTCGGGCGCCATCGAAAGCCCGGCCTTGGCCAGCTCGGCGAAGCGCGGCGCCGCGCTTCGCATGACGATGCGCTGCTCCAGCCCCGCCTCGTGCAGGCTGAGCATGATGTCGGTGGAGTAAAGCTCGGCGCCGCCATTCTTGGCGCCGGCCATGATCTGTAACACGCGCATCTGGGCGTCCCGCCTCTGGGATGAATGCGGCGCTGTTATCCGGTTCGGCACGGCCGGGCAAATCCTGCCCCTCCATTAAGCGCGGCTTAGCATGCGCCGATTAAAATCAGCTGGAAACCCAACAAGGGGCTGGTTTTCATGCTATACGCTTTGATTTGTCTCGAACTTTTGGCTCTCGCCGCCGGGATTTGGTGGTGCAGGCGCCAGCGGCGGGATGATCTGCGCGCCCTCTCCAGGCTGGTGGCGGAGGCCACCGCCCGGCAGGCGGCGGTGCGCGCCCAGCTTGGGCTGGACCGCAATATCGATGCGCTGCGCGCCGCCCTGGCCCGGCTCGGCCCGCCCCGGCTGGCGGACGGCAAGCTGTTTTTTGGCGAAACCTGCCTGCATGGGAATACCGAGATCGTCGATTCCATCCGCGCCGCCCATGGCGGCACCGCGACGATTTTCCTGCGCGATGAACGCATCGCCACCAATGTCACCCAGCCGAACGGGCAGCGGGCCATCGGCACCAGGCTCGCCCCCGGCCCGGCGCATCAGGCGCTGTTCACCCGCAAAATCGCCTATCGGGGCGAGGCGCAGATCCTCGGCCAGGATTATTACAGCTATTATGAACCGCTGCTCGCCGCCGGCGAGGTGATCGGCGTGCTCTATGTCGGGGTGCTGAAAACCAGCGTGACCACGCAAAACCGTATGCCGGCGAGCTTCGCCGGCGGCCTTGCCCTGCTGGGACGGCTGAATGAGGCGGCGGCCGCCGATACGCTTGCGGCGGTTGAGCAACGGCAGAGCTACGAGGACCAGCGGCGCCTCGCCGAGGACGAGCAGCGCTGTGCCGCCGCCGCGCAGGGCGAAGCCCTGCACGCCCTCTCCGAAGGCTTGTCGGCCATGGCGAAAGGCCGCCTTGGCCACCGTGTGACCACCAGGCTGGCGGCCGCGTTCGAGGGCGTGCGGGCGGATCTCAACCAGGCCTTCGAAACCTTCGCGCAGGCCATGCAGGCGATCCAGGCCGGGGCGGACGAGGTCTCCGGCGGGGCCCGGGAGATCATGCAGGCCTCGGAGGATCTATCCCAGCGGACCGAGCGCCAGGCCGCGACATTGGAGCAGACCGCGGCGGCGCTCAATGAGATCAACGGCTCGGTGCAGAGCACCGCCGCCTTCGTCGCCCAGACCCAGGGGCTGGCCACCGGCGCGCGCGATCATGCGGATCAATCCGGCAAGGTGCTGCACCAGGCCACCGCGGCGATGCAGCGGATCGAAGACGCTTCCGCCAGGATCACCGAAATCATCGGGGTGATCGATGAAATCGCCTTCCAGACCAATTTGCTGGCGCTCAATGCCGGGGTGGAGGCGGCGCGCGCCGGCGAGGCGGGACGCGGCTTTGCCGTGGTCGCCACCGAAATCCGCAGCCTCGCCCAGCGCTCCGCCGATGCCTCCAAGGAGATCAAGGCGCTGATCGCCAATGCCGGCGCCGAGGTGGAAACCGGCGTCAGGCTGGTGCGCGACGTGAACGGGTTGATGGGGCATATCGTCGACGAGGTGAAGCAGATCGACCAGGCAGTGCAGGATATTTCCGGCAAAACCGTGCAGCAGGCGGCGAGCCTGCGCGAGGTCAGCAGCGCGGTGACCGATCTGGACCAGGTGACCCAGCAAAATGCCGCCATGGTGGAGGAAGCGACGGCGGTGATCCACACGCTGGAAGCGCAGGCGAAACAGCTGAGCGGCCTGCTGCTGCTTTTCGAGCTCTCAGCGCCCGCGCCCGCCGCCAGCCGCCAGCTTGCGCATGCGCGCTAGCTTTTTGTTTGAGGGAGCAACTTTATCCGATCAAACGAATCCGTTTGATCGGATGCTGCTTTAGCTGAGTTCGGCCAGCAGGCTGGGCCGCGCCTCGCGGGTCTCGGCATTGTCGGTGAGCGAGATTGGATAATCGCCGGTGAAGCAGGCATCGCAGAAGGCCGGCGCCGCCGGGTCGCGGCCTTCCTTGCCCAGCGCCTTGTAAAGCCCGTCGATGGAGATGAAGGCGAGGCTGTCGACGCCGATCAGCCTGGCCATCTCTTCCACGGAATTGCGCGCCGCCAGCAGCTTGCCGCGCTCGGGCGTGTCGATGCCGTAGAAGCAGGAATGGGTGGTCGGCGGGCCGGCGATGCGCATATGCACCTCCTTCGCCCCGGCCTGGCGCACCATCGCCACGATTTTCTGGCTGGTGGTGCCGCGCACGATGGAATCATCCACCAGCACCACGCTCTTGCCTTCGATCATGGCACGGTTGGCCGAATGTTTGAGCCGCACGCCAAGATGGCGGATCTGATCCGTCGGCTCGATGAAGGTGCGGCCGACATAATGGTTGCGGATGATGCCGAGTTCAAAGGGAATCCCCGCCGCCTCGGCGAAGCCCATGGCGGAGGGCACGCCGGAATCAGGCACCGGCACCACCACATCGGCCTTGGCCGGGGCTTCCAGCGCCAGCTGTGCGCCGATCTTCTTGCGCGCGGTGTAGACGGAGTTGCCTTCCATGATCGAATCGGGGCGGGCGAAATAGATATATTCAAACACGCAGAAGCGCGGATTGGTGGGCGCGAAGGGCTTGATGCTCTGCACGCCGCTATCATCGATCAGCACGATCTCGCCGGGGTCGATGTCGCGCACGAATTCCGCGCCGACAATATCGAGGCCGCAGCTCTCGGAAGCCAGCACCCAGCCCGGCTTGCCATCCGCGCCGGAGAGCTTGCCCAGCACCAGCGGGCGCACGCCCAGCGGGTCGCGCACGCCGATCAGCTGCTCATTGGTCAGCGCCACCAGCGAATAGGCGCCGATCACCTGCTTGATCGCATCGATCAGCCGGTCGACCACATTGGCATAGAGCGAAATCGCGATCAGATGCACGAACACTTCCGAGTCCATGGTGGACTGGAACAGGCAGCCCCGGCGGGTCAGCGCCTTGCGCAGCGTATGCGCGTTGGTGAGGTTGCCGTTATGGCCGACGGCGAAGCCGCCGAACTCGAATTCCGCGAACAAAGGCTGCACATTGCGCAGCACGGTGTCGCCGGTGGTGGCGTAGCGGTTATGGCCGATGGCGCGCGCCCCGGGCAGCCCCGCCATCACCTTGGCATCGCCGTAATTATCGCCGACCAGGCCGAGGCCCTTATGCGAATGAAAGCGCACGCCGTCATGGGTGACGATGCCGGTCGCCTCCTGGCCGCGATGCTGCAGCGCATGCAGCCCGAGCGCCGTGATCGCCGCCGCATCCGCCACATTCCAGGCGCCGAAAACGCCGCACTCCTCATGCGGCTTGTCATCGTCAATCATAGAAGTCCCGCCTTGCTGATCCCGCGCTCCAACTAGCGATGTGACAGCCAGATGTCGAGGCATCGGCACGCATAGGCGCACCCCGGCCGGTGCGGCTCAGCCCATCGCCGCGAGCACGGCGCGGAATTTTTCCAGGAAAAGATCCAGCTGCCCCAGGCTGACACAGAGCGGCGGGCAGAGTTTCAACGTCTGCCCATGGACGCCGCCAATGCCGAGCAGCACGAAATTCTGCCTCATCATATTGACGATCTGCCGCGCCCCGGCGGGGTCCGGCTCGCCATTTTCCGGATTGGCGATGTCCACGCCCAGAATCAGCCCGGCCCCGCGCACCATGTCGACGCGCATGAAACTCTTCGCCAGGCTGTTCAGGCCGCGACGCAGATGCTCGCCGGCGCGGGCGGCATGGCGCAGCAACCCCTCCTCGGCGATCGTCTCCAGCACCGCCTGGCCGGCCGCGGCGGCAACCGGATTGGCGCCGAAACTGGCGAAAAACGGCGCCTCCTCGGCGGCGCGGGTCAAATAATCCGGCCGGGTGAGCATGGCGCCGGACGGATAGCCATTGCCCAGGGCGCGGCCGAGCACGACGATATCCGGCACCATCTCATGCCGGGCAAATCCCCACATGACGCCGCCCACGCGGCCAAATCCGGCACGGCCCTCATCGGCGATGAACAGGCCGCCAGCGGCCCGCACCGCCTCCGCCGCCTCGGCCAGAAAGCCCGGCGGATCGGTAAAGACGCCATCGGAGGCGAAAACGCTGTCCACCACCAGCGCCGCCACGCCGGCACCGCTGGCGGCCAGGCTCTGCGCCGCCTCACGCACCTGCACCGCGAACCAGGCCGACAATTTCTGGTTGCCGGCCATCGCCAGGTTGGGGGCCGGAATGGTGCGCACATAGGTCGGCAGGCCGCGCGGCGCGAAGAGCGGCGAGATCTCCGCCGCCGCGCTGGTGCGTCCATGGCTGGCGCCGCTCGTGACGATGACCCCCTGCCGGCCGGTCACCAGCCGGGCCGTGCGCAGCGCCAGATCCATCGCCTCGCTGCCGGAATTGGTCATCACCACATTGTCCAGCGGTGCGGGAAACAGCGTCAGCAGCCTTTCGGCGTAGCCATCGACCAGATCGTGCAGATAACGGGTCTGCACGTTCAGCCGCGCGGTCTGCGCCGCCACGGCGGAGGCGACATCCGGGTTGCCATGCCCGACCAGTACGCCCTTGGCGTGAAAATCCAGATAAGGCTGGCCGGCGACATCGAACAAAAGCGCGCCATCGCCGCGCACGATTTCCACCGGCTTGTCGTAATGCAAGGCGGCGGGGGAGCCGAAGCGGCGCAGCCGGGCCTGGAGGCGCCCGGCCTGCGCCTCCATATCGTCCGTCGGCGCCAGGCGCGGACGCGCAAGCGCCTTCACCCGTGCCATAACGCAACCTTAAGTGTTGGACCTGTCACAACCCCGCAAACTCCGCCATCCGTCAGATAAACCGCGGACGTGCCCGCACAGCACATTATTTCGCCACCTTATTGCATTGTGGTAAATACAACGATTTTTTGTGGCATGTGCAAAGCAAAATTTTGCCGTTTCCTGACTGTTTTGTCACGGCATGTTCCAACCGCAACACCCAGTCTTGCCATTGCCCCCGCGCCCGGCCAGAGATGCAGCCGAGATGCAAGCCTTGCCCTTCCTCCACCGACTGGACCGTTATGTGCTGAGCCAGCTGGCGCTGGCTCTGGCGCTGGTCACCACCGGCCTGGTGGCGCTGATCTGGCTGACCCAGTCGCTGCGCTTCATCCAGATCATCGTCAGCCACGGGCTTTCCCCGTTCGTGTTCGTGAAGCTGACAGCGCTGCTGGTGCCGAGCTTTCTCTCCACCATCCTGCCGATCACCTGCTTCATCGTGGTGCTGTTCATCTATGTCCGGCTCTCCGGCGACCGTGAACTGACCATCATGCGCGGCATCGGCCTGTCGGACCTCAAGCTCGCCCGCCCGGCGCTGGCGCTGGCGCTGGCGGTGACGCTGCTGGGCTATGGGCTGAGCCTGGGCGTGGTGCCGGCCACCTTATCCACCTTCCGCACCTATCAGTACGAGATCCGCAACCAGATCGCCGCCTTCCTGCTGGAGCCCGGGGTCTTCACCCCGGTTTCAGCGAATATCATGGTCTATGTGCAATCCCGCGATCCGGCCGGCGGGCTCAAGGGGATCATCATCGAGGATAACCGCGACCCCAACGCCCCGGCGACCATCCTGGCGCGCACCGGCGAGCTGATCACCACCGCGCAAGGCCCGGTGGTGGTGCTGGAAAATGGCTCACGCGAGCAGATCGACCCGAAGACCGGCCAGCTGGACATGCTGACCTTCGAGCGCAACACGCTGTCCCTGGCCCAGGCCGCGCGGGCGGGCGGGCCGGTGGATAACGACGCCGCCGAGGAACCTCTGGGCGCGCTGCTGCACCCGCCCGCGACAATGGAGGCCGGGGACCGCGCGAAATGGATCGTCGAGGCGCAGCGCCGCCTCACCGCCCCGCTCTCCACCCTCGGCTATACGCTGGTGGCGCTGGTGGCCGCCCTTGGCGGCACCTTCCGCCGCCATGGCGGCATCACCCGCATCATCGGCGCCGTGGTCATCGTCACCGCCCTGGTGGCGCTGGGGCTGGGGGTGAACAACCTCGCCGCCCGCAACCTCGCCTTGCTGCCGTTGATCTGGGTCTGGGCGGTCATTCCCGGGCTGGTCTCGCTCTATCTGCTGCTGCGCCAGGGTGCGCCGCGGGCATGAGGTTTCCGCTCACGCTGTCCTGGTATTTCGGCCGGCATTTCGCCACCGCCGTGCTGGCGATGACCGCCGGGCTCACCGGGCTGGTCGCCTTGTTCGATTTTCTGGAGCTGCTGCGCGAATCCGCCACCGCGCCGGCCGCCAGCTTCGGTATCATCCTGGAAATCGAAGCGCTGCGATTGCCGTGGAGCATGATGCAGATCATGCCCTTCGCGGTGCTGCTGGGCGGCATCTACGCCTTCTGGCGCCTGGCCCGCTCCTCCGAGCTGGTGGTGGCGCGCGCCGCCGGCATCTCCGCCTGGCAGTTCCTCTCCACCCCGGTGCTGGCGGCCTGCGCGCTCGGGCTGGTCTGCACCACCCTGGTCAGCCCGCTTTCGGCGCTGATGTATGGGCGCGGCGAGCAGATCTATAACGCCTATCTGAAACCCTCCGGCGGCCCGCTCTCGCTGAATGGCGGCTCGCTCTGGGTGCGCCAGACCGATAGCGGGCTGGTGCCCGGCGGCATCGCCGTGCTGCACGCGAACGATGTGACGCTGAAGGGCCGCGAGCTGGCGGCCGACCAGGTCTCGATCCTGCGGCTGGACCCGCAGACCAGCCTGCTGGAACGGCTGGAGGCGCGCAGCGCCACCCTCTCCAGCGGCAACTGGGCGCTGAAAAACGTCTCGGTGCTGAAACCCGACCAGGCCCCGCAGCTGGTGGCGGAGATGAATTTCCCCACGGACCTCACCGTCAACCGGGTGCAGGAAAGCTTCGCCTCGCCCAACGCCCTCTCCTTCTGGGCGTTGCCGGGCTTCATCCATCTGCTCAAGCGCTCCGGCTTCTCCGCCACCCAGCATGAGCTGGCCTTCCAGACGTTGCTGGCCCTGCCGCTGCTCTGCGCCACCATGGCGCTGGTCGCGGCGGGATTTTCCATGCGCCCCTCGCGGCGCGGCGGGGCGGGAACCATGCTGGTCTCCGGCGTGAGTTTCGGATTCGCCCTGTTCATGATCTCCGAGGTCGCCAACCAGTTCGGCACCTCCGGCGCCATCCCCGTCAGCCTCGCCGCCTGGGCCCCGGCGCTGGCCGGATTGTTTTTGGCGCTTGCCTTGTTGCTGCATCTGGAAGATGGCTGAACCATGACCCGCACCGGCAAGTTTCTGCTCCTGCTCGCCACCACCGCTCTGAGCGGCGCCGCCGCCACGGCCCTCGGTGGTTCCGCGCTCGCCCAATCCATCGGCACGCTCGCCACCGGCTCATCCGCCTCCGGGGACAAGAACGCCCCGGTGAGCTTCACCGCCGACAGCCTGTCCTATGACAAAACCGGCAAGATTATCACCGCCACCGGCCATGTCGTCGCCATCCAGAACGGCCAGACCCTGCATGCCGACAAGGTGACGATCAACCGCGCCACCAATGTCGTCACCGCCGACGGCCATGTGGTGCTGACCCAGCCGGACGGCAGCAATACCGTCTATGCCGAGCATGTGGTGCTCTCGCACAACATGAAGGACGGGGTGATGGAGGCGGTGGCCGCAAGGCTGGCGCAGAATGCCCGCATCATCGCCAATGGCGGCCGGCGCTACGATGCCAAGCTCGATGAGCTGTCGAAGCCGGTCTATTCCGCCTGCGATCTCTGCAAGAGCGATCCCCGCTCACCCCCGACCTGGGCGATCCGCGCCGCCAGCGCCACCCGCGACCTCGAACATAAAATGATCGAGTTCCGCGACGCCACGCTGCTGATGAAGGGCATCCCGGTGTTCTGGCTGCCTTATCTGTCCGAGCCCGACCCCTCGGTGAAACGCCAGAGCGGCTTCCTGATCCCCAGCGGCGGCGCCACCTCGCAGCTCGGCGCCTTCGCGGTCATCCCGTATTATCTTACCCTGGGCAAAACCGCCGATGTCACCCTCACCCCGGTGCTGGCCACCAAGCAGGGCCCGGCGCTGAAGGCGCATTTCCGCGAGGCCTTCAACCAGGGCTATCTCGATGTGAAACTCTCCGGCGGCCAGGATCGCGGCGAATTCGGCGACAGTGTCTTCGCCAACGGCACCTTCGATCTGAACCAGAACTGGCGCGCCGGCTTCTCCTACAACCGCGCCTCCAACCCGCAATATCTCGACGATTTCTCGATCCTGCCCAACGCCTCCTATCTGGAGAGCAACGTCTTCCTGGAGGGCTTCACCGCCAGCTCCTATGCGCGGATCGATGCGCAGACCTATCAGGGGCTGGTCGCCTCGGTGAATCAAAGCGAGCTGCCGATCGTCGGGCCCTATGCGCAGTATCATTACGTCTCGCCGCCGAGCGGGCCGCTGAACGGCACGCTGAAGATCGATACCAGCTTCTTCAACGTGATGCGCGATGTCGGCACCAATACCCGCCGCCTCGCCTTCATCCCCTCTTATTCCGTGCCCTTCACCTTGCCGGCCGGCATCATCGGCACCGCGCGGCTGCAGCTGGACGCCGCCTATTACAATGCCGACAAGCTGAACCAGCAGCCCAATTACAGCGAGGACCAGCAGGCCAGCATTGGCCGCGCCCAGCCTTACGGCGCGGTGATGCTGCGCTGGCCCTTGATGCGCCCGACCGCGCGCTGGGGCAGCCAGCTGATCGAGCCAATCGTGCAGCTGGTCGCCTCGCCGAATATCGGTATTTCGCAGAATGACCGCATCCCGAACGAGGACAGCCTGGATCTGGAATTCTCGGATGCCAACCTGTTCGCGCTCAACCGCTATCCCGGCATCGACCGGCTGGAAGGCGGCTCGCGGGTGGATTACGCCATGCATGCCGCCTGGTATCTGCCCGGCGGGATGACGCTGGACGGGCTGATCGGCCAGTCCTACCGCTTCCACAAGGACTCGGTCTATCTCCCCGCCTCCGGCCTGACCGACAATGCCTCGGACATCGTCGCCCGCGCCGTGGTGGCGCCGACCAGCTGGCTCAACATCACCTATCGCGGCCGCTTCTCGCATACGAGCCTGGGCAACCGGATGACCGATGTCACCGCGAATGTCGGCCCGGCCAGGCTGCGCGTCTCCGGCGGCTATCTCTATACCAGCACCAACCCTTACGCGCTGTACGACAATACCGTGCTGGGCGAGGTGGACACGCTGAACCCGCCCGCCGCCTATTTCACCCCGCGCCAGGAAGCGACGCTGAACGTCTCCAGCCAGGTCGGCCAATGGAACCTCTCCGGCGGCGGCCAGCGCAACCTGAAAACCGGGAAATTTGACGTCGTCAATGCCGATATCGGCTGGCAGAATGACTGTTTCGGCGTCAACCTGCTGTTCTATAAGCGCTTCACCTCTTTCAACCTGGACAATGGCAGCACCGCGGTGCTCCTGCAGTTCAATTTCAAAACCCTTGGAACCGTCGGATTCAACGCCCTATGAAATTCCTGCTCCGCGCCGCTCTTCTCGCCACGGTCTGCACCGCCCCGGCCTTGGCCCAACCAGCCCCCGCCCCGGCGCCAATCGCAGCCCCCGGTGCCGTCGGCATGGCCGCCGTGGTCAATGGCCAGGTCATCACCACCCAGGATGTCGCCGCGCGCGCCCAGCTGCTGGCCCTGACCATGGGCATCCACCCGACGCCGGATCTCATCGCCCGCCTCGCCCCGCAAGTGACCAAGCAGCTGATCGACCAGACCCTGCAGCAGCAGGAGATCGACAAGCTCAACATCAATATCTCCGATGAGGAGGTGGAAAACGCCATCTCCAATATCGAGAAGGGCAACGGCATGGCGCCGGGCGGGCTGCAGAGCAAGCTGGAAGCGGCCGGGGTGCCCTATTCCACCTTGCTGGCGCAGATCCGCACCTCGCTCGGCTGGCAGCAGGTGCTGCACAAGGTGCTGGGCCCGGGGCTGCAGCCCACCCCCGGCGACCTGGCGGCACAGAAGACCGCCTTGCAGGCCAGCCTTGGCGCCACCCAATATCATCTCGCCGAAATCTTCATCCCCGTCACCGACCCCAGCGACGAGGCCCCGGCCGAGACTTTCGCCAACACCGTGATCGCGCAGCTGCATAAGGGCGCGCCCTTCCCGATCGTCGCGGCGCAGTTCTCCCAGGCACAAACCGCCCTCGCCGGCGGCGATGAAGGCTTCGTGCAGCTCAGCCAGCTCGACCCGCAAGTGGCGGCGACGGTGAAGATCATGCCCATCGGCGCGATCTCCAACCCGATCCGCGTGCCCGGCGGCTTCGAGATCGTGCAGCTGATCGCCAAGCATGACGAGGGCGACGCGCTGCAGACCATCCTGGATATGCGCCAGGCCTATGGGCAGTATCCGCAGCCCATCAGCGGCGGCCAGCTTGGCCCGGCGCAGATCAGTTTCATCAACGCCTTCATGGCCAAGGCGCAGCAGGCCAAGAGCTGCGCCGCGGTGGAAGCGCTGAACGCGTCTTACGGCAATGTGCATCCGGCCAATCCCGGCCCGGTCAATCTCGCCACCGTCACCCCGCCGGCCTTCCAGCAGATTCTCGCCAATCTGCCGCTGAACACGCTGAGCCGGCCGCTGGTGGAAGCCGCCGGTGTCTCGGTGGTGATGATCTGCAACCGCACCCAGGAAAAGGCCCAGCTGCCGCCGGACGATCAGATCGCCAACATGATCGTCGACCGGCGGGTGCAGCTGGAATCCGAGCAGATGATGGACCAGCTGCGCCACCGCTCCGTGATCCTGCAGAGCAACTGATCCGGCATGCTGCGTCGGCTTTATGACTGGGCGCTGGATCTCAGCGCCCGCCCGCTGGCCCCGCTCTGGCTGTTTCTGGTGGCGATGGCGGAGGCCAGCGTTTTCCCGTTGCCGCCGGATGTGCTGCTGATCCCGATGGCGCTGGCGAAGCCGCGCCGGGCCCTGCTGTTCGCCGCGATCGCGACGCTGGGCAGCGTGCTGGGCGGCGCCATCGGCTATGCGCTGGGCTATGCGCTGTTCGTCAAGCTGGCGCAGCCGATCATTCATTTCTACCATTACGATGCCGCCTTCGCGGCCTTTCAGCGGAAATTCGCCACCTACGGCGCGGCGATCATTCTGGTGAAGGGTTTAACGCCGATTCCCTATAAAATCGTCACCATCGCCGCCGGGGCGGCGAAGTTCAATTTCTGGCTGTTCATGGGGCTGAGCCTGATCACGCGCGGCGTCCGCTTCTTTCTGGAGGCGATTCTGCTGCGCCTGTTCGGCGATCCGGCACGGGTTTTTATCGAAAAACGGCTGGGATTGTTAACGGCCCTGTTCGCGATCATCCTTGTGGGTGGTTTTTTAATTCTCAAATTCGCGTGATCTGATGAGGGATTTGGGTATTTTCTCCGGGCTCCTTTTAATTATTGAGATGCTCTAACAAGAGTCAGGGAAATTTATTGTAATTCCAATATTTGCATAATTCCGACTCAGCAATCATACTAACGCGCAATCTCAGCGGTGATGGAATGAGGCAGGAGAAGCGAGACCGGCAAGCCAAGATTCTCGACGCGCTCGGCCAAGCTCCCAGCCTGCGCGTGGCCGAGTTGGCATCGTCCTTGCAGGTCTCAACCGAAACCATTCGCCGGGATCTGGATGAGCTGACCGAGGCCGGGCTGCTCAACCGCACCTATGGCGGTGCGGTACGCCCGCAGGGCAGCGAGCCCGGCATCGCCGAACGCAAGCTGATCAATCTGCAGGAACGCCGGCGCATCGCGCAGGCCGCCACCAGGCTCGTGGGGGATGCACGCTCCCTGCTGCTGGGCAGCGGCGCCACGGTCGAGCATGTGGCCCGCGAAATTGCCGCGCGGCTCGACAATATCATGGTCACCACCCATTCCTGCGGCGTCGCCGCGGCGCTTGCCAGCAACAGCTCGATCGAGGTGATGCTGATCCCCGGCCTGTATCATGCCGCGGAAGCCTGCGTGTTCGGCGGCCATGCCATCGTCTTTCTGCAAAATCTCTATGCCGACTATGTCATTCTCGGCGCCAGCGGCGTGGATCAGGACGGGCCGAACAACGCCCTGGCGGAAACCGCGGCGGTGAATGCCGCCATGCTCGGGCGCAGCGCCAAATCCATCGTCGTGGCGGACCAAGGCAAGTTCAACCAGCAATTCGCCACACGCTATGCCAGCTGGACGCAGATCGGCACGCTGGTGACCGACGCCACGCCGCCCGAAAATCTGGCGAGCAGCCTGAACAGCCATAATGTCCGGCTGCTGGTGACGGCGGAAACCGGTTAGGAGCCATATATGAAAAAAAGCGGCACCAAAGAACTTTGGGGCTGTTCCAGATCTTCATTCATCTGGCCATTATCTTGGCCCTTCAAGGCGTTGCAGGCAGAAGCCTGACACTTATCTGGGATAGCCCCAAAATTTTTATTTTATCTCAGCGCCCGGTCCATTTCGCCTCATAGATCTTCGCCCCCTTCGGCGCCTCGATCGTCGCATCCAGCTTCATCTCCGCCAGCCTCAGCGCATTCAGCGTGATGATCAGCGCCGCCACATTCATCATGCCCGAGGGGATCCATTCGATGATCCCGCCCAGCATCTGGTCATGGGCGGAAGAGATGGTCGGGAACAGCCGCCCGCACAGCTCATAGAAGGAGAACAGATCCCGCCCGGTCAGCGCGATATAGGCGCCGATGGCGATTTGCGGAAACATCACGAAAAACCCGGTGCCCGCCCGGGTGAGGTAGGAAAACCGGCAAGGCGGCTGCGGGCGCGGGTCCAGCACCACCATCCAGAACAGCACCCCGCCGGCGAGGCAGGAGAGATTCATCACCCCATACAGAAACGGGTCGATCATCGCGGCGAAATGCACGTCTGGGATCAGCCAGATGTCGGAGCTGAACAGAAACACCACCATCGCCGCCAGCGGATGGGTGAGCGGGCGCAAAGGCCGCCAGAGCCGGCGCGCGGCGGCCACAACCCGCCCCGGCGCCCCCGCCGCCAACACCGCCCCCGGCCAGGAAATGCCGGCGCAGAAAGGCGCGATCATCCCCAGCATCAGCGCCTGGGCGCGGTTGAGGAAGAACATATGCTGGGCGAGATATTCGAAATGCGTCTGCAGCACGAACCAGGTGCCGAGCAGCCCCAGCCAGAAAAACCCCTGCCGCACGCGCCCGGGCTTTTCCGCCAGCCGGCGCAGCCCGCGCCAGTACCAGAGGCCAAGCAGCAGGCAGCCGAGAAAGACGATCGGGTTGAAGACGAAGGGTAGCAGAAACGGCAGCTCGGCCGGGATATAGGCGCACATCCCCCCCACCAGCAGCGTGAGGAGGATGAGCCCCGCCTCAGCCATGCAGCCGGTCCATCGGCACGCCGGAGAGGGCGCGGCTGGTGCGGATGGTCTGCAGCGTCTGCACCCGGGCCACGGTGGGGGCGTTGGTCAGGCGCTGGGTCAGCTGGTTTTCATGCGCCGCATCCCGCGCCACCAGTTTCAGCAGGAAATCCCCGCCGCCGCGGATCATGTGGCACTCGCGCACCTCCGGCCAGCCGGCGACGAAGGCCTCGAACGCCTCCAGCACCGAAAGCTTCTGGCTCTCCAGCCCGACGACGACGAAGAAGGCGATCTGCCAGCCCAGCTTATGGCCGTCGGTGTCGGCATGGTAGCCTTTGATATAGCCGGCCTCCTCCAGCCGGCGCACCCGGCGCAGGCAGGGCGGGGGCGAGATGCCGGCCCGCCTGGCCAGCTCGACATTGGTCATGCGCCCATCCTCCTGCAATTCCGCGAGGATCTTGCGGTCGATTTCATCGAGGATGAGGGCGTCGGTCTCGGTCTGCATGCATAATCCGGGTCAGGTTTCACGCAATATAATTGCGTTCATCTATTTGGCCATGGGCAGTTTCGCTTTTCAACCAATGCCGGGCGGAAATCCGTCGCTTGGTTGACGCCGCGCGGCAAACCGGGCCCTGATGGCGGCATGGGCATGATGACACAAAGCGCGCAAAGCCAATGATCGACGCCGCCATCATCGGCGCCGGAGAGGCCGGAGTCGCGGCGGCGCGGCGGCTGCAGGCGCGCGGGGTGCGGCGGATATTGCTGCTGGAGCGCCGTGGCGCGGTGGCCCTGCCGCGGCCTCTGCCAGGGGTAGAGTTGCGGCTGGGGCATGAGGTGCGGGCCCTGGATCCCAACGGTGGGCTGGAGATCGCGGCGCCGGACGGGCCAACCCGGCTGCGCGCCCGGCGCGTGCTGCTGGCGATGGGCGCACGCCAGGAGCCGCCCTGGCCGGGGGCGGTGACGCTCGATGCGCTCACCCCCGGCGCACTGCCATTCCAGCGCCCGGCGCTTCTCGGCCTCTCGCCGCGCGCCCCGGAGGCGCTGGCGCTCTGTGCCCGTCTCGGCCTGCGCCCGGCGGGGCTGCTGGCCAGCGCGGCGGGGGAGCGCGCTGCGTTGGGGCTAAAAATCGCAGCGCTACGATACCGGATCAGGCTGTTCGAGACGCGCTGGCCGGAGCGGGCCGAAGCCGGCCCAAAAATCGAAACGCTACGATTATCGGATGGCGGCAGCCTGGCCTGCGATGGCGTGTTGCTCTCCGGCTGCTGGGTGGCGGAGGCCGGTCTGGCCCGGCAGAGCCATCTCGGCTGGGACGCCTCCGGGCTGATCCAGGACCAATATGGCCGCTGCACCGACCCCGCCTTTTTCGCCGCCGGGGATGTGGTGGAACAGGTGCCCGGGCAGGGCGATGCCGCCGGGGCGGGGCGCCTGGTCGGCGATTATATCGCGGATGATCTGGAAGGCGGACTGCCCTCCTGGGAGGGCGGGCTGGCGGTTCTGCCCGGCGACGGGGTGGCGCGGGTCACGCCGCAGATGCTGGCGCATGTGGTGCCGCTGCGCGGGCGGCTGCTGGTGCATCCGGTGGCGCCGGTGAAGGGGCTGCTGCGCATCCTGGCTGGGGAGGCGGTGCTGTATCGGCGCTGGGTGACGCTGCGGCCGGGGCAGCGTTTGGCGATTGATCTGCACGGGCTGAAAACCCCGCCCGACGATGCGCGGCTGACGGTTGAGATCAGGCCCTGACCTCAGCCATGAAAAAAACCCGCCGGGAGACCCGGCGGGTTTTTTAGGCATCAGCCTGGAGGCTGATTACGCGACGATCTCGATCGCGGCGAAGAAGAAGGAGATTTCCTGCGCGGCGGCTTCCGGGCTGTCGGAACCGTGCACGGAGTTCGCTTCGATCGACTCGGCGAATTCCTTGCGGATGGTGCCGGGCTCGGCGTTCGCCGGGTTGGTCGCACCCATGATCTCGCGGTTCTTGGCGATGGCGTTCTCACCCTGCAGCACCTGCGCCACCACCGGGCCGGAGATCATGAAGGAGACCAGATCATTGAAGAACGGGCGGGCGGCATGCACGGCATAGAACGCCTCGGCCTGGGCCTTGGTCAGGTGCAGGCGCTTGGAGGCGGCGATGGTCAGGCCGGCCTCTTCGAACTTGGCGTTGATCTTGCCGGTCAGGTTGCGGCGGGTCGCGTCCGGCTTGATGATGGAGAGGGTGCGCTCAGTGGCCATGATACTCGCTTTCCTAAAGGATGTTGCGCGCGCAATAGCCGGGCGGCCCAGGCGTAGCAAGCCCTGGCAGGTTAATATACAGGGAAGCCCATGAGTGTTCTGCGCCTTGAAGACCTGTCCTTCTCCATCGCCGGCCGGCCGCTGCTGGAGCATGCCTCGCTGCTGCTGGATGAGGGCAAGCATGTCGGGCTGATCGGCCGCAATGGGGCGGGCAAATCCACGCTGCTGAAACTGATCGCCGGGGTGCTGCGGCCGGATGGCGGCAAGGTGATGCTGGGCAACCGGGTGCGGCTGGGCTACGTGGCGCAGGAAGCCCCGGGCGGGACGATCACCCCGCTGGAGGTGGTGCTGGCCGCCGATACCGAGCGCGCGGCACTGCTGGAGGCCGCCGAAAACCCCGCCACCCCGGCGGAAAAGCTGGCGGAAATCCATGACCGCCTGCTGGCCATCCAGGCCGACAGCGCCCCGGCCCGCGCGGCGGGCATCCTCTCCGGGCTCGGCTTCAACGAGGACTGGCAGGCGCGGCCGATGAGTTCCTATTCCGGCGGCTGGCGCATGCGCGTGGCGCTGGCCGCGGTGCTGTTCGCCGAACCGGACCTTTTGCTGCTCGATGAGCCGACCAACCATCTGGATCTGGAAGCCACGCTCTGGCTGGAGGGCTATCTGCAGAAATTCCCCGGCGCCATCCTGCTGGTCAGCCATGACCGCCAGCTTCTGGATAAGGCGGTGGAGGCGACTGTGCATCTGGAAGCCGGCAAGCTCAACCTCACCCCGGGCGGCTTCGCCGAATTCGTGCGGATCAAGACCGAGCGGGCGATGCAGCAGGCCCGTGCGGCCGAGCGCGTCGCCGCCCAGCGCGCCCATATGCAGGCCTTCGTCGACCGCTTCCGCGCCAAGGCCACCAAGGCCCGGCAGGCGCAGAGCCGGTTGAAGGCGCTGGAGAAATTGCCGCAGATTGATGCCGTGGTGGAGGCGCAATCGGTGCCCTTCTCCTTCCCCTCGCCGGAGGAGCTGCCGCCGCCGATGCTGCAGCTGGAAGGGGTCGATATCGGTTATGACGGCAAGGCGGTGCTGAGCGGGGTGTCGCTGCGGATCGACATGGAAGACCGCATCGCGCTGCTCGGGCAGAACGGCAACGGCAAATCCACCCTGGCGAAGCTGCTGGCCGGGCGCCTCAGCGCGTTGCGCGGCCGGGAATTCCGGGTGAAGGGGCTGCGGGTGGGGTATTTCGCCCAACATCAGGAGGATGATCTGGTGCTGAGCGACACGCCCTATGACCATCTCGCCCGCGCGTTGCCGCAGGCGCTGCCCGCCCAGGTGCGCGCCCAGGCGGCGCGCTTCGGGCTGGATGCGGACCGGGTGAATACGCCGGTGGGCCAGATGTCCGGCGGCGAGAAAGCCCGGCTGCTGCTGGCGCTGGCCACGCGCGATGCCCCGCATCTCTTGATCCTGGATGAGCCGACCAACCATCTCGACATCGATGCCCGGGATTCGCTGATCAAGGCGCTGACGGATTTCGAGGGGGCGGTGATCCTGATCAGCCATGACCCTTATATCGTCGAGCTGGCGGCGGACCGGCTGCTGCTGGTGGGCCAGGGCAAGGTGACGCCGTTCGAGGGCGATCTCGCCGCCTATGCCGCCACAATGTCCGAGCGCGTCGCCCCGGCGCAGGCGAAAAAGCTGGAAGAGAAAAAGAACGACAAGGCCGAGCGCGCCCAGGCCCGCGCCCGGCTGGCGCCTTTGCAAAAGGCGGCGAAGGCGGCGGAGAGCGCGTTGAACAAGCTGACGGCGGAGAAGGCGCTGCTGGAGGGCAAGCTGGCGGATCAGGGGATTTACGCGGCCTCCAAGGCCGCCGAGCTGAGCAAGATCACGCTGCGTCTGGGACAGCTGAAAGGCGAGATCGAGGCTGCGGAGCTGGCCTGGCTGGAAGCGGCGGAGGCGCTGGAGGCAGCGGCCTAGAACAAGATGCGTTCAGCTTGGCGCGCTGAAACATACATAGAGCGCGTGGGTTCAACCCCTCCCGCCCTAACGGCAGACAGGCCCTCGCACCAGGTGAATGCAGCCGTACCAGGAGATTATGATCCGTTAAGACAGCGTTTTTTCGCGCGCCGCGCCGGACGAAAATCTCCTATAGGGTTGCGGATGATCCGCTTCAGCAAAGCCCGCCTCTGCGCGGCCGTTTTCGCTCTAAGCTGCGTCACGGGGCTGCAGGCGCGCGCCGCCGAGATGGCCGGCGTGCAATTGCCGGACAGCCAGACGCTCGGCACGCGCCAATTGCAGCTCAACGGCATGGGGCTGCGCACCTATTCGCTGTTTCACGTGCATATCTATGTCGCCGGGCTGTATCTGGCGCATCCGAGCCGCAACGCCGCCGCCATCCTGAATTCCGACTCGCCGAAAATCCTGCAGCTGCATTTCGTGCATAATGTCGCCGCGCCGCAGGTGCGCAAGGCCTGGGCCACCGGGCTGGCGGCGAACTGCTTGGCCCCGTGCAGCCTCAACCAAGCCGAGCTGAGCCGGTTTCTCGCGTCGCTGAACGCGGTTTCCGCCGGCGAGACGGTGACGTTCATCTTCCAGCACGACAAGGCCGACGCCTATGAGAATAGCCACTATCTCGGCCAGATCGCGGACCCGGAATTCGCCAAATTGATTTTGGCCATGTTCATCGGCCCGCATGTGCAGGCCCCCGGGCTGAAGCGCGCGCTGCTCGGCCAGACGGGGTAGATCGGATGTTGCTCTAATTGATTTTTCCGCGCCTTGTCGCAGATAGAGACGAGGATCTGTGGAGATGACACCGACATGACGGAAGACAACGCCGCCCCGGCCGGAACCTGGCTGCGCGAGGGGCAGGCGGGGATGAGCCGGACCCAGGGCTATTGCAGCCTCGCCGCGGTGGCGCTGCTGGTGCTGGCCGGGCTGTTCACCTTGCGTGAGTTTCTCCCCGCCTTGGCCTGGACGGCGATTTTTTCCATCGCGCTGTGGCCGGCCTTCCGCCGCACCGCCGCGCGCTGGCCGGGGCATCGGCGGGTTTTGCTGCCGGCGCTCTTCGTGCTGGCCGTGGTGGTGGTGTTCGTGCTGCCGGCCATCGTCATCGCCATCCCCTTCTCGATGGACGCGCATGCGGCGCGGGAATGGTGGATGCAGGCGCAGCAATACGGCATCGACCCGCCCGCCTTTCTCAGCGAGCTGCCGCATGGCGGGGCGCTGATTTCGCTCTGGGACGAGAAAATCGGCCAGCCGGGGCAGATTTCCACCCTCACCCATGGCGCCATGCAGGGCGGCGGGGCGAAGCTGCTCAGCCATTTCGGGCAGGAGACGGTGCACCGGGTGGTGCTGTTCGGCTTCACTTTGCTCGGGCTGTTCTTCTTCCTTCGCGACGGCGACTACATCATCGACCAGGTGCTGGTGGCCAGCCGCCGCGCCTTTGGCAGCGCGGGCGAGGATATTGGCCGGCAGATCGTCAATTCCGTGCATGGCACGGTGAACGGGCTGGTACTGGTCGGGCTGGGCGAGGGCGTGGTGCTGGGTGCGGCCTATTTCATCGCGCATGTGCCGCACGCCACTCTGTTCGGGCTGCTCACCGCGATTCTGGCGATGGTGCCGTTCGGGGCGGCGGTGGCGATCGCGGTGGTGGCTTTGGTGATCCTGGCAACGGGCAGCCTGGCGGCGGCGATCAGCATCGTCGTGATCGGCGTCATCGTCACCTTCGTCGCCGACCATTTCATCCGCCCGGTGCTGATCGGCGGGGCGTCGCGGGTGCCGTTTCTGTGGGTGCTGCTGGGGATTCTGGGCGGGATCTCGGCCTGGGGGCTGGTCGGGCTGTTCATCGGCCCGGCGGTGATGACGGCGCTGATCCTGGTCTGGCGGGAATGGGTCGGCTCACGCCCCGGCCCGATCAACCCGGTGGCGGAGGAACTGGAGGGCGATCCGGCGGCGCATATGCCGGAGTGACGCGTCGCGGCGTTGAATATTTTTAAACCGGTCGCCGCGCGCCGCGCGGTCTATGCGCGATTATGAGCACGCAAAGCTGAAAACACCCGCACTCTGATGAATGCGGGGGCAGCTTATGTTTTTGTGCTGCTTTTTTACCAAAAAATACGATTGTATACCGTTGTGTTCTTCATCACCATGCCCCTCTCAAACCTGCCCGCCATGGGCGGCGGCGGGCGATTTCGTGTCATGGAGATGATTGGAATGGCGATGTTCGATAAACTCACCGGCGTGGCGTTGGGCCTGATGCTCGCATCCTCCTGTCTCGTTCCCGTGAGCGCGCGGGCGGATGGGCTGCCCGCCAGCATCACCGGCAGCAAGACGCTGACCTTCTGCAGCTCGCTGAGCCAGCCGCCGATGGAATTCGTCAATGCCCAGCAGCAGCCGCAAGGCGCGGATATCGAGCTGGGCGACGCGCTGGCCAAGCGGCTGGGGCTGACGGCGAAATGGGTGAACACGCCGTTTTCCGGGCTGATCCCGGCTTTGCAGGCCGGCGCCTGCGATGCGATCATCTCCCAGCTTTTCATCAAGCCGGCGCGGCTGCAGGTGGTGGATATGGTCCCCTACATGTATTCGCAGGAGATCATCCTGTTCAAGAAAGGCATGCCGACGGTTGATACACTCGCGGGCCTGTCCGGCAAGAAGGTGGCGAGTGTCACCGGCACCACCGCGACGGTGCTGTTGCAAGCGGAGAACGACAAGCTGAAGGCGGCGGGCAAACCGCTGATCAACATCGTCGATTTCCCCTCCAACACCGATGCGCTGCAGCAGCTGCAATTCGGCCAGGTGGCGGCTTACGGCGTGTCCTACGAGATCGGGCGCTATTATAACCAGACCGCGCCGGGGGAATTCGTCACCGGTGGCGCGCCTTATTTCAAGATCCTCACCGGCATCGCCACCAGGAAGAATGAGCCCGGCCTGCGCGATGCGTTCGCGGCGCAGCTCGCGGACATGATGAAGGATGGCAGCTACGCCGCCATCTTCAAGAAATGGGATCTGGCGTCCGACGTGCTGGACGCGCCGATGCAGCCGCAGCCTTGATCCTTCAGGTCTGATCCCGTGCATTTCGATTGGTCGTATTTCTGGGCTCAGCTGCTCACACCGAGCAGCGCCTTCCTGGTCGGGCTGGGCCTGACCGTCGCCATGGCGGTCTCGGCCGAGATCATCGGCGTGGTGCTTGGCTTGCTGTTCGCGCAGCTGCGGCTCTCGCGCCGGCGCAGCCTGCGCGCGATCGCCAGCCTCTATATCTGGGCGGTGCGCGGCACGCCGCTGCTGGTGCAGATCGTGTTCATCTATACCGGGCTGGCGGCCGCCGGGATCATGCATTTCTCGGATTTCACCCTGGCCGGGATCACCATTCCGGGAAATCTGCAGGCCGGCATTCTGGCTTTGGGGCTGCATGAGGGCGCCTACATGGCGGAGATTTTCCGCGCCGGCATCATGGCGGTGGATAAGGGCCAGACCGAAGCGGCGAAAGCCCTGGGCATGCCGCCGCTGATGCTGATGCGCCATGTGGTGCTGCCGCAGGCGCTGCGGGTGATTCTGTTGCCGATCGGCAACCAGTTCAATATCCTGCTGAAGAACACCACTTTGGTCAGCGTCATCGGCGTTTCGGAAATGCTGCTGGTGACGGAGACGATCAATTCCGCCACCTTCCGCACCTTCGAGCTTTATGCCGTGCTCGGCATCTACTTCCTCATCCTCACCAGCGCCTGGAGCTTGTTCATGGGCTGGGTGGAAAAGCGGCTGCAGCTGGGCCGCAAATCAAAGATCGTGCGCATCCAGGCAGTGGCGGCGGAGGCGGAGTCATGAGCATGGCGGATGATATTTTGGTCGATATGCAGAATGTCGATAAATATTTCGGCGCCAACAAAATCCTGGATAATGTCGATTTCACCGTGAAGCGCGGCGAGGTGGTGGTGCTGATCGGCCCGTCCGGCTCGGGCAAGACCACGCTGTTGCGCTGCATCAACCATCTCGAGACGATCGAGCATGGGCGGATCATGGTGAATGGCAAGATGATCGGCTACCGGGAAATCGGCGGCAAGCTGATCGAGGACCGGGAGCGCAACATCGCCGTGCAGCGGCGCGATGTCGGCATGGTGTTTCAGCGCTTCAACCTGTTCGCCAACATGAATGTGCTGCGCAACATCGCCATCTCGCCGCAGCTGGTGCGCAAGGCGGCAAAGCAGGAGGCGCTGGCACAGGCGCGGGCGCTGCTCAAGCGCGTCGGGCTGGCGGAGAAGGAGGAGGCTTATCCCTCCGAGCTTTCCGGCGGGCAGCAGCAGCGCGTGGCGATTGCCCGGGCCTTGGCGATGAATCCGGCGATTTTGCTGTTCGATGAGCCGACCTCGGCTTTGGACCCGGAGATGGTCGGCGAGGTTCTGGCGGTGATGCGCGAGATCGCGCAGTCCGGCATGACCATGGTGGTGGTGACGCATGAGATGGGCTTCGCCCGCCAGGTCGCGGACCGGGTGGTGGTGATGGCACAGGGCAGAATCATCGAACAAGGGCCGCCGGACCAGATCTTCGGCGCGCCCAGCCATCCGGTGACGCAAAGGCTGCTCGGCGCCGTGCTGCATTGACGCCGCGCGCCGGGCGCGACACTCTTCTCTCACAAAAAATTCAGGGACAGACACAGAATGCGGGACTTCCACGCGCCGGGCCGCAGCCCGATCTATGCCACCAATGCCATCGCCGCGACCTCGATGCCGCAGGCGAGCCTGACTGCCATCGAGGTGCTGAAAGCCGGCGGCAATGCGATGGATGCCGCGATCGCCGCCGCCGCCGTGCTGGCGGTGGTGGAGCCGCACTCCACCGGGGTGGGCGGGGATCTGTTCTGCCTCTATTCACCCGCCGGCAGCGGCAAGGTGATCGCGATGAACGCCTCCGGCCGCACCCCGGCCGGGCTCTCGCTGGAGGCGCTGGCCGCCCAGGGGCTTTCCGCCTACGAGAACAGCTCGCCGCATGCCGTCACCATTCCCGGCGGCGTCGCCGGTTGGGAGGCGCTGGTCAAGGCGCATGGGCGCAAGGGGCTGGATGAGCTGCTGGCCCCGGCGATCCGCTTCGCTGAGGAGGGCTATGTGGTGGCGCCGCGCGTCGCCGATGACTGGGCCGACCCGGATGTGCTGGCCAAGCTGAGGAAGCACGAGGCGGCCTTGTTCCTGAAGGATGGGCAGGCGCCGGCCACCGGCACGGTGATGCGCAACCCGCAGCTGGCCGCGACGCTGCGCGCCATCGCCAAGGACGGCGCCAAGGCGTTTTATACCGGGCCGATCGCCGCCGAGATCGTGAAGGATCTGCGCGCCCGCGGCGGCTTCCATACCGAGGAGGATTTCGCTGACGGGCTGAGCCTGGCGGAATTCGTGACGCCGATCTCGCGCCCCTTCGCCGGGCATGATGTCTGGGAATGCCCGCCGAACGGCTCGGGCATCATCGCGCTGATGCTGATGGGGATCATGGACGGCTTCGCCCCGCCCGGCGATCCGCTCTCGGTGCTGCGCCTCCACCGGCATCTGGAGGCGGCGCGGCTGGTCTATCGCGACCGCGACGCCTTCCTGGCCGACCCCAAGCAGGTGGATGTGCCGGTGGAGCATCTGCTCAGCGACGCCTATATTTCGGGGCTGCGCGGGCTGATCCAGGACGACCGGGCGCTGGACACGCTGCCCCCGGCCGGGCACGCGCACAAGGATACGGTATATATCACCGTCGTCGACAAGGACGGCAATTGCTGCAGCTTCATCAACTCGATCTTCCAGAGCTTCGGCTCGGGCATCGTCGCCGGCAATACCGGCGTGGTGATGCATAATCGCGGCTTCTCCTTCAGCACCAAGCCGGGCCACCCCAACCAGGTGGCGCCGCGCAAGCGCCCGATGCACACCATCATCCCCGCCATGGCCTTCAAGGACGGGCTGCCGCGCTTCGTGTTCGGGGTGATGGGCGGGCAGTATCAGCCGATGGGGCAGAGCTGGGTGCTCTCCAACATGCTGAATTACGGCATGGACCCGCAAGCCGCCTTGGATCTGCCGCGCATCTTCCCCTATGCGGGCAAGGTCGAGGCGGAGCGCGGCATTCCGCAGGCCACCCGCGATGCGCTGGCCGCGATGGGCCATAAGGTGGTGCCGGCGGCGGATGCGCATGGCGGCGGCCAGGTGATCGAGATCGACCGTGAAAAGGGCATCCTGATCGGCGGCTCCGATCCGCGCAAGGATGGCTGCGCTCTGGGGTACTAGAGCAATATGTGTTTAGATTGACGCGGCAGCGTCAAGATAAACACATGAAATTGCTCGCCAATATCAAAATTAGAGCCTCAAGCTAAAAGCTTGAGGCTCTAAGCCCAGCAGGATGAGCGCTCCGCACGCCGCGTCAGCAATGACGCGGCGTTTTTTATTATAAAGGTGACAAACCTGTCGCGCCCCAACCAAAACGGCGCGGTTCAGCCGCCGATCATCACCGTGAAGCAGCCGAGCACGATCATGCCGCCATGGGCGCAATTATCCAGCATCCGCGCCGCCGGCTTGCCGCCGATCATCACCGTGGCCGAGCCTTTGATGATGCTATCCGGCGGGCCGACACAGGTGAGGCTGTCA
This sequence comes from Acidocella facilis ATCC 35904, assembly GCF_000687875.1. Classification (GTDB taxonomy): domain Bacteria; phylum Pseudomonadota; class Alphaproteobacteria; order Acetobacterales; family Acetobacteraceae; genus Acidocella; species Acidocella facilis. Next base: position 4,573 of record NZ_JHYG01000003.1, on the reverse strand, counting down.
CCCATCACCGCGGCGGGCATGCCGCCGATCAGCACTGTCGGCGCGCCGGGGCCGATGATCGGCCCGCCGACATGCGGGACCAGCACATCCACCATCGGGCAGACATGCATATCGGTCAGGCGGGCGGCGGGCATCGGCATGCCGGCAGCTTAGCCCCGCGGGGGGCGGCAGTTCAACATGAAAGCGCGTATCATCTCCCGACCCGTGTAGTTTAATATACGAAACGTCCAAATTTCACGATTACGCGTTAGCGTTGAAAAAGTTTTCTGTTTATACCGGTTTCGCAAAGGGGTTAAGGCGAGGTAAAATGCGACGCGCAACGTTCAAGGCCGGAAGAATCGCGCGCGCCGCCATGTCGGGCGCGGGCCTTGTTATGGTGGCCGGCCATTGCGCTTTTGCTCAGACGGCCAGCGTTCCCAGCCTGGCAACCTCTCCCTTGCCGCACATCATGCCGCAAACCCCGACGACACTCGGCAAGGGGCTGCCGGATTTTTCAAAAACCGGGACTGAGGGGCCGTTGCCGGCGGTTTCGATTCAGGTGCATTCGGCCAGCATTGTCGGCGCCACCGCCTTTCCCGCCGCGAAACTGAACGGCATGATCGCCGGGCTGGCGGGGCAGAGCGTGCCGCTCACCAAGCTGGAAGCCGCCCGGCTGGCGCTGGTGCGGCTCTATCGCAGCCATGGCTATATTCTCTCCACCGTGACGCTGGATGTGAGTGCCACCGGCGATGTGCGCTTCGTGGTGACGGAAGGCTATGTCACCAACGTCAAACTTTCCAAAGATATCGGCCCGGCCGGCACCATGGTGCTGGGGTTTCTCAATCACCTCACCCAGGAGCGCCCGCTGCGCGAGGCAGCCCTTGAGCGCTGGCTGCTGTTGGCGCAGCAGGTGCCGGGCGTGTCCGTGCATGCGGTGCTGCAGGCCGACCAAGGCAACCCTGGGGCGCTGACGCTGGTGGCCGAGGTTTCCAAGCAGACCCTTTCCGGGCTGGTGACGGCGGATAATCGCGGCTTCGATGAAACCGGCCCGGCCGAGGGGCTGCTGGTGGCCGACATCAACAGCCTGACCGCGCATGGCGACCAGACCGAGATCTCGTATTTCCATACCAGCGGCAACACCGATAATTTCGGCCAAATTTCAGAGAGCTTCTTCATCGGCACGTCGGGTCTGCAGCTGAAGCTCTATGGCGGCGCCGGGCGCGCCCATCCCAGCGGGGTGCTGCGGTCTGCCGGCTATCAAAGCCAGGTGGAGGTATTTGGCGGCCAGCTCAGCTATCCGGTGCTGTTGCGCCGCAACCAGGCGCTGACCGCGCGGGTGCGGCTGGACGCGGCGCAAAGCCACATCATGTTCGCCGGCAGCGGGGCCAGCGGCGCCAACAGCGCCGACAGCCTGCGCGTGGCCCGGCTGGGCGGGCAATATGCCTGGCAGGATCTCTGGCTCGGCAACAGCCGCAATGCGCTGAACGTGCTGGAAGTGCAATATTCGCAAGGGTTGCCGCTGCTGGGCAGCTCCGCCGATGGCCGCACCGCGCCGCCCGGCGGCCGCGCCCAGGCGAAATTCGATTTCTGGAAATTCAACGGCTCGATCAGCCGGGTGCAGACGCTGTTTTCGCCCTGGCCGGCGGCGGATGTGGCGCTGCGCACCGAGGTGGGCGGCCAGTACAGCACCGCCATCCTGCCCTCGGCGGAGGAATTCTATCTCGGTGGCACCCGCTTCACCCGCGGCTATTATTCCGGCGAGGTGGTGGGCGACAAGGCGGCCTATGCCACCGCCGAGCTGCAATTGAACACCGGCACGGATTTCACCCTGTTCAAGCATGATTTTGAGATGGGCGCGCAATTCTATGGCTTCTATGATTGGGGCGAGACCTGGGCCAACCTGCCGACGGATTTGAATCATCGCATAGCCTCTGTCGGCGGCGGCGTGCGGCTCGGGCTGACGCGCAATCTCGAACTCGACGGCGAAGTGACGCACCGGCTGGTGACGCAGCTGGTACCCGGCTCCACCCACGTGGCGCCGCTCTCCGAGACGATCATCTACTGGGGTGTAACGGCGCGCTTCTAAGCGGCGCGGCGGGAGACTGAAAATGGCACTGGAACGGCAGATCAAATCATCGCCTCTACGCGGCCAGAGCCGCGCCGCTTGGCGCGGGTCTTGGCTGTTGGCCAGCACCGCGCTCAGCGCCGTGCTGGCGCATGCCGCACCGGCGCGCGCCCAGAGCCTCTCCTCCACCGCCACCCCGCAAGGCGGCGTGGTGGTGGGCGGCAATGCCAGCATCACCCAGGCCACCGGCAGCACCACCATCACCCAGAGCAGCGACCGCGCCGCGATCAACTGGCAGAGTTATAATGTCGGCAGCAATGCGCAGGTGACCTATGTGCAGCCTTCGTCCAGCGCGGTGACGCTGAACCGGGTCGTCAGCCCGGACCCCTCTGTCATTGCCGGCCATATCAGCGCCAATGGCCAGCTGGTGCTGATCAACCAGTCCGGCGTGGTGTTCACCAAGGGGGCGGAGGTGAATGCGCAGGCGATCCTCGTCTCCACCTCCAACATCTCTGATTCCGACTTCATGGCCGGGAAGATGGCCTTCACCGGCACGCCGAATCCGGGGGCGAAGATCGTCAATGATGGCAAGCTGACCGCCGGGCAGGCCGGGCTGGTCGGGCTGGTGGCGCCGCAAGTGGCCAATAACGGCATCATCACCGCCCGGCTGGGCCAGGTGGTGCTGGCCGGGGCGGATGCCTTCACGCTGGATCTCTATGGCGACAGGCTGATCTCTCTGGATGTCACCAAGGCGGTGACGCAGGTGGATCTGAAGGGCAAAATCGTCCCGGCTCTGGTGACCAATAAAGGTCTGATCCTCGCCGATGGCGGCAAGATCACCCTCACCGCCGCGGATGCGGACGGGCTGATCTCGCAGCTCTTGCAGGTGGGCGGCACGCTGCGCGCCAACAGCGCCGAGGGGCAGAGCGGCAGCATTTCGCTGCAGGCGGTGGGCGGGGGCATCAACATCGCCGGCAATCTGCTGGCGCAGGGCCATGCGGTCGCCAGCAGCGGCGGCAAGATCGAGGCGGTGGCGAGCGGTACGGTAGCGGTGGCCCCGCACGCTGTCATCGACGCCTCCGGCCAGGCGGGCGGCGGCACCATCGCGCTCGGCACCGACCTCGCCCGCGCCGCGCAAGGGGCCAGCGACACCACCGCGCCGCGCGCCGCTGCCGTCAGCATCGCCGCCGGGGCGCAGATCAAGGCCAATGCCGTCACCAAGGGCGATGGCGGCAAGGTGACGATGCTGAGCAGCCAGAGCACCGCCTTGCAGGGCACCATCTCGACCACCGGCGGCACGCTGGGCGGCAATGGCGGCCTCGTCGAGATTTCCTCCGACGGCGTCATCAGCCTTGGCGGCACGGTGTATGACACCGCGATCAACGGCCAGGCCGGCGAGATTTTGCTGGATCCGCAGACGCTGATCGTCACCAGCGCCTCCCTCACCAACGCCAACAGCAATTCCAGCGGCCCGTTCAACAACCCCACCACCACGCTGGGTGACACCAGCAGCAGCCCCACCACCTCCTACGTCAATCCAGACGATCTGGCGCTGCTAAACGGCACCATCGTGCTGGAAGCGGCGAAGCTGCTTTCCGTCGCCAGCGCTATAAATCTGAACTTCGCCGACGAGCTGAAGTTGGTCTCAAACAAAAATGTCAGCATCACCGCGGATATATCGGCGCAGGGATCGATCGAGATCGATGCCGCCGGGACGCTGAATGTCGGCGCCTCGCTCAGCGGCACCACCATCACCCTGGCGGATAGCGGCAGCAGCAGCGTCATCGACATCAATGGCGTGATCTCTGGCACCGAATTGATCCTGAATGCCGGCGGCAGCATCGCCGAGGGAGCGTCAGGCGGCATCAGCGCGACCAGCCTCACCGGTGCCGCGTTTGGCGACGCGCTGCTGAGCAATGGCGGCAATACCATCGGCACGCTGGCCGATTTCAGCGCCGGCGGCACGCTGGCGCTGACCGATGAAGGGGCGCTGAGCCAGACCGGCAGCGTCAGCGCCAGCGCGGTGACGCTAAGCGCCACGGCCATGAATTTGAGCGGCAACGTCTCGGCCAGCAGCGCGCTGGAGCTGGCGAGCAGCGGCACGCTGGTGCAAAGCGGGAGCCTAACCGGCACCGATATCAGCCTCTCCGGCTCCAGCCTGGGGCTGAATGGCAGCATCACCGCGACCACCGCCACCCTCGCCGCCACCGGGGCGATCAATCAGGCCGGCAGCGCCGGGCTTGCCGCCGCCAGCCTCTCCGGCAGCGCTGGCGCCTCCATCGCGCTGGGCGGCCATAACAGCATCGCGGCCCTCGGCAGCCTCAGCGCCGCCGGCGATATCGCGATCGAGTCCGTGGCGACGATGACGCTGAACGGGCCGGTGAGTGCTGGCACCAGCCTGGCGCTGGTCACCGCCGGCTTGCTGGAAGGCACTGGCGGCAGCCTGGCGGCGGGGACGATCGCCATCGCCCCGTATAATGCCGGCACGCTCGATCTTGGTGGCACCGCGGTGGCCGGCTTGCAGCTTGC
>NZ_JHYG01000002.1 GCF_000687875.1 Acidocella facilis ATCC 35904 | reverse complement strand
CATGAAATGCGCTCCGTCATCATCACCAGCCAGGTACCGGTCGAGCGCTGGTACGAAATCATCGGCGATCCAACCATCGCCGACGCCATCCTCGACCGCCTCGTCCACAATGCCTATCGCATCGAACTCACCGGCGAGAGCCTGCGCAAAAAGCGCGATCAGGCTACCGCTACCGCCTGAACTTGACCCCAAACAAGGACCCGATAATCATTCAACCAGACCCAAACGAAGACGTTCAGGTGGCCGACATCAAATCGGAACGCTGGCCGGCTTCAATTCGGAATCAGTGGCCGGATTCAAGTTGGAATGCATGGCCGGCTTCGTCGGAATCCGCAAAATACAACGGAATCCGGATCGTAGCCCTTCAGAAGCTGGCCGATCTCCGCGAAAGCGGTTTCCCAGGAGACCTCTTCATAATGATTTTGCCCCGCCCGGATCCGCATCGGATGGGTAAGGCGGCCGGCCTGCTCCAGCTGAAAATCGCTCCACTCCATCAGCGCGGTCACGGAATGTTTGCGAAAAAATTCTAGCTCCACGCGGTTACGAGTGATCTCCCATGCGGTCGCCTTGGCGCCGTTCTCGCAGAACTCAAACAGATGAGGCTTTGCAGGCTTCGCCCAGGCGCAGCTCACGCAGGCAAAGCCATCAGTCTTGTTCTGGCGGCTGAGAACAGGCTGCGCTTTTAGGGGAACATGTTCGCGCAGCAGAATATTGCCGAGGGAATGAACCGAACCCCAGCCGCCGGACGCATTCTTATAGGGTTTGATACGCGCGCCGCGTCTCATGGAATACCTCCGTTGAATGTCTGTTCAGTTTCGTTTTTCCTGCAAAAGTTCGAGATTGGACCGTAGCGCTGGTAGCTCGGAGTCAGCGAAACGTCTAAGCGTATGGTTATGCCCTGCCGCAGCCTCTTTATAGAAAAGCGCGATCTCCTTCTGCTCCACGTCCCGCGCCGTCGCGATGTAGGCGCGGTCGAACTGCTGCCCGGTCTTGTCTCGCAAGGCGTCCGTCGCTGGATGCTGGCCACTCAGCGGCACCGCGGTCGCGCTTCCCACTTTCGTGTGCGCCAAGCCTCTTAAAATGGTGTGATTTTTTTATGCTCGGGTGCGATCTTGTCCGCCAGGGAACGGGATTTTTCACCTCCTGCTTTTTCCGCCATATCAGCCAAATGGATTTGATCGGGGCTGAGATTGTAAGCCGCCGTGATGAAATCCTAATCCTTCTGAAAAAAGGGAGGATTATCTTCGGATTCGCCCCAGGCGGGCAATGTGAGCGCCGCCAGCAAAGCCACCGTTAGCAGCATCGGCAATCTGGTCATGTTTTATCCTTACCCTGCTGCTAATGATCCGTGCGGGGCGGCTTGTTTTTCATGGCATTGCGGTCCCCCGTCTCGGTGTGCTGTGCTTCGGAGGTCCTGGCAGGGGGACTGACGGGCTTGGTCGGATGTGTGCCACAAGGATCGATATCGCCTACCGGCTCGTTGGCCGTTATCCCGTCCTGGACCATGAAGTAGCTCCCTTCGATTAAGGCAAGTGTCCGCCGCCGGTGACACCATAAATTTCTCCGGTGACGAAGCTTGATTCCTGCGAGGCCAGCAACACGTAAACCGGCGCAAGTTCCGCCGGCTGGCCCGGACGCTTCATCGGTACTTCGGCGCCAAACGCCTGGACCTTTTCCTGCGGTTGGCCACCGCTTGGCTGCAGCGGCGTCCAGACGGGGCCCAGAGCCACGGCATTTACCCGAATCCCTTTCTCAGCCACCTGTTTGGCCAGGCCGTGGGTAAACGCTGCAATCGCCGCTTTTGTCGAGGCATAGTCCAACAGCCCCGGCGACGGCTTGTAGGCCTGGATCGAGGTTGTATTGATGATTGTGCTTCCAGGCGGCATGGCGGGGAGAGCCGCCTTGCAGAGCCAGAACATCGCATAGACATTGGTTCTGAAGGTCTTATCGAATTGCTCCGTGGTAAAATCCGAAATCTGCTCGACATAGACTTGCATGCCGGCAACATTGACCAGAATATCCAGCCCGCCCAGCGCCTGAGTGGCGTCTTCCACGAGTTGTAGGCAAAATGCCTCATCCGATAAATCGCCCGGTAAAAGCGTGATATTCCGCCCTTCCTCGATGAGGATGCGATTTACTTCCGCCGCATCCTCATCCTCGGCAGAGAGGTAGTTGATCGCGATGTCGGCGCCTTCGCGTGCAAAAGCGATTGCGATTGCCCGCCCAATGCCGCTATCGCCGCCGGTAATCAGCGCCCTTCGACCTTTCAGCCTCCCGAAACCCTCATAGCTGCGCTCGCCGTGATCCGGCTTTGGCACCATATCAGCCGCGAGACCAGGCGGGGATTGGGGCTGCCTCTCAAACTCAGGCTTCGGATATTGGGTTGTCGGGTCTTTCATGTTGTACTGATTCACGGCGCTTGGTTTCTCTTTTCAGAGCCTGTTAAAGGAGGTTTAGCCTCGTGCCGAACCCGCACTTGTCAGGCCGCCTTTTTGTTGACCTCTCGCTCGGCGACTTCGGTCAGCTTGTGATCGGCGTGTTTCTCTTCCTGCAACGTGACCTCCAGCAGGCCGACAGCTTCATCGCGGTTCAGGCGTTTCGCCATGGCGATCAATGTGCCATAGCGGCTGATCTCGTAATGCTCGACAGCCTGCGCCGCCGAGGCGATCGCCGCGTCCAGCACGTCGAGGTCGCCAACATCGCTCATCCCCTGCTTGGCTTCGGCGATAATGCCTTCGATGGCTTCGCAGGTCACACCCTTCGCCTCGGTATTGAGATGCTGGAACACTGTCTCAAGCCGTTTGATCTGTTCCTGCGTTTCGGTGAAATGTGTCGACAGCGCGGTTTTCAACGCCTCATTATTGGATTTTTCGATCATCGTCGGCAATACCTTGATGATTTGGTGCTCCGCATAATAGATATCGCGCAGCGTATGCAGATACAGGTCATCAAGCGTTTTGATCGGGGTGGTGAAAAGGCCCATTGTCGTTCTCCTGGTGGCGATGAGGGATCGGGAGCGCGCGACACGCTCCCGATCGGTCCTGGGTCAGTGCGAGCTGCCCTTGCGGCCGGCTTCGGACGAACGCTCGCGGTCATTGGCGAAATTTCCAGGATTTGAATTATGTTTTTTAGCCATAGCGTTTCTCCGTTCTGTTATCGTCAGAGGCAGCACGCCGCCTGACAAGCGGGAGGTTGGAAGTTATCGAAGAGATTGCAACAGAGGCTGGAATTAACATACGGCTTTTAACCATTCCCAGGAAAACCTCCTTTATAAACCTAAGAAAAGTCTGGTTAGGTTAGTTCAACTGTCATGAAATCAATGTTTGTGAGACGGGTTTCAAGGCGGTGCTGGCCGATGTGATGTTCATGTGATTCTAGACATTCAATTTTTGCTCGTTAGGAGATGAGTTTTTTCCTATGCTCGGGCTTCGGCATCGCGAAGGAGCTTCGATCATGATAAAATTTATATGTGCGGTGTCTCTGGCTCTGTTAGCGGCCAACTGCGGTCCGGTTATGGCGCAACCGCTGACCTCCCCCAATCAGGACGCGACCAGCACCACCCCGAAGGCGCCGCATCCTGAAACGACAAAAAAGCCCCATGAAATGCGGCAAACTGGAAAGCCTCAGGATGCGGCGCCGCCCTCCGGCGGGGTGGATTCCGGCTCTTCAAATGGCATGACCGGAAATAATGGCGGCGATGGCACTGCCAGCAGCGGTCAGAAATAGCCTGCCTCCACCTTCGGTCGTGCCTCCATTTGTGATGCAGGAGGTCGGTAACCTGAAGGTCACATGCTCAAATCGAACTCCCGAAGCCGGACATCAGTGCTTTAAATTGGAGACCCAGCGGGCTTTCTGTGTCCAGAAGCCGTCATCCCAAAACTACCTCCGGAATCCTACTGGAACCACCCGAGAGAAAACCAAGTCGTGCTCAGCCGTATGCGCAAACGCGGCGCATCGCCTGCGGGGGCTGGCCGAAATGGCGGGTGAATGCCCGGCGCATTCGTTCGGGGTCGTGAAATCCCGTTGATGCCGCGATTTGTTCGATCGGCTCGCGGGAGGATTCGACGCGCTCTCGGGCGACTTCGAGCCTTAACCGTTCCACGGCCCTGGCCGGGCTGACCCCGATCTCGCGCGTGAAGGCGCGGGCAAAGTTGCGCGGGCTCATCGCCATGTATGCCGCGAGCCGCTCCACGGTCAGGCGCTCGGTAAGATGGGCGCGCATGTAATCCAACAAGGGCGCGAAGGGTGTGGCATTGCTGCCCAGCTCGGCCAGCGCGGAAAATTGCGATTGCCCGCCTGGCCGGCGGTAATAGACGACCATCTGTTGCGCGACATGTTTTGCGACCGCTTCCCCCAGATCCTCCGCGACCAGCGCCAAGGCCAGATCGATTCCCGCGCTGATGCCGGCGGACGTCCAGATCGTGCCGTCTCGGACATGGATGCGATCGGCTTCGACCCGTATGGCCGGAAAGAGGCGCTGCAATTCTTCCGCCCGATGCCAGTGGGTCGTTGCCCGTTTGCCGTCGAGCAGCCCCGCCGCGGCCAGCAGAAAAGCACCTGAACAGACGCTGCAGAGACGCCGCGTATCCCGGGCGCGGCTGCGAAGATAGGCGGTGTTCTCATGATGGTGCATCGCCCGTCGGCTGCCATTGCCGCCGACCACGATCAGCGTGTCCATGGCCGGCGCGTCATCGGCCCGGAGGCTGTCGAGGGTGAGGCCGGACGAACTGCGGACCGCGCCGCCATGCATCGAGATGAGATGGAGGCGGTAGGAGCCGGGCGCGAGCCGCTCGGCAATCTCGAACACGGTGGTCGGGCCGGCGGCGTCGAGGATCTGGAAATCCTCGAAGAGGAAGAGGGCAACATTCTTCATTGCTGGCAGAAAATGAGGGATCATTGTCATTTGGTCAATCGGCCAGTTCGGGCATGGTTTCGTCAGCATCAGGAGCCTGTCATGAACAACCCGCCATTACGCATCGTCTTCGCCATCTATCCCGGCATGACCCAGCTTGATTTCACCGGGCCGCATCAGTTTTTCGTGCGCTGGCCCGATAGCGAGGTGATCATCGCCAGCCCCGCCGGGGGCGACGTGCCGAGCGAGGGATTGATCTTTGCTGGAACCAGGCGGCTGGCGGAGATAGAGGCCTGCGATCTGATTTGTGTGCCGGGCGGCCGCAGCACGACGGCCACGGCGCTGGATTCGGCCTTCATTGCCGAGATCCGGCGGCTGGGACTGGCCGCGCGCTATGTCACCTCGGTTTGTACCGGCTCGTTGATCCTCGGCGCTGCCGGTCTGCTGGTTGGCCGGCGGGCGGCCTGCCACTGGGCCTGGCGGCATCTTCTGCCACTGTTTGGCGCGACTGCCGATGACGGACGCGTCGTGCGTGATGGAAACATCATAACCGGTGGCGGGGTGACGGCGGGCATCGATTTCGCGCTGGCGGTGCTGGCCGAGATCGGGGGCGTGGAGCAGGCACAGATCATTCAGCTTGGGCTTGAATATGCCCCCGCGCCGCCGTTCGACGCGGGACGCCCTGAAACCGCCCCGGCGGCGATCCTGGCGGCGTATCGGGCGCTGATGGCGGATATTCTGCCGCGCCGCGAGGCGGAAGCGCGTGAAGCCGCCAACCGCCTTGGTATCGGGCGGGCATGACATAATCGTCGCTTGCATCGCATGTCGTATTTAGTAGTTAAACTTGCAAGTTTAGCTGTTTTTATATAAGGGTGAGGGCATGGATCGATCTTCCGGCATGCCCGCGCCTCTCGAAACCGCCGTTACGGAGCTTTCGCTGGCGGTCGGCCAGCTTTTGCGGCGCCTGCGTGCCGACACCAACCCGGACGGGCTGACATGGTCACAGACCATGGTACTGGCACGGCTCGATAAAGCCGGCCCGATGACGACAGCCGATCTCGCGCGGGCAGAGGGGGTCAAACCGCAATCCATGGGTGCCACTCTCGCGGAACTGGAGAGTGAGGGGCTGGTCTCGCGCCAACCGCATCCAACCGATGGCCGGCAGATCCTTTTCGCTTTGACGGAGACCGGCATTCAGGCGCGGCATCGGCGCAGTGCCGCGAAACAGAAATGGCTGCTCGAAGCCATGGCCAGACTTACGCCCGAGGAACGGGAGACGCTCATGTCCGCCGTGACGCTGATCAAGCGTCTGGGTGAGGCGGAATAGGTCGCAGCACGGGCCCAGCCGCAGCTTGGCGCCCAGCATTTATCGTCTGACAAGGAGCCTGCATTCATGAATTGGCTGCACGACATATCTTACCTGTTCGGTGGCATATTTCTCGCCAATGCTGTTCCGCATTTTGTCAGCGGCACGATGGGGCAGGCCTTTCAAAGCCCGTTCGCCAAGCCGCCGGGACAGGGGCTTTCCTCCTCCACCGTTAATGTCCTTTGGGGATTTGCGAACCTTGTCTTGGCCTATCTGCTGCTTATTCGCGTCGGCAATTTCAATCTGCATGCCGCCGATCAGGTCATCGCCGCCGGCGCGGGCGTGCTGCTGATCGGCCTGTTTTCCGCCCGCATATTCGGGCGTTTCCACGGTGGCCATTCGCCCAAGCAATCATAACGCATGCCCCAAGGCCCGGCCCCGGAAGATGTCGCGAAGGATACGCAGCTCGATCCCGCGGTATGGAGAATTGCCGCCGTCGCCTTGTTTGGCGGCCTGCTGGCGCAACTCGATGCCACCATCGTCAATGTCTCCCTGTCGAGCCTGGCTGCAGATCTACACGCAAGTTTTTCAATCATTCAGTGGGTCACCAGCGGTTATCTTCTGGCGTTGGCCCTGGCTCTGCCGTTGAACGGATGGCTGGTCGGCCGCATCGGCGCGAAATCGCTTTACCTTTGGTGTTTCGCGGGTTTCACCTTGTCCTCGGCGCTGTGCGGGCTGGCCTGGTCGGCGGATGGCTTGATCGCGTTCCGCGTTTTTCAGGGCATCAGCGGCGGGCTCCTCGCCCCCATGGCGCAGATGATGATCGCCAAGGCAGCCGGCAGGCACATGGCGCGTGTGGCTGGGTACATGGCGCTGCCGGTTCTGCTGGCGCCGGTCTTTGGCCCGATCATTGCCGGCGCCATCCTGCAATATGCGTCATGGCGCTGGCTTTTCCTGGTCAATTTGCCAGTCGGCGCGCTCGCCTTCCTGTTGGCCATTCGGTTCCTGCCGCGAGACCGGGAAGAGCTCACCCGCAAGAAGCTGGACTGGCTTGGCCTTGCATTGCTCTCGCCGGGACTGGCGCTGTGCCTCTACGGCGCGGACAAGATCGGTCGGATGACGGGCCGTGCAACCCTTACTGCCGGTATCATCATGATTGCCGGCTTTCTTTGGACCGCGCGGCGCAAAGGCGATGCGGCGTTGGTTGATCTGCGGCTGTTCAAGATCCGGGTGTTTTCGGCCGCAATCGTGACGCAGTCCCTCTCGAACGGCGTGCAGTTCGCGGGGCAGATGCTCATCCCCGCCTTTTTGATTCAGGCATGCGGCCGCGCGCCGGCCGAGATGGGCTGGATGCTGGCGCCGCTCGGGCTGGGCATGATGGTGACCTATCCGCAGATGGGTGCGCTGACCGACAGGTTTGGCATCCGCGCCCTATCGGCGGGCGGTGCGCTGCTGGGGTGCATCGCCACGCTGGCGTTTCTCTATCTGGCGCTCCATGGGCTCAACCTGTTCATCCTCATCCCCGCGCTGTTCCTGCGGGGCTTGGGCATGAGCGCCGTCGGCTTGCCATCCATGACCGCTGCATATGCCGCTATCCCCAAGCAAGATCTACCCATGGCGACCACCTCGCTGAACATCGCTCAACGCCTCGGCGGGCCGATCATGACAACGCTTTGCGCGACGTTCCTCGCCTGGCGGCTGGGGGCACATGGTTCCGGCCCGGCGGTGGCGACCGCTTACGCCTGGGCCTTTCTGCTGCTTTGCATATTTCAGGTCGCTGTTTTCCTCGCCGCACGCCATTTGCCGCGCCATTTGGACGATGTCAGGCGTGCTGAATGATGGAGGAGACGCTTGCGGGCATTTCGCCTGCTACCATGGCTCAGCCTCAAATCTGCGAGACACCGCCATCCACGACCAGCTCCGCGCCGACGACATAGCTGGACTCGTCACTGGCCAGATAGAGCGCCGCGGCGGCAATGTCCTCCGCTGTCCCCATACGGCCGATGGGCACCGTCGCAGCAGCTTTGTCGCGGAATTCCTGAAGCTCGTCCGGGCTGCGATGCCGGCTGATCAGGGGGGTGTCGATGAAGCCAGGAGAGATCGTGTTGACCCTGATCTTGCGATCCAGAAATTCGCGAGACCAGGTTCGTGCGAGCGACCGCACGGCTGCCTTGGCGGCCGAGAGCAGGGAAAGGCCGGGCCGGCCGACATGGATGATGAAGGAGGTGCTCAGGATGACCGAGGCGCCATCACGCAAAATCGACGCCACGGCCTGCATGGAGAAGAAGACGCCCTTGACGTCGATATCCATGATCTCATCATAGCGCGCCTCGTCGGTCTCGGCGAGCGGGGTGCCATAGGCGATGCCGGCATTGGCGAAGAAGACATCGAGTTCTCCAAAGGCTTTCGCAACCTCCTTGCTGGCCGCCTGCATATCCGCGACCGAGCGGGCGTCGGCCCGGAGGATCAGCGCCTCTTCGCCAAGCTCGGCACGCACCGCCGCGAAGCGGCTGGTATCGCGCCCGGTAACGGCCACGCGCGCGCCCTCGCGGAGGAAGAGCTTGGCGGTGGCCAGGCCAATGCCACTGGTGCCGCCGGTGATCAGGACGGTTTTATTCTTCAGTCTCATTTCCGTGGTCCTTTCTAAGCCAATCTCTCAACCGGCAGGCCGTAGCTGCGCGGCGACGATCGCGATGCGCCGTTCGGCATCGGCAAGCGCGGTGGAGAGACGGGCATTGACGGCCTCCAGGACCGGCCGCGGCGCCATCTCCGGTAACCCCGCCGCGAAGGGTGGTTCTGGCGCGTATTCCAGCAGAAGCTGGGCGCCCTGTGCGGCTTCCTCTCCCCGCAGCTCGGCAATCAGGGAGAGGGCAAAATCCATGCCGGCGGTCACCCCGCCGCCGCTGATGCGGTTGCCGTCACGCACCACCCGGCCAGCATCCGGGATCGCCCCAAAGGCGGACAGAAGCGTTCGAAAGGCCCAGTGGCAGGCCGCGCGGCGGCCATCCAGCAGCCCCGCCGCGGCGAGGATCAACGAGCCGGTGCAAACCGAGGTAACATAGCCAGCGCTTGCACCAAGCCGCCGGATTTCGGCGAGAAACCGGGGATTCTCCAACGCCGCAATACAGCCAAGGCCACCGGGGACGAGGAGAACGTCGCAGGAGTCTATCCTCTCCAGATCTTGCAGCGCGCCAAAAGTGAGGCCGTCCGCGACAATCTCTTTCTGGCTGAGCGCGGCGAGCTGGATATCCATCTCCGGCAGGACGCGGAGGATCTGATAGGGGCCCGTAAAATCGAGCGGTGTCACCCCTTCATAGAGGGGGATGACGACATTTGTCATGGCGGATCTCCTTTCGCCAACGACAGTGACGGAAAAAGACATTGGCATAAATGACGTATATCCCTTAATTTAAGACGTCATGCATCATATCGGTTTCTTTCTCTATCCAGGCCATCAGATCCTGGATTTCGCCGGGCCGTTCGGCGCGTTCGAAGCGGTCACCAGGATTGCCGGCCGGCCGCTTTACGCTCTGGAGGTCCTGTCGCGGGCCGGCGGCAAGGTGCGCGGCAGTGGTGGGGCCATGGTTGGAAGCCGCGCCCCGAAAGGCGTCGCGCTGGACACGCTGATCGTCGTGGGCGGCGACATCGCGCCGATGCGGGCGCCCGGTGAAGTTGCCGCCGTGCGCGCGCTGGCCGCAAAGGCCGCGCGTGTCGCCAGCGTCTGCACGGGGGCGTTCCTGCTGGCGGAGGCGGGGCTGCTGGCGGGGCGCCGGGCGACGACCCATTGGCGGGTCGCGCATCTGCTGCAGCGGGAATATCCGGCCGTCAGGGTCGAGGCCGATCACATCTTCATAGCCGATCGCGGTGTCTGGACATCGGCGGGGATCACCGCGGGCATCGATCTCGCCTTGGCTCTGATCGAGGCTGACCATGGTGTCGAGATGGCGCGCGAGGTCGCCCGCGAGCTCGTCGTTTATCATCGACGCTCCGGCGGACAATCGCAATTCTCGCCATTATCGCAGATGGAACCGGCAACCGACCGCATCCGCCTGGCGCTTACCTTCGCACGCGATCATCTGCCCGAGCCGCTGGGCGTAGAGCGCCTGGCCGAGGCCGTGCATCTCAGCCCGCGGCAATTCAGCCGCGCGTTCCGCCGAGAGACCGGTGAAACGCCCGCCCGGGCCGTTGAGCGGTTGCGCGTGGAGGCCGCGCGCCTGCGGTTGCGGGAGGGTGCCGAACCGGTGGAGCAGATTGCGCGCGCCGTGGGATTTACCGATCCCGAGCGCATGCGCCGCGCATTCGTCAAGCTCCATGGCATCCCACCACAGGCCATCCGTCGAGCCGCGCGACAAAATGCGGACTGAGCCGGCGCTCGCCCGCCTGGCCGCATTACCGCCAGCCGCGCGCCGCGGCGGCAGAGAGGTTGGAGCGGATGACCTGCCGATGAAACGGGGCGATCGCCAACAAATAGGCCCTGCCGACAAGATTGTGGCAACGCACCACTGTCGTCGCGACAAGCTCCGCCCCCTCGCCATCATGCCGCGGCCGGATTAACAGCGAGGCCCGGAAATCGAGATGCCGATCATCCTCACCCAGCACAACCTCGTCGCGCGATCTTGACCTGACCCGGAAGAAATCGATGTACCCCGCCCCGCCTGCCACGGCCTGCTCCCGCAATTGACGCGAGGATTTGATGCCAAACGGACGGACGACCTGGTCGCGGATCGACAGCAGAGCCCGGAACCACGGGGCCGGGTGGCCGAGCGTGCTGCGGGCGAGAGCCTCGATGCCCCGCGCCGCATCCTCTCTGCTCAACTCCACGGCGAAGGCATCCGCAAGATCAGCACCTGGCACCCAGTCTGCGATCGTGCTCTCCTGCGGGCACGCGACCTGCCTGACGATTATTCTCATGGGCTCTTTCCTTGCCATTGTTGTATCGACCGCCCAGCGACGGCCCGGCGCGCGACGCATTGCATCGATCCCCGCCCGCAATTCCAGCGTCGCCTCAACAAGCGCAAAGCCTTCCATGAAACCTGAGTCGGGGTAACCCCAAGATTCGGAACTCAGGCGCCGCCGCAAGAGAAAATTACGACTTTATTGCTAGGGCGAGATGGGTAACCCCCCTCGCTCGACCAGGTTTTGCCCAGCAGCTTCACGTGTCTATCTCGACGCTGCCGCGTCAATCTAAACAGCTATTGCGCTGAGGGCTTTGCCGCAGCGGGGCAGGGTTTCGCGTAAGCGGCATTGCCATGCGGGCCGCCCGGCTATAATCCCCACGCCGCAGCCATGGCCTATAGCGTTAAAGAAATCTTCTACACCTTGCAGGGCGAGGGCCGGAATGCCGGCCGCGCGGCGGTGTTCTGCCGTTTTGCCGGCTGCAATCTCTGGTCAGGCCGCGAGGAAGACCGCGCCACGGCGATCTGCCGCTTCTGCGACACCGACTTCATCGGCACCAACGGCACCGGTGGGGGCCGCTTCGCCGATGCCGCCGGTCTGAGCGCCGCCATCGCCGCCGCCTGGCCGCAGGACCAGCCGGAGGACAGGCTGGTCGTGCTCACCGGCGGCGAGCCGCTGCTACAGCTCGATATACCTCTGGTCGATGCCCTGCATGCGGCGGGGTTCGAGATCGCGGTGGAAACCAACGGCACCATCGCCCCGCCTGCCGGGGTGGACTGGCTCTGCGTCAGCCCCAAGGCCGGCGCGGCGCTGGCGGTTGCGGGCGGCGACGAGCTGAAGCTGGTTTTCCCACAGCCGGACGCCCTCCCGGCGCGCTTCGAGGGGCTGGCTTTCCGGCATTTCCTGCTGCAGCCGATGGATGGCCCCGACCAGGCCGCCAACACCGCGGCGGCGGTAGCCTATTGCATGGCGCATCCGCGCTGGCGCCTGTCGCTGCAGACGCATAAATTTTTGGGAATCCGCTGATGTACGAGCTCAGCAAGCAATTCATCTTCGATGCCGCGCACACGCTGGAGCGCAAGATCGAGACCGACCCGAGCCGGCGCATCCACGGCCATACCTATCTTGCGGAGGTGACGTTGCGCGGCAAGGCGGACCCGGCGAGCGGCATGGTGATGGATGTCGGGCTGCTGGCCCGGCTGCTGGAGGAGGTGCGCGACGGGCTGGACCATCGCTTCCTCGATGAGGTGCCGGATCTCGGCCCCGCCACCATGGAAAATCTCTGCGCCTGGATCTGGACGCGCCTCGCCGCCGCCTGCCCGGCCTTGTATCGTGTGACCATCTCGCGCGCCTCCAACCAGGATCGCTGCGCCTATTACGGCCCGGAGGCGGCATGATGGACCAGAACGCCGCGCTGGTGCTGTTCTCCGGCGGTCAGGATTCCGCCACCTGCCTGGCCTGGGCGCTGGCCCGCTATGGCCGCGTGGAGACGCTGGGGTTCGATTACGGCCAGCGCCACCGGGTTGAGCTTGAGGTCCGTGCGCCGTTGCGCGAGGCGATGGCCAGGCTCGTCCCCGGTTGGGCGGCGCGGCTGGGCGAGGATCATCTGGTGGATTTCTCCGTGCTGGGCCAGATCAGCGACACCGCGCTGACCCAGGACTCGGCGATCACCATGCAGGAGAACGGCCTGCCCAGCACCTTCGTGCCCGGCCGCAACCTGATGTTCCTCACCTTCGCCGCCGCCATCGCCTATCGGCGCGGGATCAAGCATATCGTCACCGGCGTCTGCGAGACGGATTATTCCGGCTACCCGGATTGCCGGGACGATACGGTGAAGGCGCTGCAGGCGGCGATCAATCTCGGCATGGAAAGCCGCTTCGTGCTGCATACCCCGCTGATGTGGCTGGACAAGGCGCAAACCTGGGCGCTGACCCAAGAGCTGGGCGGGGACGGGCTGGTTGAGACCATCCGCACCGGCTCGCATAGCTGCTACAACGGCGACCGCTCAACGCTGCATCGCTGGGGCTATGGCTGCGGCAAATGCCCGGCCTGCGACCTGCGCGCCCAGGGCTGGGAAAAATTCTGGGCCGAGGCGGTCTGAGACTCAGTTCAGCCCTTCGCCGGGCGGGTGCGGCGGGGCTTGTGAGCCGGTGGCTCATCCGGCTGCGCCCGCGCCGCATCCAGCCGCAGCAGCTGCAGCGCCCGGAACCGGTCCGCCAGCGCGCCCATGAAACCGTAAACAACCAAAGCCCGCACCGGGACGATGATGGCAAATACCAGCGCCACCAGGCAGAGCGGCAGCATCAGCGCAAACCAGCCCCAGCGATGCAGCCGGGCCGCGACATAAGGCGGGGCCACGTAACATAGCCAACGGCGCGGCGGCGCGCCCATCGCCAAGGTTCTGGCCCGCTGTTCAGCCGGCATGCGGCCCGACTCATCCAGCCCTGCCGCGCGCAACGCCTCCTGCGGCGCCCCCAGCGACGGGCCGATCTGCGCCGGGGTCGCCGCCGGATCAAACCAGGGCTCGCGCCGCAACGCCCGCGCCAGCAGCCAGAAGCAAATACCGAGCGGGAAGAAAAACCCCAGAAGCGCCCAAAGGCACATCTGATTGTCCGGCGGTTTCACCTGGAAATAAAGCACAAAGTCCCAGGCCAGCGCGCAGATATAAGCCGCCATGGCCGCATAAGACATGACGCGCATGACCCGTATCGCCCAGATTTTGCCATATCTGGCCGGGCCAAGCACCGCGCCTACAGCAAGCAGAATCCAGACGACAGCAGCCCCAAGTAGGCCATTTAGCCAAGCCACGCTGAAATGAGATGAGAATATGATCGCTGGGACCATCATCATGTACATGGCAGGCGCGAAAATCGCTAAAAAGCCAAATCCGACCAATCCAGGCAGGGCCGAAGGCGGAGCCCCAGCCGAACGTTTGATGGGAGCGTCCTGCATGTTTGCCTCCTAACGCGGCCGGATACGGTTGATGGCCAAGTGAATGGACAAATAAAATTGCATATCTGTCCAGGGATCTGCGCCCCGCGGCCTGAAGATCGTCCGTTGACCGGTATGCTGTGCCACTATCTCATTCGCGTCCGGCATCACCGGATAGGCCGGCGGCTGTGGACTGAATTTGGCGCCAGGATCATGCCAACCGGCATCGACCTCGCCTCAAGCCCAGCGCATCCCGTGTACGGCCTGACGCGCATGGGTGACTACATCAAGCCCCGCGCCGATGACCGTACCTGGCGCATTGATGATTTCAATCGCCTCTCCAATCTTCGATTTACGGAGCTTTGCCAGGGTGTCATCAAGTTTCGACTTTAACTCAGCTTCGGTGCGCTTCGCGGCGCTGATCGCCCGCTGATAGCGCTGTTCGGTAGCCTGCAATGCAGGCTTGGCGCCGTCAGCGCCGCGCCTTTGAATATAGTTAGAAAGCCGTTGCTCCGCCTTATCCGCAAGTTGCGCTCCTTTCTCTAGACTCTCAACCGCTTCCTTGCCTTCACGTATGCCCACTCCAACTTCTCTTATCGCTTTTGGCAGGTTAAATGCCAAATCCGGCAGGCATAGCAACGGCGCAATCCATTCAATACCTTGATAAATAATCGATTTTTCCATGCCTTTTGCCATTCGGGCACCAAATTCAGAATGGTCTTCTGCCGCCATCATCTCAAAGGTAAAATGTGCACTATCGGCAGCCAGCAGGACAATAGCTGCTCCTGTCGCGATCATACCTAAGGTTCCAACTGCCGCTACGCCTAAAAAGCCAATGGCAATCACACCACCGATTGCAGCCACAGCATCGAACCCAACGACAACGCCATCCGTCTTCAAAGGATGTCGCTCTATCCACTCGTCCGCCGCCTTTACCTCTTCTTTTGTCTTACCCCAGGCTTCCGAGAGCACAGACGCAGCCGCATCTTCAAAACGCAGCAATGCGCCCTTCGAGGCAGGTCTGGTGGCTGGCGGCCTTGCAGAGCCATGCGCATGCGCGATCAGGACCGGAACATCCCCATCTTTATCCGCCACACCCGGGCGCAATATTTTGGCTCCCCCGAGAGAAACCCAGATGATCGCGGCATGAGGTTGTTGAATATGCTGCGCATACGCCGCCAAAGCCAACAGCGCCGGACCTTCACCACTGAAGGGCAGCCAAGTACTCACCCGTCCTGTCTCGCGTTGTCCGGCTCCCATTGCATCCCTTCCCTCGGCTCCCGTGCCCCGCTCCAGCCTACCCGGGTTGCCGCCAGGCGAACAGCCGCCTGCAAAACGACCCCACACCCGACCAACCAGCGAATCCCCCTTGCCCTTTCTCCCCCCCGGGCGTACATAAGCGCCAACAAAACCCGCTGTTTCACAGGGTGGCCCTAACCGGCCGCCTTTTTTATTGGATTTTACGTGTCAGATAACCGCCCGACCCATACCGGCCTGGAAGGCCGCATTGCCGACATGATCGTCGAGCCGCTGGAAGCCCAGGGCTATGAGCTGGTGCGCGTGCAGGTGATGGGCACCGAGACTCCCACCGTGCAGATCATGGCCGACCGCGCCGATGGCACCGGCTTCACGGTGGAGGATTGCGAGAAAATCTCCCGTCTGCTCTCCGCCGTGCTGGACGTGGAAGACCCGATCGATAGCGCCTGGACGCTGGAGGTCTCCTCCGCCGGCATCGACCGCCCGCTGACCCGCGCCAAGGATTTCAACGCCTATGCCGGGTTCGATGCACGCATCGAGCTGAATTTCCCGGATGCGGCGAACCGCAAGCGCTATACCGGCAAGCTGGTCGGCGCCGATGCCACCACCGCGAAACTCACCCTGGAAAATGGCGAGACCGTCGAGATCGCCCGTGATAATATCCGCAAGGCCAAGCTCGTCCTCACCGACGCGCTGATCGCCTTCACCACCCACCCCAAAGTGACAAACTAGAGGATCGCATGGACACCTCCGTCAACCGCCCGGAATTGCTGCTCGTCGCGGACGCCGTGGCCCGGGAAAAGCAGATCGAACGCGAGGACGTTCTGGAAGCGATGGAGCAGGCCATCCAGAAGGCCGGCCGCGCCAAATACGGGCATGAGAAGGATATCCGCGCCGTCATCGACCGCAAGACCGGCGATGTCCGCCTCTCCCGCTGGACCGAGATCGTCGAGACGGTGGAAAACGAGGAAACCCAGATCCCCGTCGCCATCGCCAAGAAATTCGCCCCCGAGAAAGAGATCGGCGACTTCCTGATCGACCCGCTGCCGCCGATCGATTTCGGCCGCATCGCCGCGCAGACCGCCAAGCAGGTGATCGTGCAGCGCGTGCGCGAATATGAGCGCTCCAAGCAGTTCAACGAATTCAAGGACCGTGTCGGCGAGATCATCAACGGTGTCGTCAAGCGCACCGAGTACGGCAATCTGATGGTCGATCTCGGCCGCGCCGAGGCGCTGCTGCGCCGCGATGAGTGCATCCCGCGCGAGAACCTGAAGAATGGCGACCGCGTGCGCGCTTATATCTATGATGTGCGCGAGGAGCCGCGCGGCCCGCAGATCTTCCTCTCGCGCACCCATCCCGGCTTCCTGGCGAAGCTGTTCGCGCAGGAAGTGCCGGAAATCTATGACGGCATCATCGAGATCAAGGCGGTCTCCCGCGATCCGGGCTCGCGCGCCAAGATGGCCGTGATCTCCCGCGACGCCTCGATCGACCCGGTCGGCGCCTGTGTGGGTATGCGCGGTTCGCGCGTGCAGGCGGTGGTGGCCGAGCTGCAGGGCGAGAAGATCGACATCATTCCCTGGTCGCCCAACGTCGCCACCTTCGTGGTGAACGCGCTGGCCCCGGCCGAGGTCTCCAAGGTGGTGATGGATGAGGAAGCCGGCCGCGTTGAAGTGGTGGTGCCGGACAGCCAGCTCTCGCTGGCCATCGGCCGCCGCGGCCAGAATGTGCGCCTGGCCTCGCAGCTCACCCGCTGGGATATCGACATCCTCACGGAAGCCGAGGAATCCGAGCGCCGCCAGGAAGAGTTCCGCCGCAAGACCGGCCTGTTCGTGGCCGGGCTGGATGTGGATGACATGATCGCCGGCCTGCTGGTGCAGGAAGGTTTCGAGACGATCGAGGATCTGGTCACCACCCCGCTGGAAGAGGTCGCCACCATCGAGGGCTTCGATGAAAACGTCGCCGGCGAGCTGGTGCGCCGCGCCACCACCCATCTCGAGCGCCAGGCCGCCGAGCTGGAGGAAAAGCGCGTCGAGCTGGGCGTGACCGACGATGTCGCCGCCATCGAGATCTTCTCCGCCAAGGATTTGATCGCGCTGGGCGAGAAAGGCGTGAAGACGCTGGATGATCTGGCCGATCTCGCCGGCGACGAGCTGGTGGAGATCCTCGGCGAGGATGTCATGAGCGAAGAGCAGGCCAATGAGATCATCATGGCCGCCCGCGCCCATTGGTTCGAAGGGGAGGATGGCGACGCAGCCTGACCCCCAAACCGCGCCGGAAGAGATCTTGGCCGATGAGCCGGAGCGCGGGCCGCTCCGGCGTTGTCTGGTCACCCGCACCCAGGGGCCGCGTGAGGCGCTGCTGCGTTTCGTGGCGGCGCCTGACGCAACCCTGGTGTTCGACCCCGGCGCAACCCTGCCCGGACGCGGACTCTGGTTGAGCGCGGACGCGGATGTGCTAGATTTAGCGGTCCGGCGTGGTGTATTCTCACGCGCCGCACGCTGCGCGGTGAAAGCCCCGCCGGATTTGCGCGCCCAGGTGGAAGCCGCGCTGACCCGGCGCATCACCGATCTGCTGGGCCTGGCCCGGCGCAGCGGTGCCGCGATCTCCGGCTTTGAGAAGGCCCGGGAATGGCTGCAGACAGGCCGGGCCGGGATCATCGTCCAGGCCGCCGATGGCAGCGCCGAGGAGCGCGCCCGTTTCGCGGGCGGACGGCCCATTCCCCAGCTGGCGGTTCTTTCCGCCGCCGCGCTGGGCCGGATCTTTGGCCGGGAGCATACGGTGCACGTTGTGGTGGCACCGGGGCGCCTCGCCCACATGATCGAAATCGAGGCGCAGCGCCTGCAAGGTGTTGCGAAGGAAAGCGTAAGCGGGCAGTAGAGCCCAACCAACAAGGCCGGGGTCAAATCCGGCCGCGATGTGAAGATTGGACCGGATTAGGCATGAGTGACGGCAACGACCAGAATGAAACCAAGGGCAGGCTCTCGCTGCGCCCCGCCGCGCGCGCGGATGCCGGGCATACGGTCGATGCCGGATCGGTGCGGCAGAGCTTTTCCCATGGCCGCACAAAGGTTGTGCAGGTAGAAGTTCGCAAGAAGCGCGGCGGCGCCCCGGCGCCCGCCGGTGCGGCGCCCGCCAGCACGGCACCGGCCGCGCCGCTTTCGCTGCGCCCGCAGAATAATGACCGCCCGGCCCCGTCCGGCAACGCGCCCTCGCGCCCCCGTCAGGGTGGTGGTGGCGGCACGTCTGGCCAGCGCGCGCTGACCGCGGCCGAGCTTGCCAACCGCCAGCGCGTTCTGGCCGCCGCCGCCAAGGCCGAGGCCGAGCGGCGCGAGCAGGAGAAGATCTCCATCCTCTCCGCCGCCGAGGAAGCCCGCCGCAAGGCCGAGGAAGACGCGAAGCGCGAGGCCGAGGAAGCCGCCGCCCGCGAGAAGGAAGCCGCCGAGGCCGCGATCCGCGCCAAGGAAGAGGCTGAGGCCGCCAAGGCTGCCCCGGCAACGCCGGCCACGGCCCCCGCCCCGGCCCCGGCCCAGCCGGCCGCGCGCCAGCCCGCCGCCACCCCAGCCCGCGCCGGCGCGCCGGCGCCGGCGCGTCCCGGCACCCCGGCCGCGCCGCGCACCACGCTGCAGCTCAAGCCCGGCGGCCGCGACGAGGAAGAGGACGCCCCGCGCGGCCCACGCCGCCCGATCGTCACCGCGCCCAAGCGCGGCACCCCGGTCGCCCCGGCGAAGAAAATCGGCGACGGCAACCGCCGCGCCGGCCGTATCGATGTGCAGGCCGCAATCGCGGGCGAGGACGAGAAGACCCGTTCGCTCGCCTCGGTGCGTCGCCAGCGCGAGCGTGAGCGCCGCCAGGCGGAGCTGGAGAAGCTGCGCTCCGATGGCGTGAAAGTGGTGCGCGAGGTCGTGCTGCCCGAGACCATCACCGTGCAGGAGCTGGCCAACCGTATGGCCGCTCCCGGCCGCGACGTGGTCCGCGCCTTGATGAAGATGGGCGTGATGGTCACCATCACGCAGGTGATCGACGCCGATACCGCCGAGCTGGTGGTGCAGGAATTCGGCCACAAGGTCCGCCGCGTCTCTGACTCCGATGTCGAGCTCGGCTTGGCCGGCGAAGCCGACAGCGATGACGAGCTGCAGGCCCGCCCGCCGGTCGTCACCATCATGGGCCATGTCGATCACGGCAAGACCAGCCTCTTGGACGCGCTGCGCCATACCGATGTCGCGGCCCGCGAGGCTGGTGGCATCACCCAGCATATCGGCGCCTATCAGGTGACCCTGCCCTCCGGTCAGGCGATCACCTTCCTCGATACGCCGGGCCATGAAGCCTTCACCGCCATGCGCGCCCGTGGTGCCGCTTCCACCGACATCGTCGTACTGGTTGTGGCCGCCGATGACGGCGTGATGCCGCAGACCATCGAGGCGATCAAACACGCCAAGGCGGCGAACGTGCCCATCATCGTGGCGATCAACAAGATCGACCGCCCGGGCGCGGACGCCAACCGCGTGCGCAACGAGCTGCTGCAATACGAGATCGTCACCGAGAGCATGGGCGGCGAGACCATCGATGTCGAGGTTTCGGCGCTGAAGAAGACCAACCTGGACAAGCTGGAGGAAGCCATCCTCCTACAGGCCGAGGTGCTGGAGCTGCGTGCCAACCCGGAACGGTCCGCCGAAGGTGCTGTCATCGAATCCCGCCTGGACAAGGGCCGTGGCCCGGTGGCCACCGTGCTGGTCCAGAAGGGCACGCTGCGCCAGGGCGAGATCGTCGTGGCCGGCGCCCAGTGGGGCCGCATCCGCGCGATGATCAACGACAAGGGCGCCCAGTTGAAGGAGGCTCTGCCCTCCCTGCCGGTCGAAATCCTCGGCCTCTCCGGCGCGCCCACCGCGGGCGAGCCGTTCGTGGTCGTCGAGAATGAGCAGCGCGCCCGCGAGATCACCGAGTATCGCGCCGCCAAGCTGCGCGAGCGCCAGGTGGCCGCCCAGACCGCATTGCGCGGCACGATGGAGGAGATGCTCGCCCGCATTCAGGCCGGCGCGCAGAAGGAAGTCGCGGTCGTCGTCAAGGCGGATGTGCAGGGTTCGGCGGAAGCCATCGGCGTGGTGCTGGGCAAGCTCGGCAACGAGGAGGTCCGCGTGCGCGTGATCTATTCGGGTGTCGGCCAGATCACCGAGAGCGATGTGCAGCTGGCTAAGGCCTCTGACGGCCTGATCATCGCCTTCAATGTCCGCGCCAACGTCCAGGCCCGCGAGCTCTCGCAGCGCGAAGCCGTGGATATCCGCTACTACTCAATCATCTACGAGGTGTCGGACGACATCGAGAAGCTGGTCAAGGGCAAGCTCTCCCCGGTGCATCGCGAGAAGTTCCTGGGCTACGCGGAAATCCGCCAGGTGTTCAACATCACCAAGACCGGCAAGGTCGCGGGTTGTTATATCACCGAGGGCGTGGTCAAGCGCGGCTGCGGCGTGCGCCTGCTGCGCGACAACGTGGTCATCCATCAGGGCGAGCTCTCGCAGCTCAAGCGCTTCAAGGACGACGTCAAGGAAGTGGCGCGCGGCTATGAGTGCGGCCTCTCCTTCGCTGGCTACCAGGATCTGCGTGAAGGCGACGTGGTGGAGTGCTATGAAACCGAAATCGTGGCGCCCTGATCGTCCCGGAGCGGTTTCATGAAGCATCGCAACGACTCTAAAGCTGCCGCTGGCCCAAGCCAGCGTCAGCTGCGCGTGGGGGAGGAGATCCGGCATGTCCTCTCCGACATCCTCATGCGCACGGAATTCCACGACCCGATCCTGGCGCGTGAGCATCTCACCGTCTCGGAAGTGCGGATGTCGCCGGATCTCAAACACGCGCTGGTCTTCGCCACCGTGCTCGGCCAGAAGGATATCCGCCCGCTGCTGCCGGCGCTGAAGCGCGTCGCCCCGTATCTGCGCGCGCAGATGGCGCCGCGTCTGGGCCTGCGCGTGGCCCCGGAGCTGAAATTCGTCGCCGACGAGGCGCTGGACGAGGCGACGCGGATCAACAAGCTCCTGCACAGCCCGGAAGTGACTCGCGATCTCGGGCCCGACAAAAAAGACTGACGAAAGTTTTTTGGTGCCGCTTTTTTTCAAAAAAGCGGCAAAAACCTTCGGGGCGGTGACGACGACGGTGCAACGCCCCAAACATTCATGGGGGCTTTTTGAAAAAAGCCCCCACACCCCCAAAAACTTTTGATAATTTTCCGGCAGAGCCTTGGAACCAACGCCTCAGACAGACGACAAGCCGACCAAAATCCTGCGCAGCCCCGCCTGCGCGGCGAAGCTGCTGCGGGCCGGCAAGCTCGTCGCCTTCGGCACCGAGACCGTCTACGGCCTCGGCGCGGATGCCACCAACGCCCAGGCCGTCGCTGGTATCTACAGCGCCAAGGGCCGCCCCAGCTTCAACCCGCTGATCTGCCATTACCCGGATGCCGACGCCGCCTTCGCGCATGTCCAGCCCACCCGGCTCGCGGAAAAAATCGCCGCCGCCTGCTGGCCCGGCCCGCTGACCATGGTGCTGCAACGCCGGGCCGATTGCCCGGTCTCGCTGCTGGCCGGCGCCGGGCTACCCACCCTGGCCGTACGCATCCCCGCCCAGCCCCTGGCCCGCGAGATGTTGAAACAAGCCGGCCTGCCCATCGCCGGCCCGTCCGCCAACCGCTCCGGCCGCATCTCCCCCACCAGTGCCGCGCATGTGCTGGCGGATCTGGGGGGACGGATCGCCGGCATTCTGGATACCGGTCCGTGCCCGGTCGGGGTGGAATCCACCGTCATCGATCTCTCCGGCGATCGCCCGGTGCTGTTGCGCCCCGGCGGCGTCACCCGCGAGGCACTGGAAGCCCTGGCCGGCCCGCTCGGCGCGGCGCCAACCCCGGGTGCCGCCATGGCGTCGCCCGGCATGCTCGCCTCCCATTACGCCCCCGCTTTGCCCGTGCGCCTCAACGTTACCGCGCCGCTGGCAGAGGAAGCCTATCTCGCCTTCGGCCCCGCTCCCGCTGACCGGCTCTGCTTCCAGCTCTCCGCCAGGCGCGACCTCACCGAGGCCGCCGCCAATCTGTTCGAGGGGCTGCATTGGCTGGACGCCCATGCCAAGGGTGCCGCCGGCATCGCCGTCGCCCCCATTCCGGATACCGGGCTGGGACTCGCGATCAATGACCGCCTCGCCCGCGCCGCCGCCCCGCGCGGATAAGCGCCGCCCCCTCTTGGCAAATTCGTTACTTCGCAATATCGGATGATCGCGGTGCCTCATCGGTGCCGTGCCTCGCGCGACAATCACAGATAGGCGTTTCATTGCTTCCTCGTCTCAGGCCAACCCGCCAGACGCCGCATTTGTGGCTATTTTGTCACGATACGTCTGTTACCTTGTCCAGATTTCTGTCGCATTTAAGGCGCAAACGCTCACCCGCCGCCCCGTCCGGGGTTTCGGGTCTCACTCAAGATCGCTTCTCAGGAGGAACTTCCTTTGGTTAAACCGTTGCGCAAGGCCGTGCTCCCCGTTGCTGGCCTCGGTACGCGCTTTTTGCCGGCCACCAAGGCGATGCCGAAGGAGATGCTCCCCGTCGTCGACAAACCGCTGATTCAATATGCGGTGGACGAGGCCCGCGCCGCCGGCATCGACCAGTTCTGCATGGTCACCGGCCGCGGCAAAACCGCTTTGATCGACCATTTCGACATCGCCTTCGAGCTGGAAGCCACCCTGGCCGAACGCGCCAAGCGCGAGGCGCTGGCGCTGCTGCGCGAGGAGGCGATGCCGCCCGGCGCCATCACCACCGTGCGCCAGCAAGTGCCGCTGGGCCTCGGCCATGCGATCTGGTGCGCGCGCACCTTCATCGGCGACGACCCGTTCGCCATCCTGCTGCCAGACGATCTGGTGCTGAGCCAGACCCCCTGCATCGGCCAGCTCGCAAAGGTCTATAACGAGACCGGCGGCAATGTCGTCGCCATTTCCGAAGTCCCGCGCGAGCACACCGCCCGCTACGGCATCCTGAAAACCGGCGCCATCGAGGGCGACCGCGTCGAGGTCACCGGCCTGGTCGAGAAGCCCAAGCCCGAGAACGCCCCCTCCAACCTCTCCATCATCGGCCGCTATGTGCTGCTGCCGGAGGTGATCGGCTATCTCTCCCGCATGGAGGCCGGGGCCGGCAACGAGGTGCAGCTGACCGACGCGATGGCCAAGATGATCGGCGAGAAGCCCTTCCACGGGTTGAAATTCGAAGGCAAGCGCTTCGATTGCGGCGACAAGGTCGGCTTCCTGGAAGCCCAGATCGCCTTCTCCCTCGCCCGGCCGGACCTCGGGCCCGCCGTGCGCGAATTCCTGAAAAACTACGTCAACGCCTGAGACAAGAGGAAGCGATGAGCTTTTCCCATAAATTCCCCGCCAGCAGCCTGCGCGAGTATGATATTCGCGGCATTGTCGGCGAAACACTCGGCGAGGCGGATGCCTTCGCCATCGGCCGCGTTTTCGGCTCCATCGTCGCCGAGGCTGGCGGCAAAAAAGTCGCGGTCGGGCGCGATGGCCGCCTCTCCTCGCCGAAGCTTGCCGCCGCCCTCATCGAAGGGCTGGTCGCGTCCGGCATGGAGGTGATCGATATCGGCCAGGGCCCGACCCCGATGCTGTATTTCGCCTCCTTCACCCAGCCGGCCGACGGCGCGGTGATGGTGACCGGCAGCCACAACCCGCCAAACTATAACGGCTTCAAGATGATGTTGAAGAACAAGCCGTTCTTCGGCGCGCAGATCCAGGATCTCGGCGCCCGCGCCGCTGAGGGCAAGGTCGTCGCGCAAGCCAAGGGCAGCGTCGTCGAAAAAGACGTCTCCGAAGCCTATATCGCCCGCCTGCTGCAGGACTGGGACGGCAAGAAGACCCTCAAGATCGTCTGGGATAACGGCAATGGCGCCGCTGGCGACGTGCTGACCAGGCTGGTCGAAAAACTTCCCGGCAAGCATATCGTGCTCAACGGCAAGGTGGACGGCAACTTCCCCGCCCATCACCCGGACCCGACCGTGCCGAAGAACCTGGAACAGCTGATCGCCGCGGTGAAAAAGGAAGGTGCTGATGTCGGCGTCGCCTTCGACGGCGATGCGGACCGCATCGGCCTGGTCGATAATGAAGGCCATATCCTGTTCGGCGACCAGTTCCTGATCCTGATGGCCCGCGACGTGCTCAAGCAGCACCCCGGCGGCACCATCATCGCCGACGTGAAGGCGAGCCAGGTACTGTTCGACGAAGTGGCCAAAGCCGGCGGCACCCCGCTGATGTGGAAGACCGGCCACTCGCTGATCAAGTCCAAAATGGCCGAGACCAAGGCGCCGCTGGCCGGCGAAATGTCCGGCCACATCTTCTATAACGATAAATGGTACGGGTTTGACGACGCGCTCTATGCCGGCGTGCGCGTGCTGGGCGTCATCGCCCGCATGGAAGAGACGCTGGGCGCCTTCCGCGCCTCGCTGCCGCAGGTGCTCAACACCCCCGAGCTGCGCTTCGATTGCCCGGAAGACCGCAAATTCCAGGTGGTGACGGAAGTCGCCGCCCGGCTGAAGGAAAACGGCGCCAAAGTGTCGGACACGGACGGCGTGCGCGTGAACACCGAGGATGGCTGGTGGCTGCTGCGCGCCTCCAACACCCAGGCGGTGCTGGTCGCCCGCGCGGAAGCCAGCTCCGAAGCCGGGCTGGTGCGGCTGAAATCCGCGCTGGCGGTGCAGCTCTCGGCGTCGGGGCTGACGCCGGATTTTGATGCGCCCTCCGCAGGGCATTGAGAAAGAACGTGGGGTGTTTTTGAAAAAACACCCCACACCCCCAAAAACTTTTGCAACTTTGGGCAAACGCCGCGTCCTCGTAGGAGGCGCGGCGTCTCCGTTTAAGCGTGCTGCGGGAAGGGCAAACGCGGCAGGCGGGCTTTCAGCTTGCCAAAGCGCCCCACCCCTGCCAGGCGGCGATCCAGGAACGCCAGCGTGTTTTCCGAGTCCATCGAGCTGTCGCTGAGCCAGTAGAGCAGCGTCGCCGAGAGCACCGCCCCCAGAATGGCCCGCTTGCTGTACCAGGACATGTCAGCGCTCTTATCCCCGGCCGCGAACCAGACCGCATCCGCCATCCGGGCGATAATCTTCGCCAGGCGCGGCGCATTCATCGGCAGCACCAGCCAGGCCATGGCCCGCCGCACCGCCTCTTTCTCGCCCGCCATCAGCTCCAGCCTGGCCGCTACCGCCGCGCGCACCCGCGCTGTCGTGCCACTCTCCGCCCCCTGCCCCAGCCGGGCGCGGATCATCCGCTCATCGCCCAGCTCGAAATAGGCCGCGATCATCTCCGCGCGTCCGCCGGGAAAGGCCAGATCCGCCTCCGCCGCATCCCGCCCCAGTCCGCTCAGCGCCATCCGCAAGGATTTGCCGGTCCAGCCGTCAAACCCGGCATTCTGCGCCAGCGCGTCGATCAGCGCGGCCTTCTGTTCATCGATCTGCATCACAACAGCTCCTGAGGATATCGATCCAGCTCCTCATTATAGCCGAACCGGCTGAAATCCTCCATCCGCATCGGGTAAAGCACCCCATCCAGATGGTCCGCCTCATGCTGCACCACCCGCGCGGCAAAACCAGCCAGCACCTCATCAAAGGCTTTGCCATCCTCATCCAGCCCGCTCAGGCGGATCTCCCGCCAGCGCGGCACCGCCGCCCGCAGGCCGGGAATGGACAGGCAGCCCTCCCAGCCCAACTCCCGCCCCGCCGCCTCATGGGGGACGATCATCGGGTTCACCACCGCCCGCAGCGGGATCTCCACCCCGTCCCCCCGGCTCGCCGGCACCCGGAACACGAACAGCCGCAACCCCACATGCACCTGCGGCGCCGCCAGCCCGACTCCGCCGGCATCGAACATCGTCTCCGCCATGGCGGCGATCAGCGCCTGGATTTCCGGCGCCGAAACATCCTCAACCAAGCCCGCCTTGGCGAGCAGAACCGGGTGCCCCATGCGGGCAATCTTCAGAATCGACATATTTGCATGATTGCCCCAGCAGAAATGGTTTGGCGAGCGGATGTTTTGTGCTATAGGGCCGCCCAGCAGTTCTCGGCCCGTGGCCCCAATTGGTCGCGCGCCGCGTTTGTCCGTTTAAAATTTTTTGTTTGGAGCACACAGCCCAGTGCAAGTTCTCGTTCGTGACAACAATGTCGACCAAGCGCTGAAAGCGCTCAAGAAGAAGCTGCAGCGTGAAGGCGTGTTCCGCGAGATGAAGCTCCGCCGTCATTACGAGAAGCCCTCCGAGCGCCGCGCCCGCGAAGCCGCCGAGGCCGTTCGCCGCGCCCGCAAGATGGAGCGCAAGCGGATCGAGCGCGAGGGCTTCTAAAGCCCCTCCCGCCTTCGGGCGGGTCGCATTCATCGTCAGATCAGCCGCACGCGGGTTCCGCGTCGCGGCTTTTTTGATGTTTGAAGCGCAGCAAATCGCCGCTTGCCGGCCGCCAGAGTGGCTTTTGGAGTAGCCTCTCAGCCCTTCTGGATCACCAGCACATGGCTGCCATCCGCCTGTTCGAGCAGATCCAGCGGCTCATGCCCCTGGTCGGCGGCGGCGCGCGGCACGTTGCGCAGCGGGTTCTCGCCTTTCAGCTTCACCAGCAATATCTGCCCGCTCTCCATGGCGTCCAGCGCCAGCCTGGTCCGCACGAAGGTCATCGGGCAGGTTTCGGCGGTGATATCGATGGCTTTGTCGTGTTTCGGCAGGTCGGCAATCAGCATGGCGGTCTCCCTTAAGGCTGGACCGGATGACAAAGTTGGGCCACAAGGCTTACCGATGAATATAAGCATCGAGCGCCTGTGCATAGAGAACGGGCTGAAGATGACAGGTCCGCGCAGGGTGATTGCGCGGGTGTTGTCGGAGGCGACCGACCACCCGGATGTGGAAGAGCTGCATCGGCGGGCGAATCGTATCGATAACCATATTTCCCTGGCCACGGTCTACCGCACGGTGCGGCTGCTGGAGGCCAAGGGCATTCTCTCCCGCCGCGATCTGGGCAGCCGCCGCGCGCGTTACGAGGCCAGCGGCGATGGCAACCATTTCCATATGGTCGACAAGCTCAGCGGCAATGTCATCGAGTTCGAGGCCCCGGCGGTCGAAGAGGCGCTGCGCGAGATCGCCCTGAAACATGGGCTGGAGGTGGATTTGATCAAAATCGAGCTGTTCGGCAATCCGGTCGCGCCATGAACGAGACCAGCCTGCCGCATCTGCCGCGCTTTACCATCGGCAACGCCGCCCCCGGCTTCGCGGAGCTGCGCGCCGGCAATCTCGGCGTGCGCCTGGCCACCACCGAGGCCGAGCTGAGGGCCGCGCAATCGCTGCGTTACAAGATTTTTTACGAGCAGATGGGCGCCAAGGCGGATGCCGCCACCCTGGCCAGCCAGCTCGACCAGGACGAGTTCGACGCCATTGCCGATCATCTGCTGGTGGTCGATCACGATCTCGGCGAGGGGGCCGAGAGCGTGGTCGGCACCTACCGGCTGATCCGCCAGGAGGCGGCGGAGGCTTTCGGGCGCTATTACTCGGAAAGCGAATACGACATTTCTGCCCTGCGCGCCTTCCCTGGCCGCAAGCTGGAGCTGGGCCGCAGCTGCACCGCCGAGGCCTATCGCAGCCGCATGGTCATGCAGCTGCTCTGGCGCGGCATCGCCGCCTATGTCTTCCACTATGGCATCGAGCTGATGTTCGGCTGCGCCTCGCTCTCCGGCACCGACCCGGATGCCTTGGCCGCCGAGCTGACCTATCTCAGCCTGCACCATCGCGCCCCGGAGGCGATCCGCCCGCGCGCCCTGCCGGAACTCTATGTCGAGATGGCAAGGCTGCCACCCGAGGCGATCGACCCGAAAGGGGCATTGATGCGCCTGCCGCCGCTGATTAAAGGCTATCTCAGGCTCGGCGGCTTTGTCGGCGATGGCGCGGTGATCGACAGCCAGTTCAACACCACCGACATCGCCATCATCGTGCAGACCGATCTGGTGACTGAGAAATATTACCGCCATTATGAGCGGGATACGCGCTGATCCGGCCCCGGCCGCGAACCGCGCGCGAAGGGATTGACCTATGGCTGAAGACGATCTGAACACACCCGAATCCCTGCTGCCCTATGATGAATGGACGCAGGATGCGCTGCGCCATGTCGTGGTCAGCGCGCTGCGCCATGCCGCCGCGCAAGGGCTGCCGGGCGAGCATCATTTCTACATCACCTTCAAAACCGGCTATCCCGGGGCGATGGTGCCGGACCGGCTGAAGGCGCAATACCCGGATGAAATGACCATCGTGCTGCAGCACCAGTTTCACGGCCTGTCCGTGGAGCCGGATGGCAGCGCCGTCTCCGTGGGCTTGAGCTTCTCCGGCATTCCCACCACTTTGGTCATCCCCATCGCCGCCATCACCAGCTTCGCCGATCCGGAAGTGCGCTTTGGCCTGCAATTCGAGGTCGAGCTGCCCGAGCCGGCCGAGATCGCCGCACGCCCCGCTGTCCAGAGCGAGGACACACCGGCCCCGCCCAACGACCAGCCCGCCGATGTGGTGAGCCTGGACGCCTTCCGCCGCCGTCAGAAAGACTAAAGACCATGAACGCACCCCTGAAACGCAGCCCTGGTTTCGCCTTTTCGCCCATGTTCCCGCTCGGGCATGACGACACCCCCTATCGCAAGCTCGATATCGAGGGCGTCTCGACCATCGAGGTCGAGGGCAAGACGGTGCTGAAAATCAGCGAGGGGGCGCTCTCCGAACTGGCCTTCCAGGCCTATCATGATGTCTCGCACCTGCTGCGCCCGGCGCATCTGGCGCAGCTCGCCAACATCCTGAAAGACCCCGAGGCCAGCGAGAATGACCGCTACGTGGCCATGGAGTTCCTGAAAAACGCCGCCATCGCCGCCAAGGGCGTGCTGCCGATGTGCCAGGATACCGGCACGGCTTTGATCTTCGGCAAGAAGGGCCAGCGCGTCTGGGTCGAGGGCAATGAGGAGGAGGCGCTCTCCTGGGGTGTGGCGCGCACCTATACCGAGACCAATCTGCGCTATTCGCAGATGGCCCCGCTCTCGATGTTCGAGGAAAAGAACACCGGCACCAATCTGCCGGTGCAGTTCGATCTGATGGCCTCCCCCGGCGGCTATCACGATGACGAATTCAGCCTGCAATTCATCGCCAAGGGCGGCGGATCGGCCAACAAGACCTATCTGTACCAGGAGACCCGCGCGGTCCTCACCCCTGAGAAGATCTACGCCTTCATCGAAGCCAAGATCAAAACGCTGGGCACCTCCGCCTGCCCGCCTTACCATCTGGCCATCGTCATTGGCGGCACCTCGGCGGAATTGTGCCTGAAGACGGTGAAGCTCGCCTCCACCAAATATTACGACCATCTGCCCACCGAAGGCGATGCCACCGGCCATGCCTTCCGCGACCTGGAAATGGAGCAGAAGGTGCTGGAGATCAGCCGCAAGATCGGCATCGGCGCGCAGTTCGGCGGCAAATATTTCTGCCACGATGTCCGCGTCATCCGCCTGCCCCGCCACGGCGCCTCCCTGCCCATCGGCATCGGCGTCTCCTGCTCGGCGGATCGGCAGATCAAGGCCAAGATCACCAAGGAAGGCGTGTTCCTCGAACAGCTGGAGACCAACCCGGCGAAATATCTGCCCGAGATCGAGGGCGAGCATCTCGGCGGCGAGGTCGTCGCCATCGATCTGAACCGCCCGATGCGCGAAATCCTGGCCGAGCTGTCCAAGCATCCGGTGAAAACCCGCGTGGCGCTCACCGGCACCATCGTGGTGGCGCGCGACATCGCCCATGCCAAGCTGCAGGAGCGGCTGGACCGTGGCGAGGGCATGCCGGACTATATAAAAAACCACCCGGTCTATTATGCCGGCCCGGCGAAAACCCCGGATGGCATGCCCACCGGCAGCTTCGGCCCCACCACGGCGGGGCGCATGGACAGCTATGTCAACGCCTTCCAGGCGGCCGGCGGCTCCATGGTGATGCTCGCCAAGGGCAACCGCTCGAAAGCCGTCACCGAGGCCTGCCACAAGCATGGCGGCTTCTATCTGGGCTCCATCGGCGGCCCGGCCGCGGTGCTGGCGCAGAACAACATCACCAAGGTCGAGGTGCTGGAATATCCAGAGCTTGGCATGGAAGCGGTATGGAAGATCGAGGTGAAGGACTTCCCGGCCTTCATCGTGGTCGACGACAAGGGCAATGATTTCTTCGCGGACCTCGCGTAACGGCCATGAAATTCACCGTCGACCGGGTCGATCACATCGTCATGGTCTGCCGGGACCTGCAGGTCACGGCGGGCTGGTATCAGCGCGTGCTCGGCATGGAGCGCGAGGAATATGGCGGCAAGAACCGCACGGCTCTGCGCTTTGGCGGCCAAAAAATCAATCTCCACGAGGTCGGGCATGAAGTCGTTCCGCACGCCCTCACCGCCCAGCCCGGCACCCTGGATCTCTGCCTGGTCGTCGCGGTCGGGCCGGAGGATGTGATGACGCATCTGAAGGCCTGCGGTGTGGAGATCGAACGCGGCCCGGTGACGCGCATCGGCGCGTTGGGGGATATCATGTCCGTCTATTGCCGCGATCCGGACGGCAATCTCATCGAGCTCGCCTCCTATCTCGGCGCCTGATGCAGCTTTCCGATTTCGGCTATGATCTGCCGGAGGCGCGGATCGCCACCGCCCCGGCCCGCCCCCGTGATTCCGCCCGGCTGCTGCATGTGACGCAGGGCGCGCTGCACGACCATATCGTGCGCGACCTGCCCAGCCTGCTACGCCCGGATGATCTGCTGGTAGTGAACGACACCAAGGTCATCCCCGCCCAGCTCTCCGCCAGGCGCGGCGAGGCCAAAATCGGCATCACGCTGGACCGGCGGCTGGATGACGGCGCCTGGCGGGTGCTGCTGCGCAACGCCAAACGGGTAAAGCAGGGCGACCTGCTGGAGATCGACCCGGATTTCTCCGCCCGGGTGGAAGCGATGCTGGAGGGCGGCGCCGCCCTGCTGCGCTTCACCGCGGATGATTTCTACGCCGCCCTGGCGCGCTCCGGCGCTCTGGCGCTCCCGCCTTACATTGCAAGGCCGGACGGCATCACCGAGCAGGACAAGGCGGATTACCAGACCCTGTTCGCCGCCCATGAAGGCGCCGTCGCCGCGCCCACAGCGGGACTGCATTTCACCCCGGAGCTGCTGGCTTCACTCCAGGCGCGCGGCGTCGAGCTGGCGCAGGTGACGCTGCATGTGGGTGCGGGCACCTTCCTGCCGGTGCGCGTCGAGGTGATCGAAGAGCATAAAATGCACGCCGAGCGTGGCTTCATCACGCAGGCCACCGCCGCGCGCATCAACGCGGCCAAAGCCGAAGGCCGGCGCATCATCCCCATCGGCACCACCGCCCTGCGCCTGCTGGAATCCGCCGCCACCGCAGAGGGCGTGCTGAAGCCCTTCGATTCCGAGACGGATATCTTCATCTATCCCGGCTACCGCTTCAAAATCGCTGATGCGCTATTCACCAATTTCCACCTGCCGCATTCCACCCTGCTGATGCTGGTCAGCGCCTTCGCCGGGCTGGAGCGAATCAAGACGGCCTACGCCCACGCCATCGCGAATGGCTACCGGTTCTACTCCTACGGCGATGCCTGCCTGCTGGAACGCGGTTAATCTGGCCCCGCGCCAGCTTTCCGGCTAATCCCCTCCCATGACGACCCCTGATTTCTCCTTCACCCTGGCCGCCCAGCATGGCCAGGCCCGCGCCGGCACGCTGCGCACCGCCCATGGCGAGGTGCCCACCCCCACCTTCATGGCTGTCGGCACCGCCGGCACGGTGAAGGCGATGACGGCGGACGCCGTGCGCGCCACCGGCGCGAAAATCGTCCTCGGCAATACCTACCATCTCATGCTGCGCCCCACCGCCGAGCGCGTGGCGCGCCTCGGCGGCCTGCACAAAATGATGGACTGGCCCGGCCCCATCCTCACAGATTCCGGCGGCTTCCAGATCATGTCGCTCGCCAAGCTGCGCAAGCTGGAGGAGAAGGGTGTGACCTTCCGCTCGCATATTGACGGCACCGCCTATGAGCTGACCCCGGAGCGCTCGACCGAGATCCAGCATCTGCTCGATGCCACCATCACCATGCAGCTCGATGAATGCACCAAATTCCCCGCCACCCACCGGGAAGCGAAGGAGTCGATGGAGCTCTCCATCCGCTGGGCGAAGCGCTCGCGCGACGCGTTTGTAAAACGCCCCGGCTATGGCCAGTTCGGCATCATGCAAGGCAATGTCTATGAGGATCTGCGCCGCATATCGGCCGAAGCGCTGCAGGAGAATGCGTTCGAAGGCTACGCCATTGGCGGGCTGGCGGTGGGCGAAGGCCAGGAGATGATGTTCGCCGTGCTGGATTACTGCACGGATTTCCTCCCCGCCGACAAGCCGCGCTATCTGATGGGTGTCGGCACGCCGGACGACCTTCTGGGGGCCGTCGCCCGCGGCGTGGATATGTTCGACTGCGTGATGCCCACCCGCGCCGGGCGCACCGCCCGCGCCTTCACCAGCAACGGCATCTTCAACATGCGCAACGCCCGCTTCCAGGACGATACCCGCACGCTGGATGCAAACTGCGCCTGCCTCTGCTGCACCCGCCACACCCGCGCCTACCTGCACCATCTCTTCCGCTGCGAGGAAATGCTGGGGCCGATGCTGCTGACCATCCACAACCTCACCTACTACCAAAACGTGATGCAGGGCGCGCGCGAAGCCATCCTCAACCACGACTACGATTCCTATTGCGCGGATGTGCGCGGCCAATGGCAGAGAGGACCAGATGCATGAGTGATGATCGCTACGCCGGGCTGCAGCAGCTCGGCACCAAAACCGAACAGCCGCGCAGCCCGGAAGAGGCAATCCTTGAGCGCGTGCCGGCGAAAACCGGCGGTAAGCACGCCATGGTGCGCTTCGTCTGCCCGGAATTCACCTCGCTCTGCCCAATGACCGGCCAGCCGGATTTCGGCCATATCGTCATCGACTACATCCCCGATGAATGGCTGGTGGAAAGCAAGAGCCTGAAACTCTTCCTGCAATCCTTCCGCAATCATGGCGGCTTTCATGAAGCCTGCTCCTTGATGATCGCCGACCGGCTGGTGGAGCTGCTCGCTCCGAAATGGCTGCGGCTGGGCGCCTACTGGTATCCGCGCGGCGGCATTCCCATCGACGTGTTCTGGCAAACCGGCAAACCGCCCGAGGATGCCTGGATCCCCGACCAGGGCGTGCCCCCCTACCGTGGCCGCGGCTGAAAACGCCCCCTGGCGGCCTTCAGGCGGCGCATGTCTGCGCGCCGGTGCTCACGTACTCATGTACGCTGCGCGCCGGTGCTCGACATCCACCACCTGACGACGCACCATGGAACGTTTTCAAAACGCAACTCTAAAAACCCTCATCCGTGACAAGGCGGCGAGCCTCGGCTTCGCCGCCACCGGCTTCACCCGCGCGTCATTGCCGCCGGAGCGCCTGGCCTACCTGCAAGAGTTCCTGGCCGATGGCCGCCATGGCAGCATGGGCTGGATGGAAGAGCGCACCGAACAGCGCGCCCACCCACAAGCCCTCTGGCCCGAAGCGCTGAGCGTCATCACGCTCGGCTTCTCCTACGCGCCGCCGGGCGACGCGCTGGCCAACCTCACCCGGCCCGAGATCGGCAACATCTCCGTCTATGCCCGCAACCGCGACTATCACGACATCATCAAGGGCAAGCTCAAACATCTCGCCCAGTTCATCGCATCGCGTGGCGCGGGGGTGAAAGTCTTCGTCGATACCGCGCCGGTGATGGAAAAGCCGCTGGCCGAACAAGCGGGTTTGGGCTGGCAAGGCAAACACACGAATCTGGTCTCCCGCGCCCACGGCTCCTGGCTGTTCCTGGGCGAAATCTACACCACGCTGGAATTGGAACCAGACGCCCCAGGGCGCGATCTCTGCGGCTCCTGCACCGCCTGCCAGGAAGCCTGCCCCACCGCCGCCTTCCCCGCCCCCTACCAGCTCGATGCCAGGCGCTGCATCTCCTACCTCACCATCGAACATGATGGGCCAATCCCCGAGGAGTTCCGCACCGCCATCGGCAACCGCATCTATGGCTGCGACGATTGCCTGGCCGTCTGCCCCTGGAACAAATTCGCCAAGGCCGGGCAAGAGCTGAAACTCGCCGCCCGCGACGACCTCACCGCTCCTAAATTGGCGGCGTTGGCCACGCTGGACGATGCCGGCTTCCGCCAAAAATTCTCCGGCTCGCCCATCAAACGCATCGGCCGAAACAGGTTTTTGCGTAACGTGGCGATTGCGGTTGGCAATAGCGGAGAGTTTGGGTTGCTGCCGATAGCGGAGCGGCTGGCGGCGGATGACAATTCTATTGTAGCGGAATGCGGGTACTGGGCAGCCCTAAAGTTGCTCAAAAGGAAAAGTTATGAATTTTAAGCGCAGTATATGATTTTATTCTTGACTTTATTTTTAAATAACCATAAATATAACTTAAGACTTATATATTACCTCCACTAATTTAGGATTTACACACATGAATTATTCACTCGACGAGAACAAGATCAACGATCTTCGCGAACTTTATCAAAGCAGCCCCGCTGCTGCAGCTGTTTTGAACTGGGCTGCAAATCGTACTAACGACTCTCTTGAAACATCAATTGATCGGCTTGCGGTTAAAGCTGACATAGAGCGAGGTCCAGCTATTTGGGTTGCCAAGCAACTTCAAGAAATTGGCTGCGGCACATTCGTCGTTGGCCGAAAAGGTGCTAGAAGCAGGTTTGTCTGGGAATATAGCCTTAAAAGCGTTGGTTTAGCTGCCCAAGGCAACACAACCGTACTGTCAGGTGTGGATCCGGAGGCAGTTGAAGATGGCCGCGACCAGACTGCCAGCGCTCGACATATCGATGAGGAGATGGACGAAGCTCTCCCAGAGGACGATACCCACTTTAGCCCTTCAGAACCGCTAACAATTGCGAAAGCCAAGGCGCTGCTCGCTATTTCCTTAGGCGTTTCAAAAGAATCTATTGAGATAATCATTCGCAGCTAGCTCGCAAACCGCAAACCGGCTTATATCTTTATGTTTGAGGGATATATTTTATGTTTATTTAAACATAAAATCATTCCCTCCAGCACATAAACCAAAACCACATCAAATGTACATTGCTTGGCTTGGCCTCATCCAGCTGATCGGCTTGAAAACCTTCCCTTCCCCCCCCAAACCGGCTAAATCCCTGCCCCATGAGCTGGCTCACCGAATTCGTCCGCCCCAAAATCCGCACCCTGCTTGGCCGCAAGGAGGCGCCGGATAATCTCTGGCACCAATGCCCCTCCTGCCAGCAGATGATCTTCCATACCGAGCTGGAGGCCACCAAGAAGGTCTGCCCGCATTGCGGCTTCCATATGCGCGCCAACGCGGCGGAGCGTCTGGCCTGGACCTTCGATGACGGCGTCTTCACCAAGATCGAGCTGCCGAAAGCCCTGCCGGACCCGCTGAAATTCCGCGACCAGAAGCGCTATACGGACCGTCTGAAGGATGCCCGCGACAAGACCAAGCAGGATGACGCCATCCTGGTCGCGCACGGCACCCTCGGCGGCAAGAACGCCGTCGTCGCGGCGATGTCGTTTGAATTCATGGGCGGCTCCATGGGCGCTGCTGTCGGCGAGGGGCTGGTTGCCGCCGCCCGCCTGGCGGTGCTGCAGAACGCGCCGCTCATCGTCTACACCGCCTCCGGCGGGGCGCGCATGCAGGAGGGCGCCATCAGCCTGATGCAGCTGCCGCGCTCCATCATCGCCAGCCAGATGGTGAAGGAAGCCGGCCTGCCCTATATCGTGGTGCTGACCGACCCGACCACCGGCGGCGTCACCGCCGCCTTCGCCATGGTCGGGGATATCCACATCGCCGAGCCGGGCACGCTGATCGGCTTCGCCGGGGCCCGCGTGATCGAGCAGACCGTGCGCGAGAAACTGCCCGAGGGCTTCCAGCGCGCCGAATATCTGCACCAGCACGGCATTATCGACATGGTGGTGAAACGCGAGGAGCTGACCGCGACGCTGGCCCGCATCATTGCCCTCGCCACGGCCAATAAAAAGGCCGCGTGAGCAACGAGCTGCAGAGCCCGGCAGGGGCAACCGGCGCCCGGCTGCAGGTGAGCGCGGCGCTGGAGCGGCTGCATAAGCTCTATCCGCGCATGATCGACCTCAAGATCGACCGGCTGCAAAGGCTGCTGGCCGCTCTCGGTGATCCGCAGACCAAACTTCCGCCGGTGATTCACGTCGCCGGCACCAACGGCAAGGGCTCGGTCTGCGCCATCGCCCGCGCCGTGGCGGAGGCGGCAAGGCTGAAGGTGCATGTCTTTACCTCCCCGCATCTGGTGCGCTTCAATGAGCGCATCCGCCTGGCCGGGTGCCTCGCCACAGATGAACAATTAGCGCAATCGCTGGACGCGATCGAGGCCGCCAACAAAGCCAACCAGATCACCGTGTTCGAGGCGATCACCGCCGCCGCCTTCTGGCTCTTCGCCCGCACCAAGGCGGATCTCTGCATCGTCGAGGTGGGCCTGGGCGGGCGGATGGACGCCACCAACCTCGTCTCTCCCGCCGCCTGCGCCATCACCGCGATCTCCCTCGACCACCAGGATTTTCTGGGCAACACGCTGGAGCTGATCGCGGGTGAGAAAGCCGGCATCATCAAGCCGGGTGTGCCCGTGGTCACCGGCTACCAGCCGGCCGAGGTGATGGCCCGCATCGAAGCCGAGGCCGCGCAGAAAGGTGCCAAGCAGCTGCGCCGCGGGCTGGACTGGTCGGCCGAGCCCAGCGCCACGGGCATGGTTTATGATGGGCTGGCGCTGCCCAAACCCGCCCTCGCCGGCCTGCATCAGATCGAAAATGCCGGCATCGCCCTCACCGCCTTGCGCGCCGCCGGGTTCAGGATGTCGCCAGAGGCGATGGCGCGGGGCCTGCGCGCCGCCAGCTGGCCGGCCCGCATGCAACGCCTCACCGGCCGCCTGGCGCAGGCCCTGCCCGCCGGGTCCGAACTCTGGCTGGACGGGGCACATAACCCGGGCGGCGCCGAGATCATCGCCCGGCAATTGCAGGATTGGGACGGCCCAACCACGCTGGTGCTCGGCATGAAGCAATCCAAGGATGTGGCGGAATTCATCCGCATCGTCGCCCCGCACGCGGCGCGGATTTTCGCCGTGGCCGAGGCCGAACAACATCTGGCCCTGCCGGTGGAGAAAATCATCGAAGCCTCGGGCGGCCAGGCGCTGCCAGGACCTGACATCGCCAGCGCCTTCCGCCAGATCACCGCGCCGACGCGGGTGCTGATCTGCGGCAGCCTCTATCTCGCCGGCGAGGTGTTGAAGCAGGATGAGACGGTTCTGGCCTGACACGGAAATGTCGCATGCCGGCCACCGCCTGCTTTGCTAATAGACCGCCAAAGGAGCCGCCAATGACACTCACCCGCCGCCAATTCGCCACCACCAGCGCCATTCTGGGCGCCGGCGCCGCCTTGGCCCCCGCCGCCAATGCCGCCGAGGAAGCCCTGAACATCGTGCTGATCGGCGATTGGGGCCGCAGAGGCCATCACCACCAGCGCGCCGTCGCCGCGCAGATGGGCCGCACCGCGGACGCCATCAATAGCCGCTTTGTCGTCTCGGTCGGCGATAATTTCTACGAAAACGGCGTCGACTCGCTGGAGGACCCGCAATGGCGGACATCCTATCTGGATGTCTACACCCAGCCGGCGCTGCAAACGCCCTGGAAAGTGCTGCTCGGCAACCATGATTATCGCGGCAATGTGCAGGCGCAGCTGGATTACGCCAAGCAGAATCCGCGCTGGCAGATGCCCGCGCGCTATGCCCTGGAAACCATCGCCCTGCCCGATGGCACCCACGCCACCTTCTATTATCTGGACACCTCGCCCTTCATCAAAAAATATTACGGCACCCGGGTCGCGGTGGATGGGCAGGACCCGCAGGCCCAGCTCGCCTGGCTGGATGCCAAGCTCGCCGCCTCGACCAGCGAATGGAACATCGTCATCGGCCATCACCCGATCTATGGCGCGCATGAGTCCGACCCGGGCTATGAAGGGGCGG
The DNA here is from genome assembly GCF_000687875.1 of Acidocella facilis ATCC 35904. Taxonomy (GTDB): domain Bacteria; phylum Pseudomonadota; class Alphaproteobacteria; order Acetobacterales; family Acetobacteraceae; genus Acidocella; species Acidocella facilis. The sequence continues at coordinate 405,752 of NZ_JHYG01000002.1, read as the reverse complement.
ACATGCCGGACATGATCGCCGCCGTCGATCCGATCCTGCGCAAGCATCACGTGCCGATCTATATTTGCGGGCATGACCATATCCTGCAGGCGGTGAAGATGAACGGCATCTCCTATGTCTGCACCGGCGCTGGCTCCGAGACCTATAATCCCGGCCCCGCCACACGCGGCGGCTTCGCCGCCGGCGCGCATGGCTTCATGGTGATGAAGCTGACCGGCAAGCAGATGGATTGGTCGTTCGTGGATGAGCACGGCACGACGCTGTATGCGCAGAGCATCGTGCGGACCTGAGTGCGGGCTGGGGTTTTGGCACCGACATTGCCAAAGCCCCGAACGTTTCCGCCCCTTTTTTGAAAAAAAGGGGCGGCCCCAAAAAACTTTTGCGCCTATAAATCCACGCCGGAATAAGAGGCGTTGACGGATTTATTGATGAGCGGGAAATCCGCCAAAATCGCCGTGGTCGCGGCATGTTCCAGCAGCGGCCAGTGCGCGGCGCTGGCATCCGCCACAAACGCCTCCTGGATCTGGCCATTATCCAGCTTCAGCCAGTGCCAGACCGGGCCACGAAAACTCTCTGCCACCCCCAGCCCCATGCCGCTCTCAGCCGGCGGCGCGAAGGCCAGCGGCCCCGCCGGCAAACTCTCCAGCAGCACCCGCACCAGCCGCACGCTCTCCGGAATTTCCTGCAGCCGGATCTTGATCCGCGCCGCCACATCCCCGTCCTGCGCGCGCGGCACGCTCAGCCCCAGCTCCGCATAAGGCGGATAGCCCGGCTCCATCCGCGCGTCCCGATGCTGGCCGGAAGCCCGGCCGACAAAGCCGCCGGCATTGTAAGCGGCGGCCAGCGCCGGCGGGATGATGCCGGTGCCCATCACCCGGTCCTGCAAACTGGCATAATCCTCGAACACCCGGGTCAGGCTGGGCAGCTCATCTTCCAGCGCATCGAGCATCTCCTCGATCATCTCGCCCGCCCCCTCGGCCAGATCCCCGGCGACACCGCCCGGCACCACCACATCCATCATCAGCCTGTGCCCGAAGGCGAGCTTGGCGACAGCGCAGAACCGCTCCCGCGCCAGGGCGAAGCGGGACTCAAGAAAGGCGAAGCCGGCATCCGCCGCGATCGTGCCGATATCGCTGACATGGTTGGCCAGCCGCTCGATCTCCGCCATCAGCGCCCGCAGATACACCGCCCGCTCCGGCGCCTGGATGCCCAACGCCGCCTCCGCCGCGCGGGCGAAGGCGATAGAATGCGCCACCGTGGCATCGCCCGAAATCCGCGCCGCATAGCGCGCCGCCTGGCGGGGGGATTTGCCGCGCATCAACCCCAGCGTGCCCTTATGCGCATAGCCAAAGCGCCCTTGCAGCCGCAGCACCTGCTCGCCCAGCACGGAAAAGCGGAAATGCGCCGGCTCGATGATCCCGGCATGGATCGGCCCAACCGCGACCTGATGCACCCCCTCGATCTCCGGCATCGGAAACTCCGGCCAGGGGCCACGCCCGTCCGGCTCGCGGAAATGCTCCACCGCCGTGCGCGTGTCGGTAAAGCCCAACGCCTTATGCCCGTTCAGATCCCTGGTCAGACGCTGAAACCAGTTGGCCCCAGGATACGGGAGCGCCGGATACGCGCCCTCGACCAGCGCCACCGCCACCAACTCGCCCGGCTCATACAGTGCATAGGCATGGCCGGCATCGGTCCAGAGCGCGATGAAATGCCCCTGATGCGCCGCCCAGGCCTCCGGCGAAAGCAGCCTCATTGCAGCGCCCCCGCCGCCTGGCCCAGCAGCCGCACCAAGGCCGGCGGGGTGAGAAAGGCCAGCGCGAACACCAGCAGCAGATGCAACGTCACCAGATGCGCCTCCCACCCCGCCTTGCGGTAAGTTTCACGCGGCGCCGGGGCGAACAGCAGCGGGCCGATCTGCCGCAGGATCGCCACCGCGCAGAGCAGCATGCCCAGCCCCAAAGGCAGCGACATCCAGGGATTGATCTGGATGGTCTGGCTGACGATGATGAACTCGCTGGCAAACAGCCCGGAAGGCGGCAGCCCGGCCAGGGCGAAGATGCACAAAGCCAGCAGCCAGCCGGCATATTTATTCACATGCGGCAACCCGCGCAGATGCGAGAAAGCATAAAATCCCGGTGCGGCCGCCCCGCGCAGCTGGGCGGCGCGGATCAGCGCCAGGAACAGGCCGGGCTTCAGCAGGCTGTGCAGCAGCATATGCAGCAGCCCGCCAAACAAGGCCACCGGGCCGCCAATCCCGAACGCGAAGGCCACCAGCCCGGATTGCTCGATGGAGGAGAAGCCGAAAAACCGCCGCGCATCGCGCCGGCGCGAAAAGGAAAACGCCGCCAGAAACAAGGAGGCCACACCCAGCGTCAACAGGAATGGCCCCGGATGCATGGCACTGCCCCCGGCCGCCGCATTTGCCTGCATCAGATGCCGGAAGCGCAAAATCGCCAGCAGCGCGACATTGATCAGCAGGCCGGAGAGGGCGGTGGTCAGCGGCGCCGGCCCCTCCGCATAGGCATCCGGCAGCCAGCCATGCAGCGGCACCAGAGCCGCCTTGGTGCCGTAGCCGAACAGGATGAACAGGAAGGCCAGGGTCAGCAGCGCCCCATCCATATGCGCCGCCTGCCCGGCCAGGGCGGCAAAGCTCATCGCCCGCAGCCCCGGCCCCAGAGCCGGCTGCGCCGCGAGATAGACCAGCATGGTGCCGAACAAGGCGAGCCCGATCCCCACCCCGCCCAGGATGAAATATTTCCAGGCCGCCTCCAGCCCGGTGGGGCTGCGATACAGGCTCACCCCCAGCGTCATCGCGATGGTGCCGCCCTCCATCGCCGCCCAGAGCAGGCCGATATTATCCGCATAGAGCCCGAGCAGGCTGGCGCCGAGCACGATCTGAAACAGCGCATGATAAAGCCGCCAGCGCCGCACCGGCATCCGCGCCGCATCGCCCATCACGTAGGAAATATTCACCAGCGACGCGGTGAGGCCGACAAAACCGCTGACCGTGCCGAACAGCCTGGCCAGCGCATCCGTCGCCACCAGCCCGTCGCCGCCATAAGCGAACAAAGCCAGCGACAAGGCGAACGACACCGCGCAGGCGACAGCATTGCCGATCGCCCCGGCGCGCGGCCCGCCCGCCAGCCCCAGCACCAGCGCCGCCAGAAACGGCCACGCGATGACGATCCAGGCGAAGCTCATCTGCCGCGCCTTTCGATTTGCTCGATTCCGGAGAGGTCCAGCGTGTCGAAATGCTCGCGGATGCGCAACAAAAACACCCCCACCACCAGGAAGGCCAGCAGCACCAGCAGCGCCACCGAGAATTCCGCCACGAACGGCATCCCCGGCATGCCGATCGCCGCCAGCACCAGCCCGTTTTCCATCGACAGGAACCCGATGATCTGCGCCAGCGCATTGCGCCGCACGATCATCAGCAACAGTCCGAGAAGCACCACCGAAAGCGCGATCGCCAGATCCTCGCGGGTGAGGGAGAGTGAGGCCTCGGTACTGGGCAGCACCACCAGCACCGCGATGCCGATCAAGGCCAGGCCGAATATCATCGATACCGCCATCGGCAGCGCCGTCTCCACCGCGCGGATCATGCCGAAACGCTGCACGATCTCGCGCAGGCCCCAGGGCAGCAGCAGGCCTTTCAGCGCGAAGGTGATCAACCCGGTGAGATAGAGGGCCAGCTCATGCTGGGCGAAACCCTGCCAGAGGGCGGCGGCGGACAGTACCAGTGCCTCGCTCTGATAGAGCGTGATCATCGCCGCGAGCCGGCGCTGGGAGAGCTGCAGGAAGCCGCAGAGCAGGATGATCCCGCCCATCAGATGCGCGAGGGAAAAAGTGAGGCTCATGCGCCGATCCTCGCCGCGACGAACAGGAACACGCTGGCCAGCATGCCCAACAGCAAGGCGGCGCCAAGAAATTCCGGCACCCGGAAGACCCGCATCTTCGCCCGCGAGACCTCGAACAGGCAGAGCGCAACCGCCATCACCGCCAGCTTCAGCGCCCACAGCACCAGCCCGAGCGGCCAGGAGAGAACATCCCCGGCGCGGGCCATGCCGAAGGGCAGGAAGATGGTGCCGATCAAATTCATCCAGGCCAGCAGCCGCAGCGCCCCGGCATAATCCAGCAGCGCCAGCAACCGGCCGGAATAATCCAGCGCCATCGCCTCATGCACCATCGCGAGTTCGAGATGGCCAGAGGGATTGTCGGTGGGGATGCGCCCGGCCTCGGTCAGCGCCACCGCCAGCATCGCCGCCAGCGCGAAGCCGAGCGAGACCGAGATGCCCAGATGCGCGGCGCGGAAATCATTGGCGATGCCGTCGATATTGGTGGTCCTGGCCAGCAGCGCGAAGGCCAGCAGCAGCACCAAAAGCGCGCCCTCGGCGAAGATGCCAAACAGCGCCTCGCGCGCCGCCCCGGCGCCGCCGAATCCGGCCCCGGTCTCCAGCCCGCCCAGCATGGTCGCGGCCCGGGCCAGGGCGAACAGCCCGACAATGGTGATCGCATCCGCCGCCGGGCCAGTGAGCAGCCCGGTCGAGTAGCCCGGGATCAGCATGACGCTGACCGCCATGGCCAGCATCGCCCCCAGCGGCCAGAAAGTGAACAAATCGGTCGCGGTATCGGGCAGAACCGTGCTTTTGCGCAGCAGCTTGGCCAGATGCCAGTAAGGCAGCAGCAAAGGCGGCCCGCGCCGCCCGAGCAGCCAGGCGCGCAATTTGTTGGTCGTTCCGATCAGCAAAGGGGCAACGGCGAAGCAGAGCGCCACATGCAGGCAGGTGGCGATGAAAGCGAGGGTGAAACCGAGCATCAGCCCCCCTGCCCCAGGCCAAGCGCCAGCAGAAACAGCACCAGCGCCGCGAACACGAAGGCCAGGCGCTCCCGGATGGTGGCGCGGCGCACCCGCTCCGCCAGCCGCACCGCGCGGCGCTGGCCACGCAAGAGCGGGCCGAGCAGGAAATGCTCCGACGGGTCCTGCCCCTGGGCGCCAAGCAGCCCGCGCCCCAGCACCCGCGCCACCGGCTCGGCAAAGCCCGCCCCGCTGGGCTGGGTATGCGGGTCTCCAAAGGGCAGCCAGGCCGGCGGGCGGCCAAACCCGCCATGCCAGGCCGGCACCTCACGCAGGCCGCGCACCCCGAACCGGGTCTGGATGAAGCCGGCCGCCAAAGCCGCCAGCAGCGCCAGCAGCAACAGGCTCAGCGGCGCATAGGTGAGCGGCGGCGTATCCGCATCCGGCGCCAGCAGCCGGATCACCGGGGTCATCACCCCCAGCAGCAGCCCGGGCAGCAGCGCCACCGGCACACACAGCGCCCCCAGCAGCGCCATGGCGATGAAGGGGCCACGCCGCGCATCCTCCGCCGCCGCCGCATGCAGGCTGCGCGGCCGGCCGAGAAAGCCGATGCCGATGATCCGCACCGCAGCCGCCAGCGCCAGTGCCGCGCCCAGCCCCAGCACCGCGAGCAAGGCGGAAAACCCGATCCGCGCCAGTATCCCGCCGCCCGCGGCCGCCTGGATCACCGCGTGCAGCAGCAGAAATTCCGGCGCGAAGCCCGGCCCCAGCGGCAGCGCCGCCATGCCCGCCGCGCCCAGCAACATCAACGCCCCCAGCCGCGGCATGCCGCGCATCAGCCCGCCCAGCCAGTTCAGGGAGAGCGTGCCGGTGGCGTGCTTCACCTCCCCGGCGCCGATGAACAGAAGCGGCTTGAACAGCCCGTGCGCCACCGCGCAGAGCAGCGCCGCCTCCAGCCCCAGCCCGGTCAGCGTCGCATCACCCAGCGCCTTCGCCCGCAGCGCGACGCCCAGCCCGACCGCGATCAGCCCGACATGCTCGACCGTCGAGCAGGCCAAAGCGGTCTTCAAATCCACCTCCAGCACCGCCCGCAACGCGCCGACCAGCACCGAGGCCGCGCCCGCCACCATCAGAACCGTGCCCCACCAGGGCTGCTGGGCCGGCGCCAGCACAACGAAACCGTAGCGGATGAGCACATAGAGCGCGATTTTCACCATGCCGCCGGACATCAGCGCCGAGACGCCCGCCGGCGGCGCCGGATGGGCGCGGGGCAGCCAGCTATGCAAAGGTGCGAGCCCGGCCTTGGCCCCCGCCCCCAGCGCCACCAGCACGAAGGCGAGCGAGGAGGCGGGCAGGAAGATCGCCGGGATCAGGCAGGCGCCGGAAAAGATCGCCACCCCGGCATAAAATGTCGCCGGCTTCACATCGCCCTGCATCACCAGCAGCCAGGAGGCGGCACTCATCAGCTCGAAGCCGAAGATCAGTGTGAACCCGTCCCCCGCCGCCAGGGTCAGCGCCATGCCGAGCACGAACACCCAGAAGGCGATCGAACCGCGCATCCCCGCCAGCGCCGCCGCCACCGTCTGCGGCAGCAAAATACAGGCGAACAATATGGACAGCGCATCGAGATGCAGCTGCATCCCATGCCCTGGCAGGCCGAACATCAGGCTGAAGGAGGATCCCACATCTCCCCCCTACCAAACCAAGCCCCGCGCCGCCAACGGGTCCGGCGCAAAGAAAAAGGCCCTCCCGTCGCCGGGAGAGCCTTCGCAGCATCCGTGGACGCGGCTTACTTCAGCAGATCGGCCACCGCGGCCTGCTCTTCCAGCAGCTCATTCAGCGTGTGCTGGATGCGGCCCTTGGCGAACTCGTCCATGGCGATGCCCTTCACGCGGGTATATTTGCCGCCCTCGCAGGTGCAGGGCACGCCGAACATCACATCTTGCGGTACGCCGTAATCGCCATCGGAGGGGATGCCCATGGAGACCCAGCGGCCATTGCTGCCCAGCACCCAGTCACGCACATGGTCGATGGCGGCATTGGCAGCGGAGGCGGCGGAGGAGAGGCCACGCGCCTCGATGATTGCCGCACCGCGCTTGCCGACGGCGGAGAGATAGGTGTCCTTGTACCAGGCCTCGTCATTCACGACGTCCGGCATCGGCTTACCGGCGGCGGTGGCGTTGCGGTAATCAGCGAACATGGTCGGCGAATGGTTGCCCCACACCGCCACCTTCTCAATGTCCTTCACCGGGGTGCCGGTCTTCTCGGCCAGCATGGAGACGGCGCGGTTATGATCCAGGCGCAGCATCGCGGTGAAGTTTTCCTTCGGCAGATCCGGGGCGGACTTCATGGCGATATAAGCATTGGTGTTGGCCGGGTTGCCGACCACCAGCACCTTCACATCGCGCTTGGCGACATCGTTCAGCGCCTTGCCCTGGACCTTGAAGATCTCGGCATTGGCGGCCAGCAGGTCGCGGCGCTCCATGCCGGGGCCACGCGGGCGCGAGCCGATCAGGATGGCGATGTCGGCGTCCTTGAAGGCCACGCGCGGGTCATCGGAAGGGGTGACGGAGTTGAGCAGCGGGAAGGCGCAGTCATTCAGCTCCATGATGACGCCGTTCAGCGCCTTCTGCGCCTGCGGCAGATCGAGAAGATTGAGGTCGACCGGCGTATCCTTGCCGAGCAGGTCGCCATTGGCGATACGGAACAGGATGGCATAACCGATCTGGCCAGCCGCGCCGGTGACGGCAACGCGCACGGGGGTCTTCATCTCTTGTGTCTCCTTGCTTAAGGCTGGTTTCCCATAGACCCTCGGCCCGCCCCGTCAAGCCCTTCCCGGCTCAACCCACAATCAGCGAAATCGGGGCTTGCGCGCTCACCACGCCGCGCGGGAGGGCGGGCAGCGTATCGCCATCCGCCTGGGTGGAAATGCGCCCATTTGGAGCAGAAAATTCCACATGGCTGCCGGCCAGCACGCGCACCCCCGGGCAGCGCGGCAGCAGCCCCAGCGGCAGCGCCGCCCCGGAGAGCAAAGCCGGCAACGTGCCGGGCTTCTCGAACAGCACCACCTGGAAGCCAGGCTGCCCCGGCTGCGCCAGCGGCGCCAGCAGATAGGGCCCGCCATAAAGCCGCCCCTTGCTGACCACGACGCTGGCGGCCTGGTGCGTCACCCCGTCCACGCTGAGCTGCACCGGCGGGAAATCATAGGCCACGGATTCCCAGACCGACTGCCAGACATACGCCCCCTTGCCGATGGCGCGCTTGAGCAGCGGCCGCACACCCTTCACCACCGCGCCATCGAAGCCCAGCCCCAGCATCTGCACGAACACATGCCCCTGCCCCGGCAGCTGCGCCACACCCGGCCAGAGCGGCTTGCAGCGCTTATAGGCCAGCGTGTTGGCGATGCCGCGCGGATGGGTGGAGAGCCCATATTCCTTCGCCAGCACATTGGCGGTGCCGAGCGGAATGATGCCCAGCGCCGTATCGGTGCCGATCAACCCGTTGGCGACTTCGGCGATGGTGCCATCCCCGCCGGCGGCGACGACCATGAACGCCCCCTCCCGCGCCGCCTGGCGGGCCAGATCGGTCGCATGGCCGGCATGCTGGGTCTCCGCGACCTCGATCTTCACCCCATTCTCAACCAGCAGATCCAGCACCCGCCATAGCGCCGTTGCCCGCCTGCGGCCCGCTACCGGATTGAAAATAACCAACATCAGGCCCGCTCCGGGATCGTTTCGCAAAAGCTCTGGGATAACCAAAAACAGTGACACGAGAATGTCACGCGCATGACATGAACGTGACAGTACGATTTGCAAAAAACCATGCTCTCGTCATGGAAACTTCACTGTCTCCGGCGCCGTGTCACAGACTATTGCAACCGCCATGAACGCATCCAGCCCGATCCGTCCGACGCAGACGGCCTATCGCAGCGTCTTCATCTCCGACGTGCATATGGGCACGCGCGGCTGCCGGGCGGAGTTCCTGGCGGATTTCCTCAAGCAGACATCTTGCGAAAACCTGTTCCTGGTCGGTGACATCATCGATGGCTGGCGGCTCAAGCGCAGCTGGTTCTGGGACAAGCATCATGACGAGGTGCTGCGGCTGATCCTGAAAGCCGCGCGCTCCGGCACCAACGTGGTGTATGTGCCCGGCAATCACGATGAGATGCTGCGCAAATATATCAGCCTCAATATCGAGATCTGCGGCGTGAAGCTGCAGATGGAAGCCGAGCACACCACCGCTGACGGCAGGAAGCTCTTGATCACCCATGGCGACAGTTTCGACAGCGTGGTCCGCCACGCCAAGCTGCTCGCCCTGCTGGGCGACTGGGCCTACACCACGGCGCTGGTGGTCAACCGCTATTTCAACATGGTCCGCACCCGCTTCGGCTATCCGTACTGGTCGCTCTCCGCCTGGCTGAAACTGCAGGTGAAGGAAGCGGTGAAGGCGATCGACCGGTTCGAGACGGCGCTGGCGGACGACGCCAAATCCCGTGGCTTCGATGGCGTGGTCTGTGGCCATATCCACCATGCCGAGATGCGCCAGGTGAATGGCGTGATGTATCTGAATGATGGCGACTGGGTGGAAAGCTGCACCGCCCTGGTCGAGCATTTCGATGGACGGCTGGAGCTGGTGGACTGGGTGGCGCGCAACAAGCTCTCCATGCTCGCCCGCCCCGCGCCGAAGCTCAGCGTTGCCCCGGCGGCGGCGCTGCAGGCGGTTGTCGCCGAATTCACCGCCCCGCAGAGCGAGCCCCCGGCGACGCATGTTGTATCAGCCAGCACCTGAAGCCGGGCTCGCTTATCCGGGCCTGAACAAGATCATGATCATCTCCGACGCCTGGGAACCCCAGGTGAACGGGGTGGTCCGCACGCTGCGCACCATCACCGCCGAGATGCGGGCGATGGGCAAGACCGTGGACATCGTCGGGCCGGACCGCTTCCGCACCATGCCGATGCCCTCCTATCCCGAGATCAAGCTGGCCTTGTTTCCGGGCCGGAAGCTGGCGCGGATTATCGAGGCGTTCCAGCCCGATGCGCTGCATGTCGCCACCGAAGGCCCGCTGGGCATGGCGGCGCGGGCTTACGCGAAAACGCGCGGGCTGCATTTCACCACCGCCTTTCACACCCGCTTTGCCGAATATCTCGAAGCCCGCACCCGCATTCCCGCGGCTTTGACCTATCGCTGGCTGCTTCATTTCCACAAGCCCGGCTCCGGCGTGATGGTGGCGACCCAGTCGCTGCGTGAGGAGCTCGCAGGCCGCGGCTTCAAGAATCTCCGCCCCTGGTCGCGCGGCGTGGATCTGGAGGCGTTCCATCCGGCGCCGCGAGAGGATTGGGATCTGCCACGGCCGATCTTCGCCTATGTCGGCCGGGTGGCGGTGGAGAAAAACCTGAAAGCGTTTTTGTCGCTGGATCTGCCTGGATCGAAGCTGATCGTGGGGGACGGCCCGCAGCGCAAGGCGCTGCAAGCGGAGTTCCCGGACGTGCATTTCGCAGGTGCCCGCCATGGCGCTGCGTTGGCGCAGGCCTATGCCGGGGCGGATGTGTTCGTGTTTCCGTCCAAGACCGACACGTTCGGGCTGGTGGTTCTCGAAGCCCTGGCCTCGGGTCTTGCCGTTGCCGCCTATCCGGTGACCGGGCCGAAGGATATTCTCGGCGAGGCGCCGGTGCCCGTCGGCGCGCTGGATGAGGATTTACGCAAGGCCTGCCTGAAGGCTTTGGAAATCGACCGGACGAATTGCCGGCCTTATGCGGAGCGGTTCTCGTGGCGGGCTTGCGCGGAGCGGTTCATGGATAATCTGGTGCCGATGCGCGAGACCGCGCAGTAAGTCGTGGGGACTTTTTGAAAAAAGTCCCCACACCCCGAAAAACTTTTGCAAATAAAAAAGGCCCCTTGCGGGGCCTTTTCTTTTAGATCGCCAGCAGCAGGCGGCGGGGATCTTCGATGCTTTCCTTCACGCGCACCAGGAAGGACACCGCCTCGCGGCCATCGACAATCCGGTGATCGTAAGACAGCGCCAGATACATCATCGGGCGGATCTCGATCTTGCCGTCGACCACGACCGGACGGTCCTGGATCTTGTGCATGCCCAGAATGCCGGACTGCGGCGGGTTGAGGATCGGGGTGCTCATCAGCGAGCCATAGACGCCGCCATTGGTGATCGAGAAAGACCCGCCGGAAAGCTGGTCCAGCTTCAGCGTGCCGTCCTTCGCACTCTTGGCGAAACCCGCGATCTCGGCTTCGATCTCGGAGATGCTCTTGGTCTCCGCATCGCGGATCACCGGCACCACCAGCCCATTGGCGCCGCCAACGGCGATGCCCATATTGACGAAGTTCTTATAGACGATCTCGTCACCGTCGATCTCGGCATTCACCGCCGGGAACTCGGCCAGCGCCGCGCACACCGCCTTCACGAAGAAGCCGTTGAAGCCCAGGCGGATGCCCTTGTGCTTCTTCTCGAACACGTCGCGGTAGGACGAACGCAGCGCCATCACCGCGCTCATATCCACCTCGTTGAAGGTGGTGAGCATGGCGGCGGTGTTCTGCGCTTCCTTCAGCCGGTTGGCGATGGTCTTGCGCAGGCGGGTCATCTTCACCCGCTCCTCGCGTACATCATTGGCGCGCGGGGCTTTCGGCGCGGCGGCCGCCGGGGCAGCGGCCGGCTTGTTCAGGAACTCCTGCACATCGCCCTTGGAGACGCGGCCGCCCTTGGCGGTGCCGGCGATGTCGGCGGTGTTCACGCCCTTCTCGGCGGCCAGCTTGGCGGCGGCGGGCAGCGCGCCCACGCCGGGGCGGGCCACCGGGCCCGGGGCTTCCTGGGCGGCATTCACGCCGGTCTTGGGGGCAGCGGCGTCGGCCGGCTCCTTCTTCGGCGCCGGGGCGGCGGCGCCCTTGGCGTCGATCATGCCCAGCACGTCGCCCGGGGCAACCTCGGCGCCCTCATCGGCGGCGATCTCGGCGATTACACCGGCTTCCGGGGCGTTCACCTCAACAGTGACCTTGTCCGTCTCCAGCTCAACAATGGGCTCGTCCGCGGCAACGGCCTCGCCAACCTTCTTGATCCAGCGGGCGATGGTGGCTGTGGCAACACTTTCGCCCAGCGTGGGAACCTTGATCTCGGCCGACATGGAAACTCCTGCTCTCTTTTGTCGTAAACGGGAATTGGATCATTCAGCCTGATCCAATTTTTATGGAACGAGCAAATTCATGCGCCCGCCCCGGCGTAATCCGCCAGGGCAGGCGCCTCATGCTCTAAACGCTCAGCGCCTCGTTGACCAGGGCGGCCTGCTCGGCGGCGAAGGCCTTGGCGAGGCCAGCGGCCGGGGAGGCCATGGCGCGGCGGCCGACATAGCGCGGACGCCGGGCGGCATTGCCCAGGCATTCCAGCACCGTCTCGATCCGGCGATCCACGAAGAACCAGGCGCCGTTATTCTCCGGCTCTTCCTGGCACCAGACCACTTCCGCGTTCTTATAACCCTCGATCGCCGCCTTCAGCGCCTTGGCCGGGAACGGGTAGAACTGTTCCAGCCGGACGATGGCGACATCCTTGATGCCGCGCTCGCGCCGCTCGGCCAGCAGGTCGTAATAGACCTTGCCGGAGCAGAGCACGACGCGCTTCACCTGCTCGGGCGCCACCAGCTCGTCGGTCTCCGGCAGCACGAACTTGAAGCCGGTGCCCTCGGCGAAATCCGCCAGCGGCGAGACGCAGAGCTTGTGACGCAGCAGGGATTTCGGCGTCATCAGGATCAGCGGCTTGCGGTAGTTGCGCTTCATCTGCCGGCGCAGCGCATGGTAGTAATTCGCCGGGGTCGAGATATTGCCGACGATGATATTGTTCTCGGCGCAAAGCTGCAGATAGCGCTCCAGACGGGCGGAGCTATGCTCCGGCCCCTGGCCTTCCTGGCCGTGGGGGAGCAGCATCACCAGCCCGGACATGCGCAGCCACTTGGTCTCGCCGGCGGCGATGAACTGGTCGATGATCACCTGCGCGCCATTGGCGAAATCGCCGAACTGCGCTTCCCACAGCACCAGGGTCGAGGGGTCGGCCACGGTGTAGCCATACTCGAAGCCCAGCACGCCAACCTCGGAGAGCAGCGAGTTGAAGATCTCGATGCGCGCCTGGCCCTCGGCGATGTTGTTCAGCGGCACATATTCGTTCTGGTTGACCTGATCGACCAGCACGGCATGGCGCTGGGAGAAGGTGCCGCGCTGCACATCCTCACCGGAGAGGCGCACACGGTGCCCATCCAGCTGCAGCGTGCCGAAGGCCAGCGCCTCGCCGGTTGCCCAGTCCAGCCCTTCGCCGCTCTCGAACATCTGCTTTTTGGCGTCGAGCTGACGCAGGATCTTCGGGTTCAGCTCGAAGCCCTGCGGCGGGGTGTAGAGCGCCTTGCCCACTTCCTGCAGCTGCGCCAGCGGCGCGGCGGTCACGCCATCCTGCTGCTCGGCATCATCCCCGGCCTGTTTCAGCCCGGCCCAATGGCCTTCCAGCCAGTCCGCCTTGTTGACCTTGTAATCCTTGGCCCCTTCGAAGGCGGCTTCCAGCTCCTGGCCATACTCATCCATGATCGCCTTGGCCTCGGCCTCGGAGACAGAGCCCTCCTTGGCCAGACGCTCGGCATACAGCGCCCGGGTGGTCTTCAGCGCCTTGATCGCCTTGTACATGATCGGCTGGGTGAAGGCCGGCTCATCATTCTCGTTATGGCCATGGCGGCGATAGCAGACCAGGTCGATGACCACGTCGGTCGCGAACTCGCAGCGGAACTCGGCGGCGATCTGCGCGGCATAGACCACGGCTTCCGGGTTGTCGCCATTCACATGCAGGATCGGCGCCTGCACGGACTTGGCGACGTCGGTGCAATACATGCCGGAGAAGGCATGCGCCGGGACGGTGGTGAAGCCGATCTGGTTATTGACCACCAGATGCACCGAACCGCCGGTGCGGTAGCCGATCAGCTGGCTCATCGCCAGGGTCTCATACACCAGCCCCTGGCCGGCGAAGGCGGCATCGCCATGCATCTGGATCGCCATGGCGGATTTGCGGCTGGTATCGCCCATCATGTCCATGCGCGCGCGGATCTTGCCGACCACCACCGGGTCCACCGCTTCAAGATGCGAGGGGTTCGGCTGCAGGGACAGATGCACCTGGTTGCCGTTGATCACCACGTCGGTCGAGGTGCCGAGATGGTATTTCACGTCGCCGGAGCCCTGCACATCGTCCGGCTTGAAGGAGTTGCCGCCGAACTCGGAGAACAGCGCCACCAGCGGCTTCTTGACGATATTGACCAGCGTGTTGAGGCGGCCGCGATGCGGCATGCCGATGGCGATCTCGCGCACGCCCTTGCCGGCGGCGGCCTCGATGATCGCGTGCAGGGCGGGGATGGTGCTCTCACCGCCCTCGAGCCCGAAACGCTTGGTGCCGACGAAGCGCTTCTGGCAGAAGGTCTCGAAGCTATCAGCCTCGGTCAGCTGCTTCAGGATCTTCGCCTTGCCCTTCTTGTCATAAGCGGAGAGCCAGGGCGCGCCTTCGATCTTGCGCTGGATCCAGCTCTTCTGGGCCGGGTCCTGGATATGCATGAATTCCACGCCGATCTCGCCGCAATAGCTGGCGCGCAGCGCCGCCATCACCTCTTTCAGCGTCGCCGTCTCGAAGCCGAGCACGCCATCCAGGAAGATCGGGCGCTCGAAATCGGCGGCTTCGGTGAAGCCGTAGGAGGCGGGGTCGAGCTCGGAATGATAGGCTTTCGGCTTCAGCCCCAGCGGATCGAGCTTGGATTCCAGATGCCCGCGGACGCGATAGGCGCGGATCAGCATCAAGGCGCGGATGGAATCCAGCGTCGCGGCGCGGGTCTCGGCCGGGTTGCCGGCGGGGGCCTTGTTGGTCTTCGGCGCGGCATCGCTGCTCACCGTCTCGAAGACGGAGGGGCGCGGCGCCCAGGAGGCGCCGGAGGCGTCGGTGAGGATGGCCCGGGTGTCATCGTCCAGCGCGGCGAACAAGGCCGCGAAATCGGGATCGACAGAATTGGGCGTTTCCACCCATTTCGCATAAAGCTGCGCAATGAACTGGGCATTGGCGCCATTCATCGCGGTCGCAATCACGTCCACACCGGCCATAAACCTATCCTCTCCTAAAACGCGTCCAGCCGCGGCCTGTTTGTCGCTTTACCGCCGGAGGCAATCTCTGCAGTACCGTCCTCGCCGGGCGTATAAGGCACTGGCGTTATCGTGCCGTTACCCTGAACAATGGGTCTGGGTTGCCAAATCCGCATGGTTGCCGCGGCTTTGCCCCCGCCCAGGCACGGGGATGAAAAAAACCCCATGGCGTGACCGCCATGGGGCAAGGAAATCAGGCCTTCAGGGCCTTCAGCATCGTGCTGCCCAGCGATGCCGGGCTGTCCGCGACGAAGATACCCGCTTCCTTCATGGCAGCGATCTTCGCCTGGGCGGTGTCCTTGCCGCCGGAGATCACGGCACCGGCATGGCCCATGCGGCGGCCCGGAGGGGCGGTGGCACCGGCGATGAAACCGACAACCGGCTTCTTGATCTTGTGCTTGGCCAGGAATTCCGCGCCGTCGATCTCGGAGGGGCCGCCGATCTCGCCGATCATGATGATCGCCTGGGTCTCATCGTCATGCAGGAACATGTCCAGCACCTCGATGAAGTCGGTGCCCTTCACCGGGTCACCGCCAATGCCGACACAGGTGGACTGGCCGAGGCCGGCCGCCGTGGTCTGCGCCACCGCCTCATAGGTCAGCGTGCCGGAGCGCGAGACGATGCCGATGGAGCCGCGCTTGTGGATATGGCCCGGCATGATGCCGATTTTGCACTCATCCGGGGTGATCACGCCGGGGCAGTTCGGGCCGACCAGGCGGGATTTGGAACCGGACAAAGCGCGCTTCACCTTGACCATGTCCAGCACCGGGATGCCCTCGGTGATGCAGACGATCAGCTCGACGCCGGCATCGATGGCTTCCAGGATGGAATCAGCCGCGAACGGCGGCGGCACATAGATGGCGGAGGCATTGGCGCCGGTCTTGGCCACGGCCTCTTCCACGGTGTTGAACACCGGCAGATCAAGATGGGTCTGGCCGCCCTTGCCGGGGGTGACACCGCCGACAACCTTGGTGCCATAGGCCAAAGCCTGCTCGGAGTGGAAGGTGCCCTGGGCGCCGGTGAAGCCCTGGGTGATGACCTTGGTGTTTTTATTGACGAGAACGGCCATTACGCGGCTTCCTTCACGGCTTTGACAATTTTCTCGGCCGCATCGGCCAGATTGTCGGCGGGGATGATCGGCAGGCCGGACTTGGCCATGATGTCCTTGCCGAGCTGCACATTGGTGCCTTCAAGGCGCACCACCAGCGGCACGGAGAGCGAGACCTCGCGGGCGGCGGCAATGACGCCCTCGGCGATCACGTCGCAGCGCATGATGCCGCCGAAGATATTGACCAGGATGCCTTCCACGTTCGGGTCGGACAAGATGATCTTGAAGGCCGCGGTCACCCGCTCCTTGGTCGCGCCACCGCCGACATCCAGGAAGTTCGCCGGCTCGGCGCCGTAGAGCTTGATGATGTCCATGGTCGCCATGGCCAGGCCCGCACCGTTCACCATGCAGCCGATGGAGCCATCGAGCGCCACATAAGAGAGCGAGTATTTGTTGGCTTCCAGCTCCTTCGGGTCTTCCTCACCCTCGTCGCGCAGCGCCTCGATCTCGGGATGGCGGTAGAGGGAGTTGTCGTCGAAGGTCACTTTCGCGTCGAGCGCGTAGATCTCGCCGGCGCCGGTGACAACCAGCGGGTTGATCTCGATGATCGCGATGTCCAGCGCCACGAAGGCATTGTACATGGCGGTGACGAATTTCGCGAAGGTGCCGACCTGCTTGCCCTCAAGGCCGAGGCCGAAGGCGAGCTTGCGGGCATGGAAGCCGGAAATGCCCGAAGCCGGGTCGATCGGCGCGCGCAGGATCTTCTCCGGGTGATGCTCGGCGACTTCCTCAATCTCCATGCCACCCTCGGTGGAGGCCATGATCACCACTTCGGAGACCGAGCGGTCGATCAGCAGGGAGAGATACAGCTCGCGCTTGATGTCGCAGCCGGATTCCACATAGACGCGGCGGACCAGACGGCCGGCCGGGCCGGTCTGCTTGGTGATCAGCGTGTTGCCGATCATCGCCGCGGCGGCCTCACGGACCTCGTCCAGGCTCTTGGCCAGGCGGACACCGCCCTTGCCGTTCGGGTCGTCCTTGAACTTGCCCGCGCCGCGGCCGCCAGCATGGATCTGCGACTTCACGACGTAAATGGGGCCGGGGAGTTTCTTGGCGGCATCCACCGCTTCCTCGGGCGTCCAGGCGACATAGCCGTCCAGAACCGCGACGCCATAGGCCTTCAGCAGTTCCTTGCCCTGATATTCATGTATGTTCATGTGGAGTTCAGCCTACCTGTCTTAAAAGGTTACAAAGGGGGCGTCCGCGGGGGGTGCTAGCCCACATCCCCCGCCCTGGCAAGCAGCATTGTGCATCGCGAAAGGCCTTCGGCGGGAATTTCATGCCGTTTTGATGCACATTCGTGCCGATGGCCTTGCGCAATGCCCAGCTCATGTCAGATGCGGCAGAGCGAGATAGGTTTCGCTCTGCATCTCCTCGAGCCGCGAGGCGGTTCGCTCGAAGATCGAAGCGCCCTCGCCGGACCGGTAGAGATCGTCCGGATAAGCCGCCGCCGAAGCGTAGAGCTTGCAGCGATGCTCGTAGAGCGCGTCGATGAGGGTGACGAAGCGGCGCGCCTCGTCGAAATTATCGGGCGAAAGCCGGGGAATCCCGTCGATCAGCACGGTATGGTAGTGGGTGGCGATGGCGAGGTAATCGCCTGCCCCCAGCGCCACCTTGCAAAGCGCCTCGAAATCGAACCGCGCCACGCCCTTCGCCGCCAGCGGCACCACCAGGCGGCGGCTCTGGATCACCAGCGTCTCGGATTTGGCGGGCTGGCCCTCGGTGAGATGCGCGAACACCCGGTCGATCGCGGCATCGGCCCGGCTATCGGCCGGCACCACCCAGGCTTTCAGCCCGTGCTCGCGCCCGCGCCGGTAATCCTGGGCCGAGTCCAGAACCAGCACATCCAGGCGCTTCTTCAACAGCTCGATGAAGGGCAGAAACGCGTCCCGCCCCGGTTTGCCCTTATAGAGATCATCCGGCAGCGTGTTGGAGGTGGCCACCACCACCACCTGGCGGGCGAACAAAGCCTCGAACAGCCGGCCCAATATCATCGCATCGACGATGTCATGCACCTGGAATTCATCGAAGCAGAGCAAAGCCGCCTCGCCGGCGATGAGATCGGCCAGGGCCGGCACCGGATCATCCACCTCCGGGTGCTCGCGCTTGATCTTGTGGAAGCTTTTATGCGCCTGCTGCATGAAGTCATGAAAATGGATGCGCTTCTTGCGCGGCACCTGCGCCGCCTCGAAGAACAGATCCATCAGCATGGATTTGCCGCGCCCGACCTCCCCGACGATATAAAGCCCGTTCGGATGGTCCTGCACCTCATCCACCGGCTTGCGCCGCAACATGCGGGAGAACCAACCATTCGGCGGCTGTTTCGGGTTGGGGTCATAGCCGCGCAATTTGGCCCAGAGGCCCTGCAACTGCTCCGCCGCCACCGCCTGCGCGGCATCATGCTTCAACAGCCCGGCGGCGATGCGGGCCCGATACGCCGCCATCACGCCAGACTTGACTTGTGTTAACTCGGCTTGTGTTAACTTGGACATACGGGAGCGCATCTTGCGCCTGTTGATGCGGCGCAGCAACCCGCATGCGCGCATGGCGCCTTGCACGGGGGGCGGGAAGCGCCTACCTAAAAGCGCATTGCCCCACACGAAATGTTAATGGAAATAGCCATGGAAGTCGCGGATTTCAGCGCCTTGAGCGCGGCCCCGGTTGCGGCGGACCCGTTCCCCCATATTCTGCTGGAACGCTTCATCAAGCCCGAGGCGCTGCCCGCCGTGGTCGCGGATCTGCCGGCGATGAAGGCGCGCGGCAGCTTTCCGATTGGCGCGCTAAAGCTGGGCCCGGCGGCGAAGGCCGCGATCGCGGCGCTGGAAGGGCCGCAATTCCGCGCCATCGTGGCGGAGAAATTCGGGCTGGACCTGGCGGACGCGCCGCTGATGACCACGCTGCGCGGCAATTCCGGCGAGCAGGACGGGCGCATCCATACCGACAGCTCGGCCAAGCGTGTCACCATCCTGCTTTATCTGAACCCGGCCTCCGGCGAAGCCTGGGCGCGCCACCAAGGCTGCCTGCGGTTGCTGCGCGACGGCGAGAATCTGGAAAATTACGCCAAGGAAGTGCCGCCGGTGGAGGGCACGCTGCTGGTCTTTCCCAACGGCCCGACCACCTGGCACGGCCATAAGCAGTTCATCGGCCAGCGTTACGTGGTGCAGATGAACTACATGACCACCAGCACCAAAGCCAAGGCGGAGATGCGCCGGCATCATCTCTCCGCCTTCATCAAAAGGCTGACGAAAGCGGCCTAAACGCCCAGCAGCGCCGCCGCTTCCGGACTGACCGGGGCGGCGAACAGCTCCATGGTCGGCCCGAACTGAATAATCCGCCCCCCCGCCAGCAAGGCCAGCGCGTCCGCCTGCACCGCGATGTCATAATCATGCGTCGCCGCCAGCACCGGAATGCCCCAGGATGCGGCGGTCTGTTTCAGCCAGCTTAGCGTCTCATCGCGCGTCTGCCGGTCCAGCCCGGCGGAGGGTTCGTCCAGCAGCAGCAGCGCCGGGCGGTGCGCCAGGGCGCGCGCCAGCGCCACCCGCTTGGCCTGGCCGCCGGAGAGCTGGTCCGGCCGGCGCGCGGCCAGCGCCTCCAGCCCCAGCGCCGCCAGCAGACGCCGCGCCTCCTCCAGCCGTCCCCGGCCTTTCAGCGCGTAGGCGGTGTTTTCCAGCACACTGAGATGCGGAAATAAAAGCGTCTCCTGCGGCAGATACCCCACCGGCCGGCGCTCCGGCGCCAGCCCCGCCCAAGGCGCGCCGGCAGACGGCAGCAGCCCGGCCAAGGCCCGTAGCAGCGAAGTCTTGCCCTCGCCGGAGCGGCCCAGCAGCGCGGTGAAGCCCCGCACCGGAAAGGCCGCATGCAGCGCCACCGGGGCGCTCAGCCGCAGATCGACCGCGATCACGCGGCCCGCGCCCGCAGCGAGAGCCAGAGCGGCACCGGCAGGGTGGCCAGCAGGAACACCGCCACCAGCGGAAACACCGCCTGCAGCCCCAGATCCTGCAGATCCGTCCAGAGCTGCACCGGCATCCCGGCCGGGTAATAGGCGACAATCAGGATGATCCCGAACTCCCCCAAGGCCCGCACCCAGGCCAGCGAGAGTGCCGCCGCCAGCCCCTTGCGCGCCATCGGCAAGGTCACCCGCAGCCGCGCCGCCCACAGCCCATCCCCCAGCGTGCGCGCCAGCCCCTCATACTCCTGCGGCACCTGGGCGATGGCACCGCGCGCCGCGATCACATAGGTGGGCAGCGCCGCATAGATGGTGGCGAGCAGAAAGGCCGCCGGGGTGTTGGTGAGGGTGATGCCGATGGCGGCGAAGGCCCGGCCCAGAGGCGCGGCCGGGCCATAGGTCACCGCAATCAGGATGCCCAGCGCCAGGGTCGGCATCAACATCGGCATCAGCACCACCGCCTCGGCCAGCAGCGCCAGCCGGCCAGGGGCGCGGGCCAGGTAGAAGGCCAGCGGCGTGCCGACCAGCACGATGATGCAAAGCGCCATTGCCCCGCCGAGCAGCGAGGTGGCGATGGAAAA
Source organism: Acidocella facilis ATCC 35904 (assembly GCF_000687875.1). GTDB lineage: Bacteria > Pseudomonadota > Alphaproteobacteria > Acetobacterales > Acetobacteraceae > Acidocella > Acidocella facilis. The sequence continues at coordinate 385,167 of NZ_JHYG01000002.1, read as the reverse complement.
CCAGTCCTGACCGCTGAGCGTTACACCTTGCCAGAACGCATCATGGCCGATGAACGCACTCAGCGGCGCCAGCAGAAACGCCAGGATGAACAGCAGAAACCCGGCGCGCAGGAATTTCAGATCGACGCTCCCTTGCCCGGGCCATAGCCATAGCGCTGGAAGATCGCCTGCCCATCCGGCCCGGCCAGGAATTTCACATAATCCGCCGCCGCCTTCGGATTGGTCGAGGCCTTCAGCGCCATCGCATAGAATACCAGCGGGCTGGGATGGATCACTTTATCCTGGCCGTTCTTCTCCTTCAGCGTCAGGCGCGCTGTGTCATAGACGCTCTTGGCCAGGGCCGGGTTGGACAGGTTGACCGCATCCGGCAGCTCGATGAAGGGCAGTTTCTGAGAGACCACGGCGCTCTTATAGCCCAGAGTCGCGTCGATCTGGCCAGCCTCAAGCCGCGCCAGCAGCGAGGGCTCGGCGAAAATCTGCGCCGGATTGAGCATCGGCCCGGCCAGTTTCCGCGCGAAGCCTGGGATTTTGTAATAGGCCTCGGCCAGCTGCAGCGCGAACAGCACATATTGGCCCTGCGGGTCGGCGGTCGGGTCGGTGCGGCCCAGATGGAAATCCGGGTTCAGGACAATCCTGGTCCAATCCGCGCCCTTGGCGGCGGCGAGCTGGCTGGCGAATTTCGAGGCCGGCGAATAGGCCAGAACCATCGAGGTGCTGGCCACCGGCACCGCCTGCGTGGCCATGCCGGCGGTACGCACCATCCTCGCCGGGCCGGCGGAGACCGGCACGAACACGTCCGGTTTCATCGCCCCGCCAGTGATCAGCCGCGCCAGCGCCACCGCCCCCTGGCCAATGCCATGCACCTCCACGCCCGACGAAGCGGTGAAGAAGGGGTTCAGCCCTTTATCCATCAGCTTGCCCATGGAGCCGGCGAAGGCGACGGTGATGGCCTGCGCGGCGAAGGCGCGCTGGGCGGCGGTCAGGGCCAGAGGGGCGGCCAGCAGCAGACGGCGTGAAACGGACATGCGGGACTCCGAAGCGATATGTTCATTTGAACATATCGACTGGAATGCGCCCTGGTCAATTCCGGGGCAGTTTCGCTGTTGCCAAAACCCCGCTAGGGTGCGCGCCAATGCTGACCGATCTGCCCAATATGCTCACAATGTCGCGTATTTTCGCGATCCCGCTGCTGGTGCTGCTTGAGGCGATCGGCGCGCCCTGGGCGGATTTCTGCGCGGCCTTGCTGTTCACCCTGGCCGGGATCACCGATTATCTCGACGGCAAGCTGGCCCGCGAATGGGCGCAGCTCTCGAATTTCGGCCGCATGCTGGACCCGATCGCCGATAAATTGCTGATCGGCGCGACGCTGATGTGCCTGGTCGGCTTCAAGCACATGCCCGGCTTTGGCATCTATCCGGCCATCGTCATCATGCTGCGCGAGATCCTGGTCTCCGGGCTTCGTGAATATTTGGCGGAGATTCGCATCGGCCTGCCGGTGACGAAATTGGCGAAATGGAAAACCGGCGTGCAGATGGTGGCGCTGGGCTTGCTGCTGCTCGGCGATACCGGGTCGCGCTTCATCGGGCTGGGCGCGCTGCACATCGGCGCCATCGGCTTCGTGCTGCTCTGGCTGGCGGCGGCGCTGACGCTGATCACCGGCTGGGACTATCTCACCGCCGGGCTGCGCCACGCCAGCGCCCCGCGCGCCTGACAGGGTTTGGAGGTTCTCTGCGTCTCCGGCTGGTCCGGGTCCGGCAAAACCACGCTGATCGCGGGGCTGATCCCCTGCCTGACGGCCCAGGGGCTGAGCGTCTCCAGCGTCAAGCACGCCCACCATAATGTCACGCTGGACAAGCCGGGCAAGGATAGTTTCGTGCATGCGCAAGCCGGGGCGCGGGAGGTCATCCTCACCACCGAGGCCGGCTTCGCCCTGTTCTCGCGCACCCCGGCCCCGCTTGAGGCGCTGCTGGCGCGGCTGAACCCGGTCGATCTGGTGCTGATCGAAGGCTTCAAGGCCGAGCCTTTGCCGCGCCTGGCGGTCTATCGCCCGGCGCTGGGCAAGCCCGCCCCCTGGCCGGATGCGCATCTGCTGGCCGTCGCCAGCGATGCCGCCCTGCCGGATTCCCCGGTGCCGGTGCTGCCCCTGGACAAACCGGCGCTGATCGCGGATTTCCTGATTGGAGCGCTTGGTCTAAACCGGACAAGCCAACGCTGAAGGAGCACCGTCTTTGCGCACCCCCCTTGCCCTGATGGCGGCGTTTTGCCTCACCGGTTGCGCGGGTGGCGGCACCTTTCTGGAGCACGCCTCCTGGCCCTTCGGCAACCCGAACGCCCCCCCGGTGGTGAGCGAGACCGGCGCGCGCGCCATCGGCAAGCATCCCGCCATCACCCCGCTGGCCACCCAGGCCGGCGATGTCTGGCCCGGCCCGGTGAAACAGATGCCCACACTCAGCGAGGTGGAAGCCAATTCCAACCGGCCGCTGGGCCAGGCTTTCATGCCCTCGCTGCCTTCGCCCTACCCGCCGGGCCAGGGACCGCAGGTGAATGGCGCCGAAGGCGTCACCGCCGGCGGCCCGCTTTATGACCAGCAGGGCGGCCAGCCGATGATCCCCCCCGCCACCCCTGGCGATGCGCGCTAACGCCATGCAGGTGCTGTATTTCGCCTGGCTGCGCGAGCGCATCGGCAAAAGTGCCGAGGAACTGGAACTGCCCCCCGGCATCACCACCCCGGCCGGGCTGATCGCATGGCTGCGCACCCGTGGCCCCGGCTATGAAGCCGCCTTCATCGAGGAGGCGCGGATCCGCTGCGCCATCGACCAGGAATTCCAGCCTCTCGACGCGAAACTCGACGGCGCCAAAGAAATCGCCTTCTTCCCGCCGATGACCGGCGGCTGAGCGGATGTTCCTCGTCAGCGTCCAGGAGGCGGCATTCGACAGCGGCGCGCTGCTGGCGCAGCTGGGCGGCGAGGGGGTCGGCGGCATCGCCAGCTTCATTGGCCTGGTCCGTCAGAACGCCAGCGGCGATCTCGCGGCTTTGCGGCTCGAACATTATCCCGGCATGACCGAGGCGGCCCTCACCCGCCTGCTGGACGAAGCCCGCGCGCGCTGGGACCTCGCTGGCGGCATCGTCATTCACCGCTTCGGCCGGCTGGCCGTCGGCGCGCCGATCGTCTTCGTCGCCACCGCCAGCGCGCATCGCGCGGCGGCGCTCGAGTCCACCGCCTTTCTCATCGATTGCCTGAAAACCGGCGCCCCCTTCTGGAAGGCCGAGGAGCGGCTGGGCGGCGAGACCGCCTGGGTGGAAGCCCGCGCCGCGGACGAGGCGGCTGCCGCATCCTGGCATAATCGCGCCAAAAATTTGCCGCAGGGCAAGGGTCGTTTATAGGAACCCCATCATGGACCTCAAAGATCACATTCGCGGCATCCCGGATTTCCCCAAGCCGGGCATCCTCTTCTACGACATCTCGACGCTGCTGCGCGATGCCGACGCCTGGCAGGTGGCCATGGGCCGCCTCGCCAACCGCGTGCGCGCCTATCACCCGACCGTGCTGGCCGGGGTCGAGAGCCGTGGCTTCCTGCTCGCCGCCCCGCTGGCGCTCAAGCTCGGCTGCGGCTTCGTGATGATCCGCAAGCCCGGCAAGCTGCCCGGCGCCACTGTCGGGCTGGATTACGCGCTCGAATACGGCACGGACCGCGTCGAAATCCAGGCCGATGCGGTGGAGCCAGGGGCGCGCGTCGTCGTGGTGGATGATCTGCTGGCCACCGGCGGCACCATGGCGGCCGGCATCGAGCTGCTGCGCAAGGTGGGGGCCGAGGTCGTCGCCGCCGCGGCGGTGATCGAGCTTTCCTTCCTGAATGGCCGCGCCAAGCTGGATGTGCCGGTGGAAACGCTGGTCCAGTACGACGATTGACGAAATGAGCGGCGCGCGTAATCTCCGTGGCTTCGAGGAAACCGGAGTCCAACCCAGATGAAACGCCGGCAACTGCTCGGTGCCCTGGCTGCTTCCGCGTTGCTGCCAGGTGCCGCCCGCGCCCAGGCGATGGCGCAGGCCGCGCTCGGCCCGATGAACCTGCTGGTGGCCGGCCCGAATGGCGGCGCCACCAGCCGCTGGGGCAACGCCTTCGCGCTCGCCATCGCCGACCATTTCCCCGGCAGCCCGAACATCGTCGCCGAGCCGGTGGGCGGGCTGGATGGCGTCACCGGCGCCAACCGGCTGGATGCGCTGATGGTGCCCGATGGCCGCAGCGCCGCCATCCTGCCCGGCGCCGCCTTGATCGCCTTTCTCACCGGCGATTCGCGGGTGCATTTCAACCCGACGCAATGGACCCCGCTGCTCGCCGGCTTCAATTCCGGCGTGCTGATGCTGCGCGCCCCGAAAGGCAGCGTGCCGACGCTGGAGACGCTGCAACAACGCAGCCCGCTGCGCCTCGGCGCCGCCCAGACGCAAAGCGATGATCTGGCCGCGCTGCTCGCGCTCGCCCGGCTGGGCGTGGCCACCGTGCCGGTCTTCGGCCTGCACTCCAACGACGAGAAAACCCGTGCCTTCATCGCCGGCACGGTGGATGCCGTGTTCATCTGCGGCGAAGGCGTGCCGGAAGATATCACCCCGCTCATCGCCTCTGGCGCGGTGCCGGCCTTCTGCATCGGCGCCCCCGGCCCGGGCGGCAGCGTGGGGCCGGACCCGCTCTTCCCCGGTCTCGCTCTGCCCAGCACGCTGGGCCCTGCGGTCAGCCCGCTGCTCGCCTCCGCCTATGAGGCTGCCGCCGCCGCCGCGCGGCTGGATTTCCTGATGGTGCTGCCGCGCTTGACCGACCCCGGTGCGGTCTCCATCTGGCGCAGTGCCGCCATCGAGGCCGCCGGCAGCGAGGCGGTGGCCGCCGCCGCCCAGGCCAGCTCAATCTCCTTGCAGCCCGCCACGGTGCTGGCCAACGCCCTCACCGCGCTGGCCATCGTCCCGGCCGAGCAGCCGCAGCTTCTGGCCTTCCTGGCCAAGAATTACGGCTGGCAGCCCGGCTAGCATTTTGGCCAAACAAGCTAAAATTTTCGCCTGCACCGCCTGCGGGGCGGTGTTTCCGAAATGGGCCGGGCGCTGCGAGGCCTGCGGCGAATGGAACACGCTGGAGGAACAGGCCGCCCCCAAGGCGCTGCCCGGCGGCATCAAGGACGGCGCCCGGCGCGCTGGCAGCAAGATCGAGTTCGTCGGGCTGGAAGGCATCTCGCCGCCACCGCCGCGCATCCCCACCACCATCGCCGAGTTCGACCGTGTTCTCGGCGGCGGCCTTGTCCCCGCCTCCGTGGTGTTGGTTGGCGGTGATCCCGGCATCGGCAAATCCACCTTGCTGCTGCAGGCCAGTGCCGCCCTGGGCCGCGCCGGGCAGGAGGTGCTCTATATCTCCGGCGAGGAATCGATCGACCAGATCCGCCTGCGCGCCTTGCGCCTGGGCCTCTCCGACGCGCCACTGCGCCTCGCCGCCGCCACCCAGCTCGGCGACATCCTGGCCAGTCTCAGCCAATATCCCAATGCGGCTTTGGTGGTGATCGATTCCATCCAGACCATGTGGGCGGAGGGGATCGATTCCGCGCCGGGCTCCGTCACCCAGGTCCGCGCCAGCGCCTTCGAGCTGATCCGCGCCGCCAAAACCCAAGGCTTCTCCCTGCTGCTGGTCGGCCATGTGACCAAGGAAGGCTCCCTCGCCGGGCCGCGCGTGGTCGAGCATATGGTCGATGTCGTGCTGCATTTCGAAGGCGATCGCGGCCACCAGTTCCGCATCCTGCGCGGCATGAAAAACCGCTTCGGCGCCACGGACGAGATCGGCGTGTTCGAGATGACCGGGCGCGGCCTCTCCGAGGTCGCCAACCCCTCCGCTTTGTTCCTGGCGGAGCGGCGCGGCAATGTCGCGGGCAGCGCGGTGCTGGCCGGGCTGGAGGGCTCGCGCCCGGTGCTGGTGGAAATCCAGTGCCTGCTCTCGCCCAACCCTGGCGGCTCGCCCCGGCGCTCGGTCATTGGCTGGGATTCCGGCCGGCTCTCGATGCTGCTGGCGGTGCTGGAGACGCGCTGCGGGCTGAAGCTTTCGATGAACGATGTCTATCTCAACGTCGCCGGCGGCTTGCGGGTCAACGAGCCCGCCGCCGATCTCGCGGTGGCGGCGGCGTTGATCTCCGCCGCGTCCGACGTGCCGACCGACCCGGAAATGGTGTTCTGCGGCGAAATCGGCCTCTCCGGCGAGCTGCGCCAGGTGGCGCAGACCGAGCTGCGGCTGAAGGAGGCCGCGAAGCTCGGCTTCGCCCGTGCGGCTGGCCCTAAGCGCGTGGCCGGCGGCGCCGCCAAGCTCAGCGTGCCCAAAACACTTTCCCTGATTGAAATCGGGCATCTGACGGACCTAGTTGGCATCATCGCCACCGGCCAGAAGCCCGGCGCGAAACGCAAGGAGGCTGAATGACCTGGGTCGATGCGGTGGTGCTGGGGGTTGTGGCGCTGTCCGCCCTGTTCTCGATGGTCCGTGGCTTCGTGCGCGAGGTGCTGGGGGTTGGCGCCTGGCTCGGCGCGTTGCTCGCCTGCCTGAAATTCTATGCGCCGGTGCAGCCTTACATCGCCTCGCTGCTGCCCAAGGGGCTGCAGCATTTCGCCATCTATGGCGCCATGGCGGCGGTGTTCCTGGTGGTGCTGATCGTGCTCAGCCTGGTCAGCGGGCTGATCGGCGGGCTGGTGCGCGAATCGCCGCTTTCGGGGTTGGACCATTCGCTCGGCATCGTCTTCGGCATCGCGCGCGGCGCCATCATCCTGTTCATCGCCTATATCGCACTGGGCATGGCCGAGCCCTCGACTGAATGGCCAAAGCCGATCGTCGATGCCCGCTCTCTGCCCATTGCCTATCAGGGTGCGACCTGGCTGGTCGGCTTCCTGCCGCCGCAATATCAGCCGAAAGTGCAAAAACTCCCCAGCCCGCAGGCCCCCAGCGCGGATGCGCTGATGCAGCAGCCGGTCGCCGGCAGCGCGCTCGGCAAGTAGCCGGCGGGCCTTAGAGGAATATGTGTTTAGGTTGACGCGCCAGCGTCAAGATAAACACATGAAATTGCTCGCTAAAACAAAACTTAGAGCATCAAGCGTTCAAATTGAACGCCTAAATAAAATCTAGACGGCCGGCTGCCCCTGCCACAAGGCCAGCAGCAAGACCACAACCAGCGTGGAAATCGCGCATCGCAGGGCGAGATAGCGCCCCGCGATGAGCCCGGCACGCCACCCCAGCGCCTCGCCCAGCAAGGTGGCGACGAATCCCAGGGCCAGCAGCAACAAGGCCGCGCGCGGCGCCTGCCCCAGCAGCAGCACCAGCAGGGCCAGCCAGCCGACCAGCGAGGGCAGCACGCCCAGCGTTAAAATCCGCCCCGCCCATTTTGTCGCCTCAGGCCGCGGCGCCGCGCCGCCCACCAGCGCCCCCCAATGCACCGCCCCTAAAAAGGACAGGATCACGGCGCCATAGGCGATCACCGCCGCCGTGCCGGGCGCCGCGAAGCGCGGAAACAGAAGTGCCAGCCCGGTTCCAGCCAGAAACGGCAGCCCACCCAGAGCGGTCAGCAGCAGGGCGATGGCGAAGGGAGAACGCGGCAAGGAGGGCAAGGGTTTTGGCCTTTTCCAGAGGGAGACGCAGGGCGCAACCGGGTCGGCCCGGCGGCTCGGCCAGTCTAGAGCGAGATATCCGCCTCTGCCCAGAGGGCGCGCTGCAACAGCGGCCCGAAGCCGATGCGGTGATGCGGCGTCGGCCCATGCGCGATGATCGCCGCGCGATGGATCGCCGCCGCATAACCGGCATTCTTCGCCCAGCCATAATGCGGGTAGCGCGCATCCAGCTGGCGCATCAGCCGGTCGCGGATCTCCTTGGCGACGATCGAGGCGGCGGCGATGGAGAGCGAAATTCCATCGCCCCCCACCAGCAGCGTGCAAGGCAGCGCGATGCCCGGCGCCTTGTTGCCGTCCACCAGCAGATGCTCTGGCGCCAAAGGCAGCGCCGCCACCGCCCGGCGCATCGCCAGAAACGAGGCGTGCAGGATATTCAGCCGCTCGATCTCCTTCACTGACGCCGCGCCGACACCGATGTCCGCCCCCGAGGCCCGCAGCGCCAGCAACGCCGCCGCGCGCTTCCTGGCACTCAGCTTCTTGGAATCATCCAGCATCGCCGCCAGCCCGGCGGGCAGCACGGGCGGCAGCACCACGGCGGCGGCCAGCACCGGCCCGGCCAGCGGCCCGCGCCCAACCTCATCCAGCCCCGCCACCCGGCCACCGATGCGCGTCTCATGGCTCAAATCAGGCATCGCGCTTCGCCTGGAAAAAATCCGTCAGCAGCGCCGCGCAGTCCTGCTCGCGCACCCCGCCAATCACTTCCGGCTTATGGTGCGTCGTCGGCTGGGTGAACAGACGCGGCCCATGCTCCACCGCCCCGGTCTTGGGGTCATAAGCCCCGAACACCAGCTTGCCGACGCGCAGAGATGCGATAGCCCCGGCGCAGAAGGCACAAGGCTCAAGTGTGACGCTCAGCGTGCAATCGGCCAGATATTTGCCCCCGCGCGCCGCGCGCGCGGCTGTCAGCGCCAGATACTCAGCGTGCAAAAGCGGGTTCTGCCCCGCCTCCACCGCATTGCGCGCCAGGGCCAGCACTTGCCCTTGCGCGTCGGTCACCACCGCGCCCACCGGCACCTCGCCTTCGGCGGCGGCCTGCCGCGCTTGCTCCAGCGCCAGTTGCATCGGGGTGGTCATGGCGTCGGATTTGCCTGAACAGCCTCGGAAGGTCTAGTTAGCGCCATGAAGAAACGCCCCTTGATCGGCCTGACCCTGGATGCGGAACCCGCCGGCGGCTGGTCCAAATATCCCTGGTACGCGCTGCGCCAGAATTATACCCACGCCCTGGCCGCCCATGGCGGGCTGGCGGTGGCGCTGCCGCACGACCCGGGCCTGGCGGAGGATTATCTGGACCGGCTGGACGGGCTGATCGTCACCGGTGGCGCCTTCGATGTCGACCCCGCCCTCTATGGCGACACCGAGACCCACGAAACGGTAGAGCTGAAGGCGGACCGCACCACCGCCGAGCTGGCCTTCCTGCGCGGCGCCATGGCCCGCAACATGCCGGTGCTGGGCATTTGCGGCGGGCAGCAGCTGCTCGCCGTCGCCCTCGGCGGCACGCTGCACCAGCATATCCCGGACGCGATTCCCGGCGCTCTGGCGCATGAGCAGACAACCAGCCATTACGAGCCCGGCCACAAGGTCGAGATCCTCGCCGGCACCAAGCTGTTCAGCATCACGGGACCGGTGATGCAGGTGAATACCTCCCACCACCAGGCGGTGAAATCCGCCGGACGCGGCGTGGTGAACGCCATCGCCCCGGACGGGGTGATCGAAGGCATCGAGGACCCGTCCCAGAAATTCTGCATCGGGGTGCAATGGCACCCGGAATATCTCGTGGATGCGGGCGATGCCGCCCTCTACCGCGCCTTTATCGAGGCCTGCCAATGACCGAAGCGACCACGCCCCCCGAAGACGAAGCGCGCGGCGAGCGCATCGCCAAATTCCTCTCCCGCGCCGGGGTGGCCAGTAGGCGTGATGCCGAGGCGATGATCGAAGCCGGCCGGGTGCGGATGAATAACGAGCCCGTCACCCAGCCCGCCACCTTCGTGAAACCCGGCGACATGGTGCTGGTGGACGGCAAGCCGGTGAGCGAGCCCGAGCGCACCCGCCTGTTCCGCTACCATAAGCCCGACGGTCTGGTGACCACCCATAAAGACCCCGAAGGCCGCCCGACCGTGTTCGAGCGCCTGCCGCAAGGCCTGCCGCGCCTGATCTCCATCGGCCGGCTGGATCTCACCTCCGAGGGGCTGCTGCTGCTCACCAATGACGGCGCCCTCTCCCGCCAGCTGGAGCTGCCCGCCACCGGCTGGCTGCGCCGCTACCGGGTGCGCGTGCATGGCGGTGTCTCGCCTGACAAGCTCAAGCGCCTGGCCGACGGCATGGTGGTGGAGCGGGTGAAATACGGCCCGATCGAAGCCGCCATCGACAGCCAGCAGCGCTCCAATACCTGGCTCTCGATGAGCCTGCGCGAAGGCAAGAACCGCGAAATCCGCCGGGTGATGCAGGCGCTGGAATTGCCGGTGACGCGCCTCATCCGCGTCGCCTACGGCCCCTTCCAGCTCGGCCAGCTGCCGCGCGGCGCGGCCGAGGAAGTGCCGGGCAAGATACTGCGCGAGCAGGTTCCGGGTCTGGCGAAATGAGGGGGACGAAATGACCGGCCCGCGCATCATCGCCGGGCGCTGGAGGGGCCGCGTGCTCGCCGCCCCCGAGGGCCGCGAAACCCGCCCCACCAATATCCGCGCCCGCCAGGCGGTGTTCGACATTCTCGCCCACGCCCCCTGGTGCGATCTGCAAGAGGCGAAGGTGCTGGACGTCTTCGCCGGCACCGGCGCTTACGGGCTGGAAGCGCTCTCGCGCGGGGCGGCCAGTGCCAGCTTCATCGAACAATCCCGCGAGGCCGGTGCCGCCCTGCGCGCCAATATCGCGGGGTTGAAGGTGGAGAGCGCGAAACTCTTCACCGCCGACGCCCTGCACCCGCCCGCCGGCAACCCGCACGACCTGGTGTTCCTCGACCCGCCCTACGGCGAGGCGCTGATTTCCCCGGCCTTGGCAGCACTCACGGCAAAAGGCTGGATCGCGCCGGGGGCGATCATCGTCGCCGAGATGGGGCCGGGCGAGACGCTGGAGATTGCGGAGCCTCTGGCCGAACGCGCGCATGGCAAGGCGCATCTGAAAATCTGGCGTCTTTAAGCGGGATTTCCGCAAGCGCCACGGAAATCGCCAAGATCGGCTCAGGCTCTAATAAAGATCGAAATACTCCGCCGTCTCCGCCGCCGGGATTTCATCGCGCAGACGGTTGATCTCGGCCGTCTTCACAATGGTGTAAATTTTCACAAATTCCGCGCCCAGCATCTCGGTAAACGCCGCATCCGCCCGCAACGCCGCCAGCGCTTCATGCATCTCCGTCGGCAGCTTGGCGAAAGCTCCATCCGCCTCCTTCAACCCCTTGCGCTCCGGCGCCAGCACCGCTCCGCTCTGCACCCCGAGCAGCCCCGCCGCCAGGCTCGCCGCCGCGGTCAGATACGGGTTGGACAAAGCCGATGGCACCCGCACCTCCAGATGCTGCCTTTCATCCTTCGACGCCTTGATCCGCACTGAAGCCGAGCGATCCTCCACCCCCCAGGAAATATTGGAGGGCGCGAACGTCCCCGGCCGGATGCGGCGATAACAATTCGGCGTCGGATTCCAGATCGCCTGCGCCGCCGGCGCATGGTCCAGAATCCCTTGCGTGAAACTCTTCATCAGCCCGCTCATCCCATCCGGGTCCGCCTTGTCCAAAAACAAATTCTCCCCGCTCTTCAGATCAAACAGCGAGAGGTGAAAATGCGAGCAGGAGCCTGAAAGATGCGCATAAGGCTTGGTCATGAAGGTCGCCAGCAGCCCTTGGCCGCGCAGATATTCCTTCACCGTATTCTTGAACACGAACGCCCTATCAGCCGCCGCGATGCCATCGAGCGCGGCGAAATTCAGCTCCCACTGCCCCGGCCCGAATTCGCCATTGGCGGTGATCATGTCCACGCCGCTTTGCGCCAACACCCGCATCAGCCCCTCCAGCGCCGGATGCCGATGGGTGATCGCGGTCACGAAAATCGGATTGCCGGTATAAAGCGGCTGCCGGGTTTCCAGATCGACCACATAGAACTCGAACTCATGCCCCATCTTCACGCCGAATCCCATCTCGGCGGCTTTTTGCAGCATGGTTTTCAACACGGTGCGCGGAGCCGCATATTGCGGGGTGCCGTCATACCATTTGGTATCGCAGATCACCCGGGCGGTATTGGCGATCCAGGGCACATCGCTGACCGTGTCCGGATCCGGCACCATCAGGCAATCGGCGAAATTGATATCCTCATTATAGCCCGTCCCGGCGATCGGGTTGGACGCGCTATCCAGCGTCACCGTGCCGCCATAGAGGTTGAGCCCGTCCCGCGCATAGGATTCCACATGCGCGATCGGCACCGTCTTGCCCCGCGAAAGCCCGGCCAGGTCCGGCAGCTCGAAGCGCAGCTGCGTGATCTGGCGCTCCCGCAGGCTCTGCGCCAGGGCGGCGGCGGTCTGTTTCGTATGCTCGAAATACAGCGACATTCCGGCTCCTTTCGCGGGGTTGTTGGCGGCAGCGATGCAAAATCCGCGCCGCGCGCTTAAGGCGGATGGGCGCGGGTAAAGAAGGCCAGCCAGGCCGGGCGGCGGGCGCCGCTACCGGGCTGCCAATCCGCGATGGCGAGGCCCGAGGCGGTGGCCAGCAGCCAATAGCGTGTGCCGCCATCCGGCTGGCGCGTCTGCACCGCCACCTGGCGGCCGCCGGCGAGAAACTGCCAGCTTTCGATCACCCCATGATGCGCCACAAACCGCAGCACCGGCCGCCCCTGATGCCAGACCACCAACGCCAGCGGGCAAGGCCGCGCCTGGCCGCAGCCATAGGACGCCAGCCAGCCGATGCTGTGCCGGTTGGGCGCGATGCGGATCTGGCTGAACGCCAGCTGCTGGCCCTGCTCGTCAAGGTCCAGCTGCACCCGCACGGTTTTGCCGCCGCGATAGCGGATCACCAGCGGGCCGGAGCCGCCGCCACGGGCGAAACGGCTATGCGGCGGCACCGCGTAAGGATCATCCGGCCCGGCCATCGCCCCGGCGCTGGCGATCGCCGGCGCCGGGCAGGCCGGGCCGGCCAGCCCCATCATCGCCACCAGCACGGCCCATCCCGCGCGCCTCACCGCCCCGCCAGCGCCCGCGCGGCGCTATCCCGAGACGCCTGTTCGTCGCCATTCAGAAACGCCTGTTCGGCGATGTCCAGAAAATTGCCGAAGACGATCTGCGCCGCCGCATGCAGCTCAGGGAATTGCGCATCCACCTCCGCGACCATCGCCGCCAGCCCGCCAGGGCCGCGAACCCGTTCAAGCGCTGCCTTATATTCCGGCAGGCTGCCCCATTCCGCGGTGGTGCTGTGGGTCAGCTCCAGATGGAATTGCAGCCCATAGGCGGCCCGCCCATAGCGCTGCGCCTGGATGGCGCAGCCCGGCGAGCCGGCCAGCGCCACCGCCCCCTCCGGCAGCCGCGTCACCTCCGCCCCATGCCATTGCATACAGGGCCAGAGCGGCGGCAGGCCGGTGAAAATCGGGTCCGGCCGGGTCTCAACACAGCTCATCCCCACCTCCGGCACCGCCATCCGCCCCACCGCGCCGCCCAGCGCCTCGGCCAGCAGCTGGTGCCCCAGGCACATGCCAAGGTAAGGCCGCCCGGCGCGCACCCAATCGCGGATCACCGCCTTTTCCTCGATCAGCCAGGGGAATTGATCGGTCTCCCAGACATCCTGCGGCCCGCCCATCACCAGCAACGCGTCGAAGCCCGCGAGATCAGCGGGAATCGCCTCGCCCTCATCCAGCTCCACCGCCTGCATCTCGCAGCCGCGCGCCGCCATCACCTCACGGAAACTGCCAGGATGCTCCGAGGCGACATGCTGGAAGACGAGGATTTTCATCGGCGGCTCCTTTCCGGGTCGAGGCATCATTATTACAGGGAGGGGGGTTTTCGTGAAGCCGCGAGGCGCCGGACTCGCGCATTCATGCTATCAGGCCCCATGCCCATCCGCCGCCTCGCCGAAACCACCATCAACCGCATCGCCGCCGGCGAGGTCATCGAACGCCCCGCCGCCGCGGTGAAGGAGCTGGTGGAAAACGCGCTGGATGCCGGATCGACGCGCATCGAGGTCATCCTCGCCGGAGGCGGCATCGAGCGGATCGAGATCATCGATGATGGCTGCGGCATTCCGGCCGAGGAGCTGCCGCTCGCCATCGAACGCCACGCCACCTCCAAGCTGCAGGACGAGGCGCTGGTGCAAATCTCCACGCTGGGCTTTCGCGGCGAGGCGCTGCCCTCGATCGGCGCGGCGGCGAAGCTCACCTTGATCAGCCGCCCCGCCGGGCAGGATGGTGCCTGGCGGATCGACGTCGCCGGTGGCGCGATCACCGCCGCCCGCCCCGCCGCCGGCCTCAAGGGCACCCGCGCCATTGTCGAGGATCTGTTCTACGCCACCCCGGCGCGGCGCAAGTTCCTGCGCTCACCCCGGGCCGAGGCGGAGGCCGCCGAGCGCACCGTCTGGCGCCTCGCCCTCTGCGCCCCGCACGTGGCGTTCCGCCTGGTCTCGGATGAGCGCGTGCTATTCGACCTGCCGGCCCAGCCCGAAGCCGCGCGCGTCGCGGCTTTGTTCGGGCGCGAGGCGGCGGCGAACATGATGGTGCTGGAGGCGCAGCGCGACGAGGTGAAGCTCTCCGGCCTGATCGGCCCGGCCAGCCTCAACCGCGCCACCACGCAATTGCAGAGCTTCGTCGTCAATGGCCGCCCGGTGCAGGATTCGCTGTTGAAGCTGGCTTTGCGCCTGGCCTACCGGGACGTGATCCCGGCCGGGCGGCACGCCGTGGCGGCGCTGCGGCTGGAGCTGCCAGATGAGGCGCTGGACGTGAATGTGCATCCCGCCAAGTCCGAGCTGCGCTTCGCCGACCAGAATGGCGTGCGCAGCCTGGTGATCGGCGCCATCAACCGCGCCTTGGCGCAGCCGGTCAGCCTGGGCACCGCACCCAGCGCCACTTTGCCCAGCCTGGCGCTGCGCCCGCCGCCTTCCGCCGGGCCGCGCTACAGCCTGCCGCCGGCCCCAAGCCGCGCCGCGCGCGGCTTCGCCGAGGCGGAGCTGGCCCTGGCCGCCCCGCCCGCCGCACGGCCGGTCTTCGACATCCAAGCCCCCGCCCCCACCGCGCCCGCCACCGAACACCCGCTCGGGGCACCTCTGGCGCAGATTCTCGATACCTATGTGCTGGCCCAGGCGCCGGACGGCGCGCTGGTGATCGTCGACCAGCATGCCGCGCATGAACGCCTGACCGAGGAAAGGTTGCGCGCCCAGTTCCAGGAGGGCCGCATCGCCACCCAGCCGCTGCTGGTGCCGGTGGTGGTGGACCTGCCCGCGATGGAGGCGGCGCGGCTGCTGGCGGAGACCGAAACCCTGGCCCGGCTGGGGCTGGAGATCGAGCCCTTCGGCCCCGGCGCGATTCTGGTCCGCGCCGTGCCGGCGGCGCTGAAAGACCCGGACGCCGCCGGACTGCTGCGCGATCTGGCGGAGGAATTCGCCGAGGCCGGCGCGCCCTTGGCGCTGGAGGCGAAGCTGGATGCCGCCCTGGCGCGGCTGGCCTGTCATCGCTCCATCCGCGCCGGGCGGCGGCTGCAGCGCGAGGAGATCGACGCGCTGCTGCGCGAGATGGAGGCCACGCCACGCGCCGCCACCTGCTCGCATGGCCGCCCGACCTTCCTCAAGCTCACCCGCGCCGATCTGGAAAAACTCTTCGGCCGCAGCGGCTGATCGCCTTGCCAGCCGCGCTCGCGCGCTCTCTTGTAGGCACGCCAACAAGGAGTACAGGATGCGAGACGAGACCGAGGCGCTGATCGAAGCCTATTACGCCGCCTTCAACAAGGCCGACTGGGAGGCGATGCTGGCGCTGCTGAGCGAGGATGTCCGCCACGACATCAACCAGTCCGAAACCCAGACCGGCAAGCCCGCCTTCCGCGCCTTCATGGCGGAAATGCAACGCTGCTACGCCGAGCGCCTGGAAAATATCCAGATCCTGTCCGACAAAACGGCAACCCGCGCGGCCGCGACCTATGTCGTGCATGGGCGCTATCTCACCACCGCCGAGGGGCTGCCGGAGGCCAAGGGCCAAAGCTATGTGCTGCCCGGCGGCGCCTTTTTCGAGGTGGCGGGTGGCCGGATCACCCGTGTCACTAATTATTATAATCTGCAGGACTGGCTGGACCAGGTTTCAGCCTGAAACGGACCTCGCCTGAAACGCAAAAAGGCCGGCGCAAGCGCCGGCCTTTCCCTTTTGTTCGAAGCGGGAGGCTTAAAACAGCACACCGCCCTCGAGGGTGCCAACGAACTGGAACTTGTCCGTGCCGCTTGTGCCGTAGCCGTAGGACACGCCCTGATACTTGTTGTTCAGCAGGTAGAAGCCACCGGCGTTCACGCGGGCATAGAGGTCCTTGTACTGCCAGGTCGGGGCCAGAGCGAAGCCGACGCCTTCGGACTTCGGACCGACAAACCAGCTGCCCGCACCCTGGGAGTTCTCATACTCGACCCAGCCGCCCAGCGAGTAGGGGCTCTTGCCGAAGGTGTAGTTGCCAAACAGAGCCGCGCCCAGATTGGCGGTGGTCTTGTTGATGCCCAGCTGGTGGTTGGTGTGGGCGTACACATACTGCACTTCCGGCACCAGGTTCAGGTTGCCGGCGGTGAAGCTGTAATAGGCGCCGAACATCTGCGAGTTCATGAAGTACGGGCCGTAGCTCGCAACGCTGGTGTTGCTGTAGGTCTTGGCGGTCAGACCCTGGCGGCCAACATTGCCGGCATAATACACGTTCAGCACGTTGTTCGGGTCGATCGTGTAGGTGCCCAGCGCCTGCACGAAGTTGAACACGCCCGTATCCCAGCCATCGCCATATTCGACGGTCGCGGAGAACGGCCCCTTGGTGTAGTTGGCCTCGACGCCGCGCGCGGAGGAGTTCTGCACGTAGAAGATCGAGGTGACGAGCTGCGACGGGTTGAACCAGGGCAGCGAGGCCTCATAACCTTCCAGCGAGCCCAGCTGGCCGGCGGAGATGGTGAAGGGCATGTCTTTCGGCGCCAAGGTCACGTAGCCCTCGTAAAGCGGGCCGGTGACATAATTGCTGACCGAGGTCTGGCCCGGACGCGAGGTCACGGTGCCGGGCGCGATGCTGCCGCCGACGGAACCGATCTCGATATTGAACTGCAGCTCACCGGTGGTCTTCTGCAGCTGGATGATGGCGGAGCCGACATTGGTGCCGACATTGGTGGTGTTGCTGCCATTGCCGCCGGCGGGCATGCCAGACACGGCGAAGCCATAGGCATCGAAGCCGCCGCTCAGGCTCAGCGAACCGAGCGGGCCGCCATCGATATTGATCGCGGTGGGGCCATTCAGCGCGTGCGCCGCATTCATCGCCAGAAGAGAGGACCCGGCGACAAAGCCAAGACCCAGAAGTTGCCGACGCATCGTAATCATTATGCCTCCTGATTGCGCAATCATCCGCGCGTTGTGCCTAAACTTTAACCCGACAACATTCTTGGCGCAGAAACCGCCCCAACAAACGCCATCGTCGGTAATGAATTCGCAATCTACATGCCAACCCCCAAAAATTGCCAGACGAAACAAGCCAGCCTCCCGCTTTGCCCCGACCATGTTGCTGAAATGACACATTCCGCCATCTAGAGGGTTGAGTTTATGGATTTTCCTGCCGCGCGGCGGCGCAGCATGGCGGCACCCACAAAAACGCCCCGCACAAGGCGGGGCGTTTTTGTGGTTTCCTGGGAGGGAAAGTTTAGCGGGGCACTGCAAAACGTCTCTGGGCGAATGCGCTTTTTTGCCTGTCCCGCCGTGGTTTGGGAGGCGGCGCGTCATCCAAGCAGATATTGCGCCAGAGCGTATTCCGTTCACGTTGGTGCACGGGATACGCTCTCGCTTTTTGTTCGAGCGAGCAACTTTATCCGATCAAACGATCTCGTTTGACTGGATGTTGCTCTAGCTGCGCACTGCCACATAGGAGCCAGGAGCCGCCTCCAGCGCCTTGAAGCCGCGCACCTTGCCCGGCTCGCGCGGCGGGACTGTCTCGGCATTCTGGGCGGTGACCCAGCGCTGCCAATCCGGCCACCAGGACCCGGCGATTTCGGTCGCCTCCTTGAACCATTCATCCGGGCTCTCGGGCAGCGCCTCATTGATGAAATGGTTATATTTGCCGCCCTCCGGCGGATTGACCACCCCGGCAATATGGCCGGAGGCGGCCAGCACGAAGCGCACCGGGCCGCCGAAATTGCGCGCCCCCTTATAGGTGCTGGTCCAGGGCGCGATGTGATCCTCCCGGCAGGAGAGGAAATAGCAGGGGATCTTCACCTGGGAGAGATCCACCCCCACCCCCTTCATCGAAATCCCGCCCGGCTGGCAGAGCAGGTTCTTCTGGTACATGTTGCGCAGATAGAAAGAATGCATCGCCGCCGGCATGCGGGTGGAATCCGAATTCCAATAGAGCAGATCGAACGGGAACGGCTCCTGCCCGAGCAGGTAGTTATTCACCACGAAGCTCCAGATCAGATCATTGGCGCGCAGCATGTTGAAGGTGGTGGCCATCTCCGCCCCCTCCAGATAGCCGCGCTTGGCCATCTTCTCCTCGATCTGGGTGAGCTGCTCCTCATCGATGAACACCCCCAGCTCCCCGGCATCGGCGAAATCGGTCAGCGTCACGAAGAAGGTGGCGGAGGCGATGCGCTCATCCCCCGTCGTCGCCATATAGCCCAATGTGGAGGCCAGCAGCGTGCCGCCCAGGCAATAGCCGATGGCGTTCACCTTCGGCTGCCTGGTGATCTTCTCGATCGCATCCAGCGCCGCCAGCACGCCATCCTGCATGTAATCGTCGAAATTCTTGTCGGCCAGCGTCTCGTCCGGATTGACCCAGCTCACCATGAACACGGTATGGCCCTGCGAGACCAGCCAGCGCACCAGCGAGTTTTTCGGCCGCAGATCGAGAATGTAGAATTTATTGATCCAGGGCGGCAAAATCAGCAGCGGCCGGGCCAGCACGTTTTCGGTGCTGGGGCTGTACTGGATCAGCTGCATCAGCTCATTCTGAAACACCACCTGGCCGGGCGAGACGGCGATATTCTCGCCGATCTTGAAGGCCTCAGTGTCGGTCATGCGGATGCGCAGATTGCCCCGCCCCTGCTCCAGATCATTGAGCAGGTTGTTGAGGCCGCGCATCAGATTCTCGCCGCCGGTCTCGCGGGTCTTGCGCAGCACTTCCGGGTTGGTGAGGGCGAAATTGCTGGGGGAGAGCGCGTTGATGAACTGGCGGGCGTAGAAATCCACCTTCTGCGCCGTCTTCGGCTCCAGCCCGTCCACCTGGGTGACGACATCGTTGATATAGCGCGCCGAGAGCAGATAGCTCTGCTTGATGAAATCGAACACCTCATTCTGCCGCCAGGCCGGGTCGGCGAAGCGCTTGTCGCGCGGGTCATGCGCGATCACCGGGTCCGGCTCCTCCCCCACCCAGATCCGCCGCGCGGTGTTCTGCCAGAGCGTCATGTAATCGCGCCACAGCCCCATCTGCGCTTCCATCAGCTGGGAGGGGTTGGAGAGCAGCTTGGCGGTCATTTCCAGAAAGGCGCTGCCGACATTCAGCGGGTCCAGCGCCATTCCCTCCGCCGCCTGGCGCTTCATCCACTCATTCACCAGCTTCTGGCTGCGGGCCGCGATATCCGCCATCGAGCGGCCGAGCGCCTGGGCGTCGGGCAGCTTGATGTCATTCTCCTGGGGCGGCATGGGCGCGTTCATGGCGGGGGCATCCTTTCCGTGGCGTCTATTCTCGGGCTAACAAGGGGCAGGTTCGGCCCAGGCAGAACCCAGGCACGGCAAGCGAAGAGGGGTTAGAAATGGTCGGGCGGCGTTTCGCGGCTTCATGGATATTCTTGGCGGCGACCTCTCTTAGTGGTTGTTCTCAGGCGATTAATTTATACCACAAGAAGGAAGGTGGCGCGATTGCGCAGAACCGGCAACCCCCGCCGGGGACGAACCTGCCCTACCCTAACCTCGCGGATGTGCCGGCCCCCCAGCCCCCCGCCGCCCCCGGCGCGCAGGCCGCCATCACCAGCCAGGCGCGCAGCGGCGTCTCTGCCCCCGCGCCCGGCGCCCTGGCCGGGCTGAGCCTGCCGGAGGCGCCGCCGCCCGTGCCCAGCGTGCCGGGCCTGACCATCCAGACCCCGAATGTGAACGCCCCAGCCCCCAAGCCGGCCCCGGCTCCCGCACCCGCCCCGGCGCCCAAGCCCCCCGGCCCTGCGGTTGGCGTCGCCTTCGCCCCCGGCTCGGCGCTGCTGCCGGCAGCACAGCAAAGCGTCATTCAGGGCGTCGCCGCGCAGCGCCAGGATGGCTTCATCCGCGCCGTCGGCTTCGGCGATGGCTCGATGGCCCTCGCCCTCGCCCGCGCCCGGCGCATCGCCGATGCGCTGACCGCCGCCGGCGTGCCGGCGGACAAGATTAAGCTGGACGCCTTTGCCGCCGGTTCTGGCGGCTTCGTGCAATTGGTGTATTGAGCACCGCGTCACCCTCTATCAACCGAGTCAGAAAAATGTCCGAAGAGTTTCACCGCATACGCCGCCTGCCCCCTTACGTCTTCGCGGAAGTGAATGCCGCCAAGGCCAAGGCACGCGCCGCCGCGGAGGACATTATCGATCTCGGCATGGGCAATCCGGACAGCCCCACCCCGCCCCATATCGTGGCGAAGCTGGTGGAAACCGTGCAGGACCCGCGCAGCCACCGCTATTCCACCTCAAAGGGCATTCCCGGCCTGCGCCGCGCCCAGGCGGCCTATTATGAGCGCCGCTTCGGGGTGAAGCTGGACCCGGAGACCGAGGTGATCGCCACACTCGGCTCCAAGGAAGGGCTGGCCAACCTCGCCGCCGCCATCACCTCGCCGGGCGACACCATCCTGGTGCCCAACCCCTCCTACCCGATCCATCAATTCGGCTTCATCATCGCCGGCGCCTCGGTACGCTCGATCCCGGCCACCCCGGATGACGACATGCTCGCCGCGATCGACCGCGCGGTGCGCCATTCCGTGCCGAAGCCGACCGCGCTGATCGTGAATTTCCCGTCCAACCCGACCGCCTATATGGCGACGCTGGATTTCTACAAGGCGCTGGTGAAGCTGGCCAAGCAGCACGAGATCTTCATCATCTCGGACATCGCCTATTCCGAGATCTATTTCGACGGCAACCCGCCCCCCTCGGTGCTGCAGGTGGAAGGGGCCAAGGACATCACCATCGAGTTCACCTCGATGTCCAAAACCTATTCCATGCCCGGCTGGCGCATGGGCTTTGGCGTCGGCAACCCGCATCTGATCAAGGCGCTGACGCGGATGAAATCCTATCTGGATTACGGCGCCTTCACGCCGATCCAGGTTGCGGCGACGGCCGCGCTCAATGGCCCGCAGGATTGCGTGGAAGAGATGCGCAATCTCTACCGCGAGCGCCGGGATATTCTCATCAAGGGCCTGCACGCCGCCGGCTGGGACGTGCCCAGCCCCGAAGGCTCGATGTTCGCCTGGGCACCGATCCCGCCGAAATATGCCCATCTCGGCAGCCTGGAATTCTCCAAGCTGCTGATGGCCAAGGCCAAGGTGGCGGTGGCCCCGGGCATCGGCTTTGGCGAATATGGCGATGGCCATGTCCGCATCGCTTTGGTGGAAAACCAGCACCGGCTGCGCCAGGCGCTGCGCAACATCAAGCATTTCCTGGCGACCGACAACGGGGCGCCGGCTGAATCAGAGGTCAAATCGTGAAACCGCTTAAAATCGGCATCGCCGGGCTCGGCACGGTCGGCGCTGGCGTCGTTAAGCTGCTCGCCGCCCAGAAGGAACTCATCGCGGCGCGCGCCGGCCGGCCGGTGATGGTCACCGCCATCTCCGCGCGCGACAAGAGCCGCGACCGTGGGGTAAAGCTGGACGGACTGACCTGGCATGACGATGCCCTCGCCCTTGCGCATGACCCCGAGGTTGAGGTGGTGGTGGAGCTGATCGGCGGCTCGGACGGCAAGGCGAAAGCCCTGGCCGAAGCCGCGATTGCCGCCGGCAAGCATTTTGTCACCGCCAACAAGGCGCTGCTCGCCGTGCATGGTGTCGCCCTGGCCCGCGCGGCGGAAGCCAACAATGTCACCATCGCCTATGAGGCGGCGGTGGCGGGCGGCATTCCCGTCATCAAGGCGCTGCGCGAAGGGCTGGCCGCGAACAAGGTCAGCCGTGTCGCCGGCATTCTCAACGGCACCTGCAATTACATCCTCACCACCATGCGCGAGGACGGCCGGGATTTCGCCGATGTGCTGGCCGACGCCCAGGCGCTGGGCTATGCCGAGGCCGACCCCAGCTTCGACATCGATGGCGTGGACGCTGCCCATAAGCTCGCCATCCTCGCCGGCCTCGCCTTCGGCGCGCGGATTGATTTCGCCAAGCTGCATATCGAGGGCATCCGCCGGATTTCAGCCATCGACATCGCCTTCGCCGAGGAGCTGGGCTACCGCATCAAGCTGCTGGGCATCGCCGAGCAGACCGAGGCCGGCATCTCCCTGCGCGTGCACCCGACCATGGTGCCGGTGGAAAAACCGATCGCCATCGTCGATGGCGTGTTCAACGCGGTGCTGCTGGAAGGCGATTTCTCCGGCCCGGTGTTTTTGCGCGGGCGCGGCGCCGGCGAAGGCCCGACGGCCAGCGCCGTGGTGGCGGACCTGATCGACATCGCCCGCAACATCCGCGTCCCGGTCTGGGGCATGGAGGAGAGCGCGCTGGAGGATCTGCCGATCACGCCGACCTCCGAACTCGCCAGCGCCTATTTCGTGCGGCTCTCGGTGGTGGATGAGCCCGGCGTGCTCGCCGACGTCACCGCCATCCTGCGCGATCATGGCATCTCGCTCGAATCCATGATCCAGCATGGCCGCGCCCCGGGCGAGGCGGTGCCCATCGTGCTGGTGACGCACGACACCAAGGAAGCCGCGGTGAACGCCGCGCTGGCGGGGATTGCCGCCTTGCCGGCGGTGCTGGAGCCGCCGGCCTTGATCCGCATCGAACCAAAATAAGGGAGTTTGCCCATGACCGAACGCCGTCTCGAAGACGTCTCTGATCGCAACCTGGCGCTGGAGCTGGTGCGTGTGACCGAAGCGGCGGCGATCGCCGCCTCGCGCTGGATCGGCCGCGGCCAGAAGAACGAGGCCGATGGCGCCGCCGTGGAAGCCATGCGCAAAGCCTTCGACACCGTCGCCATCGACGGCACCGTGGTCATCGGCGAAGGCGAAATGGACGAGGCGCCGATGCTCTATATCGGCGAGAAGGTCGGCTGCGGCGGCCCGGCGATGGACATCGCCGTCGATCCGCTGGAAGGCACCACCATCACCGCCAAGGGCGGCCCCAACGCCATCACCACCGTGGCACTGGCCGAGCACGGCAATTTCCTCAACGCGCCTGACGTGTATATGGAAAAAATCGCCGTCGGCCCGGGGCTGCCGGAAGGGGTGATCTCGCTCGACGCGCCGGTGAAGGAAAATCTGAAGAACCTGGCGCGGGCCAAGGGCATCGAGATTTCCGAGCTGATGGTGTGCATGCTGGACCGCGACCGCCACCAGGAATCGATCGCCAAGATCCGCGAAGCCGGGGCGCGCATTCTGCTGCTGGGCGATGGCGATGTGGCCGGCGTCATCGCCGCCTCACTGCCGGGCGGCGGGGTGGATATGTATCTGGGCTCCGGCGGCGCCCCGGAAGGCGTGCTGGCGGCGGCCGCTCTGCGCTGCACCGGCGGCCAGATGCTGGGCCGGCTGATGTTCGAGGATGAGGCGCAGATCGAGCGCGCGCGGGGCATGGGCATCACCGACCCGAGCCGCATCTATACCCTGACCGAGATGGCCAAGGGCGATGTGATGTTCGCGGCCTCCGGTGTCACAACCGGCGCGATGCTGAACGGGGTGAAGCGCGTGGGCCATGGGGCGGTGACGCATTCCATCGTCATGCGCTCCAAATCCGGCACGGTGCGCTATGTCGAAGGCCACCATAATTTCGCGAAAAAGGGCTTCTCGCTGTAAAGCCCCCGGTTATGTGTGGGGGGCATCCCCCCACACATAACCGCATTCACATCACGCTCAGCGTCAAGCCTTGCGTTCCCCTGGGGCTAGCCACGCCGGCCACCGGATGCGGCACATAAGGCGCCTCCAGCGCCGCGATCTCCTCGGCACTCAGCCTCACCTCCAGCGCCGCCACCGCATCCGCCAGATGCGACGCCTTGGTCGCCCCGATGATCGGCGCGGTGATGCCCGGCTTCTGCAGCAGCCAGGCCATCGCCACCTGCGCCTTGCCCACCCCTTTCGCCGCCGCGATTCGCGCCACCTCTTCCACCACCTTGCGATCCTGTTCTTCGGTCTTGGTGTAGATGGATTTGATCACCAGATCCGTCTCGGACCGCTTGGTCGTCTCCCCCCAGGGCCGGGTCAGGCGGCCGCGCGCCAGCGGGCTCCAGGGGATCACCCCCACCCCCATATCCGCGCAGAGCGGCAGCATCTCGCGCTCCTCCTCCCGGTAGATCAGATTGACCTGATTCTGCATCGAGATGAATTTCGTCCAGCCATGGATCTGCGCGGTATATTGCGCCTTGGAAAACTGCCAGGCGGACATTGAGGAGGCGCCGATATAGCGCACCCGCCCGGATTTCACGATGTCATGCAGCGCTTCCATCGTCTCCTCGATCGGGGTCACCTCGTCCCAGCGATGGATCTGGTAGAGATCCAGATACTCCATGCCCAGGCGCCTGAGGCTGTCATCCACCGCCTGGAACAGCGCCTTGCGCGACAGCCCGCCGGTGTTCGGCGCCCCGCGCCAGGAGAAATAGGCCTTCGAGGCGACCACGATCTCATCGCGCGCGGCAAAATCCTTCAAGGCCCGGCCGACAAACTCCTCCGACGAGCCGTTGGAATACATGTTCGCGGTGTCGAAGAAATTAATACCCGCCTCCAGCGCCTGGCGGATGAGCCGGCGGCTGGACTCCTCATCCAGCGTCCATTCATGGGTGCCGCGCTGCGCCTCGCCGAAGCTCATGCAGCCCAGGCACAGGCGCGAAACCAGCAGACCGGTTGGGCCGAGTGTACGATATTCCATGGCGTTGCTCCTCCAGAGCCATATGTGTCGAGCCTGACGCGCCAGCGTCAAGCTCGACACATGAAATGGCTCGCTCAAACAAAGACTGTACCATCGAGCTGAAAGCGTGATGGTCTGGTCCGCCGAAACATAGGCAACCCAGCCGCGCAATCCCAGGGGCGTTTGACGCGCCCCCGCCCCGCATGTCAGGCTCCTCCCATGCGAAAAATCGGTTTTGCCTTGCTGTTGCTCAGTCTTTTTGCCCTCGCGCCCAGGGCCCATGCCGCCGCCTTCTGCGCGCCGGGACAGACCGACGCCGCCGCCCGCGCGCTGCCCGCCGCTCTGGTGCCGCAAGCGGTGAAGGCCTTTAAACTGCACGGCCCGCCTCCGGCGATGGTGCAAAAAATGACGCTGATGCGCTGCATGGATGGCAAAGCCTATGGCTGCTTCATCGGCGCCAATTTGCCCTGCGGGCCGGCCAACAAGGCGACCATTTTGCCGGCGGCCAAGCCCTGGTGCGACAAAAACCCGAATGCGGCTTTCGTGCCCGCCTATATTTCAGGGCATGACAGCCTGTATCGCTGGCGCTGCCGCAACGGCGATCCGGTACATGTCGGCGCGCCGGCCGCCCTGGATGCGCAAGGGTTTTTCAAAGCTTATTGGCGGCGGCTTTAGCGCAATATGTGTTTAGATTGACGCGGCAGCGTCAATATAAACAGATGAAATTGCTCGCTAAATCGAAATCTGGAGCCTCAAGCTAAAAGCTTGGGGCTCTCATCCCCGACATGTTTACCTTGCGCTGGATTTTCTTGGATCAGGAAAGTTTCGCCAGGAACATCGCCCCGGCATCCTGAGGCAGCCTGTCATTAATGATGGTGACATCGGCGTCGATTTGAGCGCCCTCCCGGCGCAACCGTTCGGCGATGTCCGCCGCATCCTCGCGGCCGCGCGCGGCAAGGCGTTGCGCCAATATTTCCGGCGGCGCGGTGATTTCCACCACCATGCAGGGAAAGCGCGCCCGCGCCTCGGCGATCACCCCACGCGAAACATTTATGATGACAATCCGCTGCGCGGCAAGATCCCGCTCTATATCGGCGGGAATGCCATAATGCAGACCGTGCGCCTGCCATGCCAGGGCAAAGCGCGCGGATGCAAATTCCGCCTCGGTGACACAGACATGATCCTCACCCGGTCCGGGCGGGCGGGTGATGACGCGGCGGGGAAACACCACCTTCTCATAGCCCGCCAAATGCGCCTTGGCGTAGGCGAGAACCGTATCCTTGCCAGCACCAGACGGCCCGACAACCAGCACCAGCATCGGCCCCTTCATGCGCCGAACGCCAGGCGCTGAAACAGCCTGAAAGCTGCACCTTGCGACTCTTCAATGAACACCGCCAGGCTGCGCGCCATGCGCGGTTGCGCCAAGGACGCCGCGAAATGGGCGCGGGCTGCAGGCACGTAGGGATTGTCTTGCATCTTCCCACTCAGCGTCATGTGAAACTCGAAATCCTCGAACACCAGCGGATAGCCCCATCGGGCGATATTTTCCGCCTGGCGCGGCGTGCGTCCCTGCGCGCGCCTGGCCTGGGCTGCCGCACTTTCCGGGAGGCGATGCGCGTCGAAAGCCTCCACACAGCCATTCGCCAGCTGGTAAAGTGAAGCCGCCGGTTCGGCTGGGCATAATGCCAGGAAACCGTGCAACGGCATGACCTCAAGCCGCGGCATCAAAAACGGCTTTTGCCGCGCGGCGAAATCCTTCGCGGCTGAGAGAAACCTCTCAAATCCGTGCCTTGGCACCATCGGCGCCTTCAATGTCGCATGGAAGCCGTAACGGCGCGGATCTTGTGTATTTTCCTGCAGGCCTGCCAACGCCGGTTGTGCCAGAACCGCGCCGCTTTCCGGATCCCGTCCCAGCCATTCGCAACCGGCGCGCCAGAGCGGATCGTCCGCCTCCGGCGCGTAATAGACCGCGACGCGATACGGCTCAGGCAACGCGCACGCCTCCCCGCCAGACGGAGCGGATCACCGGCAACCCGTCATAGAGCCGGATCTGCAGCAGATCCGCGCGCTGGCCAGCTTCGATACGGCCGCGATCCGCGAGCCCCGCCACATCCGCCGGGCCGGAGGTGACCAACGCCACCGCTTCAGGCAGCGCCAGCGTCTTTTGCGCGACGATCCCAAACACCGCCTCCAGCATCGAGGCCGGCACATAGTCCGAGGCCAGCGCGTCCAGCAAATTCCGCCGCACCAGATCCATCACCGCGACATTGCCCGAATGCGAGCCACCGCGCACGATGTTCGGCGCCCCGGCGATCACCTTCATCCCCCGCGCCTTCGCCGCCTTCGCGGCGACCAGCGAGACCGGAAATTCCGCGATGGAAATGCCATCCGCCTCGTTCTGGATCACATCCTCTTCGCTATGGTCATCATGCGAGGCCAGCTTAATGCCGCGCGCAAGCGTCCGCTTCACAATCCGGCTGCGATTTTTCCTGTGGTTTTCATGATGCGCGGCTTTCAACGCGGTGATCACGTGTTCGATCTCATCCGGGCTGAAGCCTTCGGCGGCGCGCATGCGGCGATAGCGCGCCTCATCCTTGTACTGCCCGCCAATGCCGGGGCTGTGGTCCATCACCGAGATCAGCTTCACCAGCGGATCATCGATCACCTCATCCAGCATGTCCGGCATCTCGGCGGCGGGAAGTTCGCAGCGCAGATGCAGAAAATGCTCAACCTTCAGCGCCCCGGTCGGCCGCAGCGCGCAGAGATCCGCATAGCCGTCGAGGAAGGTCTGGTTGCGCTCTTTCTCAAAGCCGATATCGCCAAGGCAGAGCGCATCGAACACGGTGGTAATGCCGGCGGCGGCACATTGCGCGTCATGGATCAGCAGCGCCGAGCGCGAGGGCCAGCGCGCGGAAGAGCGCGGCTGCGCCTGGCGCTCCAGATTATCCGTATGCAAATCGATCATCCCCGGCATCAGGAAATCGCCTTCGCAATCATACCCCTCCGCCACGCCGATGGCAGCGATCAGCCCGTCCTCGACGCGCAAGCCGCCTTCCACCACCTCATGCGGCAGCACCAGCCGGGCATTCTTGAAATTCGTCATGCGTTTTCCTTCAGCGACTCAATGTGCGGCTCCATATCCGCCGCCGCGCCGCGGAATTTCGCATCATTCATCAGCCAGATCATCATATCACGGCTGGCGGAATCGGGCGAGGCGGTCGGCTCGTCCAGAGCAGCGCCGTTATAGCCATCCCTGTTCACGGTTCCACATTTTCCGCGCATCTCCCGGATCGATGACAACGCGCTATGTAAATCCACAGACGGGCATAAAAAAACCGGCCAGATGGCCGGTTTTTTCGGAAACGCGAGGATCACCCCATCGCCCAGGTGAGGATGGCCTTCTGCGCGTGCAGCCGGTTCTCCGCCTCGTCGAACACCACGGAGGTCGGGCCGTCGATCACCTCGGCGGTCACTTCCTCACCGCGATGGGCGGGCAGGCAGTGCTGGAAAATCGCGCCGGGTGCGGCCTTGCCCATCAGCGCGTTGGTGACCTGATAAGGCGCGAAGATTTTCGCCCGGGCGGCGGCCTCGTCCTCGGAATCGGACATTGAGAGCCAGGTATCGGTCACCACGCAGGCGGCGTTTTCCACCGCCCAGGCCGGGTCCTGCCCCAGCGCCACATCCGCCCCCTCGGCCTGCGCCCAGGCCAGAACCTCCGGGCGCGGCTGGTAGCCTTCCGGGCAGGCCAGGCGGAGCTTGAAATTGAAGCGCGCGGCCGCCTCGATGAAAGAGGCGGCGACATTATTGCCATCTCCCACCCAGGCGATGCTCTGCCCGGCCACCGGCCCCTTATGCTCCTCGAAGGTCAGCAGATCCGCCAGAATCTGGCAGGGATGCGAAAGCTCGGTGAGGCCGTTGATCACCGGCACGCTGGCATGCGCCGCCAGATCATGCATCTTGGCGGCGCGGTCCGTGCGCAACAGGATGCCATGCACGAAGCGCGACAGCACATTGGCGGTGTCCGGAATGGTCTCGCCGCGGCCGATCTGCATGTCTTTCGAGGACAGCACCACGGTATCGCCCCCCAGCTCCTTGGCCGCGACCTCGAAAGAGACGCGGGTGCGGGTGGAGGGTTTCTCGAAGATCATCGCCAGGGTTTTGCCCGCAAGCGGCTTGCGCGTCGGGTTGGCGCGGCTGCGCTTGAAGGCGGCGGCATCATCCAGCATGGCGCGCAGCTGGGCGGCGGAGAAATCCTTCAGGTCTAGGAAATGCCGGGGGCCGGAGTCCTGCAAGGAGAGAACAGCGCTCATTTATTCGCCTCCTGAGCGGAGGCGCTCAAATGATTTTGCTTGGGCGCGTGGCTGCCCCACCATCCCCACGCGCTCATTTCGCCACCTGCGGGGCCAGGGCGGCGGCGGTTTGTTCCAGCATCGCCAGCCCTTCGTCGCAATCGGCCCGGGTGACGACCAAGGGCGGCAGCAGGCGCAGCACGTTCTCGCCGGCGGCGACGCTCAGCAGGCCCTGGCGCAGCGCCTGTGCCTGCGCCTCGCCATTAGGCACCGCGCATTTCAGCCCGATCAGCAGCCCCTGGCCGCGCAGCTCGGTGAACACATCGCCATGGCGGGCGATCAGCTTTTCCAGCCCGGCGCGCAGATAGGACGCGGTCTCGTTCATCTGGTCCAGGAAGCCATCGGCCAGGATCACGTCCAGCACCGCATTGCCAACGGCGCAGGCCAGCGGGCTGCCGCCGAAGGTGGTGCCATGGCTGCCCGGCTTCAGCGCCTTGGCCACATGCTCCCTGGCCAGCACCGCCGCCATCGGGAAGCCGCCGCCAATGCCCTTGGCCAGGCTCATGATATCCGGCTCGACATCGCCCCATTGATGCGCGAACAGCTTCCCGGTGCGCCCCATCCCGGTTTGCACCTCATCGAAGCCGAGGATCAGCCCGAACTCATCGCAGGCGGCGCGCAGGCCGCGCAGGAAATCCGGGTCGGCGGCGCGGATGCCGCCTTCCCCCTGCAGCGGCTCCACCAGAATCCCCGCCGTCTCGGCGGTGATGGCGGCGCGCAGCGCGTTGAGATTGTTGAAGGGCACATGGTCGAACCCCTCCACCGGCTTGCCGAACCCTTCCAGATATTTCGGGTTCCCGGTGGCCGAGATGGTGGCGAGGGTACGGCCATGGAAGGCACCTTCGAAGCAGATCACGCGGGTGCGCTCCGGATGCCCGGCATCGGACTGCGCCTTGCGCATGGCCTTGATCAGCCCCTCATTCGCCTCGGCGCCGGAATTGCAGAAAAACACGCTGTCAGCGAAGCACGCCTCGACAAAGCGCGCCGCCAGCTGCTCCGCCTGCGGCACACGGTAGAGGTTGGAGACGTGAATCACCTTCGCCGCCTGCTCGGAAATCGTCTTCACCAGATGCGGGTGGTTATGGCCGAGCGAATTGGTCGCGATCCCGGCCGCGAAATCCAGATAGCGTCGCCCCTGCGCGTCGAACAGCCAGCTGCCCTGGCCGTGCGCGAAGGCAACGTCGAGTCTGGAGAAATTCGGCATTAGCGCGGAGATCATGAATATGCTTTCAAGGCAACGGAAAGCCCGGACTAAAGCGCATATGTCGGAAAAAAATCAAGCCTTCAGCCGGTTAAGACTGGTTTTGATCGTCGCCCTCTGCACCCTGCCCTCGCTCGGCGAGGCGGTGGCGATCCTGTGGGGCCAGCTGCATGGCTTCCACGGCAAAGCCTTGCGCGACGGGCTGGATTTCTGGGCCGGCGGATTTCTGTACCTGCACGGGCAGTTGGGGATGCTGTTCGACCATCAGGCCTATCAGAGCTTTTTGCAGGGCATGTATGGGAAATTGCCCTATCATCTGTGGAGCTATCCGCCGAGCTACGGGCTGATCGCGGCGGCCTTCGGCTGGCTGCCGCCCTGGCCGGCGGTGCTGGCCTTCGATGCGCTCTCACTGGCGCTGCTGGCGGTGGTGCTGCGGCTGGCGGGCAAAAGCGTCTGGTTCATCGCGGCCGTGCTGCTCGCCCCGGCCAGCCTGGAAAACGCCATGGAGCATCAGAACGCGGCGCTGCTGACGGCGCTGATCGGCGGCGGGCTGCTGCTGGCGCAGGCACGGCCCCGGCTGGCGGGCGCCTTGATCGGGCTGGCCAGCTTCAAGCCGCAACTCGGGCTGGTGCTGCCGCTTTATCTGCTGCGCCGACGGAAGTTGGCTTTCTTATATGCGGCCTTGGCGGCGGTGCTGCTGGCCGCGGCCTCGCTATGGGCCTTTGGGCAAGCCGCCTGGGTGGGGTTCCTGCATTATACCAGCCCGATGATGAGCAATGTGCTGCTCACCGGCAAGCCAAAGGCATTCGCCGGCGGGCTGATCAGCGCCTTTGCCACCGCCAGGCCGCTCGGCCTCGTCCCGGCACTGGCGGTGCAGGCGGGGGTGAGCGCGCTGTGCGTGCTGGCCGGGCTGTTCACCCGCTCAGTGCCGGCGATGCTGATTCTCTCTGGCCTGGCCAGCCCCTATCTGCATGTTTACGACCTGCTCGGCGTCAGCCTCGCGGTGGCGCTGCTGGTGGAGGCGCGGCAGGCGGAAGCAAGAGAGGCGGGGGGCAGCTTCAAGCCCGGCGAACCGGTTTTGTTCTTCCTGGCCTGGTTCGGGCCGGGGCTGCTGCCCTGGCACCCGGCTTTCGCGCATCTGGTACCGGCTGTGCTGCTTCTGCTCTTGGCAAGCGCGTGGCGGCATGGTGGTGTCCGCCCATGTTGCGACTCCTCTCCGGCTCCGCCCGGCTCGCCGGTGTCACCGGCTGGCCGGTCGCCCACTCACGCTCCCCCCGGATCCACGGCACCTGGCTGAACCGGCACGGGATTGACGGCGCCTATCTGCCGCTGCCGATCCGCCCGGAGGATTTCTCGACGGTGGTGCCCGCCTTGGCCAAGGCCGGGTTCGCCGGGATGAATGTGACCATACCGCACAAGGAAGCCGCCTTTGCGGTGTGCGACCATGTGGATGAATTCGCCCGCCGCGCCGGGGCGGTGAACATGCTGGTGTTCTCGGAGCGCGGCATCGAGGGGCGCAATACCGACGGCTATGGCTTCATCGCCAATCTGCGCGCGCATGGGGTGGACCCGGCGGCGGGGCCGGTGCTGATTCTGGGTGCCGGCGGGGCCGCGCGCGGCATCGGCGCGGCGCTGCAGGACGAGGGCGCGAAGATCACCTTCGCCAACCGCACGCCCGAGCGCGCCGCCGCTTTGGCGATGGCGATGGCGGGCGAGGTGCTGCCCTGGGAGCGCCGGGCCGAGGCGCTGGGCGATTACGCGCTGCTGATCAACACCACCTCGCTCGGCATGGTGCACCAGCCGCCTTTGGAGATGGACCTCTCCCACGCCCATACGAGCCTGGCGGTGGCCGACATCATCTTCGCGCCGCTGGAGACCGCATTGCTGCGTGCGGCGCGTGAGCGTGGGCTGACCCCGGTGGAAGGGCTGGGGATGTTGCTGCACCAGGCGGTGCCGGGCTTTAGCGCCTGGTTCGGGGTGACGCCGGTGGTGGATGAGGAGCTGTACCGGATCGTCGCCGCATGATGCGCCTGGGGCTGACCGGCGGCATCGGCATGGGCAAATCCACCGTGGCCGGGATGTTCGCGGCGCGCGGCGTGCCGGGCTTCAACGCCGATGACGAGGTCCACCGGCTGCAGGCCCCCGGCGGGGCGGCGATTGCGGCCATTGCAGCTGCCTTTCCCGGCACCGTGGAAGCGGGCGTGCTGGACCGCGCCCGGCTGCGCGCCCTGGTGCTGGCGGATGGGACGCAGATGCGCACGCTGGAAGAGATCATGCATCCGCTGGTACGCGCGGCCGAGGCGGCGTTTATTGCCTATGCCACGGCCGCGGGGCGACAAGCGGTGCTGCTGGATATTCCGCTGCTGCTGGAAACCGGCCGGGAGTCGGGGTTCGACAAGGTGATCGTGGTTTCCTGTCCGCGCGAGGTGCAGATCGAGCGGGTGCGCCAGCGCGGGCTGGCCCTGGCGCAGATCGAGGCGATCATCGCCAGGCAGATGCCGGATGCGCAAAAACGCGAAAAGGCGGATTACGTGGTCGAAACCGGCGGCACGCTGGCGGCGACCCAGGCACAGGTGGACGAGATTTTGCAGGAGCTGGGGCTATGAGCCGGTCCGTTTTGTTCGATACCGAGACCACCGGCTTCGAGCCGCTGACCGGGGACAGGGTGATCGAAATCGCCGCGATCGAGCTGGAGAACGATCTGCCCACCGGCAACACGTTTTACGCGCTGCTGGACCCGGAGCGGGACATTCCGGCGGACAGCACCCGCATTCACGCCATCACCAACGCGCATGTGGAGGGCAAGCCGAAATTCGCCGAGGTGGCGGAGGAGATGCTGGCGTTTTTCGGGGAGTCCCCGCTGGTCGCGCATAATGCGCCGTTCGATTTCGGCTTCATCTCGGCGGAGTTGCAGCGCATCGGCCGCCCGCCCCTGGACAAGGCGCGGATGATCGACACGCTGGTGCTGGCCAAGCAGCGCTTCCCCGGCATGCCGAACAGCCTGGACGCGCTGTGCCGGCGCTTCGAGATCGACCTCTCTGCGCGCACCACCCATAACGCGCTGCTGGACTGCAAGCTGCTGGCGGAAGTGTATGTGGAGCTGACCGGCGGACGCCAGCGCGGACTGGTGCTGGACCAGGAGGCCGGGCTCTCCTTCGCGCAGTACCAGGCCCCGGCCAACCGCACGCCAAGGCGGATCGCGCTGAGCGATGAGCAGAAAGCGGCGCATGCGGGGTTTGTCGGCAAGATCAAAGGCGCGATCTGGACCCGGGACGAGACGGCGGGTTGAAGAGCTGGGGGTGTTTTTGAAAAACCTCCCCCAGCCCCCCAAAAACTTTGGTAAATTAGAGCAATATGTATTTAGGTTGACGCGACAGCGTCAACCTAAATACATGAAATTGCTCGCCAAAACAAAACTTAGAGCATCAAGCTAAAAGCTTGATGTTCTAAGGAATGGGCGGTTCCAGCGGCGCCGGCGCCCTCAGCTCCGCCAGGGCCTTGCGCCGGGTCGCGTACCAGAAGCTCCAGAGCAGCAGCAGACCGAAAATCCCGTACCCGATGAACGGGCTCAACAGCAGATAGCGGTCGATCTTCCAGATGCTGGCCAGGGTGCACATCACGCAGGTCTGCGCGATCAGCCCCAGACCCCAGACCAGTGTCAGCACCCGAAAGCTGCGCCGGGTGCCCGGCTGCGCCCACATCGCCTCAAACCGCGCCGCGCCCTCCGGCGTGTTGCGGGCCGAGGTGGCGCGGGCCAGATAGAAGATCAGCGGCTTTTCCAGCGCCAGCGAGGCCAGGAACAGCCCCCCGACCGCGCCGGTGACCAGCGCGTCACGGATCTGGATCAGCCGGGGCGAGCCGCCCATGGCGGTGGCGGCGAGGGTGAACAGAATGCTGGCCACCACCAGGAACGAGACCGCATCCAGCCGCCTGGTCTTGGCCAGCTCATAGCCGCTCCACAGCAAAGGCGGCAGGGCGGAGGCGATCAACGCATCCGTATCGCCCAGCCGCGCATCCAGCGCCTCATAGACGAGGTAGGGGGCGATGAAATTGGCGAAAACCTCCGGGCCGGCGCGGCGCAGCAGCTTCAGCGGATCAGCCCGGTCATCGGCGAGGAGGCGGAGGCGGAGGATTTGCGCGGGATGCGCCCGGCCTCGAAGGCCAGCCGCCCGGCGATGACACCGTGCTTCATCGCCACCGCCATCTTCACTGGGTCATCCGCCATGGCGATGGCGGAATTCACCAGCACCGCGTCGCAGCCCAGCTCCATCGCATAGGCGGCATCCCAGGCGGTGCCGACCCCGGCATCCACCAGCACCGGCACCTTGGCGTTCTCGATGATGGTCTGGATCATCACCGGGTTCTGCACGCCAAGGCCAGAGCCGATCGGCGCGCCGAGCGGCATGATGGCGACACAGCCCATATCCTCCAGCCGCTTCGCCGCCACCGGGTCATCGGCGCAATAGACCATGACCTCGAACCCGTCCTTGATGAGGGCTTCGGCGGCCAGCAGGGTGGCTGCCATGTCCGGGTAGAGGGTCGGCGGCGGGCCGAGCACCTCCAGCTTCACCAGGTTCCAGCCCCCGGCCTCGCGGGCCAGGCGCAGCGTGCGCACGGCCTCATCGGCGGTGAAGCAGCCGGCGGTGTTGGGCAGGTAAGTATAGCGCTTCGGATCGACGAAATCCTGCAGCATCGGGGCGTTGCGGTCATGCACATTCACCCGGCGCAGCGCCACGGTGACCATCTCCGCGCCGGACTGGGCGATCGCCTCGGCGGTGGTCTCCAGATCCTTGTATTTCCCGGTGCCGACGACCAGGCGCGAGGCAAAATTCCGCCCCGCGACCGTCCAGCCCCCTAGATCTCCAGCGTGGGCCTTCTGCGTGATACCGTCCATGGATCTAACCCCCTCCGACAAAATGCACGATTTCCAGCGCATCGCCGTGCTGGAGCACGGTGGCGCCATATTGGGAGCGGGGCACGATCTCCAGATTGCGTTCAACCGCCAGCTTGCGCGTATCCAGCTCCATCAGAGCCACCAGCCCGGTCAGGCTGGTGCCGGCCGGAACCTGCATCGATTCGCCATTCACGCTGAGCGTGATCTGTTCAATGGTTTGGCTCATGGCGCTTATTATCGGCCCGGCACCTTGCGCAGGCAAGGCAAGGCGATGCGCGCTGCCGGCATGGCGTCCGCAAGCCTCGCGCGGGGCCACAGTAAATCATTGATAAATCAAGCCATTGATCCACAAGTGTGGAAACAACCCCCGCAAAAATTTGGCGGCGCGGAGGCACTATGCTACCGCAAGCGGCACCATGGCAGCACCGCTCATTCTGGTCCTGAACGGACCGAACCTGAATCTCCTCGGCACCCGGGAACCGGACATTTACGGTCACGGCACGCTGGACGATCTGGAAACACTCTGCGCCGAGGTGGCGGAAGGGGCCGGACTCGCCATCGATTTCCGGCAAAGCAACCATGAGGGTGAGCTGATCACCTGGGTGCAGGAGGCGCGCCATAGCGCCGCCGGGCTCATCATCAACCCCGCCGGATATTCCCATACCTCGGTGGCGCTGATGGATGCGCTGAAGAGCCTCGATATCCCGATCATCGAGGTGCATCTTTCCAATATCCACCAGCGCGAAGCCTTCCGGCACCATTCCTATGTCTCCCACGCCGCCACCGGCGTGATTTGCGGGCTCGGCTTTGCCGGCTATAGGCTCGCTCTGTTGGCCCTCTCTGAAATTCTGGAAGAAGACGAACAATGAGCCTTTCTTTCGACCCCAAGGCGCTCGCCGAGCTGGCGGCCCTGCTCAAAGACACCGGTCTGACCGAGATCGAGCTGGAAGAGGGGGACCGCAAGGTTCGCCTGGCCGCCAAGCCGGCGCCGGTGACGATGACCGCCGCCGCCCCGATGGCGATGGCCGCCGCCCCCGCCACCGCGCCGGTTGCGGCCGCGCCGGCCGCCGCCCCTGCCGCCGCCGAGCCGGCCAAACATCCCGGCGCGGTGAAGAGCCCGATGGTGGGTGTCGCCTATCTCTCCGCCGAACCCGGCGCGGCACCTTATGTCTCCGTCGGCCAGCAGGTCGAGGCCGGAGCCACGCTGCTGCTGATCGAGGCGATGAAGACCTTCAACCAGATCAAGGCGCCGCGCGCCGGTGTGGTGAAGCAGGTGCTGGTGACCAGCGGCGCGCCCGTCGAATATGACGAGCCGCTGCTGATCATCGAATAACGGACCGCCAGATGTTCAAAAAGATCCTGATCGCCAATCGCGGTGAGATCGCGCTGCGGGTGCTGCGCGCCTGCCGCGAGATGGGCATTGCCTCCGTCGCGGTGCATTCCACCGCGGATACGGACGCCATGCATGTGCGCCTCGCCGATGAGAGCGTCTGCATCGGCCCGCCTTTGGGGCGCGATTCCTATCTCAACATGCCAGCGATCATTTCCGCCGCCCTCATCACCGGGGCGGAGGCGATCCATCCCGGCTACGGCTTCCTCTCCGAGAACGCCAAATTCGCCGAGATGGTGGAGGCGCACGGGCTGGTCTTCATCGGCCCGACCGCCGAGCATATCCGCATGATGGGCGACAAGATCACCGCCAAGACCACCATGGCCGCTTTGGGCGTGCCGCTGGTCCCCGGCTCGCCGGGTGAGCTGTCCTCGCTGGAGGAGGCGCATGAGGTCGCGGACCGGATCATGTATCCGGTGCTGATCAAGGCCGCCGCCGGCGGTGGCGGGCGCGGCATGAAAGTGGCCAAATCCAAGGACGAGCTGGACGCCGCCTGGCGCGAGGCCCGTGCCGAGGCCCTGGCCGCCTTCGGCAATAACGCGGTCTATATGGAGAAATATCTCGACAAGCCGCGCCATATCGAGCTGCAGATCCTGGCCGACAATTACGGCGAGGTGGTGCATATCGGCGAGCGCGACTGCTCGTTGCAGCGCCGCCACCAGAAGGTGCTGGAAGAGGCGGGCTCGCCGGTCATCACCGCCGAGGCGCGCGACGCGCTGGGCAAGACCGCCACGGACGCGCTGAAGAAATTCGGCTACCGCAATGCCGGCACGCTGGAATTCCTGTACCAGGACGGCCAGTTCGCCTTCATCGAGATGAATACCCGCCTGCAGGTGGAGCATCCGGTCTCCGAGGCGATTTCCGGCATCGATCTGGTGCGCGAGCAGATCCGCATCGCCGCCGGCGAGAAGCTGGGCTACACCCAGGCGGATATTCGCTTCGAGGGCCATGCCATCGAATGCCGCATCACCGCCGAGGACCCCGAGACCTTCACCCCCTCGCCGGGCAAGGTGGAGGTGTTCCATGCGCCGGGCGGGCTGGGCGTGCGGGTGGATAGCGCGCTCTATGCCGGCTACCGCGTGCCGCCGCATTATGACAGCCTGATCGCCAAGCTGATCACCTATGGCCGCACCCGCGACGAGGCGATCGCGCGGATGCGCCGGGCGCTGACGGAATTCGTCATCACCGGGATCAAGACGACGATCCCGCTGCATCAGCGGATTCTGGAGAATGAGGAGTTCCAGTCGGGTGAATATACGATTCACTGGCTGGAGAAATTCGTGGCGCAGGGCGGCTGAAAGACGTGGGGTGTTTTTGAAAAAACACCCCACACCCCCAAAAACTTTTGCAACGGGCCGCCCCTTGAGGGCGGCCTTTGTGTTTTAAAGTCTGGCACGCGGCGGTCGGCTTTGCGTATCTGCGGGCCATGACCGACCCGAAATCCCTGCTCGCCCTGGAAACCAGCCCGCCTTGCTTCAGCGCCGAGGCGGCCGCCGCCTTTGCCCGCGAGCTGTTTGGCATCGATGGCCCGGCCAAGCCGCTCTATGGCGAGCGGGACCAGAATTTCCGCATCACCCCGGCGCGGGGACCGGG
Source organism: Acidocella facilis ATCC 35904 (assembly GCF_000687875.1). Taxonomy (GTDB): domain Bacteria; phylum Pseudomonadota; class Alphaproteobacteria; order Acetobacterales; family Acetobacteraceae; genus Acidocella; species Acidocella facilis. The sequence goes on along the minus strand of NZ_JHYG01000002.1, from coordinate 346,922 downwards.
GATCATCCTGAAAATCCTCAGCCCGACCGAGCTGGAAAGCGCTGTGGACTTCCAGACGATGGTGCTCGACCACATCCAGGCCATGGACCCGTCTCTGCCGGTGCCGCGCGTGCGGCGCACTTTGGCGGGGGACGCCTACGCCTTCGTCAAGGATGCCGCCGGCACCCCGCATATGGTCCGCGTCCTGGATTTCCAGCCGGGCCGGGTGATGGATGATGTCGAGCCCACCCCTGCCCTGCTGCGCGACGTCGGCGCCCAGCTCGCCCGGCTGGACCGCGCGCTGGCCAATGTCTTCCACCCCGGCATGGGGCAGAAGATCGTCTGGGATCTGCGCGCCATCGAAATCCTCCGCCCCTCGGCGGCGTTGATCGAACCGGCGCAGGACCGCGCTCTGGTCGAGGCCGTGCTGGAGCGCTTCCTGGCCTTCCGCCCGCATCTGGACCGGCTGCGCCACCAGCCCGTGCATAACGATCTGCACCCCGGCAACATGCTGGTGGATGCGGAAGCCACCCGCCTGACCGGCATGCTGGATTTCGGCGACATGATCCATGCGCCGCTGATCTTCGATATCGCCGTCACCGCCGCCGAAACCGTCGGCACCAGCCTGGATCCGATCGCCTACGCCACCGAGATCGTCGCCGGCTATGACGCGGTGAACCCGTTGCAGCCCGAGGAGTTCGGGGCGCTGTTCGAGGCGATCATCGCCCGCCACGCGCTGGCCGCGACCATCATGGCCTGGCGCAAGCAGAACGATCCGGCAGGGGCGGAGAAGCTGGCGGCTTTGGGCGGCATCGGCATCGCCGCCATCCAGGCATTTCTGGCGGCGGGCAAGGAGCGGGTGGTGGCGCGCTTCCGCGCCGCCTGCGCCAGCCGGCCCAGTGCGGGCCTGACCGCGCGCCGCTTCGCGGTGCTGGGCAAGGGGCTGGAGCTGTCTTACGAGGAGCCGGTGCATCTGGTGTACGGCCAGGGCGCGCATCTCTTCGCCCCGGACGGCACGGATTATCTGGACGCCTATAACAACGTCCCCTCCGTCGGCCATGGCAATGTCCGCGTCGCGGCGGCGATCTCGCGGCAGATGCATTGGATGTGCACCAACACGCGCTACCTGCACGAGACGGTGGTGGCCTATGCCGAGCGCCTGACCGCGACCCTGCCGGAGGGGCTGAGCCAGGTGCTGTTCGTCAATTCCGGCTCCGAGGCGAATGACACCGCCTATCGCATCGCCAAGGCGGTGACGGGCAAGAGCGGGGCCATCGTCATCTCCGGCGCCTATCACGGCATCACCGAAATCTCGGCCGCCCTCTCGCCCTATCACGGCCCGCAGGCGCAACCGCTGGAACCCTATATCGAGGTGCTGGAGGTGCCGGACCCGTTCCGGGGCCGCTTCACCGAGGCCGCGGCTTACGCGGCGGACGCGGACCGGGCGATTGCGGCGCTGCAGGCAAAAGGGCTGGGGGTGGCAATGCTGCTGGTGGACAGCGCCTTCACCGCCCATGGCATCACCGCCGCGCCGGCAGGCTATTTTGCCGCCATCGCCGCCAAGGTGCGCGAAGCCGGCGGGCTGGTGGTGGGCGATGAGGTGCAGTCCGGCTTCGGACGGATGGGCGAGGCCTTCTGGGGCTTCGCCCGCCATGGCGTGGTGCCGGACATGGTCACGCTGGGCAAGCCGATGGCCAATGGCCACCCGACCGGGGCGGTGGTGACGCGGCCCGAGATTCTGGAAATCTTCCAGCGCAAGATCGAGTTCTTCTCCACCTTCGGCGGCAACCCGGTCTCGGCGGCGGCCGCTTTGGCGACGCTGAACGTGCTGCAGGAGGAGGATTTGCAGGGCAACGCCCAGCGCACCGGCACCGCGCTGCGGGCCGGGATCGCCAGCCTGCAGGGGCGCTTCCCGCTGCTGGCGGATGTGCGTGGCGCCGGGCTGATGACCGGGGTGGAGATTGATGAGGGCGGCACCCCCTCCCGCGCCCTGGCCAAGCGCATCGCCAATGCCATGCGCCGCGCCCAGGTGCTGATCGGCACCGAGGGGCCGCAGGGGAACGTGCTGAAAATCCGCCCGCCTCTGCCCTTCAACGGGGCGGATGCAACGCGCTTCCTGGAGACTCTGGAGCGCGTCCTGGCCGGGCTCTGATACGCTTTGTAAAAATTTTCAGAGCAATCTGTGTTTAGGTTGACGCGCCAGAGTCAAGATAAACACATGAAATTGCTCGCCAAAACAAAACCCAGAGCATCAAGCTAAAAGCTTGAGGCTCTGGGGCCGGGATTCTCGATATCCGGCCCTGAAAAGGCCGGCTCAGGGCATCGCGCTCGGATGCGCCTGGGCATAGGCGAGCTGCTCCGGCGTCATCTCGAACCCGACCAGCACCTGCACATCCGCACTCTGCTGCTCCTGCGGCAGCACGATCTTGATCGGTTTGCTGGTCAGCGCCGTGGTGCTCATATTGCCGTCGAATTTGAGCGTGGCGGTGTAGTCCTGCTTCTGGATGATCTGATCGCCCTGGGTGATCGCCACGAACCAGGGCAGGCTCACCGGCTGGCCGTGATTGGCCGGGCCGTTATCGGTGAGGAAGCTGGCGGTGAATTTCACCTGCAGCAGTTTCTGCTGCTTCTTCGTCATGGTGGTGCAGGCGCCGGAGACGCCGGTGATCCGCCCGGTCGAGATCTGCCCCGCCACATCGCTGCGGCCGGGCTCGAACAGGGTCACGGTCTGGGCCTGCTGCAGCACCGCCACTTGCGGGCAGAATTTGGTCGGGTCCGGGGCGGCGCCGTCGGCCGGGGTGGCGTCGGCCGAGGCGGTGTCGGGGTGCTTGTCGCCGCCACCGCCGCACGCGGCGAGGGCCAGCAAGGAGAGCAGCGCCGCGGCGGGCGCGAGGACGGACCGGAAATCTTTCATGGCCCTCCCTTGCCAGAATTTTTATCCCCGGTCATCTAGCGCGGCATGGCAGTTTACACGGAAGTCACCGACGAGGCGCTGAGCGCGTTTCTCACACTTTATGACATCGGCACCCTCACCGCCTTCCGTGGCATTGCCGAAGGGGTGGAGAACAGCAATTACGCGCTGAAGACCAGCGCCGGGGATTTCATCCTCACCCTCTACGAAAAACGGGTGAATAAGGAGGATCTGCCCTATTTCCTCGGGCTGATGGAGCATCTGCGCGAACGCGGCCTCTCCTGCCCGCTGCCGGTGCGCGGGCGCGATGGGCGCAATCTGCAGGAGCTGGCAGGCAAGATGGCCGCCATCACCACCTTCCTGCCCGGGGTCTGGCCGCGCCAGATCCGCCTGGAGCATTGCGCCCCGCTGGGTGCGGCGCTGGCCAGGCTGCATCTGGCCGGCGAGGGCTTCGGCATGACCCGGCGCAACGGGCTCGGCCCGGAGGCCTGGGGGCCGCTGCTGGAGAAGAGTCTGCCCCAGGCCGATAGCGTACTGGGCGGGCTGGGGGCGGAGCTGCAAGGCTGGCTGGGGCGCATCCAGGCCGAATGGCCGCAGGGTTTGCCCACCGGGCAAATCCATGCCGATCTCTTCCCCGACAACGTGTTCTTCCTCAATGGCGAAATTTCCGGGTTGATCGATTTCTACTTCGCCTGCACGGACATCCTCGCTTACGACATCGCGATCTGCCTGAATGCCTGGTGCTTCGAGACGCCGGGCGAGCTGAACGTCACCCGCTCGCGGGCCTTACTGCGGGGTTATCAGTCGGTGCGCCCGCTTTCCCAGGCGGAGATCGAAGCGCTGCCGGTGCTCGCACGCGGCGGGGCGATCCGCTTCCTGCTCACCCGGCTCTATGACTGGCTGAACCGCGCCCCGGCGGCCCTGGTGACGCCGAAAGACCCGCTGGATTATTACCGGCGGCTGCGCTTCCATTTCGCGGTCTCGGGGGCGGGCGCCTATGGGCTCTGAGGACGAGGCACGGATCGTTGAAATCTGGACCGATGGCGGCTGCAAGCCCAATCCGGGCCCGGGCGGCTGGGCGGCGATCTTGAAATTCGGCGAGGTGGTGAAGGAGCTCTCCGGCGGGGATGCGGACACCACCAATAACCGCATGGAGCTGACGGCGGCCGCAGAGGCGCTGAGCGCGCTCAAGCGCCCCTGCACGGTGAAGCTGCACACCGATTCCGAATATCTGAAAAACGGCATCACACGCTGGCATCAGGGCTGGGTGCGCAAGAACTGGCGCTCCTCCACCGGCGACCCGGTGAAGAATATGGATCTCTGGAAGCTGATCCTGGAGGCGGCGAAGCCGCACAGCATCGAATGGCTCTGGGTGCGGGGCCATTCGGGCAATGCGATGAATGAGCGCGCCGACGTGCTGGCGACGGCAGCCCGCGAGGCACTGGAAAAACGCTAATTTCCACGCCTGTCTTGACGGCGGGCGTGCGAATCCCCATTACAGCGTCAGGACGTTCACGTCCCTGCGCCGGTCCTCGGCCGCATGTAAATCTCATTTTGACCATAAAGCCGCGGCCTTCCGCCGCAGCGTTTCCTGTCACTGGATCTCTGGTTCCCCATGCATCTCGCCGAATTAAAGGCAAAATCCCCGACCGACCTCCTGGCCCTGGCTGAGGAGCTGGAGGTCGAAAACGCCTCCTCCCTGCGCAAGCAGGAGATCATGTTCGCCATCCTGAAAGCCCATGCCGAGAACGAGCAGGCGATTCACGGTGATGGCACGCTGGAAATCCTGCCCGACGGGTTTGGCTTCCTGCGCAACCCCGAGGCCAACTTCCTCCCCGGCCCGGACGATATCTACGTCTCCCCGCAGCAGGTGCGCCGCTATGGCCTGCGCACCGGCGACACTGTGGATGGCGAGATCCGCGCCCCCAAGGAAGGCGAGCGTTATTTCTCCCTGGTAAATGTCGAAAAGATCAATTTCGAGTCGCCGGAGGCGGTGAAGCACCGCATCAATTTCGACAATCTCACCCCGCTCTACCCGACCTCGCGCCTGCGCATGGAAGTGGAAGCGCCGGAGCCGACCGTGAAGGGCCAGCAGAAGGAAGTCACCGGCCGGGTGATCGACCTGGTGGCGCCGATCGGCAAGGGCCAGCGCGCCCTGGTGGTCGCCCCGCCGCGCACGGGCAAGACCGTGATGCTGCAGAACATCGCCGCCTCGATCACCGCCAACCATCCGGAAGTGTTCCTGATCGTGCTGCTCATCGATGAGCGGCCGGAGGAAGTGACCGACATGGCGCGCTCCGTGCGCGGCGAGGTGGTGGCCTCCACCTTCGACGAGCCGGCCTCGCGCCACGTGCAGGTGACCGAGATGGTGCTGGAGAAGGCCAAGCGCCTGGTCGAGCATAAGCGCGACGTGGTGATTTTGCTGGATTCCATCACCCGCCTGGCGCGCGCCTACAACACCGTGGTGCCCTCATCCGGCAAGGTGCTGACCGGCGGTGTGGATGCCAACGCCCTGCAGCGCCCGAAGCGCTTCTTCGGCGCGGCGCGTAATATCGAGGAAGGCGGCTCGCTGACCATCATCGCAACCGCCTTGATCGATACCGGTTCGCGCATGGACGAGGTGATTTTCGAAGAGTTCAAGGGCACCGGCAATGCCGAGCTGATCCTGGACCGCAAGCTCTCCGACAAGCGCACCTTCCCAGCGATCGACATCACCAAGTCCGGCACGCGTAAGGAAGAGCTGCTGGTGGAGAAGGCGGTGCTGTCGAAGATGTGGGTGCTGCGCCGCATTCTGAACCCGATGGGGACGACGGATGCGATGGAGTTCCTGCTCGATAAGCTGAAATACTCGAAGAGCAACAACGATTTCTTCGAGGCGATGAATACTTAAACAAAGCGGCGGCCCGATTCAGACGGCGCGGCTGCGCCGCGCCGTCATCGGGACGCCATCAACGCCTTGTCGCGAAAAAACCCGGCCATATAGGCCGGGTTTTTTGTTTTACCCGTGCGCGAGGCGATACGGGTCCATCTTGTACGTACCCAGGACTTTGAAGTCCGTGCAGAAAAAACCCAGCTCCTCGAACGCATGTTGCAGCCCGCTCTGCGCCGGGTGCCCCTCGACCTCGGCCAGGAACTGGGTGGCGGTGAAGCTGCCATTCACCATGTAGCTCTCCAGCCGCGTCATGTTCACGCCATTGGTCGCGAACCCGCCCAGCGCCTTGTAGAGTGCGGCCGGCACGTTGCGGACATTGAACACGAAGGTCGTCATCAGCCCCGGCGTTTCCGGCTCCACCGGCAGCGGTTCGCGGGCCATGATGTAGAAGCGGGTGGTGTTATGCGCCTCGTCCTCGACATTACGGCGCAAAATCTCCAGCCCGTACATCTCGCCCGCCAGCGAGGAAGCGATCGCGGCATCCGCCTTGCTGTCGAGTTTGGCGATGATCTCCGCCGCCCCGGCGGTGTCATATTCCACCACGGCGGTCGCGCCCAGCTCGGCGATCAGCCGCTTCACCTGGCCCAAAGCCACCGGATGCGAATGGATGCGCTTGATGTCGGAAATCCGCGTGCCCTTCGGGGCGAGCAGGCAATGCTCGACGCGCAAAAACGTCTCGCCGATGATCGAGAGGCCGGAATCGGGCAGCAGCGCGTGCATGTCCCCCACCCGGCCGACGATGGAGTTCTCCGGCGGCAGCATGGCGAGATCCGCCCGGCCCTCGCGCACCGCCGCCATCGCCGCCTGGAAACTCTCACACGGCAGGGTGGCGGCCCCCGGAAAGGCGGTACGGCAAGCGAGGTCCGAATAGGCGCCAGGCATGCCCTGGAAGGCGATCAGGCTCATTGGCAAAGCGCCTCCCTGGCGCGGTCTAGATCTTCTGGAGTATCGACGCCGAACGGCGCCTGCGCCACGCGCGCGGCGCCGATGCGCAAGCCCGCTTCCAGCGCCCGCAGCTGCTCCAGCTTCTCGCGCAGCTCCAGCGGCGAGGGCGGCAGTGCGACGAAGCGCTCAAGGGCGGCGCGGCGATAGGCGTAGATGCCGATATGATGCCAATGCGGCCCCTCGCCGGAGGGGATCAGATGGCGGGAGAAATACAAAGCCGGGCTGACCTCGGTATCCCCCGGAAAGGCGCAGGCGCATTTGACCACGGAGGGCGCGTCGCGCTCGGCCTCGGTGGTGATCGGCGCGACCAGCGTGCCGATATCGAACCCCTGCGCCAGTGGCTTCACCACTGTTGCAAGATAGGACGGGTCGATCGAAGGCAGATCGCCTTGCAGATTGACGATGACATCATGCGCGCCCGCCGGGTCGAGGCGGCGCAGCGCCGCCCAGATACGGTCCGAGCCGGAGGGCAGATCCGGGTCCGTCATCACCGCGATGCCCCCGGCTTTCTCAACCGCTTCAGCCACTTGCGCCTCACAGCAGGCCACCGCGACAGGGCCGAGCCCGGCGCTCAGCGCGCGGTCCAGCACATGCGCGATCATCGGTTTGCCGCCGATATCGGCCAGCACCTTGCCCGGCAGGCGGGTGGAGCCGAAACGCGCGGGGATCAAAACGATGGGATTCAAAAGCCTGGCCCTCTTGTCTGCTTGCCGCCCTGCCTAATTCCCTCTACGCCTAAGGGCAATACGCCACGGCAAAGCGACAGGGAGTGCTGGGGCAACAACGTCCAGACTAGAAGTCCAAAACACGAACCTGGGGAAAACCATGCAGAATTCGGGCAAGGATGGTTTGTTTTTCAATAAAATCGCCGCCGGCGTGCTGACCGCCGGGCTGGTGCTGTGGGGGGCGAACCGGATCGCCCATGTCATCATCCCGGATGAGGCGCCAGAGCATGCGGCGTTGCAGGTGGCCGCCCTGCCCAGCGCCGCACCGGCCACCGCGCCAGCGCCCAGCGGGCCGGAGAGCGTGCTGCCGCTGCTGGCCAGCGCGGATGTGGCCAAGGGCCAGGCTTTCGTCGCCCAGCAATGCGCCGCCTGCCATACGCTGACAGCGGGCGGGGCCAATGGGGTGGGGCCGAATCTTTATGGCGTGCTCGGCGGGCCGATGTTCGCCCATGCCGGCTTCACCTATTCCGCCGCCGTCAAGAGCAAGGCCAAGGGCGACTGGGATTATGACAAGATGAACCAGTGGCTGTACGCGCCGAACGATTTCGCGCCCGGCACCGGCATGTCCTATAGCGGCATCCACAGCACCCAGACGCGGGCGGACGTGATCGCTTATCTGCGCACCCTGGCCGCGCAGCCGGTGGCGCTGCCCAGCGCCGCTGAGATCAAGGCCGCCAGCGCCGCCGCCGCGCCTTCTGCCCCGGCGGAGGATCTGAACAGCCTGCTGGCCAAGGCGGACCCGGCCAAGGGCAAGGCCCTCTTCGCCCAGCAATGCGCCGCCTGCCATGCCATCGCCAGCGGCGGGCCGAACGGGGTGGGGCCGGATCTCTACGGCATCGTCGGCGCCAAGGCGTTCTCCGCACCCGGCTTTGCCTATTCGGACGCGGTGAAACCCCATGCCGGCAAGCCCTGGACGCCCGCCATGCTGGATGACTGGCTGAAAGCCCCGATGAGCTTTGCACCCGGCACGCATATGGCCTATCCCGGCATCAAGAACGACCAGATGCGAGCGGATATGATTGCCTATCTGAACCAGAACGCGGCCAGCCCGGCCAAGCTGCCCTGATCCATGCAGGAGCTGATTGCGATTGCCAATGCGGCGCTCGATGCCAGCGGGGCGGTGATTCGCCCTTATTTCCGCATTGGTCTGAGCGCCGACGATAAATCCGACGAAAGCCCCGTCACCGCCGCGGACCGCAAGGCCGAGCAGGTGCTGCGCGCCGCCCTGGCCGAAGCGACGCCGGATTTCGGCATCATCGGCGAGGAGTTTCCGGCGCATAACCCGCAGGCCAAATATGTGTGGGTGACCGACCCGATCGACGGCACCCGCGCCTTCATCACCGGGCGCACCAGCTTCACCACCTTGCTGGGCCTGCTGGAGGACGGGGTGCCGGTGCTGGGTTTCATCGACCAGCCGATCACCCGTGAGCGCTGGTGGGGCGGGCGCGGTGTGCCGGCCGGGTTCTCCAGCGCGCTCGGCGGTGTGCCCGGCACCCGCCAGACGGTGAGCCTGGCGCAGGCCGAGCTTTCCGCCACCTCGCCGGAGATGATCGCCGGCGCCGGGGACAATGCGGTGCGCCGCTTCAACCAGCTGCGCCATGCCGCCAAGCGGATCTATTGGGGCGGGGACGCCTATTCCTACGGGCTGCTGGCGCTCGGGCAGATCGATGTGATCGCCGAGCATGACCTCAAGCCCTGGGACTGGGCGGCTTTGGGCCCGGTGATCGAAGCCGCCGGCGGGGTGGTGACGGATTGGGCCGGAGCGCCGTTGAAGCTGGGCTGCGACGGCTCAGTGCTGGCCAGCGCCAATGCGGCGCTGCACGCGCAGGCGCTGGCGGAACTCAACCGCTGAATTGATCCATATTGCGGGGCAATACGGGCGGTCCTCAGGGCCGCCCGTATTGGTTTGTGCCTGCCTGCGGCGTCGTGTTACGCCGCTTTCGCCTCGCGGCGGCGGCGGGTCAGGATGAACTCGGTATAGCCGTTGGGCTGGCTCAGCCCCTCGAACACCAGATCCAGCGCCGCCTTGAAGGCCGGGCCGTCATAGCCAGGCGCCATCGGCTTATAGGCCGCATCGCCGGCATTCTGCTTGTCCACCACCAGCGCCATGCGCTTCAGCGTCTCCATCACCTGCTCCTTGGAGACGATGCCGTGATGCAGCCAGTTGGCGATATGCTGGGAGGAAATCCGCAGCGTCGCGCGGTCTTCCATCAGCCCGACATCATGAATATCCGGCACTTTGGAACAGCCGACCCCCTGGTCGATCCAGCGCACCACATAGCCCAGCAGCCCTTGCGCATTATTATCCAGCTCCTGCTGGATCTCCTCGGGGCTCCAGTTCACGCCATGGGCCAGCGGCACCGTCAGCAGGTCCGAGAGCTTCGAGGCCGGCCGGCTCTTCAGCTCGTTCTGCCGGGCCAGCACGTCCACGTCGTGGTAATGCATGGCGTGCAGCGTGGCGGCGGTAGGGGATGGCACCCAGGCGGTGTTGGCGCCGGCCTTCGGATGGGCGATCTTCTGCTCCAGCATCGCCGCCATCTGGTCAGGTGCCGCCCACATGCCCTTGCCGATCTGCGCCTTGCCCTGCAGCCCGCATTCCAGCCCGAAATCAACGTTCCGGTCCTCGTAGGACTTGATCCAGGGCTGCGCCTTGATGTCGTTCTTGCGCAGGAAGGGGCCGGCCTCCATCGAGGTGTGGATCTCATCGCCGGTGCGGTCCAGGAAGCCGGTATTGATGAACACCACCCGATGCTTCGCCGCCGCGATGCAGGCTTTCAGGTTGGCGCTGGTCCGGCGCTCCTCATCCATGATGCCCATTTTCAGCGTGTTGGCGGGGATGTGCAGCAACTCCTCCACCGCGCCGAACAGCGCATTGGCATTCGCCGCCTCCTCCGGCCCGTGCATTTTCGGCTTCACGATATAGACCGAACCCTGACGGGAATTGCGCTTCGCCGCGAGGTCATGCTTGGCGATCAGCGAGGTGATGACGGCGTCCATCACCGTCTCCGGCACTTCCTGCCCGTCGATGGTGATCATGTCCGTCAGCATATGGTGGCCGACATTGCGCACCAGCAGCAGCGAGCGCCCATGCAGGCTCAGTGTCGAGCCATCCGGCGCGGTGTAGGTGCGGTCCGGATTGAGCTTGCGCTCGAAAACGTTGCCGCCCTTCTCCACCGGGGCGGAGAGCGTGCCCTGCATCAGCCCCAGCCAGTTGCGATAGACCAGCACCTTGTCCTCGGCATCCACCGCCGCCACGCTGTCCTCGGCATCCATGATCGTGCTGATCGCGGATTCCAGGATGATGTCGGCGATATGGGCGGTATCGTTCTTGCCGATCGGGTGGGTCTCGTCGATGACGATTTCGGCGTGCAGATGATGATTCTTCAGCAGCACCGCGCTGGGGGAGGCGGCATCGCCATTATAGCCGGCGAACTGGGCGGGGTTTTTTAAGGCCACATCGCCGGAGGGCAGCAGCACCACCAGCCTGCCCGCTTCAACCTTGTAGCCCAGCGCATCGGCATGGCTGCCCTCTTCCAGCGGGAAGGCCGCGTCCAGGAAGGTGCGGGCACGGGCGATCACCGCATCCGCGCGCACCGGGTTGAAACCCTTGCCGCGGGTGGCGCCATCACTCTCCGGCAGCGCATCGGTGCCGTAGAGCGCATCATACAGGCTGCCCCAGCGGGCATTGGCGGCGTTGAGCGCGTAGCGGGCGTTGGAAACCGGCACCACCAGCTGCGGCCCGGCGATCACCGCGATCTCGTCATCCACCTTCGAGGTTTCCACCGAAAACGCGGCGGGTTCGGGCAGCAGATAGCCGATCTCGCGCAGATAGGCCTCATAGGCGCCCTGGTCGTGCGGCTTGCCCTTCTGGGCGCGGTACCAGCCATCCAGCTTTTTCTGAATCTCGTCGCGCTGGCCCAGCAGCACCGCATTGGTGGTGGCGAAATGCTTCAGGAGCTTGGCAAAGCCCGCCCAGAAGGCCTCCTGCTCCAGCCCCGTACCCGGCAGCGCCTCCTGATTCACAAAATCATACAGAACCGTGGCGACTGACAGGCCCGAAATGGATGTTCTGGCGTCCGGCATTACCAACTCCTTGCTTTCATTGTTCTTTGCACCTTCCCGGTGAAACTGTGCCGCAAAGACCCGGCCGGGTGCAAGGCCACACCGGCCTGACCAATTTTGGCGCGTTCAGCGCGGCGCCGGACCAAATCCCGGCAGCTCGGCACCGAGATAAACCTTTGTCGGCATGCCATGCTTGGCCACCAGCTCATCCCAGCTGATCGTCGCCACGGGATAAGCCCGCCCGCCACCGCCCGGGGTGAGCATCGCAATCTCCCCGCCGCGCGCCGCCGGAGCAAAATTCTCCACCACCAGCCGGCCTTCGGCGATCTCGGCGGCGAATTGTTCGGTGAGGGCATAATAGGCGCGCACGTCGGGTTCGACGATGACAATTTTCCCCGGTTGCGCCAAAGCCTGCGCAACCTCGCCGAATTGCCGCGTCCCGACGAACAGCGTGACATCCTCCGCCGCGCGCCCCAGCTCTCCCGGCGGCGCGGCCAGCCACGCATCGATCGCGGCCTCCAATGCCGCCAGATCCACCCGCCAGACGGAATGCGGCCCCGCCTGCTCTGCCACCTCGCCGACAAAATAGCCAAACCGGACCGGGCGCCCGCCGCACATGAATTGTTCCGTGGTATGCACGAATTCGATGGAACCGAGCACGAAGGCTTTTTCCAGATCGCGCTGGAATGCCAGTTGAAACATGTTGCTGCCCGCCGGCCCTGCGATCATGCGCGCATTCGCGGCCAGGGCAATCTGCTGGCGCAACGGCAATGTCTCCGGCGCGACCACGACAAAGCCGCGTGCCATGAACAGCCTGGCGACCTCATCCTCATTCAGCAGCCGGCGTGCCGCGTTGGTCTGGCGGGAGAGATAGATCCGCTCGGGCAGGGCGGGAATGCGGTCGGGTCCAGCCATGGCGTCGCGGATCGCCCGGTAGGTTGCCAGACTCGCGTCGCAGACATAGCCCTGGATCTGAAAGGCCTTGCCTGGCAGGATCAGTTCGTCCAGCAACACCGGATGGTCGAAGGACACCAGCCGCTCGTGCGGTATGCCAGCGGCCTCCAGCAAGTCCGCCAGCACCTTGTCGGCACGGTCATGGACCAGCACCGCGACATCCTCACGGCCAAGCGCCCGCAAGGCTTCATAGGCCCAGCCCATGCCCAGCACATCGCAGAGCGTATGGCCGAAATGGCCACGATGCTGGCTATCCAGCAGCAGATAGCTGCCCTTCTGGCGAACCGCCGGCGGGTGCTCGTGCGTCAGGCTGAACAAATCGCCTTCATGCTGGCTTAAATCATGGTGAAACTGATGCCCGTGCGGCGCGTTGAAGGATGAGCGCAGCACCACGCTGTAAGCCTGCAGCGAAACCGGCGGCTGTTCCTGCGGCGTCGGCGCCGCGATGGCGACCTGTTTGGGCAAATACAGAACATAGGACAGGCGGCTGAGAGTGAGATCTGGGGATGTGCTGCGGGCGGGAAACGCGCCCCTGTGCTGGTCCTGCGAAAAAGGCGGATAGGTGGGCCCGCAGAATTTCAGCGCGGCCGCGCCGGGGCCGTAACAATCCACCACCGGCAGCGCGATGCTGGCCGCCGGAAGGGGCGTGTAGCTGCTGCAGCGCCGGGCCAGAAACCCCGCCGCATCGGTTGCCTCGCAAAGCGCCGCGGCGTCGCGCGCCTCCAGCCCCTCGCGCCGGAGAATGGGCAACGGGCCGGCCAAAGCCTGCCTGATTTCGCCCGCCCGCGCCGCCAGCCGCTCATCGGGCACCTCGTTGCGGTCATACGCCTCGAACTCGCCCTCCGGGCGGGTGAGGTCGTGATAGCCGCGCGCCATCTTCTCGCGCCAATGGGCGCGGGAGCGGACGAAATAATGGTTGAGGCTGCCGCCCTGATGGTCCGGCGTGGCCGCCAGCACCCCCGGCCCGCCGCCCCAGATGACCGGCCGCCCGAGCAGATCGACATAATCGCCCCGCATCGCGAAAGCGTGCGGGTTGAGGCAGCTTTCCATCAACGCCGGGCGGATGATCGATTTCACATGATGATTGGGGCCAAACCCCAGCTCAGCCCGGCGGGTGAAGCGCTCCACCAACAACCCGTCGGGAAACTCATCATGCCCGTTGGAGCCGAAAATCGCCCAGGGCAGCGCCACCGCCGCCTCCGGCCGCGCCGCCAGCAGCCCTTTCAACGTCAGCCCGTCATCCAGCCGCAGGAACTCATCCGCGTCGAAAAACCCCAGCCATTCGAACTCCGCCGCCATCGCGCGGGCAATATGTTCATAGCCGCGGATCTGATAATCCGGGGCGGTGCTGGACCATGCCACCACCCGCACGTCGCGCCCCAGCGCAAAATCCTGGGCAATGGCGATGGTGGCGTCCGTGGAGCCGTTATCGAGCAGGATGACAGTGTCAAACCCGATGATGAACTGCCAGGCCAGCCACTCCGCGATATGGCGCGCCTCGTTCTTCACGATCGCCACACAACCGATCTTCCCCACCTCGCCTCCCTTCGGCAGCCATGGCAAGTCTGGCGGCAAAGCCCGGGGCCGACAACCCCGGCGGCAAACCCTACCCCCTTGCGGGAGCGGGTTTTTTGGGTCATCTACGATTACAGGATGCGTGCGGCGCGGCGTTTGGCCCTGACCGGTTGGCCGCCAGCGTCGCATCCAGAATAAAAAATGCCGCAATCCGGTGCCAACGCGCCGGCGAGTTTATGGAACCGATGACCGCTCTGACGACCGAGACCCCTTTTTCCTTCAAGGCTTTAGCCCGGTTCGGCGTTGTGTCCTCTGGTTTTTACACGTCCTCCTTTCATCCCTATTTCGCGCCCAGCGCGCAGGGCCGGCAGATCCATGCCGCCCCGCTCGGCGCACGCCGGAGTTTTATCCTTAATGTCAAAAAAAATGCTGATCGATGCCAGCCACGCGGAAGAAACCCGCGTGGTGGTTCTGGACGGTAACCGCCTCGAAGATTTCGACGTCGAGACCGTCAGCCGCAAGCAGATCAAGGGCAATATCTACCTCGCCAAGGTGATTCGCGTCGAGCCGAGCCTGCAGGCCGCCTTCGTCGAATATGGCGGCAACCGCCATGGCTTCCTGGCCTTCGGCGAAATCCACCCGGATTATTACCAGATCCCCGTCGCCGACCGGCAGAAGCTGCTGGACCTCCAGGCCGAAGCCGCCGCCGAGGACGAGGACGAGCCGGAGGACGAGGCCGCCGCCGACGCCAAGGCGCTTGAGATCAAGCCGATCGAGATCCACGCCGCGCCGCCCCCGGAAGAGGGCAACGCGCTGCCGCAGGACGCGCTGAGCGGCGCCGACGAGGCCGAGATCGCCCCGGACCCGGAAGCCCCCGCCGATGCCAGCGCCGAAGAGGCGATGCCGGCCGAGATTTCCGCCGAGGCCGGTGAGAGCGACAGCGTTGAGCAGATCGAACCCGAGGGCCCGGCCCCGGAGCAGATCGGCGGCGATGGCGACGATGCGGCGGAAGCCCGTGAGCGCCGTCTGCGCCAGCGTTTCCTGCGCAATTACAAGATCCAGGACGTGATCCACCGCCGCCAGATCATGCTGGTGCAGGTGGTCAAGGAAGAGCGCGGCAATAAGGGCGCGGCGCTGACCACCTATCTCTCGCTGGCCGGCCGCTTCTCGGTGCTGATGCCCAACTCGCCCACCGGCGGGGGCGTGTCGCGCAAGATCACCTCGCAGACCGACCGCCGCCGCCTGAAAGAGACGATGGCGGAGCTGGATATCCCGCCCGGCATGGGCATGATCGTGCGCACCGCCGGCGCCAACCGGCCCAAGCCCGAGATCAAGCGCGATTGCGAATATCTGCTGCGGCTCTGGGACGATATCCGCGACAAGACGCTGGAATCCTCCGCCCCGGCGCTGATCTATGAGGAAGCCAGCCTGATCAAGCGGGCGATCCGCGATGTCTATACCAAGGATGTCGAGGATATTCTGGTGGACGGCGTGGACGGCTTCAAGGCGGCGCGGGACTTCATGCGCATGTTGATGCCAGCCAATGCCCGCAAGGTGCAGCTCTGGCAGGAAGGCCAGCCGCTCTTCGCCAAGCACCAGGTCGAGGCGCAGCTGGATGCGATGCTGAACCCGGTGGTGCAGCTGCGCTCGGGCGGTTACATCGTCATCAACCAGACGGAAGCCCTGGTCGCCATCGACGTGAACTCCGGCCGCTCCACCCGTGAGCGCTCGATCGAGGACACCGCCCTGCGCACCAATATGGAGGCCGCGGAAGAGGTCGCCAAGCAGCTGCGCATGCGCGACCTGGCCGGGCTGATCGTGATCGATTTCATCGACATGGAAAGCCGGCGCAACAATGCCGCCGTCGAGCGCAAGCTCAAGGACGCGCTGAAGCATGACCGCGCGCGCATCCAGGTGGGCAGCATCAGCCATTTCGGGCTGATGGAAATGTCGCGCCAGCGGCTGCGCCCGTCGCTCACCGAGGCCTCGCTGATCACCTGCCCGCATTGTGCCGGCATGGGCCATGTGCGCAGCCCGGAGAGTGCCGCGCTGCATATTCTGCGCGCCATCGAGGATGAGGGTGCCAAGTTCAAATCCGCCGAAATCTGCGTCTATCTGCCGCCGGAAATCGCCTTCTATCTGTTCAACCATAAGCGCGAGCGGCTCTCGGCGATCGAGGAACGCTATTCGATGCGGGTGATCTTCGAGGCGGATGCGCGGCTGACCGGCACCAATTTCCGCCTGGAGCGGACCAAGGCGCACACCGCGCCGCCGCCGGCCCCGGCGCCGATGAAGATCGAGCGCGTGCTGGAAGCCGCCGCGGCGGAAGCCGATGAGGCGGATGCCGAGCTGGAAGAGGCCGAGACCACCGAAGCCGCCGAGGCTGCATCGGCCGAGCGTGGCGAGCGCAAGCGCCGCCGCCGCCGGCGTGGCCGCCGCCGTGGTGAAAACGGCCAGGGCAACGGCACGGACGCCGCCGCCGAGAGCGAGGGCGATGCCGAGACCGGCGACGAGAGCGCCGAGGATGCACCGCCAACCGAGCTGGATCTGGCCCTGGAAGCCGCCTTCCGCGACGCCGAAGCCATGGGCCCGGCCGAAGCCGAGCTGGCCGAAACCGCGATCGAGGCAGCGCCGGAAGCGGCGGTGATCCTCGCCGCCGAAACCAGCGCCGAAGCCGCGCCGGATGCGGCCCCGGCCAAGCCCAAGCGCGCCCCGCGCAAGCGCAAGCCGGCTGCCAAGGACGGCGCCCCGGCTGAAATCGCTGTTCCAGTGGAGGCCATCGAGGCCGCGCCGGTCGAGGTCACGGCGGTGCCGGAGGCCACGGAAATCGCGGCCGAGCCGGTGGTGAAGCCGATCCTGGTCGGCGCCACGGAGGCCCCGGCTGCCAAGAAAACCGGCTGGTGGCGGCGCTAACCCGCACGCTACGGCCAAAAACGGCCGGTTGATTTACAGTTCGTAGCGAAAATGGGGGCGTTTTTCGCCCCCATTTTACTTGAAAAGCCGGTGAATCGGGCTGATCATAAGAACGTGCCCCTCAAGGCGGCACATTTCAGGAGTAAACAACCTCATGGCCTTCAACCCGAATCAATCCTACCGCACTGTGCAGGCTGGCTATGCCGGCTACGGCAGCGCCGCGCTGGATGCGGGACTGCGCGCCTATATGCTGCGCGTGTATAACTGGATGGCGTCCGGCCTGGTGCTGACCGGGCTGATCGCGTTCGCCATCGCTCATACCTCGCTGCTCAACCTGTTCTACCAGCCGGTGCAGACCGCCACCGGCATGGCGATCCACCCTACCATCCTCGCCTATGCCGCCATCTTCGCGCCGCTGGTGTTCGTGATGGTGCTCAGCTTCGGGGTGAACAAGCTTTCCACCACCGGCGCCCAGGCTCTGTTCTGGGTGTTCTGCGCCGCCATGGGCGCCTCGATGGTGAATATCTTCATGGTCTATACCCAGACCTCGATCGCGGAAGTGTTCTTCATCACCGCCTCGATGTTCGCCGCCACCAGCCTCTATGGCTATGTCACCGGGCGGGACCTCACCAGCCTGGGCAGCTTCATGTTCATGGGGCTGATCGGCATCATCGTCGCTTCGCTGGTGAATATCTTCCTGCACTCCCCGGCCATCGCCTTCGCGGTGTCGATCCTGGGCGTGTTCATCTTCCTGGGCCTCACCGCGTATGACACGCAGCGCATCAAGACCGATTATCTGCGCTTCGGCGGCGCCTATGGCGCGGAGATGGCGGGCAAGCGCTCCGTCTATGACGCCCTGCAGCTCTACCTGAACTTCATCAACCTGTTCATGTTCCTGCTGCAGCTCTTCGGTCAGCGCAACCAGCGCTGACCGGTGGCCTCGCTGGTTGTCAGCCTGGCCGGTCCCGACCGGCCGGGCCTCGTCAACGCCCTCTCGGCGCGCATTGCCGCCGCAGGGGGCAGCTGGCTGGATAGCCGGCTGGCGCATCTGGCCGGGCAGTTCGCCGGCATCGTGCTGGTGCGCCTGGCCGATGAGCAGGTGGCCGGGCTGGAAGCCAGCCTCGCCGGGCTGAAAGCCGAGGGGCTGAACGTCACCGTGCTCGCCGGCACCGAAACCGCCCCGCCGACCGAGCAGGTCACCTTCGCCCTCACCGGCAATGACCGCCCCGGCATCGTGCGTGACGTCACCGAGACCTTGCGGGGCCTGGGCGTGAATATCGAGGATTTCTCCTCCCATATCGAAAGCGCGCCCTTCACCGGCGCGGAGATGTTCCACGCCACCGCGCGCCTGGGCCTGCCCGCCGGCATTACCGCCGAGGCGGTGAGCGCGGCGCTGGAGCGGCTGACCGCCGAATTCATGGTGGACATCAAAACCCCCGAACCCGCCTGACCCATGGCGGGCGGGGCTGAGGATATTGTCTGGCCGGCTCTGGTGCCGGAACTTGAGGTCAGCGACCTCGCCGCATCCTTGCGCATCTATCTCGGGCCGCTCGGCTTCACCCTGCTTTATGGCCGTCCCGAGGAGGGGTTTGCCTATCTCACCCGCGATGGCGCGCATCTGATGCTGGAGGAAATCGGCGGCTCAGGCCGGCGTTTCTCCGATGCGCCGATGGCGCGGCCCTTCGGACGGGGCATCAATCTACAGATCGAGATCCCTGACGTGGATCAGCTTTACCAATCCGTTCTTGCCGCCGGGCTGGAGATGCCCATTCCACTTGAGGATAAATGGTACCGCCAGGACGAGCAGGAGGCCGGCAACCGGCAATTCGTGATTGCCGACCCTGACGGTTATCTTTTGCGCTTTTTCAGCGATCTGGGGCTGCGCCCGCACCGGGCCTGAGCCACGACGTCTTCCAACCTTCACCTGAATTTTCTTGACACGACGCGCCCTCGCATAGCCGAATAGCCTCATGCTCAGGAGGATTCTCAGGCTTTGCGCTTGACCTGCAAGCCCACCCCGCGTTTCTCCATCCGGACGAACCGGATGGATTTGAGCGCATGAGTACCCAACGCCCCCCTCGCAAGCTGCATGTCGTGACGCACGGCTGCCAGATGAATGTCTATGACAGCGCGCGGATGACCGACCTGCTGCGCCCGCTCGGCTATGAGAGCGTGGACGCGCCGGAAGGGGCGGACATGCTCATCCTCAATACCTGCCATATCCGCGAGCGGGCGGAGGAGAAAGTCTTCTCCCAGCTCGGCCGCTGGCGGGTGATGAAAGAGGCCAAGGACGGCGAGATGATGATCGCCGTCACCGGCTGCGTGGCGCAGGCGGAGGGCGAGGTGCTGGCCAAGCGCGCCCCGTTCGTGGACCTTGTGGTCGGCCCGCAGGCCTATCACCGGCTGCCGGAGCTGATCGCCCAGGCGCATCGCAAAACCGGCACGGTGATCGATACCGATTTCCCGGTGGAGCAGAAATTCGACTTCCTGCCGGATGATGCCGCCCCGCAAGGCGTGGTCTCTTTCCTCTCCATCCAGGAAGGCTGCGATAAATTCTGCTCCTTCTGCGTCGTGCCCTACACGCGCGGGGCGGAAGCCTCGCGGCCAGTTACCAGCGTCATCGCCGAGGCGAAACGCATGGTGGCCAAGGGGGCGAAGGAGCTGGCCCTGCTGGGGCAGAATGTGAACGCCTATCACGGCGAAGGGCCGGATGGGAAAATCTGGTCCCTCACCCGGCTGATGCAGACCCTCTCGGAGATCGAAGGGCTGGAGCGCATCCGCTACACCACCTCCCACCCGAACGACATGGCCGATGAGCTGATCCTGGCGCACCGGGACAATGCGAAGCTGATGCCCTTCCTGCATCTGCCGGTGCAATCGGGCTCGGATAAGATCCTCCGGGCGATGAACCGCAAGCACAAGGCCGATGAATTCCGCCGCATCGTCGCCAAGCTGAAGGAGATCCGCCCGGATATGGCCTTCTCCTCGGACTTCATCGTCGGCCATCCCGGCGAGACCGACGCGGATTTCGAGGCGACGATGGCGCTGATCCGCGAAACCGGCTTCGCCTTGGCCTATTCCTTCACCTACTCGCCTCGCCCCGGCACCCCGGCGGCCGGGCTGCCGCAGGTGGAGACGGCCGTGAAGGATGCGCGGCTGCAGGCGCTGCAGGCCCTGCTGCGCCGCCAGCAGGATGATTTCAACGCCGCGACGGTGGGGCTGGAAACGCCCGTGCTGTTCACCGGCAAGGGGCGCTATCCCGGGCAGATCGCCGGGCGCTCCCTCTGGCTGCAGCCGGTGGTGGTCGAGCATGGGCAAGACCTCACCGGGCAGGTGCGCATGGTGAAAATCCACCATGCCAACCCCAACTCTCTCTTAGGCACTCTTTTGGAACAGGAGACCATCGCCGCTTGAGCCAGATCATCACCAGCCAGCCCCGCCCTTCCCTGGTGCCGCCGCGCACCATCACCATGACCTTCGGCAATAACGTGCTTTTGTCGATGCTGCTCGGAGATCATGACCGCCATTTGGCCCGGATCGAACAGAAGCTGGGCGTGCGCCTGGCCTGCCGGGGCAACAGGATCTCGGTTTCGGGCACGGCGGCGCAGGTGGCGGCGGCGGAGGCGGCGCTGAGCACGCTCTACGGCAAGCTGGAACAGGGGGAGACGATCGACGGCCCGCAGGTGGATGGCGTGTTGCGCATGACCGACCCGGCGAACGAGCCGCGCCTGCCGCTCTCTGACCTGCCGGCGATCCGCACCCGCAAGGGCCCAATCGGCCCGCGCAGCCAGGGCCAGGCGGAATATATCGATACGCTGGCCCGCCATGAGATGGTCTTCGGCCTCGGCCCCGCCGGCACCGGCAAGACCTATCTGGCGGTCGCCCAGGCGGTGGCGATGCTGACCTCCGGCAAGGTGGACCGCATTGTGCTCTCCCGCCCGGCGGTGGAGGCTGGCGAGCGTCTGGGCTTCCTGCCCGGCGACATGAAAGAGAAGGTGGACCCCTATCTACGCCCGCTTTACGACGCGCTGAACGATCTGCTGCCCGGCGATCAGCTGACAAGGCGCATGGCGACCGGTGAAATCGAAATCGCCCCGCTGGCTTTCATGCGCGGCCGCACTTTGGCACATTCCTTCGTAATTTTGGATGAGGCGCAGAACACCACCGCGGTGCAGATGAAGATGTTCCTCACCCGCATGGGCGAGGGCACGCGCATGGTCATCACCGGGGATCTCTCGCAGATCGACCTGCCGCCCAACACCCGCTCGGGCCTGGCGGATGCGCTGGAGACGCTGGAAGGCATCCAGGGCATCGGCGTCACCCGCTTCTCCAACGCCGATGTGGTCCGCCATCCGCTGGTGGCGCGCATCGTCGATGCCTATGACCAGCGCTACAAGGCGGTGAAGGAGTATTCGCGCGAGCGTCAGGGTTAACCGACCTGCGGTTGACCAATTGCGCCTCGTTTGCAACAGACATTAGGCAAATGGACGACCCTGGAAGTACCAGCCCCCTCGGGGGTGTTGAGATCGTGGTTACGGACCGGCGCTGGCGCGCCTTTGTGCCGGACGCCTTGCGCCGGGTTTCCCGCGCATTGGCCGCCACAGGCTGCGCCGCCAGCGTGGCGCTGACCGATGACCGCACGGTGAAGGCCTTGAACTACCGCGACCGCGGCAAGAACAAGCCCACCAATGTGCTCACCTATGAAGCGCCGCCGGAAATATTGCTGGCCTTTGGCGTGGTGGCCAAGGAGGCCCAGCGCGAGGGCAAGAGCATCGGCACGCATCTGAGCCATCTGATCGTGCATGGGGCGCTGCATCTGCAGGGCTATGACCATCACCATCCCGGCGAAGCGCGGGAGATGGAGGCGGAGGAAACCCGCATCCTGGCCCGGCTTGGCGAGCCCAACCCCTGGAAAAACCGATGAGCAACGCGCTGAGCCGATTATTGGGCAAGCTGCGCAGCCCCGAGCAATCGGTGCGCGAATCGATCGCCGAGCTGATGCTCCAGCAGGAGACCAGCACCGAGGACAAGGAGGGGGAGAGCGAATCCCTCGACCTCAACGCCCAGGAACGCGCGCTGATCGGCAATGTGCTGCGGCTGCGCGACATCACCGCCGATGATGTGATGGTGCCGCGCCCGGATATCGTGGCGATGAAGGCGGATCTCTCCCTGGATGAGGCGTTGGCGCTGATCCGCAAGGAGGGTCATTCGCGCCTGCCGGTTTATCGCGACCATCTCGATGATGTCGCCGGCATGGTGCATATCAAGGATGTGTTCGGCTTCACCGGCGCGCCGGCGGAATTCGCACTGGAGAAGATCCTGCGCAAGCCGCTGATGGTGGCGCCGCAAGTGCCGGTGCTGGATCTGCTGCTGCAGATGCGCCTGACCCATATCCATCTGGCCCTGGTGGTGGATGAATATGGCGGCATTGACGGGCTGGTGACGATTGAGGATCTGGTCGAGACCATCGTCGGCGATATTTCGGACGAGCATGACGAGATCGAGGGCCCGATGCTGACCGAGCGCGCCGATGGCGCCTTCGACCTCAATGCCCGCCTGCCGGTGGAGGAGTTCGAGGAAAAGATCGGCCCGATCCTCTCGGAGGATGAGCGCGACGCGGATATCGAAACCGTTGGCGGGCTGGTGTTCAATCTGGCGGAGCGTGTGCCGGCGCGGGGCGAGCTGATCATGCACCCGTCGGGCGTGGAGTTTCTGGTGCTGGATGCGGATGCCAGGCGCATCCGGCGGCTGCGGGCGAAACGGCTGCACCCGGCGGAACCGGCACCGGACGAAAGCTGAAAAGTTTTTGGGCGGAGGCGGCCAAGGTTCCGCCGCTGCGAAGCAGCGGTGGAATGCCGCCGGAGGGGCCGCTTTTTTGAAAAAAAGCGGCGAAAACGCGGGGGCGTATGCAACGCAGTCGTCAAAACCCCAGACGTTTGTGGGGACTTTTTGAAAAAAGTCCCCACACCCCCAAAAACTTTCAGGCCGCTGCGCGGCTTTGCGCATCGCCGCCCAACCGCGCGCCGTCACTTGCCCGCCGCACGCTGATCGCGCCGCTCACCCCGTCCGGCAACGCCACCGAAAACCCGTAAACCCCCTTGCCGACCCCCGCCGCGCGTAAATCCTGCCGGTAACTGTTCGCCACCACCCGCGCCAGCACCGTGCCACCGGCCAGCACCAGCAGCTCCAACGGAAGCTCCGGGGTTTGCGGGCACCAGGCCCAGCCGCGGCAAAGCGCCGGCCCGGCCTCATCCAGCACGCCCTGCATCGCCCCCTCCGCCATCCCGCCAGCCAGGCCGGCGCGCCGGTTCACCCAGTCCCGAACCGCCTCCAGCACCCAGCCATCATCATGGCGCGGCACGCAGCTCTCATAGGGCTCGTCCGCCTCGCACGGGTAGAGTGCCGCATATTCCGCCGCATTCTGGAACCAGCTGCGCGGCGTGCCGTTGAGATAGCTCTCGCTCAGCGCCCCATCCGCGCGCAGCAAATCATGCCGCTCCAGCTGGATATGCCGATATTCCACCTTCGCCTCGCAAGGCGTCTGCAACACGTTCACCCCGTTCACCAGCCGCCAGGCCGGCACCAGCACGCCATGCAGGAAAATCCCATGCCCGGGCGAGACCCGCATCGCGCAACGCGGCATCCCCTCCCCCAGCGATCCCGGCAGGAAAATCACCGGCAGCATCAACGGATTCTGCGCCAGGAAGCGCCCCTCATACGCGCTCTTGCCGATCCATTTGATCCGCGCCGGGCCATTTGGCGTCCACACCTCATCGCCGATGCGCAGCGTCTCGACCTTCCTGTCGCCAAGCGGGGTTTCGATCATCGTACCGGGGCAGAAACAGGCAATGTCGAAGCCCAGCACGCTCATCAGCGTGGTATCCAGCGTGGTGATGCTGGTCGCGTAACCGGGATAGGCATAGGCCCCGAAGGCATCATTGCGGTATTGCGGCAGATCCGCCCAGTCGCTGTTGTCGCTGGTGGTATCGAAGCTGGCGAGGCTGGTGTTGCCGCCATCCAGGGAAAAGAAGGTCGGCGCGTCGGGCGTGCTCTGCAGCGTGCCGGCCGAGGCATAGGCGTAGAGATCCATGAGGGCGTAATTCGCGCCATCGTTGAAATCGATCCGCCCCAGCGCATGTGTCAGCTCATGCTCGGCGGTGCCGATAAAGCTGACCTCCCCCGCCACGGCCGCCGTGCCGAAGCTCAGCACCCCGCCGCCAGTGCCGAAGGTGGCGCTGCCATCGATCCCGGAAAATTCGCGGGACAAGGCGGTATCGGCAAGGCCCAGCGCCTGCGCCTGGGCCATGGTCAGGTAAAGCCCGGCGCCATGGGTCGGATCCGTGCTCGGCAAGGCATCGACAGCGGCAATCTGCGTGGCGGTCTGCGCGTGGGCGCGCAGCGCCGCCGCCACGCTGGCATAGCTGTAAATCCCGTTGCTGCTGAGATTGGGCGTTGCCACCCCCAGCACCTGGCCGCTGCTGTCCCAGCCGATATCGATGCTGACGGTGACGTTATTGGTAATCAGCGCATCCAGCTGATTGGCGGCATACTGCATCGCCGAGTCGAACCCGGACGGCGCCAGAGACGTACTGCCCTCGTAAATCAGCTGAATGTCCATGAAATCCTCCTCGGAGAGTTTCTTGGCGTCAGGTTAACATTCAGTAAGCAGAAACGCAGCTGGAAATGGCCATTCAGAAACCTTAACTGTTGGCCGGCATGGCGAGGGCGGCGCGCAGCCTCTGCGCCTCGCCTGGCGCGAACAGCCCCTGGCGCAGCAGCAGGTCGGTCAGCACCAGCACCACGTTGAATTTGAAGGCATCGCTGGTCAGCAGCGTCTCGCGCACCTGTTCCAGCGGCCAGAGCGCGAAGCTCTCTACCTCGCCATCCAGGGCGCGCGGGATGAAATCCTCGGGCAACTCCAGGTCGTAGGCATAGAGGAAATCCCGCCGCAGCCCTTCCGGGCGCTCCATGTCATAGCGAAACCGCGCCACCTCCACCGCCTGCGCCGCCAACGCCTCCTCCAGCCCGGCCTCTTCCTCGGCCTCCTTCAGCAACGTCTCGAACGGCGACAGCCCGGCCGGCACACCGCCGGCGACCAGATGGTCCAGCTTGCCCGGGTCCAGTTTCTTGTTCGCCGCGCGCCTGGCCACCCAGAGATGCGGCCCGTCGGCACGGCGCACCAGCCCGTTCAGATGCACCCCGACCCCGATCACCCCGAAGCTGGGCAGCGCCCCACGGTCCAGCACGCCCAGCACCGCCCCCTCCGGCGCGGCCCGCACATCGAAATCCTCGGCCCGGGTGGGGATGCCGACGGCGCGCGCCAGTTCGTTGAGCCGGGGCAGCAGCCCCGGCGGCAGCACCACCGCCCCGGATGAAATTTCAATGGCGGGTTCGATGCCGCGCAGCTGTTCCGCCAGCGCCGGTTTCACAAAGCCAAAGCTCTGCGCCCCGCCGCGCAGCACCAGCCTCTCCCCCGGCAGCATGGCTGAGTGGCAGGAGCGGATATCACCTAAAAGCTTTGCAATTTGCGAGTCAGATGCCATGTGCAGGCTCATGACCCGATCCCGCGCCCGTGCCAACCCCCATCTGGCACCCAATGCGACCGCCAAGACCGCCAAAGGCTCGCTGAAAACCATCCTCTCGCTGTTTCCCTATCTCTGGCCGCAGGGCGAGACCGGGTTGCGGGTGAAGCTCGTCTTCGCCGCCGCCTGCTTGCTGCTGGCGAAGATCGGCACGGTCTATGTGCCGGTGGTCTATGGCCATCTGGTCGACCGTCTGACCCATCTGGATAGCGCCATCGCGGTGCCGCTGGCGATGATTGGCGGCTATGTCGCGGTGCGCGTCGCCAGCGCCGCCTTCGGCGAGCTGCGCGACGCGCTGTTCGCGGGGGTGCAGATGCGCGCCTCGCGCGTCGTCGCCCGGCGCACCTTCGAGCATCTGCACGCGCTCTCGATGCGCTTTCACATGGACCGGCAGACCGGCGGGCTCTCCAACATCATCCTGCGCGGCACGCTGGGCATCCAGTCGGTGCTGCGCCTGGCCGCCTTCAACCTGGTGCCGACGCTGATCGAGCTGCTGCTCACCACCTTCATGCTCTGGCATCTGTTCAATGCCTGGTATGCGGCCATCGCCTTCTGCGCCATCGGGCTCTATATCTTCTTCACCCTCTCCTTCACCACCTGGCGCACCAAATTCCGCCGCACGATGAACGAGACCGATAACGAGGCGCAGACCAAGGCCATCGACAGCCTGCTGAATTTCGAGACGGTGAAATATTTCGGCAATGAGGCGCATGAGGCGGCGCGGTTCGATGACAGCCTGGCCCGGTTTGAAAAAGCCTCGGTGAAATCGCAGGTTTCGCTGAACATGCTGAATATCGGCCAGGCGGTGATCATCTCGCTGGCGCTGGGCGCGATGATGGTGATGGCCGCTTTCGGCGTGGCGCATCACACGATGAGTGTGGGCAGCTTCGTGCTGGTCAACACCTATCTGCTGCAGCTCTACGTGCCGCTCAACTTCCTCGGCTTCTCCTACCTCACCCTCAATCAGGGACTGGTGGACATGGAGCAGATGTTCCGGCTTTTGAACGTCAATCAGGAGGTGAAGGACGCCCCTGACGCCGCCGCCATCCCCCCCCAGGGCGCGCCTGCCGAAATCCGCTTCGAGGATGTGCGCTTCGCCTACAACCCGGACCGGCAAATTCTGAAAGGCGTCAGCTTCACCGCCGCCCCGGGCCAGAAGATCGCCATTGTCGGACCCACCGGCTCGGGCAAATCCACCATCTCGCGCCTGCTTTTCCGCTTCTATGACGCCACTGGCGGGCGGGTGCTGGTGGATGGCCAGGATGTGCGGGCGATCAAGCAGCATGATCTGCGCGCCGCCATCGGCGTGGTGCCGCAGGATACGGTGCTGTTCAATGATAGCATCTATTACAACATCGCCTATGGCCGCCCCGGCTGCTCGCGCGCCGAGGTGGAGGAGGCGGCGCGCCTCGCCCAGATCCATGATTTCATCGTCTCGCTGCCCCAGGGCTACGAGACCAAGGTGGGCGAGCGCGGGCTGAAACTCTCCGGCGGCGAGAAGCAGCGCGTCGCCATCGCCCGCACCATCCTGAAAAACCCCCGCATCCTGATCCTGGACGAGGCCACCAGCGCGCTGGATACCGCGACCGAGCAGGGCATCTCCGCCGCCCTGCGCTCCGTGGCGCAGCACCGCACCACGCTGGTCATCGCGCACCGCCTCTCCACCGTGACCGACTCGGACGAGATCCTGGTGCTGCAACAAGGCGTGGTGGCCGAGCGCGGCACCCATGCGGCGCTGCTGGCCGCCGGCGGGCTCTATGCCGCGATGTGGGCGGCACAGGCGGTGATGGACGACGAAAATGCCACGCCGGCGGAAAAAACCGCCCCGAGCCTCGCGGAATAAACCTCCCCTTGGTGGCGGCACGGGCTGCCACCAGATAAGAGAGCCGGAAATTTTTGAACGGATGACCATGACCGACGATCGACAAGCCCCGCCCGAACAAGAGCTCAGCCACGCCGGTTCCGTCGTGGACAAAGCGATTGAGTATATGGTCGGCAAGGATATCTCGGAGCTGGCCATCGCCTCCGCCCTGCTGGGCGGCGCCATGGGGCTGCTGACCCGCGTGCTGCCGGATGCGGTGGTGGTGCAGATCCTGGAAAACGCCATCGAGAGCGTCGAGTCCGGCGAGATGCGCGGCACCGCGGGCAAGGATCACGCCGGCGAGGCATAAAGATTCAAGCCCCGCGCTGAATCAACGGCCAGCCTTGCGCGAACCCGCTTGACGATGCCCCCCGCTTGCGCCATAAGCCGCCCCGAATTTCCGGGCTGGCCCCTGCCAGCCCGCTTTGCGTTTTATTGAGGAAAAGTATCATGGCCCGCCGTTGCGACCTGACCGGAAAGACCGTGCAAGCTGGCAATAACGTCAGCCACGCGAACAATAAGAGCCGCCGCCGGTTCCTGCCCAACCTGCAGGTCACCACGCTGCTCTCCGATACGCTCGGTGCTGTTCGCCTGCGCCTGTCCACCCGCGCGATCCGCACGATCGAGCATAATGGCGGCCTGGACGCCTTTCTGCTCGCCCATTCCGACGCGAAGCTGACCACCGAAGGCCTGGCGCTGAAGCGCCGCCTCGAGCGCGCCACGGCGAAGAAAGAAGCCAAGGCCGCCTGATTTCGCGCCGGGGCCGTGAATTGAGAGGCTCCGATGCTGATACCGGTTACAGATCACCTCCAGATCAGCGATGCTGATCTGGAGGAATTTTTTACCCCGGCCTCCGGACCTGGCGGACAGAACGTCAACAAGGTCTCGACCGCGGTGCAGCTACGCTTCGATCTCGTCGGCAACACCACCCTGCCCGGCCATGTCAAAGCCCGCCTCGCCCGCCTCGCCGGCAAGCGCCTGACGCTGAGCGGGCATATCCTGATCGAGTCCGAAGAGCATCGCTCCCAGCTGCGCAACCGCGAGGAGGCGCGCGAGAAGCTGTTCGCGCTGATCCAGGAGGCCGCCATCATCCCGAAGGCACGGCGCGCCACCAAGCCCACCAAGGGCTCGAAAACCCGGCGGCTGGATGCGAAATCGCGCCGCGGGGACATCAAGCGGATGCGCCAGAGCAAGGATTACTGAGCGAAAGTTTCAGGGGTGGTGGCAATGTCGTTGCCGCCACCCCAGACGTTTTTCGCCGCTTTTTGAAAAAAGCGGCACCAAAAACTTTTACGATTTTTCCGCCAGAGCCAGGGCATCTTCGATGCCAAATTCGCCCGGCAACGCGCCTTTGGGGAAAAGGCGATTGAAATGCGCCATCTTGCGGCCGGGGCGAGCTTCGGTCTTGCCGTAATGATGCGGGATCAGCCCCGGCGTCGCCAGCACGCGCGGCCACAGCGCCATGTCCTCCGGGCCGATCAGGTTTTTCATCACCGCGTCCGAATGCCGCATTGCCGGCGGCAAGGGCAGGCCCGCCACGGCGCGGATATGCATCTCGAACTGCCCGCAGGGGCAGGCATCCATCGTCCAATGGCCGGAATTATGCGGCCGCGGGGCGATCTCATTCACCACCAGCGCGCCGGTTGAGGTGACGAACATCTCCACCCCCAGCAGCCCGACCAGCGCCAGCGTCTCGGCGATCAGCCGGGCGATGCTTTGCGCCTCCTCCAGAATCTCCGGCCCGAAGGGCGCCGGGGCGATGGTGAGGTCGAGAATATGATGCTTGTGGCGGTTCTCCACCGCGTCAAAACAGACGATGGTGCCGTCCACCCCGCGCGCCACCATCACCGAGATCTCGGCGGCGAAATCCACGAAGCCTTCCAGAACCAGCGGCTTCGGCGCCAGTTTTTCGAAGGCGGGCGCCAGATCTTCCGGGGCGCGCAGCATGGCCTGGCCCTTGCCGTCATAGCCCAGCCGGGTGGTTTTCAGCACCGCCGGCAGGCCGAGTTCGGCTACCGCCGCCTCCAACTCCGCCAGGCTCTCCACCTTCGCCCAGGGCGCGGTGGCGACGCCGGCATCGTTGAGGAATTGCTTCTCCAGCAGCCTGTCCTGGCTGATGGCAAGGATTTTCGCCCCCGGCCGCACCGGCTTCAGGCTCTCCAGCAGCGCCAGCGAGGCGGCGGGCAGGTTTTCGAATTCGAAGGTGATCACATCCACCGCCTCGGCGAAGGATCGTAGCGCTTCGAGATCATCGTACGCGGCGATTATGGTGCGCGCCGCCACCTGCGCCGCCGGGCCGTCCGGCTCGGGCGAGAACACATGCACGAGAAACCCCAGCCGCGCCGCCGCCTGGGCGGACATCCGCCCGAGCTGGCCGCCGCCGATCATGCCGATCACCGATCCGGGCGGCAGCATCAGACCGGGTCCTCCGGCACGCTTTCCGTCTGCTCGGATCGCAGCGCTGCGATCCGAGCCGCCAGCGCCGGGTCGGAGAGCGCCAGAATCGAGGCCGCCAGAATCCCGGCATTGATCGCGCCGGGCTTGCCGATCGCCAGCGTGCCGACGGGAACCCCGCCTGGCATCTGCACGATGGAGAGCAGCGCATCCTGCCCGTTCAGCGCGGTGACGGCGACCGGCACGCCCAGCACCGGCAGATTGGTCATCGAGGCCGCCATGCCCGGCAGATGCGCCGCGCCGCCCGCCCCGGCGATGATGATCTTCAGCCCGCGCGCATGCGCGCTGCCGGCATACTCGACCAGCCGATGCGGGGTGCGATGCGCGGAGACCACCTTGGCCTCATAAGGCACGCCAAGCTTTTCAAGCATGTGCGCGGCATGTTCCATCACCGGCCAGTCCGAACGGCTGCCCATGATAATCCCGACCAGAGGCTGGCTCATGCCGTGCGGTCCGGGATCAACCGGCTTTCCAGCCGGGAAATCTCATCTTTCAAACCGAGTTTCCGCTTCTTCAATCTTTGCAGATGCAGCTGATCCACCGGACCTAGGTCGGTAATCCGCGTGATGACGGTATCGAGGTCCCGGTGCTCGCTGCGCAACGCATGCAGCCGGCGCAGCAGATTGTCTTTGTCGGTCAGCATGGGCGAGCAATAGAGAAATTCCCGCGCCGCGCATACGGGAATTTTGCAGTCCCCGTGCGATTTCCGCAGGCCGGAGCCGGCCGCGCTTGTGCCGTTATTTCAGCACCTTCTGCAGGATCTGGCGGCGGCAGCGCTCGATCGGGCTGGGGTTCTGCACCACCCGCGCGATCAGGATCGCGCCCTGCAGGGAGCTATAGATGAAGCCGGCCGTATCCAGGCAATCCAGATCCGGCGCCAGCTCGCCGGAGGCGACACCTTCCTCCAGCGCCTGCGCCAGCGCATCGCGGATATCCTGGAAAATTTTCGCCAGACGCAGCCGCAGCACCTCGGACTGGTCCGCCACTTCGGCGCAGAAATTGCCGACCAGGCAGCCGCCCCGCATGTTGCTGGCGGTGAGGTTTTCGATCACATGGTCGAAGTAAGACGCTACACGCTCGCGCACCGGACGGGAGCGGTCATGGAAGGTCTTGCCGATCACCTCCTGCACGCGCTCATGATAGCGCTCCAGAATTTCCAGCCCGAACATCTCCTTTGAGGGGAAATGATTGGTGAAGGAGCCCAGCGGGACGCTGGCGGCACTGGCAATGTCGCGCACCGAGGCCCCGGAAAAGCCCCGCTCATGAACGACGCGCAGGCCTTCAGTGAGGATTTTTTCGCGGTTTGAGGGTCTAGCCATGGGTTTGATCGCATCCATTGCAAAACATGATGGTCATTAAGTACGTTCGTACGTCTTAAAGCGCAAGAAAAAAGCACCAAAACCAAGAGAAAGCTGCACTCGATTGCGATTATCGCATGACTATTAGATTTACATGCAAAAAACACATGACTGAGTTTACGTACGTCCGTTCTAATTTGTCTTGCAAGCGTACGTACGTCCATCTAAATCAGGCTCATCGAAAGGGCGACCTGCCCCGCCGAACTGAAAAGGAAATCTTCTCATGTCTCGTTTCACCGCTTTCGCCTCAGCCGCTCTGATCGCCGCTTCCCTGGCCCCGATCGCCGCCAACGCGCAGTCCTACCGTCAGGCCACCAGCGTTGCCTCTTATAATCAGCAGTCCAACCAGAATATCCCGGCCTTCCAGACCAATGCCGGCAGCCACCGCATGCCGGTCGCCGATCGCCAGGTTGGCGGCCCGATCTCTGACAGCACGGCTGGCTAAGCCAGGCCCGGCTCAATCCGCCGCAAAGCGCCCCCCCTTTAGACATCCAGCTCAATTCAGGAGTGTATCATGAACCGCATCTCTCAAATCGCTTCCGCCGCCCTGCTGGCCGCCTCCCTGGCCCCTGTCGCCGCGATCGCCGCACCCGGCAATTTCCAGGTGAACACCAGCGTCGCCCAGTATAATCCGCAGGCGAACCAGGCCGCCCAGGGTGGTTTCGCCGGCAAGCAGACCCCGGTTGCCCTGCGCCATGTCGGCGGCGCCGCGTCCGACAGCACCGGCGGCTAATTCCCGTCGTGAGACGAACGGGCGCCCCGCGCGCCCGGCCGTGCTCGCCAATTTCAAATCAAAATCAGAAAAAGAGTGTATCATGCCTCGTATGTCTCGTTTCGCGGCCGCCGCGTTGCTGGCTGTTTCTCTGGCTCCCTTCGCCGCCCAGGCCCGCCCTGGCGATATCCGCCCCAGCGCCCCGCGCCATCTGGTGCGTATTGCCCCGCCCCCGCAGGCCAGCCAGCTTCATGGGCGCAGCGCTGAGAATCGCCGGGTGCCGGTTCAGTTCGGTACCGCGCCGGGGGCTGTCGATTATGCGAATAATGCTGGCCAGAGCGATATTTCCGGCTAGAGCGCTTTCAGCCTGACCGTAAACGGTCAGCGCGCTCTCGCTGTTTGTTGTGGCGAGCAACTTTATGTCCCTGAATGATTCCCGTCAGGGTCATGTTGCTCTCGCACAACCGCCCACGGCCTGGCGGTGCCGTAAACCAGCCCTTCCAGACCGCCTCGCCTGGCCGCGCCCGCGGCGACGGGAAGGCTCTGCAACCCAAGGAATTTCGTGATGTCGAGCGAACGTTTCGCGGCCCTGCTCTCTTGGGCGGGCATAGCGACCGTGCTTGTGCTCTGCCTTGGACTCTCCGTCCTCCCGGCCCGCGCGGCAACGCCTGGCCCCGTAGGAAGCTGGGTCACCGCCAGCCATGACGCGGTCATTCAAATCTCCCCCTGCGGCGATAAATTATGCGGCGCCATCGA
Source organism: Acidocella facilis ATCC 35904 (assembly GCF_000687875.1). Lineage (GTDB taxonomy): Bacteria > Pseudomonadota > Alphaproteobacteria > Acetobacterales > Acetobacteraceae > Acidocella > Acidocella facilis. Next base: position 314,263 of record NZ_JHYG01000002.1, on the reverse strand, counting down.
GGGCATGGTGCTCAACCAGACCGAGCCCACCCCTACCGATTGGGCCGGCCAGAGCCAATGCGGGCTGGTCATTCTGCAGGCCGACGCCAATGCGCGCCGCCAGGATGATGGCAGCCGCGCCTGGTATGGCCATATCACCAACCCCCGCAACGGCTCGGTCTATCAGATCAAGCTGACGCTGGACCGGCAGGGCGAGCTGCGGTTGCGCGGCTATGTCGGGCTGCCGCTTTTTGGCGCGACCCAGACCTGGAGCGCCTTTCAGGGCCAGCTTGCCGCCAAGGATTGCCGGTTGAGCGGCATCTCCAGCTGAGAAAAGACGGCCGAATCATCGTTTGATGAAAATGATAACTATTCTCATTGACTCGCGCCGGCGATCTGCTACTCTGCCCGCGTGGCTCCATCTCGATCTGGACATCCGGATGGCTTCATGGCCGGGCGGCGCTCTTGGGCGCCTCTCCCGGGGATCGCGTTAAACTTGGCAAAGCCATTGGGGCGTTCACATTGTGAACGCCCTCTTTTTTGCCTGCTAGCGCGCCAGCATGCCCTGGGCGCGCAGCCAATTTTCATACCAGCCCGGCCAATCCATTGTCGGCGTGCCAGGGCGGCCCATGCCGAAGCCATGGCCGCCGCTGGGGAGCTGGTGAAAATCCACCTGCACGCCGGCGCGCCTGCAGGCCTGCGCCATGATGATGGTGTTGGCGGGGTTGGAAATCGGGTCGTCCTTGGCCTGCACCAGGAAGAAAGGCGGGGCTCCGGGGCGCAGATGCGTCTGCACCGACCATTCCGCCCGGGCTTGTGCATCCGCATCCTGGCCGACCAGGATTTTCGCGGTGGAGGTATGCTGATACGGCGCCTCCAGCGTGATGATGGGATAGGCGAGTGCTGCATTGTCCGGCCGGGCGGAGAGGAAATCCGCCCCGTCCACCGGCGCGTAGGAGCGAAAATCCGACCAGTCCGCCGCCAGCCCCATCAGATGCCCGCCGGCGGAGAAGCCCAGCACGCCGAGCCTTTGCGCATCCAGCCCATCGTTTTTGGCGCGGGCGCGGATGAGGCGAATGGCGCGTTGCGCATCTTGAAAAGGCGCCTGCGCTCCGGCGGCCCAGCCCTCACCCGGTAGCCTATAGGCCAAAGTGAAGGCGGTGATGCCGCGTGCGTTCAGCCAAAGCGCGGCCGGGTCGGCCTCCGTGCCCATCTCGATATGCCGGTAGCCGCCACCGCCGGCCACCAGCACGGCCGCGCCGTTCGGGCTCTGCGGGCGGTAGAGGGTGAGATAGGGGGCGGGAATGTCGCGCACGCTGCCCTTGGTGTTGACCCGCTCCGGCCCTTGCGGCCCTCCCCCGCCCGGCGGCGTGCCTGGCCAGAGCGGGATGCGCTCGGGCGTGGTGCCGGCCAGGGCGGCGGGGGCGACCAGGGCGGCACCGGCGGCGGCGAGAAGGGGGCGGCGGCCGATCATCTGCGTCTCCATGGGCTGTTCATGACAGAGTTAATCCTGCCGATGATGCGCGTCCGCGGCAATTTGCAACGGAGCGTGACAGCCGGGCTTATTGATCCCGCCCCTGGAACGCGGGTAGGTATCCGCGCCGGGTTCCCGGCCTGTTTCTGATCGCCGGGACCATATGAAAATCCTCTTCGCCTTTGAAAACCCCCTGCCCAGCGCCGAGGCGGATGCGGAAGTGTTCACCACCACGGCGCGCTATCTGACTCCGCATCTGGAGGCGGCCTGGCTGCATGTGCCGATGGCGCCGGACAATCTGCCGGGGCTGACCGCGCGGCTGGGCATGCCGCTGATCAGCGCCTTCGCGCCGCTGAAGCCGGCGGCCTGGCGGCATATTCTGTGCGGGCTGACGATCGGGCTGCGCAGCGCCTTCAGGGCCGCGGATCTGGTTTATACCCGCAATCTCTGGGTGGCGTGGATGGCGCTGCGCTGCGGGCAACGCGTGGTGTTCGACCATTACCGCCCCTGGCCGGATCAGATCCCGCCGCTGCAATATTGGCTCTACAAACTGTTCAGCCATAAGCGGTTCCTGGGCTCGGTCTGCCATTCCGAATATACCAGGCAGAAATATATCGAACTCGGCGTGCCGCCGGAGAAGCTGCGCTGCATCCATAACGGCTTCGAGCCGCAGCGTTTCGCCGCGCCGGTTCCGCTGGCCGAGGCGAAGGCGCGCATCGGCATCGATCCGGCCGCGAAAACCGTGATCTATACCGGGCGGGTGAACCATAAGAAGGGGCTGGAGCTGGTGATCGAGGCGGCGAAGCGGCTGCCGCAGCTCACCTTCCTGTTCGTCGGCTCCTATGGCGAGGGCTCGGTGGAGGCGCTGGCGAAGAGCGTGCCGAATGTGGTGATCGTGCCCTGGCAGACCGAGGCGACGCTGGGCAATTACATCCATGCCGCCGATGTGTTGCTGATCCCGCCTTCCTTCCAGCCGCTGGCGAAGTTCGGCTCCACCGTGCTGCCGCTGAAGCTGTTCTTTTATCTCGGCTCCGGTCGGCCGATTCTGGCGGGGAATACGCCGGATGTGGCCGAGGTGCTGAAGCATGACCAGAACGCGCTGCTGGTACAGCCGGATGATCTGGAGGCGCTGGTCGCGGGGCTTTCGGCGCTGACCGGCGATGAGGCGCTGGCTGCCAGGCTCGCGGCCGGCGCGGCAACGGACAGCCTGGGCTATACCTGGGCGGCGCGGGCGGAGAAGATTATCGCGCAGGTGAAAGACTGGGCGGCGGATGCCACGCCGCGCCCCGGGCTGTGGGGGGCAGCGCAGAGTGCGCGCTGGCGCCAGGGCTCGGCACGCTGGCTGCGGCATTTCATCCGCACCCGCGCCCCGGTTTTGCCGCCGGACGCATGAGCGAAAACGAGCATCAGCGCCATCTCGGGCGCGGCTTCAACTGGCTGGGCGGGGCCGCCATCGTCGCCAAGGTGACGGATTTCGCCACCATCGTGGCGGTTCTGGTGTTTTTGACCAAGACTCAGGTTGGCATCGGCTCGCTGGTGCTGGCGGTGGGCATGGTGGTGGAGGCGTTTGATGGCTTGGGCACCGGCGATGCGCTGGTGCAAACGAAGGCGGTGAGCCGGGAGGCTTTATCCTCGCTGTTCTGGTTCATTCTGGTGCTGGCGGTGATTGTGGGCGGGGCCGCGGTGGCGCTCTCGCCGGCGATTGGCTGGTTATATGGCGTTTCCGGCGTGAAGCTGTATTTCCTGGCGCTGGCGGCGAAGCAGCCGCTGGTGGGGGCAGCGGTGATTCCTCTGGCCTTGCTGAATCGCGCGCTGGCCTATGAGAAAATCGCCATGGTGAATGTCGGCGCGACCTTCGGCGCGGCTTTGGTGCGGTTTGGCATCGCGGTGGCGGGCGGCGGGGCCTGGGCGCTGGTGGGCGGGTATTTTGCCTCCGGCGTATTTATTCTGGCGGGCGCGTTGCTGGCGAATCGCTTTGTGCCGCGCTGGCATTTTGCCTTGGCAGAGATCAGGGCGCTGGTGGATTTCGGCTGGCGCTCGGCCAGCGCGAATATCTTCGAGCAGATTTTCAAGAATATCGATTTCCTGCTGGTCGGCTGGTTTTACGGGCCGGCGATGCTAGCGGTGTATCGGGTGGCGTTTGACGTGGCGATGGAGCCGGCGATGGCGGTGGGCACCATCGTCAACCGCGCGGCACAGCCGGTATTCGCGAAAGTCGCGGCCGCGCCTGCGGAGTTGCGGGCGGCGTTGTTATGGTCGCTGCAGCGTCTGGCGAGCTTGGTGGCGCCCTGCATGGCGGGGCTGGGGCTGATGGCGGTGCCGCTGATGGGGCTGCTGCATGATTCTCAAGGCCGCAGCTATGCGGATGCGGCGCGGCCCTTACAGATTTTGGCGGGGGCAGCGGTGCTGCGCATCGCCTCGCAATTGATCACGCCGCTGCTGCTGGGCACCGGGCAGCCGGGCAAAGCGGCGCGCCTCTCCTTCGCAACATTGCTGATGCTGGGCGGGTTTATTCTCACGGCGGGGATTGTCGTGCATGGCGAGGCGGGGTTGCTGGCGGTCTCGGCGGCGTGGCTGGCGGTGTATCCGTTTTTGCTGAGCTGGAGTGTGGGCTATCTGCGCCGGGAATGGGATATTTCCGCGCTGGCGCTGGCAAAACCGTTTTTGCGGCCGGCTTTGGCGGTGGTTGGGATGGTGGTGCTGTGCCTGGCGGCGCGGGCCTTGCCGTATGGCGGCACGGCGGCGGGCCGGATCGCGGCGGCGGTGCTGGCGACAGGGGGGGGGTATGGGGGGTTGGTTTGGAGGCGACGGGGTTAAAGGGGGAAGCCGTCATTGCCACAGCGCGCCGCTGGTGACCGCTTCGCGCCACTAGCGGACCTCGGCTTCGCTCCAGAATGCGACATCAGCGCCGTCGCCATCTGTTCCGTAATATTTTCCAGTGATATCTTCCGATGATGACCTGCTCCGAGCCGTCGTGCTCGACTGCTATGCGGCCTGAAAGAGAGAGCCATGCCACGCCTTCCGCCTGAACTTACGTCTGCTCAACGCTTCGCCGAGCCGGACCCGATGGTTCGCCTCAGTCAGGCTGACAATATCGCCGAGATCGATGATCTCGGGTGCGGCGAGTGGACCACGCTCTACGAATTCCACGATAACGGTCAGGGCAGCCGCTGCTCGTATTCTGCCCTTCTGACGCCCATGGGTCTAGCTCGTTCTCTGAATTCAACCAGCTGGGACATCATGATTGGGCAGGGCATGCCGGGGTTCAGCCAAGGCTACGATGATGAGGGCGTTGAGACGACGACTTACGAGCGCTTCGGCACAGAGGGCGTCGAACCGATCCTCTATTCGAGAGATTTCCATGGCATCAAATCGCGGCAGTTCGATCTCGCCGAGGAGTTCCGGCACTTCCACAACCTATACCACGACCGTCAGAATGATCGCTTCATCCACATAGATGACCGGGGCGCGGAAGTCGTCGTGGCGGAGATCACCGCCTCACAAAGTCGCGTGCTGACGCGGTATGTCCGTCAATACATGGCAGCGCGGCAGCTCGCGCTTGGGCTATTCTTCGACCACAGGGTGTTTGCAAGGATTGATGTTGCTGAGGCGATGGCCGCAATCCCGAATCGCGAGGTGACGGTAGCAGATCGCCATTACTCCCTCCACGTCGGCGAGCTGCATCGCAAGGAGACTTTCACGCGGCTCGTCGGGAAGAAGATTATCTTCCCGCCGCCGATCAACGAGAGTGGAGTCTGGCCCTTTTCCACCGGGTGGCGCGGCCAATACGCGGAATTCATAATTCGTGTTGCCGACGACGGTTCACCCGTCACGCACAGCAGCGATCCCGATGCGCTGGCCAACTATTTCGGGGCGAACGAAGATGCCCCACACTATCTCACGCCAGTCTGGTTCACGCGAAACGTCCTAGCCAAGTACTACGACGATCCGAAATTTGAAGTGGAGGACGGCTACCTTCGGTGCGGGTCGCTCTGGGGGATGCGGATCGACAACAATCTACCAGACCATGTGGTGGTCTACCTCGGTGATCTCGGACGCGACCTCCATTACGAAGAGCAGACGTACTGGCGGCACTTCAACGTGCCGCCAGGCGGCACGCAGACAAGTGACACCAATTTTCGCCGCTCATTCCTAGCACAGTTCACCGATCCGACGGCTCCTGACCTAGTTTTCAAGCAGCGCTACACGCAACTCAGCGAGGCGTGGCAGAAGCAATTCGGCTGGCCTCTATTCAGACCCCTCCATGAGGCGGACACTCACATTCTCAAGCAGCTTCACGTCCCGATGACGGACAGCACCGGAGAATTTGAGAACCAGGTCCTCTATCTCGTAAAACTTCTCATCGACACGTTAAATGACGCCGAACTCGCGAAGGCGCTCGACGGCGCGCTTCGCGATGAAAAGAGCATTAGCAAACTCAGGCGCTACGTTGAGGCGGCTAACTACCCTCACGTTGATCGAGACATCGGGGTTCTACGAACGTTGCAAGATCTGCGTTCCAGCGGCGCGGCGCACGCCAAGGGCGCGCGGTTCGATAGAGTGCAGACGCAGGTTGGACTTGACCGCGAGACGCCTCGCAGCGTGTTCCGAGGACTGCTGGGACGAGCGAATGACATGCTGGCCGCTCTTGCGACCCATTTCATTCATGATCCGAATAGCCAAGCGCGGCGTGGATCTTCCGAAGTCAGTTAAGAGCCTGCCAGGGCCGCTAACCCGCCCAGCCTAAGCGCTGAAAAGCGGACCAGTCCAGCGTCCGGTATGACTCCAAAGAGATCATTCCGTCACCTCTAGCCGAATGTCGCTGCTGGCCCGATAGCCACCCTCTACACCCTCGCCACCCCCACCCGCTTCCACCAGCGCAGCCGCGTCACATCCACCAGCGCCTCCCCCTCCAGGCTCTGCCAGCATTCCCGCTCCCCCGGCGGTTGCGCGTAAAGCGTCTCCGTCGCCGGCCAGGCGTGGAAGACGGACCAGGTCCAGACGCGGTGGCGCAGATAGATGCCGCGCAGGCGCCTTGCTAGGCGCATATCCGGCACCGCCCGGCGCTTTTCCGCGAACAGCGGCGCGGCGCCGAGGCGGCGGGCGAGCAACCAGCTCAGCGGGGCGACATAGTTTGAAAAGACGATGGTGAAGCCAAGCTCTTTCTGCAGCGTCTCGACCACGCGATAGAGCTGGATATGTTCCGGGTGGCCATATTCGCCCCAGGGATTATGGGTGAAGACCTCGTCAACGCCCGTGAGCAGCGGGCGCAGGCGCTCCCGCAGCGTGGCGAAATTCGCATCATAGCGCGCCTGGCCGGCTGCATCGTTGATCGCCATGCCGGTCGGCGTCATTTCAGCATCGTCCCAGTTCACCAGCAGCCTTGTGCCGCTTTCCGGGATGGCGAGATTGACCAGGTTGGGCAGGCCCAGCGCGGCCACGGCGCGGGCGCGGGCGGCGGCTTTCTCCGGCTTGCCGTAGGGCGCGCCATAGCAGAGCACGACCTTGTCGGCCGCGCGCAGGGCCGAACTCATCCAGAGGATTTCATCGTCAGGATGGGCGGCGACGACGACGCGGCGCATCAGGCCAGCAGCTCGTCATAGATATCTTCCAGGGCCGCGCTCTGGCGGCGAATGTCAAACTGGCGCTCGATGCGCCTGCGCGCCGCATCGCCCATGCGCAGCCGCAGCACCGGGTTGGCGAGCAGGGTCGCCATCGCCATCGCCAGCGCCTCGGGGTCCTGCGGGGGGACGAGAAAGCCGGTTTCGCCCTCGGCGATGCCCTCGGGAATGCCGCCGACGCGCGCGCCGATGCCGGGCACGCCGCAGGCCGCGGCTTCCAGCATCACCATGCCGAGCCCTTCCTCGCGGCCGGATTCGGTTTTGATGCTGGGCAGCACCAGCATGGCGGCGCGGCGCATCCAGCCCAGCACCTGCTCATGTTTCATGCCGCCCAAGAAGTCGATGCGATCGGCAAAGCCGGTGTCCTGGGCGAGCTTTTCCAGGCTCTTGCGCAATTTGCCGTCGCCGATCAGCACCAGCCGCGCGGCCGGGTGCTGCGGGGCGATGGACGCGAAGGCGCGGATGAGGAATTGCGTGCCCTTCACCTCTTCCAGCCGGGCGACATGCAGGATGATCGGCTCCTCCTGCGCGGCCAGGCGCGGGGCGATGGCCGAGGGGTCGACGCCGATATAATGCACCCGCACCCGCTCCGGCGGAAAATCCATGGCCAGGAGCTTTTCGCGCAGGAAGTGGGAGGCGGCGAGGAACAGGCTGCCCTGGCGGGCGAGCCTGCCCCGGCGCAGCGCGTAGCGGGCCCAGGCCGGGTTGGCGAGCAGGCCGAGCGGGTTCAGCGTGGCATCGAAGCCATGGAACGTGGTGACCAAAGGCACGCCAAGCCGGGCGGCGAGCGGCAGGGCATAGACACCCTCGACGCCGAAATGCGCGTGGATCAGATCCGGCCGCTGGCCCTCCAGCCGGTAGAGATAAGGGTGCGGGCTGGCGGAGAGCAGATGCCAGGCCGCCGGCAGGAAGCGCAGCTTCGGGGCCAGATCCTCCAGCGCCATCGCCTCGGCGCCCGGCGGCGGCGCGCCATAGCGCAGCCGTCCCAGGTAAAGCGGACGGTAGCGGCGAAACCGCCCCGCCTGCTGGGTGATGAAAGGCTCCGAGAGGCGGAACAGATTATGCCGGAAGATCGCAACCTGGCGCATGCGGCCTCCCCCGGCGCGGGTTACTTGGCAGCGGCGAAAGCAGGCGCGCCGAGCAGCCCCAGCCTTTCGCCCACCTGCGCGAACAAGCCGATGGCCTGGTCGATCTGTTCAGGGCTGTGCGCGGCACTCACGCTGGAGCGCAGCAAAGCCAGGCCCTTGGGCGTGGCCGGCGGCAGGCTGACATTGGTGTAGAGCCCGGCCTTGAGCAGCGCCGCCCAGAAGCCGAAGGCGGCCTCCGGCGAGGGCATGATGGCGGAGACCACGGGGCTGGGTTCCGGCCCCAGCTCAAAGCCCAGCCCGGCCAGGCCGCGATAGAGCCGCAGGGCGTTTTCGTTCAGCCGCTGACGCAGTTCCGGGCGGGCGCGCAGCTGGTGCAAGGCTGCTTCCGTGGCGGCGATCACGCCGGGGGGGAGCGAGGCGGTGAACATATAAGGCCGCGAGACCACGCGCAGGATTTCAGCCCCGGGCATATCCGTCACCGCAAAGCCGCCGACACCGCCGAGGCTCTTGGAGAAGGTGCCGACGATGAAATCCACATCCGCCTCAACCCCGGCCTGTTCGGCGAGGCCCCGGCCAGTGGCGCCCAGCACGCCGAGCGAATGCGCCTCGTCCACCACCAGGCAGCCGCCATATTCGCGCTTCACCGCGGCGAATTCGGCCAAAGGCGCGGTGTCGCCCAGCATCGAGTAAATGCCCTCGACGATGATCACCTTCTCGCCCGGCTCACCGGCCAGGCGGCGCAGGCGGTTGGCGAGGTCGTCCGGGCTGTTATGGCGAAAGCGCGTCACCTGGGCGTAGCCGAGGCGCGAGCCGTCATAGATAGAGGCGTGGGAATCCGCGTCCAGCAGCAGATGGTCGCCCTTGCCGGCCAAAGCCGAGATGATGCCGAGATTGGCCTGGTAGCCGGTGGAGAACACCATGCCCTGCTTGCGGCCATAGAAATCCGCCAGCGCCGCTTCCAGCTGCTGATGGCTGCCATAGCTGCCATTGGCGATGCGCGAGCCGGTGGTGCCGGTGCCGGCCGCCTGGGTCGCTGCGTTGGCCGCGGCGATCACCGCCGGGTCGTAGGTCAGGCCGAGATAATTATTGGTGCCGAGCAGCAGCGTCTCGCGCCCGCCGATGATGGCGGCGGTGGGGGAGAGCACGCGCTCGAACGGCACGTTGAACGGGTTGGCGCCCGCCGCTTCCAGCCCAGCATATTGCTGCGCCAGAGCGGCGTATTTATCCAGCACGGCCATGGCGGATCAGGCGGCCTGTTTCAGGCGCTGCACGGTGGCGATGAGATCGCCCAGCGTTTCCACCTCGGCGATCTTGTCCAGCGGCACGGAAATGTCGAGCTTGTCCTCGATCTCCATGACGAAATCCATCACCGCGACGGAATCGAGCCCCAGATCCTCGATGATATGGGTATTGTCGGAGAGCGGGCGGTCCTGCGGCAGGGCGGCGCGCAATGTGTCGAAAATGATTTCGCGGATCTCGTTGGCCTGATCAGACATATCGCTGCGCGCGGCTCCTCTGCCATTGCCCGCACGGCAGGGCCGCACAGGCGGCCCATGACAAACGTGCAGGAAAAACTATACTTCTTACCAGCCCCTCTATTAAAGAGCGGGCACCGCCTTGTCACGGGCCTTTCGGGCGGCATCACGCGCCGGGCCCCCTGCTGCCTTGAGAGAGTTGGTCGAGCGCTTTGAAGACGGATCGCTATTTAACCGGTGAGATCATCCGCCCCTTTGCCGTGGTGCTGGGGATTCTGGCCTTGCTGTTCGCCGGCTACAGCCTGGCGAACATTCTCTCCGATGCCGTGAACGGGCTGCTGCCGGTGCGCGCCATCGCCGCGCTGACCGGGCTGAAATTGCTGATCTCGCTCGAAGTGCTGATCCCGATTTCGCTGTTCATCGCGGTGGTGGCCGGGTTCGGGCGGCTGCAATCGGATGGTGAGATCACCGCCATGCTGGCCCTGGGGCTGGGGCCGCGCCAGCTTTTGCGCCCGGTGATGCGCCTGGCGCTGGCGCTGGGGCTGGGCGTGGCCGGGCTCTCGCTCTTCGCCCGGCCCTGGGCCTATGCCACCTCGCACGAGATCACCCGGCGGGCCGCGGTGACGCTGAATGTGAATGCAATGGAGGCCGGCACCTTCTATGCCAGCGCCAAGGGCGACCAGGTGGTATTTCTGGGCAACCGCGCCGGGCCGCACGCCGCCGCGCGGAACCTGTTCGTGGCGCGTGAACAGAACGGGCATCTGGAGATCATCACCGCCGCCAACGCCACCCCCGCGACCATGGGCGATGACGGGCGGCGCAGCGTGCATCTCTCGGATGCGCATATCTATCAGCTCGACCCCGGCACCCCGGCGAACGACCAGGTGCTGGACGCGCAGGGGCTGAATATCGACCCGGACGGCGCGCTGCCCGGCAAGCCCGGCTACAGCCCGGTGGCGGCGAGCAGCGCCAGGCTGTTCACCTCCTCCACCCCCGGCGACGTGGCGGAGCGGCAATGGCGGCTCTCCACCGGCATTTCCACCTTGCTGCTGGCGCTGCTGGGGGCGATTTTGAGCCGGGGCAAGCCAAGGCAGAATCGCTATGCCAAGTTCGGCCCGGCGATTCTGGCCTATTCGGCCTATTACCTGCTCTGCACCATCGCCCGCACCTGGGTGCAGCATGGCGATGTCGGCGCGTTTCCGGGGCTGTGGTGGGCGCCGTGCCTGCTCGGGCTGTTCATCGCGCTGATCTGGTACGGGCCAGCGTTGCGCCGGCTTTTGCACCGGCCGGGCGAGACGCCGCGCCACCCCCACCCCGCCAACACCAACTGGCACGCCGCCACCAGCCACGATGCAGCTTGACCGTTATGTCGGCTGGGTGGTCGGCCGCGCCTTTCTGCTGTTCATCATCGGGCTCACGGCGCTGTTCAGCCTGCTCAGCTTCGTCGAGCAGCTGGGGCTGGTCGGGCAGGGGCATTACACGCTGGCCGACGCGCTGAGCTATACCGCACTCACCGCCCCGGACCGGCTGCTGCAGCTGGCCCCGGTTTCGATGCTGCTGGCCAGCCTGCTGGGGCTGGGCAGCCTGGCGAAATCCTCCGAACTCACGGCGTTTCGCAGCTTCGGCGTGTCGCAGGCCAGGATTGTCGGCGCCGTGGCCAAGCTCTGCCTGCCGATCATCCTGGCGCTGTTTCTGCTGGCGCAATTCGTCATCCCGCCGGCGCAGCAGGCGGCCCAGCGCGCCCAGGCGGCGGCTTTGGGCGATGCCCTGCCCGGGATGGTGAATGGCGGCTTCTGGGCGCAGAAGAACGGGGTGTTCCTGAATGTGCAGAGCTTCGCCGATGGGCACACGCTGCACGGCGTTTCCATCTACACGCTGGCGCCGGACGGCACGCTGCGGGATGTGGTGCAGGCCGATGACGCCACCCCGCAGCCCGATGGCAGCTGGGCGCTGAGCGGGGTGCATCATGAGGTCATCACCCATGGCCAGGTGGAGAGCGCACCGGCGCAAAGCCTGAGCTGGAAGCCCTTTCTTTCCACAAGGCAGCTGCAATTGCTGGCGATCCCGCCGGAGACGATGCCGCCTTTGGCGCTCTATGCCTATCTGCGGCAATTGCAGGCGCAGCATCAGCAGGCATTGCGCTATCAGCAGACCTTCTGGAGCATGGTGGCGGTGCCGCTCTCGCTGTTCGGCATGGCGCTGATCGCCGCCCCCTTCGTATTCGGGCCGCAGCGGGCCGGCGGGGCGGGGCGGCAGATCGTCATCGGCGCGCTGCTGGGCATGGTCTATCTGCTGGTGCAGCAGATTACCGGCTATCTCGGGCTGTTGCTGGCGGTGCATCCGGCGATCGCGGCGCTGGCGCCATCTTTGATACTGCTGGGGGTGGGGGGCTGGCTGCTGGAGCGCAGCCATAGCCGGTTGGGGCGGGGCGGCTGAACGCCGGGGCTTGACCGGCACGCAATCCTGGCTTGCCTGATCCGTTTCGATACATCATTATGGTTGTATAACGAAAACAGGACGCCATCCATGCTCGACATCAGGCCGAACTGCGAATGCTGCGATATCGATCTGCCGCCAGAGAGTGCGACCGCGCGCATCTGCAGCTTCGAATGCACATTCTGCGCGGCCTGCGCCGAGGATCTGGGCGGGTACTGCCCGAATTGCAGCGGCAATCTGGTCGCACGGCCGATCCGCCCGGCGCGAATGCTGGCGAAATACCCGGCCTCGTCGCGCCGGGTGGTCAAGCTTTCAGGCTGCGCCTGACCCGCTCCGCTCGCCGATCTGCTCAAGGAAGGCGTGATACTGCACCTTCTGCGCCTCCAGCAGCACGATCAGGATGGCGCTGAAACCGATGATCTCGAAGACGAAATACAGCACCGGCAGCTTCACCAGCGCGGCGAGGAACAAGCCCAGCGTGCGGTAATTGGCGCAGAGCACGCCCCAGCGGCGGGTCACCGGGGCGAAGCGGGCGCGGTAGGCTTCGCGCAAGGCCGCCTCCTGCCGGGGCTTTGAGATCAGGATGGCGGCGAAGACGCGGTGAAATTCCGCCGCCCCGCCGGAGGCCCAGAGCTGCACCCGGGCATAGAGATGATGCAGGCGCCCGGCGATGCCTTTTGGCTTCGCATCCAGCCGCGGCAGCGCCGCCGAGGCCCGGCCCCAGCCCCAGAAATTATAATCCTGGCGCTGCATCTCATACGAGGCCGATTGCACCGCATGGGCGACACCGGAGAGGGCCACCAGCGCCCAGGCCCAACCGCCCATGAACCGGCTCATCGCCAGCGCCAGCCCGACATAGACGGCGGTGAAGGTGACATAGTCGCAGATGCCGTCAAGGATCTTGCCGAGCTCGGAATAACGCTTGGTCAGCCGCGCCAGCTGGCCGTCGGCACCATCCATCACATGCCAGGCCAGCATCAGCAGGAAGCCCAGCACGGCGCAGCCGGTGCTGCTGTAGAAATGATAGGAGACACCGGCCAGAATCCCGCAGCCCATGCCGAGCAGCGAAACAATATTGGGCGAAATCCCCCATTTCGCGAAAAGCGGCACCAGGGCGGCGGAGATCGGGTGGATCAGATAGAGGTTGGTCGGGTCCTCGATCTCATAGGTGCGCCGGATCGGATCGGCCGCGCCGGCACTGGTGGCATCGCTCACGATATCTGGACCTTCTTACAGCCGGCCTTCATCCAGCAGCGCCTCGGCCTTGCCGAAGGCGATCGGATCATCGACATCCACCCAGAGCCGGTCGCCGATATCCAGCACCCGCGCCTTGCCCCAGCCGGCCAGCACGTTCATCGCCCCGGAAATGCTGTCATCGCCGCGGGTCTGGGATTCTTCCAGCGCGTCGAACATCACCGGGTTGCAGCGGAACACGCCGGTATCGAAGCAGTTAAAGTCGCGGATCACCTTGCCGATATGCTTGAGCACATCGCCCTCGCATTTGACGCGGGTGACGTCTTCCGGGTCGTTCAGCGGGTTTTCGATATTGAAATCCACGCCCAAAGTGACCGTATCCGGCTCGGCCTTGGCCTCGATCAGCCGGCGCAAAATCTGCGGGTCGACGAGATGGTCGCACATGGTGAGCAGGAACGGCTCATCCAGATATTGCTTGGCCGCGAGCACGGAGACGCCGTTGGCGCGGTCCCAGGCGCGGTTATGGATGCGTGTGATATGGATGCCGGAGCGGCGGGAGAATTCCCCCAGCCGCGCCTGCAATTCCTCGGAACGATAGCCGGTGACGACGAGAAACTCCTCGATCCCGGCTTCGCGCCCATTGCTGATGACGCGCTCGATCAGCGGCACGCCGCGAATCGGGATGAGCGGTTTCAGCTCCCCCTTTTCGCGCAGCCGCGTGCCCTGGCCGGCGGCGACGATCAGCGCCTTCATTCGGCGGCGGTGACGGCCAGCAGCGGACGGCAGGTGCGGATGAACTCTTCGGTCATCTCATGCGCGATGTCGTCAGTGTACTGCACCGGCGGGTGCTTGCAGAAATAGGCGGAGGGGCCGGCCAGCACGCCGCCGACACCGGCTTCCAGCGCCAGTTTGCAGCAGCGCACCATGTCGATGACGACACCGGCGGAGTTCGGGCTGTCCTGCACCGAGAGGCGCAGTTCCAGATCCATCGGCACGTCGCCGAACTGCAGCCCTTCCATGCGGATGAAGGCGATCTTGTTGTCGTTCTGCCAGGGCACATAGTCGGACGGGCCGATATGGATGTGCTCTTTCTGCATCCGCTCCTTGGCCACGGCCTGCACGGCTTCGGTCTTGGATTTCTTCTTGGAGACCAGGCGCTGCTGGTTCTTCATGTTCAGGAAGTCGGTATTGCCGCCGGTGTTGAGCTGATAGGTGTTGATCAGCTTCACGCCACGCTTGGCGAACAGATCCGTCAGCACGCGATGGGTGATGGTGGCGCCGACCTGGGATTTGATGTCGTCACCGATGATCGGCAGGTTGGCGGCCTCGAACTTGTCCGCATAGGCCTGATCGCTGGCGATGAAGACCGGCATGTTGTTGACGAAGGCGCAGCCGGCTTCCAGGGCGCAATCCGCATAGAAACGCGCGGCCTGCTCAGAGCCCACCGGCATGTAGTTCAGCAGCACGTCGGCCTTGGTGGCCTTCAGCTCGGCGACGATCTCGTCCTTGCTCAGCTCTTTCGCGTCGGAACGCACAAAGGTGCGGTCCTCGTCGTAATCGGCCATGTGTTCGGAGATGCCGTCCAGCACCTGGCCCATCTTCACGATGGTGCCGGTGGCGGGAATGTTCGGCTCGAACACCTTGGTGCAATTCGGCTTGGCGAAGATCGCGGTGGCGACATCCTGACCGACCTTGCGGGCATCGACATCGAACGCCGCGACCACGCGGATATCGTTGGGCTGATAGCCGCCGATCTCGGTGTGCATGAGGCCGACCACGCCTTCGGCGCAGCGCTCGGGCGTGTAGTAATAGATGCCCTGGATCAGGGAGCTGGCACAATTGCCGATGCCAGCGATCGCGATGCGGATGCCGCCGTTCTTCGCCATAATCAACCTCGTCTCTCGCTAAATTCCGCCGACGGGCAGGATGCCGCCAGCTTGACCAGACGCCAGGACGCACGCCGGCCGCGCCAGCAAAGCTGGCGGGGACTGTAAACAGAACCGGGTACGCGCTCGTCTCTCAACCTTGTAACCAAAGGCCTCCTGCCACTCGCAGCCCTGCCGGGGATTGGCACCGGGCCTCCCGCCTCTTGCGGAAAACCCTGGACGGACTGCAGGCACTTGCGGGATGAGTCCGAACTCTGCGCGGTAAGTAAGTCAGTCTCGTAGCTGTTTCCGTCATGTGTCGCAAGTATGACAAGCGCGTAAGACGCCTGGACGGGCTCAATCTTGTGGGGCGAGGGCGGGCAGAAGCCGGTCCGCCAGGGCGCTGAAAAGCTGGGTGGTGCGGTGGGCGCGGATATAATCCGGACTGATTTCAGCGACATAGGGCTTGGTGCGGACCGAGCCATACCAATGCGCGACCCTGGTTTGCGGGCTGAGCACGCGGGCCAGCGCGGCCTGGGCGTGGCGTGTGGGGCGGAACCAATGTTCCGAGATTTCCGGCGGAAGGGGGTAGAAAACCGCCGGTGCATGAATGGTCAGGTCCGGCACCGGCGCGGCTTCCAGCAGCGCCTGGTAGAGATCCGGCCCCAGCGCGTAAGCACCGGGCGCGACATCGCCCGGCAGCGCCGCCATGGCGCGCAGCACGGCGGCGAAGAAGGGCGCGCCGGGCACGGCCCCCATCACCGCGTTATTCACCGCCGGCGCATACCAGCCTTCCACCAGCCGGAAGAACCGCCAGCCGCCGGGCAGCAGGCGCAGGGTTTTGCGCAGCACATCCAGCCCCAGATGCTTGGCCCAGAGTCGCGGTGAGCGCGAGGCGCGCACCCATTCCGGCCAGACGATCCGCTCCGCGCCGAGAAACTGCGGGACATTCAGCAAAGGCGTGAGCGGCGCCACGGTGAGGGTGTCGACATCCAGATACACCCCGCCCTCCTCGAACAGGATGGCGGCGCGCAGCATGTCCGCGCGCTGCACCGGGCTGCTCAGGCGGGCATAGAGCCGGGTCAGGCCGGGGGCGAGGCCCAGCGCCGCCTCGACGCGGGCGAGGCGGCCTGGCGCGTCCTCGCGCACCAGCTGGATGCCGGCCGCCTGCAGGGCCTCGAGCACTG
The DNA here is from genome assembly GCF_000687875.1 of Acidocella facilis ATCC 35904. Lineage (GTDB taxonomy): Bacteria > Pseudomonadota > Alphaproteobacteria > Acetobacterales > Acetobacteraceae > Acidocella > Acidocella facilis. The sequence continues at coordinate 297,944 of NZ_JHYG01000002.1, read as the reverse complement.
GGCCGGGCGCCAGATCATCGGTATGATGCAGGCAGACTCCCTCCATCCCCCCGTGCGCGGCGGCGGAGAGCAGCGCCAGGCCGTGCGCCCAGGCCAGCTTCGGACCGATCCAGCAGAATCGCGCAATCGCGGGGATGGACATGGAGATTTGGTAATCCAGCAAACAAAATGAAGCGGTTAGCCAAGGCTGGCTAGGCGGCGGCGGGGCGCTCTGTCAACCGTGCCAGACGCCAAAGCCATTGCCATTCCCTTGTGAGTCTGTTAGCGCCAAGCGATGGCACCAACGGTAAATTCCAGGCAATATGACTGAGCCGACCCCGACTCACCATCCCGGGCAGCCCAAGCGTATCGCCGATTTCGGCACTTTGGCCGAGGCTTTGGACTATGCCGCGTTGGGCCCAACCGGGCTGAATTTCTATTCCGGCAAAGGTGTCCTCACCGAATCCCTGCCTTATGCCCGCTTGCGTATGCAGGCGTTGGAGCTGGCCCGCAAGCTGCTGGGTGCGGGTTTGCAGCCGGGGGATCGCGTCGGGCTGCTGGCCGAGAGCGATGGGGATTTCGCCCGCGCCTTCTTCGCCTGCCAATATGCCGGGCTGGTGCCCGCCCCGCTGCCCTTGCCCGCGGCGTTTGGTGGCAAGGAGGGTTATATTTCCTTCCTGCGCCGGATGATCCAGGCGGCCGACGCGCATGCCGTGTTCGGCCCCGCCGTGCTCTCCGACTGGCTGGCCGAGGCCGTTGACGGGCTGGGGCTGAAATGCGCCGGCCTGATCGCGGATCTCGCCGACGCGCCGATGGTGCCGCAGGAGCGCCTGCCCGCCCCCGAGGCTCTGGCCTATCTGCAATTCTCCTCCGGCTCCACCCGCTTTCCGCTCGGCGTGGCAGTGACGCAGGCGGCCTTCATGGCCAATGCGCATTACATGGCCAAATACGGGCTGCAGGTGAATGAGGATGATCGCTGCACCAGCTGGCTGCCTTATTACCATGATATGGGGCTGGTCGGCTTCCTGCTGATGCCGATGGCCTGCCAGCTTTCGGTCGATATTCTGCCCACCCGCGAATTCGCCCGCCGGCCGCTGCTCTGGCTGCAGCTGATCACCCGCAACAAGGGCAGCATCTCCTTCAGCCCCTCTTTCGGCTATGAGCTCTGCGCCAGGCGCGCCCAGACCGCGTCGACCGCGGATCTCGATCTCTCCTCCTGGCGGCGTGCCGGGATTGGCGGGGACATGATCCGCCCGGCGGTGCTGACCCGCTTTGCGGCACGCTTTGACGCGCATGGCTTCGCCCCCACCGCCTTCATCCCCTGCTACGGCATGGCCGAGGCGACGCTGGCGCTGAGCTTCAGCCCGGATGGCCAGGGCGCGCGCGAGGATGCGGTGGACCAGCTGGTGCTGGAGCAGGAGCATCGCGCCGTGCCGGCGAATGAGAACAGTGCCCGCACCCGGCATTTCGTCGTCTGCGGGCAAATGCTGCCCGAACATGAGGTCCAGGTGCGCGGCGAGGATGGCGGCTTGCTGGCCGAGCGTGAGGTCGGGCGCATCTATGTGCGCGGGCCGAGCCTGATGCTGGGCTATTTCGGCGCCCCGGAAGAGACCGCGCGCGTGCTCTCCGCCGAGGGCTGGCTGGATACCGGGGATCTTGGCTATCTCACCGGCGGGCAGATCGTGATCACCGGGCGGGCCAAGGATCTGGTCATCGTCAATGGCCGCAATGTCTGGCCGCAGGATCTGGAATGGGCCGCCGAGGCGGAGATCGCCAGCTTGCGTAGCGGCGATGTCGCGGTGTTCTCGGTGGATCATGGCGAGGATGAGGAGGTGATCGTCCTCGTGCAATGTCGCGCCACGGAGGATGCGGCCCGCCAGGCGCTGGTGGAGGATCTCACCCGCTTCTTCCGCGGCCGCCAGGGGCTGGAAACCCGGGTGGTGCTGGTGCCCCCGCACAGCCTGCCACAGACCTCGTCCGGCAAGCTCAGCCGCTCGCGGGCGCGGGCGATGTATCTGGACGGCGCCTTCCAGCTGCGCGCCACCGCCACCGCCGCGGAGTAGAGCCGCGATGCGCCGGCTCGCTCTGCTGGCCTGGCTGCTGCCGGGATTCGCCTGGGCGGGCGGGGCGGGGCCGTTCTACCATGAATATAAAAGCTGGATCATCGCCTGCGATAACGGGCTGAACTGTGAGGCCAAGGGGCTGAACAGCGACGGCACGGACCAGCAGGCGACCATCGACTTCACCCGCGCCGGCGGGGCGGATGGCAAGGCCGAGCTGGACATCATCTATACCGGCGCGCTGGGGCTGGACGGGCTGAGGCTGGATGGCGGCCCGTTGAAGCTGGGGACCAGCTGGAGCAGCGCCACGCAGGACGGCATCACCACGCTGAGCACTACGGATGTTACCGCCATCCGCGCCTTCGTGCAGGCGGTGCGCAACGGGCATGAGATTGAGCTTCCGGGTGAGACGGCGGTGCCACTGGACGGGTTTTCGGCGGCGATGCTGAAGATGGATGCGCTGCAGGGGCGGGTCGGCACCGTCAGCGCGCTGCTCAACCAAGGCGCCAAGCCGGCCAGCGAGGTGCCGGCTCCGCCCGCCTTGCCGCTGCTGCCGGCACGCAAGATCACCGCGACGCTGGCGCCCGGCGAGGCCGCAAAGCTGATCGCCCTGGCCAACGGCAAGGCAGCGGCGCTGCAGGCGGATGAGTGCGAGGCGGAAGCCGCCCAGGCCATGCCGCCCGAGGCGCACGCGCTGAGTGCGGATAAGGCGCTGGTGCTGCTGCCCTGCATCATGGGGGCGTATCAGGGCAGCATGTTGGGCTTCATCGTGGGGCGAGGGGATGGCAGCGTCACCGCCTTACATCTGCCCTTGCCCCTCCCCGGTGACAGCGATGATACCGACCTGACCAGCCCGGAGTTCGATCCGGCGCGGGGCCGACTGTCGATATTCGCGAAAGGCCGGGGCATCGGCGATTGCGGGGTGGCGGCGAGCTGGATCTGGGACGGGACCGGCTTCGTGCTGGCCAGCCTGACTTTCCAGGATGCGTGTGGCGGCGCCACGGCGGACTGGCCAGTGCTCTATCAGACCCGTGGTAACTGAGGCACCGCTTCTGGCGCTGACCGGCGGGACGGGGTTTCTGGGTCTGCATCTGGCCCCTGCCCTGTCCCGCGCCGGCTTCCGGCTGCGGCTGTTGAGCCGGCGGCCGGTGGAACATCCTGCCCTGGAGGGGCTGACCTTCGAGACCGTGCGCGGCGCGCTGGAGGATGAGGCGGCGCTGGCGGCCTTGGTGCGCGGCGCGGATGTGGTGGTGCATGGCGCCGGGCTGATCAAGGCGCGCAGCCGGGCCGAATTTCTGCGCGGCAACCGGGATGGCACGGCGGCGCTGGCGCGGGCGGCGCGGCTGCACGCGGCGGGGGCGCGGTTTATTTTCATCTCCTCGCTGGCGGCGCGCGAGCCGGAGCTTTCACCCTATGCGTTCAGCAAGCGCGCGGCGGAAGAGGCTGCGCGGGCGGCTTATGCGCAGGCGCCGGACCAGCTTGCCATCGTCCGGCCGCCGGCGATCTATGGGCCGTGGGATCGTGAGAGCCTGGCGATGTTCAAGGCGGCAAAAGGGCGTATCGCGCCGGTGCTTGGCGATAGCAAGGTGGCGGTGATCCATGCCGATGACGCGGCCGGGGCGATTACGGTGCTGGCCGGGGCCGGGTTTCGCCCGGGCTGCTTCGCGCTGGCGGATACCCAGGCGCAGGGCTACACGCTGCGCTTTGTCGCGATGCAGGCCGGGGCGGCGATGGGAGGGGCGCCGCGTCTGGTGAAATTGCCGGCGCCTTTGGTGCTGGCGGTGGGGGCGCTCTCCGGCGCTGCCGGATGGCTGCGCGGCGCGCCACCGATCTTCACGCTGGGCAAGGCAAGGGAGATATTGCATCCGGACTGGTCGGTGCCCGCACAGGAGCTATTGCCGCGCGAGATCTATGCGCCGCGCATCGGGCTGGCGGAGGGCTTTGCGCAAACGGCCGCCTGGTACCGGCAGGCGGGCTGGGTTTAGGAACATTTGCAAAAGTTTTTGGGGGTGTGGGGACTTTTTTCAAAAACTCCCCACGAACGTTCGGGGTGGTGGCAACGCCGTCGCCACCACCCCGACCTCTCTTGGCCCTTTTTGAAAAAAGGGCCAAACCCCAAAAACTTTTATAAATTCAGGCCTCCAGGGTCGGCGGCGGCGGCGTCACCGGCGCGGTCAGCGCGCTGCCGGCGGAGGCGGCCATGATGCACAGCATCGCCCCCCATTGCAGCCAGGTCAGACGCTCGCCCAGCACCAGAAACCCGGCAAAGGCGGCAATTGCCGGGGCGGCGCTGAGCAGGATGGAAAACACCCGGGCGGAGAGGCGCTTCATCGCCTCCATCTCCAGCGAATAGGGCACCGCGCTGGAGAGCAGACCGACCGCGAGCGCGGTGCCGAGCTGCCAGGGGCGCAGCTGGCCGAAATTCAGCACCGCGGCGCCGAGCGGGGCGACGAGGAGGGCGGCGACGATCATCCCCCAGGTGACCGCATTCGCCCCCAGGCTGGCGGCAACACGCTTGCCGGCGACGATATAGAGCGCCCAGGCCGACGCCGCCGCCAGGGCAAAGGCGATGCCGAGCGGGTTCAGCCTGTCCTTCACATGCAACGGCAGCAGCAGCGCCAGACCAAGGGCCACCACCAGCAGCCAGAGGAAGTCACGCGGCCGGCGCGAGGAGAGCAGCACGATGGCGAGCGGCCCGGTGACTTCGATGCCGACCGCGATGCCGATGGGGATACGCTGAAAGGCCTGGTAGATGGCGAGGTTCATCGCCGCCAGCATGGCGCCGTAGAGCAGGAGCGCCGGCCGGGTGGAGGGAGGCGGCACACGCTTCCAGGGGGCGCGCAGCGCCACCAGCAGCAGCGCCGCAAAGGTAACGCGCAGGCAGGTGACACCCGCCGGGCTGATCACCAAAAAAAGCGATTTGGCGAAGGCCGCGCCGAGATTGACGGAGCTTTGCGAGCCGAGCACAGCCAACAACCCGACCAGCCGCTGATCCTGCTCTGGCTTCACCACGCGCTCCAGCTCCAAAATTTGGTGCTTACAGCCCCGCCTCGAACACCCGGTAGGTCTTGTACGGCGCCGCCTTCAACCCTTCGATCATCCGGCGCATCGGCATATTGTCCTCAAGAATCCAGGACAGCTCGATATGGGTATAACCCAGCTGCCGGCCTTCGCGGCGGACCATGTCGATCATCAGATAGGGCAGCAGGCTGCCCAGCATGTCCTTCGCCGCCGAGCGGCGCACGCCCATCAGCGGCACCCGCGCGGTCTTCACCCCCGAGACCTTCAACCGCCAGAGCAGCTTGGCCCAGCCGAAAGGCAGGATCTTGCCGTTCAGCCCCTCGATCGCCTCGTTCAGATTGGGCAGCGCGATCATGAAAGCCACCGGCTCGCCGTCGCGCTCGACCAGGCTGGTCAGACGCGGATGCAGCAGCGGCTTCAGCGATTTGGAGAGATAGTCCGTCTCCGCCTCGGTCAACGGCACGAAGCCCCAATTCTGCGACCAGGCATCGTTGAAGATGGAGGTGACGTTCTTGATCTCGGCGGGCAGGTTTTTCATGTCCATCTGGCGCACGGTGATGCCGGGCGGCAGCGGACGGGCGAGCAAACGCTGCACCGATTCCGGCAGCTCCTCGCGGATATCGTAGAGATAGGCGATGACATCCTTGGCCTTGGCGAAGCCGAGCGTTTCCAGATTTCGCGCCACATAAGGCAGGTCATGCGGCATCAGCAGCATCGGCTTGCTGGCGAAGCCGTCGATCAGCGCGCCGGTTTCCTCGTTGATGTTGAGGTTGAACGGGCCCTGCATCACTTTCATGCCGCGTTGGCGCAGCCAGCCAGCGGCGGTTTCCAGCAGCGTCTGGAACAGGTCCAGATCATCCTCCGCCGCCAGCATGCCGAACAGGCCCGGCGCCTCCGGGTTCAAAGACTGCGCCAGCGTGTCGATCTGCGCGGAGATGCGGCCGACATCGCGCCCATCTTTCACCGCCAGCCAGAACTGCACCTGCGCATGGCCGAAAAACGGGTTCTTCGGCCCCAGCGCTTCCTCGCGCTCCATATGCAGCGGGGCGATATAGGCGGGGTCGTTCTGGTGCAGCCGCTCGGGCAACAGGATGAAGCGTTTGAGGAGCTTTTTATCCGTCACCGGGACAATTTGAATATCCTGCATCAGGCGGGGCGCTTTCCTTGTTCGTCCGTGGCACCAGGGGGGCGGTCACGCGGGGGGCTGCCGGTCAGCTCCATCACCCAGGGGTAACGCTTCGCCTGCTCGACATCATAGCCGAGATTGAACACGGTCGGGCTGCGGCCGCGCTCCTGGTAATAGGAGCCGAAAATCTTGTCCGGCAGGAAGGAGACGATGCCGTAATTGCCGCTCTCATCCTGGAAATGATGCAGCAGATGGTCGCGCTTGAGCATTTGCACGAAGCGGTTTTTCGGCTTGTAGTTCAGATGCTGGATGCAATGGAAAAACTCATAGACGCAGGTGGTCACCAACGCCGTACAGATCGCCGTCGCCGCGCCGGCCCAGCCGCCCAGGGCGAAGCCGATCGGCAGGGTGATGATCGCCATGGTCGGGATGGTGTTCAGCGGATCGCCGAACAGCACTTCGAGCTTATGCGGGTCCTGGTGATGGTCGAAATGGATGCGCTTCCAGAGCGCCGCACTCCAGCGCATCCGGTAGAGCCAGCGCCCATGCAGCACGAAACGGTGCAGCCCGTACCAGACCAGAGGATAGACGATCAGCACCGCGATGATCGGCAGCACGATCTGCGCCCAGTGCCGGACGGTGAAACCGGCATAGAGCCCCGCGGCGAGCGCGATGGCCGCGTAGAGATTGATCGCCGGATAGGTGATGTAGGCGGCCCAGAGCTCCGGCAGGGTCATTTTGCCGAGGTCATAGGAACGGCCATGCCAGGCCCGGCCCCAAACGAGTTTCTTTGCCATGCCTTGGTCCGATCATCTCCGGAAAGATTGCAAGGAACGGGCATGCGCCCTGCCCCCGTCAGGGCAAAGCGCTTACCATGCGGGGTTCGGGCCTGGCAAACCGGGAGCAAACCTGAGGGCTAGCGCGGCACCCAGAGCGAGAGCGTGCGGCCCTGCTGAAGCGGGCGATAATCCTGGTGCAGGATGGCCAGAAAGTCAGGGGTGAATTGCGGGTGATGGATGGGCCGGTCGGTGGCGCCGATCTGCACCGCGACGAGGCTGTGGCTGCGCAGCAGCGTGTCGATCTGCGCCGCCGAGAGCTTGCCGTCACGGATGCGGCTGGCGACGAAATAGGGCGAGAAAGCCGATTGATGCCCGGCTTCGGTGCAAAGCAGCAGGTTTTCGCACACCACCGGGCCCTTGATGGCCTGCAACACCGTGCGCGCGGCGGCGAACTCCGCCCGCGCCTGGGGCAGGGCGTCCAGCTCGCGCCAGGCGGAGAGGCTGGCCATCGGCAGGAACAAAAGCGGCCAGAGCAAGGCCCAGCGCCGCCAGCCACCCTGCGCCGCCCCCGCCATCACCGCCATCAGCGTGCCCAGCCAGAGCGCCTCGACAAACACGTTCAGCCCGACGCCATCGCCGCCGGAGAAGCCGATGCCCAGGACCAGCGCCGCGATCAGCGCCAGCAGGCAGGCCTGGGGCGCTGGCTCGCGCCGCCCTTGCCAGCCCCAGCCGAGGGCCAGCGCCAGCAGCGGCCAGAAGCGGACGAGGAAACTGCCGGTCTGGGAGGCCATGTCCTGCCAGGAAAAGGCGCGCGGGGCGAGCAGATGCGCGAAAAAATACGGGCCGTCGAACCGGAAGCTGAGCCAGAGCAGCGCATCCGCCAGCGCCATACCGGCCGCCAGGAAGAGGCCCAGCTCGGCCCAGCGCCGCTGCCAGAGCAAAGCGAGCCCCACCCCGATCGGCAGCGCCAGCAAAGAGTGTTTGGTGAACAAGGCCAGTACGAACAGAAAGGCGACCAGCCAGAGCGGGCCGCGCCGCAGGAACAGCACGAACCCCGCCATCTCGGCCAACATGCCGAGCAGCTGCGGGTCATCCACCGCGACCCGCACCGGCATGAACAAGGCCAGGAAGAGGATGAAGCCCAGCCCGGCGCAGGCGCCGGCCCAGGCCTGGCCGCAAAGCCGCGCCACCAGCGAACCCGCCAGCCCGCCCAGCCCCAGCAGGGCCAGCAGCGCCAGCGCCCGGCCGGTGAAAAGCGGGTCCAGCCCCAGCGCGCTGAGCGCGCCGATCAGATGGAAGGAGAGCGGCGGGTAATTGGTGAAATCCAGCCCTGGCGGCTGCCCATAGAGCTGCACATGCGCCGCCGCGCGCAATGCCCGCACGACATTCCAGCCCTCATCCGAATCGATTTCCACATCGGCCAGCCCGCGCGCCAGCAGCGGCGCCAGCAGGGCGAGCGCGCCGAGCCCGAGCAAGGTGAGATAGAGCGTCCAGAAATGCCGGATGATGCGGGACATGCGCGGCTCTTATGGGCTGCGGCGGGCTTTGCCCAGCGCCGGGCGATAAAAAACGGCCCGGACGAGGCCGGGCCGTTCACAAGTTGAAAATCGTGCGGTTCTTGCGCCGCACCTGAAGGGGGGGGCGGTTACGCCGCGAACTGGTTCATCGTGTTGTGCACGCCGCCGGCCTTCAGCGCGGCCTCGCCGGCGAAATACTCCTTGTGATCGTCACCGATGTCGGAGCCCGACATGTTCTGGTGCTTCACGCAGGCGATGCCCTGGCGGATCTCCTGGCGCTGCACCCCGGCAACGTAGCCCAGCATGCCCTGCGCGCCGAAATATTCCTTGGCCAGATTGTCGGTGGACAGGGCCGCGGTGTGATAGGTCGGCAGGGTGATCAGATGATGGAAGATGCCGGCGCGCTGCGCCGCGTCGCGCTGGAAGGTGCGGATCTTCTCATCGGCTTCCAGGCCCAACGGGGTGGCGTCGTAATCAGCGCTCATCAGCTTGGCGCGGTCATAGGCCGAGACATCCTCGCCCCGTGCCTTCATCGCATCGAAGACCTGCTGGCGGAAATTCAGCGTCCAGTTGAAGGACGGGGAATTATTATAGGCCAGCTTGGCGTTGGGGACGACTTCGCGGATGCGGTCGACCATCGAGGCGATCTGCTCGATATGCGGCTTCTCGGTCTCGATCCAGAGCAGGTCGGCGCCGTTGTTCAGCGCATTGATGCAATCCAGCACGCAGCGATCCGCCCCGGTGCCGGCACGGAACTGGAACAGGTTGGAGGGCAGACGCTTCGGACGCAGCAGCTTGCCATTGCGGGTGATCAGCACATCGCCATTGCCGATCGTGGCGGTATCGACCTCGTCGCAATCCAGGAAGGCATTATACTGGTCGCCAATATCGCCCGGCTCCTTGGAGAAGGCGATCTGCTTGGTCAGGCCCGCCCCCAGGCTGTCCGTACGGGCGACGATAATCCCGTCCTCGACGCCCATTTCCATGAAAGCGTAGCGCAGAGCGCGAATTTTCGCGACAAAATCCTCATGCGGGACAGTGACCTTGCCATCCTGATGGCCGCACTGCTTTTCGTCGGAAACCTGGTTTTCGATCTGCAGCGCGCAGGCGCCGGCCTCGATCATCTTCTTCGCCAGCAGATAGGTCGCTTCGGCATTGCCAAACCCGGCATCGATGTCGGCGATGATGGGCACGACATGGGTTTCGAAATTGTCGATCTTGCTCTGGATCTCTTTCTGCTTGGCGAGATCGCCGGCGTCGCGCGCCGCGTCCAGCTCGCGGAACAGGCCGCCCAGCTCACGCGCATCGGCCTGGCGCAGGAAGGTGTAGATTTCCTCGATCAGCGCCGGGACGGAGGTTTTCTCGTGCATGGACTGGTCGGGCAGCGGGCCGAATTCGGAGCGCAGGGCGGCGATCATCCAGCCGGAGAGATAGATATAGCGGCGCTTGGTGGTGCCGAAATGCTTCTTGATGGAGATCATCTTCTGCTGCGCGATGAAGCCGTGCCAGCAGCCGAGCGACTGGGTGTAGTTCGCCGGGTCGGCGTCATACGCCGCCATGTCCTCGCGCATCACCTTGGCGGTGTAGCGGGCAATATCCAGCCCGGTGCGGAAACGGTTCTGCAGCCGCATGCGGGCCACGGCCTCCGGGGAAATTCCGTCCCAGGTGCCGCCCTTGGCGGCGATCAGTTCGCTGGTGGTACGGATGCTATCTTGGTACGACATTTGGGTCTCCGCTGAACGTCCGGAATGGATGGTTGCGGCAGTTCAAATACACCCGGTTTTGCGGCGCGTCAGAAGGTTTTGTGAAAAAACCCGGTAAATATGTGAAAGCCTGCACTCACTTCGCATATGCAGCGTAAATCTTTTACAGGCCGTTGAAATTCAGCCGAAACCCGAGAGATCCTCAGGTCTGTTGAGGTTGGCGAAGGGGTCGGCGGGGGCTGTAAAATGCACCTGGCGGGCCTGGCACAGGGCCAGCGCGTCGCGGACTTTGAATTTAGCGTCCTGGCGCAGGAAATTTTCCAGAGCGGGCAGGAAGGCGACCGGCCAGAGCGCGACGAGATGATGCTGGCGCCCGGCATAGACCGCGACGGACGGGCCGGGGGCGAGGTCGGCCGCCAGGGTGGCCGGAAAGAAGGGCGTGTCCACCGGGATGGTGAGCAGGAAATCCGCCCCCTGCGCGGCGGCCCAGGCCAGCCCGGCCTGCACCCCGGCCAGCGGGCCGCAATGGGCGAACTCCGGCGCGTCGGGCAGCACCGGCAAGCCAAAAGCCGCGAAGCGGGCAGGATCGCCATTGGCGGAGAGGGCGATAGGGGCGGCCTGCGGGGCCAGGCGCTCCAGCACATGCGCCAAAAGCGGCCGGCCTTGCAGCAGGATCAGCGCCTTATCCGCGCCCCCCATGCGCGTGGCTTTGCCCCCAGCCAGAATCAGCGCGGCAACAGCCATGAACCACCCGGGCGCAAAGGAGCAAAAGTTTTTTGGGGCGCCTTTTTTTCAAAAAAGGCGCAACTTCGCAAATTTATAAGGGAAACCTGGGGCGAACGACGGGGATTGAACCCGCGACAACCGGTACCACAAACCGGCGCTCTACCAACTGAGCTACGTCCGCCATCCAGGATGGGGCCAAGTAGCGCGGTCAAGCCAGCGCCGTCAATGGGGTTTTGGCCACCCAGCGTTCGAGCCGGCGCAGAGCCTCCTCCAGAACCGGGATCTGCTTGCAGAAGGCGAAGCGCGCATAATGGCGCGGCGCGGCGCCGACATAGAAGGCGGAAACCGGAATCGCCGCCACCCCGGCCTCCTGGGTGATCATGCGGCAGAAGGCGACATCATCACCCTCGAAGCCCAGCGGTGAAAAATCCGCGGTGATGAAATAGCTGCCCTGGGCCGGCAGGGTGCGAAAACCGAGCCGGGTGAGCCCGGCATCCAGCATATCGCGCTGCGCCTGCAACCCGCCGGCCAGGCTGTCGAAATACGCATCCGGCTTGCCCAGCCCGTAGGCGACGGCGCGTTGCAGATTGGGCGGGGTGGTGAAGGTGAGGTTCTGGTGCGCCTTGGCCACCACGCTCATCAGCGCGGCGGGGCCGGAGATGTAACCCACCTTCCAGCCGGTGAGGGAGAAGGTTTTGCCGGCGCTGCCGATGCGCAAGCTCCGCTCGGCCATGTCCGGCAGGGTGGCCAGCGGCACATGCCGGGCGCCGGCGAAGACCAGATGCTCATAGACCTCGTCGCACACCGCATAGGCATCGTGCCGGCGCAGCAAGGCGGCGATGAAGGCCAGCTCATCGGGGGTGAAGACCTTGCCGGTCGGGTTCATCGGCGAGTTCAGCAGCAGCGCCTTGGTCTTCGGCCCGAAGGCGGCTTCCAGCTCGGCGCGCGGCAGCTCCCAGTTCGGCGGTTCCAGCCGGACCAGCCTGGGGACGGCGCCGAGCAGCTTCACCACCGGCAGATAGGTGTCATAAAGCGGCTCGATCAGCACCACCTCGTCACCCGGGTTGAGCAACGCCATCAGGCTCGCGGTGATCGCCTCGGTGGCGCCGGAGGTGACGACGACGCCGTGCGCCGGGTCGATCTCCAGCCCGTAGAAACGCTGATTGGCCGCGGCGACGGCGGCGCGCAGCTCCGGCAGGCCGGTCAGCGGCGGATATTGGTTGCGATGGTCCAGCAGCGCCTCGGCCGCCGCCCGCATGATATCCTCCGGGCCCTCGCTATCCGGAAAGCCCTGACCGAGATTGATCGCCTGATGCTCGACCGCGAGCGCGGACATCACGGTGAAGATGGTGGTGCCGGTCGCGGCCAGCAGCGCATTCACAGGTTTCACGGCATCCAAATCCTAAACTCGGGCAGCAGGATTTAGCCGCCCAAAGCGCAGGCGGCAAGATTGCTCAAAATTTAGGCCGAAATCGCCGCCGCTTGAGCAAAACCGCGTTTTCGCCTTTGATGCGATTGCCGCAACCGCGGCACCGCGCGGAAAATCGTTCTGGCATGGCTTGTGCAAAGCGTAATTTCGTCAGCCCGTTGGCTGGCGTGCGCTTGCCCACCTGATGCCGGGGCGGGGTTCCAAGCGTGCTGTCCGACGAAACCAGAGGAGGACGCAGGGGCCCCGGGCCCGGCGTAAACCAGATGAAGAAGATCGAAGCGATCATCAAGCCGTTCAAGCTGGATGAAGTGAAGGAAGCGCTGCACGAGGTTGGCCTGCAGGGCATCACTGTCGTCGAAGCCAAGGGATTTGGGCGTCAGAAGGGCCATACCGAGCTCTATCGCGGCGCCGAATATGTTGTGGACTTCCTGCCGAAGGTGAAGATCGAAGTGGTGTGCGACGACGCGGTCGTCGAGCGCGCCGTCGAGGCGATCACCAACGCCGCCCGCACCGGGCGCATCGGCGATGGCAAGATCTTCATCTCCTCCATCGAAGAGGCCATCCGCATCCGGACCGGCGAAAAGGGCGAGGCAGCGGTCTAACCACCATTGCCAAGCAGCCCGGCATGTTTAACATGCCGGGCGCTACGCGTTTCAAGGGCGGTCCGCATGGTGCGCGCCGCTTGGCCTCAACGGGTAACAATTATTAACGGGGTAAAGTCTATGGCTAAGAAGGCCGAGGGCGGCGATGCCGTCGCCAAAGTTCTGAACATGATCAAGGAGAACGGGGTCGAGTATGTCGATCTGCGGTTCACCGATCCCAAGGGCAAGTGGCAGCACACCGCGCAGTACGTTTCCACCGTGGACGAGGACAGCCTGAAAGACGGCTTCATGTTCGACGGCTCCTCCATCGCCGGCTGGAAGGCGATCAACGAGTCCGACATGATCCTGAAGCCGGACCTGGACAGCGCCGTGCTGGACCCCTTCTCGGCCAAGCCGAGCCTGATCCTGTTCTGCGACATCGTCGAGCCCTCCACCGGCCAGGGCTATGCCCGCGACCCGCGCTCCACCGCGAAGAAGGCCGAGGCTTACCTGAAGTCCACCGGCATCGGCGATAGCGCCTTCATCGGCGCGGAAGCCGAGTTCTTCATCTTCGACAACGTGAAGTTCGGCACCGGCGGCAATTACGGCATCTATCAGCTCGATTCCATCGAGGGCCCCGGCTCCTCGCTGAAGGATTATCCCGAGGGCAATATGGGCCACCGCCCGGTCGTCAAGGGCGGCTATTTCCCGGTCCCGCCGGTGGATAGCGAATCCGACCTGCGCGCCGAGATGCTCTCTGCCATGGGCGAGATGGGCCTGCCGATCGAGAAGCACCACCATGAGGTGGCGCAGTCTCAGCATGAGCTGGGCACCAAGTTCGCGTCCCTGACCACCATGGCCGACCAGATGCAGATCTATAAGTACTGCGTCCACAATGTCGCCCATTCCTACGGCAAGACCGCGACCTTCATGCCGAAGCCGATCTATGGCGATAACGGCTCGGGCATGCATACCCATCTGTCCATCTGGAAGGCCGGCAAGCCGCTCTTCGCGGGGAATGGCTATGCGGATCTGTCTGAGACCTGCCTGTACGCCATCGGCGGTATCATCAAGCACGCCAAGGCGATCAACGCGTTCTCCAACCCGTCCACCAACTCCTATAAGCGTCTGATCCCAGGCTTCGAGGCGCCGGTGCTGCTGGCCTATTCCGCCCGCAACCGCTCCGCCTCCTGCCGTATTCCGTACACGACCAGCCCGAAGGCGAAGCGTGTCGAGGTGCGGTTCCCGGATCCGACCTGCAACCCCTACCTCTCCTTCTCCGCGATCATGATGGCGGCGATCGACGGCATCAAGAACAAGATCCACCCGGGTGACCCGATGGACAAGGATCTGTACGACCTGCCGCCGGAAGAGCTGAAGGACATCCCGACCGTCTGCGGCAGCTTGCGCGAAGCCCTGGGCGCCCTGGAAGCCGACCACGAGTTCCTGCTCGCCGGCGACGTGTTCTCCAAGGAGCAGATCGAGAGCTATATCGAGCTGAAGTGGAAGGAAGTGTACAAGTTCGAACACACGCCGCACCCGGTCGAGTTCGAGATGTACTACTCCGCGTAAGTCACGCAAAACGGCGCCGAAAGGCGCCGTTTTTTGTTGGAGACAACATGGGGGGATTTTTTGAAAAAAATCCCCCCATACCCCCCTTAAAACTTTTGCCACTTTGGGGCGGGGGCGCTGCAAGACAAAGCCAAATAAAAAGGCCCCGGAATGGGGCCTGTTTTTATTTGGCGGCGAGCACGGCTTCGATTTGTTCGAAGGCTCTGGCACGGTGGCTGATGCTTTCCTTTTCATCGCCCAGCTCGGCATAGGTCTGCTCATAGCCGTTGGGAATGAAGATCGCGTCATAGCCGAAGCCCCCCTCGCCGCGCGCTTCCGGGGCGATACGCCCCGGCGCTTCGCCGATATAGGTGGCGGTGCTGCCATCGGGCTGCGCCAGGCACAGCGCGCAGGTGAACCAGGCGTCCCAGACATCCTTGGACTTCGCCGCGGCGATGATCTTGGCGAAAGCGCCGGGATAATCATCCCCGGCATAGCGGGCGGAAAACACGCCGGGCTGGCCGTTCAGCGCCAGCACCGACAGCCCGGAATCATCCGCCAGCGCCGGCAGGCCGGAGGCCTTGGCGGCGGTGAGCGCCTTGATCCGCGCGTTGCCAGCGAAATCCCGCGCCGTTTCCGACGGGCTGGGCAGCTCCAACTCCCCCGACGAGGTCACGGTGAAGCCGAACGGCGCCAGCAGCGTGATGAATTCCTTCAGCTTGCCTGGATTATGGGTGGCGATGACGATCTGTTTCATGCCTGGCCCGCATCGCCCGAAAGCATCCCGGGGTCAATCTTTAGCTTCGCCAGGCCGCGCTGCCATTTGCTCTGGTAATTCGCATCGAACAAAATCGCATCGTCCGCCGGCACGTTCAGCCAGCTATTCTGGCGGATCTCATCCTCCAGCTGCCCCGCCCCCCAGCCGGAATAGCCCAGCAGCAGCCTAGCTTTTTCCGGACCTTCGCCACGGGCGATCGCCTGCAGCACATCCATGCTGGCACTGAGCACATGCTCGCCATCCACATTCAGGCTGCCCTCGCCGATCCAGTCGGCCGAATGCAGCACGAAGCCGCGATGATCCTCAACCGGCCCGCCCTGCCCCATCGGCAATTCGCGCTGAGGTGGATTCGGCTCGACATTCAATTGCTGCATCAAATCACCGAATTTCGGCTTGCGCAGCTGGCGGTTGAGCATCAGCCCCATCGCGCCCTCCTCATTATGCGCGCAGATGAAGATCACGCCCTGCGCGAAGCGTGGATCGCGCAGGGAAGGCATCGCCAGCAGCACCTGCCCGGTCAGCCAGGAGGGCGGCGGTGAGGGGGAAATCTCTCGCTCCGTCATCATCTTATTATAGGCGGCCCGCCTCGCCTCGGCCAGCCCGGCCGGGATCGGCTTCACGCCAGCCATCAGTTGGCTTACAACGTGTTTATTCATTCACCGTAAACAGGCAGACAATGATCAATATCGGGGACAAGATTCCGGCCATGAAGCTCATGCTGGCCACGCCGGACGGGCCGCGCGAAGCGGATACGGCGGAGCTGCTGGGCACCGGCAAGGTCGTGCTGTTCGCCGTTCCCGGCGCCTTCACCCCCACCTGCAGCGCCAAGCACGTGCCCGGCTTCGTCAAGCTGGCGCCGGAGCTGAAGGAGAAGGGCGTGGACCGGATCGTCTGCATGGCGGTGAACGACGCCTTCGTGCTCGGCGCCTGGGCCAAGGACCAGAAGGCGGGCGAGGCCGTGCAGTTCCTGGCCGACGGCTCCGCCGCCTTCACCAAGGCGCTGGGTCTGGAGCTGGATCTGGTCGCGCGCGGCATGGGCATCCGCAGCCAGCGTTTCGCGCTGGTGCTGGAGGATGGCGTCGTCACCAAGGTCGCGGTCGAGGAGCCGGGTGGCTTCGAGGTCAGCCGCGCCGAGGCCATTCTCGAATCTCTCTGATCCCGTGCCGCTCGCCCTCACGGTCGTCGTACCGTGCTATAATGAGCGTGCGAACGTAGCACCCATGGTGGCCGCCCTGGACCAGGCCCTGACCGGGCTGGACTGGGAGGTGGTGTTCGTCGACGATGACAGCCCCGATGGCACCAGCGCCGAGGCCAAACGCCTGGCGCAGGGCGATGCGCGGGTGCGCTGTATCCGGCGCATCGGCCGGCGCGGCCTGTCCTCGGCGGTGATCGAGGGGGCGCTCTCTTCCGCCGCCGACTACGTTGCCGTCATCGATGGCGATATGCAGCATGACGAAACCCGCCTGCCCTTGATGCTGGACGCGGTACGCGCCGGGGCGGATATGGCGGTGGGCAGCCGGCATGTGGAAGGCGGCGATTCCGCCGGGCTCTCCTCGCCGCTGCGGGTGAAGCTCTCGGAAACCGGCATCCGCATCGCCCAGGCGGTCACCCGCACCTCGATCTCGGACCCGATGAGCGGCTTCTTCCTGCTGCGCCGGGAGCTGTTCGAGGCTCTGGCGGCGCGCCTGACCGGGCAGGGCTTCAAGATTTTGCTGGATCTGATCCTGGCCTCGCCGCGCGTGCTGAACATCGCCGAAATCCCGTATAAATTCCGCCCGCGCCTGGCCGGCGAGAGCAAGCTGGACGTGCTGGTGCTGGCGCAATTCGCCGGGCTGCTGCTGGATAAGGCGCTGCGCGGCACGGTGCCGCTGCGCTTCATCTCCTTCGCGCTGGTCGGCATTGTCGGCGTGCTGGTCAATCTGGTTGTGGCGCAGATCGCCGCCGCCGCCGGGGCGGATTTCGGCACCGCGCAGACCATCGGCACCATCATCGCCATGGTGGTGAATTTCCAGCTCAACAACCAGCTCACCTACCGCGCGCAGCGGCTGAAGCGGGCCAAGGCCTGGCGTGGGCTGGCCTTGTTCATGCTCGTCTGCGGGCTGGGGGCGATCGCGAATATCGGCATCGCCAAGGCGCTCTATGCCGAAAACGGGCATAGCCTGTTCTCCGGTGCGGCGGGGGCGGCGGTTGGCGTGGTGTGGAATTACGCGGTCTCCGCCACTTTGGTCTGGCGCGTGCGCTAGCATGGGGTTTGCCCTCGCGGCGCTGGCGGCGCTTACCGTCCTGCGCCTCGTCCTGGCCGCCTGGCTGCCACTGACCCCCGACGAAGCCTATTATTTCAGCTGGGCGCGGCCGTTGCAGGCCGGCTATCTGGACCATCCGCCGATGGTCGCACTTTGGATCCGCCTCGGCACCGCTTTGCTGGGCAATGATCCGCTCGGCATCCGGCTGCTCGGGCCGCTCTCGGCGGCTTTGGGGTCGCTGGCGCTGTATGATGCCGGCAACCGCATCCTGCCCGGCCAGCGCTGCGGGCTGCTGGCCGCTGGCTTCCTGAACGCGACGCTGATGCTCGGCGCCGGCAGCATTCTGATGACGCCGGACACGCCGCTGATCTTCTTCTGGACGCTCAGCCTCTGGGCGCTGGCACGGCTGGTGCAGAGCCGGGATGCGCGCTGGTGGCTGGCAGCGGGCGCCCTGGCCGGGGCGGCCTTGTTTTCCAAATATACCGCAGCCCTGCTGCTGGCCGGCACCGGGCTGTGGGCGCTCACCGCCCCGCCCATCCGCGCCACGCTGCGCACGGCCTGGCCGTGGCTGGGCATCGCCCTGGCGCTGCTGGTCTTCGCGCCGGATTTCGCCTGGAACGCCGCCCATGGCTGGGCCAGCTATCTGAAGCAAGGTGGGCGGGTGGATGGGTTCGACCCCGCCCGCGCGGCGCAGTTTTTCGGCGAGCTGATCGGCGGGCAGGCGCTGTTTTTCACGCCTTTGATCGCCATTCTGGCGGTGCGCGGGCTCTGGCATCTGCGCGCCGACAAATCCCCTGGCGCCCGGCTGCTGCTCTGGCTCAGCCTGCTGCCGGCTTCGGTGTTTCTGGAGCATGTGCTCACCGACCGGGTGCAGGGCAACTGGGTCGCCATTCTCTACCCCTCCGCCTGCCTCGCCGCCGCCGCCGCGCCGCCGCGCTGGCATCGCGCCGCGCTGGCGCTAGGCTTCGGGCTGACCGGGCTGGTCTATGTGCAGGTGCTACACCCGTTCCTGCCCGTGCCCGCCCGGCGCGACACCTCCGCCGTGCAGATGGCGGGCTGGCCCGAACTGGCGGCGCAGGCCAGCGCCAGCCACCCCGCCTTCATCACCTCGGACGATTACGCCACCGCCTCCGAGCTGGCATTTTACGCCCCGAAAGCCATGCCGGTTCTGGGGATCGGCCCGCGCTGGGCATATCTGGACTGGCGCAACGCAAAATTGCAGGGTGCCAGCGGGGTGTTGATCACGCGGCGCGACACCACACCCTGCCCGGACCCGCTCGGCACGATCAGCCGCAAGCAGGGCCAGGCGGTGGTGATGACCTATCGCGTCTGCCGGATCGCCGCCCCCGCCACGGCCAAGGAGTTTCCGCGCCCATGATGCTGCCAACCCCCCAGGATGTGCACGCCGCCGCCGCGCGGCTGCAAGGCCACATCATCCGCACCCCGATGCTGCGCAGCGCCAGTCTCGATAAAACCCTGGGCGCCACGGTGCTGATCAAGCCGGAGGTGCTGCAGCGCACCGGCACCTTCAAGCTGCGCGGCGCCACCAACGCCATGCTGCGCCTGCCCGCCGAGATCCGGGCGCGCGGCGTCGTCGCCTATTCCTCCGGCAATCATGCCCAGGGTGTCGCCTGCGCCGCCGCCGCGCTGGGCGTGCCCGCGACCATCGTGATGCCGTCCGACGCGCCGGCAATCAAACGCGAATCGACCGAATTCTGGGGGGCGCGCGTGGTCAGCTATGACCGCTTTACCGAGGACCGCGCCGCCATCGCTGCCAGCATCGCCGCCGAGACCGGCGCCAGCCTGATTCCGCCTTATGACCATCCGGACGTGATCGCCGGCCAGGGCACGGCGGCGCTGGAGCTGCTGGAAGATGCCAGGGCAGCCGGGCTGACGATGGCACATTACATCACCCCGGCCGGCGGCGGTGGTCTGGCGGCGGGGACGGCGCTGGCGTTCTCCGACCTCTCGCCCGCCACGCATCTGCACACCGCCGAACCGGAAGGCTGGGACGACACCGCCCGCTCGCTGGCGGCGGGCGCGCGGCTGAGCAACGACATGAAAGGCTCGCCGTTCTGCGACGCGCTGCTCTCCCCGGCGCCGGGCGAGCTGACCTTCGCCATCAACCGGCGCTTTTACGCCTGTGGCGTGGCGGTGAGCGATGACGAGGTCCGCGCCGCGCAGACGCTGGCGGCGCGGACACTGAAGCTGGTGGTGGAGCCGGGCGGCGCGGTGGCGCTGGCGGCGCTGCTGGCGGGCAAGATCGACGCCAGGGGCAAGGTGGTCGGACTCGTGCTCTCCGGCGGCAACGCGGATCTGTGAACCGCTAAAAATCAAAAGCGATTAGGGATGTGGGGTTCATTTCAAAAAATCCCCATGTTCCTTCTGCAACAAACCCTCATCAGCGCGCCAACGCGTTTTTTAAGATCGATAGGCTGGGCAGACGCTTTTGCGCAACCAACGCGGCCTTGAAGCGCGCGGACGACCCATAAGCGGCACTGAAGCGGCGAACCGCATCCCGCGCCAAGGCGACGAACACGGCCCCACCAATCGCCGGGCTGTCTGTTTCATAGGATTGGTAATAAGCAAACACTTGGTCCAGCGGGTCGATCAAGCTGCAGCCGGCGGCACTGCGCCGCAGGAATACGCCTTGCATATCTGCTTGCCACGGCGCGCCTGAGGATGGCTTCACCAGCCCGTCAAGCATGACATAATCCATGTTGCCGTTGCTGGTTTCGGCCAGCACCCAATAGCGATAAGAGGCATCCGCCCGCACCACCACACCGCAGGACTTGAGCTGGGCAGCGGGAAATTCCTCAAAGCCGTGGGTATAGATCGCAGCCGGGAGAGTCAGGTGAAACACCGGATCAACTATAGCGGGCAAGGCCCTCGCCAAGGCAGGGGTAAACCAGGCCCAAAAGCAAAAAAGGGCGATCAAACGTTTATTGCGCATGGCGATAAATCACATAAGCTGGCTTCTGTGCACGATAGGCCGGACCGGGCCAGATTTCACGCTGCACGAAATCCGAAACCCAATTTTTGCCGTCATAGCCCTCGATATGGCCGTAAGGCTTTTCGCCCTTGGGTGGTTGCATCACGATCACATCACCAAGCTGCGGCACGTACCCAACAGCGGAAACCGGCTTGAAGCCCAGAGCCAGCAAGGTGCCGCCCCAATCCTTCGCGGGAACCGGCCAGGTAATCGGCTTCAGCCCCCCAGCCGCCAGCGCCAACCGCACATGTTTCGCGCAAGCGCCTTCTCCAAACGGATTTGCCGAGACGTGCTGGACCAAGTAGGTTGCAAAGAGCTTGGCGTTGAAAATCGGCATCGGCGGTGCGGCTCTCCGAAAAATTATCCCGCAACCTAGCAATGAAACGCCGCAACAAAAAGCCTGTCCGGCGCGATATCATCACACCGAAATGTATGGCCTACAGCCCCGCCGTCTCCAGCATCGCCGCCGGCTTTCGCGCGCTGCGCCGGGTGAGTGGCTTGGTCAGGCGCGAGAGCAGGCGCGTCCAGATCTGGTCCACCCAGGCCAGCGGCACCGCGCAGATCAAGGTGAGCACGATCGAGCAGAACGCCGCCACCAGCGCCGCCCCGGCCACACCCAGCTGGCCCACCCCGGCCATGAAGGCGATGGCGCCGGCGGAGAGCAGAATCGGCCCGTGCAGCAGATAGATCGGAAAGGAAAGCAGCCCCAGCCACACCGCCCAGCCGCCGGAGAACACCCGGCGCATGGTCGGGTTGCCGAGCAGCACGATGATGATCAGCGCCGCCCCGGCATCCCAGACATAATGGCTGCAGGCGCCGGGCAGGATCGCCTTCAGCGGCGCGTGCATCAGCAGCGTCTGCTCATAGGTGAAGCTGAACAGATAGAGCCCGAGCAGCCCCAGCGCGCAGGCGGATTTATTGCCCAGCGCCGGCAGCCGGTTCTCCGCGAACAGCATCGCCAGCAGCGTGCCGCAAAGGAAATCGGTGAAGAAGGTGAACGGGTAGGAGGTGCCGGCGAGCCAGGACGCCAGCGCCATCAGCCCCAGCCGCAGCCCCCAGCTGCGCAGCGCGAACAGCACCGGCGCGAACAGGAAGATGGCGAAGGAGCCGAACAGTTCAATACGCATGGTCCAGAGCGGCGAATCGAACTTCACCTCGCCCAGCATGAACACATTCACCAGCCCTTCGCGCAGCGCCTCGTACCAGGTGAGATGCGCCGGGCGGATCGGCGAATTGCCGTGCGTGGCCAGCCATTGCGCGCCGATGACATGCGCCGCCTGCTTATATTCCAGCCCCGACCAGCTGATCAGCAGGAAGGCGAACAGGCAGGCGATGACGGTGAGGCAGGCCAAACGCGGCCAGCGCTTGAGCATCGCCACCGCGACGCGCACCGGCCGGCGGTCCCGCGCGAAGGGCAGGCTGAGGATGAAGCCGGAAAGCACGAAAAACACCGCCACCGCGGCACCGCCATTGAGCATGCCAAGGATGAACTGGGTCAGCAGATCCAGCACCCCGTGGCCATGCGGCACCGCCCCCACCCCGTGTGGCGTGTAGGCCAGCACCAGATGGTACAGCACGACGATGGCGGCGGCGATGCCGCGCAAGCCTTCGAGAGGAATCAGTTTTCGCCCAGTATCCGGCATATGGTGTAAGTGGCGTAGTTGACTGAAAAGTCAGCTTTCCAGCCGATGGCGTTTTTTTTAGCCCTTTCGCCGCCGCATTGGCTGGGGGCGTCGCACCTGAAACGTCCCTCGTCTGTTCTCTTCCGGGACAGCATTGCGGGCCCTGGCCCGACCAAGATGATAAGATGCGTGGCAACGCACGCCGCCCCCGACGCGCCATGGCCAAAACCATCCGATTGGGGTACGATCTGATGACAATCAAGCTTTGCGTAATAGACAGCCGCATTACCACGAACGGCCCAACAAACGGTTCAAGATACTGCCATGCCCGAAACCACGCCTCCCTCATTCCCGCCCGGCAAACGTGAAACCCAGGCCGGCGCCTCGCACCCGGCACCCGGCAACAGCCTGCTGTTTCTGCGGGAAGACGAGCTGCGCACGGCGCAGGACATGGTGTTTTTCGCCCTGCGCGACCTCAACGGCCCGCCGGATGCCATCCTCGCCAGCATGGATTTCGGCCGCGCCCATCATCGCTGCCTGCATTGGATCGGCCGCAAGCCGGGGCTGAAGGTGGGCGAGCTGCTCTCCATCCTCGGCATCACCAAGCAGAGCCTGACCCGGGTGCTCGGGCCACTGATCCGGGAGGGCTATGTCGACCAGGTGCCCGGGCCTAAGGACCGGCGCCAGCGCCTGCTCAGCCTCACCGAAAAGGGGGCGGCGCTGGAGCGCAAGCTTTTCGAATCCCAGCGCGAGCGCCTGCTCAGCGCCTATCGCGAGGCCGGCGGCCCGGCGGTGGAAGGCTTCAAGCGGGTGATGCGCGGGCTGATCAACGAGCAGGGCCGCGCCCATCTGGATGCGCTGGAGGCGCCGCGCCCCGCCAAGGCGCCGCGCAGCCCGTAAGCCCGCATGAGCCACAGCGCCAGCCCCCCGCCCGAGGACGCGCCACACATCCTGCTGGTGGATGACGATGCGCGGCTGGCGCAGCTGGCCGGGCGCTATCTGTCCGAGAACGGGTTTCGCGTCACCCGCGCGGCCTCTGCGGCCGAGGCGCGCGAGCGGCTGCGGGCGATGGAATTCGACCTGATGGTGCTGGATGTGATGATGCCCGGCGAAACCGGTCTGGACCTCACCAACAGCCTGCGCGCCGAGCGCGCGCCGGCAATGCCGATCCTGCTGCTCACCGCCCGGGATACGCCCGAGGATGTCGTCGCCGGATTCGAGGCCGGGGCGGATGATTATCTCGGCAAGCCGTTCGACCCGCGAGTGCTGGTGGCCAGGCTGCGCGCCATGCTGCGCCGCGCCCAGCCGCCGGCCATCACCACCGGCCCGCTGCCTTTGGGCGAGGCCAGCTTCGATGCCGCGCGCGGCGAGCTGATCAGCCCGCAGGCACGGGTGCGCCTCACCGGGGCGGAGCTGGCGCTGCTGACCACGCTGGCGGCGCGCCCGCACGAGACATTCTCGCGCGAGGCGCTGGCCGCGGCGATGGGGCTGGATGATGTGAATGAACGCGCCATCGACGTGCAGGTGACCAGGCTGCGCCGCAAGATCGAGCCGGACCCGCGCGAGCCGCGCTTTCTGCAGACGGTGCGCGGCAAGGGCTATGTGCTGAAGCCGGGGCCGTGAGCCAGCCATGAAGCTGCGGCTCGGCCCGCTGCAGCCGGACCGGCTGTTCCGCAAAATTTTGCCGCGCGGGCTGTTCGGGCGCTCGCTGCTGATCGTGCTGATCCCGATGGTGGTGCTGCAGGCGGTGGCGCTGCAGATTTTCTACGGCTCGCATCTGGACGAGCTTTCCCGGCGCCTGGCCGATGCAGTGGGCGGCGAGATCGGCTTCATGATCGACCAGATCGAGCGCGACCCCGCGCACCGCACGCTGGTGCTGCAGGAGGGAGAAAAGCATTTCAATTTCGAATCAAGTTTTCTGAACGGCGAGACGCTGGAGCATCTGCCCCCGCCTGACGCCCCCGGCCCGGTGGATAACGACCTCGCCAATGCGCTGGCGCAGGATGTGCACCGGCCCTTCAATGTCTCCTGGCATAAAACCCCCGGCATATTGCGGGTGAATATCCAGATGGCGGACGGGGTGATCCGCATCGACGTGCCGCGCAAACGGCTTTTCATCGGCACCTTCTACATCTTTCTGGTCTGGCTGATCGGCTCCGCGCTGCTGCTGGTGGTTTTGGCGGCGTTGTTTTTGCGCACCCAGGTGCGTGGCATCCGCAGGCTGGCGGAGGCGGCGGAGAATTTCGGCATGGGCCGCGATAACGGGCCGATCCGCCCGGAAGGGGCGAGCGAGGTGCGCCGCGCTGGCGCCGCCTTCAACCGCATGCAGGAGCGGCTGCTGCGCTTTCTTACCCAGCGCACCACCATGCTGGCCGGGGTGAGCCATGATCTGCGCACGCCGCTGACGCGGCTGCGCCTGGCGCTGGCGATGCAGCCCGGTGTCACGCCAGAGGATATGCGGGACATGGAAGGCGATATCGAGGAGATGGAGAAGCTGATCGGCATCTATCTCAGCTTCGCCCGCGGCGAAGGCGCGGAACAGGCGCTGCCGACCGATCTTCCGATATTGCTTGCGGATCTCTGCACCGATGCGAGGCGCGCCGGCGCGGCGGTGAGCCTCTCCGTGCCGGAGGATTTGATCGTGACGCTGCGCCCGGAAGCGATGCGCCGCGCGCTGATGAATTTGATCGATAACGGCCAGCGCCATGCCAGCCAGATCTGGGTCAGCGCGGCGCGCAGCGGCACCAGCGTGCAGATCCTCATCGACGATAACGGCCCAGGCATTCCCGCGCCGAAACGCGAAACGCTGCTGCGCGCCTTCGAGAGCGACCAGCCGGGCGGAACCGGGCTGGGGCTGGCGATCGCGCATGACATCATCATCGCCCATGGCGGACGGATTCTGTTGCTGGACCGGCCGGGGGGCGGGTTAAGGGTGATGGTGGAGTTGCCGGGGTAGGCAGGCGGGCGCGGGGGTCGTGCCAACCGCGACATTGGGCGGACCGCGCCCTAGGTCTGACTTGAGCTGGGAGCTGACGGGCGGGTTTGGAGCGGAAGTCAAGGTGAGCTGCCATTGCAATGGCCCGTTGGTTTCTGCCTTGTCGCATAACTCCTGAGTTACGCGACAGGTGTGATTCTGATAAAGGGCGACAAAGGTTGCGGGGGCATTTGATGATCACGATTCAGAATACGGTTTCTGTGGGTGACTTGTTTACGGGTTTATCTGTCTTGGTCTCCGCGGGAGGTATCGTCTTCAGTACTTTTCAGGATCGCCAGAAACGCCGGAAAGAGGTGCGCGCGACCGTACTAAACTCTACTCTCCAGTCGTTGGTTAGGGTTTTCGAGGATGGTCTAAACTTAGCCGAAAAGATATCGTGGCAGCAGGTCGGGGAAGCCAGCTACACTGCCCGTGAAATAGTTGATTTTGGTTATAAAGTAATAAACCAAATTCGGTCTCTAAGGCCGAATTATTTAATTTGGGCAACCAAAGACGAAAGCAACGCCTTAGATTACCTGGAAAAATATATTAGAGAATGGCAAACACAATACGCTCTGTCTTTGGAATCAAGAAAAAACATTCCCGATTTTGGAGAACTTTTGCGCCAGATCGAAGATGCATTACTAGGCATCTCAAAGATGATTCACAACACTGTTTAGAAAGCCTCGCGAATAACGTTGTGAATCTCAGCTATTCTTGCGGGAATAGCCAGTCGCAGGATATTCCTATGAGGAGTGATTTGTCGCATAACTTGTGATTTGCGCGACAGCCTGCGATGAGGCGCAACCGATTGTTTTCCTTGCGTTCATTTGTCGCGCGTTTTTGCCGCAGAAGCCGTCTGACATGCGACAAGGTTAGCAACACTTACCCCTGCTTTTGCGGGGAGGGCTGCTTTCGAGGGCTGGACCAGGCCCCGTGAATGACCCAATCGGGCGCCCAGCGGACACGCGGCAGTTTCCGCTCTCCCCCAACCAACCTACCCCACAACCTCCCTCACCCCTTCCCCATGCGCCTCCAGCAGCGCCAGCAGCCCCTGGATGATCTGCGTGGGGGTTGGCGCGCATCCCGCGATGACGAGGTCCACCGGCAGGAACGCCTCCGCGCCGCCGGCCACGGCGGGGGAGCCCTTGAACACCCCGCCATCCACGGCGCAATCGCCAAGGGCCACCACGAAGGCCGGGTCCGGCATCGCGGCGCGGGCCTGCAGCACCGCCTCGCGCATATTCACCCCGGCGACACCGGTGATGAGCAGAATATCCGCATGGCGCGGGCTGGGGGTGAAGCTCAGCCCATATTGGGTGAGGTCGTGGATCAGGTTCTGGGTGGCGCGCAGCTCCAGCTCGCAGCCATTGCAGCTGCCGGCGGGCACGTGGCGAATGGCCAAGGCGCGGCCCAGCTTTTTCTGCCCCGCCGCTTCCAGCCGGGCGCGCAGGGTTTTGGCCAGCGCCGCATCCGCCGCTTGGGCGGGGGCGGCGCGGGAGATCACATGCCGGGCGAGGGTTTTCCAGACCATGCCGGCATCATACCCAAATCAGCCCGCGCTGGGCAAAAATCCGACAATGCGCTCCGCCTCGGCGGTGATCGGCTGAGCGATGGCGGCGGCTTTCGCGGCCCCTTTCTGCAAAATCCGGTCCAGCTCCGCCTTGTCGGCCAGATACTCTTTGGCGCGCGCGCCGATGGGGGCGACATGCGCCACCAGCGCCTCGGCCAATGCGTTTTTGAACGGGCCGAAACCGCCGCCGGCGAAGCGCGCCAGAATCGCCTCCTGGCTTTCACCGGACACCGCCGCGAAGATCCCCAACAGATTGCGCGCCTCCGGCCGCTGCGCCAACGCCGCCAGATTATCCGGCAGCGCCTCGGTATCGGTCTTCGCCTTGCGGATCTTCTGGCTGATCGTATCCGCATCGTCGGTCATGTTGATGCGCGACTGATCGGACGGGTCGGATTTCGACATTTTCTTGGTGCCGTCACGCAGGGACATCACCCGCGCGGTCTCCTTCACAATCAACGGCTCGATGCGCGGGAAGAACTCCACCCCGAAATCATGGTTGAATTTTTCCCCGATATCGTTGGCCAGCTCGATATGCTGAAGCTGGTCGTCCCCCACCGGCACCTTGGTGGCGTGGTAGGCATGGATGTCCGCCGCCATCAGGTTCGGATACATGAACAGCCCGGTGGAGACCTCTTCCTGATTCTTGCCGGCCTTGTCCTTGAACTGGGTCATCCGCTTGAGCCAGCCCATGCGGGCGACGCAATTGAAAATCCAGCCCAGACGCGCATGGGCGGAGACGGCGGATTGGTGGAACAGAATGGAGCGCTCAGGGTCGATCCCGCAGGCCAGCACCAGCGCCGCCATGCCATAGGTCTGTTCGCGCAGGGACGCCGGCTCCTGGAAGGTGGTGATGGCATGCAGATCCACCAGGCAATAGATGCACTCATCCGCGCCGTCCTGCAGCGCCACCCAGTTGCGCAGCGCGCCGAGATAATTGCCGAGCGTCGCGATGCCGGTAGGCTGGATGCCGGAAAATATGCGGGCCATGAGCGTCTGTACTCCTTGATCGCCCTCGGGTTAACCGGCAAACGGAAAACAGACAATAGGGATTGATTCCCAAGTGCGCCGTTGCCACCTCACCTCCCTATCCTCTGAATTAATTCCCCTGTAAGTTTTTCGCGAGATCGTTATTTCATGCTGGGTATTATTCCTCACACGGTGGACGGCTATATCCGCGCCAACCATTCACCGCAGACCCGCGCGGCGTTGCTGGAAAAAATCGGGCTGCCAGCGACGCAGAGTTTCCGGCTGGATACCGAATATGACGATGAAACCTGCTGCCGGCTGATCGAAGCGCTGGCCGAGGAAGCCGGCATGGATCGTGAGGCGGTGTTCGACGCGCTGGCGGTGTTTTTTCTGGACTGGGCGGAGACCACCTTCTCCGGCTTTTTCGCCGCCGCGCCGGATACGCGGGGCTTCCTGCTCATCCAGCCGGAAATCCATGCCAGCCTCGCCTGTGGCCTGCGTGCCGGGGCGCAACAGAAGATCAACGATAAATTCCGCGTGGTGCCGCTGCCTGACGGGGTCAGGGTGCATTATCGCTCTGATAACCGGCTGGGCGTGTTCTATTGCGCCCTGGCCCGCCGGCTGGCGCAGCGGCGCGGCGAGGTGGCCAGCTTCAATATCGTCGAGGGCGATCTCAGCGCCAGCGAAACCGTGATCGACGTTCGCCTGCAGCCCGCCTGACATGGCGGACCATGATTTTCCCGCCGAGATGGCGGATCAGGGGATCGACCGCAGCGCCATCGAGGCGCTGTGCCAGTCCATGTGCGGCGTCATTGGCGGGAATTTCAGCATCCGGCTGAGCACGGCAAGCGAAGATCTGACCGTGCAAAAAACCGCTCTGCTGACCAATTTCATGCTGGAATCCGCCCAGCGTGCCGTGGCCCGCACCCGCTCTTACGCCGATGCCCTCAGCAATGTGCAACGCATCATGAAGCTTTCTGCGTGGCGGATCAGCCATCCGGACGGGCTGGTGCAGCAGATCGAGGCGGATGCGGCCGTCGCCCGCGCCCCGGCGCAGCGCGGGCTGGGCTGGTTTCTCGAACAGATCGCCCCGGATTATCGCAACAGCGTCGAGGCGCTGTTCGTGCAGGAGGGCGGCGCGGTGGAGTGGCCCAATCCGGACCAAAGCGCCTGGTTCCGCACCGAGGTTCTGCCCGAGCACGAGGCCGGCACGGTGGTCGGGTTCCTGGTCATCACCCAGGATATTTCCGAAACCCGCCGCGCCGCCGAGCGCATCCATTATCTCGCCAACCATGACCCGCTGACCGGGCTGGCCAATCGCCGCCGCCTGCAGGAGCAACTGACCGCTTCCCTGGCGCTGAGCCGGCGCTACGGCTCCCAATTCGCCGTGCATGTGCTCGATCTCGACCGCTTCAAGACCGTCAACGATCTTTATGGCCATGCCGCCGGCGACCGGCTGCTGATCGACCTCGCCGCCTGCCTGACCGGCGAGGTGCGCGATTGCGACATGGTCGCCCGCATGGGCGGGGATGAATTCGTGATCCTGCAAACCGACATCGCCAGCGCCACCGATGCCAGCAGCCTTGCCGAGCGGCTGACCGGCAAGGTGCGCAACCTGCTGGAACATACCGATTACGACACGCTGATGCCCACCGTCTCGATCGGCATCGCCCTCGCCCCGGCCGATGGCGACACCGCCGAGGCGCTGATCTCCCATGCCGACATGGCGCTCTACCAGGTGAAATCCGCCAGCCGCAACGGCTTTGCCTTTTTCAACACCGCCATCAATGACAGCCAGCTGGCCCGCGACCGGATGGTGGCGGATCTGCGCCGGGCGCGCGAGCGCGGAGAGTTCGAGGTGGTGTACCAGCCGCTGCACGATGTCGCCCGCAATCAGGTGACCGGCTTCGAGGCACTGCTGCGCTGGCACCGGGCCGGGGGCGATGTCCCGCCCGACATCTTCATCCCGCTTGCCGAGGAGTCCGGCCATATATTGGAGATTGGCGCCTATGTGCTGAGGGAAGCCTGCCGCGCCGCGGTGGGCTGGGCGGTGCCGCTGCATGTCGCGGTGAACATCTCGGCGGTGCAGGTGCAAAAAGGCCGGCTGCCGGAGCTGGTGGCGCAAATTCTGGCGGAGACCGGGCTGGCCGCGCACCGGCTGGAGCTGGAGGTGACGGAGAGCATGCTGCTGGCGGATGTCGACGCCGCCATCGAGGTTCTGAACCAGCTCCAGGCGCTTGGCGTGCGTGTGTCCCTGGATGATTTCGGCACCGGCTATTCCTCACTGGCGACCCTGCGCAGCTTCCCGTTCGACAAGCTCAAGCTCGACCGCCGCTTCGTTCAGGATCTCGGGGCGGATGAGCGTACCGAGGCGGTAATCGCCGCGGTGCTGGATCTGGGCCGGGCGCTGGGGCTGAATGTCGTCGCCGAAGGGGTGGAGACCGAGACCCAGGCCAAATCCTTGCGCGACGCGGGCTGCCAGGTGCTGCAGGGCTATCTGATCGGCAGGCCGCAGCCGATCGCGCATTACAACAACCTCACCAGCGGCACCCAACTGGATTAGAGCCATATGCGTTGAGGTTGACGCGGCAGCGTCACCCTGAACGCATGAAATTGCTCGCCAAAACATGAGCGGAGCGCGTGGGTGTCAACCCATCTCGCTCTGAGGCCGGGTTGCCCCGGCGGGGTGCCACGGTTAGCCTCCCCGCTCAGGAGGCAGCGCATGAGCGAGCAGGCGAAACGAATTTTGTGCTTCGGCGATTCCCTCACCTGGGGCTGGGTGCCACGGGCGGAAGCCCCGCCCTCGCCGCGCTACAATTTTGCCCAGCGCTGGCCCGGGGTGATGGCGGCGGCGCTGGGGGCGGGATATGAGATCATCGAGGAAGGGCTGAACGGCCGCACCACCAGCATCGCCGACCCGCTGGACCCGAAGCTGGACGGCTCGGCCTATCTGCCCGCCGCGCTGGCCAGCCACATGCCGCTGGATCTGGTGATCATCATGCTCGGCACCAATGATTGCAAACGGCTTTATGGCCGCAGCGCCTTCGAGATCGCGGTCGGCATGCAGAAGCTGGTGCTGCAGGTGCGTGCCAGCGGGGTCGGCTCGGCCTATCCGGCACCGCGAACGCTGGTGGTGGCACCGCCGCCCCTCGCCGCCTCCGCCGTGCCCTGGTTCGCGCAGATGATGGAGGGCGGCCAGGCGAAATCCATGGCGCTGGCGGCGTTGTATGAGGACATGGCGGATTTCATGAAAGTTGCGTGCTTCGATGCCGGCAGCGTCACCGCAACCGGCGGGGTGGATGGCATCCATCTCACCGCCGAGAATAATGCAGCCATCGGCCAGGCCCTGGCCGGCGAGGTGCGGCGGCTGAAGCTGATTTAGCCTGTGACGCCATTCCATCGCCGCGACGCGGCGATGGAATGTTCAGCCGCGCTTGCGCCGGCGCAGCAGCCCCAGGAAGCCCGCCAGGTCGAACGCCTTCAGCGCCAGGCCCGGGCCGAAATAGAACAGCGCCCCCACCACCACCAGCAGCAGGAAATAAGGCAGGCTGGCGACGCTTTGCGGCAGCAGGCGCTGCACCCCCCACAGGGCGGCGGCCATGACCACGCCCGCGAGCAGAATGCGCGGAATCCGCCGGCGGGAGAGCGCATCGAAGCGGAAATGCCCGCGCCGGCGCAGCAGCCAAAACAGCAACAGCGCGTTGCAGGCGGAGGAGAGCGAGGTGGCCAAAGCCGGCCCCACCGCCTTCAACGGGTGCATGAACAAGAGATTGAGCCCGAGATTCAGCAGCACCGCGAAGATGCCGATTTTCAGCGGTGTCACCGTATCACCGCGCGCGTAAAAGCCGGGGGTGAAAATCTTGATCAGCGCGAACACCGGCAGGCCGAGCGCGAAGGCGGCCAGCGAGCGCCCGGCCAACACCGCGTCATGCGCCGAAAAGGCGCCGCGCACGAAGGCCACATCCATCACCGCTTTCGCCGCCACCGATAGCCCAATCGCCGCCGGCAAAGTCAGCATAAGCACGGATTCGAAGGCGCGGTTGAGCGCGGTATTCGCCTCCGCTTCCTCGCCCAGCGCGATATTGCGCGTCACCGCCGGCAGCAAAGCGGTGCCGGCGGCGGTGGCGATGACGCCGAGCGGCAGCTGGTTCACCCGGTCCGCGTAATAGAGGATGGAGACCGAGCCCGCCGGCAGCAGCGTGCCGATGATGATGTCGATGGAGACATTCAGCTGCGTCACCCCCGCCCCGACCAAGGCCGGGGCCATGCGCCGGAACATCTGGCGGATATGCGGGGAGAAGCGCAGTTTCGGCCGGGTGAAGCGCATCCCCGCCCGGCGGATGGCCCACAGCACCAGCGCCAGCTGCGCCACGCCCGAAACCGTCACCCCCCAGGCCAGCGCGTAACCGGGATTGCGCGTATAAGGGGCGAGCCAGAGCATCGCCGCGATCATGAACAGGTTGAACAGCACCGGGGCGGCGGCGGCGGCGGCGAAGCGGCTCATCGCGTTCAGCACGCCGGAGAAAAGAGCGGTGAGGCAGATGAAGAACAGATACGGGAACATCACCCGCGACATCCCCACCGCCAGATCAAACCGCCCGCCATGCCCGGCGAAGCCAGGTGCGAGCACATAGAGCAGCCAGGGCATGAAAATTTCACCGATGATGGTGATGCCGCCCAGCCAGAACGCCATCACCGCCGTCGCCTCCTCGGCGAAGTCGGTGGCGGCACGCAGCCCCTGTTTGTGCAGGATGGTGGAGATGGCCGGCACGAAGGCGGCGTTGAAGGCGCCCTCGCCGAACAGCCGGCGGAACAAATTCGGTAATCGCAGCGCTACGAAAAACGCATCCGCCACCGGGCCGGTGCCGAGCACGGCGGCGATGAGGATGTCACGGACAAAGCCGAGCACGCGGCTCGCCATCGTCCAGGCTCCGACGGTGAAAGCGCCGCGTATCATGGGCGCCTCTTAGCTAGTTCGGCAGGATGAAGCCATAGGCGGGGTAGCGGGTGATGCCCAGCGCATGCGCCGGCTCGTACCAGACCCGCACCTGGGTCCAGTTATTCTCCGGCGAGACATCCACCACCGGCTGGTCATGCTCGATGCGCCCCGGCAGCCAGTTGGACTGGGTCACGAGAATTTCACGGCGCGATTCCAGCCCGGTGACCACCGCCAGATGGCCGACATCCATGGCGCCACGGGGTTTGAGCACCAGCACCGCGCCCAGGCGCGGTTCATGCGCGCGCGGATAGCGGCCTTGCGCCTCGCCCCACCATTCATAGGCATCGCCGCTGAGCTGAATGCCCGAGACATCGCGGGCATAAGGCACGCAGGAGAGATGCGTGGCGGTGCCGAAATGCGAAGGCGATTCCAGCCTTGGCCCACCCGCGCAGGCGACCAGCGCCAAAGCGAGGCCAAGTGCGGCGAGGGGCGAAACTGAACGCAGGATGGAGCGCATCTTCACGCCCGGTAATCTGCCGGATCACGCCCCCGCGCCGCAACCCCGCTTGAAACCCGGATGCGCTGCGTCTAGCCTCCGCCCATGGCTTCGCTTTCCCTGCACACCCCGGTGGGTGACCTGACCTTGTTCGAGGAGGATGGCGCCATCGTCGCCCTTGAATGGGGCTGGGGCAGCCTGCAGGAGCCCTCGCCCCTGCTGACCCGCGCCAAGACGGCTTTGGATGCGTATTTCGACGGCGAGGCGCCGCTGCCGGCGGATCTGCCGCTGAAGCCGATGGGCAGCGCTTATCGCCAGCGCGTCTGGGCGGCGCTGCGCGCCATTCCGCACGGGCAGACCCGCTCTTACACCGAAATCGCCCAGGCGGCGGGGGGCTCGGCGCGGTCCGTCGGCGGGGCCAATGCCGCCAACCCGATCCCCATTCTCATTCCCTGCCACCGCGTGCTCGCAAGCGCCGGCCTTGGCGGCTATTCCGGCGGCGAGGGGCTGGAGACCAAGCGCCTGCTGCTGGCACTCGAAACCCGCACCAAGGCGCTATCCGCATGAGCAAGGCCATCCGCATCCATGCCCATGGCGGGCCCGAGGTTCTGAAATGGGAGCAGGTGCCCACCCCGCAGCCCGGCCCGAACGAGGTGCTGGTGAAGCATGAGGCGGTGGGGCTGAATTTCATCGACGTGTATTTCCGCACCGGCCTCTACAAGGCGGCGCTGCCGACCACGCTGGGCATGGAAGGCGCCGGCGTGGTGCTGGCGGTGGGCGAGAAGGTGAAGGGCTTCGCACCTGGCGAGCGCGTGGCCTATGCCGGCGGCCCGCTGGGAGCCTATGCCACCGAACGCGTGATCAATGCCGAGAAGTTGGTGAAGCTGCCGGAGAGCATCGATTCCAAAACCGCCGCAGCGATGATGCTGCAGGGCCTCACCGCCTATTTCCTCCTGCACCGCACCTACAAGCTGCAGCCTGGCCAGACCATCCTGGTCCACGCCGCCGCCGGTGGGGTGGGGCTGATTCTGTGCCAATGGGCGAAGGCGCTGGGGGCGGAGGTGATCGGCGTGGTCTCCTCCGAGGCCAAGGCCGAGATCGCCCGCGCCCATGGCGCCACGCACAGCATCATCGGCTATACCAACCTGCCCGCCGAGGTGAAGGCGATCACCGGCGGGGCGATGGTGCCGGTGGTGTATGACAGTGTCGGCAAGGACAGCTTCAATGCCAGCCTGGATTGCCTGGCCCCGCTGGGGCTGATGGCCTGTTTCGGCAACGCCTCCGGCCCGGTGCCGCCGGTGGAGCTTTCCACCCTGGCGGCCAAGGGCAGCCTGTTCCTCACCCGGCCGAGCTTCGCCAGCTATATGTCGGCGCAGGCGGATATTCTCACCGGTGCCGCGGCTCTGTTCGATGTCGTTGGTTCCGGCGCGGTGAAGATCAGCGTCAACCAGAGCTTTCCGCTGGAGCAGGCCGCCGCCGCCCATACCGCGCTGGAAGCCCGCCAGACCACCGGCAGCACCGTGTTGATCCCCTGAGAAAAGGGCCATCCCCGTCTGTGCTGTGGAGCGCCGCGGCGGGGGGCGTCGCGGCTTTGTCGGTCATTTGCATATTCACGCTGGACCAGAGCGTGGCTCAGTTCTGGGCGCAGCATAAAGCGCCAAAGCCGCTGTTCCAGGCAATGGCCGCCCCCTCCCTGCTGAGCCTGCCGATGGCCGGGCTGGTGCTGCTGGCGGCGTTAAGCCAGCGGCTGCGCGGCCAGGCCGGCCCCTCGCGGCTTTGGCTGGCGATGGCGGTGGCCACCCTGGCCGCCACCGCCGCCAAGGATGAGCTGAAATGGATGTTCGGCCGCGCCTGGCCCGGCACTTTCCTGAAATTCGGCGATGCTGGCTTTCATCCCTTCGCGCAGAGCGTCTGGTATGGCGCCTTCCCCTCCGGCCACACCTCTTATGCCGCCGCCCCTCTGGCGGTGCTGTGGGTGCTGCGGCCACGGTGGCGGCCGCTCTACGCGGCGATCCTGCTGGCGGTGATGGCCGGGCTGGTCTGCGCGGATTATCATTTCGTCTCGGACGTGCTGGCCGGGCTGCTCACCGGGGCCTTTTGCGGCTGGGGCGCTTTGGTACTGACGGCGCCGTACCGTGGATAAGCGCGCCGGCTTCTGGCCGATCTTCATCACCCAGGCGCTGGGCGCACTGAACGATAATCTGTTCAAGACCGCTCTGGTGGTGCTCGCCCTGTATAAGCTGCCGGCGGGGATGGCGGGCGCGCTCTCCGCCCTCTCCGGCGGGGTGTTTCTGCTGCCTTATATCCTCGTCTCCGCCCCGGCCGGGCAGCTAGCCGATGCGCATGACAAGGCGCGGCTGATGCTGCTGACCAAATATTGGGAGCTGGGGCTGATGTTCCTGGCGCTGGCCGGGTTTCTCAGCGGCAGCTTCATCCTGCTGCTGGCCGTGCTGCTCGGGCTGGGGCTGCAGGCGGCGTTCTTCTCGCCGCTGAAATACGGGATTTTGCCCGAGCGCTTCACCGGCGATGCGCTGGTGCGGGCGAATGGCGGCATCGAGGCCGGGACCTTTGCCGGCATCGTCCTCGGCACGCTGGGCGGCGGGGCGTTGATTACCGCGCCACATGGCGTCTGGCTCGCCCCTGGCGTGGCGATCGCGCTGGCGCTCGCCGGCATTGCCAGCGCCCGCGCCATTCCGCGCGGGGCGGCCAGCGCGCCGGGGCTGCGCACGGAGTGGCGGCTCTGGCGCGCCGGCGTGGCCCTGCTGCGCGAGGCCGCGCGCATCCGCCCGGTCTGGTTCGCCTGCTGGGGCATTTCCTGGTTCTGGGCGCTGGGGGCCAGCGTGCTGGCGGCCTTCCCGGTGCTGGCCCGCACCCGGCTGCTGGCGGATGCGCATGTGGTGACGCTGCTGCTGGGCATCTTCGCCATTGGGGTGGGGGTGGGCGCGCTGCTGGCGGCGCGCTTTGTGCACACAACGCGGCCGCTGCGGCTGGTGCTGCCAGCGGGGCTGGGCTTGAGCCTGTTCATCGCGGATTTCGCCAACAGCAGCGGCCACATCGTCGCGCCGGACATCGCCGCCCTGTTGGGGCAGTTTGCCGGCTGGCATCTGCTGCTGGATCTGGCGGCGCTGGCGCTGTGCGGCGGGCTGTTCTCCGTGCCCTTCTACGTGCTGCTGCAAACCGCGAGCCCGGCGGCGGCACGCGCACGCATGGTGAGCGCCAATAATATGCTGAACGCGGCAGCGACCTTGGCAGCGGGCGGGCTGGAGGCGCTGGCTTATGCGAAAGGGGTGGGGTCGGGGACGATTTTGCTCGTGACCGCCCTACTCAATCTGCTGGTTATGGTCTGGATTTGGCGGAAAGAGGCGGGAACTTTTTGAAAAAGGTTCCCGCACCCTCAAAAACTTTTGAAACTTTAGGCTAAAGCCACGGCGAAGTCGGCTTCGGTTTTGGCTTTGATCTCTTCAACCGTGACATCCGGCGCGTGTTCGATCAGCACCAGGCCGGGCCTCTCGCCCTTCCTCACCTCGAACACGCCGAGATCGGTGATGATCTTGCTCACCACCCCCTTGCCGGTCAAAGGCAGAGAACATTCCTTCAGAATTTTTGCCTCGCCCTTGGCGGTATGCTCCATCAGCACCACCACGCGCGATACGCCGGCGACGAGATCCATCGCCCCGCCCATGCCCTTCACCATCTTGCCCGGCACCATCCAGTTGGCGAGATCGCCAGTCTCCGCCACCTGCAGCGCACCGAGAATGGAAATATCGATGTGCCCGCCACGGATCATGCCAAAGCTCTGGGCGGAATCGAAAAAGCTGGTGGTCGGTAGCGCGGTCACTGTCTGCTTGCCGGCATTGATCAGATCCGCATCCTCCTCGCCCTCATAAGGGAACGGCCCCATGCCCAGCATGCCGTTCTCGGATTGCAGCTGGATGGTCATGCCCTCGGGAATATGGTTGGCGACCAGCGTGGGAATGCCGATGCCGAGATTCACATAGAACCCGTCTTCAAGTTCGGCGGCGGCCTTGGCGGCCATGTCGTCGCGGCTCCAGGGCATGGATCAACCCTCCTTCTTGCGCACGGTGCGCTGTTCGATGCGTTTTTCGATGGTGGCGGGCTTCACGATCTTCTTCACGAAGATGCCGGGCGTGATGATGTGATCCGGGTCGATCTGCCCCGGCTCGACGATCTCCTCAACCTCGGCCACGGTGAATTTCGACGCCGTCGCCATGATCGGATTGAAATTGCGCGCCGTCTTGCGATAGACGAGATTGCCCTCGGTATCGGCCTTCCAGGCATGCACGATGGAGAGATCCGCGAACAACCCGGTTTCCATCACGTAATGGCGGCCGTTGAATTCCCGGGTTTCCTTGCCCTCGGCGATCTGCGTGCCATAGCCGGTGGCGGTGAAGAAGGCCGGAATCCCTGCCCCGCCAGCACGGATGCGCTCGGCCAGCGTGCCTTGCGGGTTGAACTCGATCTCCAGCTCCCCGGCGAGAAACTGCTTCGCGAAGGTGGCGTTCTCACCGACATAAGATGAGATCATCTTCTTGATCTGGCGCGTCTCCAGCAGAATGCCGAGCCCGGCGCCATCGATACCGGCATTGTTGGAAATCACGGTGAGATCCTTCACCCCGGACTCCCGGATCGCCTCGATCAATGTCTGCGGAATGCCGCACAGGCCGAACCCGCCGGACATGATCGTCATACCGTCGAACAACTTGCCCTTCAGGGCCTCCACGGCATTGGGAGAGACTTTGCTGACCGCCATGTTTCCTCGCTTCGTTTGCGTGCCACGCAACAGGTAAGGTGGCACAAGACATTAAAAAACCCCAGGCCTTGGCCTGGGGTTTGATATTTTCGAAAAACCTAGCGCTCGACGCACATGGCGACACCCATGCCGCCGCCGATGCACAAAGTCGCCAGACCCTTCTTGGCATCGCGGCGCTTCATCTCATGCAGCAGCGTGGTGAGGATGCGCGCGCCCGAAGCGCCGATCGGATGGCCGATGGCGATGGCGCCGCCATTCACATTCACCTTCGCCGGGTCGAGACCCAGCTCCTTGTTCACCGCCGCCGCCTGCGCCGCGAAGGCCTCGTTGGCTTCGATCAGGTCGAGATCACCAACCTTCCAGCCGGCGCGCTCCAGCGCTTTCTTGGAGGAGGGGATCGGCCCGGAGCCCATCAGCGCCGGGTCCACGCCGGCGGTGGCGAAGCTGGCGATGCGCGCCAGCGGGGTGAGGCCGCGCGCCGCGGCTTCCTTGGCACTCATCACCACCAGAGCAGCGGCGCCATCATTGATGCCAGAGGCATTGCCGGCGGTGACGGTGCCGTCCTTGGTGAAAGCGGGGCGGAGCTTGGCCATGGTCTCGGCGGAGGCGTCGTGACGGATATATTCGTCATTCTCGACCACCACCTCGCCCTTGCGCGAGCTCAGCGTCACCGGGGCGATCTCGTCCTTGAACTTGCCGGCTTTCTGCGCCGCGGCGGCCTTCTGCTGCGAGCCCAAAGCCAGCGCGTCCTGCTCGTCGCGGGTGATCTGCCAATGCTTGGCGACGTTCTCGGCGGTGATGCCCATGTGATAGCCGTTGAAGGCGTCCCACAGACCGTCCTTGATCATGGTGTCGATGAAGCTCATATCGCCCATCTTCTGCCCGGCGCGCAGATAGGCGGCATGGGTGGAGAGGCTCATGCTCTCCTGGCCGCCGGCGATGACGATCTTGCTCTCGCCGGAGGCGATCTGCTGGGCCGCCAGCGCCACGGCGCGCAGGCCCGAGCCGCAGACCTGGTTGATGCCGAAGGCGGTTTTGCTGTCCGGGATGCCGGCGGCGCGGGCGGCCTGGCGGGCGGGGTTCTGGCCCTGGGCGGCGGTCAACACCTGGCCCAGGATCGCCTCATCGATATCTTCAGGGGAGAGGCCAGCCTGGGCGATGGCGGCCTTCAGCGCGACGGTGCCCAGCACATGCGCCGGGGTGGTGGCGAAGGCGCCATTGAAGCTGCCAACCGGGGTACGCGCCGCGGAGACGATGACGATATCTTCCATGTCCTGGTTTCCTTTTATCAGTCTCGTAGTCGTTGCACTCACGATAGACCGAGCACCCAATCCG
The DNA here is from genome assembly GCF_000687875.1 of Acidocella facilis ATCC 35904. Lineage (GTDB taxonomy): Bacteria > Pseudomonadota > Alphaproteobacteria > Acetobacterales > Acetobacteraceae > Acidocella > Acidocella facilis. The sequence continues at coordinate 258,783 of NZ_JHYG01000002.1, read as the reverse complement.
CGAAAGGCCGCCAAAGCGACGTTTGCGCATGGGTGCCGGCCACCATGCCGATATGCCCTGCCTGCGGCTCGATCACCGTGACATGGCGCAAACGCGCCGCCAAAGCCCGGGCCGAGCTGGCGGGCACCAGCCGGTCCCGCGCCGGAATGGCGCAGAAGGCGGGCATCTCCAGCTTCGCCGGGTCCACCGCCAGCCCGGCCACGCGCCATTGCCCGCGCGCGGTGCTGTTGGCGCCGTACCAGCCGGAGAGTGCCTCGCGCGCCACCGGGGCGGCCAGCGGCACGCCATCGGCCAGCCAATCCTCCATCGCCACGAAGCGCCGGGCGCGCGCGCTGGCTTTGTCCTGCCCGGCGAAATCCCGGTATTTCTCGCCGACCCCGAACGGATCGACCATGGCGAACATCGTGTTCAGCGCGTCGATCGGCAAAGTGCCGGAAAACTGCATCGTCGCTTCCATGAAGGGCACCATCTCGGCGACACGCCGCGCGGTATCCGCATCCTCGGCGTGAAAATCCCAGGGTGTGGCGAGCAGCGCCAGCGCCTTCACCCTGGCCGGGGCGCGCAAGGCGGCGGCCAGCGCCAGCAGCCCGCCCATGCAATAGCCGGCCAGCACCACCGGCCCCTCCAGCGCCGCCAGCGCGCGTTCCAGCCGGCCGGCGATGTAATCAGTGAGGGAGAAGCGCCGCTCCACCTCGCCCGGCCAGCCCCAATCCAGCAGATAAGGATGCAGCCCTTGCCCGCTCAGCCAGCGCAGCATCGAGGCGTTTTCCATCAGATCGAGAATATAGGCGCGGTTGATCAGGCTGGGGACGAACAGCACCTTGGTGCCCTCCCCGCCATAATCCAGCACCCGGCTCTCGCCTTCCTCCCAGATCGCCGGCGGGTCGCGCATCTCGCGCACATAGCCATCCCGGCGATAAGCGGCGATGCCGGCAATCAGCGCCTTGTCCTGGCGCAGCATCTCCCGGAACAGAGCTTCAACCGCCTGCGGGTCAGCCAGCGTCTCGCCGGTCGAGAAGCTGGGCCAGACGCTGTTCAAGTTCAGCGACGCGGCGGCTGAGCCGCTCGACCTCATCCAGGCCAGGCCCAGATGCAGCAGCAGCGGGCGCGGGCCGCGCCGGCTGAGCGGGGCGGGAGCTTCCGGGCGGGGGCTCATGCGGCATCAGCGCCGCGGCGGCGCCCGCCGCCTGCGCCCAGAGCGCCAAGGTTGCGGCCCAGCACTCGCGCAATTCGCGGTCCGCCGCCATCGCGGTCAGCTCGCTCTGCCAGACGGCCACGAAGTCCTTGGCCAATGTCTCGTCCATGCGCCATGAAATCCCTGCCGGTGCTCCTGCCCCTTGTAACCCGGCCCCGGCACATTCGCCAGGAATGCCATGCAAGGCCAGCCTGTGCAGCGCACAAATTTCGTGTTTTTATGGTCTGGTACATTGTCTCATCACGAATCGGGATGGAAGAAAAACCATGAATGAAACGGTCCAGTCCACGCCGCAGCCCGTCATCGTCAAGAAATACGCCAACCGGCGGCTCTACAACACCGAGAGTTCCAGCTACATCACCCTGGAAAACCTTGCCGAAATGGTGCGCAATAACCGCGATTTCGTGGTCTATGACGCCAAATCCGGGGATGACATCACCCGCTCGGTGCTGACACAGATCATCGTCGAGGAAGAGGGCAAGGGCAACGCGCTGCTGCCCACCACCTTCCTGCGCCAGCTCATCGGCGTCTATGGCACCGAGATGCCGGGGCTGATGCCGAAATATCTGGAGCAGGCGATGGCGAATTTCATGCGCCAGCAGGAAAGCGTGCGCGAAACCGTAACCAAGACCTTCGGCCCGTTCATGCCGCCGGGGGTTGAGGATATGGGCCGGCGCAACATGGCGATGATGGAGCGGGCGATGACGCTGTTCTCGCCCTTCTACGGCAATGAGGCGAAGCCGGAGGCGCCGCAGGACAGCCAGGAAGAGATCGCCAGCCTGCGCGCCGAGGTGGAGCGGCTGCAAAGCGAGCTGGCGGCGCTGAAGGCAAAACAGAAGTAATCCGCCGCGCCCTGCATGCGCATGGACGCCATCCTGCGCATGCAGTACAGAGCATGGCCATGAAACGTGCTCATTCCCTTGCCTTGGGCTTTACCCTTTGCGTCTTCGCGCCACCCGCCTTCGCGCAAATGGCCGGCGGCTTGGGCTCTGGCATGAGCATGGGCGGCGCCGGCGGCGCGCCTGCCCCGAAAATGGAGCCGCGCGCACCCCAGATCGCCCCGAGCGGCCTGCCGGGCGTGGGCAATATGGCTCCGCCCTCCACCGGGCCGCAGCTGAAGGCGCCCATCGGCGGCGACCCGACGCAGGAGCTGTTCACCGCCATCAGCAAGAATGATTACGGCTCCGCGCAGGACGCGATCAGCCGTGGCGCGCAGCTTTCGGCCAAGAACCAGTTCGGCGAGACGCCGATCGATATGTCGATCGCGCTGAACCGCAACGCCATCACCTTCATGCTGCTGGGCAGCCGCAACGAGATCGCGGCGCAGGGCGGCGGCGGCACCATGGGTAAGCCCTGGACGCTGAACAACGCCCCAGCCGCCCCGGCAAAGGGCAGCAAGCAGGCAAAATCCCATAAGCAGGCCCCGATGCAGCCGGCCAAGGCCAGCCCCGCGCCGCATTACGGCAATGCCGGCACCGGCACGCCTGACCCGCAGGCCGGGTTCCTGGGCTTCGGGCCGAAGGGCTGACCACAAAAAAGCGGCTTTCGGGCTGCTTTTTTCTTGCGCTGTCGCGGTTCGTGCATAGGCGTCTGGGGTTTTGCCGCTTTTTTGAAAAAAAGCGGCACCAAAAAACTTTTGCGAATTTTAGAGCAATATGTGTTTAGGTTGACGCGCCAGCGTCAAGATAAGCACATGAAATTGCTCGCTAAAAAAAAACTAGAGCCTCAAGCTAAAAGCTTGAGGCTCTAGTTTTTTTGGTTCCAGAGATGCTGGATGTTGTCCAGCTGCTGTTTCAGCCCGGTTGAAAACACCGAGCGGCCGGTGCCATCCTTGGCGGCGATGAAATAGAGCGCATCACTCTGCGCCGGATGCAGCACCGCCTGCAGCGCCGCCTCCCCCGGATTGCAAATCGGCCCGGGCGGCAGGCCCTGGACAACATAGGTATTATAGGGCGAATCCAGCGCCAGATCCGCCTTGGTGATGCCGGTCCCGCCAGATTGCTTGCCGTCCGTGGCCGCATAGATCACCGTCGGGTCCGCCTGCAGCTTCATCCCCGCCTTCAGCCGGTTCTCATACACCGCCGCAATCATCGGCATGTCGCTCTCCAGCGGCGTCTCCTGCTGGACGATGGAGGCCAGGATCACCGCCTGGGCCGGGCTGTCCAGCGGCACGGCAGGGTCGCGCCCCGCCCACAGGCTGGCGAGCTTGCCCTGCATCGCCGCCTCGGCCCGGGCCAGAATGGTATTGCGGGGCGTGTCATAGACATAATCATAGGTCTGCGGCAGCACCGCCCCCTCGGCCGGCGGCGCCACATGGCCCGTGGCCACCGGCAGAGCATTGAGGATATCGGCGATCTGGCTGCCGGTCAGCCCTTCCGGGATGGTGGCCTGGTGCTGCACCTCGGCGCCATGGCGCAGAATATCCAGGATCTGATGCAGGCTGGCATGCTGGGGGAAGAGATATTCGCCCGTCCGCAACGGCCCTTGGCCGCGGGTGAACCAGGCGGCGGCGCGGAAGATCAGCTTATAGTCGATCACCCCGGCCTTCGCCAGGGTGGAGGCGACCTGTTGGGTGCCGCCGGGCGGCACCACCAGGATCAGATCCGAGCGCCCGGCACCCGGGCCGTCATAACTCTCGTGAACCGCCATCCGCCCCGCATTGATCGCGGTCAGCAGAACCAGCAGGACGAGAAAGAGACGGCCCCGCCAGCGCAAGATGGATCAGTTGGCCCGCTTGAACAGGATGGAGGCGTTGGTGCCGCCAAAGCCGAAGCTGTTGGACAAGGCCACGTCGATCTTGCGCGCCTGCGCGGTCAGCGGCACGCGGTTGACCACGGACTCACGGCTCGGATTATGCAGGTTCAGCGTCGGCGGGGCGACATTGTCGCGGATCGCCAGGATCGAGAAGATCGTCTCCACCGCCCCGGCGGCGCCGAGCAGATGCCCGATCGCGGATTTGGTGGAGGACATCGCGACCTTCTTGCCATGCGCGCCGAACATGTTCTCGACCGCTTCCAGCTCCAGATCGTCGCCCATCGGGGTCGAGGTGCCGTGCGCGTTGATATAGTCGACATCTTCCGGAGACAGGCCGCCATTCTTGAAGGCCGCCTTCATCGCGCGGAAGGCGCCGTCATGATGCTCGGCCGGCGCGGTGATGTGATGCGCATCGCCGGACATGCCATAGCCGCCGATCTCAGCGTAGATCTTCGCACCGCGCGCCTTGGCGTGCTCGTATTCTTCCAGCACCACCACGCCGGCACCCTCGCCCATCACGAAGCCGTCGCGGTCCTTGTCCCAGGGGCGGGAGCCTTCGGTCGGGCGGTCGTTGAAGCCGGTGGACAGCGCGCGCGAGGCACAGAACCCGGCAATGCCGAGCGGGTTCACCGCGGCTTCGGCGCCGCCGGCCACCATCACATCCGCATCGCCATAAGCGATCAGACGCGAGGCATCGCCGATGGCATGCACGCCGGTGGCGCAGGCCGTCACCGCCGAATGGTTCGGACCCTTGAGCCCGTAGCGGATGGAGACCTGTCCGGAGATCAGGTTGATCAGAGCCGCCGGGATGAAGAAGGGGGAGACGCGCTTGGCGCGGCCTTCATGCACCATCACCGAGGTCTCATAGATGGTCTGCAGACCACCGATCCCGGAGCCGATCATCACGCCGGCGCGGTATTTCTCTTCCTCGGTCTCCGGCACATAGCCGGAATCGGCCATCGCCTGGGCCGCCGCCACCATGCCATGGTGGATGAAGCGGTCCATCTTCTTCACTTCCTTGGCCGGAATCCATTCCGCCAAATCGAGACCGCCCTCGGCGCTCGGCCCCGCCGGGACCTGCCCGGCGATTTTCGCCGTCAGCTCCGTGGTGTCGAAGGATTGGATGGCTGAAATGCCGGATTCCCCGTTAATCAACCTCTTCCAGACATGTTCGACCCCCACCCCAAGCGGGCAGACGATCCCCATACCTGTTACGACAACACGGCGCATGCGAACTCCTTGGACGGCTTTAGGGAAGCGAAAAGGGCCTTATTCGGCCTTCTGCTTCTCGATATAGTCGATCGCGTCCTTGACGGTGGTGATCTTCTCGGCGGCATCCTCGGGGATTTCCACGCCGAAGGCTTCCTCGAACGCCATCACCAGCTCGACCGTGTCCAGCGAGTCAGCGCCCAGATCGTCGATGAAGGAAGCTTCCGGGGTCACCTTGGCTTCGTCCACGCCGAGATGCTCGACAACAATCTTCTTAACCTTGTCGGCGATTTCGCTCATCGAAATATCACTTTCCTGCTGGGTTGGCTTTGCCCCGGAACGGATTTGCGGCCGCCACCGGGTCAGATTTGTTAAAAACGTCAGACAAGGCGGCGCTTAGCATGGTTTTTCACGCGCCGCCAAGCCAGGGGATCAGGACATTGCCATGCCGCCATTCACATGCAGCGTGGTGCCCGTCACCCAGCCCGCCTCTTCCGAGGCCAGATAGAGCACGGCGGCGGCGATATCCTTCGGCGCGCCGAGCCGGCCGAGCGGGATTTTACCTGACAGATCAGCGCGCTGCGCCTCGTTCAGCGCATCGGTCATCGGGGTTTCGATGAAGCCGGGGGCGACGAGGTTCACGGTGATCCCGCGCGAGGCGACTTCCTGCGCCAGGGACTTGGTCAGGCCGATCAGGCCGGCCTTGGCCGAGCAGTAATTTGCCTGGCCGGGATTGCCGGTGGTGCCCACGATGGAGCCGATATTGATGACGCGCCCGGCCTTGCGGCGGAGCATGAATTTCAACGCGGCGCGGGAGAGGCGGAAGGGCGCGGCGAGATCGACATTGATCACCTTCTCCCAATCCGCGTCCGACATGCGCAGCACCAACCCGTCCTTGGTGAGGCCGGCATTATTCACCAGAATATCGACCTTGCCCATCGCGGCTTCCGCGTCAGCGATCAGCCTTGCGGCTTCCTCGGCCACCGAGAGATCCGCCGGGAGCACATGCACGCGCTCGGCCAGCTCGGCGGCGAGCGTGTCCAGCGCCTCGCGGCGGGTGCCCGACAGCGCGACGACAGCGCCTTGCGCATGCAGCGCCCGGGCGATTTCCGCGCCGATACCGCCGGAGGCGCCGGTGACGAGAGCGGTTTTACCAGTCAGATCAAACATTTACAGAACCTTCAGCACAGCTTCGATATCGGCGGGGCTGCCCACCGGGGTGGCGCTGGCCTCCGGGGCGATGCGCTTCACCAGCCCGGAGAGCACCTTGCCGGCGCCGATTTCGTAGAAATTGGTCACGCCGAGCTTCACCATCTCCTCCACGCTTTCGCGCCAGCGCACGGTGGCGGTGACCTGCTCGACCAGCAGATCGCGGATCTGGCTGGGGTCGCTCGCCTTGGCGGCGGTGACATTGGCGATGATCGGCAGCACCGGGGCATGCGGCGGGGCGTTGGCGAAGGCTTCCGCCATCGCATCCGCCGCCGGGGCCATCAGCGCGCAATGGAAGGGGGCGGAGACCGGCAGCAGCATGGCGCGCTTCACGCCCTTGGCCTTGGAAATCTCGATGGCGCGTTCCACCGCCGCCTTATGGCCGGAAATCACCACCTGGCCGCCGCCATTATCATTCGCGCAGGCGACGGTTTCGCGCCCATTCGGGCCATCCTCGGCCTCGGCGCAGATCTCGCGGGCCAGCTCCATCTCTACCCCCAGCAGCGCCGCCATGGCGCCCAGCCCAGGGCCGACCGCCTTCTGCATCGCCTGGCCGCGCAGCTTGAGCAGGCGCGCCGCCTCGGCCACCGAGAACGCATCCACCGCCGCCAGGGCGCTGTACTCGCCCAGGCTGTGCCCGGCGGCGACGATGATTTTTTCGTTGAGCTTCAGCCCGCCTTCCTGCTGCAGCACCCGCAGCACGGCGAGCGAAACGGCCATCAGGGCCGGCTGCGCATTCTCGGTCAGGGTCAGCTCATCGGCGGGGCCTTCGAACATCAGCTTGGAGAGCTTCTGCTTCAGCACCTCGTCCACTTCCTCGAACACATGCCGGGCGGGGGCGAAGGATGCGGCCAGATCCCGGCCCATGCCGACAGCCTGGCTGCCCTGACCGGGGAAGATAAAGGCGTTTACCGCCATTCGTCAGACTCCTTTGGTTCCCGGCGCACCTAGCATGGCTCAGGCGAGACGCAAAATTTCGCCGTTCCCCGCCACCACCGGCACTCTCCGTTTTGTAACAAGACGCTTAGCCCCGGCGCATCGTGCCGCCACATTCTCCGGCTTATGTATCAAGGCGTTCCGCGTTCCACTGACGAGGTACAGATGAAAAAATTACTCACGAGCGTTTGCGCCCTGGGCCTGTTATGCGGCACCGCCGCCGCGGCGAGCGCCGCGCAAGGCTGCGGCCCCGGCTGGCACCGCGACCCTTACGGGCATTGCCGCCCGAACCGCCCGCCACCACCGCGTGGCCCCGGCGTGGTGGTGGTGCCGCCCGGCCTGGTGATCGGCCATTATTATAACGGCCATGGCTATTGGGATGGGCACCGCTACTGGCGACATCGCCGCTGGCACCATAATGGCTGGGCCTATTACTAAGCTTGAATGAGAAACGCCGCCCGTGGGGCGGCGTTTTGGTTACAGCAGCGCGAGAGCGGCCAGCGCCCGGCGCATCGAATCCGGCATCTCCTCCGCCCCCTTGCCCATGGCGGCAAGATCGGCCGGGGCGTCCTTGGGGTCGAGATAGCGCCAGCCCTGGAAGGCGCGCATCGCCCGGCCCTCGACGCGAATCAGCTCCGGGTCCAGCACCAGCGCGGCGCAGGCGCTGCCATCCGCCTCGGTGTCGGCCAGAATATCCAGCACAGGCTGGCGCACCATGATGACGCCGTTGACCACCCAATAGATCGAGCCGCCATCCAGGATCTCGTCCCGCCGCTTGGGCATATGGCGGGTGAAATGACGTAACGGCGGCATCTCTGCCGCCGTTTTCTTCTGCCAGGCGGCCAGGTGCGAAACATCCTTCGCCCCCGCCGCCAGCTTGATCAGATGAACCGTGATTAGTTCTTAGCCTTATCGACCAGCGCGCCCTTGGAGATCCAGGGCATCATGCCGCGCAGCTTCGCACCCACTTCCTCGATCGGGTGGGCGGCGTTGCGGGCGCGCACGGCCTTGAAGCTGGCTTGGTGCACCTTGTTCTCCAGCATCCAGTCGCGGGTGAAGCGGCCGGTCTGGATGTCTTCCAGCACCTTCTTCATCTCGGCCTTGGTCTCGGCGGTGATGATGCGCGGGCCGGTGACATATTCACCGTACTCGGCGGTGTTGGAGATCGAGTAGTTCATGTTGGCGATGCCGCCCTCATAGATGAGGTCGACGATCAGCTTCACCTCGTGCAGGCACTCGAAATAGGCCATCTCCGGGGCGTAGCCGGCCTCAACCAGCGTCTCGAAACCGGCGCGGATCAGCTCGACCAGGCCGCCGCAGAGCACGGCCTGCTCGCCGAACAGATCGGTCTCGCATTCTTCCTTGAAGGTGGTCTCGATGATGCCACCCTTGCCGCCGCCATTCGCGGAGGCATAGGACAAAGCGATCTCGAAGGCATTGCCGGACGGGTTCTGCGCCACGGCCACCAGGGTCGGCACGCCGCCGCCCTTCAGATACTCACCGCGCACGGTATGGCCGGGGCCCTTCGGGGCGACCATGAACACGTCGATATCCTTGCGCGGGTCGATCAGGTTGAAATGCACATTCAGGCCGTGGGCGAAGGCGATGGCGGCACCCTCGCGCAGGTTCGGGGCCAGATCCTTGTAATACAAATCGGCCTGGCCCTCATCCGGGGTCAGCACCATCACCACATCGGCCCATTTCGCGCACTCGGCCGGGCTCATCACCTTCAGCCCCGCACCTTCCGCCTTGGCAACGCCGGCGGAGCCAGCGCGCAGACCGATGGCGAGTTCCTTGACGCCGGAATCCTTCAGGTTCAGCGCATGGGCATGGCCCTGGCTGCCATAGCCGATGATGGCGACCTTCTTGCTCTTGATCAGATTAACGTCGGCATCCCGGTCGTAATAAACGCGCATGTCTAGGGTTCCTGGTTGGTCTTGGAAAATACTGGCGGCTCACCTAGCGCGTTATGACGGCCCTGTCACCCGCCTTCCGGCTGATTTCCGGCATGCCAGCCTCCCACCACGCGCAATGTTATTTCTATCAGAGGCCATATTGTGGAATTTTTGGATCGTGCGACCTGCCCTACCCGCTATTGCGCAACGCCGCCGCGGCGCCGTTGATGGAGATATGCACGCCGCGGCGGATGCGCTCGGAGGCTTCGCCATCCTCGCTCTGCTCGCGATAGCGGCGCATCATCTCCACCTGCACATGGTTCAGCGGGTCCAGATAAGGGAAGCGGTTGAGCACCGAGCGGCGCATCACCGGGTTGCGGTCGAGCAGCGCCGTCTGGCCGGTGATCTCCAGCAGATAGGCCCGGGTGCGCTCATATTCGGCGATGATGCGCGGGAAGATGCGCGCGCGCAGCTCCTCATCCTGTACCAGGGCAGCGTAGCGCGCGGCGATGCCCATATCCGCCTTCGCCAGCACCATGTCCATGTTGGAGAGCAGCGTGGAAAACACCGGCCAGTCGCGGAACATGGCCTGCAGCAGCGCCATCCCCGCCTCGCGCCCGCGCGCCGCCAGCAGCCGCTCCACCGCGCTGCCGAACCCGTACCAGCCAGGCAGCATGATGCGGCATTGCGCCCAGGAAAACACCCAGGGAATCGCCCGCAGATCCTCGATCGAGCGGCTCTTGCTGCGGCTCGCCGGGCGGCTGCCGAGATTGAGCGCGGCGATTTCCGAAATCACCGTCGATTGCCAGAAATAATCCTCGAAGCCCTCGGTCTCGTAGACCAGATTGCGGTAGGCGGAAAACGCATTGTCGGAAAGCTCGCCGAGCGCGCCGACGAAATCCTCCTGCGGCGGCGCCGCCACCGCCTGGTCGGCGGTGGCCACCAGCGTCGCCGCCAGGATCACTTCCAGATTACGCCGGCCAACTTCCGCATTGCCGTATTTGGCGGCGATCACCTCGCCCTGCTCCGTCAGGCGGATCTGCCCCTGCACCGCGCCGGCAGGCTGCGCCAGAATCGCCTGGTAGGACGGCCCGCCGCCGCGCCCGACCGAGCCACCGCGGCCATGAAACAGCCTGATGCGCACGCCATGTTTGGCAAATACCTCAACCAGCCCGACCTCGGCGCGGTACAGCTCCCAGCCGGAGGTGACAAAGCCGCCATCCTTGTTGCTGTCCGAATAGCCGAGCATCACCTCCTGCACATCGCCGCGCCCGGCCAGCAGCCGGCGATAGGCCGGGGCGGCGAACAAGGTTTCCATGATCGCCGGGGCGGCGCGCAGATCCTCGATGGTTTCAAACAGCGGCACCAGATTCACATCCAGCGCCCCCTCGGCCGGGCGCAGCAGCCCGGCTTCCTTCAGCAGCACCGCCAGCTCCAGCATGTCCGACAGGCCATCTGTCTTGGAGATGATCATGGTGCGGATGCAGCGCTTGCCGTAACGCAGATGCGAAGCCCGCGCCTCATCGAAAATCGCCAGCTCCTTGGCGGTGAGCGCGCTGTAGGCGACATGGCGGGAGACCAGCGGGCGGGCGGTCTCCAGCTCCTTCAACAAAACCCCGATGCGGCCCTGCTCGTCCAGCGCCAGATAATCGGTGCCGGGCTGGGCGATGGCCAGCAGCTCCGCCACCACTTTCTCATGCACATCGGAATTCTGCCGCAGATCCAGCGGTGCCAGCGTCCAGCCGAAGGCCTTGGCCGCGCGCAGCAGCGCGCCCAGCCGCCCTTGCGTGGCCAGCACCCCGGCGCCATGGCGCTCCAGCGAGCGCGCAACCACCAACAGATCCGCGATGAAATCCTCCACCTGCGAATAAGGCTGCGCCTGCACCCCGCGCACGGAAGCGGAGATGGAGCCGGTATGCTCGCGGCCCAGCAGCGCTTCATAAGTGGCGGCCAGCCGCGCCTGCACATTCGCCAGCGCCAGCCGGTAGGGCTCATCGGCGCGGTGCTCGGATTGATCCGGGGAGTTGTCGGCCAGGGCGCGCAGCTCCGGGGTCACGTCGACCAGCAGCATGGCGAAAGAGAGTTCCTGGCGCAAAATCCGCGCCTCGGCGATGTAATGGGTCAGCGCCTTGTCGGCCTGGGCGGCCAAAGTCTGGCGCAGCACCTGCGCGTCCACGAACGGGTTGCCGTCGCGGTCACCGCCGATCCAGGTGCCGATTTCCAGGAAGGCCGGCAGCGCCGCCAGCTCAGCCCCGGTGGCGCGCTCCACCGCCGCATAGAGCTTCGGCACCTCGGCGAAGAAGGTGGCATCGAAGAAGGTCAAGGCGTTGGCGACTTCGTCCAGCACCGAGAGCTTGGACATGCGCAGCATCCGCGTCTGCCACAGCGTGAGCACCCGGGCGCGCAAGGCGGCCTCGATCTCGGCGCGCTCGCCCAGCGTATCCGCCAGCCGGTCGCGCCGGGTCAGCAGCCCGGCGATCGCGTCCAGGCAATCCAGGATGGAGCGGCGCTGCACTTCCGTCGGGTGCGCGGTGAGCACCGGAACGATATAGGCGCTGCCGAAAAACTCCTTCAGCCGGGCTTCGTCATAGCCATGCGCGCGGGCCTGGTTGAGGCCGCCGGCCAGTGAATCCTCACGCGGCCCGGCCCCGGCGATCAGATGGGCGCGCCAGCGGCGGGTATGGTGATGATCCTCGGCGATATTGGCGAGGATGGAGAAATAGCCGAAGGCACGGGTGACACGGTTGATCTCGGCATCGGAGAGCCCGGCCAGAATCTGCTCCAGCTCCGCCTGGGCGGATTTATCCTCGTCGCGATGATAGCGCACGGCGAGCTGGCGGATGGTCTCGATCAGCCCGTAGCTCGCCGGGCCGTCAATGGCGCGGATGGTATCGCCGAGGATGCGCCCGAGCAGGCGAATATCCTCACGCAGGGCCTCATCGAGGGACTCAGAACGGTGCTTTTGCACTTCAGACGTATCCATGCGCGTATCAAACGCGCTTATCACATTCACGCAAGCATTTTTTGCAGCGCAACAAAAAAGCCGCTCCCCAGGGGAGCGGCCTCTTTCATGCCGAAATGTATGTATACTGATTAAAACATCCGTATACCGGTCAGGCCGCACTCTTCTGCGCGCGGTTTTCCACCAGATCCGCGACCACGCCGGGATCGGCGAGGGTCGAGGTGTCGCCCAGGCTCTCGGTCTCGTCGGCGGCGATCTTGCGCAGGATGCGGCGCATGATCTTGCCCGAGCGGGTCTTCGGCAAGCCCGGCGCCCACTGGATCACATCCGGTGCGGCGATCGGCCCGATCTCCTTGCGCACCCAGGCGATGAGATCCTTACGCAGCGTCTCGGTCGGCTCCACATCCGCCACCAAGGTGACATAAGCGTAAATGCCCTGGCCCTTGATGTCGTGCGGGTAGCCGACCACAGCGGCCTCGGCCACCGCCTCATGCGCCACCAGCGCGGATTCGACCTCGGCCGTGCCCATGCGGTGACCGGAGACATTGATCACGTCATCGACGCGCCCGGTGATCCAGTAATAGCCGTCCGTATCGCGCCGGGCGCCGTCGCCGGTGAAATACAGCCCCTTGAAGGTGGAGAAATAGGTCTGCACGAAGCGCTCATGGTCGCCATAGACGCTGCGCATTTGCCCCGGCCAGCTATCGGCGATGCAGAGATTGCCCTCGGTGGCGCCGGTCAACTCCTTGCCCTCGCCATCGACGATCAGCGGCTTCACCCCGGGCAGCGGCCGCGCGGCGGAACCGGGCTTCAGGGCGATGGCGCCTTCCAGCGGCGTCATCAGCACGCCGCCGGTCTCGGTCTGCCACCAGGTATCGACGATCGGGCAGCGATCCTCGCCGACCACGTGATAATACCAGCGCCAAGCTTCCGGGTTGATCGGCTCGCCGACCGAGCCCAGCAGGCGCAGCGATTTGCGCGAGGATTTTTTCACCGGCTCTTCGCCGTCGCGCATCAGCGCGCGGATGGCGGTGGGGGCGGTGTAGAAGATATTGACCTGGTGCTTGTCGATCACCTCCCAGAAGCGCGAGACGCTGGGATAATTCGGCACGCCCTCGAACATCAAAGTGGTCGCGCCATTCGCCAGCGGGCCGTAAACGATATAGGTGTGGCCGGTGACCCAGCCGACATCGGCGGTGCACCAGAACACTTCGCCCGGGCGGTAATCGAACACATATTGATGGGTGTAGCTGGCCCAGACCATATAGCCGCCGGTGGTGTGCAGCACCCCCTTCGGCTTGCCGGTGGAGCCGGAGGTATAGAGGATGAAAAGCGGGTCTTCCGCGTTCATCTCCACCGCCTGATGGGTGGGCGACGCCTTCGCGGTTTCCTCCTCGTAGGAGAGATCGCGGCCGGGCTGCATCGCCACATCGGCCCCGGTGATCTTCACCACCACGACACTCTTCACGCTCGGGCAGCTCTTCAGCGCCTCATCCGCATTCACTTTCAGCGCCACCTTGCGGCCACCGCGGCGGCCCTCATCGGCGGTGATCAGCGCCACCGAGCCGCAATCCTGGATGCGGCTGGCCAGGCTGTCCGGCGAGAAGCCGCCAAACACCACGGAATGGATCGCGCCGATGCGCGCACAGGCCAGCAGCGCCACGGCGGCTTCCACCACCATCGGCAGGTAAATCGTAACGACATCGCCCTTCTTGATGCCCTGGGCGGTGAGCACATTGGCAAGCCGGCAGACCTGCTCATGCAGCTCGCGATACGTGACCTTCTTTGACTGGGACGGGTCATCGCCCTCCCAGATGATCGCCACCGCATCGCCGCGCTCGGCCAGATGCCGGTCCAGGCAGTTGGCGCTGGCGTTCAGCGTGCCATCCTCGAACCATTTGATCGAGACATTGCCTTCGAAGCTGGTATTCTTGATCTTGGTCGGCGGCTTCATCCAGGAAATGCGCTTGCATTCCTCGGCCCAGAACGTCTCGGGGTTGCTGGCCGCCGCGTTGGTCATCTGCTCGAAACGGGCGGCATTGATCAGGGTTTTGGCTTCGACTTCCGGCTTCACCGGAATGATATCGGCATCGGACATGTCGGCGCTCCTCCTCCTTGTTTTTGTATGGGCGTTTTATCACAAACTTCCAGCGTCCGCGCCATCCATGATCCGTTCTGGCGCATTTCGTTACAACCAGAGGCGGCCATGGCCTATGGTTTCTGCAATGCTGCCCCGCAAGATCGTTGACAAAACTTCATGTTTCTGTGCCTGCTTGGCACGGCAATCGACTTTGGACTTGACTTCGGCTCCCGCGCGCCCGCTGCTGGACGCAGACAAGGCAGACCACGGTTGTCCCGGCCAGTTTGGCCGGGCTGGTGAAACGTTTGAGGAGCGACGAAGACTATGCCGATCGGTACTGTGAAATGGTTCAATACGACCAAGGGTTTTGGGTTCATCGTGCCGCAGGATGGCGGCAAGGACGTGTTCGTGCACATCACCGCCGTGCAGTCCGCCGGCCTGCGTGGCCTGAATGAGGGCCAGAAGGTCAGCTTCGACATCACCAAGGAGCGCGGCAAGGACGCCGCTGTGAACATCAAGGCGGTCTAAGCCAGCCTAGTTCGCGTCAACGCCGCCCTTCGGGCGGCGTTTTTGTATCATGCCCCCGTGTTCGGCCGATAGGCGGTGGCGAACTGATCAAGCGCGTCCTGGATCTCCTGATCCGAGAGCAATACCGGCCCGCCCGCCTGCAGGGACAGCAGATATTGTTGGGCCAGCACCTCCAGCTCGCTTGCCGCGCCCAGCGCCGCCTCCACATCCCGGCCCACCGCCAGCGCGCCGTGATTGGCCATCAGGCAGGCCCGCCGCCCCGCCAATGCGCGCAGCACCGCCTCTGACAATTCCGCCGTGCCGAACAACGCGTAATCCGCGCAGCGCACATCGCCGCCGCCGAAGCGTGTGACCATGTAATGGCAGGGCGGAATCGCGCGACGCGCCATCGAGAGCGCGGTGCAATAGGGCGCGTGGTGATGCACCACACCGCCCACCTCCGGGCGGGAGAGATAGATATCCAGATGAAAACGCCATTCGGAGGAGGGGCGGAAGCGGCCTTCAAAGCTGCCATCCGGGCGCAGCAGCGGGATCATCTCCGGCGTCAGATCCTCGTACGGCACCGCCGAGGGGGTGATGAGAATCCCGCCCTGCGTGCGCAGCGAGACATTGCCGGACGTCCCCGCCGCCAGACCGCGCGCCGCCATCTCCCGCGCCGCACGGATCAGCGCCTGCGCCTGCGCACTCACGAGGCGGGGGCGAGATGCAGGTTGGGGGAGATTTTCAGCGCGGCGCCGGTCCAGCGCAACGCCAGCGTGGCCTTGCTGACCGGCGCGGTGGCGAAATGCCCGGCGGCACAAGCACTCTTGGCATCCTTGGCGCTGACATAGCTCAGCGTCGCGCTGGCGCCGTCTTCCGCCGGGGTGAGGCCGTCGATCCCCAGCGCCACCGCCTCGCCGTCCGCAAGCCCCTGGCAATTGGCGTTGGGGGACATGGTGCCGCGCAGATCGCGCGCCGCCAGCACCGCCGGCTTCTCACCGCCCGGCGGCGGCAAGGAGAGCAGCGAAAGCCGGCTATCCGCCTCGCCCTGCGCCTCGTCGGTATAGAGGCAGACGAATTTCGCCCGCCCGGTCGGGGCCAGCGAGACGCAATGCTCCGCCTGCCCGCCTGGATACCAGCCTTTCAGTTTCCAATGATCCGCATCGCGGACGAACAGGATGCCGCCGCCGAAATTATTCACATGCGGCTCGAAGCTGCCGGCATAGGTCACATAGGCCTCATCCGCCGTGGCGCTGGTGAGATGGCCGATGACCACGCTCTTCAACGTGATGCCCAGCCCCAGCCCGGCGCCGCCATAATCCTGGGCGGGATAACCCGGCAGGCTGGTGCATTGATGCGCATAGCCGCCCCCGGCCCCGCTGGCGCCGCCGCAGACCAAGGGCAGGAACGCCGCCTGCTCGGCGGCGCTCAAGGCGCGCGGATCGTGATTTTCCGCTGCCGCCGGGTTGGGCGGTGCCTGGGTGGAACCGCCCTGCCCGGCGCCGCCGCCGGGCTGGCTCTCGTGCGGCAGGAACAAAAACAGCCCCGCCGCGACGATCACGACCAGGGAAAACAGAGCGGCGAGGCGCTTCATCAAAAACTCCGGAATCGGTCCAATCACCGCTTTGCCGGGTTTCCCGGCTTCGGTAAACAGGACGTAACTTAAGCTTTTGGAAAGGAAGCCGATGGTGCTGCGGCGTGGTCTGCTTGCTGCGTTCCCCGCTCTGCTGTCCGGCTGCGCCAGCTGGCAGGCGCCGGGCTTCCATTTGCCCAAACTCCCCCCCGCCCCGCCCGGCCCCTACCGGCTTGGCCCCGGCGATGCGCTGAATTTGCGGGTGTTCGACCAGGCGCAGATGTCCGGCAGCTATCATGTCGATGATGGTGGCAATATTGACCTGCCCTTGCTGGGGCTGGTGCAGGCCGGGGGCTTGAGCACCGACGCGCTGGCCAAGAGCATCGCCAGCCAGCTGCAGGCGCGCCAGCTCATCCTGCACCCCTCGGTGGCGGTGGAGATCGCCACCTACCGGCCCTTCTACACGCTGGGCGAGGTCACAACCCCCGGCCCCTACCCATACCGCCCGGGCATGACAGTCCTGACCGCGATTTCCATTGCCGGCGGGTTCACTTACCGGGCCGAGACAGCCTATGTGGGAGTGACGCGCACGATTGGCAGCAAGGCTGCCCAATACCGGGCGCCGACCACAGCAATGGTTCTGCCGGGTGATGTCATCACAGTCTTTGAGCGCCGCTTCTGAGCCGACCAGCGGGGGCATCCCCCGCACCACCGCGCTCGCCCTGGTTGTCGCCGGCTATGTGACCTTCGTGAATATGTGGTGCACCCAGGCGATCCTGCCGGTGCTGGCGCAAAGCCTGCATGTCTCGCCGGCGCTGACCGGCTACACCGTCACCGCGCCGCTGATCGCCACCGCCGCGATGGCGCCGCTGATCGGCATGCTCTCGGACCGGTTCGGCCGGCGCGTCTTCATTCGCGGCGCGGCGCTGCTGCTGATCATCCCCACTTTGCTCGCCGCCATGGCCAGCTCGCTGCCGATGCTGATCGCCTGCCGGTTTCTGCAAGGGCTGCTGCTGCCCTTCATCTTCACCGTCACCATCGCCTATATCAGCGACGAGATGAGCCCGGCCAACGCGATGAAGATGGTGGGCATCTATACCTCCGGCACCATCACCGGCGGGTTTTCCGGGCGATTGATCGTCGGGTTCGTGACCGCGCTGACGCATAATTGGCGCATCGGGTTTCTGGTGATCGGGCTGATCACGCTGGTGGCGGCGCTGATCATCACCTTCCTGCTGCCGCGGGAGACGCGCTTCAAACCCACCACCGGCGTGGCGGGGGCGCTGGCCTCCTTTCCCAACCATCTCTCCAACAAGCGGCTGCTCGGCACCTATGCGGTGGGGTTCGGGGTGCTGTTCTCGCTGGTCAGCGTCTTCACCTTCATCAATTTCCGCCTGGCCGAGGCGCCCTATAATATGGGCCCGGCGGCGCTGGGGGCGATTTTCGTGGTCTATCTCGGCGGCGTGGCGGCAAGCCCGGTGGCTGGGCGGCTGGGGGCGAAGATGAACCGGCAATGGCTGATGGCGGGCTGCACCGGGCTGATCCTGCTCGGTCTGGCGCTGACCTTGGCCAGCCCGCTCTGGATGATCGCGCTCGGGCTGCTGCTGATCTGCTTCGGGGTGTTCCCGCAGCAGACGCTGGCGACCGGCTTCATCGGCATCGCCGCGCGCGGGGCAAAATCCACCGCCGTCGGGCTGTATGTGACGGCCTATTATATCGGCGGCAGCTTCGGCGGCATCATCCCCGCCGCCGCCTGGCACAGCGCCGGCTGGATCGGCTGCGCCGCCATAACCGCCCTGGTGCAGCTGCTGATGCTGGGCTTCGCCTGGAAGAGCTGGAAAACCGCCTGATCAGTCGGGCGCTTTATGGGTGGGATCGACCCAATAGACTGATTCCGGCTTTTCCACCGGCTCGATACTGTCGATATTCACCACCACCGCGTCATTGTCCGAGCGCACCAGCACGCATTGCAGCACCTGCTCGGGGTCGGCATTGATCTCCTGGTGCGGCACGTAAGGCGGCACATAGATGAAATCCCCCGGCCCGGCCTCGGCGACGAATTCCAGGCTCTCCCCCCAGCGCATCCTGGCCTTGCCGGAGACGACATAGATCACGCTCTCCAGCGCGCCGTGATGATGCACGCCGGTCTTGGCGTTGGGATCGATGGCGACGGTGCCGGCCCAGAGGCGCTGCGCCCCGACGCGGGCCTGGTTGATCGCGGCCTGGCGAAACATGCCGGGGGTCTGGGCGGTGTTGGCGTCCAGCCGGTCGCCTTTGATGACGCGCACACCATCATGCTTCCAGCGCGGCTCGTGGTCATGGTCGTGGGTATGATCGTGCGGCATCCCGCTCTCCCTTCACTCTCCGTGAGGAGGATGCGGGATGCCGGGCGGTTTGAAAACCCTCAGCTCCGAAAGCGCACGGCCTGGCCCTGCGGCTCGCCGGTCACCTGGCCTTCATACATCACCACCTGGCCGCGGATGATGGTCGCCATCGGCCAGCCGGTGCAGGCCACGCCGTCGAAGGGCGTCCAGCCGCATGGGCTGGCGATCCAGCTATTCTCGATGCTGCGCCGGGCCTTGAGATCGACCACGGAGAAATCCGCGTCATTCCCGGTCACGATGCGGCCCTTGCCGACGGCGCCATAGATCCGCGCCGGGCCCTCGGACATCAGCTGCGCGAGGCGCAGCAGCGAGAGCCTTCCCTCATTCACCTGGGTCAGCATCAGCGGCAGGCTGGTCTGCACGCCGGTGAGGCCGGCGGCGGTGGCGGGCCAGGGTTTTTCCTTGGCGGCGCGCGGATGCGGCGCGTGGTCCGAGCCGATATTATCCACCGTGCCATCGGCCACCGCTTCCCAGGCGGCATCCATATGGCGCTTGTCGCGCAGCGGCGGGTTCATCACCGCATAGGGGCCAAGCCGCTCATATACATCCGGCGCGCATTGCAGCAGATGATTCACCAGCACCTCGCAGCCCACCAGATCCTTATGCGCCTTCAGGAAGGCGAATTCCTCGGCGGTGGAGACGTGCAGAATATGCGCCGGGCGGCCGGTGCGCTCGGCAATCGCGGTGATCCGGCGCGTGCCCTTGAAGGCGCATTCCTCATCGCGCCAGACATAATGGTCGCTATACGGCCCGCCGCCCTCAAACTGCGCCCGACGCGCCTGCAGCCGCTCCTCATCCTCGGAGTGAAAAGAGACGCGCCGGCGGCCCGAGCGCATCAGCCGCTCGATGCTTTCATCGTCGGAGACCAGCAGATTGCCGGTGGAGGAGCCGGCGAACACCTTCATCGCACACACACCCGGCAGGGTTTCCAGCGTGCCAGTCTCGTCCAGATTATCCATGGTGGCGCCGGCGAACAGGCCCATATCGCACCAGGCATGGCCAGCGATGTAATCATGCTTGGCGGTCAGGCTCGCAACATCCACACCCGCCGGGTTGGTGTTGGGCATGTCGAAACAAGCGGTTACCCCGCCCAGCACCGCGCCCAGCGAGCCCGAACGCATATCCTCAACGCCCTCGACCCCGCCTTTGCCGCCATCGCGAAAATGCACATGCGGGTCGATGAGTCCCGGCAGTACGTGCAGCCCGGCGGCGTTGAAGCGCTCAGCCGAGGCCCCGAGATTTTTGCCGATGCCGGCGATCTTGCCGTCTTTCACGGCGATATCGGCGCTGGTCTCGCCCCAGGGGAGGACCACAATGCCGTTTTCCAGGATCAGATCATAGCTCATGGCAATTCCTATAGGCCGAGAAGCGTGAATGCGGCAGAGGCCACAGCCTCAACACTGAGCCCCGCCATCGGCGCCTCACCCTCCGGGCCGGGGGCGATGGCGGTGGCGGTGCGCGGCCCGGCCGGGGCATATTCGCTGGCGCGCGAGCGGCCGAACAAGCCCAGCGTGGGGGTGCCGGCGGCGGCGGCGAGATGCATCAGCCCGGAATCATTGCCGACAAACAGGCAGGCCCGGCGCAGACAGGCGGCGGCCTCCGGCAGCGAGAGCGTGCCGACCAGATCGATCGCGCCGGGCAGCGCTGCCAGCACCGGGGCCGCCAGCGCCGCCTCGGCAGCGCCTGGCCCGCCGAACACGGCGGCGCGCACGCCGGGCATGCGGGCGGATAATTCATAAAACAAATCTATGAATCGCTGCGCCGGCCAGATTTTGCCCTCCCAGTTCGCCGTCGGCGCCAGGGCGATGATCGGGCCGTCCCCCAGCAGCAGAGCCGCCTTGGCGTCGTCCTCCGGCGCGGTCCAGGCGACGGGCAGCGGCGGCGGTGCGAAGCCCAGCGCGGTGCCCAGCTGCATATAGCGCCGCCCCGGCCGGCGGCCGCCCTTGAGCATGTGGCGCTTGCGCACGGCCAACGCCAGGGTGATGGCGGAGCCGCGCACATCCACCGCGATATCCCAGACATGCGGCGCCAGCTTCGCCCAGAGCCGCAGCCAATGCCGGTCGAAACGCTCTTTCTCGAACACGATCAACCGTTCCAGCGCCGGAAACCGGGTGAACACCCCCTCCGCCATCGTGCCGCAGGCGATGGTGAAGCGCGCTTGCGGATATTTCAGCCGCAGCGCATCCAATATGCCGCAGGAAATCACGGCATCGCCGATCCGCGACGAGGTTATAAACAGGATATTCATGTAACAGCGCCTGTAGCCTGCCCTGGCGGCGGCGGCAAACCGCTCTTGCCGTTCGCCCCTGGCGCGCCCATTTTGCCGGCATGAGCAGCATCGCGCATCTGCCGCATCGCGGCGTTCTGGAACTCACCGGCGCCGAGCGTGTGCCGTTCCTCAACGGGCTGGTCAGCAACGATGTCGCCCGGGCCGGGCCGGGCCGGGCCGTATGGGCGGCTCTGCTCACCCCGCAAGGCAAATATCTTGTCGATTTCTTCATTCTCTCGGATGGCGAGCGGCTGCTGCTGGACCTGCCCCGCGCCGAGATCCCGGCTCTGGCGCAAAAGCTGCGGCGGATGAAGCTGCGCAGCGCGGTGGAGATCAAGGATGTCTCAGAGGATCTGCATGTCTATGCCGTCTGGGGCGGCAGGCCGCCGCAGATCCCGCTGACCGCGGCCGATCCGCGCCTGCCCGAGGCCGGCTATCGCTGCCTGGCGGAGGCGCTGATCACCGCCAACGCCACACCGGAAGATTACGCCGCGCACCGGATCGGGCTGGGCCTGCCCGACGGCCCGCCTGATCTGGAACCGGAGAAGAGCCTGCTGCTGGAAGCCGGGTTCGAGGAGCTGGGCGGGGTGGATTTCGAAAAAGGCTGCTATATGGGCCAGGAGCTGACGGCGCGCACGAAATATCGCGGTCTGATCAAGCGCCGGCTGCTGCCTGTGCGCCTTGCCACGCCCGGCCTGCCGCCCGGTACGCCGATCCTGGCCGAGGGCCAGGAGGTCGGCACGCTGCGCTCCAGCGCCGGCGACCTGGCCTTGGCGACGCTGCGGCTGGATGCATTGAACAAGGCGCTGGAGGCCGACGGCGCCCGGGTGACGCCGTTGCCGATGAGCTGGATCAGGCTGCCCAGCTTGTCCTGAACGGGCGCCTCAGGCCCGCTCGGCCATGCGGGCGGGCAACCGCACCAAGGCGGCGCTGGGGCCATCACGCAGCACCGACCAGCCTTTATGCGGCAGACGCCCCTCGAGAAATCCAGAATGATGGAAATGCGACGTCGCCGAGGCGATACCCCCGTTGGCGATCGCCTCGGCAACGTCGGGATATTCGGACAGATACCATGCCTCATCGACAAGCACCGGGCGCGGCAAACGGTTTTCAAAGTAACCGGCAGCGATATAATGCGCTCTTCCGGAGGCAAGCCTTCCAGCGGTAACGGCCTCCGCCACATCCGCATTGGCCGCGAGATACCAAGCTTCATCCACCTCGACCATTTCCAGCACGGCACGGATGAGGCCAAATAATTTTTCCTCGCGCAGCTCGACATAATGCCCAACCTCGGAACCGCTATCAGCCATCAAATAGCTGTAGGACCGAATCGATACCACCTGGGATTGCATTGCGCTCATGTAACGAATGAACCATGCCTCACAACGCGATTCAAGTTATAATTCCGCAACGCAGCATACAATTTCGTTACATGCTGCGCGCTCGAAGGAATTTCGTGTAATTTCCGATATGTGCTCTTGAGTGTCGCGAGCCGATGGTCAAAAACTGAGCCCGAATACCGGTTCAGATGACGGCACCGGAACGGTACGACGATCGGAGAGCTGATGGCGATCAGGGGACATGTGGACACGATGGAAGGCAGCTACCTGACCGGTTGGGCCACCTCCGTGCCCGATACCGGCAACTGCGCCATCACCGTCACGGATCAGGAGGGCAAGCTGCTGGCCAAGGGCCGCGCCTCCCGCCACCGGCCGGACTTGGCCGCGCTGGGCCTCGGCCGCACCACCTTCGGCTATCGCATCGCCGTGCCGTTGAGCGAGGAACCGCGCCTGCTGCGCGTCCTCGGCAATGGTAAGGAGCTGATCGGCTCGCCTGTGGCCGTCGGGCCCGGCCTGTTCGATGGGCTGTTCAGTCTCGAGGGCGACCAGCTGGTCGGCTGGGTGAGCGAACGCGCCCCGGCGAAGCAAGCCCCCTTCATCACCGTGCGCAACCAGGCCGGGCAGGAAGTGGGGCGCGGGCAAAGCGTGTTCGAGGCCCAGCCCGCCGACCCGCTCTTCGCCCCGGCGCGATTCAGGCTGACGCTGGATGCGGATTGCTTCGGCGCCGGCGAGATGCTGCTGGAGGTGGCGGCGAATGGCCAAAATATCGGGCGGACCAGCTGCAATCTGGCCTTACGCGCCCATCTGGAGACGATCACGCCCACCCGCATGGTCGGCTGGGTGCTCTCCCCGGATGTGCCCAAGCGCATCTTCGCGCTCGATGTGTATCGCAACGGCATCCTCGAAGAGACCGATCATTGCGACCTTGAGCGCACGGATGTGCAGGCGCATTTCCCCGACTCCCCGACGCCGGGCTTCGATATCAGCCTGGATCCGCTGCAACAGGCCGCCGACCAGCCGGTCTCGTTGACGCTGCGCTTCGCCGGCGGCAAGCGGGATCTGTTCGATGGTCCCTATCTGCTCGCCGGGCGCCCGGCGGCGGTGGCCGCCCTGCAGCGCGCGGCGCATCTGGCGCATGCCGGGCTGCCGGGAATCGGTACCGGGGAGCGCGCGCTGCTGACCGCCGCGCTGCAGGAATTTCTGGCCAAGATGCGCGCCCAGGACGGGCTGGTGCTCGACCGCCAGCCCGCCCCCTTGCCCGCCCCGGGCGGCGGCAAGCGGGTCGCCATCGTCATGCCGATCTATCGCGGGGTGGAGGTCACCCAGGCCTGCATCGAATCCGTTCTGGCGCATCGCCAGGCCGAGACCGATCTGCTGGTGCTGATCAACGATGCCTCGCCGGATGAAGCGATGGCGCCGATGCTGGCCGGCTATGCCGGGCTGCCGAACGTCGTGCTGCTGGAAAATGGCGACAATCTCGGCTTCGTCGGCAGCGTCAATCGCGGCCTGGCGCTAGTCAAGGGCAGCGATGTGCTGCTGCTGAACTCCGATACGGTGATGTTCGCCGGCGGGCTGGATGAGCTGCTGCGCGTCGCCGCGGCGGATCCCGCGATCGGCACCGTCACCGCCATGTCCAGCAACGCCACCATCTTCTCCTACCCGTCGGCGGAGCTGCGCGAGGCGGCGCTGGCCGATATCAGCTGGCCGGAGCTGGCGGCCCTGGCCCTGGCCGAGAATGCCGGGCTGTGCGCGGATGTGCCGACCGGCCATGGCTTCTGCATGCTGATCAAGGCCGAGGTGATGGCGCGGATCGGCGCGCTGGATGAGGCGTTTGGGCGCGGTTATGGCGAGGAGAATGATTTCTGCGCCCGCGCCGCTGCCTTGGGCTATCGCAATGTCGCCGCTGGCGGCGTCATCGTCGAGCACAAGGAGAGCATCTCCTTCGGCAATGAGCGCGCCAGCCTGGTGGCGCAGAACCAGCCGCGGCTGAATGCGCTCTACCCCGAATATACCCCGCTGATCATGGCTTTCGAGGACCGTGACGGGCTGCGCCAGCTGCGCTGGGCGCTGGACCGCGCCCGCCTCGCCCGGGCGCGGGCGCAAGGGGCGCGCTTCGCGCTGGTCACCTCCAACGCGCTGGAAGGCGGCACACCGAAGGCGATCCGCGATATCGAACGCGAGGTCGGCTATGGCGGCGCCACACGGCTCTCGCTCAGCGTCACCGAAAGCGGGTTGGTCGAGCTCTCCTGCGCCACGCCGCTGCTATGCGCGCATTTCAACAAGGACGAGGCGGCGGACTTGTTCGCGCTGCTGGACGTCGCCGACCCGCGGCTGGTGCTGGCGCATCAGCTGCTGGGCTTTCCGGCCAGCGTCATCGCCGGGCTGCGGGACTGGCTGGGGACGCGCCACAGCCTGTACTGGGCGCATGATTTCTACGCCCTCTGCCCGCGCGTGACGATGATCGACGCGATCGGCCGGTTCTGCGGCGGGGCGGATGCCGCCACCTGCGGGCGCTGCGTGGAGATGGGCGGGGCGCATGAGACCTCGGTGCTGAACGAGCTGAGCCCGGCGGAGCATCGCGCTTTGTTCGACAGCCTGCTGGCGAAATTCACCCATGTCATCGCGCCGTCGGAAAATGCCGTCGGCTATCTTCGCAAGGTGTTCGCGCAGATCAAGTTCAACGTGCTGCCGCATCCGGAAAGCCGGGACGGCGCCGCCGCTGCCGCGCGGGCGGGCAATGATACCGAGATCGTGATGCTGGGCGCCATCGGCCCGCATAAGGGCTCGGACAAGCTGCTGGAAATCGCCAGGCGGGCGCGGCTGACGCATCCGCATCTCAGCTTCCGCGTCATCGGCTACACCAATATCGACCAGGCGCTGCGGGCGGTGGGCAATGTCACCATCACCGGCAAATATACGCCCGAGGAGCTGCCCGAGCTGCTGGCGCAGACCAAGGGAAGGCTGGCTTTGTTCCTGCCGGCCTGGCCGGAGACCTATAGCTACACGCTCTCCGAGTTGGTGAAGCACGGCTTCATTCCGCTGGCGCCGGATATCGGCGCGCCGGCGGACCGGATCCGCAAGGCCGGGTTTGGCGTGGTCTTCCCCTTCCCCGCCGATGCCGCCGCGGTGCTGGCGCTGATCGACGAGATCGCCGCCGGTACGATCAGCCCGGTGCGCGAGGGCGCGCTGCCGGAGGCTTTCTTCTCCAAGCCCGAGGATCTGGAGCGGCTGGACCGGATTGTGCTGAACCAGCCCCGGGAGAGCGTGAAGGCCGCGCCGAAGCCGGCGAAAACGAAAACCCCCAGCCCGGCCTGAAAAAACGCCGAGTTTGGCGAGCAACTTTATCCGATCAAACGAGTCTGTTTGATCGGATGTTGCTCTAACCGGGCCTCAGCCCGGTTCGGCGGCGGCGTCGATGCGGCGGCGGTTGCGCATGTCGAAATTTTTATAAGCGGAGAAGCAGCCGGCCGCGACATGCCGGCCCAGAACCCGGCGTTCCAGCAGCAGGATGCCCGGCGGCAGACCGCCGGCCTGCGCCACGCGCAGCCCCAGCGTGCGGGTGAGCAAGGCCGGGCCGGAGAGTAGCCAGGGGATTTCATTGTCGCCGCGATTGATCGCATTCACCAGCGCATGCAGGGCGTTGCGCAGCAGCGGATGGCCCGGCATGGCGGCAATGAAATGATTCGCCACACAGCCAAACTCCTCCTGCGCCAGCACCAGCTCGGCACCGGCGGGCAGGATGCGGCTGAGCGGCGCCAGCGCGCGGTCATCCGCATCCACATAGATGCCGCCTTCCTCGACCAGCAGCGCCAGCCGGAAGATATCGGCTTTCTGCGGCTTCTCCTTGGCGCGCAGATAGGCCTGCAGCACCGGCTGCGGGAATTTGCCGGCGAGATAGTCGCGCGCCTGGGCATCGTCGAACCGGCGCCAGGCGAAGCCGGGATTGCGCGCCCGCCAACCCTGCATCATCGCGTCCAGATCCGCCGGCAGATTGGTTTCGTGCCAATAGGCGTTGATCACCTGCGGGATCGCGGCGGCGCCGCGCACCGGGGAAAACTCCAGCTTTTCCGCCTGGCGCAGCGCCAGCAGCAGGGTGGCGGCCGGGGCAGTGCTCTCCGGCGCCTCGCGCACCAAAGCCGCGCAGGGCTCCAGCCGCTCCGGCAGCGGCAAAGCGTTGAGGGCGGCGAGCCTGCCCGCCAGCGCCGCGTCCAGCGCATATTCCTCGATCATCTGACCGAGCAAAGATTGCGAGATGTTCAGCGATTCCCCGCGCAGCCGGCGCTCGGCGGCGATCAGCGCGTAGTGGCGGCGCAAATGCCCACACGCGCCGTCCAGATCGAAGCGCATCAGCTTCACCCGGCACAGCGCCTCCTGCAGCGACGCGTCATTCGGGCTCAGCTCAGCCGCCGCCTCGTAATGCGCCAGGGCGGCATCCATCTGCCAGAGCGATTCCGCCAGCGCCCCGACGCAACGCCGGCGCACCCCGCGCTCGGCCCGCGAAAGGGCGGGAATGCCCAGCAGCGCCTTCTGCAGCATCGCATCGCTGCCGGCCAGCAGCTCGGTCTGGAAGCGTTCGACCCAGAGCCAGAACTGCTTCGGCGCCGCCAGCGTGGCGGCGCGGGCGACGCTGAGCGCCTCATCCATCCGGCCGGTGCGGCGCAGCAGCGTGATCCGCCAGGATTGCAGCTGCGGGCTCAGCCCGTGCTCCTGCTCAAGCGCCTGCAGCCCCTCCAGCGCCGCATCCAGCTTGCCCTGCCAGGCCAGCGTGTCGAGCATGCCGAAGCGGAACGCGATCTCGCCGGGCTTGGCGCGGGCGGCATCCTCATAGATCTGATAGGCCTGGGCGGCGTCGCCCACGGTCAAGGCCTGGCCGGCGAGCTGGCACACCGCATCGGTATGGGTCGGCGCCAGCGCCAGCGCCCGGCGCAGATGCGCGTTGCTCTCCGCCTGGCGGCCGAGCAGATAATCCTGCCGGGCCAGTTCGGCCAGTAAGGTCGGGTTTTCCGGCTCCAGCGCCAGCGCCTCGGTAAACCAATGCGCCGCCTGCTGCGGCTCGCCCGCCTGGCGTTCGGTATAGGCCAGCCCGACCAGCACCGGCACCCGGCCGGGATGGGAGGAGAGCAGCGCGGTGCCGGCGGCGCGCGCCTCGTCCAGCGCCCCGGCATCGCGCAGCGCGTCGATCAAGGCCAGGCGCGGCACCAGCTCATCGGGGGCCAGCCGCACCGCCTCCTGGAAATGCTGGCGGGCGAGATCATGCTCGCCCTGGGCGCGCGCACCATGGCCGCGCCCCAGCGCCACCGCCCAATGGCCGGGATCGATCTCGGCGGCGCGGTCCAGCATCTCCAGAGACGGGCCGATGCGCCCCACTGCGCGCAACACCTCGGCGATATCCAGCCAGCGCGAGATTTCATTCGGCGCCATCCGCGCCGCCTGCTCCAGCCTGGCCAGCGCCGCTTCATGGTCGCCACGGTCGCGGGCGATATGGCCCAGCGCCACATGCGCGTGCCAGAAGCTCGGCTGCGCCGATAACAGGGCCTGCAGCCGCTCGGCCGCCTCCATCGCATGGCCGGCATTGCGCAGCGTTTCGGCCAGCGTCATCACATACCAGGGGTCAGCCGGGGCCAGCCGCGCCGCCATGCGCATCGCATGCAGCCGCCCCTCGCCGTCACGCGCGGCGGCGGCCTCCATCAGCCGTGCGGCCAGCGCCACCGCATCCAGCCGCAGCTCATGACCCAGCGCCGCGCCGGAGGCCAGATCCCGGGCGGTGATCACGATCTCCTCGGCCGCTTCCGGCAGCACCGGCACGTCGAGCTGCCAGGCGAAGCCATAGCAGCCATCACCAAGCCCGGCGGCGGCGACATCGCCGCGCAGCAGATCCGCCCGCGTCCGCCCGGCGAGGATGCCATTCACCGATAGTTCGATCTCAAGCCGCTGCGCCGGGTCCTCCGGGTTCCAGGCCCAGCCCAGCACCTCGAATCCCTCGCCGAGCCGGTCAAGATAGCCGGATATTGTCGTGGTCTGCGCGTCGGCCTGTTCCATCATCCCCGCCCCGGCATGAGCCATGCCGTCTTCCCTGTTTCACCTCGCCCCGCGCCATGGTCCCTGCATGGCTGCGGTTTTTCAACCGGGCGCGGGAAGATGACCCGCCCCGAAGGACGTGCATTGGTAAAAGCAGCTTCCGCATATTAGGTAAATGCGGAAATGACAGGATCTTCATCGATGGATTTCGACCTCTTCGTGATCGGCGGCGGCTCTGGCGGGGTGCGCGCCGCGCGGATTTCCGCGGGACACGGCGCACGGGTGGGCGTCGCCGAAGCGCGCTTCTGGGGCGGCACCTGCGTGAATGTCGGCTGCGTGCCGAAGAAATTCATGGTGATGGCCGCCGAATATGGCGGCGCGGCGGATGACGCGCGCGGCTTTGGCTGGGACATCGCCAAGGGCGGGCATGACTGGGCCGCGCTGATCGCCGCCAAGGACAAGGAAATTTCCCGCCTCAACGGCATCTATCGCCGGCTGCTGGACAATGCCGGCGCGAAAATCTTCGACGCCCGCGCCACCTTCATCGACGCGCATACGCTCGATGTCGGGGGCGAGCGCATCACCGCCGAGCGTATCCTCATCGCCACGGGCGGCCACCCGACCGGTCTGGAGATCCCCGGCGCCGAGCATGCCGTGGTCTCGGATGATATTTTCGCCTTGCCGGAGATGCCCAGACGCGTCGCCGTGGTCGGCAGCGGCTATATCGCGGTGGAATTCGCCGGGGTGTTCGCGGGGCTGGGGGCTGAGACGCATCTCATCTACCGCCAGCCCCTGCCTCTGCGCGGCTTCGATGCGGATCTGCGCGCCGGGCTGGCCGAGGCGCTGGAGCAGAGTGGCGTGCGCCAGCATCCCGGCACGCTACCGGTTGCGATCACCGCCGAGGGCGGCGCCAAGCAGGTGCAACTCTCGGATGGCAGCGTCATCGAGGTCGACCTGGTGTTTTTCGCCACCGGCCGCGCGCCCAATACCAGGGGGCTCAATCTCGGCGCCGCCGGGGTGCAAACCGGACCGAAGGGGGAAATCCCCATCGGCACGGATTTCGCCACCAATGTTGCGCATATCTACGCGCTGGGCGACGTCACCGACCAGGTGAACCTCACCCCCGTCGCCACCGCCCAGGGCCATGCGCTGGCGGATAGTCTGTTCGGCAACAAGCCGCGCGGGGTGAGCCTTGCGAACGTGCCGAGTGCGGTGTTCTCGATCCCGCCCATCGCCAGCGTCGGGATCACCGAGGACCAGGCCCCGGCGGGCGCAAAGATCTTCGTCTCGAAATTCACCCCGATGCGCCACACAATCTCCGGCCGGGCCCGCAAGACGCTGATGAAGCTGATCGTGGATGCGGACACGGACAAGCTGCTGGGCGCGCATATGCTGGGCGAGGACGCGCCGGAGATCATGCAGGGTCTGGCGGTGGCGATCATCGCCGGGGCGACCAAGGCGGATTTCGACCGCACCATCGGCATCCACCCGACGGCGGCCGAGGAATTCGTGACCATGCGCACACAGACCAGGGTTGCCGGGGCCTTGGCGGCGGCCGAGTAGCGTTTCTTTTCAAATCGCGCTTTATAGGGCGGATAAGGAACGCCCGTCTGGAGACACCATGGATACGATCACCCCAGCCACCCTGTCCGGCTGGACCCCGCAAAGCTGGCGCAACTGCCCGATCCGGCAGGTGCCGAGCTATCCGGACCCGGCCAAGCTCGCCGCGATGGAAGCGCGCCTGGCGAAGTTTCCGCCGCTGGTGTTTGCCGGCGAGGCGCGGAACCTAAAGGCGCATCTGGCCGCCGCCGCCAAGGGCGAGGCCTTCGTGCTGCAGGGGGGCGATTGCGCCGAGAGCTTCGGCGATTTCACCGCCAACGTGATCCGCGACACCTTCCGCGTGCTGCTGCAGATGGCGGTGGTGCTGACCTTCGGCGGCGCCATGCCGGTGGTGAAGCTCGGCCGCATGGCCGGGCAGTTCGCCAAGCCGCGCTCCTCGGACAATGAGACCATTGGCGATGTCACCCTGCCCTCCTATCGCGGGGACATCATCAACGCGCCTGAATTCACCGCGCAGGCCCGCATCCCGGACCCGACGCGCATGGAGTTCGGCTATTTCCAGTCCGCCGGCACGCTGAACCTGCTGCGCGCCTTCGCCTCCGGCGGTTACGCGGACCTGCATGAGGTGCATCGCTGGAACCTGGATTTCGTCGAAAAATCCCCGCTGGCGGCGAAGTACCAGGATCTCTCCACGCGCATCGACGAGACGCTGCGCTTCATGGCCGCCTGCGGCCTCTCCAGCGCCGCCACCCCGCAGATCCGCGAGACGGATTTCTATACCAGCCACGAGGCGCTGCTGCTGCCTTATGAGGAAGCCCTGACCCGGGTGGATTCCACCAGCGGCGACAATTACGCCTGCTCGGCGCATTTCCTCTGGATCGGCGACCGCACCCGCCAGCTCGATGGCGCGCATGTGGAATTCATGCGCGGCATCAAGAACCCGATCGGCATGAAGGTCGGCCCGAGCATGGAAGTGGATGACCTGCTGCGGATCATGGATGTGCTGGACCCGGAGAACGAGCCGGGAAGGCTGACCCTGATCACCCGCATGGGGGCGGGCAAGGTGGCGGAGAAGCTGCCGCCTTTGCTGCGCGCGGTGAAGCAGGCCGGGCGCAGCCCGGTCTGGCTCTGCGATGCGATGCACGGCAACGGCATCACCACCGCCGCCAAGATCAAGACCCGCCGCTTCGACGATATCGTCGCCGAGCTGCGCGGCTTCTTCGACGCGCATGAGGCCGAGGGCACCGTGGCCGGCGGCGCGCATCTGGAAATGACCGGGCGGGACGTCACCGAATGTGTCGGCGGCGCGCGCGGCCTTTCCGAGGACGGGCTGGGTGAGCGCTACGAGACCTTCTGCGACCCGCGCTTGAACGCCGAGCAATCGCTGGAAGTGGCGTTCTACCTGGCCGATGAGCTGAAATCCCGCCGCGCCTCGAAAGCCAAGGCGTGACCCCGGCGCCTTTGTCCGATAGCGACATCGCCGCGCGGACAGACGCCTATTTCAACCGCACCCGGGAGATCGTCGCCAAATTCGGCGATGCCCGGGTGACCTACGCGATCTTCCTGCGCCGCCCGGTGGTCTCTGCGCCCTCGATCATGGTCGAGTGGCTGCAGAGCGTGGCGCGCACGCGCGGGCGGGATTTCCAGATCGAGCTGCCGCACAAGGAAGGTGCCTGGGTCGGGGCCGGCGAGCCGCTGGCTTATGTCACCGGCTCCTTCGTCGCCCTCTCTGACCTTGAAACACTGGCGCTGCAGAAAATCGGCCCGGCCTGTGTCGCCGCGCATAACGCCTACCAGATGGCCATGGCCCTGCCCAACGCCGCCTTCCTGGCGATGGAAGCGCGCCATTGCGCCGGGGCGGAGATGCAGGAGATCATGGCCTATGGCTGCGCCGTGGGCTCCCGCGCCGCCCAGGCCGAAGGGGCGAGAGGCTTCATCGGCAACGCCAATGACTGGACAGCGCATTATTTCGGCGCCCCGCACGGCTATGGCACCATGCCGCACGCGCTGATCGGCTACGCCAACTCCACGCTGCGCGCCGCCGAGATGTTCCGCGAGACCTTCCCGGACGAGCCGCTGACCGTGCTGGTGGATTATTTCGGCCGGGAAGTGACGGATGCGCTGGAAGTCTGCCGGCGCTTTCCGGAGCTGGCCGCCGCCGGGCGCATCTCGGTGCGGCTGGACACCCATGGCGGGCGCTATCTGGAAGGGCTCGGCCCGCAGGAGAGCTACGCCGTGCTGGAGCGCAACGCGCCGGGCGCGATGCGCCGCTATCGCAGCCAACGCGAGCTGAATTACCTGATCGGCACCGGCGTCTCCGCCGCCGCCATCTGGAAGATGCGCGAGGCGCTGAACGAGGCCGGGTTCGGGGCGGTGAAAATCGTCGCCTCCTCCGGCTTCGGCGTGGAGAAATGCTCGGTGATGGCCGATGCCAAGGCGCCGATCGACGTGGTCGGCACCGGCAGCTTCATCCCCGAGAGCTGGAGCGAGACCTACGCCACCGCCGACATCGTCGCCTATGACGGGGTGCCGCGGGTGAAGATCGGGCGCGAGTTCCTGCTCCGCCCGGCCAAGGGGTAAACGGAGCCTGTGGCTGACGAGATGAGTGACACGCTGAACATCGCCATCGCGCAGATCAATCTGCATCTGGGCGCGATCGACAAAAACCTCGCCAAGCTGCGCGCCGCCCGTGCCGAAGGGGCGAGGCTGGGGGCGGATCTGGTGGTCACACCGGAGCTCTCCATCGCCGGCTATCCGCCGGAGGATCTGGTGCTGAAACCCGCCTTCGTCGCCGCCTGCGAGGCGGCGGCGGAAACGCTGGCGGCGGAGACCGCCGATGGCGGGCCGGGAATCATCGTCGGGCTGCCCTGGCGCAATGGCGGGAAGCTGCATAATGCCGCCTTTCTGCTGGAAGGCGGGCGCATCGCCGCGCGTCGCGCCAAGGTGGAGCTGCCCAATTACGGCGTGTTCGACGAAAAGCGCGTGTTCGATGCCGGCACGCCCTCCGGCCCGGTGCCGTTCCGTGGCTTCCGGCTGGGGCTGATGATCTGCGAGGATTGGTGGCTGCCGGCCGTCTCGGAAACATTGGCGGAAACCGGGGCGGAGATGCTGCTCTCCATCAACGGCTCGCCGTTCGAGGATGGCAAGCAGACCCGCCGGGTCACACTGGCGGTGGAGCGGGTGGTGGAAACCGGCCTGCCTTATGTCTTCGCCGCCCAGGTCTGCGGCCAGGATGAGGTGGTGTTCGACGGCGCCTCCTTCGTGCTGAACGCCGATCGCTCGCTGGCGGTGCAGATGCCGCATTTCGAGGAAGCGATCACCCTCACCACCTGGACCCGCACCGAAGCCGGGCTGGTCTGCACCCCGCAGAAACTCGCCCCGGAGCCGGAGCGCTGCGCGCTGATCTACCAGGCGATGATGTGGGGCCTGCGCGATTATGTGAACAAGAACGGCTTCCCCGGCGTGGTGCTGGGGCTCTCGGGCGGGATCGACAGCGCCATCTCCGCCGCTGTCGCCGCCGATGCGCTGGGGCCGGCGCGCGTGCGCGCGGTGATGCTGCCCAGCCGCTATACCTCCGCCCACAGCCTGGAAGACGCGGCCGAATGCGCGCGGATGCTGGGAATCCCTTACGAGACCATCCCCATCTCCGGCGCCACCGAGGCGTTCGAGGCGGCGCTGGCCCCGGCCTTTGCCGGCAAGGCGGCGGATATCACCGAGGAAAATATCCAGTCCCGTTCGCGCGGGCTGATCCTGATGGCGATTTCCAACAAATTCGGCCCGATGCTGCTGACCACCGGCAACAAGTCCGAGATGTCAGTCGGTTACGCCACGCTTTATGGCGATATGTGCGGCGGCTATTCGGTGCTGAAGGATATCTACAAAACCACCGTGTTCGCGCTTTCGCGCTGGCGCAACGAACACCACCCGCACGGCGCGCTGACCCAGCCCGGCCCGGCGATGCCCGAGCGCATCATCACCAAGCCGCCTTCGGCCGAACTGCGCGACAACCAGACCGACCAGGACAGCCTGCCGCCTTACGAGGTGTTGGATGCCATTCTGGAACATCTGATCGAGGGCGAGCGCTCGGCCGAGGAGATCGTGGCGGAGGGCTTCGCGCGCGAGACGGTGCTGCGGGTAATCAAGCTGCTGGACCGCGCCGAATATAAGCGCCGCCAGGCCCCGCCGGGGGTGAAGATCACCGCGAAAGCCTTCGGGCGCGACAGGCGCTATCCGCTGACCAACGGGTTTACCAACCTTATCAAATAGCTCGGGTCAGCGTCCCGCAATATTCGCTGTAATTCCTCTGGCCTTTTCTCCAGAAGCGGCTATTACACCCTTTCGCCGGTTCGTCCGGCGGGTGTTCCATGGGGAGTTTGAGCTAGACGATGCCGGTGCCGTTTTCCGCCGAAGATTTTGATCGTGTCTTCGATTCCGCCATCATCCGCCGGGCCCAGAGCGTCATCGCGCTGGGCTTTGTGAAGGATGTGACGCTGCAGGGCGACACCATCGACGGCATCGTCGAGGATATGGACGGCACCCGCCGCACCACCTCCCTCACCCCGGAGCGCAAGGGCAGCAGGATTTCCTTTGCCGAGCGTGAATGCTCCTGCGGCGAGCGCGGCTGCCGGCATCTGGCCGCCACCGCGCTGGCGGCGCTGGCGAAATTCCCGGAATTGCGCAAGGCCGAGCCGAAGAGCCTGATCGACACCGTGATCCCCGCCGGCGAGCGCACCTATACCCCGCCGCCGGTCCGCCCGCGCCCCACCGGCCGGCGCGCCCGCCCGGCGGCGACGCTGCTGGCCGTGGTGCCGGATGCGCCGGAGCCGGGTGCGACCGTGCTGGAGCGCTCTGCCACCCCGGTGATGCGCCTGCGCCGGGTCACCGGCCCGGATGAATATAACCGCCAGCGCATGATCGACGTGCTGACGCTGGATTTCGATTATGGCGGCGTGCGCGTGGATGGCGCCGATGACAGCCAGTTCATGCGGGTGCGTACCGGCGGGCAGATCGCCTTCATCCGCCGCGACCCGGCGGCTGAAGCCGCTGCCCTGGACGAGCTGCGCCCGGATGGCTTCGTGCAGATGCGCGTGGCCGATGGCAAAGCCGCGCGCGGCCAGCGCGTGCTGGTGTTCCGGGGCGAGGATGCCGCCGCCAAATGGCACCATTTCGTCGCCGTGCGCATCCCGGAACTGACCGAGAAAGGCTGGCAGGCGCAGATCGACGCGAATTTCGGCCCGCAGCTGGCCGATAATGTCGGCAATCTGGACGTGGTGGTGCAGGATGCCGAGAAGGGCAATTTCAGCCTGGAATTCGGCATCGAGATCGATGGCGAGCGGCACCCGCTGCTGCCGATCCTGGAGCATCTGTTGGCCCGTGGCGGCTATGAGGCGGCGCAGATCGTCGATGGCGAAATCATCACCTCGCTGGAGGATGGCCGCGTCATCAAGCTGCCGGCGGACCGCATCAAGCGGCTGCTGAACGTGATGGGCGATCTGATCGAGGCCGCCGGGCGCACCGCCGAGAAAAATCTGGTTCTCCCCGTGGGGGCCGCCGCCACGGTGCTGGATCTGGAGGATGTGCTCACCACATCCTGGCAGAACGCCGCCGATATCGAGGCCTATGTCGAGCGCTTCCGCGGCGAACCGGAGATCATCCCGGTGGAAGTGCCGGAGGCCTTCAAGGGGTCGCTGCGCCCTTATCAGCAGCATGGCGTGGACTGGCTGCAGCATCTGGCCGGGCACGGGCTGGGCGCCTTCCTGGCCGACGATATGGGGCTGGGCAAGACCGCGCAGACCATCGCGCATATTTGCGTGGAACATGCCGAGGGCCGGCTGACCGCCCCGGCGCTGATCGTGGTGCCGACCTCGCTGGTCGCCAATTGGACGGCGGAGCTGCGCAAATTCGCCCCGCATCTGCGGGTGGAAGTGCTGCACGGCATGGAGCGCCATGAGAAGCGCGACAAGCTGGAGGATGTGAATGTCGTCGTCACCACCTATACGGTGCTGACCCGCGACATCGAATTCATGAAGCCGCTGCCCTGGCACCTCACCGTGCTGGACGAGGCGCAGGCGATCAAATCCCCCGAGGCGCGGGCGACGCGCGCGGTCTGCCAGCTCAAGGCCGAGAACAAGATCTGCCTCTCCGGCACGCCGATTGAGAATAATCTCGACGAGCTGTGGTCGCAATTCGCCTTCCTGATGCCGGGCCTGCTGGGCGACCGGCGCGGCTTTACCAAGCGCTTCCGCACGCCGATCGAGAAGAACGGCGATCCGGTGGTGCGCGGCCAGCTGATCAGCCGCATCCAGCCTTTCATCCTGCGCCGCACCAAGTCCGAGGTGGCGACCGAGCTGCCGCCCAAGCACACCATCCTGCGCCGCATCACTTTGGCGCCGGACCAGCGGGAGCTCTACGAGACCATTCGCGGTACGCTGTATGAGACGGTGAAGGAGCAGATGGCCGAGCGCACTTTGGCGCAGAGCCGGGTCATCGTGCTGGATGCGCTTTTGAAGCTGCGCCAGGCCTGCTGCGACCCGCGCCTGGTGAAGCTGGGTGCGACGCGCGGCACCGAAAGCTCCGCCAAGCTGGATGATCTGATGGAGATGGTCTCCGAGCTGATCCCGGAAGGGCGGCGCATCCTGGTGTTCTCGCAATTCACCTCGATGCTGGATCTGATCAAGCCGCGCCTGGACGAGGCGGGGATTCCCTTCGTCGAGCTGCGCGGCGATACCCGCGACCGCGCCACCCCGGTGCAGCGCTTCGAGGCCGGCGAGGTGCCTTTGTTCCTGATCTCGCTGAAAGCCGGCGGGCGCGGCTTGAACCTGACCTCGGCCGATACCGTCATCCATTACGACCCCTGGTGGAACCCGGCGATCGAGGCCCAGGCCTCCGACCGCGCGCACCGGATCGGCCAGACCAAATCCGTGTTCGTCTATAAGCTGATCGCGACCGAGACGGTCGAGGAGCGGATTCTGGAGCTGCAGCAGCGCAAGGCGGAGCTGGCCTCCATCGCCTTCCAGGATGCCGGCGGCATGGCCTTCAACGCCGATGATATCGACTTCCTGTTCGGCAGCGACACGGCGGCTTCGGAAGCGGCGGAAGCGGCGTAAAAATCAGGAGGCGTGCATGGGCAAGCTGGTCTGGCTCGCCTCCTATCCCAAATCCGGCAATACCTGGGTCAGGGCGTTTCTGCATAATTATGTGCTGAACGCGCGGACCCCGCACAGCATCAACGCGCTGGTGGATGTCACCATCTCCGAATGCGCGATGGCGTTTTTCGGCACGCCGGGGGAGATTTTGCCCCCCGCCGAGGTCCAAGCGCGCCGGCCCCAGGTGCATGAGGCCCTGACCCGGCTGCATGAGGATCTGGTGTTCGTGAAAACCCATAACGCGTATCTCAGCGCGCATGGGGTGCAGCTGATCACGCCCGAAGCCACCGCCGGGGCGATCTATATCGTCCGCGATCCGCGCGACGTGGCCCTCTCTTACGCCGCCTTCACCGGCAAATCCGTGGATGAGATCATCGATTTCATGGACGCCGAAGGTGCTGCCAATGCCTCGGATGGCACCCAGGTGTTCGAGCTGCTCTCCTCCTGGTCCGCCCATGCGCTCTCCTGGGTCGCCTCCCCGCGACGTCTGCTGGTGCGCTATGAGGATCTGCTGGCCGATCCGCGGCGCGGCTTTGGCCGGATCATCCGCTTCCTGGGTGCGGCCGGGGACGTGCCCGACCCGGAGCGGCTCAGCCGGGCGATCGAATTCAGCAGCTTCAAGACGCTGGCCGGGCAGGAAGCGCGCGAGGGCTACCGCGCCGGCGGCCCGGGTGAGGCTAAATTCTTCCGCCAGGGCGAGGCCGGGGGCTGGCGCGGCCGGCTCAGCCCCGCCCAGGCCGGCAAAATCTGGGCCGCGCACGGGAAGGTGATGGAAAAATTCGGTTATCCACAGAATTGATCCGCCCACAAACCAACTGATCCCGATTTCACGTGACAGTTCGATGGCAATGGGACTAGCCTGAGCATCCGGGCACAGCCCGCCGATCAAGGGGGCACCCGGGTTTCGTTGGCCATCAGCCATTAGGAGACACCATGAACCTGCAATCACGTCTCGCGGCCCTGAAAGGGCGTCATGCCAGCCTGGAAAGCCAGATCGCCGCCGAGGATCGGCGGCCGCTACCGGACATGGCGGCACTTTCCCGCCTGAAAGTTGAGAAATTGCGGCTCAAGGAAGAGATGGAACGGATACGCACTCAATAAGAGACGAGAGCAATATGTGTTGAGATTGACGCGATAGCGTCAAGATAAACGCATGAAATTGCTCGCCAAAGCAAAATTTGGCGCCTCATGCTATTGACGCTTTATGCTCAAAGCATGATGCGCCAGCGTCGGAATACGGAAAAGGGGGCGAAAAGCCCCCTTTTTTGCTGCCCTTGCTTGGTTATCTCCGGCCCGTCGCGTTTATCAGGCCGCTTCGGCCGGGCCGGGCGGCGGCGGCGGGGTGAGGCCTTCGCGGGTGACGCGCTCATTGGCGGCATTCACCGCATCATTCAGGTCGGACTGCTTGCACAGCCCCAAAATCACCGGGTCGCGCGGCTTGATGTTGGCGGCGTTCCAGTGCGAGCGGTCGCGGATCTTCTGGATGGTGTCCTTGGTGGTGCCCAGCAACTTGACGATCTGCGCGTCGGTGAGATGCGGATAGGAACGCAGCAGGAAGGCAATGGCATCCGGGCGGTCATTGCGCTTGGCCACGGGGGTATAGCGCCCGCCCTTCTGCTTCTTGTGCATTTCCGGCTGTGGCAGCAGCTTCAGCCGGCGGGAGCTGTCAGCCTCGCAGCGTTGGATATCCTCGGCGGTGATCTGCTTGTTCATCACCGGATCGTAGCCGACAATTCCTTGCGCGACCTCGCCATCCGCGATCGCCTGGACTTCCAGGGGATGCATGCCACAGAAATCCGCGATCTGCTCGAAAGTGAGGCCGGTCTTGTCAATCAGCCAGACTGCGGTAGCTTTGGGCATCAAGGGCAAGGACATGGATCGATTACCTTTTCTCGTTTCGGGCCGAGGCGCCCGAAACGGACATAGTTACTCGCTTCGGCCCCGCAAGTACAACTGGCGGGGTTATCGAGCCCGCGCCACCTTTTGGTCAAGTCCAAACCATGACATTTTCTGAAGAAGACCTGCCGCCACGGAAGAAAAAGAGGCTGGAGCCACCGGTTCTGGACACTCTGGGGGTGGAGGAGCTGCAACTCTATATTACGGAATTGCAGGAAGAAATCCGCCGGGTGGAGGCGGAGATCAAGGCCAAGCAGGCGCATGCCGCCGCCGCCGCGCTTTTCTTCAAGCCGCCCGGCGCCTGAGCTCAGATGGCGCGACGCAACCAGGTGGGCCGGGGGGCGCTGGAAAAACCAGCGCCCCGCCGGCCGAAAGGGCTTTCGGCTGAGGATATGGAGCTGTGGGCGGCCTATGGGCGCACGCTGAGCCGGCTGATGCCAGGCCGCCGCCACGCGCCCTTGCCCCCGGCGCCGCCGGCGCCGGAACCGGCCCCAGACCCGGAGGCGCCCGCCCCCGAGCCGCCGCGCGTAAAACTGCCCAGCCCGTCCTGGCTGGCGGTGAATGCGCCGCCGGCGGGGCTGGATAAATCCACCTGGTCGAAATTCCGTGGCCAGAAAATCCGCGCCGAGGCGAAGCTGGACCTGCACGGCCACACCGCCGCCCGGGCCCATACGGAAGTCACACGGTTTCTGGAGATGGCGCAGGCCACGGGGCTGCGCTGTGTGGAGATCGTCACCGGCAATGGCGAGATTCTGGCGCGTGAGCTGCCGCACTGGCTCAACACCCCGGCGATGCGGCCGCTCATCCTGGGCCTCGCCCACCCGCATGCGCGCAATGTGGGGGCCATTCGCGTGCTGCTGCGCCGGCGCCGGGGATGACGCCGTTCGGGGAGAAATTGCGGGCGCTGCGCCAGGAGCGGGGCATTCTGCTGAAGGACATGGCCGCGGCGCTGGAGGTCTCACCGGCCTATCTCTCGGCGCTGGAACATGGGCGGCGGGGCGCGCCCTCCGCCGGGCTGGTGCATCAGGTCTGCCAGTTTTTCGGGCTGATCTGGGATGATGCGGATGAGCTGGCGGCCCTGGCCCGGCAATCGCGACCCCGGCTGAAGCTTAACAGCGCGGGGCTGAGCGCGGCGCAGACGGCGCTCGCCAACCGGCTGGCCAAGGAGTTGCGGAATTTATCGCCGGAAACGGTGGCGGCGATCCAGAAGCTGCTCGACGCGAAGGAGGCGGGCTAGAATGTTTTTCATCAAATGAAAAACATTCTAGCTTTTTCTTTGCGAGCAATTTCAATCATCTGATCTGAACCTTCCGTTTCAGATCAGATGATTATTGCTCTAACCCGGCAGCACGCCCTGGGCGCGCAAGGCGCCGAGCAGCGGCAGCAGCGGCAGGCCGAGCACGGTGAAATAATCGCCCTCGATCCGCTCGAACAGCTGTGCGCCCTGCGCCTCCAGCCGGTAGGCGCCGACGCAATGCAGAATCTCATCGCCCTCGGCGACCAGATAATCCTGCAGGAAATCCTCGCTGAATTCGCGCATGGTCAATTGCGCGCGCGCCGCGTGCGCCCAAAGCAGCGCCCCATCCTGCACCAGGCAGGCGGCGCTGATCAGCTCATGGGTGCGGCCGCGAAAGCCGCGCAGCTGGTCGCCCGCCGCCGCCAGATCCGCCGGCTTGTCATAGACCACCCCGTCACAGACCAGCACCTGGTCGGCGCCGATCACCCGCGCCCCGGGATAAAGCGCGCAGACCGCCTGCGCCTTGGCCAGCGCCAGCGCCGCCGCCAGCGCCTCTGGCGCGCCGGTAAAGCCAGATTTCAGCGCGGTTTCATCCACGGACGAGGCCACCGCCGAAAAATTCACCCCGGCCCCGGCCAGCATGGCTTTGCGGCTGGCGGAGGCGCTGGCGAGGATCAGGGAGCGTGTCGGCACGCCTGTCTGTACCGCGCGGGGGAGCGCCCCGTCCAGCGCGTGAAGGCGCGGGTGAAGGCGCTGAGTTCGGAATATCCCAGCAGCAGCGCGATATCCGTGAAAGCGATCCCTGGCTGGCCGACATAATCCTGGGCCAGCTCGCGGCGGATGCGGGCGGTGAGGTCTGAAAACGCCACCCCCTCCTGGCGCAGCCGCCGATGCAGCCCGGCCCGGCTCACCCCCAGACGCTGCGCCACCTGGTCGATCTGCGCCGCCCCGTTCAGAAACCCGTCCCGGATCAGCCCCAGCACCTGGCCGACGAAATCCCGTGCTCCCCCATCCGCCAATTGCGGGCGCAGCGCCGCGAGCAGCCCCGGCAGCCGCGCCGCATCCGCCCCGGGCATCTTCGCCGCCAGCAATTCGGCGGGAAACAGCAGCGCATTGCGCGGGGCGGCGTAATAGACCGGGGCGCGGAAACCAGACGCCGCGCGCGCCCCGGCCGGGCGCAGATGCTCGAACTGCACCTCCAGCGGCGCGAAACCCGGGCCCAAGGCCCGGCGAAATATCCCCGCGAACACCGCCAAAGACAGCTCCGCATCCTGCCGGCGCTGGGTGATCCGCCCATCACCGATCTGATATTCCAGCGCCATCACTGCGCCCTGGGCGCGCAGGCGCAAGCAGGAATGCTCCTGCAGCACCGGAAAATAGGCGCAGAGATTGCGCAGCGCCGCCCCCAGATCCGGCGAGGCCAGCACCAGCGCCCCCAGCGCACCCATCTGTTCGGGCGTATATTGCTGGCCAAAGCGTAAGCCGAAATCATCCAGCCCGGTCTGCGCCGCCGCCTGCTCGAACAGCCGGCAATAGGCCATCAGGCTCAGACGCTGGGTGGGGTCGGCCAGCCGGGCGGCGGGCAAGGCCAACCCGGCCAGCAAGGACGGCGCATCCCCGCCGCACTGGCCGATCAGCGCCTCGATCCCTGCCGCGGCAGCGGCGGCGATATGCGGCTCCACACCCATGCGCCCACCCTTTCAGGAAAGATTTTTTACGCTAAAGCAAAAAATCACACAAGAATAAGCAATCGCCCATTTACGATGCAAACCAAGCCCAGTTTCTGCGCCGCCACCTTCAACAGCCTTTCTGGTTGCACTGATTTTGACACCAAATGTCAAGCGCGCCGCGGGCATCTTCGTCTCTACTCCCGGCATCAAACAGCCAGCTGCCTTCAGGACGGCAGCGCTGACCAAAACCAGGAGTGTGACGATGGACGATCTGCATCTGCCAACCCAAGCCGCGCCGGGTCTGAGTGCGGCCGCCCGCCACCCGCTCACCCCGCTGGATGCCGCCGAAATCCAGCAGGTGGTGGCGATCATCCGCGCCGATGCGGCATTTGGGCCGCCTTATCTGTTCGAGGTGATCGAGCTGAAGGAGCCTAGCCAAGCTGCCCTGGCCGCCTACCGCGCCGGCCAACCCTGCCCGCGCGAGGCCCGCGCCAATATTTTTCTGGCCGATGCGCCGGGCGTCTGGCGCCTGACCGTATCCCTGGCTGACAATATGGTCACCGCAAAGAGCTTCCATCCGGAGGCACGGCCGATGATCCAGCTCGAACAATTCATCCAGATCGAGGATATCGTCCGGGCCCATCCGGATTTCATCGCCGCCTGCGCCAAGCGCGGCGTCACCGACATGAGCAAGGTCTGCGTCGACCCGTGGTCGGCCGGGAATTTCGGCGTGAAGGGCGAGGAAGGCGGCTATCTCTCTCACACATTCTGCTGGCTGCGCCTGTATGAAAACGAGAATTTCTACGCCCATCCGATCGAGGGCATCAATGCCGTGGTCGATATCAAGGCGGGCAAGGTCATCCGGGTGGATGATTATGGCGTGCTGCCGATCCCGATGGCGGAATTCAATTACGAGGCGCAGTTCCGCGACGATTTCCGCCCGGCGCTGAAGCCGCTCGACATCATCCAGCCGGAAGGGGCGAGCTTCGTGCTCAAGGGCCGCGAAATCAGCTGGGATAAATGGCGCTGCGTCATCGGCTTCAACGCCCGCGAGGGGCTGACCCTGCATGATATTTCTTACGATGGCCGGCCGATTGTGGCGCGGGCCTCCATCGCCGAGATGGTGGTGCCTTACGGCGTGCCGGAGGGCGGGCATTTCCGCAAGAACGTGTTTGATATCGGCGAATATGGGCTGGGCAAGCTCACCAACTCGCTGACGCTGGGCTGCGACTGCCTGGGCCATATCGCCTATCTGGATGCCGCGCTGAACACGATGGAAGGCGGTATTTTCGAGATCGAGAAGGCCATCTGCATCCATGAGGAGGATAACGGCATCCTCTGGAAACATTGGGATTTCCGCACCGAGCGCACCGAGGTCCGGCGCGGGCGCAAGCTGGTGATCTCCTCGATCTGCACCGTCGGCAATTACGAATATGCCTTCTACTGGTCTTTCGACCAGGCCGGCGAAATCGAATTCGAGATGAAGGCCACCGGCATCATCAACACCTCTGCCTGCCTGCCCGGCCAGCCCACCAAATACGGGGTGGAGGTCGCCCCCGGGCTGCAGGGCCATATCCACCAGCACGCTTTCTGCGCCCGGCTGGAAATGGCGGTGGACGGGCCGGGCAATTCCATCGTCGAATGCAACAGCTACGCGGAGGAAGACCAGGCCAAGAACCCCTATGGCAACGCCTTCTACCAGCAGGATACAATGCTGAAGACCGAGCTGGAGGCCTGCCGCAAAGCCAATCCGGCAACCCAGCGTTATTGGAAGGTGATCAACCCCAACAAGCTGAACCATACCGGCAAGCCGGTCGGCTATAAATTGATGCCGGAATCGACCCTCACCCCTTTCTTCCGCCCCGGATCTCCGTCAGGCATCCGGTCCAACTTCATGCAGAACCATCTCTGGGTGACGAAATTCTCCGAGGAGGAGCGCTTTCCGGCCGGGGAATATATGAACCATTCTGACGGATCAGGCGGGGTAGCGGATTTCGTCAAGCAGGATCGGGCGCTGGAGAATACCGATCTGGTACTCTGGCACGTCTTTGGCCTGCATCACCAGCCCCGGCCGGAGGATTTCCCGGTGCAGCCCTGCATCAAGACCGGCTTCAAGCTGATGCCGGTCGGCTTCTTCAACCAGAATCCCGGCATCGACATCGCCCCGGAGACCAACCGCGCCAGCAAGCTGCATGGCGGCGGGTGCTGCGGGCATTAGGCGGCCTCCCAGGGGACATACTCAAAAACGGCACGGTGTTTGCATCGCCGCAACAACAGACCCCGCCGGCGCCTGGCGCTGGCGGGAGACAGGCTTCCAGCAAGGAGATTGAAGAGTATGGTCGCAACCACGGACATCGCGGCGCACCAGACTGAAGCGAAGTTGAGGCAGGGTTCGCTGAACCTGCCGGAGACGATCGGCCAGTCGATCGCCAATATCTCGCCCACCCTGACCCCGGCGCTGAACATCGCCGTGGTCGCCGGCATCGCCGGCACCGCCTCCTGGGTGTCGTATCTCATCGCCACCATCGGCTGCGTGTTCGTGGGCGCCAATATCTCCACCCTGGCCAAGCGCCATCCGGAGGCGGGCTCCTATTTCGTCTATATCGGCCGCAATCTCGGCCCGGTGGCGGGGGCCATGGCCGGCTGGCTGATGATCCTGGCCTATCTCGCCTGCGCCATCGCCGTGGTCACCGCGGCGCCGCTCTACATCAACACCATCCTGGCCCCCTTCAATCTCAGCCTGAATAATTTCTGGCTGGGCGT
This sequence comes from Acidocella facilis ATCC 35904, assembly GCF_000687875.1. GTDB lineage: Bacteria > Pseudomonadota > Alphaproteobacteria > Acetobacterales > Acetobacteraceae > Acidocella > Acidocella facilis. The sequence continues at coordinate 214,181 of NZ_JHYG01000002.1, read as the reverse complement.
GTATGGCGCGGCCTTCCTCGGCCTCGTCGCTTTCGCCTCCTTCCGAGATATCAAAATGTCCTCGCGCGCCGGGCTGCTGCTGGAAGCGTTGTCGATGGCGATCATCGTCGTCATCATCGCCATGGTGGTGGCGCAGAAGGGCACCGTGGTGGACCCCAAGCAGCTCGATTTCAGCCATATGCCGGTCGGCGGCATGATGTCCGCGATGGCCTTCGCGGTGTTCAGCTTCGTCGGCTTCGAGAGCAGCGCCACCTTGGCCAAGGAAGCCCGCAACCCGCAGCGCGCCGTACCCTTCGCCGTCATCGGCTCCGCCGCCGCCGCCGGGCTGTTCTTCGTGGTCACCAGCTATTTCATGGTCATGGGCTCGGGCGACAACACCGCCGCCATGGGCAGCTCCGCCTCGCCCTTCTCGGACATGACCAAGGCGGCGCATCTGCCCTGGGCCGGTGCCGTGGTCTATTTCGCCGCCACCATCAGCGCCTTCGCCTGCGCCCTGGCCTGCCTCAATGCCGGTTCGCGCATGCTCTTCTCCATGGGCCGCTACCAGTTCCTGCACAGCTCGATGGGCATGGTGCATAAAACCCACCAGACGCCCTATGTCGCGGTCCTGTTCAGCACCGTCATCGTGATGATCGGCTATGTCGCCCTGGCGATTTCGGAAGGGTATCTCAACGCCTTCAATATCGGCGGCACCATTTCCACCTATGGCTTCGTGATGGTGTATCTGGGCGTGTCCATCGTCTCCTCGCTGGATGTCGCCAAGACCGGCAAACTCAGCGCCTGGAACATCATCTGCAGCCTGGTCGGCGTGGCGCTGATGGGCTTCGTGGTCTACAGCTCCGTGATCCCCTGGCCAGCCGCCCCGGACCAGTACCTGCCGCAGATTTTCGCGGCCTACATCATCCTCGGGCTGATCTGGTTCATGGTGCTGAAATCCAAATCCCCGCAGGTGCTGGCCAGCATCGCCAACGACATGGAAGGCTGAACCCCAGCCTCCACGGAAAAAGCCCCGGACATGTGTCCGGGGCTTTTTTATGGGCATTGACTTCTGCCGCGCGGCGAAGTACCCGCACGCTCACCTCTTGTGGCGGCGTAGCTCAGTGGTAGAGCAGGGGAATCATAATCCCTTGGTCGGAGGTTCAAATCCTTCCGCCGCTACCAGGGTTTTCCCTTAAAATTCAGCCTTTGAACGCGGATGCCGGATAGCCCTGCGCGAAGAGCAAAGCCGTCAGATCCGTGTGCACCACGCGGTTCACGATTTCCGCCGCCACCACCGGCTTGGCACGATACGCCACGCCCAACCCGGCGGCCTTGAGCATCGGCAGGTCATTGGCGCCATCGCCCACGCTCAGCGTCGCGGTCAGCTGCACGCCGCGCGCCTGGGCCAGCTCGTTCAGCGAAGCCAGCTTGGCATCCTTGTCCAGAATCGGCTCGCCCACCTCGCCGGTCAGCGCCGTGCCGTCATCCAGCAGCGTGTTGGCGCGGTGGATGGCAAAACCCAGCTCCTGCGCCACCCGGTCGGTGAAGAAGGTGAAACCGCCGGAGACCAAAGCCGTGGTGGCGCCGAAACTATTCATGGTGGCCACCAGCGTTTTCGCGCCGGGGCTGTACTGGATCTCCTTCCAGCATTCCTCCAGCTTCGCCACCGGCAGCCCCTTCAGCAGCCCGACGCGCTCGCGGATGGCGGCATGAAAATCCAGCTCCCCATTCATCGCCCGCGCGGTGATGCCGGCGATCTTCTCTTTCAGCCCGGCAAAGGCCGCCAGCTCGTCCAGCGTCTCGGCGGTGACGATGGTTGAGTCCATATCCGCCACCAGCACCGCCTTGCGCCGGCCGCGCGGCTTGGTGAGGAAAATATCCACCGCTTTATGGCTGAGAATCGCCGCGATCGCCGAACGGTCCGGGGCGCGCGGGGCGTGGAATTCCACCGCCCTGCCCTCCTCCAGCCAGGTCAGATTGCGCCCTTCCGAATAGGCCAGGGCGCGGGCGGCGTCCTGGGCGGAGAGGGTGCCGGCCTCGATGCTGGCCACGAGCGTCACGATATGGGATTGGGCGGATGTCATGGACGCGACGGATAGGGCAGAGAACGGCTTAGGGCAACGGCGGGGGTTGATCCTGGCTGGGCCGACGGCGAGCGGCAAATCCGCCTTGGCCCTGGCTCTGGCCGCCGAGATGGGCGGCAGCATCATCAATGCCGATGCGATGCAATGCTACCGCGAGCTGCGCCTGCTCACCGCCCGCCCCTCGGAGGCCGACGAAGCCCAGGCCCCGCACCGGCTCTACGGCGTGCGCGCGGCGCATGAACCGGCCAATGCCGCCTGGTGGCGCGAGGCGGCGAAAGCAGAGATGGCGGCTGCGGATTATCCCATCCTCTGCGGTGGCACCGGCATGTATTTTTCGGCTCTCGTGAAGGGCATCGCCGATATTCCGGACCCTGGCGAGACGGCCCGGGCCGAGGCCAGGGCGCTGCTGGCGCAAATCGGCCCGGAAGCTTTGCATGCGAAGCTGGATGCACCGACCGCCGCGAAGCTGAAGCCAGGCGACAGCCAGCGCATCGCCCGGGCCTATGAGGTGCTGATCGGCACCGGCAAGGGCATCACCTACTGGCAGGCGCAGCCGACCGACCGGCTGCAAGGCTGGGATTTGAAAATGATCCTGCTCGACCCGCCGCGCCCGGATCTGAAAGCCGCGATCGAAACCCGTTTCACCGCCATGCTGGCGGGCGGCGCGCTGGAGGAGGCGCGGGCACTGCTGGCGCTGGGCCTGCCGCCCGACGCCCCGCTGCTGCGCGCCCATGGCATGCCGGAGCTGGCGGCGCATCTGCGCGGGGAGATCAGCCTGGAGGAGGCGAAAACCCGCGCCTGCCTCGCCACCTTCCAATATACCAAGCGGCAGATGACCTGGTTTCGGCATCAGAAGCTTGTCGGCACAACAGGCATGCAAATAATTCATTCAAGAATTGGCAGCCACACGCAATTTTCGGAAAGAAATATCGCTGATTTACGAAACTTCCTGAACAGCCCCGGTTGACCTTCGCATCCCGCCGCTGTACCGGAACATGAAATACTCCCGACGTGAATGGCAGGTTTAGCATGGATCACACGAACACAGCACCCGAGCTGATGAATTCCGGCGCGGAAGCCCTGCTCCGGGCGCTCAAGGCGCAGGGCGTGGATGTGATTTTCGGCTATCCCGGCGGCGCCGTATTGCCGATTTACGACGCGATTTTCCAGCAGAACGAGATCCGTCACATCCTGGTGCGCCATGAGCAGGCGGCGGTGCATGCGGCGGAGGGCTATGCCCGCTCCACCGGCAAGGTCGGCTGCGTGCTGGTCACCTCCGGCCCTGGTGCCACCAACGCCGTCACCGGTCTGGTCGACGCGCTGATGGACAGCATCCCGCTGGTCTGCCTGTGCGGCCAGGTGCCCACACATCTCATCGGCAATGACGCCTTCCAGGAGGCGGACACCACCGGCATCACCCGCCCGGCGACCAAGCATAATTACCTGGTCAAGCAGTCCGGAGATCTGGTGCGGGTCGTGCATGAGGCCTTCCTGGTGGCGCGCACCGGCCGCCCCGGCCCGGTGCTGATCGATCTGCCGAAGGATATTCTGATCGCCCCGGCGCCCTATGAGGAGCCGGCGGCCCAGCCCGTGCATCGCTCCTACCGCCCGCAGACCGCGCCGGACCCGCGCCGCATCGCCGAAGCGGTGGCGCTGCTCAAGCGCGCCGAGCGCCCGGTGATCTATGCCGGCGGCGGGGTCATCAATGCCGGGCCGGAGGCCTCGCGCCTGCTCACCGAGTTCACCCGCCTCACCGGCTTCCCGATCACCAACACGCTGATGGGCCTCGGCGCCTTCCCGGCGTCTGATCCGCTCTTCCTCGGCATGCTGGGCATGCACGGCACCTACGAGGCGAACCTCGCCATGCATGGCTGCGACGTGATGCTGAATCTCGGCGCCCGCTTCGATGACCGCGTCACCGGCCGGCTCAACGCCTTCTCGCCGAACTCGAAGAAAATCCACGCCGATATCGACCCCGCCAATGTCAACAAGACGGTGCAGGTGGATGTAGCCATTATCGGTGATGCGCTGGCGACGCTGAAGGCGCTGATCGCCGCCTGGAAGCAGGACAGCACCAAGACCGACAAGGCCGCGCTGGCGAACTGGTGGGCGCAGATCGATGTCTGGCGCAGCAAGAACTCGCTGCGCTTCACCCAGCCGCGCGACAAGGGTAGCATCATCAAGCCGCAATACGCGATCGAGCGGCTCTACCAGGCCACACGCGGGCGCGAGACCTACATCACCACCGAGGTCGGCCAGCACCAGATGTGGGCGGCCCAGCATTTCAAGTTCGAGAAGCCGAACCGCTGGATGACCTCTGGCGGGCTTGGCACCATGGGCTACGGCCTGCCCGCCGCGATGGGCGTGCAGGTGGCGCACCCGGACGCGCTGGTGATCGACATTGCCGGCGAGGCCAGCATCCTGATGAATATTCAGGAGATGGGCACGCTGGCGCAGTACCGGCTGCCGGTGAAGATCTTCATCCTCAACAACCAATATATGGGCATGGTGCGCCAGTGGCAGGAACTGCTGCATGGCAGCCGCTATTCGCAGAGCTATTCCGAAGCCCTGCCGGATTTCGTGAAGCTGGCGGAGAGCTTCCATGGTGTGGGGCTGCGCGCCGAGAGCGTGGATGATCTGGACCGGGTGATCGCGGAGATGATCGCGATCGACAAGCCGGTGATCGCCGATATCTGTGTCGACCAGAAGGAGAACGTCTTCCCGATGATCCCCTCCGGTGCGGCGCATAATGAAATGCTGCTGGGGCCGGAGCATAAGGATGAAGGCCCGGCGGTTACCAATGAAGGGATGGCGCTGGTCTGATGTCTGAAACGAATTTGCGCTCCGCCACCATCTCGGTTCTGGTGGAGAATGAATCCGGCGTGCTGGCGCGCGTCATCGGGCTGTTTTCCGGCCGTGGCTATAATATCGACAACCTCACCGTGGCACCGGTGGAGCGGGACGGCTCGAAGAGCCGCATCACCGTGGTGACGCGCGGCACGGCGATGGTGATCGAGCAGATCAAGGCGCAGCTGGACCGGCTGGTGCCGGTTTATAAAGTGCTGGATCTGTCCGAAGGGCCGCATCTGGCGCGCGAGCTGGCGCTGATCAAGGTGCTGGGCACGGGCGAGAAGCGGGCCGAGGCGCTGCGCCTGGCGGATGCGTTCCGGGCGCGCGTGATCGACGCGACGACGGAGAGCTTTACGTTTGAACTCACCGGGGCGACGGACAAGCTGGATGCGTTTCTGGAGCTGATGCGCCCGCTGGGTCTGGCGGAAGTGTCGCGCACGGGCGTGGCGGCGATTGCGCGCGGGACTACGACGATTTCTTAAGTCATAAAAGTTTTTGGGGGTGTGGGGTGTTTTTTCAAAAACACCCCACAAACGTTTGGGGCGTTGGCAACGCAAGTGCCAACGCCCCAAACGTTTTGCAGCCCTTTTTGAAAAAAGGGCTGCACCCCAAAAACTTTTATTTACGCCGCGGTTCCGCCGATGGTCAGCCCCGACAGCTTGATTGTCGGCTGCCCCACCCCCACCGGCACGCCCTGGCCGTTCTTGCCGCAGGTGCCAATGCCAGGGTCGAGCGCCGGATCATCGCCAATCATCTCCACCTTGGTCAGCGCATCCGGCCCGTTGCCGATCAGCGTCGCCCCCTTCACCGGCGACGTCACCTTGCCATCCTCGATCAGATAAGCCTCGGAGGCGGAGAACACGAACTTGCCGGAGGTGATATCCACCTGCCCGCCGCCGAAATTCACCGCATAAAGCCCGCGCTTCACGGAGGCGATCATATCCTCCTTCTTATCCTGCCCGCCTTGCATGATGGTGTTGGTCATGCGCGGCATCGGCGCGTGGGCGTAGCTCTGGCGGCGGCCATTGCCGGTGGCGCGCATATTCATCAGCCGGGCATTCTGCCGGTCCTGGATGAAGCCGGTCAGAATCCCATCCTCGATCAGCACCGTGCGGCTGGTCGGCGTGCCTTCATCATCGATGGTCAGCGAGCCGCGGCGGTTGGGGATGGTGCCGTCATCCACCACGGTCACACCCGGGGCGGCGATGCGGCTGCCCAGCAGCCCGGCAAAGGCGGAGGTCTGCTTGCGGTTGAAATCGCCTTCCAGCCCGTGGCCGATGGCCTCATGCAGCAGAATGCCCGGCCAGCCCGGCCCCAGCACCACCGGCATCTCGCCGGCGGGGGCCGCCACCGCGCCGAGATTGACCTCAGCCTGGCGGATCGCCTCGCGCACCGCATTCTGCCAGAAATTCGGGTCGATATAGGCGCCATAGCCCGAGCGCCCGCCCGCGCCATGGCTGCCGGATTCACGCTTGCCGTTCTCTTCCAGCACCACGGAGATATTCAGCCGCACCAGCGGGCGGATATCCGCCACCCGCGCCCCGCCGGCGCGGACGATCTCGATCACCTGCCACTCACCGGCGATGCTCGCCATCACCTGCACCACGCGGGGGTCGGCCCCACGGGCGAAATCGTCAATCTGCTTGAGCAACGCCGCGCGGTCCGCGAACGGCGCCTCGCCCAGCGGGTTCACGCCGACATAAAGCGGCGCCCCGGCGGCGGCGGGCTCGCCGGCCGTCACCGATTGCTCCATCGCCTTGGCGGCGCGGATGGTCTGCGCCGCGCGGCCCAAGGCGGCGGCGGAAATATCCCCGGCATGGGCGTAATAGGCGGCCTCGCCCAGCACCGCGCGCAGGCCAAAGCCCCGGCGCGTATCAAAGGAGGCGGCACGGATGCGGCCATCATCGAGCGAGATGGACTCTGACTCCCGGTATTCCAGGAACAGCTCGCCATCATCCGCCCCGTCGAGCGCGGTGGCGATGTGCTTGGCAGCATCCGCCAGATCCAGCCCTTGCGGGCCGTGGAAGAATTCATCCGCCTTGGTCAGCGCGTCACTCATCTCTCAAACTCCTATTCCGCCGCCGCCAGCGCCCCAACAGGGGCGGCCACCGCGCCGCGTAGCCCGTGGCGGGCGGCGATGGCGGTGGCGAACAGCAGCACGGCATTCAGCTCGTGCACAAAGCCGAGCTCATTATTGCCAAGCACAAGCGTGGCCATGCCCAGCACATATTGCAACGCCACCAACAAGGCGAGCAGCAGAAAAATATCCCGCAGCGCCGGCGGCAGCCGGCGGCGCAGCCCCATCACGGCGGTGGTCAGCACGGTCAGCGCCGTGACCGTCGCCAGCAGCCGGTGGCAGAACTGCACCGTGCCCTTGTTGGTGACGAAATTGCTCCAGAGCGGGTCCTGGGCGAAGGCGCCCGGCGGCGTCCAGGCGCCATCCATGGTCGGGAAGGAGTTATAAACATGCAGGGCACCTGAGGTCGCCACCAGTGCGCCGAAGCCCATGGTGATCCAGATCAGCAGCACCGAGGCGCTGGCCAGCCCACGCAAGCTGCCCGCACCGTCCAGCCGCACCGGCTCCGGAGCCCGCAGGCTCATGCCGGTCCAGATCAGCAGGAGCAGGATCAGCATGGCGGAGAGCAGATGCGGCGCCGCCCATTCCGGTGGCGGTGAAACCACACCGGGATACATCCCGGTCTGCACCATGTACCAGCCATAGGTCGCCTGGCCCGCGCCGAGCAGGAAGATGAAGCCCAGCCACAGCGCCAGCTTGCGCTGAATGCGGCCCTTTAAGAGGAAATAGCCGAAGGGCAGCAGAAACACGCAGGCCATCAGCCGGCCCCAGCAGCGATCCAGGAACATCGGCCAGAACAAGGCCTTGTACTGCGCCATGTCGATCGGCTGCGCCTGATATTGCGCGGTGTACTGATACAGCCCGTAAAGCTGGTTCCAGTCCGCCGCGTTCAAAGGCGGGATGAAGCCGGTGAAAGGCCGCCAGACCTGGATGGTGAACCCCGCCCCGATGGTGCGCGCATGCCCGCCGCCGACCACCATGCCAAAGACCATGCCGGCCAGCAGCAACAGCCAGGTGCCGACGGCGCGGTCCTGCCTCATCTCACCCCCTCTTGCGGCGAGTCGCCCCGCGCAGGGTGAAGACGATGAACAGCATGCCGCCCAGCAGCAGCACCGCGTTCATCTGGTGCGCCACGCCGATATCGTAGCGGCCGGAGACCAGAGCGGTCACACCCAGGATGAATTGCAAAATGACCAGCCCGCCGACGATCAGCGCGCCATCACGCACCGGGCCGGGCAGCTCGCTGCGCAAGGCGCGCACAGTAAGGGTGAGGATGCCCAGAGCCGCCAGCACCGCCAGCAGCTGATGGCCGAAAATGATCGCCCCGGCGGAGTTCAGCACCCCGGTCATCGGCCAGCCGGCCGGCGGCTGGCCGGTGCCGATATGATCCTTCAGGCTGAAATCGGCGATGCCGTGAATGCCGGAGACCATGGTGCCGCCCCACATCGCCAGCAGCAGCAGCACCAGCGCGCCGATGGTATGGCCGCGCAAGCCCTTCAGCCCCTCATACCGGGCGGGTTCGGGATGGCGGATGACCAGGGCCGTCCACAGCACCGCGCAAAACAGGAACATCGCCCCGAAGAAATGCAGCGAAAGCCGCCAGCCTTCCACTGCGATACTGTCCGCCCGGAAGCCGGAGGAGACCATGAACCAGCCGATGAAACCCTGCAGCCCGCCGAGCAGGAACAGCAGTACCAGCCAGGGCACCAGCCGCTTCTCCACCCGCCCGGTGAGCGCGAAGACGATCAGCGGCAGCAGCAGCACCGCCCCCATCAGCCTTCCCCAGAGGCGGTGAATATATTCCGGCCAGAACAGCTGCTTGAACCCGGCCAGCCCCATGCCCTGATGCTGGAGCTGATATTGCGGGATGGTCTTGTACAGCGCGAAAATCTTGTTCCAGGCATCCTGGCTCAAGGGCGGCAGCACGCCGATGATCGGCTCCCATTTCATGATCGACAGGCCGGAGCCGGAATCACGCGTATAACCGCCAATGCCGACCATCACCCAGATCATGAAGGCGAGCAGGAACAGCCAGCTGGATACAAGTTTTCGGTTGGCTAGGCCACCAGCCCCGCCTTGCGGGCGGATGTTGGAAAAGGCTGTGGCGTTCAAGCGGGTCGTGTCGCTCGGCACAAGGATACTCCTTCAGACTTGGCGCAAAGGGCTTACGCCTGCAGGCCCGAAATCGCCAGCCCCTGTACCGAATGGCAGCAATCAGTAAGGGATGCGCGCCTCGCGCCGGATCCAGTCCTGGTAGGAATCCCGCGCCTCTTCGAGGAATTCCGTGAGCTGGATGGCCGGCGTGTCACGCTCGCCCTCGGGCTTGGCGAGCTGGCGGTAAAATTCCTGGTCGTCAAAGCCGATCGCCTCGGCATCCGCCGGGGCGCAGGCATAATACACCTTGCCGATCCGGGCCCAGAAAATCGCCGACATGCACATCGGGCAAGGCTGGCCGTTCACGTAGATCTCGGTGCCGGAGAGGTCGAACTGGCCTTCCTTCTTCGCCGCATCGCGGATCGCCGTCACCTCGGCATGAGCGGTGGGGTCGATCGAGGAGAGCACGCGATTATGCCCTTCGCCGATGATCTTGCCATCGCGCACGATCACGGCGCCGAACGGGCCGCCATGACCACCGGCCACACCCTGGCGCGCCAGGGCGATGGCGCGTTTCATGAAAGGCTCGTGCTGGCTCATGCGTATGCTACTCCCCGGTGCAACTCCGGGTTTGGATCATGGCCAGAAATTCCCGCCGGGTCGAGGGGTTGTCGCGGAATTCGCCCACCATATGGCTGGTGATCATCGAGACCCCAGGCTTGTGCACGCCGCGGGTGGAGATGCATTGGTGATTCGCTTCGATCACCACCGCCACGCCGCGCGGCTGCAGCACCTCCTGGATGGTATTGGCGATCTGCGCGGTGAGTTTTTCCTGAATCTGCAGGCGCTTGGCATAGGCATCCACGACACGGGCGAGCTTTGAAATCCCCACCACGCGCTTGCCCGGCAGATAGGCGACATGCGCCTTGCCGGTAATCGGCACCATGTGATGCTCGCAATGGCTCTCCAGCCGGATATCCCGCAGCAGGATCATCTCGTCATAGCCCTCGGTTTCCTCGAAGGTGCGCGAGAGGATCTCGGCCGGGTCCTCCTCATAGCCCTTGAAGAACTCCGCATAGGATTTGGCGACGCGCTTGGGGGTATCCAGCAGCCCTTCGCGGGTCGGATCGTCCCCGGCCCAGAGCAGCAAGGTCCGCACCGCCTCCTCGGCCTGTTCCCGCGTCGGGCGGACCAGGCTCTGCTTGCGTTTCGCGGCCTTGGCGGCTTTCAACTGGATGTTCACGCGGCGCTCCATTTCAGGTCTGAGGCATTAAAGACGTCATGTATGACGATTACGTTTATATGGGCCAGCCGGATCACTCAGCCAATATTGCGCGCAAATCGCCCGGCTCAATGCCGCCTGGGATCCTCGTGCGGGCTGTCCAGGCTGAAGGCGGGCACCGCGACGTCGAACGGCTCGCCGCCGGGCAGGCGCTGCATGTGATAGGTGCCGACCATGAAGCCCGAGGCGGTGGCCAGCGGGGCGCCGGAGCTGTATTCGAACCGCGCCCCCGGGGTGAGCACCGGCTGCTCGCCCACCACGCCATCCCCATGCACGACATGGGTGTAGCCGGTGCTATCGGTGATGTGCCAGGTGCGCCTGAGCAGCTGCACGGTGGCGCCGCCCTGGTTGATGATGGAAATATGGTAGGCCCAGAAAAACCGCCCCGCCTCCGGCTGCGACTGCTCATCCAGAAACATAACTCGCACCTGCACGGTGACGTCGTTGGTTGTCGCTTCGAACCCAGGCTCCATGCCGCCAGCCTATCCCAGCCCCCGGGCGCGAACAAGCGAGCCCTGCTTCACGGTTTTTGCCGCTCCGCAACAGCGCTGCTAGAGTCTGCTCATGCGCATCTCCTTGCCGTTCGGCCGCTTCGCCGTCGCTGCCTGCATCATGCTTTCCGCCTGCGCGGCGGGCGCTGCCGGTACGGCCTCCTTCCCCGACACCGCCCCCACCCCGGCCACCAAACCCAACCCGGCCTTCGGGGCGTTTCTGGCGGCGCGCTACGCGGCTTCGGTGAACGACCCGGCGCGGGCCGCCCGCTTCTACGCCAAGGCGCTGCAAACGGACCCGGATAATCCGCGCCTGGCGCAGGAAGGGTTTCTCTCCGGCGTGCTGGCCGGCAGCGACGAGGCGCAGGCGCTCGCCCCGCGCCTGCCCGGCAATGCGCTGGCCGCCTTGCTGCGCGGCAACCAGGCGGCGATGCAAGGCGATTACCAGCAGGCCGCCACCTTCTTCAAAACCCTGCCCAGCGACCAGCTGGCGGCTTTGATCGAACCGCTGCTGATCGCCTGGACGCAATTCGGCCAGGGCGACGAGCAAGGGGCGCTGAACACGCTCGGCCCCAGCTTCAATAATGGCGCCTTTGGCGGCGTTTATGTGCTGAACGCGGCGCTGATCGCCGATGCGGCGGGCGATATCAAGAGTGCCACCCAGCTCTACGGCGCCGTCTCCGCCGCCTCGCCCAATCTGCGCCTGGCGCAGATCCTGGCCAGCTGGGATGCGCGCCAGGGCAACAAGACGCAGGCCGAGGCGGTGCTGATGGCGCTGATCGCGGCGCATCCGGACCTCGCCATCGCGCTGCCGCAGTTGCAGGCGCAGATGGGGGCGAAGGTGATCTCCACCCCGGTGCAGGGCATGGCGGAGGCCTATCTCACCTTGGCGGCCTCGCTCAGCCAGCCGCAGGCTTTGTTCCTGCGCAGCGTGTTCCTGCGCTTCGCGCTGGAGCTGCGCCCGGACCTTTCCGCCGCGCGGCTGATCCTGGCCTCCACCCAGATCGACAGCGACGACCCCAACGCCATCCCGACGCCGGTGGAAATGCGCAACGCGCTCGACACGCTGGCGCCGATCCAGCCCGGCGATGCGCTCTATGGCCCGGCGGCGGTGCAGCAGGCCAGCCTGCTCGCCAGCCTGGGCGAGCCGGACAAGGCGGTGGCGCTGCTCGACGGGCTGAGCGCCCAGCACCCGGACAATCCCGGGCTGCTGGCCGCCGCCGGCGATGTCTGGCGCACCGCGCATCAATGCGGCCAGGCACTGCCTTATTACCAGAAGGCGATCGCCCTGGCCGGCAACCCGCCGCCGGCCGCCGCCTGGAGCCTGTATTTCGACCGCGGCATCTGCGAGGACGAAACCGGCAACTGGGCGGCCGCGGAGCCGGACCTGGAACAGGCGCTGAAACTCTCCCCCAACCAGCCTTATGTGCTGAATTATCTTGGCTATAGCTGGGCCTCGCGCGACGAGAAGCTGGATGAGGCGCAGGCGATGCTGAGCAAGGCCGCCGGGCTGGACCCGAAGGATCCGGCGGTGCTGGATTCGCTCGGCTATGTCGAGATGAAGCGCGGCAACACCAAGCGCGCCCTGGCACTGCTGATCCAGGCGGTGGAGCTGGCGCCGGACGATGCCGAGGTCAACGGCCATCTCGGCGATGCGTTCTGGCAGGCGGGGCAAAAGCTGCAGGCGGCCTATCAATGGGACCGCGCGCTGGGGCTGAACCCGGATGCGACGCTGAAAGCGGCGCTGGAAGCCAAGATCCAGCAGCATTTCGGCGCCCCCACGCCATGAGCCTCACGGTTTTCGCGCCGGCGAAGGTCAATCTCTATCTGCATGTCACCGGCAGGCGGGCGGATGGGTATCATCTGCTCGACAGCCTGGCGGTGTTCCCTGATGTCGGCGACCGGGTGCAGGTTGAGGCGGCGGAGGCGCTGAGCCTGAGCCTAGGCGGGCGCTTCGGCGCGGCGTTGCAGAGCGAGCCGGATAATCTGTTGCTAAAGGCGGCGCGGGCGCTGGCACCGGGGCGCGGGGCGCGGCTGCATCTGGAAAAGGACCTGCCAGTGGCCTCGGGCATTGGCGGCGGCTCGGCCGATGCGGCGGCGGCGCTGCGCGCCCTCTGCCGGCTCTGGGGCGTGCAAAAGGCGGATCTGCCGGCCTTGGCGCTGGCGCTGGGGGCGGATGTGCCGGTCTGCCTGCGCAGCGAACCGGTGCGGATGCAGGGTATCGGCGAGGTACTGGCCCCTGCCCCGCGTTTGCCGGAGTTTGCCATGGTGCTGGTCAATCCTGGCGTGGCGGTACCTACCCCGTCGGTGTTCAAGGCCCGCACTGGTGGCTTCTCGCCACCGCCGCGCCTGCCGGCGATGTGGCCCAGCGCCCGGCTGATGGCCGAGGATCTGAAGCGCTGCGGCAATGATCTGCAGGCGGCGGCGATCGGCATTCAGCCCGTCATCGGCACGGTGCTGGCGGCGCTGGCGGCACTGCCGGGCGCGCTGCTGGCGCGGATGAGCGGCTCCGGCGCCACCTGCTTCGCCCTGTTCGAAACCGCCACTGCCGCGCGCGACGCCGCCGCGACGCTGCAGGGTGAGCAATCATCCTGGTGGTGTTGGGGCGGGGGGCTTTACCAGCCGCCCCCGACCGGCTTATGAGAGCGCCCAGCCGATGGGACGTCGCCAAGCGGTAAGGCAGCGGATTTTGATTCCGCCATGCGGAGGTTCGAATCCTCCCGTCCCAGCCAGGCTCTCCTAGCCTTCCGCCGGCCGTAACAGCAGCCGCGCCACGCAGCCCTGCCCCGGCGCGCTGTCCAGCACCAGCCTGCCACCGGCGCGCTCCATGCTGCGCGCGGCGATGGCCAGCCCCAGCCCACGCCCGGCGCCGTTGGCGCGGGTGGTGAAGAGCGGTTCGGCGGCCTGGGCCAGCACCTCCGGCGCCATGCCCGGGCCATCGTCGCGCATTTCGATACAGACCATGCCATCCTGCAGCGCGGCCCGCAGCGCCAGGGCATGCGAGGCCGGGGCGGCTTCCCTGGCATTCTCGATCAGCTCCACCACCGCCTGCTGCAACCCGTCCGGGTCAGCCATGGCGAAGAGCGTCTGCGGCGGCAGCGTCATCGCCACGCCACGCCCTTCCGGCTGGCCCGCCAGCGTGCGCAGCAAGGCGGTCACCTCCACCGGCTCGGCCGGGCGGGCGGTGCGGCCGGAATAAACCAGCAGCCGGTGCGCGAACCCCGCCGCGCGGGCGCCGGCATTGCGCGCGCCGGACAAATAGCTTTCCAGCCCCTCGATCTTGTTGCGGGCGGCGCGCATCTCCAGCAATTCGAGATTGCCGAGCACGCCGGTCAGCAGATTATTGAAGTCATGCGCCACCTGCGCGGCGAAGGGCTCCAGCCCGCCGGGGGCGTCGTCCTCCTCAGCGGGCATCATGCCTGAATCTCCTGTGCCACTCTCATCCCCGATTTTTTCAACCAAAAGCAACCCAACTGTAAACTAAGGTCACTCAGATTAGGCTTATACAGCAGGTGAACAAGTGTTTGTGAAACCGGGAAAGAGAGTTGGATGATGCGCATTCTGCTCATCGAGGATGACGAGACGGTGGCCAGCGTGGTCACCAATGGCATGGCCGAGGCGAATCACGAGGTCACGCATACGATTGACGGGCAGGACGGGCTGAGCCGCGCCGCCAAGGGCAAGTTCGACGTGATGATCTTCGACCGCCAGCTCCCCGGCGGGGTGGATGGGGCGGAATTGCTGCGCGAGCTGCGCGCGCATGACGTGACCACGCCGGTGCTGTTCCTCTCCGGCCTCGGCGCGCTGGGCGACTGGATGACCGGGCTGGAAGCCGGCGGCGATGATTATATCGTCAAGCCCTTCGTGTTTTCGGAGCTGCTGGACCGGGTGGAGGCGCTGCACGAGCGCCGCACCACCCCCGAACTTTGAAAACAACCCCTTGAAGAAATTATAAAAGTTTTTTGGTGCCGCTTTTTTACAAAAAAGCGGCGAAAAACCTCCGGGGCGTTGGCAACGCCGTTACCGCCGCCCCCCGCGCAGATAGCCGAGCAGCCCGGTGGTGGAGCCATCCGCCCCATCGCCGGCCTCGCCGCGCACCATTGGCAGCAGCCTGGTCGCCAGCTCCTTGCCCAGCTCCACCCCCCATTGGTCGAAGGCGTTGATGTTCCACACCGCCGCCTCGGTAAACACGCGGTGCTCATAGAGCGCGATCAGCTTGCCCAACGTCGCCGGGTCCAGCTTGCGGTAGGCGGTGACGATGGAGGGGCGGTTGCCGGGGAAAACGCGGTGCGGATTGCCCTTGGCCTCTTCCAGGCTGCGGCCCTGCAGCAGCGCCTGCGCCTGGGCCAGGCAATTGGCCACGAGCAGCTCATGATGCACCGCCATCTCCGGTTCATGGCCTTCGGCGGCGATATAGAATTCGCACGGGATCACATCCGTGCCCTGATGGATCAGCTGATAGAAGGCGTGCTGGCCATTGGTGCCGGGCTCGCCGAACACCAGCGGGCCGGTGGGCTGGGTCACGGGGGTGCCCTCGCGCGTCACCTGCTTGCCGTTCGATTCCATGTCCAGCTGCTGCAGATAGGCCGCAAACCGCGCCAGGCGCTGGTCATAAGGCAGGATGGCGCGGGCCGGGTAGCCCAGCGCGTCACGGTGCCAGAGCCCGACCAGCGCCAGCAGCACCGGCAGGTTCTCTTCCAGCCTGGCGGTGCGGAAATGCTCGTCCATCTCCCTGGCCCCGGCCAGGAAGGCGCGGAAATGTTCCGCGCCGATGGCGATGGCGACCGGCAGCCCGACCGAGGACCACACCGAATAGCGCCCGCCGACCCAATCCCAGAAACCGAAAATCCGGTCCGGGGCGATGCCGAAGGCCGCGCATTTCTCCAGCGCGGTGGAGACGGCGCAGAAATGCGCCCCCACCGCATCCTCACCCAGCGCCTGCGCCAGCCAGCGCCGGGCGGAAGCGGCGTTGGTCATCGTCTCCACCGTGGTGAAGGTTTTCGAGGCGATGATGAACAGGGTCCGCGCCGGGTCCAGCCGCTTCAGCGTGTCCGAAAGATGCGCCGCATCGACATTGGAGACGTAATGCAGGCGCGGCCCGTCATGATAGGGGGCGAGCGCGGCGGTGACCATGGCCGGGCCGAGATCCGAGCCGCCAATGCCGATATTCACCACATCGGTAAAGGGCTTGCCGTCGGCGGCCGCGATGGTGCCGCCGCGCACCGCCTCGGCGAAGTCCAGAAAGCGCCCCAGCGTCTCCTGCACCGCCGGCACCACATTCTCCCCGCCGACCAGGATTTGCGCATCCGCCGGGGCGCGCAAGGCGGTGTGCAGCACGGCGCGGTTTTCGGTGAGGTTGATCGGCGCGCCGGCGAACATGGCGGCGCGCTTTTCCTCCAGCCCGCTGGCGCGGATCAGCCGCAGCAGGGCAGCGAAGCTGCTGCCGGTGAGGGAGGTTTTGGAAAAATCCAGCAGCAGCCCGGCGGCGGTGACGGAAAAATCCGCGAACCGGGTCGCTTCTTCGGCAAATAATGCGCGCATGTCCGGCGCCTCGGCCGCCAGCCTTTTCACATCCGCCCAATCAGACTGGCTCATCCATACCCCCACACGCTTGTTTTGTGCTCCGAACTTATAGCTTCGGCGCGGGAAGCCAAGGGGGGCTAATCCTCCAGCCTTACGCCGGGATGGAAGAAGCCATAGACCGCCCGCGCCGTGGCGCGGTTAATGCCGGGGACGGATTCCAGATCCTTCAGCCCCGCCCCCTTCACCCCGCGCGCCGAGCCGAAATGCAGCAGCAGCGCCTTTTTGCGCGCGGCGCCGATGCCCGGCACCTCATCCAGCTCCGAGGTGGTGAGCTTCTTGCTGCGGGCGGCGCGGTGGGTGGTGATGGCGAAGCGATGCGCCTCATCGCGCAGCCTCTGCAGAAAATACAGCACCGGGTCACGCGGCGGCAGCTGGAAGGGCGCGCGATGTTCCATGTGGAACCATTCCCGCCCGGCATCGCGGTCCGGCCCCTTGGCGATGGCGACCATCGGGATATCCTCCAGCCCCAGATCCGCCATTACCGCCTTCGCCGCCGAAAGCTGACCGGCGCCGCCATCGATCAGCACCAGATCCGGCCAGCTCTCGCCGCTGCGGTCCGGGTCTTCCTCCAGCGCGCGGCCAAAGCGGCGCTGCAGCACCTCGCGCATCATCGCGAAATCATCGCCCGGGGTGAGCACGGATTTGATGCTGAATTTGCGATAGGCGGATTTCATCGGCCCCTCGGGCCCAGCCACCACCATCACCCCGTAAGCGTTGGTGCCCATGATGTGGGAGTTGTCATAGGTCTCGATCCGCCTTGGCGTCTCCGCCAGGCCGAACAATTCCGCCGTGGCGGCGAGCAATTTGCCCTGGCCGGCACTCTCGGCCAGCTTGCGCTCCAGCGCCTCGCGCGCATTGGTGGCGGCATGGGCCACCACATCGGCCTTCTCGCCGCGCTGCGGCACCGAGATATAAACCCGCCGCTCCGCCTTCAGGCTCAGCGCCTCTTCCAGCAGCGCCTGCTCCTGCGGCGCATGGTTGAGCAGAAGCTGCGCCGGGGGCGGCTTGTCGTCATAGAATTGCGCGATGAAGGCGGCCAGCACCTCCGGCGCCTCCTCATCCTTGGCATGGACGGGGAAAAAGCTGCGATTGCCGTTATTGCGCCCGCCGCGGATGAAGAACACCTGCACGCAGGCCTGGCCGGCCTGCTGGTGCAGGGCGATCACGTCCGCATCGCCCAGGCTTTCCGGGTTGATGACCTCGCTGCCCTGCACATAGGCCAGGCCCCGGATCCGGTCACGCAGCGCCGCCGCGCGCTCGAATTCAAGATTTTCAGCGGCTTGCTGCATCGCAGCAGCGAGATCCTTCTGCACCGCGCCGGTCTTTCCCTGCAGGAAATCCCGGGCCTGGGTGACCAGCTTGCCGTACTCCTCCTTGCTGACCCGGTCCACGCAGGGGGCGCAGCAGCGCTTGATCTGGAACAGCAGGCAAGGCCGGGTGCGGTTGGTGAAGACGGTATCCGCGCAGGTACGGAGCAGGAACACGCGCTGCAGCGCCTGCACGGTCTGGTTGACCGCCCAGACCGAGGCGAACGGCCCCCAATAGAGATTGCCCTTTTCCTGCACCCCGCGATGTTTGGCGATGCGCGGAAACGCCTGCCCCGCCGTCAGCATCAGCCAGGGATAGGTTTTGTCATCCCGCAGCAGGATATTGTAGCGCGGCTTCAACCTCTTGATGAGATTGGCTTCCAGCAGCAGCGCCTCGGCCTCGGTATGGGTGGTGAGGATCTCCATCGCGGCGGTATCCGCCACCATGCGCCGCAGCCGCTCCGGCAAACGATTGATCTGGGTGTAGGAGGTGACGCGTTTTTTCAGGTTGCGCGCCTTGCCGACATAGAGCGCATCGCCCTTGCCATCCAGCATCCTGTACACGCCTGGGTTGTTCGGCATCGTCTCCAGCGCGGTTTCGATCACCTCGACGCCGATTTTCGCAGCCTCCAAACTTATCCCCTTCCGCCTGTGGATAACTCTGTGGAATGTCGGCAGGCAAGCTGTGCACGCCCTGCCCAGGCCGGCCCGAAAAGGAGCCGGGTCCGGTCCTGGTTATTCATAGTTAACATATTGATTTTGAACGACATTAACATTTGTTCAACGAATTATCCCCGTTTCCAAATCCACCCAAACCCCCTTGCTGGAACCGGGGTGGTGGAAGTGGACAACTAGATAGTCCGGCGTTCGATTTCCACACCCACGCTGGCGGCATCGGCGAACACGTCCAGCTTTTCCACCATCACCCGCGCCACCCGCACCCTTGGATCGCGCAGGCAGGCCTCGGCGACGCGCTCGGCCAGCGTCTCCACCAGTTGCACATGGCCGCTGGCGATGATCTCGCGCACCGCGTTGATCACATTGTCGTAATCCACCACCCGGCGCAGATCATCCGCCCCCACCGCGGGGCGCGAGAGATGCGCGGCACCGTCATCCTCGACCGCCAGATCCAGATTGAAGCGCACGCGCTGGGTGCGGCCATGCTCCTGGGCATAGACGCCGATCTGCGCCTCCAGCACCAGGTCGCGGACAAACATGCGCCGCGTGGCCCGGGCGGCATCGGCGAGGCGGATATGATCCATGGCCGCCTTTTGCGCCGCAACGCCAAAATTGGCAATAAATGGCGGCCATGCGCCAATGTCCGGACAAAGCCTTCCCACGCCGTAAGCTTTTCTTGCGCTCGTGGCTGCGCTATCCAGTCTGCATGAAACGCCACCTTGCTCTGCTCGTGCTACCCGTGCTGCTCGGCGCCGCCGCCCCCAGCCCCTCGGCCACGCCGCAGCCCTCCCCGGCCAATATCCATGCCGCGAATGGCTGGTTCCGGTATCTGCTGCCGAACATCCCGGCCGGCGGCTACATGACGCTGAGCAATAGCGGCGACAGCACCACCAGGCTGATCGGCGCCAGCTCGCCGGCCTGCGGTACGCTGATGCTGCACAAGACGGTGAATGATGGCGGCACCTCGACGATGGAGATGGTGAAGAGCCTCACCATCCCCGCCCATGGCCAGGTGAGCTTCGCCGAAGGCGGCTACCATCTGATGTGTATGAAGCCGAAGATGAAGGTGGGCGACAAAATCGGCATCACGCTGAAATTCGCGGATGGCGGCGATCTGCTGCTGTTGCTGCCGGTCTATGGCCCCTCCGGCCCGTCGGGCGCGTGAAGGCGCTGCGGGCCGCGCCGTTGCTGCTGCTGGGCCTGGCCGCCGCCGCGCCGGCGGGGCAGCAGATCGTCCTGCACGGCAATGAAAACGGCGCCATGCCCTGCGCCGCCTGCCATGGCGCGCAAGGCCAGGGCAACAGCTCTATCGGCGCGCCGGCGCTGGCCGGGCGCCAGGCGGATGATATCGTCGCCGCGCTGAATCTGATGGCCGCGGGCCAGGGCGGCAATGCGCTGATGCGCCGCATCGCGGCCGCGCTGACCCTGACGCAGCGCCAGGACGTGGCCGCCTATTTCGCCAGCCTGCCCGCCGCCAAGCCTTAAAATATCCAACCTGATGATATAAGGCGGGCGCAATTGAACCGCAATTCATCAATTCGCAAGCCATTCCGGCAAAAGCTGAAAGCCTCGCCGGTTGGCATAACCGCCCCGAGCGAATAAGGGTTTCTCCAGTTTTTCGAGTTTCGAGTTTTTCAAGTTTCCCGTTTTTAAAGTTTGAGGACGTACCGCCATGCCAGACGCCAACCTGCCCACCGATTACAAGGTCAAGGACATGTCCCTGGCTGAATGGGGCCGCAAGGAAATCTCCATGGCCGAGGACGAAATGCCCGGCCTGATGGCGCTGCGCGAGGAATTCGGCAAATCCAAGCCGCTGGCGGGCGCGCGCATCGTCGGCTGCCTGCACATGACCATCCAGACCGCCGTGCTGATCGAGACGCTGGTGGCGCTGGGCGCCTCCGTGCGCTGGTCCTCCTGCAATATCTTCTCCACGCAGGACCAGGCCGCCGCCGCCATTGCCACCGCCGGCATCCCGGTCTTCGCCTGGAAGGGGTTGAGCGAGGAAGAATTCTGGTGGTGCATCGAGCAGACTCTGCGCGGCCCCGATGGGTGGACCCCGAACATGATCCTGGACGATGGCGGCGACGTCACCCAGATCATGCATGATAAATACCCGGAGATGCTAGCCAATATTCGCGGCATTTCCGAGGAGACCACCACCGGCGTGCATCGCCTGTGGGAGATGGCCAAGGCCGGCAAGCTGCTGGTGCCCGCCATCAACGTGAATGACAGCGTCACCAAGTCCAAGTTCGACAATCTCTATGGCTGCCGCGAGAGCCTGGTGGACGGCATCCGCCGTGGCACCGACGTGATGATGGCCGGCAAGGTCGCCGTCGTCGCCGGGTTCGGCGATGTCGGCAAGGGCTCGGCCGCTTCGCTGCGCAATGCCGGCTGCCGGGTGAAGGTCGCCGAGATCGACCCGATCTGCGCCCTGCAGGCCGCCATGGAAGGCTATGAGGTGGTGACGATGGACGATGCCGCCCCGGAAGGCGATATTTTCGTCACCGCCACCGGCAATGTCGATGTCATCAATATCGACCATATGCGCGCCATGAAGCACCGCGCCATCGTCTGCAACATTGGCCATTTCGACAGCGAGATCCAGATCGAGGCGCTGCGCAACTATAAATGGGAAAATGTGAAGCCGCAGGTGGATGAGGTGGTCTTCCCGGATGGCAAGCGCCTGATCGTGCTCTCCGAGGGCCGGCTGGTGAATCTCGGCAACGCCACCGGCCATCCGAGCTTCGTGATGTCCGCTAGCTTCACCAACCAGGTGCTGGCGCAGATCGAGCTCTGGACCGCCCCGGAAGGCAAGTATGAGCGCAAGGTCTATGTGCTGCCGCGCCATCTGGACGAGAAGGTGGCGGCTTTGCATCTGGCCAAGGTCGGCGCCAAGCTGACCCAGCTGACCAAGAAGCAGGCGGATTATCTGGGGCTGCAGATGCAGGGCCCGTTCAAGCACGAGGCGTATCGCTACTGATGCGCCGTCTCGGCCGCCTGCTGGCCCTGCCTGGGCTGGGCCTGCTCGCGGGCGGGATGCTGTTTTTCAGCGCGGTGATGGCGCCTCTGGTCTTCACCAGGCTGCCGCTTGCCATCGGAGGGCCGTTCATTCGAACGGCCTTTCCGGTTTTATATCTTTATTGCCTGATCACCGCCGGGCTGTCCGCCTTTGGCTATCTGTTGCTGGGGCGCGGGCGCGCCGCCCTGGTGCCGGGGGTGACCATTCTCGGCACGCTTTGGAGCTGGTTCTGGCTGATGCCAAGGCTGGATGCGTGGCGGGTGGCGGGCAATGAAGCCGCCTTCGCGCGCGGGCATGATGTTTCCACCTGGGTCTTCGGGCTGGAATTCTTCCTGGTGCTGCTGCTGCTGATCCGCGAAGGCGCCAAAAGAAGCTGAGGCTTTGCGGGGAGGTTCAGCTGCGCTTCACTGGCGCCATGACCGACCTCGCCACGCTGATCAGCGAACCCAAGATCGATACCCATCTGCATCTGCTCGACCCGGCCCGCCATGGCTATGCGGCCGAGACCGGCTATCACCCGGCCGGGCAAGAGCTGTGCACGCTGGATTATCTGCGCCCGCTGCTCGCCGCGCATGGGGTGGGCAAGGCCGTGCTGGTGCAGCCCACCTCCGGCTATGGCCCGGACAATACCGCGCTGCTGGAGGCGCTGGCGGCATCCAACGGCGCCTGGCGCGGCATCGCCGTGCTGGCGCCGGATATCTCCTTCGAGGCGCTTGCGGCGCTCAAGGCGGAAGGCATCGTCGGCGCTGCCTTCCAGATGCCCGCCCACCCGCCCGGGCATTTCCGCGCCCATGCCGGGCTGATCGAGAAGCTGGCGGCGTTGGACATGGTGCTGGATCTGCAATTCGAGGGTGAGCAGGTGTTCGAGGCGATGGCGCTGATCGAAGAGTCCGAGGTGCGGGTGGTGATCGACCATTGCGGCTGCCCGGACCTCGCCGCCGGGCTGGATGGCTTCGCCTTCCGCGCCCTGAAATGCCTGGCCGAGCGCGAGGCACCGACCTGCATCAAACTCTCCGGCCTGCATAAATTCGCCGCCTTCCCCTGGCCGTTCGAAGGCGCGCATGGGGTGGTGGCCGAGCTGCTGCGCGCCTTCGGGCCGCAACGCTGCCTCTGGGGCTCGGATCTGCCTTATCTGCGCCTGCCGGAGCGGCTGGATTACGGCATGTCCCTGGCCCTGGCCGGCCAGCTTTTCCCGGACCCGGCGGTACGGGCGCAGGTGATGCACGAGACCGCCGAAAGGATGTTTTGGAATCATCACCGTTCAATGCCTTGATCGGCCAGTGCCAAACGCCAACATGGCGGGCTTGCATGGAGTATAACTCATGAAAATCTTGTTGGTTCTCACCTCCCACGACAAGCTGGGCAATACCGGGAAGAAAACCGGCTTCTGGCTTGAGGAGTTCGCGGCACCCTATTACATATTCAAGGATGCCGGGGCTGAGATCACCCTTGCCTCCCCGGCTGGCGGCCAGCCGCCCCTGGACCCGAAAAGCGACCTGCCTGAATTCCAGACCGAGCTGACCCACCGCTTCAAGGCCGACCCCGCCGCGCAGCAGGCATTGGCCAATACAGTCAAGCTGGACAGCGTGAAGCAGGATGATTTCGACACCGTGTTCTACCCGGGCGGCCATGGCCCGCTTTGGGACCTGGCGGAATCACCGGCCTCGATCAGGCTGATCGAGAGCTTCGAGCGCGCCGGCAAGCCGATCGGGTTTGTCTGCCACGCGCCGGGCGTGCTGCGCCATGTGAAGTCTGCAAACGGCGACGCGCTGATCAAGGGCCGCCATGTTACCGGCTTCAGCAATAGCGAGGAAGCGGCGGTGGAGCTGACCGATATTGTGCCCTTCCTGATCGAGGACGAGTTCAACGCACTCGGCGGCCTGTATGAGAAAGGCCCGGATTGGGGCGTGCATGTGGTCCAGGACGGCAAGCTGGTTACGGGCCAGAACCCGGCCTCCTCCGAAGATGTCGCGAAGGCTTTGATTAGAGCAATATGTGTTTAGATTGACGCGGCAGCGTCAAGATAAACACATGAAATGGCTCGCCGATATAAAAATTAGAGCCAGCAACTTTATCCGATCAAACGATTCCGTTTGATCGGATGTTGCTCTAACCATTGAAATCCACAATCGCAGCGAAGCCTTCTTCCGTGCCGAAGGCGAGCTGCGCGCCGTTCTGGCTCCAGCCCAGCGCGCTGACACTGCCGCGCCCCGGCCCGCACACCGCCAGCACCCGCTCCCGCCCCACATCCGCCACCAGCACCATGCCGGTATTGAACCCGGCCGCCACCACCTCATGCTGCGGATGGCAGGCGACGCGCTTGATCACGCCATCGCCCATGCCCAGCTCCATCGGCGGCTTACCCATCGGCCCGCCGCCGAAGAAGGGCCAGAGCACAATGCTCTCCGCCCCGGCGGTCGCCAGCCATTTGCCGGATTTGGTGAAGCCCAGCGATTCCGGCTTGGAGGGATAGCCGGACATGCGCATATGCTTGCCCCCCGGCAGCGTCCAGCCATGCAGGGCGTTCTCCTGCATCGCCGTCACCAGCGCCTCCCCGGCCGGATGGATGGCAACGCCGGTATGGCTGCCCTTCCATTCCAGCTTCGGCGACACCAGCGAACCGGAAGCGGTGAACCACAAACTCGCCCCGTTATAATGCGAGGCGGCGACGCGCTTGCCCTTCGCGTCAAAGGCAATGCCGGTGACGGTGGAGGGGTGCGCGATCTCTTTCAGCACCTCACCGCCCGGGCTCAGCAGATACAGCATCTTGCCCACCGCGGCCGCCAGCAGCGGGCTTTTGCCGGCGAAGGCCGCCAGCTGCTCCACCCATTTGGAGCCGAATTTGTGCAACTCCTGGGTGCCGCCATCCGGCCTGGTCCAGACCAGCCGCCCATCATCGCCGCCGGTCACAAAGCCGCCCTGCGGATGCGCTGACAGGCTCAGCGCCGCGCCGTCATGCGCGGCGATGCTCTGATGATCGGGCCCCAGCCGCAGCGTGCCGTCGCCGAGGGCAAAGCCGGGCAGGCCGGAGGCGTCGAACGCCAGGGCGGTGACATAGGCGCCGAATTGGGCGGAACGGCCGCGCTTGCTCAGCAGCTCGTCGAGATCGGTAAGGTCGGACATGGCCCTTGTCTTGCCCCGCCCGGCCCGGGCGGGCAAGGGGCGGCTTTTTCCCGTAAAGATGATGGGGTTTGCGCCATATCAAGGCCAACAGGGCGAAATGGGAGGATGGCAGGCTTGGCTTCACGATCATAACCAAACAGCCAGGAGACGCGCGATGCGCCGCTTCATCACCTCCACCACCGCCTTCAGCCTCGCCGGGCTGGCCGGGCTGCTGGCCTTCAGCCGCCCCGCCCAGGCGATTCCCGCCTTTGCGGCGCAAACCGGCCTGGCCTGCGCCGCCTGCCATATCGGCTTTCCCCAGCTCACCCCGTTCGGGCGGCTGTTCAAGCTGGAAGGCTACACGCTGGGTGACCAGACCTACCCGCGGGCGCATAATTTCTCCGCCATGCTGGAGGCCGGCTATACCTATCTGAACAAGAGCGTGCCCGGCGGGCTGGCGCCGGATTATCCGCCCAATAATGCCTGGTCGATCCAGCAGACCAGCCTGTTCTATGGCGGTGTGCTGGATAAAAATCTCGGCCTCGGCGCCTTCATCCAGGGCACGTTCGACGGCGTGGCGCACCAGTTCCACTGGGACAATACCGATATACGCTTCGCCCAGAGCGCCAAGCTGGCGGGGCGGCAGATCCTCTATGGCGTCACCTTCAACAACGCGCCGGGCCTCACCGATGTGTGGAACACGCTGCCGGCCTGGGGCTATCCGTTCATCCCCGACGAGCTGGGCGTCTCGCCCACCGCCGGGCTGCAGATCAGCGGGCTCGCGCAAAGCGTCGTCGGCGTGGGCGGCTATGCGGCCTATTACCTGACCCCGGCGGACATGCTCTATGGCGAGTTCGACGCCTATAAATCCCTGCCCAACCACACCGCCTACGCGCTGGGGGTCGGCCCCGCCAACGGGGTGGGCGGCACCATTCCGTATTGGCGCCTGGCCCTCCAGCATAGTGTCGGCGAGAATTCCTACGAGATCGGCACCTCCGGGCTGGTCGATCATCCTTATCCCAGCGGCTTCAGCCATGGCCCGCAGGATGACATCACCGATCTCGGGCTGGACGCGCAGATCCAGCACATCACCGCCAACCAGGCGATCTCGCTGCAGGCCTCCTGGTATCATGAGAGCCAGCATTGGGGGGCGAGCTTCCCGGCCGGCAACACCGCCAACCTGAACGATACGCTGAACCAGGAAACCGTCACGGTCTCCTATCTCTGGCACCAGATGTTCGGCGCCACCGAATCCTTCACCAATATCGCTGGCAACGCGGATTCCGGGCTGTACGCCGCCGCCCCCATCTCCGGCAACGCCAACGGCAAGCCCAACACCGCCAGCTTCACCACCGAGCTGGATTACTACCCGTTCAACAAAGGCGGGCCGAAATTCTTCCCCTGGGTGAATGCGAAATTCTTCCTGGAGGGTACAATCTACCCGTATTTCAACGGGCTGGCGCATAATTACGACGGCAATGGCCGCTCGGCCGCGAATAACGACATCGTCTTCGGCGGCATCTGGCTGGTGTTTTAAGCCTCGGCCCCCGTCCGCCTCCCGGCGGGCGGGGCGTGCTGTTATAAAAATTTCTTGATAGGTTTTTACCGCCATGCCAGATTTGGGCATGGTTTCGGCAGCCCTACCACCTGCGCTTACTTTGCAAGCAGAGTTGCTTATCCTCTGCGCACGTATTGGCTTCAGCCCGCCCCGGTTCTGAGTTTCCCCCTGCCCGAACGGGGAGTTTGGGCATTTTCATATTCAGAAATCATCGGAGCCCACTATGCTGGACAACCTCACCCACGGCCTTGATTGGCAGGCGCTGGACGCCGCCCACCATTTTCACCCCTTTACGGACCATAAGGAGCTGCACGAGCAGGGCGTGCGGCTGATCACCAAGGCGGAAGGCGTGTATCTGCACGATTCCAACGGCAACAAGATCATGGACGGCATGGCCGGGCTCTGGTGCGTCGCCGCCGGCTATGGCCGCCAGGAGCTGGTCGAGGCCGCCGCCACCCAGATGGCGAAACTGCCCTATTACAACACCTTCTTCAAAACCACGAACGAGCCCGCCGTGCGCCTGGCCACCAAGCTGGCGGAAATCTCCCCGGCCGGTTTCGAGCACGCGTTCTTCGCCTGCTCCGGCTCCGAGGCGGTGGACAGCGCCCTGCGCACCGCGCGCGTGTACTGGCAGACGCTCGGCAAGCCCGAGAAGAAGATCATCATCGGCCGTGAATATGGCTATCACGGCTCCACCACGCTGGGCGCCTCCGCCGGCGGGATGAAGGACATGCACCGCCAGGCCGGCGACATGCCGAATTTCGCCCAGGTGCTGCCGCCTTACTGGTACGGCAAGGGCGGGCAGATGAGCCCGGAGGAATTCGGCCTCTACGCTGCCAAGGAGGTCGAGAAGAAGATCCTCGAACTCGGCGCCGAGAACGTCGCCGCCTTCATCGGCGAGCCGATCCAGGGCGCCGGCGGCGTACTGATCCCGCCCGCCAGCTACTGGCCGGAGATCAACCGCATCTGCAAACAGTACGATATTCTGCTGATCGCCGACGAGGTGATCTGCGGCTATGGGCGCACCGGCAACTGGTTTGGCAGCAACACATTCGGCATCGAGCCGGACATGATGACCACCGCCAAGGGCCTCACCTCCGGCTATCTGCCGCTCTCCGCCCTGCTGATGAACCGGCGCGTCGCGGATGTGCTGGTGAATGAGGCGGGCGAATATTATCACGGCTTCACCTATTCCGGCCATCCGGTCTCCTGCGCTGTGGCGCTGAAGAATCTCGAACTCATCGAAAACGAAAATCTCGTCGCCGAGGCCACCCGGAAGGGCGCGTTGCTGCGTGAAAAACTGACCGAGGCCATCGGCGATCTGCCGATTATCGGCGAGATCCGCGGCGTCGGGCTGATCGGCGCGATCGAGCTGACCGCCGACAAGCGCACCCGCAAGAGCTTCGAGAAAAATGGCCGCGTCGGCGTGATCTGCCGGGATCATTCGATCAAGGCCGGGCTGATGATGCGCGCCACCCGCGACACCATGCTGTTCTCGCCGCCGCTGATCATCAGCGATGCCGAGATCGAGCAGTTCGCGGCGATGGCGAAGATCGCCTTCGAGAAGACCTACGCCGATGTGCGCAGCGAGGTTGCGCAATGAACATGCTCGCCAACCCGGAGCTTGAAGCCAAGCTCTCCCTGCTCTCCGGCGCCGACTACATCGAGGCCTTCATCATCGATGTGAACGGCGTGCCGCGCGGCAAATGGCTGCAGCGCGACAAGGCGAAATCCCTGCTCGGCACCGGCATCGCGATTCCGCGCTCGGCCTACCTGCTGGATATCTGGGGCCGCGACATCGTTGAGGGCGGCATCGCCTATGATACCGGGGATCCGGACGGGCTCTGCGTGGCGGTGCCGCATTCCATCACCCGCATGGGCTGGGCGGAGGGCAATGTCGCCCAGGCGCTGCTGACCATGCGCGAGGAGGATGGCAGCCTCTATTACCTGGACCCGCGCGGCGCGCTGGAACGGGTGCTCGCCCGCTACGCCAAGGCCGGGCTGACCCCGGCTCTGGGCGTGGAGCTGGAATTCTATCTGGTCGATTCCCGCCAGAACGGCATGAAGATCGCCCCGCGCGGCGCCGATGAGAGCGGCTGGCGCGGCTGGCAGATCGACGCTGTCGGGCTCGGCGAAGTGCATGATTACGAGACCATCCTGCGTGAAATGATGGCCTGCGCGAAAGCGCAGGACATCATCCTGGAAACCCTCGTCTCCGAATCCGGCCCCGGCCAGTTCGAGGTGACGCTGAAATACTCCACCGACGCGATGCGCCTGGCCGATGGCGCCACCTTGTTCAAGCGCACCATCAAGCAGGTGGCGCGCAAGCACGGGCTCACCGCCACCTTCATGGCCAAGCCCTACGGGCAATGGGCCGGCTCGGGCATGCATGTGCATATGTCGATCCTCGACAATGCCGGCAAGAACATCTTCGTCGGCACGCCGGAGCGCGCCGCACCGGAGCTGTATCACGCGCTGGGCGGCATCATCCACAACATGCCGGATACGATGCTGACCCTGGCCCCGCATGCCAATTCCTATCGCCGCTTCGCGCCCGGCGTGCATGCACCCACCTATGGCGATTGGGGGCATGATAACCGCATGGCCTCGGTGCGCGTGATCACCGCCGACCCGGCGGCCTCGCGCATCGAGCATCGCGTCGCCGGGGCGGATTGCAACCCCTATCTCTCCTTCGCCTCGCTGCTCGGCACCGCGCTCGCCGGGCTGGAAGGGCGGATGGATCCAGGGCCGGAGACCCATGGCACCATCCGCAGCCCCCTGGCGCCGCCCTTGCCCATCGCCTGGTCGGGGGCCGTGGATAAGTTCGGCGCCTCCGCGGCGATGGGCGATATTTTCGGGGCGGAGTTCCAGCGCTATTACACCGCCACCAAGCGCCAGGAGATCAGCGAGCTGCGCAAGCGGATCTCCGATGTGGAATATGACGCCTATCTGAAAAATGCCTGAGGGTGCCATGAACGATGTGATCACCCCGCGTGAGGCCGGCTTTGCCATGCCGGCCGAATGGGCGGCGCATGACGGGTGCTGGATGATCTGGCCGGAGCGGCCGGATAATTGGCGCCTGGGTGCGAAGCCGGCGCAGAAAGCCTTTGTCGCTGTCGCCAGCGCCATCGCCCGGTTCGAGCCGGTGACGATGCTGGTCAGCCACGCCCAGTACGAAAACGCCCGCGCCAGCCTGCCGCCGGCGGTGCGGGTGGTGGAGATGAGCAGCAACGATGCCTGGGCCCGTGACATTGCCTGCACCTTCCTGCTCGGCCCGGATGGAAAGCTGGGCGGGGTGGATTGGCCGTTCAAAAGCTGGGGCGGGCTGTATTTCCCCTGGGACAAGGATGACGCCATCGCCGGTAAGATGCTGGGGCTGGAGCGCGCCACCGCATTCCGCGCGCCTCTGGTGATCGAGGGCGGGGCGCTGCATGTGGATGGCGAGGGCACGGTTCTCTGCGTTGAGCAATGCGTGCTCAATGAGAACCGCAACCCCAACATCACCCGCCAGGATATGGAGCGGATGCTGAAGGATTATCTCGGCGTCAGCCACGTCATCTGGATCGCCGAAGGCGTGCCGCATGACGAGACCGACGGGCATGTGGATAATCTCGTCTGTTTCGTGAAGCCGGGCGTGGTGTTGCTGAGCTGGTGCGACGATCCGGCGGATGAGCATTACGCCGTCAGCCGCGCCGCCGAGGCCGCGCTGCAAGGGGCGCGCGATGCGAAAGGCCGGGCGCTGGTGATCGAAAAAATCCCGATGCCGACGCCGATGTTCTATACCCAGGACGAGGCGGACGGGGTGGATGCCACCGCCTCGGGCATGAACCGGCGCGCCGGTGAGCGGCTCGCCGCCTCCTACGTGAATTTCTACATCGCCAACGGCGCCATCATCGCGCCCGCCTTCGGTGTGGAAACGGACGAGGCGGCACGCGCCGTTCTGGCCAGGCTGTTTCCCGAGCGCGAGATCGTGATGATCCCGGCACGCGAAATCCTGCTCGGCGGCGGCAACATCCACTGCATCACCCAGCAGCAGCCGGCCACGCGTTAAAGCTGCTGTTTTCTGTCTACCACCGTTTGGCCGCAAACGGTGCTTGGCTTTGCCTAAACGCCTTTGATACCATTCCAAAACAACCCTCATTCCCTACGGGGAGGAAGCAGCATGAGCACGAAACTCAAAGCGGATTCGTTATCGTTTTTCGAATCGATCATCATGGGCGTAGCCGGCTCCGCGCCAGGCTTTTCCATCGCCGTCGCCATTGCCGGGCTGCTCGCCACGGCGGGCAGCGTCTCACCCAACGCGCTGCTGATCTTCGCGGTGCCGATGCTGGGCATCGCCGTCGCGTATAAGGGGCTCACGCATAAAATGCCGAATGCGGGCGCGGCCTATGAATGGACGAAATCCGTGTTCGGTGGATTTTTCGGCTATTTCTCCGGCTGGGCGCTGCTGATCGCGGCTCTGGTGTTCATGGTCACCGGCTCGGTGCCGCTGGGCACCGCCACGCTGCAATTGATCGACCCTGATCTGGCCAGCAATGTTCTGCTCACCACCGGCATCGGCGCGGTCTGGTTCATCGTCATCGGGCTGGTGCTGATCACCGGTATCGAGCTGACCAGCAAGATCCAGATGGTGATGAGCGGGATCGAGCTTGGCATTCTCGCCATCATTTGCGTCGCCGCCTTCATCCATAGCGGGCTGCATGGCTCGGTTTCGCCCTTCTCCTGGTCCTGGTTCGGCTTCAACTACCCCGCCGGCAGCTTCGCCGCCTCCTCGCTCAGCGTGGTGTTCCTGTATTGGGGCTGGGACGTGACGGCGAATCTGGCCGAGGAAACCAAGGGCCAGGAGCAGAACCTCGCCGGGCGCGGCGGGTTTCTCTCCATCTTCGCCACCATCGCCTCCTTCGTCGCCTTCACCGTGGCGGCGCTGATGATGTTTTCCCTCAAGGATGCCTCTGGCTTTTCCGATAATCTGATCTATCACGTCGCCGTCGCCGCCGGGCTTGGCAAGGTGGGCGGGTATGGCGCGGCTTTGGTGCTGATCCTCTCCTCCGTCGCCACGCTGGAGACGACGATGCTGCAATTCTCCCGCACCCTGTTCGCCATGGGCCGCGACCGCGCGCTGCCGGGTTATTTCGGCCAGGTGCACGAGAAAACCATCACCCCGGTGCGCACCATGTATATGCTGCTGATCGTCGGGCTGGTGCTGATCGTGATTTCCAGCTTCCTGCCTTCGGTGTCCACGATTTTGAATGACTCGGTCGCCGCCATCGCGGTGCAGGTCTGCTATTATTACGGCCTGGCCGGGCTGGTCTGCGCCTGGGTGTATCGCAAGAGCAGCGGCTTCACCTTCGTGCAATATGTGATCTTCCCGGCGCTGTCGGCGATTGCGCTGATCGGGCTTGGGTTTTACGCGATCACGACCTTCAACATGATCGTCAAGGTCGTCGGCATTGGCGGGCTGGCGCTGGGGATCCTGTTCTACCGGCCGCGGGGCTACAAGCTGCCGTCAATCATCGCGGCGGAGTGAGATGGGAACGGGGCCGAAAGGCCCCGTTTTTATTGCAAACCATCAATTGGCTGGGCGATGCACGGCTATGACGGCATTCTGCACGTTCGCTGGCAGATCGGCATAATCCGCGGTACCATACCAGCGTGTGGAAACCGAGGAACCTTTGGAACTGAAAAAAGCGACCCAAAGATTGGCGCTGGTCTGATCCAGCACGATGGTCACATTGCTGGCCCCGCAATCATGTGCTGTGCAGTAATCAACGAGGATGTAGTGCCCCACCTGCGAAACTTGGTCCGCCAGTTTGTACCTGTTGCTTAGCGCCTGAAAATCGGCGGCGGGCAAAACATGCCGCAGCGTGGAATGAATGGCCGGAACACCCAGCAACTGCGCGCCTGCCGGCCCCAGCTTTTCATCCGGATAATGGCCGATCCAATTGCTTAAACTGCCCCACCCAGTAGCCGCCATGGCTGGCATGGCGCAGAGAATGAAAGCGCTGATCACAATACGACGAATCATGGGTGAATTTGGATCAGACAATTGATCCCCCCTGTCGCTTTTTTCAGGCAGGCTTCACAGGTCAGAATATTATCCACATAGCCATTGCCAGTTCCGTATCCATTCACGCCTGCCTTGATGTCGTTCCCCGCCCGCTTGATACGGATGTCGAGATAAAGTGTTCCACATTGGATATTCAGCGCGTTGTCGGACATGTCTTGCTCTGTGTAATGTTTTGCGTGTTGTCCCAAACTAGCATTCACATCTTTGATCGCGGCCTTGGTCATTTGCATCATTCCGGCAGCGGAGGAGCCTTCTTCATTCCGTCGCGGTCGAAATCCGCACTCTTTCCAAATCTGACAAATAACGAACTCGTCTGATAAAATATTTGAGCGGTTATTTTTGCTCACAAGTTGCCTTATCTCGCTCAGCCTCAGTGCTGCCATGCCGCCCTCTCATTGTCTTTGAATCGTTTGTGACGATGATACTGATTCTATTTCAAATAGAACAACCGCAACGCGAAACATCTATTACCTTTCGAAGACGGCGAATGCTCACCAATGAAAACCGGGCTGCCCTTCACCTCAATTCAGGCCGCCGCCCCCTACATCGCCCGCCTGAGCGTCAAATTCACCCGCGCCGCCCCCGTCAGCGGATGCGTCCCCGCCTTCACCGGCGCAACCCCGTGAAAATACCGCCGCGCCGGCCCGCCCCACACCAGCACGTCACCACTGGCCAGCGCAATCCGCGCCGCCTTGTCCGTCCGCTTCGCCCCGCCCCATAAAAACATCGCGGGCAGGCCCAACGAGACCGAGACGATCGGCGCGGAAAAATCCTGCTCGTCGACATCCTGATGCAGGGACATTTTGGCGCCCGGCTCATAGCGGTTGATCAGCGCCACGTCCGGCGCAAACCCCGCGAACCCGCCGGCTTGCGCCGCGCGCTGGGCCAGATCATGGAAAATCGCCGGCATCATCGGCCAGGGCAGGCCGGTATAGGGGTCGCTCGCCTGGTAGCGATAGCCCTTGGCATCGCTCACCCAGCCCACGGCGCCGCAATTGGTCATGGCGGCACTCATCTCCTTGCCGCCGGGGGTTTTCATGCGCCGGAAGGGGGCGTGGGCGGCGATCTCCCGCACCGCCGCCATCAGCGCGGGCGCGGCCTCGGCCGCGAAGCCCGGCAGGATGGTCAGGCCGGGATGGGCCAGGGTTTCGGGGAACAGATCACCCGGCATGGCTCAGAGGGCGAGCGTGCCGGAGATCACCTCCACGCTCTCCCCGCCGATCCAGAATTCGCCGTCCTCATGCGCCACATGCACCCGCCCGGCGCGGCCCAGAGCGGTGCCCTGCGCGGCGACATAGCGCGAAGGGGCAATCCCCGCGCCAATCAGCCAGCGCGCCAGCCCGGCATTCAGGCTGCCGGTCACCGGGTCCTCCCCGCCGACATCATTGACAAAGCCGCGCACCTCGAAATCCACCCCATCCGCGCCGTGCGGCGCAACAACGCCCAGCTCCATCTCCCCAAGCGCCGCGAAATCCGGCCGCAGCGCCAGCACCGCGGCGCGGTCCTTCAGCAACACGCCGGTCCAGCCGGGGCGGGTGGCGGAGAGCTGGCGCGTGGCGAGAATCTCCGCCGCCGCAATGCCCAACACCGCAGCGATGCGGGATTTCAGCGCCGGCGCGATGTCCGATTGCGCGGCAGGCGGCGCGGCGAAGGCCAAACGCTGCCCGTCGCGGCGGAGTTTCACCAGCCCGGCCTGGCATTGCTGCACGATGAAGTCGCCCTTCGGCACCCCGCCGGCGGCCAGCCAGCCATGGCAGCTGCCCAAGGTCGGATGGCCGGCGAAGGGCAGCTCGGATTTCGGGGTGAAAATCCGCACCTGGTAGTCGGCCTCCAGCGCCGTGGGCGGCAGCAGGAAGGCGGTTTCGCTGAGATTGGTCCAATGCGCGAAATGCTGCATCTCCTCGCCGCTCAGGCCATCAGCGCCATGCACCAGCGCCAGCGGGTTGCCATAGCCGGGGCGGGCGGTGAACACGTCGATCTGGGAAAAGGCAAAACGCGGCATCAGCTGACCATCAAAATCACGACGAGCAGGATCGCCAGCCCCTGCAGCCCCACGCGCCAGCGCATCAGCAGATTGGCGCGGCGCGGGTCGCGGGTTTTGTCGGCCATGCCCAGCACGCCGGCGAGCATCACGCCCACCACCGCCAGCATATCCAACCCCAACAAGACCAGTATGATCCCCCGCATGGCGCCACTATACGATGACTGACGGATTTGCCTATCTCCCCGGTTGACGTCCCCCGTTTCGGCTTACAGGCTTGGTTCATGCGCTTATTGTTGACGTTCCTGTTTCTGGTCTTGCTGGTGCCGGGGCTTGGCCGCGCCAACACGCCCGCCGCCGCGCCGGCGCCAGCCGCCGCCCCCGCCGCCAGCGCCCCGGCGGCGCCGGCCAAGAGCGCGCCGGCGATCATCCCCGGCTCGCCGTTGGCCGCCCTCACCGGGGCGGATGCCAGCGCCGGCGCGGCCGGCCAGAGCCCCGCCCCGGCGCCGTTCGGCACCAGCGAGATCGGCTTCGCGCTGACCAGCGTGCTGGGCCATGAAGCCACCCGCACCTTCGATGATTTCGCCGATGCGCTGCATCGATCCACCCGGCTGACGCCGGTCTGGCACTGGCTGGCGGGCTTTGCCGATGCGCCGCAGCGCCGGGCGGATGCGCTGGCCATCGGGATGGCGCTGGCCATCGCGGTGGTGCCGGGCATGGCGCTGGATGTGCTGCTGGTGCTGGCACTGCGCGGCGCCGCCGCACTTTGCGCCCGCCAGGCGGTGCCCCGCCGCAACGAATATCTGCCGACACCGGATCTGGACGGTCTCGCCAGCGCGGAGGAGGGCGAGAGCGAGCAGCGCCCGCCCCGGCGCACCAGTCTGCGCGCCTGGAGCCGGCGCTTCGGCTTCGCGCTGCTGAAATTCCTGCTGATGCTGCTGCCGATCGCCGCCTTCGGCATCACCGAACAGCTCATCCTCAATTCCGGCCTCATCGCCCGGCGGCCGGCGCATCTGGCGGTGGTGGGCATCGTCAACGCCTATCTGGCGGCACGGCTGACCCAGGAGGTGCTGCGGCTGCTCTTTTCGCCCAACGCCCCCAGCCTGCGGCTGGCGCATCTGGCCAGTGCCCATGCGAAATGGCTGATGCGCCGGGCGATGCTGCTGATCATCACCATCTTCGTCGCCTTCTGCATCATCTCGGTGGCCGAGATCCTGTTCCTGCCCAAGGATGGCGCCGGGGCGCTGCTGCGGCTGGCGGCGCTGGTCGTGCATCTGGAGGTCGCCTTCGCGATCTGGCGGAGCCGGCGCGTGATCAGCCGCTGGATCGCCGGCAAGCCCGGGAGTGACAGCTATTTCGCCGGCATGCGGCGGCGCTTTTCCAAGGTCTGGTATATTTTTGCGCTGTTCTATGTGCTCGCCCTCTGGGTCGCCTGGGCGGGCGGGGTGCAGAATGCGCTGGTGGTGCTGCTGCGGGCCTTGCTGGTGGTGTTCATCGCTTTGGTGCTGGGGCGGCTTGCCTGGGTGGGCAGCAATCGCGCCCTCGCGCGGATTTTCCCGGATGAGGACAGCGCCGCCCGCCGCAGCGCCGTGCTCGGCCGGGCGCGTACCTATAATCCGCTGATCCGCCTCGTCGTGCGCTTCGTCATCGCCTTGCTGGTGCTGGTGCTGGTGCTGCAGGGCTGGGGGGTGGATGCGTTCGGCTGGCTGCTGACCAACAATATCAGCCGCGCCTTGCTCTCCGCCGGGTTCAGCGTGCTGGTCACCGTCGCCATCGCCATCGTGCTGTGGGAGGCGATCAATTACCAGCTCGATGCGCGGATCGAGCGGCTGAACAACGCCGGCAAGACCCGCCAGGCCTCGCGCCTGCGCACGCTGCTGCCGATGCTGCGCGCCGCCATCGGCATCGTGCTGGTGCTGGTGGCGCTGATCATCTGTCTCTCGCGCATCGGGGTGAACACCACGGGCTTGCTGGCGGTCTCCTCGGTGGTCGGCATCGCGGTCGGCTTCGGCAGCCAGAAGCTGGTGCAGGATATCATCACCGGGCTGTTCCTGCTGTTCGAAGATGCGATGCAGGTGGGCGATGTGGTCACGCTCGGCGGCATGTCCGGCACGGTGGAGCGGCTTTCGCTGCGCACCATCCGGCTGCGTGGCGGCGATGGCTCGGTCAACATCATCCCCTTCTCCTCGGTCACCACCGTCACCAACCAGACCCGGGATTTCTCCTATGCGCAGATTTCGGTGATGGTCTCCTATGACGAGGATATCGAGCGGGTCAGCGCCTTGCTGAAGGAGATCGGCGCGAAGATGCGGGCCGAGGCCGCCTGGGGGGCGATGATGCGCGACGATCTGCAGCTGTTCGGGCTGGATAGTTTCGGCGAGCTGGGGCTGGTCTTCACCGGGCAGATCCGCACCGGGCCGGGCCAGCACTGGGCGGTGCGGCGCGAATTCAATGCCCGGGTGCAGAAGCGCTTCGCCGAGGCGGGCATCGCCCTTTCCTACCGGCGCCAGAGCATGAAGCTGGACCTGCCCCCCGGCGAGGCGCTGCTGGGGCCGCCAGCCAAGCCGGAGGCGCGTTAGGGTTTATGGCGAAGGGGGTAGGAAGTTTTTTCGAAAAGCCCCCGCACCTTACCGCTAAGTCCCGCGCGAAAATCCGGCGCCGGCCAGCACCCGCCGGGCCGTGGCCATCCGCCCCGCCGGCAGCACGCCATGCAGGTTCTTGCTCACCTCCGCCAGCGTCAGCCCGGCAAATTGCGGCGCCAGCACCGGGCCCGCCTTTTCCAGCAGCCCGGCCACCCGCCGCGGCGGGGCCGGCAGCAGCGGCGGGGTGTAGAGGGCGGTGGTCTGCGCCTCCACCTGGAAGAACAGCCCGGTCAGCAGCCGCGCCAGCTGGCCCTCCGAATAAGGCTGGCCATGGCCAAAGGGCGTGCTCTCCGCATAGGCCCAAAGCCCGCGCCGGTTGGGCGCCACCACGATCATCCGCCCGTCATCCTT
The DNA here is from genome assembly GCF_000687875.1 of Acidocella facilis ATCC 35904. Lineage (GTDB taxonomy): Bacteria > Pseudomonadota > Alphaproteobacteria > Acetobacterales > Acetobacteraceae > Acidocella > Acidocella facilis. The sequence continues at coordinate 177,036 of NZ_JHYG01000002.1, read as the reverse complement.
CAGCACCCGCCAGGCCTCGCGCAGCGTGCGCCTGGCATTCTCGGCCTGTTCCAGCCCGTGGATCAGCAAAATCCGGTCGAAGCTGAGATCCGCGAAGGGCAGCGCCTCCGCCTCGGCCATGCAGGAGAGATTGGCCAGCCCCGCCGGCCAGGGCGCGGCCCCCATATGGTTGGGCGAGAGCGCGATGCAGCGCGCCGCCTCCCGCCAGGGATGCAAACACGGCCCGGCATGGCCGATGCCCAGAACCGAAAGCCCTTCCATGCGCGGCCAGAGCCGCGCCAGCTTCTGGCGCAACAACAGGGCCACATGCCGGCCCAGCGCGGTTGCGTAAAATCCGGCCGCATCTCGTGCATCGATCGCCATTGCCCCTATATAACCACGTAACGCGAAGGAGCGAGAGCGATGACCGTCACGGCGCAAGCCATTCCCATGCTGTCCGACAATTATGCCTGGCTGCTGGTCGATAGTGTCTCCGGCAAGACCGGCATCGTCGATCCGGCAGAGGCCGCCCCGGCCGTCGCCGCGCTGGAGGCGCTGGGCAAAAGGCTGGATTACATCTTCCTCACCCATCATCACGACGACCATATCGGCGGCGTCGCGGAGCTGGTGGCGGCCTACCGCCCGCAGGTGGTCGGTAATGGCGCGGACGCGCAGCGCCTGCCGAAGCTGGATATTTCCGTGCATGAAGGCTCGCTGGTGGAATTCGGCAGCGCCAGGCTGCGGGTGATCGAAACCCCCGGCCATACGCTGGGCCATATCTCCTACTATATCGCCGATGGCGGCATCCTGCTGCCGGGCGACACGCTGTTCAGCCTGGGATGCGGCCGGCTGTTCGAGGGCACGCCGGCGCAGATGTTCAACGCCATCGCCAAATATGGCGACCTGCCGGACGACACGCTGGTCTGCGCCGGGCATGAATATACCGCCTCCAACGCCAAATTCGCGCTGAGCGTGGAGCCTGGCAATGCGGCGCTGCAGGCCCGCGCCGCCGAGGTGCAGGCGCTGCGCGCGGCGGGCAAGCCCACTTTGCCGGTGAAACTGGGCCAGGAGCGCGCCACCAACCCGTTCCTGCGCGCCCCAGACGAGGAAAGCTTCGCGAAACTGCGCGCGGCGAAGGATAATTTTTGAAACCCTTTCTGACCAATGCAGCTTTCTTGCAACAGGTATCAAAAATGACAGCGCCTTGGCGAGGAAACACTATTCCTGGCACGGCCGGATTTGTTAGGAAATTCCTGTCGGCAAGCCTCAACAAGGGGCACCGTCTGGGAGCTTTTTCTTTCTGTCTTTCTTTCTGTCGTGGGATGCTGCTGGCTGGCGCAATGCTGGCCGGCAGCGCTCTGCCCGCCGCAGCTTCGGGTTTCACCCCTGGCTACTGGGTCTCCTCCGGCCACGAGATCGTGCTGGAAATCTCGCAATGCGGCGATGATCTCTGCGGTTTCATGGCCGGCATCGCGCTCGACCATCCGGGCGATGCGATGCCGACCGACTGGCGCGGCCAGCCGCAATGCGGCTTCCTGATGCTGCGCGTCGCCCCGGACGGCAAGACCGATGACGGCACCCCGCGCTGGAAAGGCGTGCTGCAGGACCCGCGCAACGGCAATGTCTATCGTACCATGGTGAAGTTCGACGCCAAGGGCAATCTGGATCTGCATGGCTATATCGGCGTGCCGGTGCTGGGCGAGACGCAGCTCTGGCCAAAATTCACCGGCAAGGTGGAGCCGGGCTGCCATGTGCCGGAGCTGGACGGCAAGGCCTCGCCATAACCGCATAAAAAAGGCCGGGATCGCTCCCGGCCTTTTTCGTTGGAAAGAGCCTCCGCTTATTTGTCGCGGAAATGGGTCTCCTTGACCTCGATCGCCGCCTGGGCGGCGGCCAGACGGGCCACCGGCACGCGGTAGGGCGAGCAGGAGACATAATCCAGCCCGACGCTCTCGCAGAAGGAGATGGAGGCCGGATCGCCACCATGCTCGCCGCAGATGCCCAGCTTCAGCCCGGCCTTCTTGCCCCGGCCCTTCTCGGCGGCGATCTTCACCAGCCCGCCGACACCATCGACATCGATGGAGACGAACGGATCCTTCGGCAGGATGCCCTTCTCGACATAGAAGGGCAGGAACTTGCCGGCATCGTCACGCGAGAGGCCGAACACGGTCTGGGTCAGATCGTTGGTGCCAAAAGAGAAGAAGTCCGCCGCCTCGGCGATCTGGTCGGCGATCAGCGCCGCGCGCGGCAGCTCGATCATCGTGCCCACCGAATATTCGATGGTCTTGCCGGTTTCCGCGAACACCGCCTTGGCGGTGGCCTCCACCTGGGCGCGGGTGATATCCAGCTCCTTCTTGGTGCCGACCAGCGGGATCATGATCTCCGGCACCGGGGCGTTGGCGGTCTTCGCCACCTCCACCGCCGCCTCGAAAATGGCCCGGGCCTGCATCTCGTAGATTTCCGGATAGGTCACACCCAGGCGGCAACCGCGATGGCCGAGCATCGGGTTGGCTTCGGACAGCTCCTCGCCACGCGCGCGGATCACCGCGATATCGACCCCCAGCGCATCCGCCACCTCCTGCATCTCCGCCTCGCCATGCGGCAGGAATTCATGCAAAGGCGGGTCGAGCAGGCGGATGGTGACCGGCAGCCCTTCCATGATCTTGAACAGAGAAACGAAATCCTCGCGCTGGAAGGGCAGCAGCTTGGCGAGGGCAGCGCGCCGGCCGGCCTCGTCCTTGGCCAGGATCATCTGGCGCACGGCGCCGATGCGCGCCGGGTCGAAGAACATATGCTCGGTGCGGCACAGCCCGATGCCCTCGGCGCCGAACTTGCGGGCGGTCTCGGCATCCAGCGGGGTTTCCGCGTTGGTGCGCACCTTCAGGCGGCGGGCCTGGTCGGCCCACTCCATCAGCGTGCCGAAATCGCCGGAGAGCTGCGGCTCGATCATCTTCATCGCGCCGGCATAAACCTCGCCGGTGGAGCCATCGATGGTGATGATATCGCCCGCGCGCAGCACCACGCCATTGGCGGAGAGGGTCTGCGCGCCGTAATCGACCGAGATGCCGCCGGCACCGGCCACGCAGGGCCGGCCCATGCCGCGCGCCACCACGGCGGCGTGGCTGGTCATGCCGCCGCGGGTGGTGAGAATGCCCTGGGCGGCGTGCATGCCGTGAATATCTTCCGGGCTGGTCTCGATACGCACCAGCACCACCGACTCACCCTTCTGCGCGCGCAGCTCGGCCTCATCGGCGGAGAACACGACCGCGCCGGAGGCCGCACCCGGGGAGGCGGGCAGGCCCTTGGAGAAGATGGTCTTCTCCGCCTTCGGGTCCAGCGTGGGGTGCAGCAGCTGGTCCAGCGCCGAGGGGTTCACGCGCATGATCGCGGTATTCTTGTCGATCAGCCCTTCATTCGCCATTTCCACGGCGATGCGCAGGGACGCCGCGGCGGAGCGCTTGCCCGCGCGGGTCTGCAGCATATAGAGCTTGTTCTGCTGCACGGTGAACTCGATGTCCTGCATATCCTTGTAGTGTTTCTCAAGGATTTCGCGGACCTTATGCAGCTCCTTATAGGCCTCGGGGAGCGCGTCCTCCATGGAGACCTCGCCCGGCTTGGCATAGGCGTTGGAGAGCGGGCGCGGGGTGCGGATGCCCGCCACCACGTCCTCGCCCTGCGCGTTCACCAGATACTCGCCATAGAATTCATTGAGGCCGGTGGAGGGGTCGCGGGTGAAGCAGACGCCGGTGGCGCAGTCATTGCCCATATTGCCGAACACCATGGCCTGGACGTTCACCGCCGTGCCCCAATCGGCCGGGATGTCGTGCAGGCGGCGATAGACATTGGCGCGCGGGTTCATCCAGGAGCCGAACACCGCGGTGATCGCCCCCCAGAGCTGGTCCTGCGGGTCCTGCGGGAAGGGCCGGTCCAGCTCTTCCTGCACCATCTTCTTGTAGCCCTCGACCACGTCCTGCCAATGGGCCGGGGTCAGCGCGGTGTCCTCGGTTACGTCGGCATCCAGCTTCACCTGCTCGATGATTTCCTCGAAGCGGTGATGATCGACATTGAGCACGACGGAGCCGTACATCTGGATGAAGCGGCGATAGCTGTCCCAGGCGAAACGCTCATCCCCGGAGGCTTTCGCCAGGCCGAGCACGGTGTCGTCATTCAGGCCGAGATTGAGCACGGTATCCATCATGCCCGGCATGGAGACGCGCGCGCCCGAGCGCACGGAGACCAGCAGCGGCTTGTCCTTGTCGCCGAATTTGCGCTCCACCGCCTGCTCGATGCGCGCCAGCGCGGCATCCACCTGCGCCTTCAAATCGGCGGGATAGTTGCGGTCATTCTCGTAATAGGCGGTGCAGACTTCGGTGGTGATGGTGAAGCCCGGCGGCACCGGCAGATCGATGCTTGCCATCTCGGCCAGGTTCGCCCCCTTGCCGCCCAAAAGGTTGCGGAGCGAAGCGTTGCCGTCATTCACGCCAGCGCCGAAATTATAAACCCATTTCGTCATTACCTGGTCTCCTCACCCTTCAATCCGAGAAAAATCAGCCACTTGGTTGACCGCGCCGGTGAAGCGCGCGAGCAATCGCAAACGATTGCGGCGCAAATCAGGCGATTCCGCGTTGACCGTAACGGTTTCGAAAAAAGCGTCGATGAATTTGCGAAGATCAGCGAGATATTTCATCGCTTCACCAAAACGCTCGGCTCTAACTTCAGTCGAGACAACCGGCATTAGAAAGTCTAACGCCTTAGCAAAATCAAGTTCCACAGCATTTGTACAAAGCTGCGTGTCAGGAAGACCATCGTGCGGACCATCCTTGGCATTTTCTAGGCGAAGAATATTCGCAGCACGCTTGTAAGCTGCGAGGAGATTTTTACCGTTCTCTACTTCCAGCAGAGAATTTAGCGCCTTAACGCGCCACATCAGCCGCACCAGGTCGTCATCCTCACCGGCGGCGAGCACCGCATCCAGTACGTCGAAGCGCTTGCCCTCGCCGCGCAGTTTCACCCGCAGCCGCTCGATGATGAAGCTAAACAGCTCGCCTCGCGCCGTGCCCAGAAGCGGCATCAAATGCAGACGCAGCTGATTCTCCAGCACGATGCGAATGACACCCAGCGCCGCCCGGCGCAGCGCGAACGGATCGCCCGAGCCGGTCGGCTTCTCGCCCACCGCAAAAAATTCCCGCAGCGTATCCAGCTTATCCGCCAGCGCCACCGACACCGCGACGATGCCAGTGGGCACCGCATCGGATGGGCCTTTCGGCTGGTAATGGCTGGAAATCGCCCTGCCGATCACCTCACCGCGCCCGCGCGTGGCGTAATAGCCGCCCATGATGCCCTGCAGCTCGGGGAACTCGCCGACCATGCCGGTCACCAGATCCGCCTTCGCCAGCAGCCCGGCCACCCCCGCCTGCCCGGCTTCCTCGGCCGAGCCGCCCAGAGCGGTGGCGATTTCCTCGGCCAGATCCGCGATCCGGTCCGCGCGCTGGCGCTGGGTGCCGATCTTGGCGTGGAAGGTGATCTTCTCCAGCTTCGGCAGCAGGCTATCGAGCGGGGTTTTCAGATCCAGCGCCCAGAAATGCCGCGCATCGGACAGGCGCGCGCGCAGCACGCGCTCATTGCCCGCGATAATCGCCTTGCCCTCATCATCCGCCGCCAAATTTGCCACAAAGGCGAAATACGGGGCCGGGGCGCCGGTTTCATCCCGCAGCGCAAAATACTTCTGGTTAATCTTCATCGAAAGCTCCCGCACTTCCGGCGGCAACTCCATGAATTCCTTGTCGATCTGCCCGATCAGCGGCACCGGCCATTCGGCCAGCCCGGTCACCTCATCCAGCAGCCCCTCATCCGGGGCAACGCTGAGGCTCAGCGTCGCGGCAACCTCCGCAATACCCTCCGCCACCCGCGCCCGGCGCTCGGCCGGGTTGGCGATGACGTGATGCTCTCGCAGTTTCTCTTCCCACACCGCGGCCGAGGAGACCTCAAACGGCCCCGGCCCGTGCACGCGGTGGCCTTCGGTGAGGTTACCGCTCTCCACCGGCCCGAGCTTGAACGGCACCACCGCGCCATCCAGCAGGCAGACGATGCGGCGCAGCGGACGCACCCAGGTGAACTCCCCGCCCGAGCCCCAGCGCATGGATTTCGGCCAGGGCAACTTCGCCAGCAGCTCCGGCAGCACGCCGGCGATATAATCCGCCGCCGGCTGCGCCGGGCTCTGCTTATTAAGCACCCAGAACTCGCCCTCCTGGACCAGATCCTCCTTCACCGCCCCATGCTTGCGCAGGAAGCCGGCCAGAGCCTGCTCCGGCGCGCTGGCGCGCGGCCCGCGCTCGGAAACCGAGCTGGCGGCAACCTCGGTGGCGATCTCGGCGGCAAGCGCGATGCGGCGCGGCCCGTAATAAGCCTGGCGCACCGTAATCGAGAGCGGCTTCAGCGCCTGGGCGCAGATCGCCTCCAGCGCCTCGCTCGCCGCCTTCTGCATGCGGGCGGGGATTTCCTCGGAGAAGAGTTCCAGAAAAAATTCAGCCATTGGACTCACCGGAAAGCCAGATTTCAGCGCAGGCCTTCGCCAGATTGCGCACCCGCGCGATATAGGCGGCGCGCTCGGCCACCGAGATTACGCCCCTTGCATCCAGCAGGTTGAACAGATGGCTGGCCTTGATGCATTGATCATAGGCCGGCTGCGCGACCATGCCCTCGACCAGCGCCATGCATTCGCGCTCGGCATCCTCGAAATGCCGTGCCAGCATGTCGGTATTGGCCAGCTCGAAATTATGCTTCGAATAGTCACGCTCGGCGCGCAGGAACACGTCGCCGTAGGACACACCCTGGCCGTTGAAATCCAGCTCGTAGACATTCTCCACGCCCTGCACATACATCGCCAGCCGCTCCAGCCCGTATGTGATCTCGGAGGAGGGCGAGACGCAGGCAATGCCGCCGACCTGCTGGAAATAGGTGAACTGCGTCACCTCCATACCGTCGCACCAGACCTCCCAGCCCAGGCCCCAGGCGCCCAAAGTCGGGCTTTCCCAGTCATCCTCGACGAAGCGGATGTCATGCTTGCGCCGGTCGATGCCGATGGCGTCGTAGCTTTCCAGCAGCAGCTGCTGGATATTGTCCGGGCTCGGCTTCAGCAGCGCCTGATATTGATAATAATGCTGCAGCCGGTTCGGGTTCTCGCCATAGCGCCCGTCAGAGGGCCGGCGCGAGGGCTGCACATAGGCCGCCTTCCAGGGCTTCGGGCCCAGCGCGCGCAGCGTGGTGGCGGGATGGAACGTGCCCGCCCCCATCTCAACATCATAAGGCTGCAAAATCACACATCCCTGCTTCGCCCAGAAGGCGTGCAGGGTCAGGATGATGTCCTGGAAGCTCTTGGGCTTCCCTTGTGGGCTATGGACTGTCATGGGCCTTTGGTTAAACTGACGCGCCGCAGCAATAGGGCGCCGGGGCGGTTAGAGCAACCGGCAAGGAGGGGGTTTATGCGCAAGATAGTGCAGTGGGGCGTCAGTGACGTCGCCGGTGTGGCGCTGACGATACTGGTCGGCGGCGGCACCTTCGCCTTCCGCGTGTTGGCCATTGTTCCACGTGCAACCGTCGGCATCTGCGCGGCCGGCAATGCGCCGGGCTGGTGCGTGCCGCGCGGCTGGGTGCTGAGCGGGCAATATTACGGCGCCTTCGGCTGGGCGGCGCTGCTGGTCGGGCTGGCGGCGTTCTTCGCCGGCAAACGCCTGCTGGCCGGGCTGGCGATCGGCCTCGGCATCGCCGCTGTGGTGAATTACAACGGCACCCAGGGCATCATCGGCGCGGCTTTGGGGCTGGCGGCATGGCTGAGCTTGCTGAGTGGACGGCCGGGCTGGGCACGCTAAACATGGCAATTCCCGAGTTTGGCCAAACCGTACATTTGATGAATATTTACGACGTCATTGCCGTGAAAATTCGAATGTCACGGGAAAACGGCCGTACTGTCAGGGAGTTGAAGCTATATACGACCGATAATCTGCGCGACCTCTATCAAAACCAGCCCGAGGAACTGATCAGGCTCCGAGACGGAATAATTAAGCGGCACGAGTTAGCTGCAGAGATCCGTTGGCGCATTGCCTTAGCATCGCTGGGCTATCTAGTTTTGTTCGTAGCTACGCTTATTGCTGCAATTGCTGGGGTCATAGCTGCAATAGAAGGGGCTAAGTAGCGTAGCCCCTTTCTACTGAGCTTACAGCCCCTGCTTGCCCATCGCCAAAAACTTCTCCCGGCGCTTGGCCTTCAACGCCTCCGGGGTCTGGCCCAGCAGCGCCAGCAGGGATTTCTCTACCGCATCGCCCAGCGTCACCAGCGCCGCTGCGGGGTCGCGATGCGCGCCGCCCAGCGGCTCCGGCACGATCTCATCGATCAGCCCCAGCTTCTTCAAATCCTGCGCGGTGATGCGCATCGCCTCGGCGGCGGTGGCGGCCTGGGCGGAATCACGCCAGAGGATGGAGGCGCAGCCTTCCGGTGAGATCACCGAATAGATCGCGTGCTCATACATCAGAACCGTATTGCCCGCCGCCAGCGCGATGGCGCCGCCGGAGCCGCCCTCGCCGATGATGGTCGCCACCAGCGGCACCGGCGCGTCCAGGCAGGCCTCGATGGAGCGGGCGATGGCTTCCGCCTGGCCGCGCGCCTCGGCCTCGATGCCGGGGAAGGCGCCGGAGGTATCGACGAAGCTGAGGATCGGCAGGTTAAATTTGCCGGCCAGCTCGATCAGCCGCTTGGCCTTGCGATAGCCCTCGGGCTTGGCCATGCCGAAATTATGCTTCAGGCGGCTTTCGGTGTCGGTGCCCTTCTCGGTGCCGATCACCATCACCGCCTGGCCCCGGAAGCGGCCCATGCCGCCGACGATGGCGGCGTCATCCGCGAAGGCGCGGTCGCCGGCCAGCGGGGTGAACTCCTCGATCAGCGCGGAAATCACCGCCAGCGCCTTCGGGCGCTCGGCATGGCGGGCGACTTGCGCTTTCTGCCAGGGGGTCAGCTTGGCGTAGGTGGCCTTGAGCTGCGCATCCGCCTTGGCGGAGAGCTTGGCGACCTCTTCGGCGATGTTGATCTCGCCGGGGGCCGCACTCATCCGCCGCAGCTCCTCGATCTTGCTCTCGAGCTCCGCGACCGGCTTTTCGAATTCCAGATACTGACGCATGGCCGTGGGGCTTAGCACATCTTCCGCGTAAAAAAAGCCTTAAGCGCGCGCGGGCAGGCCCGCCGCCGCATCGGCAAGGCGCGCCAGCGCGGCTGACAGCTCGTCATTGCCGGGCGGCAAAGACGGCAAGGGCACCGCCTCGCCGCGCAACCGGGCGAGGATGGACGCGGCGAGCGCCCGGCAGGCGGCGGCGCGCGCCGCATCCGCCGTGCCGGCACCCAGCACCCGCACCGCCGCCGCCCCGGCGACATTCCGCAACGCGCCCAGCAGCGCCGTGGCGGCCTCCAGCCGGCCGCCCCGGCCGCGCCCTTCCAGCCGCATCCGCGCCAGGGCGGTTTCGGCGGCGGAGCTGGCCAGCCCGGCGGCGCGCCGCTCCTGCCCGGCCGCATCCTGGCCCATGGCGGGATGCGCCAGCGCCTGGGCGGCGAAGGTGAGATTGGCCTCCACCGCCGCCGCCAGCAGCGCCACCACCCCGCCCGGCCGGCGTTCCGGCCACAGCACGAGCCCCCCCGCCACCCCGACCAGCGCGCCGATGATGTTATTCACCGCCCGGGCCACCGGCACGCCGCTGCCCGGCTGCACCATCTCGATCACCAGCACGAAGAGGGAGGTGAGAAACAGCACGAACACGGTATAATTCACGCTCTTGAAGGCGATGGTGAGCGCCGCCAGCGGAAAGATGATCAGCAGCAGCACCGGCTTGGCGGGGCTGGCCGCCAGCAGCAAGGCCGCCAGCATGCCGCCGCCGACACTACCCAGGATCCGCTCCAGGCTGCGCGGCCAGGTCGCCTCGGCCAGAGGCTGCATCACCATCACCGTCGCCATCGTCGCCCAGTAGGAGAAGGTGAGGTTCAACCAGGCGACCAGCAGATAGGCCAAAGCCACCGCCACCGTCACCCGCGCCGCATGGCGCAGCACCGGGACGGTGATGCGCCCCGGCCCTGCGTGCGGCTGAATTGCATCATGCTCCGCCCCCGGCCCGGCGGCATAGGCGGCCAGGGCAGCGGCGCATTGCGCCAAAGCCCGGCCCGGCGCGTGCGGCAGCACCCGCGCATCCTGCGCCAGGCTGCGCGCCTGGTCCGCCAGCCGCACCCCGCTGAACTGGCGCGACGCCGCCTGGTGCGCGGCCTCGGCCAGCGCCTCATGCAGCGTCCAGAGCGCGAAGCGCAGCGGCCGCGAGGCCTCGCCCGAGGCCAGCCCATGGCCCAGCGCCAGCAGCCCGGCGAAGAGCCGGTCCGCGCAATCCACCGCCAGCTCATGCCGGCCGCGGCGCTGTTCCAGCCGTGCCACCGCCGCGCGGGCGCGCTCGATGGACAGCCGCACCGCACGGCGATGCTCGGCATTCAGCCCGGCCCAGTCCGCCTCGCTGGCCTCTTCATGCCCGGCCAGCACCAGCATGTCCTGCACCATCGCCGCCTCGCGGGCGTACAGGGCCGCCGCCGCGCGGCGCACCGGGGCGTGCGGATGGATGCGCCAGAGCACCAGGCAGAGCAGATAGGCCCAGGCGCAGCCGAACAGGAACGCGCCGGTGAGCACCAGCGCGCCGGCGGGCGTGTGCGGATAATCCACCCCCACCACCGCGACGACGCTGACCAGAATGCCCGGCACCGTCGCCGAGGCGCCCCAGGCGCGCGGCAGATTGGTGAGAAACACGGCCGCCAGCATCACCGGCCCGCCCACAAACGGCCCGAACGCGCCGGCGATGGAAACGATGGGCAGAACCAGCGCCCCGGCCAAAGCGAAGCCGCCAATGGCGCGCCTGCGCACCCAATCCGGCCCGCCCGGGTCCGCCAGGCAGCACCAGAAGGCGCCGAACACCGCCCAGGCCAGCCAGGGCCGGCCCAGCCCGTAGGCGAGAGCCGCCATCACCGCCACGGCGGTGGCGGCGCGCAAGCCCTCGACAATGCCGATCTGCTCCGGAGTCAGCCCGAAGGCGCGGGATTCCAGCTGCCGCGCGAGGCGGTAGAACCCGTCCGAGATCCCCGCCGCCGGGCCCCGCCATGTGAAATGCCTTAAATCCACGCTCCGAGTCCGCATCCGCGATCCATCACCGGCGCCGCCACGGCCCGACTGCGTGAGTATATGCTGCGGCGCAGCATTAATGAAATGAATTGTTTAACTGGCCATATGTCGATTTTGGAATGACGAGAGACGGCCGGCCGGCGCAACGCTGTGCGCCTCCCAGGCCGCCATGCCCAGGAGGAGGGCTGCGGCTCAGACCGTGCCCTTATCCTTCAGCAGGTCGCGGATTTCGGTCAGCAGGGTCTCGGTCGGCGTCGGCGCCGGGGCGGCGGCCGGCGGCGTCGGTTTCTTGTAGATCTTCTGCACCATCCGGACCATCCAGAAGATCGCCGCCGCGACGATCACGAAATTGATCACCGCATTGATGAACACGCCATAATTCAACGTGACATCACCGGCCTTCTGGGCATCCGCCAAAGTGAGCGCCGGGGTGCCTTTGAGGATGATGAAATGATTGGAGAAATCCACCCCGCCGGTGATCAGCCCGATGATCGGGTTGATCACGTCCTTGACCAGCGAGCTGACAATGCCGGTGAAGGCGGCGCCGATGACGACACCAACCGCCAGATCGACGACATTGCCGCGCATGATGAAGGCCTTGAAGTCATCCACCCAGCTGGGGGCCTTCAGCTGCACCGGGAATTTGGACGTGTCGGACATCGGGCTCTCCGCGTTGGTTACGTTTCACCATGTACGCGCCGGATCGCGCTTCGCAACCCTTTTTAAACCAATCCGTTCTGGACCAAGCCCCCGCGCATTGCCGGCAATTTTTCGTAAGCCCTTGAAAAGAAAAACGTCTATCAGCGCACCCCGTCCCGCAGGCGGATCGATCGGCGGTTTGGCTTGCGCAACGCGGCGCGCCTTTGAGACAAGGGCAAGACCAAACAGGAGAGATGGATGTTCAAGAAATCCCTGATGCTGGCGATGGCGCTGGCCCTCGCCGGCTGCGGCCATGGCACCGGGCGCACCACCGGGACGGCCGCGGGTGGCGCGGCCACGGGGGCGTTGATCGGCATTGTCGGCGGGCCGATCGGCGTGGTCGTCGGGGCGGGCATCGGTGCCGGCGCGGGCGCGCTGGCCGGGTCCAACACCACCCCCAAGCAGGTCAATCTCGGCCAGGCGCCGTGGGATAAAAAGGGCAATTAACCCCGATATGCCGGGCGCCTGCAGCGGCGCCGGGCATGTCATGGCGGGGTCTGCCTTAAAAATCCGAAACGAAATCAACGCGCCGGTCGCAACGACTGACAAAAAACTCAGGCTTTTTTAAGCCACCATTCATCGCCGGCAGCTTAGCTATTCCGCGCAGTCTGCCCATGGCCCACCACCTCCATGTTCCAGCTGCCGGGTGATGGGCCGTGGTGGCCCATCACCTGCGTGTCGCGCGGGCGCGAAAAGCCGGTGTCAGGCGCCGGCCAGGGTCATGCCGTCCAGCCGCAGCGTCGGCGCATCGGTGCCGCGCTTGAATTCCAGATCGCTGGCCGGCGTCAGGTTCAGGAACATGTCCTTGAGGTTCCCGGCAATGGTAATCTCCGCCACCGGCTCGGCGATCTGCCCATTGCGGATCATGAACCCGGCCGCCCCGCGCGAATAATCGCCGGTGAGGCCGTTGATGCTGGAGCCCATCATCTCGGTCACGTACAGCCCTTCGGCGATGTCGGCCATCAACTGCTCAGGGCTCAGCCGCCCCGGCGCCATGTAGAAATTCGAGAGCCCGCCGGCATGGGCGTTGGTCTTCAGCCCGAGCTGGTTGGCCGAGCGCGTATCCAGGATCCAGCCCGTCAGCACCCCGTCCGCGATGAAGCTCATCTGCGCCACGCGCTGGCCCTCGCGGTCAAACGGGCGGGAGCGGCGGCCGCGCACTTTCAGCGGGTTGTCGATGATCTCCAGCCCGGCGGGGAAAATCCGCTGGCCCAGCGCATCCTTCAGGAAGGAGGTGCCGCGCGCGATCGAGGCGCCGGAAATCGCCCCGGCCAGATGGCCGAGGATGGAACCGGAGACCCGCGGATCGAAGATCACCGGCAGCCTGGCGGTGGCCGGGCGCCTGGGGTTCAGCCGGGCCAGCGCGCGGGCGGCGGCATTGCGGCCCAGCTGCGCCGGGTCGGCCAGATCCGCGCCATGGATCACGCTGTCATAATCATAATCGCGCTGCATCGCGGTGCCGGTGCCGGCAATGGCGGTGACGGAGACGCTATGCGCGGTGCGGGCATATTCGCCCAGAAACCCATGGCTGGTGGCCAGCACCGAGACGGCGCGCGACCAGCTGGCGGAGCCACCTTCGGAATTGGTGATGCCGGGCACGCCCATGGCAGCGTCCTCAGCCTGGGCCGCGCGCGCGATCAGCAGATCAGCGCTCGGCTCAACCGGGTCTTCAAGCTCCAAAAACCCGGCATCCAGAGCCGGCGGCGCCTCGGGGATTTCCGCATACGGGTCCTCCGGCACCACTTTCGCCATCGCCACCGCCTGCGCGGCCAGGCGCGCGAAGGCGCTGCTGTCGATGGAGCTGGCGGAGACGGAGGCCGAGCAGCGCCCCAGGAACACCCGCAGGCTCAGCTCGGTGGTCTCGGCGCGCTCGGTCTCCTCGGTCTTGCCCAGCCGGCGCTGCACGCCGACCGAGGTGCCCTCATACAGCCCGACCTCGGCGACATCCGCCCCGGCCCGCTTCGCCGCTTCCAGCAGCCCAGCGGCGGCGTCGGAGAGCGCGCTCATGCCGCCAGCCGGTCGATGATGGCGGAGAATTTCGGCACCTGCGCCACCGGGCCGATGGTGGCCAGAGTGGGTTTCTGCCGGAAAATCTTGGCGGCCGAGGCGCGGATATCCTCCACGGTGACGGCATTGATCTTGCCCACGGTCTCCTCAACCGGGATGATCCGCCCGAACACCTGCCATTGCCGGGCCAACTGCTCGCAGCGGCTGCCGGTGGACTCCAAGCTCATCAGCAGCCCGGCCTTGAGCTGCGCCCGGGCGCGGTTCAGCTCCGCCTCGCTGACGGAACGCTGCACCTTCTCCAGCTCCTCCAGCGTCACCGGGATCAGCTCGGCGGCCTCGGATTCACCGGTGCCGGCATAGATGCCGAACAGCCCGCCATCCTGCGCCGGGGCGGTGAAGCTGTAGATGGAATAGACCAGCCCACGCTTCTCCCGGATTTCCTGGAACAGGCGCGAGGACATACCGCCGCCCAGCAGAGTGGAGAGCAGCATGGAAGGATAATAATCCGGCTGGCCATAGCCCGGCGCATCGAAGCCCAGCACGATATGCGCCTGGTCGAGATCCCGCAGCTCCCGATACTCGCCGCCCATATAATCGGCTTCCATCGGCGCGGCGCGCTCGGCGCGCGGCAGATCGGCGAAATGGCGCTGGGCCAGCTCCACCACCTGCTCATGGTAGAGATTGCCGGAAGCGGCGATGACCATGTTCTCCGGCGTGTAATGCTGGCGCATGAAGCCGGGCAGCGCCTCGCGCTTCATGGTGCGGATGATCTGCTCGGTGCCCAGCACCGGCCTTCCCATCGGCTGCGCCGGATAGGCGGCGGACTGGAAATGGTCGAAGATGATGTCGTCCGGCGTGTCGTTCGCCTGGCCGATCTCCTGCAGGATCACCCCGCGCTCGCGCTCCAGCTCCTCCGGCTCGAAGCTGGAATGGCAGAGAATATCGCCGATGATATCCGCCCCCAGCGCCAGATCCTCCTTCAGCAGCTTGACGTAATAGGCCGTCTGCTCGCGCGAGGTATAGGCGTTGATATGGCCGCCGACATTCTCGATCGCCTCGGCGATATCCGCTGCCGAGCGCCGCTCGGTGCCCTTGAAGGCCATATGTTCGAGGAAATGCGCCACCCCGTTTTCGGCGGCGGTCTCGTGCCTTGTGCCGGCCCCGACATAGGCGCCGAAGGACACGGTTTCCACCCGTTCCATGCGCTCGGTGAGCACGGTCAGGCCGGAGGGCAGCGTGGTGATGGAAACCTGTTCAGGCATTTCAGTTCCTGTTCGCAAAATTCCGCACCAAGGTTTCGATCTGGTTGAGATCGGCGCCGGCGCGGGTGAATGTCTCTTTCCTGTCATATAGGTCGGAAAGATGGTTTGGGAGGGGCGGGCGAATGCCGACCGCTTTTTCAATCGCATCCGGGAACTTCGCCGGATGCGCGGTGGCGGCACAGATCACCGGCAGGCGCCCCGTGTCGCAATCGCGCCCGGCGGCGAGGCCGATGACCGAATGCGGGTCCGCCAGATAGGCGCTCTCGGTATAAAAACGCTTGATTTCCGCCAAAGTCGCCTCGTCCGACAGGCGGTAGCCCTGGAATTCATGGGCGATGGCGCGCCAGACCGGCGCCTCCACCGTCATTTTCCCGGTGCTGCGGAAATCCGCCATGGTCTTCGCGGTCAGCAGCGCATCCCGGCCCAAGAATTCGAACAAAAGCCGCTCGAAATTCGAGCTGACGCCGATATCCATGGAGGGCGAGAGGCTGGGCTCGACCTCATGCACGGACATGTCGTTCTCCGCCAGGAAGCGGGAGAGAATATCGTTGCGGTTGGAGGCGACGATGAATTTGACGATCGGCAGCCCCATCTGCTTGGCCGCCCAGGCCGCCAGGATATTGCCGAAATTCCCGGTGGGGACAGAGACCGCCACCTCCCGCTCCGGCGCGCCGAGATTGAGCGCGGCATAGACATAATAGGGGATCTGTGCGGCGATACGGGCGAAATTGATGGAGTTGACGGCGGAGAGATTCATCTCCGTCCGGAACGGCGCATCCGCGAACATCGCCTTCACCAGATCCTGGCAATCGTCGAAATTCCCGTCGACCGCGATGTTGAGCACGTTATCCGCCTGCACCGTAGTCATCTGCCGGCGCTGCACCTCGGAGGTTTTGCCGTACGGGTGCAGGATGGTGATGTCGATATTCTTCCGGTTGGCCACGGCCTCGATGGCGGCCGAGCCGGTATCGCCGGAGGTGGCGCCGACGATGCGGACTTTCTCGCCGCGCTTGGCCAGCACATGCTCGAAAAGATGCCCGACCAGCTGCAGCGCCATGTCCTTGAAGGCCAAAGTCGGGCCGTGGAACAGCTCCAGCGCGTAGAGATTGGTCTCCAGCTGCACCAGCGGCACGATCGCCGGATTGGCGAAATCCGCATAGGCGAGCTTGCACATGGAGAGCAGCTCAGCCTCGGAGACGCTGCCCGCCGCGAACGGGGCGATGACCTTGGCGGCGAGTTCGGGATAAGGCAGGCCGCGCAGGGATTTCAGCTCCTCGGCGGAGAAGCGCGGCCAGCTCGCTGGCATATAGAGCCCGCCATCGCTGGCGAGGCCGGCCAGCAGCACGCCGGCGAAATCCATCTCCGGGGCCTGGCCCCGCGTCGAAACATAGCGCATCGAAATTCCCTTAATTGCGGCTGGCTATACTATCTGCACAGGGCCGGCAGCAATGCGTCCAGCCGTTTGATGCCTTGCGCGGTGGCGGCCAGCCGGTCCTCGGCGAAGGTGAGATAGCCCTCGGCGAGGCACTCATCGAGGATCTCCGGCTCGATGGCATCCAGCAGGGCAATGCCGGTGCGGGCGGCGAAGTGCGGCGCGGCGATGCCCTCGCGCAGCCGCAACCCCATGATCAACGCCTCGCGGGCGCGGTCCTGGGCCGGAATGTCCTCCTCCAGCGTGGTGCCGTGGCCATGCGCGGCGACGCGCTCCATCCAGGGCTCCGGGGCGCGATGGCGGGTGGTGGCCAGCAGCCGGCCGCCCAGAGAGAGCCGCCCATGCGCGCCGGGGCCGATGCCGGCATAATCGCCATAGCGCCAATAGGTCATGTTATGCCGGCTCTCACCGCCGGGCTTGGCATAGTTGGAGACTTCGTAGCGCTGCAATCCATAGCGCCCGGCCTCCTCGGCGGTGATGTCATACAGCGCCTCGGCCTCGTCCTCATCCGGCAAAGTGAACTCCCCCCGGGCGTGGAGGGTGGCGAATTTGGTGCCGTCCTCGATGGTGAGCTGGTAGAGGGAGAGATGATCCGCCGCCAGATCCAGCGCCTGGCGCAGCTCCGCCCGCCACGATTTCTGATCCTGGCCGGGCCGGGCATAGATCAGGTCGAAGGAGATGCGGGGGAAGATGCTGGCCCCCAGCTCGATGGCGGCGATGGCCTGCTGGGCGCTGTGCTGGCGGCCGAGAAATCGCAGCGCTTCGATTTCGAAACTCTGCACGCCGATGGACACACGGTTCACCCCGGCCTGGCGATAGGCCTGGAACTTCGCCGCCTCCACGCTGGTCGGGTTGGCTTCCAGCGTGATCTCGGCCTCCGGCGCCAGGCTGAACACCCGCCCGGCCTCCTGGATGAGTGCCGCCACGCTCTCCGGGTCCATCAGGCTCGGCGTGCCGCCACCGAAAAAGATCGAGCCGACCTCACGCCGCCCCAGCCGCGCCGCCTCATAGCCCAGCTCCGCCGTCAGCGCCGCCAGCATCTGCGCCTGCGGCAGGCTCTCGCGCACATGGGAGTTGAAGTCGCAATAGGGGCATTTGGCCAGGCAGAAGGGCCAATGGAAATACAAAGCCAGCTGATCCATGCCGCCCGGCATAGACCGATGCGCCGCGCGGTGCGAGTCCGCACCGTGTTTTGCGCAAGGTCAAGGCGGTGCGGCGTGCCGCGCTTATGTTCGCGGCACTTTCAGGAGACAGGACATGATCCAGGACTGGACGAAGCTGATCGAGGCCATGAATGGCGGGGTGAAAACGCTGCGCCAGGGCGCGCCGGAGGCGATGAAAGGGTTTGCCGCCCTCGCCCAGGGCGCCCATGCCGGCACCGCGCTGGACCAGAAAACCAAGGAGCTGATCGCACTCGCCATCGGGGTGGCGACGCGCTGCCAGCCTTGCATCGCCTATCACGCCCAGGCCGCCGGCACGCACGGGGCCAGCCGGGCGGAGGTGCTGGAGACGATGGGCATGGCGATCTATATGGGCGCTGGCCCCTCCGCGATGTACGCCGCCCAGGCGCTGGAAGCCTTCGACCAGCTCACCCCACCCGCCGCATAGGCGCCCTTCGCCGGGGGTGGTTGGCAAGACCGCATCGCGCGCTTAATCCCAAAGCGCATGGAGACGCGGTTTTCAGAGCCTATACCGGCCCCGATGCGGACACGCATAAGCCGGTTTTGCGCCATAATCTTCGTCTTCATGCCTGACGCAGACGCAATCAGGCGCGGCGCGGCGGCGGCGTGCCCAACCGGAGACTGAGCATGCACCGCTTCTGGCTCATCCGCCACGCTTTGGTCCACCGGGACAATCTGGCCTTCCTCTACGGCACCGACGACGTGCCGGTATGCACCGACACGATGGCGGCACAGGCAGCGGACTATGCCGCCCTGGCCGCCCGGCTGCCGCGCCCGGCCCGGCTGGTCTGCACCCCCCTCACCCGCACCCAGCTCACCGCCGATGCGCTGCAGCGCGCCGGCTATCCGCAGATGCCCCGGCTGATCGAGCCCGCCTTCATCGAGCAGGATTTCGGCGACTGGCAGGGCGTGCCGATTTCCACCTTCGATGCCCGCGGCCATGATGAGCGGCATCCGTTCTGGCCGATCCATGCCGCCGAGACACCGCCGGGCGGGGAGAGCTTCGCGCATCTGATCGAGCGCGTCGGCGCCGGGCTGGAGGCGCTGCGGGAAAGTGCCCAGGGCAGCGATACCATCATCGTCAGCCATGGCGGGGCCATCCGCGCCGCCTGCGCCTCTGCGCTGGGGCTGACCCCGCATCAGGCGCTCTGCCTGCAGATCGACAATATCTCCCTCACCCGGCTCTCGCATGGGCCGCGCGGCTGGCGGGTTTTGTCGGTTAATGAACATTCATCCACCCAAGCTTGCCGCTTCGAGGCCGCCACCCCACCTGCAGCAACACGGCAAGACGCGCCCAAACCCGAAGGAGTTCTCTCATGAAGCGCCTGCTTCTCGCCGCGGCCCTCGCGGCCGGCACCGCCGCCCCGGCCCTGGCCGCCAATCCGCAACATCTGGTCGATAGTTCCACCTTGGCGCTGGAAGACATGATGGGCGGCGCCCAGGGCTCCCAGGCTCAGGAGTTCCTGCGCAAGGCCAAAGCCGTCGTGGTCTGCCCGAACGTGTTCAAGGCCGGCTTCTTCTTCGGCGGCGAAGGCGGCGGCTGCGTGATGAGTGCCCGCACCGCCGATGGCGGCTGGTCCAACCCGGCCATCTATTCCATGGGCGCGGGCAGCTTCGGCCTGCAGATCGGCGTGCAGAACGCCGAGGTGATGATGATCATCATGACCACGGGCGGGCTGAACGCGCTGCTGAACTCGCAATTCAAGATCGGCGCGGATGCCGGGCTTTCGGTGGCGACTTTGGGGGCCGGCGTGAATGGCGCCATGTCCACCGCCACCAATGCCGATATCATCAGCTTCTCCAAGAGCCAGGGGCTCTATGGCGGCGTCTCGCTCTCCGGCACCGTGCTCTCCAACAATGCCGGCGCCGAGCAGCAATATTACGGCCAGCAGCTGGATGCGCGGCAGATCGTCGTTGATGGCCAGGGCAATAATCCCGGCGCCAACCCGCTGCGCCAGACCTTGCAGCGCTACGGCGGGTAAGCCCTGCCCCTCGCGCGAATAAGCCGCCCTCCTCCCGGAAGGCGGCTTTTTTCATCTCAGGGATACAGCCCGCGCTCGTTGCGGGCCTGCAGGATGCGCTCGCACGCCACCACGAAGGCGCCGGTGCGCAGGCTGAATCCATGCCGCTCGCAGGTGGCCCAGATATGCGCCAGCGCCCCGGTGATGATCTTGTCCAGGCGCAGATTGATCTCTTCCTCGCTCCAGAAGAAGGACGAGAAATCCTGCACCCACTCGAAATAAGAGACGATGACGCCGCCGGAATTGCAGATCACGTCCGGCAGCACCGTGACACCGCGCGCGGCGAGAATATCATCCGCCCCCGGCACGGTCGGCCCGTTGGCGGCCTCTAGAACCAGGCTGGCGCGCAGCCGTTCGGCGCGGGCCTCGGTGATCTGGCCTTCCAACGCGGCGGGGATGATCACATCCACCTTCGCGTCCCAGAACTCCTCCAGCCCCAGCACCTCGCCGCCACGAAACCCGGCGACGCTGCCTTTTTCCAGCACATGCGCGGTCAGCGCCGGCACATCCAGCCCGTTATCATTATAGACGCCGCCGCCATGGTCCTGCACCGCCACCACCTTGGCGCCGGACTGCGCGAACAGCTCCGCCGCATTGGCGCCGACATTGCCAAACCCCTGGATCGCGATGCGCGCCCCGTCCATCGGCAGCTTCAGCCGGCGCATCGCCTCGCGCCCGGTGACGAACACGCCGCGCCCGGTCGCCTTCACCCGCCCGAGCGAGCCGCCCAGGCTGATCGGCTTGCCGGTGACCACACCGGTGGCCGTGGCGCCGACATTGGCGGAGTAGGTGTCCATCATCCAGGCCATGATCTGGCCGTTGGTGTTCACATCCGGCGCCGGAATATCGCGCTGCGGGCCGATGATGATGCCGATTTCGCTGGTATAGCGCCGGGTGACCTTTTCCAGCTCCCGCTGCGACAACTGTTTCGGGTCCAGCCTGATGCCGCCCTTGGCGCCGCCAAAAGGCAGATTGACCGCGGCATTCTTGATCGTCATCCAGGCCGCCAGCGCCATCACCTCTTCCAGCGTCACGTCCGGATGGTAGCGCACGCCGCCCTTGCCCGGGCCGCGCGAGAGGCTGTGCTGCACCCGGTAGCCTTCGAAATGCGCGATGCTACCGTCATCCATCTCGATCGGCACATCGACGATCAGCACCCGCTTCGGGCGTTGCAGCGTGCCGGACCAGCGGGCGAGATCGCCCATATAAGGCAGCACGCGGTCCACCTGCGCCAGATAGGTGCCCCAGGCGCTCTGGCGCGTCGGCGATACGTAAGACAGGCTGGCGCCTGGCAAGAAACTTTGCGGATGATCGGCCATTCCATACTCCTCTGCTGACGATTGCTTCGCCTTGCGCCCATAATCGGGCGAGAGTCATGACGCGCGGGCCGCGCCATGATGGAAAAGCTACACCTAAGCTCAAGCGTCGTCAGGGGCTTAACGCCGCGTTTCAACGCAGCCTTGTTAAAGCCGGGAAGCTCAGCAACGCCAAAAAGGCATGGGGCGTTCCGCCCCCATGCCCTGTCTTCGTCGTCTTACGGCAGCTTAGCTGACCGGAATAATGAACCGGAACCAGAAGCGCGTGTCGTTGCCGAGATAGCCCGTCTGGGTAACGTCATGGGTAAGGTAGGATTGCAGAACCACCTTGCCGAAATTATAGCCGACCAGACCGCCCATCGCGAATTGATGCTGCTTCTGGTAGCCGGAATAGGGTGAGCTTGTGTCCGTTGAATAATAAGCGACCGGGCCGAAGCTCCAATTGCCGAAACTCTTCGTCGCGGTCAGATCCAGGTTGAGATAATTCGGCACCTTGGAGGCATTGACCGAGGAGTTATTCACCTCATTGCCGATGATCAGATTGGCGGAGAGATTGAGGCCATTCCCCGTATAGGACACCGCGAAGCGCTGATTGATGGTGGTGGCGTCATTCGCGACCGGGCTGGAGAGCTTCGGGTAGGTGCCGAGCAGATAGGACACGCCGATATTGTTACCGAGATCCCAGGCCAGCTGGCCGGCGAACCAGGGATTATACCAGCCCTGCACATGCGCGCCGGGCACGCTCGCCTCGGCCAGCGGAAAGGCGGCGTAAAGCTGTACGCGCGCGCCCAGCAGATGCACTGGGGTGGACCAGGCGACAACCGGGATGGTCACCCCCAGCGCTTCCTTGCCGAGATTACCGTAATCGGTGGTGTCCACCAGATACACGCCTTGCGGCAGCGGCGTGCCGGGCGCGAGGCCGATGGTCTCACCGGGCTGGGTGACGGAACCGGCGAAGGCCGGCACGGCAAAGCCCGCGAGAGCGGTGCCCGCGAGCAAGGCCAGCGCCCGGGCGGTATGGGTACGAGATTGGATCTTCATGAAACCCCCTGCATATCGACAAATCGGTCTGCGCCGCTTTGTCTCTTGGTTTTGACTTGGACGTCCCGGCCTTGATTTTTTTGACCGGGGCGATGCGAGACCCCGGTGTTCCGGGCGGCCCGCATCGCGTCATCGTCTCAGCAGGATTCGTGCCAAAGAAAGTTCTTGGGTTTTACTGGGGAATTCACGAGATAGCTGGGATTTGAGCTGTCACGTTTTTCATCACTGCTTCGAAACGCAACAGCTCAGAAGGTCAGTTTCATTCCCGCCGTCACCGCCACCGGCGCGCCGATGGAATAGCTGCGCGGGTTGCTGTAATTTGGCGCCGGCGCGACATAGACGCCGCCAACGCTGGAATAGGTGCCGTAAACAAAGTAGCGCTGGTCTGTGACGTTATCGATACTGCCAAACAAAGTGAGATGCGGTGTGACGCTGTAGCGCGTGTTCAGATCGATCAGCGCATAGCCCGGCAACGGCTTATCGAGATTGGCGGCATCGCCGTAGAGATAGCTGCCCGTCTGCGCGGTGCCGCTGAAGCCCACACTCCAGCGCGGGGTGATCTTGTAATCCGCGCCGAACTTGATGAGATTTTTCGGCACGCCCGGCAGAAAATCGCCGCTATTGACGGTGATATTGCCGCTCGCATCGGCATTCGGGCTGTTGCTGCGCTCGATAAAGCTGGCGCCATAGGTCGCCTGCACGCGTGAATAGGATGCGTAGAGATGCCATTTGGCGCTATCGAACTGCGCCGCGAGATCACCGCCGCGCCGGTGCACGCTGCCGATATTGGAGAAATAGCCGTTGCCTTGCGGATTATAAGGCGATTGCAGGAATTCGATGTCGTCTCTGGTTTCATCATCATAAACATCCTCCTGGATGCTGAGGAAATTCAATCCGCCGACAACGAACGTCCCACGCAGCCCGGCCTGGAAATTCTGCGAGACGATCTGCTTCAGCGCCGGATCGCCGGACATGAAATTCGCCAGGGCACAGCTATCAAGCGGGCTGGCGCAGGAGAGTTCAGCCGGGGTCGGCGCCGCGTTCTGCACAGACCAGCTGCCATAGAGCGTCACCGCGCGCGTGAGCGCGTAGGCCATGCCGACCGAGGGGTTGAAATGCTGATAATAATGGCTGCCATTCAGCCCGCCCGGCGCGGCGTTGGGGTCGTAACCACGCTCATTATGCAAGGCGATCTGCGCGATATTGAACCGCCCGCCCAGCGTGAGGGAGAGTTTTTTGGTGAGGTCGATCGTATCCGTCGCGTAGAGCCCGTAATAGGCGTTGCGCAAGCCTACATTCACCGGCACGTTGCCGGGCTCATCGACAGGATAGCCAAGTCCGGTGCCGGGCAGCGCATAATAATCGCGCGTGCTCAGCGACAAGGCGCCATCATAAGCCGCGGCGCCGTAGGTGCTGTAGCCGCCATCATAACTGAGCCCTGCGACGAGCTGGCCCAGCGCGCCCTTATGGGTGATCTGCGCGGAGGCGCCATAGCCGTTGGTATTGGTGGTGTTGAGGTTGAGCTGCCCGTAGGCATTATTGCCATTCGGCAGATATTGCGGAATGATGCCGCCGCCGGCCGCCGTGGAATAACTCCCCCCTGCCCCGCCCTGGCAGAGATTTTGCCCATCGCCGCAGGGAAGATCGTTGGGCCCGTTGCCGTTGAGCAGATGCTCCCAGATGTTCTCGTAATAGAGCACCGCCTGCAGCGAGGTATCGCGGCTCAGCTGCAGATCCAGCGTACTGCTGAGGCGCAGATATTTATCGTTGATGGAATTCGGGCCGGTGAATTGCGCGTTGGGATCCGCCGCCAGCACCTCCACCGGCACCGTGCCAGGGCCATGCAGCCCGGAATTACCGGCGATGAGATTGATATGCAGCGCCGCAGCGCTGCCGCGCCAGCCGAGATCCGCGTAGGCGCTCTTGATGTCGGAACCTTGCGCATCGCGCCAGCCGGTATTGCGGGCGGCAGAGATGTCAACATACGCGGCTGCATTGCCAACCTGCTTGCCATATTCAAAATGGCCAGCAATCGTGCCGAAGGAGCCGCCTTGCAGCTCCAGCACGCCACCCGGGGCGGTGAAGCCGTTTTTCATCTTCACATCGATGGCGCCGCCGAGCGCGTTGAGGCCGAAGAGCGGGTTGCCATCGACCAGATCGAAGGAATCGATCGCGTCGTCAGGCAGCACGCTCCAGAGCGCCAGATCGCCAAAGGGCGTGTTGAAGCGCGCGCCATTCACATAGACCGAAAGCCCGGCCGGCGTGCCCTGGATAGGGGAAAGCTCGTAGCCGTGGTAAAGCACGCTCGGCTGATACGGGTTGGCCTGGCTGTTCTGCAGATTGACGCCGGCGGCTTGCCGCGCCAGCGCGCCGGTGAAATCCGTCGCCCCTTGTTTGGTCAGATCCTGCGCGGAGAAGCTTTGCACGGCGGTCGGCCATTTCTGCAACGGCACGCCGCCGCCCAAGGGCGAAACACCGATGTGAACGTTAATGACCGGCGGGGTGGTGTCAGTTGAGCTGTCGCTGGTCTGCGCCATCGCCAGTCCGGGAACCAGAGCCGCACTGGCGAGAAGCAGGCGCCTGGTGCGGCCCGCCAAAATCATGAAACGCGCCGCCATTTGAAGTCACCAGGCTCTTGCTGCGCCTCTGCCGCCGCCATCGCGTTCATGGCCGCGTGACGCGGGGAGCGCGAACAGACTGGGTCGGTCGCCGCCGCATCGCCGGTGATGGCCATTGCCTGGCAGCGGCAGCCGCCCCAATCGATTTCCTTCAGCGCACAGCTGGAACAAGGCTCCTGCATCCAGCCGGTGCCGCGAAATTTGTTGAAGGCGTCGCTGCCTTCCCAGATTTCTCGCAAGGGCAGATCATCGGCGCGCGGGAAGGTCAGGCCGGGGATCGTCTCCGCCGCATGGCAGGGCAGCACCCGCCCATCCGGGGCGATGTTGAGCATTTTCTGCCCCCAGCCGCCCATGCAGGTTTTCGGCAGATCCGCGTAATAATCCGGCACCACGTAATCAATCACCATGCGCGCGCCGATTTCCTCACGCTTGCGCGCCACCAGCGCATCCGCCGCCTCGAACTGGGCGCGGGTGGGGATCAAAGCGGCGCGGTTTTCCAGCGCCCAGCCATGATATTGCACATGCGCGATTTCCAGCCGGTCCGCATCCAACGCCAGCGCCAGATCGATGATCGCTGGCAGTTCCTCAAGATTCTGCCGATGCACCACCGCGTTGATGGTGAGTGACATGCCAATCTGCGTGACCAGCTTCGCCACTTCGAGTTTCTTCTCGTGCGCGCCTTTGTAATTGCCGATCCGGTCGGCATTCGCCGCCTCCGCGCCTTGCAGGCTCACCTGCACATGACCCAGCCCCGCCTGCGCGTAGGCGCTGAGCTTGTCCCTGTTCAGCAGCACGGCGGAGGTGATCAGGTTGGCGTACATCCCGCAATCGGTCGCATGCGCGATCAGCGCAGCCAGATCCGACCGCAGGCTCGGCTCGCCACCAGAGAAATGGATCTGCAGCACGCCCATCGAAGCCGCCTCGCTGATCACCCCGCGCCAGAACGCCGTGTCACGCTCCTTGTTCGCCTTCAGCATCTCCAGCGGGTTGGAGCAATAGGGGCATTGCAGCGGGCAGCGATGGGTCAGTTCCGCCATCAAGGCGAAAGGCGGTGCGATAGAGCTCATAGCGTGACCAAGGCGGACTCCGCCAAGCCTTCCAGAAATTCCCTGACATCGCCGTCGATCTCCTCGACCGGCGCCTGATAGCGCGCGGCGAGCAGCGCGACGATGTCAGCGATATTGCGTTGCCCGTCACAGGCGGTGACGATGGCATCGGCAATCTCGTCGAGCACGACGACACGCTCCGGGGCCATCAGCACGGCGGTGTCACGGGCCTTGTCGAACTGGCGGCGCACCCCGCGGCGCAGGCGGGGGACGGTCTCGCCGGTTACGCGCACCGCGCCAGCGCCGCCTCGGCGCCAAACGCATCGAGCGGGACATGACCCGGCGTGACGTAGGCGGCATACAGCGCATCCAGCTGCGACCAGAGCACATCGCATTTGAACCGCAATGCGGCGATCACCTGGTCCTGTTCGGCGCGGGTGGTGGCGTGGTGCTTCACATAATCCAGGGCGAAATCCGCATCGCGCGGCGCCTGGGTGAGGCGGGCGTTGAAATAGACCAGCGTATCCTTCGACACCCATTCATAATTCGCCAACATGCCGGCGACACGCTCGGCGATGATGGTGGGTGAGAACATTTCCGTCAGCGAGGACGCCACCGCTTCCAGCAGCGAGCGGTCGCGCACGAAATGCACATAGGCATCCACGGCAAAACGCGTCGCGGGCAAGATGCCCTGGGTCGATTCCACGTAGGCGGTCTCCAGCCCGACCCCTTCCGCCAGACGCAGCCAGCGGGCGATGCCGCCATCGCCTTCGCGCTCGCCATCATGGTCGATGATGCGCTGGCGCCAGGCGCGGCGGGAGGCGGCATCCGGCAGGCGGGAGAGCACGATCGCGTCCTTGATCGGAATGCAGGCCTGGTAATAATAGCGGTTCAGCGCCCAGGCCTGCACCTGGGTCTGGTTCAGCTTGCCGCCATGCAGCAGCTTATGAAACGGATGCAGACTATGGTAGCGCGTGGCGCCGACATTGCGCAGTGCTGCCTCAAGCTCGGCATGGGAAAGCATATTCGTCATAACGTCACCTCCATTCCGTCATAGGCAACGTCCCAGCCATTTTCTTGGACTTTTTTGGCTTCCTTGGAATCGTCGCACAGGATCGGATTTGTATTGTTGATATGAATGAAGACCTTGCGAGTCTGCGTCAATGCGGAAAATGCGGCCATCGTGCCGGCTTCACCCGAAACGGAAATATGCCCCATGCGCGCGCCGGTTTTTTGGCTCAAGCCAGCATCGATCATCTCGCGATCCTGCCAGAGCGTGCCATCGAAAAACAGAATATCAGCTTGTTGAGCGCGCGTTAGAATATCCGGCGTCACGTAGGCGCAGCCGGGAATGAAAAGAATCCTGTGTCCGGCCTCATCCTTTACGGACAGGCCGATGACGCTGTCATCGCTCACCAGGGCCGCGAGGTCCCGCCCCGCCTCCTGATAGAGCGGCAATTTTCCAGGCACCGGAAAGGCTTCCACCGAAAGCCCGAGGCTTTGCCCCGCCGCATCGCGCAGCGCCACCGGCTCGTTCACGCGCAGACTCTCCTGGCGCACCAGCGCCGGATTCATCACGCTGAACACCTGGTTACCGTTCAAAATCGCCTGGACGAAATCCTGCGCATAAAGCCGGAATTCATGCCCCTCGCGCAGCGTCAGCAGCCCGGCGATGCAATCAATATCCCCGCCGGAAATCACCACAGCCGCCACTGGATTATTCCGGGCCGGGCCATCATGGTCAGGATGCAGAATGACATGGTCGCGCAGCTGGGAGGGAAGATCCGGGCTGGCATTCAAAAGCACCCAGCGCACCCCATCCGCGCTAACGGCGAGAGAGGCCTGGGTTCTGGGCTTCACGGCCGGATCCCCGGCCCGCGCCCGGCGGCAGCCCTTGCAATGACAATTCCATTGCGGAAAGCCGCCGCCCGCGGCCGATCCAAGCACAATTACACGCATGGGAGAGACGTGGCCTATGCCTGGATCGGTTGCCTCACTTACTTGCGGGTCGCGGAGACGTAAGAGTTGATCTCAGCGCCGATACAAATCTGCTTCACGGTCGGTTTACGCCACATTGTCCATTCCTCCTTGGTTATGATCCGGCGCGACATCGCGCCCTTATTTGCAAACCGCTTGCAAATTTCATTCACCCTTGCCGGGTGTTATTTCACCTGAGAGACCAGCGGCGTGCTGTCGCCCATCGCCTTATCGTAATTAAGGGCGGTGCTGCCGGCAGGGTAGCCGTTGGTCTTCAGGATATAAGCGAAGATGTCCTCATACTGGGTATGGGTCAGGCTGCCCGGCTGGCCGGCGGGCATCTGCTGGGCCATCTCGGTGAAGAGTGCGCCGACGGTATAGTTGTTGCTGGCGGAGGCGAAGGCCTGGCCAACCAGGGCCGGGCCGGCGCCGCCTTCCATCTTCGCGCCGTGACACATGGCGCAATTCTGCGCATAGGCATCGGCGCCGGCGGTGGCCTGCGCATCGGTATAGATCGCCGGCGGGGTTGCCGCCTGCGCCGCCACCGCGCCCAGGGACAAGGCCAAACCGAGGACCGCAATCTTCATATTTTTCATACTCTTCTCACTCTTCCATGCCTGAGACGCCGTGAGCCGGGACGTCATAGGGTTTGACCAAAGCCCCTAGCTGTCGCGATGCAGCAAGCGCTTCGATCGCCTTATTGAACGCCCTGACCTCTGGTTTATTCTGCGCCGATTGCGGATACAGAGCAACAACGTTCCAGTTTGCGTAGGGCATGTTCAATTCCGCGACATGCAGACTTTGCGGATGCGCGGCCAGCTGCTGGTTCAGCCAGGGCCGCCAGATCAGCGCGGTGTTCACCTCGCCGTTCAGCACGGCGCCGAGCAGCTGATCGTTGGTGTAATAGACATGCTCATGCGCCATCGTCGCGGTGGTGAAATAGGTCTCCGCCGGCGACATGTTCAGCACCCCGATCGTGCCTTTATGCAGCAAGCCCTTGAAGCCGCCGGAGACATCCCCCTGCGCGACGGCGACAAAGCCGGTGCGCGCATAAGGGCGCGAGGCCGCCAGACCGGCGGGGACATTGCCGCCGCCATCTTCAAGCGGAAAGCCCATCACCAGGTCGCAATTATGCACCAGCGCCTTGATGGCTTTCATGTTTTCGCCATGGCCGGCATCGTCATCGCCGCCGGTCTCGGATTTCAGCGAATCACGTTCGATGAAGACCGCAACCTCTCCCGCCTTTTGCGCCGCGGCCCGCGCCACCGCCATGTCGGTCGGCAGCATCGGGTTGGCCTTGTCCACGCAGAATGTGATGCTGCCCGCGTGGGCGAGGCCGGGGCAAAGCAATGCCGCCGCGAGCAGCATTGCACCGGAGGCAAAAAGTCCCGACCGCTTGCGCGGCCGGGTCAGGTTACCTTCAGGAGCCAATTTTATAGACATGCAGCTGACCAAAGCGCGGGGTGTTCTTCAGCGGCTCGGCGAGGGCGCCGCCCCAGAGCGGCCAGACGCCGCCATAGCTCGCCCACACCGCGACATATTCGGTGCCGTTGACGCTATAGGCGACAGGGTCGGCGAGGATGGCGGTGCCCATGGCCGGGCTGGTCCAGAGATCCTTGCCGGTCTTGGCATCGAAGGCGTGCAGCTTGCCATCGACGGTGCCGGAGAAGACAACGCCGCCAGCGGTGCTCAGCGCGCCCGCATCCCAGACCTGCTTGGTCTCGTGCTGCCACATCTGCTTGCCGGTGTTCAGGTTGATCGCCTGGAAGGAGCCGAGATTCGGGTCCTTCGGATCCGGCAGCATCTTGAAGGTCTCACCCAGGAAGGGCAGCCCGGCGGCGTAGGTCACCGGCACGCCGGTCATGCTCATGCAGGCATGCAGCGTGGTGATGTAGGCGGTGTGGTTCATCGGGTCCACCGCGATCGGCCACCAGTTCTTGCCGCCCAGGAAGGAGGGGCAGGTGGTGATGGTCTTGCCCAGGGCCGGGCGCAGCGCCTGGCTGGTCTGGGTCACACCATTCTTGATGCCGGTGACGGAGGTATCGTGCACGAAGGGTACGGCATAGATGAACTTGCCGGTGGTGCGGTCCAGCGCGTAGAGATAGCCGTTACGGTTCGGCTGGATCACCGCCTGGTACTGCTTGCCCTTATAGGTCAGGTCGGTCAGCACCGGGGTGTTGACGCCGTCATAATCCCAGGTGTCGTTCGGGGTGAACTGGTAGTACCATTTCAGCTTGCCGGTGTTCGGGTCCAGCGCCACCAGGGAGTCGGTGTAGAGATTATCGCCGGGGCGCATCGTCGCCAGCCACGGGCCCGGATTGCCAACGCCCCAGAACAGCGTGTCGGTCGCGGGATCGTAGGTGCCGGTCATCCAGGGCGAGCCGCCACCGGTCTTGTAGGCGCCGGCGGGCCAGGTCTTGCCGCCCGGCTCGTCCTCGGACGGGGTGGTGTAGAATTTCCACAGCTCGTTGCCGGTATTGACATCCAGCGCCACGATCCGCCCGCGCGCGCCATACTCGCCGCCGCCAGTGCCGATAATGACCTTGCCATTCACGATCAGCGGCGCCTCGGTGATGGAGTAGCCGGTGCCCGGCTCCTTCAGCGTGACATTCCACTTCACCGCGCCGGTAGCGGCATCCAGCGCCACCACGTGATTATCCAGCGTGCCGAAAATCACCATGTCGCCAGACAGCGCGACGCCACGGTTATTGGTGTCGCAGCACAGCGTCTTGAAGGCGGCGGTGGGCAGCTGGTAGTCATATTCCCAGAGCTTCTGGCCGGTCGTCGCGTTATAGGCGATGACATGGTCCTTGGCGGTGGTGACGAACATATAATCGCCATTGATCACCGGCGAGCCTTCGAACGCATCGGGAATATCGATCTTGTCGGAGGTCCAGGCCTCGGTCAGCTTGCCGGCGTTCTTGGTGTCGATCTGCTTGAGCTGAGAAAAATTCTGCCCGGTATAGTCATGATTGAACATCAGCCAGCCATCATTGCTGGCGGCGTTGGCCAGCATGTCGCTGGTCACCGGCTGGTAGGCGGCCTGGTCGGCGCGCGCCATCGGCGCGGCCAGCAGCCCTGCCGCCAGCGTGAAGCTGACCCCGGTCAGCAAACGCTGCGCCAGACGTGAATATTTCGAAACGCTCATCCTGTTTCCCCTCTATTCTTGAACCATTTTTGCCCCGGACCGGGCTTGATGTTGGTGCTGACTTCGTTACGGTTCAGGCAAGCGCCCTCCCCGCCGCGCCCGCCAGCTGCTGGCGCGGATCTTGTTTTTGCTTGTCGCTTGGCTTTAGACGGCCGCCTCGAGAGCGGCGAGCTCCGCATCCTCGAACACACGCGAGCGAGTAAGGAAGCGCAATCCCGTCCCATTCTCCAGCGAGAACATGCCACCCATGCCGGAGACAACGTCGATGATCAGCTGGGTGAATTTCCAATATTCAAACTGCGAGGCGCTCATGAAAAATTCCGCCCCGCCGATTTCACCCAGCTTCACATCGTCCGGCGCCACCAGATAATCGCCGACCGGATAGCACATCGGTGTCGAGCCATCGCAGCAGCCGCCGGATTGATGGAACATGACAGCGCCATGTTTCGCCTGCAGTTTCTGGATCAGCTCCACCGCCGCTTCGGTTGCCAGAACGCGTGCCGGGAGCTGATCCATATCGCTATTCCCTCAGAAGAAGCCCAGCGGCTTCGGGCTGTAGCTGACCAGCAGATTCTTGGTCTGCTGATAATGATCCAGCATCATCTTATGGGTTTCACGGCCGATGCCGGACTGCTTGTACCCACCGAACGCGGCATGCGCCGGATAGAGATGGTAGCAATTCGTCCAGACACGCCCGGCCTTGATGCCGCGGCCCATGCGATAGGCGCGGTTGCCATCGCGCGACCACACGCCGGCACCCAGGCCATAGAGCGTATCATTGGCGGCGTGCAGCACCTCTTCCTCGGTCTTGAAGGTGGTGACGGAGAGCACCGGCCCGAAGATTTCCTCCTGGAAGATGCGCATCTTGTTATGGCCGTGGAACACGGTCGGGTTGATGTAGAAGCCGTTGGAGAGGGCGCCGCCGAGATCGGCCTTGCCGCCGCCGATCAGCATCTTCGCCCCTTCCTGCTGGCCGATATCGATATAGGACATGATCTTCTGCATCTGCTCGGAGGAAGCCTGCGCGCCGATCATGGTGGAGGGATCCAGCGGGCTGCCCTGCTTGATCGCGGCGACGCGCTTGAGCGCGCGCTCCATGAATTTATCGAAAATGCTCTCCTGGATGAAGGCGCGCGACGGGCAGGTGCAGACCTCACCCTGGTTCAGCGCGAACAGCACCAGGCCTTCGATCGCCTTGTCGAGGAAATCGTCATCCTCGGCCATCACGTCGGAGAAGAAGATGTTGGGGGACTTGCCGCCCAGCTCCAGCGTCACCGGAATCAGGTTATGGCTGGCATATTGCATGATCAGCCGCCCCGTCGTCGTCTCGCCGGTGAAGGCGATCTTGGCGATGCGGTTGGAGGAGGCCAGCGGCTTGCCAGCTTCCAGCCCGAAGCCGTTGACGACATTGATGACGCCCGGCGGCAGCAGATCGCCAATGATTTCCATCAGCACCATGATCGAAATCGGGGTCTGCTCGGCCGGCTTCAACACCACGCAATTGCCAGCGGCCAAAGCCGGGGCCAGCTTCCACACCGCCATCAGCAGCGGGAAATTCCAGGGGATGATCTGCCCGACCACGCCCAGCGGCTCATGGAAATGATAGGCGATGGTGGTCTCATCCACCTCGGAGAGCGCGCCTTCCTGGGCGCGCACACAGGAGGCGAAATAGCGCATATGGTCGATCGCCAGCGGCACGTCAGCCGCGGTGGTCTCGCGGATCGGCTTGCCGTTATCGACGGTCTCGACATAAGCGAGCAGATCGAGATTTTCCTCCATCCGGTCGGCGATCTTCAGCAGCGCCAGAGCGCGCTCGGCGGGGGCGCGCTTGCCCCAGGCGTCAGCGGCGGCATGGGCGGCATCCAGCGCCAGATTGATGTCCGCCTCATTCGAGCGCGCGGCCTGGGTGAAGACCTGGCCGGTGATCGGCGAGACATTATCGAAATACTGGCCGGAGAGCGGCGCCGTGAACTTGCCGTTGATGAAATTGTCGTAGCGCGGCTTGAAGGAAAACCCGGAAAGGGCGCTTCCCGACAGAGGCGCGATGGCTGCGTCGAGCATTGTATGGTTCCTCGCTTTGTTGTGCGCGGTTAAGCCGCGTTTGGACGTATCCAGGTTCCAGCAAGGAGCATGCCAAGGCCGGAAACTGGCTGAGTTATTCAAACCACACGCGCGCCGTCCAGCAAAGCAAATTGAATTTAGCGTCCTGAAAGCTCACACTGTCCCATAACAGAACAGTGAACATTCAACGGGTCGAGGGCGCGACTTTGTTAATGAACGCGATGCAATCCCTCAGAACCGGCGCCAGGAAGGTCAGATATGGCGAGAGCGCGCCGACGAGTTTGCGATGGTCCAGCCCCGGATACAAAGCCAGCTCCACCGCATCGCCATGCGCGCGCAGCTTCGCCGCCAGCCTCTCGCTATTGCCGGGATCCACGGTGTGGTCCGCCAGCCCGGCGGCGAGGAATGCAGGCGGCGCGCCTGGGGTGACGAAATTGATCGGCTGGGTACGCGGCCATTGCGCCCGGGAGCCGAACATGCGCTGCAAGGCGGGGTCGGTGATCGGCAGGAAATCATACGGCCCGGCGAGGCCCAGCCAGCCGGCGAGGTCACGGTTCGGCACCAGCCCGTGCGGCGCCAGAAATTGCGCATCCAGGGCCAGCATGGCGGCGTTATAGGCCCCGGCGGAATGGCCCATCAGCACCAGCGGCGCGGACGGGGCGAGGCGGCGGGCAAAATCGATGGCGGCGGCGCAATCCTCCAGAAATTCCGGAAAGCGCACCTGCGGGTAAAGCCGGTAATCCGGAATCGCCACCATGCAGCCGCGGGCGGCCAGCGCTGCGCCGACGAAGCGGTACATCGCCTTGTCCCCCTCCTGCCAGCTGCCGCCATAAAAGAAAACCACCAGCGGCGCGCCCTGCGCCTGGCGGGGCAGATAGAGATCCATCCGGCCGCGCGGCCCGGGGCGGTAGGCAAGGTTGCGCTTTACCGTGAACGCGCCGGGGGCGAAGGCGTTCAGCACCGTCACCGGCGAATAAGCGGCAAAGCCCACGCCCCCCGCCAGCCCCAGCGCCGATCCGGCCAGCAGCAGCACGCGGCGCCTCACGCCCGCACGCGCCGGCTGGCTGACAAAAAAACGCCCGGCACGAGGGCCGGGCGTTGAAACGGGCGCCAGGACTGCATGGGCTTTATACGCCCGCGCCCTCGCGCTGGATCACATAAGGTTCAGATGCCGAAGGCCGACATCGCCATCCCCGCCAGCGCCGCGCCGATCAGCGGGCCGACCACCGGGATTGCCGCATAGCTCCAATCCGCATCCCCCTTGCCGGCGATGGGCAGCACCGCATGGGCAATGCGCGGCCCCAGGTCACGCGCCGGGTTGATGGCGTAGCCGGTGGTCCCGCCGAGCGACAGGCCGATGCCCCAGACCAGGCAGCCGACCAGATAGGGCCCCAGCCCGCCGGCAACGCCGTTAGGCGAGGCCGTCTTGGAGAAAATCGCGCCGACGACGAACACCAGCACAAAGGTGCCGATGATCTCGCTGATCATATTGGCGGCGATGTTGCGAATGGCCGGGCCGGTGCAGAAGCAGGCGAGCTTCAGCCCCTTATCCTCGGTCTCACGCCAATGCGGCAGGAAATGCAGCCAGACCAGCGATGCGCCGATGAACGCGCCGACGAAATCCCCGGCGATGGCCATGGGCAGCTTCGCCCACCCGCCATGATCCACCGCCAGCCCCACCGCGACGGCGGGGTTGAGGTAGGCGGCCGGGCTGCCGGTGGCGGCGGCGACGAACACGCCGCACATCACCGCGAATGCCCAACCGGCGGTAATCACGATCCAGCCGCCATTCTGGCCTTTGGATTTATTGAGAAGGACGCAGGCGACAACGCCGTTGCCCAGGAGAATGAGTGTGGCGGTGCCAAGCAGCTCGCCCCAAAAGACCGAACCCATCTTGATGTTCCCTGATTGATTATTGCTTCGAGAGATCCCCGGCAAAAGCACGCGGCCGGGGGCGCGTCGGTCTGCTCAGTCCACCCAGTCGAACGAGCGCTGAACCGCCTTCTTCCAGGATTTGTAGTAATGCGCGCGCTTATCGGCGGCCAAAGCCGGGGTCCATTGCTTGTCCACCTGCCAGTTGGCGCGCAGATCCTCGACATTGCTCCAATAGCCCGTCGCCAGCCCGGCCGCGTAGGCCGCGCCCAGCGCCGTCGTCTCCGTCACTTTCGGGCGGATCACCGGCACGTCGAGAATATCGGCCTGGAACTGCATCAAGAGCTCGTTGGCGACCATGCCGCCATCGGTCTTCAGGCTAGAGAGCTTGATGCCGCTATCGGTCTCCATCGCCTCGACCACGTCGCGGGTCTGGTAGGCGGTGGATTCCAGCGCGGCACGGGCCAGATGCGCGCGGGTGGCAAAGCGCGTCAGCCCGGCAATCACGCCGCGCGCGCTCTCTTTCCAGTAGGGCGCATAAAGTCCGGAGAAGGCCGGCACGATGTAAACATCGCCGTTATCCTCGACGGATTTCGCCAGCGGCTCGATCTGAGGGGCGACATCGAACAGCTTCATATTGTCGCGCAGCCACTGCACCAGCGCGCCGGTGATGGCGATGGCGCCTTCCAGCGCGTAGCGCGGCTTCTCGCCGTCAAACTGGTAGGCCAGAGTGGTCAGCAGCCCGGCCTTGGATTGCACCGGCTCGGTGCCGGTGTTCATCAGCATGAAGCAGCCAGTGCCGTAGGTGTTCTTGGCCTCGCCGGGCGAGAAGCAGGTCTGGCCGACGAGCGCCGCCTGCTGGTCGCCCAGAATGCCGGCGAGCTTGGCGCCGCGCAAAGTCGGCGTGGTGATCTCGCCATACACGGTCGAGGAGGGCAGGATTTTCGGCAGGCAGGCGCGCGGAATTTTGAATTCATTCAGCATGTCCTCGTCCCAGTCGCAGCTGGCGAGGTTCATCAGCTGGGTGCGGCTGGCATTGGTGACATCGGTGATATGCACCCCGCCCTTCGCGCCGCCGGTGAGGTTCCAGGCGAGCCAGCTATCGATGGTGCCGAACAGCGCCTCGCCGGCTTCCGCCTTGGCGCGCGCGCCCTCCACATTCTCCAGCAGCCAGCGCAGCTTCAGCCCGGAGAAATAGCTCGCCAGCGGCAGCCCGGTCTTGGCGCGGAACCTGT
Organism: Acidocella facilis ATCC 35904; assembly: GCF_000687875.1. Classification (GTDB taxonomy): domain Bacteria; phylum Pseudomonadota; class Alphaproteobacteria; order Acetobacterales; family Acetobacteraceae; genus Acidocella; species Acidocella facilis. The sequence goes on along the minus strand of NZ_JHYG01000002.1, from coordinate 140,950 downwards.
CCTGGCCACCGTTTTTCGCATATTCGGCGCAGAGTTGATCGACCCGCGTATCCTGCCAGACCAGCGCGTTATGAAGCGGCTTGCCGGTGGCCTTGTCCCAGATCAGCGTGGTTTCACGCTGGTTGGTGATGCCGACGGAGACGAGATCGCTGGCCGAGAGATCGGCCCGCGCCAGCGCCGCGCCGATCACCTCATTGGTGTTGTGCAGAATCTCCAGCGGGTCATGCTCGACCCAGCCGGGCTTGGGATAGATCTGCTTATGCTCCTTCTGCGCGACCGAGACGATATTGCCCGCCTTGTCGAACACGATGAAGCGCGAACTGGTTGTGCCCTGATCGATGGCGCCGACATATTTTGTCATGTGTTGCCGTTTCCTCGTTGTCATTTGAAATCGCAGTCCTTCAGCCGGCGCGTTGCATCCGGCTCAGATAGTCATCGATACGCGCTGCCGTGCCCTCTGGCACATGCAACCCCAAACGCGAGCGGCGCCAGAGAATATCCTCCGCCGTTCGCGCCCATTCCTGCGTGGCCAGGTAGGCGATCTCCGCCGCGCTGATGCCGCCGCCAAAATCCTCACCAATATCCGCCCCCGCGAAGCGCTCGGCGCGGCTGCCGTAATTGCGCACCAGCCGGTGCGCCAGGGCCGCCGGCAGCGCCGGGAAGCGCTGGCGGAACTGCGCCAGATAGGCGTCGAAATCCTCGAAATCGCCGCCTGGCAGCGGCGCCTTGCCGGTCCAGGAGGGGCCCACCTTGCGGCCCATCGCCGGCAGCAATTTCTCCAGCGCGTGCTCAGCCAGCTTGCGCGAGGTGGTGATCTTGCCGCCAAACACCGAGAGCAAAGGCGGGGTGCTGGCATCGTGCTGCAGATCCAGCACATAATCGCGTGTCACCGCGCTGGCATTCTCGGATTTATCGTCAAAGAGCGGGCGCACCCCGGCATAGGACCAGACCACATCCGCCGGCGTGATCGGCTTGCGGAAATAGCGGCTGACGCATTCGCAAAGATAGCTGGTTTCCTCAGCCGAAATCTCAACCTTGTTGGCATCCGCCTCGAACGGCACATCGGTGGTGCCGATCAGCGAGAACTCGTTTTCGTAGGGGACAACGAAGACGATGCGCCCGTCGGGGTTCTGCAGAATGAAGGCCTCGTCGCCCTCATAAAGCCGTTTGGTGACGATATGGCTGCCTTTGATCAGCCGCACGCTGGCGGCGGTGTTGCGGCCGAGCTTGCTGTTCAGCACCTCCGCCACCCAGGGGCCGGCGGCGTTGATCATGGCGCGGGCGGCAATCGGCCCGGCCTCGGTCTGTGCCTGCCACACCCCGTTCTCAACCCGTGCCGAGAGCAGCTTGCAGCGTGTGGTGATCACCGCCCCGCGCTCGGCCGCATCCATGGCGTTGAGCACCACCAGCCGGGAATCCTGCACCCAGCAATCCGCGTAGGTGAAACCGCGGCGATACTCACCCTTCAGCACCTGCCCGGCCTGGTGCTTCGCAAACGAAACCGCCTTGGAGGAGGGCAGCGTGCGGCGCTTGGCCAGATGGTCATACAGAAACAGCCCGGCGCGAATCATCCAGGCCGGGCGCAGATGCGCCTCATGCGGGAGCACGAATTCCAGCGGCCAGATGATATGCGGGGCGATGTTGAGCAGCCGCTCGCGCTCCATCAGCGCCTCGCGCACCAGGCGGAATTCGTAATATTCGAGGTAGCGCAAGCCACCATGGATCAGCTTGGTGCTGGCCGAGGAGGTGTGCTGGGCCAGATCATGCTGCTCCAGCAGCCGCACGGAGAGCCCGCGCCCGGCCGCGTCCCGCGCGATGGCGGCGCCATTCACGCCCCCGCCCACGATCAACAGATCCACGATACCAGCCTGGTCCAAAACAGTACCTTCCTTGGGTTTCCTTGGCCTGAGCCACCGGATATGCGTTTAAACCGAATTTTCGATGTTCGCAATCGAAAATTTAAATCGAAAATTAAGTTCGATTTCGCACATGCAGCATAAATCACGGTTCGCCCGCCAACATGCCGCCCGCCCGGTGGCGCTGGCGGAGGCCGGGAAACCGGCCTAATATGGGGCCAGCAAGGAGTGGTGCACTGTCCGAGAAACAAGGCAATGAAGACCGGCAAAGCGAGATCGTCGAGCTGGTGGCGAAGCGGGGATTCCAAACCATCGAGGCGCTGGCTCAGCATTTCGGGGTGACGGTGCAGACCATCCGCCGCGATGTGAACACGCTGGACGCGGAGGGCCGGCTGTCGCGCTATCGCGGCGGGGCGGGCTTGCCCTCTTCCATCGAGAATATGGAGTATGAGCGCCGGCAGGTGATCAATCTCGCGCGCAAGCAGAGCATCGCCAGCGCGGTGGCGCGGGATGTGCCGCAGGGCGCGTCCTTGTTCATCAATATCGGCACCACGACGGAGCAGGCGGCGCGGGCGCTGTTGGCGCATCGCAATCTGCGGGTGATCACCAACAACATCAACGTTGCGAAAATCCTCAGTGAAAATCAGGATTGTTCGATTGTGATGGCGGGCGGCAAGGTGCGCAACCGGGATGGGGCGATTACCGGCCAGCTTGCGGTGCAGATGTTCGAGCAGTTCCGCGCCGATATCGGGATTATCGGGGTCTCGGGCATCGACAAGGAGGGCGGCATGTTCGATTACGATCTGGATGAGGTGATGTGCACCCAGGCGATCATCCGCAATTCCAGGCGGGTATTTCTGCTTGCCGACCATTCCAAATTCGGCCGCCCGGCGATGGTGCGGATCGGGCATTTATCGCAGATTTCGGCGCTGTACACGGACGCGCCGCCGCCGGAAGCGATCACCACGATGCTGAAGGAAACCGGGGTGGCGCTGGAAATTTCTGGCTAAATTAATAAAAGTTTTTGGGGGTGTGGGGACTTTTTTCAAAAAGTCCCCAAGAATGTCTGGGGTGTTGGCACCGAAGTTGCACACGCCCCACCGTTTTTCGCCGCTTTTTTGAAAAAAGCGGCCCCTCCGGCGGCTTTCCACCGCTGCTGCGCAGCAGCGGAACCTTGGCCGCCTCCGCCAAAAAACTTTTATATATTCACCAGATGCGAAATCTCGCTCGCGGACTCCATCGCCGTGCTGCCCGAACGAATAATCCGCCCGCGCTGCATCACATGATACGCCTCGGCAAACGACCAGGCGAAATCAAGATATTGCTCGACAATCAAAATCGTCACCCCCAACTCGGTGCGAATCCGCCGCAAAGCCGCCTCAATCTGCTGCACCACATTCGGCTGAATCCCTTCCGTCGGCTCATCCAGCAGCAACAGACGCGGCTGCCCGGCGAGTGCGCGGCCAATCGCCAACTGTTGCTGCTCCCCGCCTGACAGCAGCCCCGCCTTACGGTTCTTAATCTGTGTCAGCTTCGGGAACAGATCGAAAATATGGCTGGCAATGCCTGACTCCTTCACCGCCTTGCGCCCCGCCAACGCCGCCAGCCCGACGGTGAGATTCTCCATCACGGTCAAATGCGGAAACACATGCCGCCCCTGCGGCACGAAGCCGATCCCCGCCCGCGCGCGCCCATGCGCCGGTGTCGCGGTCAGATCCTCCCCGCCAAACTTCAAATGCCCGCCTGTAAGCTTCTGCACCCCGGCAATGGCATTCAGCAGCGTGGTCTTGCCCACGCCATTGCGGCCGATGAGCGCCACCGCCGCCCCTTGCTCCACCTCCATATCGATGCTCCACAGTACCTGGCTCTGGCCATAAGCCGCGCAAGCGGCCTGCAATTCAAGCAACTTCATCTTTGGCCCTCCCCAGATACACCGCTTCCACCGCCGCATCCGCGCGGATTTCCGCGACACTGCCTTCCTTCAAAATCTGCCCCTGATGCAGCACCGTGGTAAAACCGTTCAGCGCCTCCACGAAGCTCATATCATGGTCGATCACCAGCACCGCATGCCGGCCGATCAGCGAGAGGATCAGCTCGGCGGTGCGCTGCGTATCCTGCGGGCCCATACCGGCGGTCGGCTCGTCCAGGAGCAGCAAATCCGCGTCCGTCGCCACCACCATGCCGATTTCCAGCCATTGCTTCTCGCCATGGGCGAGGCTGGCGGCGGGCACGTCGCGCCGGTCCTGCAACCCGATCGTCTCCAGAATCTCCTCGGCCCGTGCCATCTCCTGCGCCGGGGTGGCGGTGGTGAAGGCGCGCCACCAGGCGCGGTTCTTGCGGCCACTGACCAGCAGATTTTCCATCACCGAAAGGCTCGGCAGAATCCCCGGCGTCTGGAATTTCCGGCAGATGCCGCGCTTGACGATCTCCTGCTCCGGTAGCGCGGTAATCGCCTCGCCCTTGAACAGAATCCGCCCCGCCGTCGGCCGCACCCGGCCGATGATGGTGTCGCACAAAGTCGATTTTCCGGCGCCATTCGGGCCGATGAGGATGCGCAGCGCGTTCGCCTCCAGCGTCAGCGACACATCGGTGAGCGCCTTGAACCCGTCGAAATCGACGGTGACGTTTTCGAGGGCGAGCAGAGGGCTCATTCCACAACCTCCTGGCGGCGGCGCAATAGGCGGGGGGGTAGGCGCGGATTGCTGAACATCCCGGCAATGCCGCCGGGCAGGAAGCTCACCACCAGCACGAACAACGCGCCCAGCGCATAGAGCCAGAGCGAGGGCAGCGCCGAGCTGATCTCATCCTTGGCGAAATTCACCAGCAGCGTGCCGGCAATCGCCCCCCACAACACGCCGCGCCCGCCAACCGCCACCCACACCACCATCTCGATGGAGGGCACCACGCCCACCAAAGCCGGGGAGATCACCCCCGCATGCAGCGTGAACAGCGCCCCGCCAATGCCGGAGAGGCTGCCGGCGATGGTGAAGGCGACAACCTTGTAGGGCAGCGGGTTATGTCCCAGGAAGCGGATGCGGTTTTCGCCATCGCGGGTGGCGCGCAGCATGGTGCCAAAGCGCGTCGCCAGCAGCCAGCGCAAGGCGAAATAGGCAGCCACCACCAGCATGAAGGTGATCAGATAAATCACCCGCGCCGCGCCCTGGCTGGTGATGTCATAGCCGGCGAAGGTGGAGAAATTGGTCAGCCCGTTGAAGCCGCCGGTGAGCGCCTGCTGGCTGACCAGCAGCGTCGCGAAGGCCAAAGCCAGCGCCTGGGTAATCAGCGCGAAATACACCCCGCCAATGCGCCGGCGAAACACCAGCCAGCCGAAGAAGGCGGCAAACAAACCCGGCACCAGCACCACGTAAACCAGAGAGAGCCACGGGTTCACGAAAAAGCGCCACAAAGTCGGCAGCGCGGAAACCCCGCTCCAGGTCATGAAATCCGGCATGTCGCCATTGGCGATGTCCAGCCCTTCGAGCTTCAGATGCATCGCCAGCGCGTAGCCGCCCAGGCCGAAAAACACACCCTGGCCGAGCGAGAGAATTCCCCCCTCGCCCCAGGTCAGCATGATGCCGAGCGCCACCAGCGAAAACGCCAGAAACCGGCCGAGCAAGGAAAGCTCGTAGGCGGAGATGAGCCAGGGCGCGGCGGCGCCCAGAACCAGGACCAAAAGCGTGATGGGAAGTGCGGGTTTCATATCAGCCCTCCAGCGCGCGCGAGCGCACGGCGATGACACCTTGCGGACGGATTTGGATGAACAGGATGACGAAGACCAGCAGCAGCACCTGGGCGACGCTGACATCGACATAGATCTCGATCAGCGCGGTAAACAGCCCGACCATCAGCGAGGCGATGGTGGTGCCCACCAGCGAGCCCAGCCCGCCGAGAATGACGACGAGGAAGGCCGGCACGATATAGCTCTGGCCAACAGTCGGCGTCACCGGCCCCAGCAGCGCCAGGATCACGCCCGCGAGCCCGGCGACACCGGTGCCCAGCGCGAACACGGTCAGGTCCACCAGCCGCGCATTCACGCCCAGGGCGGCGGCGGTCGGGCGGTCCTGGTTGACGGCGCGCACATAAAGCCCAAGCCGGGTCTTGTTGATCAGCAGCGCCACGCCGCCAAGGATGAGCGCCGCCACCAGCAGGATGAACAACCGCGTGTCCGGCAGGGTCAGCCCGGAGAGGATGCCGGTGGAAAAGGAAATCGTATGGTCGAGCCAGGTGGGTGCGACCACCTGCACGCCGATGGCGCCGAACAGATTGCGCGCCGCCTGCTGCAGAATCAGCGAAACGCCCCAGGTCGCCAGCAGCGTATCCAGCGGCCGGGTCGAGAGGCGGTGAATGACGGTGAGTTCCAGGATGCCGCCGAGAAACGCCGCCCCCAGAAACGCCACCGGCATGGCGACGAGAATGCCGAGCGGGCCGGGCACGACCAACAATGTGAGATAGGCGAGATACCCGCCCAGCATCAGCATCTCGCCATGCGCCATATTGATGACCCGCATCAGGCCAAAGGAAAGAGCCAGACCCAAGGCCGCCATGACGAACAGCGAGGCCACCGAAATGCCGTTGAACACCTGGCCGATCAGAAACGCGCTTTCATGCATGGAGGCCTCCTGACTGAGAGAACGAAGCGCGGCCCTTGTTCAGGGCCGCGTCACAGGCTTTAGAAGTTGCTGTGCAGGCCGCAGCTCTTGCCGGGGAAGGTCAGCGGGTCATACGGCACCGGCTTGATCGGCGCCGGCGAGGACCAGATCACCTTGAACTGACCATCCGGCTGCAGCTCGCCGATATAGCCGGTCTGCACCATGGACTGGTTGGCATCGAACTTCACCTGGCCCAGCGGGCTGTCGACGAAGCCGAGCTTCACCGCCTCGTTACGCACCTTCTTCGGATCGAAGCTGCCGGCCTTCTTGGCGGCGTCGGCCCAGATCATCACATCCTCATAGCCATGCACCATCGGGTCATCGACGACGGAGTCAGCGCCATATTTCGCCTTATAGGCGGCGACGAAATCGGCATTGGTCTGGCCCGGCAGGCTCTGGAAATAGTTCCAGCTGGTATAGGAGCCGGCGAGCAGGCTCGGGCCCATCGCCTTGGCTTCCGGCTCGGCGATGGAGAAGCTCATCACCGGCAGCTTGTCCGGGGTCATGCCGGCGGCGGCCATCTGCTTGAAGAACGACACGTTGGAATCGCCGTTCAGCGTATTGATGATGATGTCCGGCTTGGCCTTCTGAATCTCCGCGATGATCGAGGAGAAATCCGTCCCGCCGAGCGGCACATATTCCTCGCCCGAGAGGGTCAGCCCGTCATGCGCGATATGCTTCTTCAGGATCAAATTCGCGGTGCGCGGATACACATAATCGGAGCCGACCAGGAAGATCTTCTTGTAGCCCTGCTTCTCGGCCCATTCCAAAGCCGGGAGCGCCTGCTGGTTCGGCTGCGCGCCGGAATACATGATGTTCGGGGAGCATTCATTGCCCTCGAACTGCACCGGATACCAGAGCAGCCCGTGCAGGCGCTGGAACACCGGCAGCATCGCCTTGCGCGAGGCGGAGGTCCAGCCGCCGAACACCGTCACCACCTTGTCCTGCTGCAGCAGCTTGGTCGCTTTCTGCGCGAAAATCGCGGGGTCGGAGGCGCCATCTTCCACCACCGGCACGATCTTCTTGCCCAGCACGCCGCCCTTGGCGTTGATCTGGTCGATCGCCAGCAGCTCGGCATTTTCCAGCGGCACTTCGGAAATCGCCATGGTGCCGGAGAGGGATTGCAACACACCCACCTTCACGGTGCCGTCGGCATGGGCGGGGGCGGCAAGGCCCAAAGCCGTGCTGGCGAGAAGGGCGGCGGTAAGGCCCAGTTTTTTCATCTTCATCAAAGTCTCCCACTTGTTGGCGGCAAGCCCGCGTTCGTGATGGGGGACTATGGGTTTGCTGCACCGCCGCGCGCCATGGGCCATTTGACGTAGTGGGCGGGGTGGGGGCATCGCCCTTGCACACGCCCAAACGTCTTCGCCGCTTTTTTGTAAAAAAGCGGCACCAAAAAACTTTTATAATTTTTCAAAGGGTTTTTATCCCCGCCGCGCAAGCGCTCCCACCGCCAGGGCCGCCGCCGAGGCGCGGTTCTCCACCCCCAGCTTGGTGAAAACCTGCTCCAGATGCTTGTTCACCGTGCGCGGCGAAATGCCGAGAATATCCGAGACATCCTTGTTCGGCTTACCCCGGGCCACCCACAGCAGCACCTCCGCCTCGCGCGCGCTCAAGCCGAACTGGCTTTGCAGAAACGCCTCCTCCTGCCCGCCCCCGCTCTCGGTCAGGCGATAGAGCAACTCCGCCGGTCCGGTGCGCCCCACCAGGGCAAAATGCAGCGTGCGCGATCCCGCCTGCATCTCCAGCCCGGCCGGCAGACGAAAGCCGGCGGCGGTGAAATCCGGCAGCGCGTCAGCCAAACGCTGCTCGGCCTGCGGCGTGCACCAGAGCAGGGCCCCCGCCTCATCCGCCGCCAGCAGAAACCCGCCCGCCGCATCCAAAACCGCCCTGGTCCGCAAGGCCGCCCTGGCATTGCCCAGATGCACCCGTATGCGCGCCAGCATCTCATCGATGACAATCGGCTTGGTGACATAATCCACCCCGCCCGCCTCCAGCCCGCGCACCACATGCGCGGTATCCGAAAGCCCGGTCATGAAGATCACCGGAATCGGGCTCAGCGCCGGCAGCGCCTTCAGCGCCTTGCAGGTCTCGAACCCGTCCAGCCCCGGCATCATCGCATCCAGCAGAATGAGGTCCGGCGTCACATGCAGCAGCGTCTCCAGCGCCGCCTCGCCGCTGGTCGCCACCAACGCGGTCAGCCCGGCCGTTTCCAGCGCCTCGGTCAGCAGCCCCAGCGTCTCCGGCGTGTCATCCACCACCAGCACCAGATCACGGCGCGCGCTCATGGCGTCTCATCCAGATAGGCCAGGATGCGTTTCAGCTCGAAGCCGCGCAGCCAGCCGAGCAGCTCGGCGCAGAACGGCGCCAGCGCCGCATCCTGCGCCTCCAGCGTCTTCAACCTTGCCTCCAGCCCCCGCGCATAGCCGATGCGGGCGAGCTGGCGCAGCTCCTCCACCACATCCTCATCCGGGCGCGCCAACGCGGCCTGCGGCGCGGGGGCGGGCGCCTCATACACCCAGTCCAGCCCCAGCAGCGTGCCGATCTTCTCCAGCAGCGCGCGGATATCGATCGGCTTGGCCAGGAACGCATCATAATCCGCCTCACCAGGGCGGGTCGCATCATGCAGATTGCCCGAGACCATCAAAATCCGCGCCCTCTCCCCCCGCGCCCGCAACGCCCCCGCCACCTCCAGCCCGGACATGAAGGGCATTGAAATATCGAGAATGATCAGATCGGGTGCCGCATCCTGCGCCAGCGCCAAACAGGCGGGCCCATCCGCCACCGAGAGCACGACGAAGCCCAGCGGCAGCAGCACGTCACTCACCAGCCGCACATGGTCCGCATCGTCATCGGCGATCAGGATCTTCCGCCGCGGCCCGGCATAGGCGGTCATCCGCCGCGGCGGCGCCACCGCCTCCGCCCCTTGCGCCTCGGAGAGCAGCAGCCGCACCTTGAAGGCGCTGCCCTGGCCCGGCGTGCTCTCCACCGCAATCTCCCCGCCCAATATCTCCGTCAGCAGCTTGGAGATGGTCAGCCCCAGCCCGGTGCCGGGCAACGCGTTGGAGGCGGGCAGATGGCCGCGCTCGAACGGTTCGAAAATCTTCGCCAGATCCTCCGGCCGGATGCCATTGCCAGTATCGGCGATGGTGAATTCCGTCACCAGCCCGCGCCGCTGCACATTGAGCCGCACCTCGCCCTTGGGGGTGTATTTGATCGCGTTGGAGAGCAGGTTGATCAAAATCTGCCGCAGCCGCTTCTCATCCGTATGCACATGGCGCGGCAGCATGCGCGCGCGCTCATCCTTGAACACGATGCCTTTCGCCTGCGCCTGCAGCCGGAACATATCCACCAGCTGGTCCAGGAAATCCGGGAAATCCACCAAATCCCGATGCAGATGCAGCGCCCCGCTCTCGATCTGCGAAATATCCAGCAACCCATCCACCAGATTGGAGAGATGCGCGGCGGAGCGGCGGATGGTGCGGATCGCCTCGTCCGGCCGCAACGTGCCGCCGGCCTCCAGCAGCTGCGCATAGCCGAAAATCGCATTCAGCGGCGCCCGGATTTCGTGAATCACGCCGACGATATAGCGGCTCTTGGCGGTATTGGCGGATTCCGCCGCCGCCTTGGCGGTCTGCAGCGCCGCATCGGTGCGCTCATGCGCGGCGATCTCATCCAGCAGCATCGCGGTCTGGTGCCCGGTCTCGGCCTCCGCCGCCCGGCTGCCGGCCCGCGCCAGCACCAGCAGCCAGGCGGCCAGCGCGGCGAGGATGAACAGTGCATAGAACGCCACCAGCAAGGTCTGGCGCACGGCGGCACTGGCATTGGGCTCCAGCACCCCGAACTCATAGCCGATCACCCCCAGCAGCGCCGCGATGATGGCGGTGAACAGCAGCAGCAGCCCGAGGAAGGGCAAGATCCGCGCATCCAGCCGCTTCGCCAGCCAGTCGCGCAGCTTTGCCGGCAGGCTGCGCTCTAGGCTCTGCGCCAGCCTTCCCTGCGGCTTGCAGAGATCATGGCAGCGCGCCTCCAGCGTGCAGCAGAGCGAGCAGATCGGCCCGCCATAGGCCGGGCAGCCGGCCATGTCCGGCCCGTCGAAAACCCCCTCGCAGACGATGCAGCTTTGCGCGGCCACATCCTCCGGCGGCCGCGCCAGATAGAACCGCCCCCTGGTCGCCCAGGCAATCGCCGGCGCGGCCACGAACGCGACGACCAGCCCGCCAAAGGGTGCGACCGCCCGCGCCACCGGCCCGAACACGCCAAAGCTCATCAGCGTGGAAACCAGCACCGAAAGCCCCATCGCGCCGACACCGACCGGGTTGATGTCGTACAGATAAGCCCTCTTGAACTCGATCCCCGGCGGTGACAGCCCCAGCCGCTTATTGATCACCAGATCCGCCGCCAGCGCCCCCATCCAGCCCACCGCGAAATTCGCATACAGCCCGAGGATATTCTGAATCACCCGGTAGATGCCCAGCTGCATCAGCAGCAGCGCCAGCGCCACGTTGAACACCACCCACACCACCCGGCCCGGATGCGAATGGGTGAGCCGGGAGAAGAAATTGGACCAGGCGATGGAGCCGGCATAGGCGTTGGTGGTGTTGATCTTCATCTGGCAGGTGACGACGAAAACCAGCGTCAGCCCCGCCGCCAGCGCCGGGTTATGGAACACTTCCAGAAAGGCGAAGCGGAACATGGTGGCGGGCTGCGCCGCATGCTCCCAATCCACCCCGCGCTCGATGGCGAGATAGGCCAGGAACGACCCCGCCGCGATCTTGGCGCAGCCGGTGAGCACCCAGCCCGGCCCGGTGAGCAGCAAAGCCGCCCAGCCCCCCGCCCCGCGCTTGGCCGGCAGAAAGCGCAGATAATCCACCTGCTCGCCAATCTGCGGCAGCAGCGAGAGCAGGATGGAGGTGGCCATGCCGAAGGGCAGCAGTGCCAGCCCGTTACTGCCGGTGATGCCGGGAAACTGCGTCCAGGCCGCGATATCCGGCAGGCCCTGCGCGGCGAGATAGAGCAGCGGCCCGAATTGCAGCACCAGCCAGAGCGGCTGGCTGAACAGCTGCATGCGGCTGATGACCCGGATGCCCAAGGCGGCAATCGGCACCACCGCCAGGGCGCTGATGCAGTTCGCCAGCCAGAGCGGCAGATGCAGCACCATCACCATTGCCGCCGACATGATGCTGGCCTCGATGGCGAATAATATGAAGGTGAAGGTGGCGTAGATCAGCGAGGTGATGGTCGAGCCGATATAGCCAAACCCCGCCCCGCGGGTGAGCAGATCGACATCGATGCCGTGCTTCGTCGCCGCCGCGCAGATCGGCAGCCCGACCAGGAACATGATCAGCCCCGCCGCGACAATCGCCGCCATCGCGTTGGTGAAGCCGAAGGTGAGGGTGATGGAGCCGCCAATCGCCTCGCAGGCCAGGAAGGAGACCGCGCCGAGCGCCGTGTTCGCCACCTGAAAGGCGCCGCGCCGCGCCCGGGTCGCGGTGAAGCGCAGCGCGAAATCCTCCAGCGTCTGGTTGCCGACCCATTGATTATACTGGCGGCGCTGGCGGATGACGCGCTGAGGAACCTGCATGGGCTTTTCTCTGGCGCGGCGGCGGCGCGGTCAAGCGGAAAGGCATGACTGGGATGCGCCCCCGCCGGGACGCGCCAGGCTGGAACGGCTTGACAGAGGGGCACCTGAAGTTCCAGTAATTTCAAAAATTACTGAAAGTTCGGAAGAGTGCCGCTTTCACCTTTAGTCGAGAATTTCGTGCTGCATTTCGGCGAAATGGGCAGCCGCTGGGGGATCAACCGCACCGTCGGTCAGGTCTATGCCCTGCTCTATGCCTCGCAGGCGCCGCTCTCCGCCGACGAGATCGTCGCGGCGCTGGGCGTCTCGCGCTCCAATGTCTCGATGAGCCTGAAGGAGCTGCAAAGCTGGGAGCTGGTGCGGCTGCAGCATCTGCCCGGGGACCGGCGGGATTATTTCTCCACCCCGGACGATATCTGGCAGATCGTCCGCACCTTGGCCGAGCAAAGGCGCAAGCGCGAGATCGACCCGACGCTGAGCGTGCTGCGCGGCCTCATCGTCACCCAGCCGGGCAGCGAGGCCGATGAATACGCCCAGCAGCGTTTGCAGCAGATGCACGATCTGATCGAGCTGCTGGTGCAATGGGCGGACGAGGTGCAGCGGCTCAACACCAAGGAGCTGGTGCAGCTCTTGCGGCTGGGCAGCAAGGTGGTCGGGCTGCTGGAGTTGAAAAACAAGCTGCCGGGGCTGGGCCGCGGCCTGCGCCGCCAGCCCGCCGAAACCGACGCGCAGCCGGACTGATTTGAGTTTGCGTTAACGATCCCGAGGCCAAAACCGCCCGGGTAAGAAATAACACTGGAGTGTGTGCGATGCAGGATAGCCCTCTATCCGTCCTTCTGTCGCGGCTGGATTTCGCGTGGATCACCACCATGCATATCCTGTATCCGCCTTTGACCATCGGGCTGGCGGCGCTGCTGTTCCTGGCGGAATGGCATTGGGTGCGCAGCCAGAACGAGGCCTGGTACCGGCTGGTGCGCTTCTTCGAGAAGCTGTTCATCGTGAATTTCGCCGCCGGTGTCGCCACCGGCATCACCATGGAAATGGCCTTCGGCATTCTCTATGGCCGCTTCTCCGCCGCCGCCGGGCCGTTCTTCGGCCAGGTGCTGGGCTATGAGACGATCACCGCCTTCATGTATGAGGCCGGCTTCATCGGGCTGATGATCTTCGGCTGGGGCAAGATTTCCCGCAGGATGCATCTCTTCGCCACCTTCAATGTCGCCCTCTCCTCCACCCTCTCGGCGATGTGGATCCTGGATGCAAATAGCTGGATGCAGACCCCGGCCGGCGTCGAGCTGAAAAACGGGCTGTTCCAGGTGACGGATTGGGGCAAGGCGCTGCTCAACCCGGATGTATGGCTGGGCTTTCCGCATATGTGGCTGGCGGCGGTGGAGCTGGCGCTGGGCTTCGTCGCGGCGATTTCCGCCTGGTACTGCCTGAAATTCCGCCATGTGGCGCTGTTTCAGAAGACGCTGAAAGCCTCCATCCTGGCGCTGGTCGTCGTCGCGCCCTTGCAGGTCTATCTCGGCGATGGTCTGGGCCGGGTGGTGGCGGACGGCCAGCCGGCGGCCCTCGCCGCGATGGAAGGCCATTACCACACCTATAATCCGGACGGCTCGGTGAATACCGGCTGGCATGTCATCGCCTGGCCGAATGCGCGCGGCGACGGCAATGCCTGGGCGATCACCATCCCGCACGTGCTGAGCCTGCTGGAGGATCATAGCTGGAACGGCAAGGTGCAGGGGCTGGATGAATTCCCGGCTGACCAGCGCCCGCCGGTGCTGATCCCCTTCTACGCCTTCCGCGTCATGGCCGGCGCAGGTGCGGCGCTGGTGCTGCTGGCCTTTTGGGGCCTCTATCTGGCGCTGCGGGGCAGGCTGGGCGCGGCCCAAATCGCGCGGCAGCGCTGGTTCCTGCGCGCCGTCATCGCCGCCGGTTTCCTGCCTTACATCTCCATCTGGTGCGGCTGGTGGGTGCGCGAAATCTGCCGCCAGCCCTGGGTGGTGTACGGGATGATGCGCACCGCGGACGGGGTGAGCCTGATGGGCATCGGCCAGGAGATCGTCTGGATGGTTGGCTATCTCGGCTTCGAGCTCGCGGTGTGGGGCAGCGTCTGGTACTTCCTGGCGAAGATCATCCGCACCGGGCCGGATCTCACCAGCCCGGTCGCCGAGGATGGCCACCAGCATCTGGGCGCGCTGGAGCCCGCCCCGCACGATAAGCATGCCGCGCCGTCTTATGTGCGCCCGGTCTGAGGCGGAGATCCGATCATGAATGAGTTCACCCAAGTTCAGGACCTCGTCACCTTCGCCTGGTGGATCGCGCTCGATGTTGCCGTGCTGCTCTATGTCGTGCTGGATGGCGCGGATCTGGGGGCGGGGATTTTCTCGCTCTTCGTCCGCGCCGAGCATGAGCGCGGCGCCATCATGTCCGCCATGGCCGGCACCTGGGATGCCAATGAAACCTGGCTGGTGGTGGCCGGCGGGGTTTTGTTCGGCACTTTCCCGCTGGTCTATGGCTCGGCCTTTTCCTATCTGATGATCCCGCTGATGATCGCGCTCTGGGGCATGATCACCCGCGCGGTGGCGCTGGAATTCCGGCATCTGGCCGCCGCGCGCTGGCAGCGTTTCTCGGATTACGCCTTCGGCGTTTCCAGCCTCATCGTCGCCTTCTTCGGCGGGCTGGCGGTGGGGGCGGTGCTGAACGGCTTCCCGATCACCCATGACCCGAACGCGCCCGGCGCCTATGTCGGCGGGGCGCTGCGCTGCTTCACCCCGTTCAGCATCTGGACCGGTGTGGCCGCCGTCATCGCCACCACCCTCTCGGGCGTGCTGTTCGTGCGCGCCCGGTTTGAGAAGGACGAGCCGATCCGCCAGCAGGCCGCGCGCTGGACCAGCACCGCCTTCTGGCTGGCGCTGGCCGTGGTCGCCATCACCGTGGGCTTAAGCGCCATCCTCTTCCCCTGGGCGCGCGGCAAATGGCTGGGGCCGCATATGTGGATGTGGATCGTCGTGCTGCTGGTGGTGGTCTTCGCCGCCTGGCGGATGCGCCTTGCGGCACGGCAGGACCGCGACATCGCCGCCATTCTCTGGCTGAATATCGGCATCGCGGTGATGGCGCTCTCGATGATGGCGACGATCTATCCCTGGCTGATCCCCAATACCTGGACGATCTATGACGGCGCCAGCCCGGCGGTCTCGCTGTTCACCTTCACCTTGGCGATGGGCGGCTTCATTCCGGTGATGCTGGCCTATAACGCCTATCAGATCTGGGTGTTCCGCGCCCGCATCTCGGCCCTGGCGGCCTATCACTGAGCATGGCGACGCACAGCGCCCCGCTGCCCCGCGACCAGGCCAAGGCCCTGAATGGCTGGCTGCGGGCGCGGGCGAAAAATCTCCGCCGGCCCCTGGCGGGCGCGGTGGGGCTGGGGGCGCTGGGCGGGCTGCTGCTGGTGGGGCAATGCTGGCTGCTGGCCCGCATTGTCGATGCGGTGATGTTCCATGTGGAACATCTGGCCGGGCTCTGGCCGCTGCTGGGCGGGCTGCTCGGGGTGTTCGTCCTGCGCGCTTTGGCCGGGTTCGGTACGGACGCTCTGGCCTTCGAGGCGGCGGCTCAGGCCAAAACCAGCCTGCGCGCCAGTTTGCACGAAAAGCTGGCGGCTTTGGGGCCGCGCTTCATCGCGGGCCAGCGCAGCGGCGAACTCGCGGCCTTGTTTTCCACCGGGCTGGACAAGCTCGACCCCTATTACGCCGCCTATCTGCCGCAAACCGCCCTGGCCGCCTTCCTGCCTGTAGCCATCCTCGCCGTGGTGCTGCCGACGGACTGGGTCTCCTTCCTGATCATGCTGCTCAGCGCGCCGTTGATCCCGATCTTCATGATCGTCATCGGCAAGGGCACGGCATCGCTGAACCAGCTTCAATGGCGCAAGCTGGCGCAGCTCTCGGCGCATCTGTTCGATGTGATCGAGGGGCTGACGACGCTGAAACTCTTCAATGTCAGCCGGGTGCAGGCGCGCATCGTCGGGCGAATGGCGGAGGAGTACCGGCATGCGGTGATGGAGGTGCTGCGCGTCGCGTTTCTTTCAGCCCTGGTGCTGGAATTCCTGGCGACGATCAGCATCGCCATGGTCGCGGTCTATATCGGGTTTCGGCTCTATTACGGCGAGATGGCCTTCCTGCCCGGCTTTTTCGTGCTGCTGCTGGCCCCGGAATTCTACCGGCCGCTGCGCAATATGGGCACGCAATATCACGCCAAAATGGACGCGGTGGCGGCAGCCGAGCAGATTGTCGCGTTTCTGGAAACCCCTATCCCGGTGGCGCAGACCGGGACCATGGCGCTGCCCACGCCGCGCCTCGGCGAAGTCCGGCTGGAAGGGGTGGGCTTTGCCTATGAGCCCGCGCATCCCACGCTGGAGGGGATCAATCTGAGCCTGGCGCGCGGCGAGATGCTGGCGCTGGTGGGGCCGAGCGGCGGCGGCAAGACAACTTTGGCCCGGCTGCTGCTGGGGCTGGAGGCGCCGAGCCAGGGGCGGATCATGGTCGATGGGCAGGATCTGCGCGAAATCGACCCGGCATCCTGGCGCCCGCGCGTCGCCTGGATGCCGCAGCGCCCGACCTTGTTCCCGGTCAGCATCGCCGAAAATATCCGCCTCGCCCGCCCTGAGGCCAGCGACGAGGAGGTGCGCGCCGCCGCCCGCGCCGCGCATGCGGACGGGTTCATCGCGACGCTTTCGCAGCGCTACGAGACGCGGCTGGACGAGGCCGGCCAGGGGCTCTCCGGCGGGCAGCTGCGCCGCATCGCCCTGGCCCGGGCGATCCTGAAAAACGCCGACCTGCTGGTGCTGGACGAGCCGGATGCCAGCCTGGATGAGGAGAGTGCGGACAACATCCGCGCCGCCATCGCAGCGCTGCGACAAGAAAAAGCCGTGCTGATCATCGCGCATCGGCTGGAGAGTGTGCGCGCGGCGGACCGGATTGCGGTGATCGAGCAGGGCCGGGTGGTGGAATATGGGCCGCCCGCCGCGCTGCTGGCGCAAGGCAGCGCCTATCGCGCCGCGCTGGCGGCCTATGAGGGGGCGGCATGAGGGATCTGCGCCGGCTTTTATCGCTGCTGGGGGCGGGCTGGGGCTGGGCGCTGGCGGGGGTTCTGCTCTCTGCCGGGGTGATCCTCGCCAATGTGGCACTGCTCGCACTCTCCGGCTGGTTCATCGCCGCCATGGCGCTGGCCGGGCATGGCGGGCCGATGATCGAATATTTCACCCCCGCCGCCGCCATACGCGGGCTGGCGGTGCTGCGCAGCGTCGGGCGCTATGGCGAACGGCTGGTCACGCATGACGCCACCTTCCGGCAGCTGAGCGCCTTGCGCGTCTGGTTCTATGAAAGGCTGGAACCGTTGGCCCCGGCGCGGCTGCAGGGCCAGCGCAGCGGCGATCTGCTGAGCCGGATGCGCGCCGATATCGATAGTCTGGAGACCTTCTATCTGCGGGTGCTGGTGCCCAGCCTGGCGGCGTTGCTCTGCGTGCCTTTGCTGGTGGTCTTCCTGGCGCGGTTCAGCTTCGCGGCGGCGGCGGTGATGCTGGCCGGGCTGCTGCTGGCCGGGCTGGCGCTGCCTTTGCTCACCCAGCGCCTGGGACGCGCGCCCGGGACGGCTTTGGCGGCGGCGCGGGGAGACCAGGCGGCGGCGCTGAGCGCGCTGCTGCGCGGCTATGACGAGCTGCTGCTGGACGGCGCCTTGCCGCGCCAGACCCGCATGTGCCTGGAAGCCGGCAGCACCGCCCTGGCCGCGCAGCGGCGCGGGGCGCGTATTGCCGCCGCCGGCCAGGAAGGGGCGGGGCTGGTTGCGAACCTGACCTTATGGGCGGTTCTGCTGGTGCTGCTAGCCGCCGGCCCCGCGCTCTCCGGCCCGGATTTCGCGATGCTGGGGCTGTTCGTGCTGGCCGGGTTCGAGGCGGTTGCCGCCCTGCCCGCCGCCTATCAGGCGCTGGGCGAAGGGCTGGCGGCGGCGCGGCGGATTTTCGAGATTGTCGACCTGCCCCCCGCCCTGGCCGAACCCGCACGGCCCGCTTTGGCCCCGGCGCGGTTTGATCTGCGCTTGTCGCAGCTGCGCATGGGCTATGGCGACGGGCCGGCGGTGCTGCGCGATCTCAGCCTGAGCGTGCCCGAGGGGGCGTGCCTGGGCATCACCGGCGCGTCCGGGGCCGGCAAGACCAGCCTGTTCAATGTGCTGCTGCGCTTCTGGGACTATCAATCCGGGCGGGTGGAGATTGGCGGGCAGGAGCTGCGCCGGCTGGATGGCGAGACCGTCCGCGGCCTGTGTACGGTGGTGGCGCAGCGCACGCATCTGTTCAACACCAGCATCCGAGAAAACCTGCTGATCGCACGCGCGGACGCGACCGAAACGCAGCTGCATGACGCGCTGCGCGACGCGGCTTTGCTGGACGAGGTGCTGGCGATGCCGCGCGGGCTGGAGACGCTGGTGGGCGAGGCCGGGCAACGCCTCTCCGGCGGTCAGGCGCGCCGGCTCTCGATGGCGCGGGCCTTCCTGAAGGATGCGCCGATTTTGCTGCTGGACGAGCCGACCGAAGGGCTGGATGCGCAAAGCGAGACCGCCGTGCTGGGCGCGATGGCCAGGCTGATCAAAGGCCGGACCTGCCTGCTGATCAGCCACCGCCCCCAGGCGTTGCGGCTGGCGACTCAACGCCTGGCGTTATAGCCGTGTTTCAGCCGTCCCGCCCGAAGGCGCGGGCAAGCTTGCGGTCGGTATCATACTGGCTCAGCGCATAGACCGCCCAGATCGCCGCCGGCACCCAGCCGATGACGGTGAGTTGCAGGACCAGGCAGATGATCCCGGCGAAGGGCCGGCCGATGGTGAAGAACAGCAGCCAGGGAACCAGCAAGGCAAGCAAAAGACGCATGAGGGCCTCCATTTCCAGGGGCGAACCCGTCCCCGCACCCTGGCTGCATACGTAATTTGCCGAACATCGCAGGGTCAAGCGCCTCATACCGCGGAGGCTTACGGATCGTTGAAATATTGAAAACAGGGGACCCCAGCCCCGGCCTTGCCGGCGCGGCGGGTGGAATTCGCGCTGATCGGCCAGATGGCGGAGGAGGAGTTTCTGCTGCGCATCGTCGAGCAGGATACCGACCATGACGTGGACCGGCTGCAGGCGCGTGTGAGGCTGACCCGGCGGGAGACGGAAGTGCTGCCCTGGCTGGCGTGCGGCAAATCCAACCGCGACATCGCGCAGAGTCTCAATGTCAGCGACCGGACGGTGAACAAACATCTGGAGCAGATATATCCGAAGCTGGGGGTGGAGACGCGGACCTCGGCGGTGGCGATTGCGATCAGGGCGCTGGAGGGGGCTTAGATTACGGCCCAAATCCGGCCCCGTAAGCGCCCATATCGATTTCCGCCTGCCCGTAGGCGGTAAAGACATTCACGAAAAACCGCTCACCGCGGCGGAACATGCGCATCTCGTAGGTCAGAAGCCCGTGGATCGGGTTGTTGGCCTGACGCTGCAGCCAGAGCAGATGGGTGATGATGGGCGCGGCGGCATTGGCGAAATCATGAATCGTATACTTGGTTGTTCTGCCGGTGATGGATTTGCAATTGAGCCAGCCGGCATAGTTCGGCAATTGATGATAGATCAAACGGGCGAGCAAAAAGCCGAAGCTGCTGAGCACGATCTGCGCCGCCTTGTCGGCGTGCGCGGTCATCGCCGTGGTGGCATCAGGCGTGCCGTTGAAGCCGTAAATGATCTGCCGGCGCAAACGCAGCTCTGTTTCCACGGCGAAGGAGCTGTGCAGTATATCTAGGGCCTTACAGGCGCCACAATGATATCGTAGATTCACTGTGGGAATGCTGTCATTGACGTTATAGTAATTGACCATTGCGGCGGCACTGGCGGCGCCGTATAATTTATATCCCGGTGCTGCGAAGGTGGCGCCGATCTTGCCAGGCAACGCTCCGGCGACGAAATTCGCAATGCCGCCACCTAACGAATGGCCGGTGATGTAAATCGGTTTACCTTTGGCAATTCCCGCAATATTTGTGACGAAGGCAAGACCGCTTTGAAATTGTGCCACGCGCTTACCGCTAAAAATATCAAAATCGGCAGATAGATCCTGGATCATCGGATCAGCCTGCAACGCCGCCTCGGCCTCCTGCGCCTGCTCGATCTGCCGTTTGGAGGGGAGCGGCGTATTCGCCAAGCTCACCTGCGCGCCATAGGCGCTAAAAAACCGGTTCAACGTGCCTTTATAGTCCGGCAATGTACCGCGAAAAGCGATCAGATAATGACCGTCGCTGGCACGCAAGGCGATGGCCTGAAACCCGTTATCGAGGGTCTGAGACGCGGCAATTTCATAATGCGGCAGGAATTGCGCGACGCTGGCCTTTGGATCGCTCAGATACGCGATCTCAGAGGCGTAGATATAGTCCTGATCCGGTAAAGGACTGGCCATGGAGGGTCACTTTCCATCCGGTTGAAGCACGTAGACATCGATCTTTCCGTTAACAGCGATGGCGAGCCCGTGCCCATCCGCCGCAAGCGCGGGGATGGCGACGGCATCGCCGATATCGGGGCTGATGCTCTGCGCCGGATCACCGTTCAGGGGGCAGAGTTTGGCACCGCCTCGTTCATCGGTGATGACAAGGCCGCGCTGATCCGGCAGCCAGAGCATATTCGCCACGCCGTCCGGCTGGGGTCCACATAATGTCGAGGGCGCCCCTTGCGGCATGCCCTGCGAAACATGCCAGAGCAGAACCGGCGCGGTTGGAAACGGGTTGGGGGCCGTGCGCAGCGTACCGTCCGGTGATGGCAACTCGACATGCCCGCCATTGGCGAAGCCAGCCGCCAGTGCCGCGCCATTCGGGCTATAGGCCAAGGCGGATAGCGGTTCGGTCCAGCCATTGACCGGCAAAGCCAGCGTGCCCTCTGGCTTTGCCGAGGCGCTTGCATAAAAATCCAATCGATCCGTCGCACTGGCGACGGCAAGGGTGGCACCATCCGCCGAGAGGGCGAGTTGCAGCATGTAGCTCACATTGATCACCGGTTCGGGCTGAAAGCCCGGCAAGGTGAAAAGCCGGATTGCCCGCGCCCCATCCCCGTTGGCGGCGGCGGCGATGGTTTTGCCATTGGCCGCCATCGAGAACATGGCCGCTCCCGCCTCTTGGCCGGAGAGCCTCTCGATCTCGCGCTGTTTGACGCCCGTGCGCGCCGCCCAGAGCGAGAGGAAAGCGGAGCCGCTTTGGCGTTGCGGCGGCAGGATCAGCGTGGCGCCATCCGGGCTGAAGGCGATAACCCCCTGCCCCCGGCTTTGGATCAGGCCGCCAATATCCGGAATCACCGCACGCGCCGCACCGCTTTTGGCATCGAGGATGTGAACCCCACCCGGTCCCGCATAAGCGATCTCGCGGCCATCCGGGCTCAGCGCCAGCCCAACGACCGGACTGTCATCAACCGCAAACCTGGCAATCTGCCGTACGGGCTGTGCGTGCCCCGCCAGGAGCGCCGCAAGGGCCAGACTCAACGCCGCGAGAGGATGCCAAAGAGCGTGCATTACATTTTGCCACCGGGTGGAAGGGGCTTTGATGCGTTATAGCGGCGCGATCCGGACCAGACCAGACCATGGACGCTTTTACGAGTCCGGCGCCCAGTGCAGCAGTTTTTTCAGCAGCATATCCACCCCCACCCAGAGCAGGATCGTCATGGCCGCCAGCAGCACCAGGGCGGCGAACATCACATCCGTCTGCATCCGCGCATTGGCGTTCAGCATCACATAGCCCAGCCCCTCGGAGGCGCCGGCCCATTCGCCGATGATGGCGCCGATGGGCGCCACCGAGGCGGCGATGCGCAGGCCCGCGCCGAAGGCCGGCAGCGCCGCCATCAGCCGCACCCGCCAGAGAATGGCAAGCCGCGAGGCGCCCATGGTGCGGGCGAGGTCCAGCCAGCCCGGCTCGGTGCGGCGCAGACCGTCATAAAACGCGGCGGTGACGGGAAAGAAGATCACCAGAACCGCCATCAGCACTTTCGAGGCGAGGCCGAAGCCCAGCCACAGCACCAAAAGCGGCGCCAGGGCAAACACCGGCACTGCCTGGCTCAGCAGCAGCAGCGGCAGCAGCCAGCGCTGCACCCCGCGCGAGGCCACCATCACCAGCGCGCAGCCCGCCCCGAACAGCGTGCCCAAGCCCAGCCCGAGGGCGATTTCCAGCAGCGTCACCAGCGCGTTGCGGGCCAGGAAGCCCCATTGCGACACCAGCGTCTGCGCCACAGCACCAGGGCCGGGCAGCAGAAAGGCGGGGATGTTGGCGAAGCGCGCCAGCGCCCACCAGAGCGCCAGCAGCCCCACGCAGGTGCCCAGCGGCCGCAGCACCCGGCTCATGCCCCCTGCCCCGCCAGCAAGGCGCGCAGCAGCTCGGCCTGGGTGTGCAGCAGCGCCTCGTCGTCCGGGGCGCGGGGCGGGGTGCCGGGCACGGTGATCGCCGGGCCGAGGCGCGCCGGCTGCCCCGCCATCACATGCAGGCTGTGGCCGAGCCGGCAGGCTTCCAGCGGGTCGTGGGTGATCAGCAGCATCGTCCGCCCGGCCAGCAGCGTTGCGGCCAGCGTCTGCATCTGGGCGCGGGTGATCGCGTCCAGCGCGGAAAAGGGCTCGTCCATCAGCACCACCGGCCGGTCCTCATACAGTGTGCGGGCCAGAGCGACGCGCTGGCGCATGCCGCCGGAGAGCTCCTTGGGCAAAGCCCGCTCGCGCCCGGCCAACCCCACCGCTTCCAGCAGCGCCATGGCCCGCGCATGATCCGGGCGCTGCCCGCGCAGGCGGCTGCCGAGTGTGACATTCTCAAGGGCGCGCGCCCAGGGATAGAGCAGATCCTGCTGGCCCATCCAGGCGATGCGCGGGGCCAAAGCCTGGCCGTCATCGGCCTCCACCACTCCGGCGTCCGGTGTCTCCAGCCCGGCGGCGATGCGCAGCAGGCTCGTCTTGCCCACCCCGCTCGCCCCCAGCAGCGCCACGCAGCGCCCCGCCGGCACGCGCAGCGCCAGCCCCTCGAACAACGGGCGGCCTTCATAGCGCAGGGTCAGCCCGTGCAGATGCAAACCGGGCGGCTTGGGCGTTTGCTTCATCCCGTTCAGCTATACCCGCTTGCGCGCATGAAAAAAGGCCGGACCCTGGGGTCCGGCCTTGGCGTGGCTCAATTGCCTGTCAGCGATGTCGGCTTGCCGGGGGTTTGCCCCGCCACCGGCTGCGCGGCGGGCATTGTGGCCGGCACTGGCTGCGTGCCCGGGGTGCTGTTCGCCTCCCAGCCGCCGCCCAGCGCCTTGTACAGCGTGATCTCGTTCTGCCGCTGCGCCAGCTGCAGCGCCACCAGATTGAGCTGCGCGCTGAGCAGATCATTCTGCGCCACCAGCACGTTCAGGTAGGTATCGATCCCCGCCTTGAAGCGCATCTGCGCCAACGTGTAATAACGCTGATCCGCGTTCACCAGATCCTGCTCATACTTCACCTGATCCACATAGGTCTCACGGCCGTTCAGCGCGTCCGAGACATCGTGGAAGGCGGACTGGATGGTCGCCTCATAGGTCGCGATCTGGATCTTCTTCTCGACCTTGGCGATGTCGAGATTGGCGATATTGGCGCCGGCGGTGAAGATCGGGATGGTGATCTGCGGCTGGAAGGACCAGGAGGTCTGGCCGCCGGAGAACAGGCTGCTGAGGCTGTTGCTGGCGACACCACCGCTGGCGGTGAGCGAGATCGACGGGAAAAACGCCGCCCGCGCCGCGCCGATATTGGCGTTCGCCGCCAGCAGCTGATGCTCGGCCGCGCGGATATCCGGGCGGCGGGTGAGCAGATCGGAGGGCAGGCCCGCCGGCACGTGCGGCAGCTTCGCCTCGGCATCCAGCCCATCCACCGCGTTCATCCGCGCCAGCAAGGCGGGCGGGATGGGCGCGCCGGCCAGCAGCACCAGCTCGTCCATATCCTGCGCCACCTGGCGCTGATATTGCGACACGCTGGCGGCCGCCGTGTCGTAGGTGATCTGCGCCTGGGCCAGATCCTGCGCCGTCACCGTGCCGTTATTCAGCTCCAGCTGCACCAGCGACAGGGATTTCTGATCCGCCGCCGCGGTGTTCTGCGAAATTTGCAAGGATTGCCGATCCGCCAGCCAGGTATCGTACTCGGACGCCACCTGCGCCACCAGCGAGATCTGGGTGCTGAGCGCGGTATCCAGATCGCTCAGAAAGGTCTCATGCGCGGATTTCGCGGTCGCGCGCAGCTTGCCGAACAGGTCGATCTCCCAGGAGACCGCCTGCGCGCCCAGGCTGTATTCATGCGAGGTGATGGCCCGCCCGGCGGAGCTAAGATTGGCCGGGGTGTGGGTGACAGTTTGATAGGCATCGCCCTCGATGGTCGGGAACAGGCTGGCGCGGTCGACGCGATATTGCGCCTGCGCCTGCTGCACGTTCAGCGCCGTCTCGCGGAAATTGCGGTTATTCGCGAGGCTGAGGGAAATCAGCTGCTGCAGCGCCGGGTCCTTGAAGAAATCCTTCCAGCCGAGATCGGCGGCGGCGGGGCCGGCGCCGCCACCCGCCACCGGGTAGGCATTCTGCACCGGCAGCGCCGGGCGGTGATAGGCCGGGATGAGCGAGCAGCCCGAGAGCAGCCCCAGCATCAGGGCGGAGACCGGTTTCACGTTACGCATGGATCAATGGCCCCCGCCGGTATGTGTCACTTCCACCTGCTCCGATTTGCGGCGCACCTTGGTCAAGCCAAGCACCACGACGAAGAAGATCGGCACGAAGAAAATGGCGAGCACCGTGGCAGTGATCATGCCGCCGACAACGGCGGTGCCGATGGCGGTTCGCGCCCCCGCCCCCGCGCCGGTCGCGATCGCCAGCGGGAAGGTGCCGAGGACGAAGGCGATCGAGGTCATCAGGATCGGCCGCAACCGCTCCTGCGCCGCATGCAGCGCCGCATCGAACAGGCTTTCGCCCTGCTCATAGAAGTTCCGGGCGAACTCGACGATCAGAATGGCGTTCTTCACCGCCAGCCCCATCGTGGTGAGCAGGCCGATCTGGAAATACACGTCATTGGCAATGCCGCGCAGCAGATTGGCCAGCACCGCGCCGATAATGCCCAGCGGCACCACCAGCATCACCGCCACCGGGATCGACCAGCTTTCATACAAGGCCGCCAGGCAGAGCAGGATGAAGACGACGGAGATGGTGTAGAGCGCGCCGGTCTGCGAGCCGGCTTTCACCTGCTCGTAGGAGAGGCCGGTCCATTGCATGGTGACGCCCTTGGGCAGCTCGGCGGCGAGTTTCTCGACCTCCGCCATCGCCGTGCCCGAGCTCACCCCCGGGGCCGGCTGGCCCTGCATCTCATAGGCCTCGTCACCATTATAGATTTCCACCGCCTGCGGGCCGACGCTCCAGCTGCCGGAGGTGAAGGCGCTGAAGGGCACCATGCCGCCGGACGAATTGCGGACATACCATTTATCCAGGTCGCTCGGCTGCATGCGCGCATCCGCCTCACCCTGGACATAGACATCCTTCACACGTCCGTCGCGCTGGAACTGGTCGACATATTCCGAGGCCAAGGCCGCCTGAATGGTGGTGTTGACATCGCTCATCGACAGCCCGAGCGCCGAGGCCGCCTCACGATCGACCTTCAGATTATATTGCGGCGCCTCGCCGAGGCCATTGGGGCGCACCGCCTCCAGCAGATGATCCTGCGCCGCCAGCCCGAGGAACTTGTTGCGGGCATTGAAGAAATCCTGGCTGCTGAGATTGCCGGAATTCATCAGCTCCAGATCGAAGCCGGTGGCGTTGCCCAGCTCCAGCACCGGCGGCGGCTGCAGCACGAAAACCTGCCCGGCCGGGTTGCCGGCGAAATGCGCCATCACCCGGTTCGCGATCGCGGCGACATTCTGCGACGCCTTGGGCCGGTCGGCCCAGGGCTTCATCAGCATCACCAGGAAGCCCTGGCTCTGCGCCTGACCGGCGAAGCTGAAGCCGGTGACGTTGAAGACGGACTTCACGTTCGCGGATTCGGTCTTGTCGATATAGTCACGCAGCTCGGTGTTCAACGCCGTGGTCTGCTCGGCGGTGGAGCCGGTCGGCAGGGTCACCTGGCCCAGCAGCAGCCCCTGATCCTCGTTCGGCAGGAAGCCTGTCGGCAGCCGGGTGAACAGGAAGACGGTGAGGATGGTGATGCAGACAAAGCCCACCATGGTCAGCCGGCGATGGCGCGACATCCTGCGCACGCCGCCGAGATAACCGTTACGGGTGCGGTTGAAGTTGCGGTTGAACCAGCCATAGAACCCGCGCGTGCCGGCCCCTTCCTTCGGCGGGCGCAACAGCGAGCCGCAGAGCGAGGGGGTGAAGATCAGCGCGGTCAGGATCGACAGCACCATGGCCGAGACGATGGTGACCGAGAATTGCCGATAGATCACGCCGGTGGAGCCGCCGAAGAAGGCCATCGGCAGGAACACCGCCGCCAGCACCAGCGCGATGCCGACCAGCGCCCCGGAGATTTCATCCATCGATTGGCGCGCCGCCTCTTTCGGCGCGAGCTTGCGCTCATGCATCAGACGATCGACATTTTCCACGACGACGATGGCGTCATCGACGAGCAGGCCGACGGCCAGCACCATCGCCAGCATGGTCAGGGTGTTGATCGAGTAGCCCAGCGCCGCCAGCACCCCGAACGTGCCCAAGAGCACGATCGGCACGGCGATGGTCGGCACCAGCGTGGCGCGGATATTCTGCAGGAACAGCAGCATCACCAGGAACACCAGCACGATGGCTTCCAGCAGCGTCTGCACGACCTCTTCCAGCGACAGCACGATATAGGGCTGGGTATCGTAGGGATAAACCAGCTTCACCCCCGGCGGCAGGCTCTTCGCCAGCACCGCCAGCTCCTGCTTCACCGCTTTTTCGGTATCCAGCTGGTTGGCGCCGGGCGCCAGTTTCAGCCCCATGGCGGCGGTCGGGTGACCGTTGAAGGTGGCGTCGATCGCGTAGCTCTGCGGCCCCAGCTCGACCTTGGCGACATCTTTCAGCCGCACCTGGGCGCCGCTGGTCTCCACCTTCAGCAGAATATTCTCGAACTGCTTGGGATCGGTAAACTGGCTCGGGCCGTTGATCAGCGCGTCGAGCCGCTGGCCCTTCACCGCCGGCAGGCTGCCCAGCTCGCCGGACGGCACCTGGATGTTCTGCGCCTGGATGGCGGAGACGACATCGGCGGCGGTCAGCCCGTATTTGAACAGCTCACCCGGATTGAGCCAGATGCGCATCGCATATTCCGAGCCGAACAGCGTGTAATCGCCAACGCCGGGAATACGGGTGATCGGATCCTCGAAATTGGAGGCGATGTAATCCCCGAGTGCGGCGTGATCCATGGTGCTGTTCGTGGATTCCAGCGCGAAGAACAACATATAGTTCTTCTCGGCCTTGCGCACATTGATGCCGCTTTGGGTCACTTCGCTCGGCAAGGTCGGCTCGGCCAGAGAGAGCTTATTCTGCACCTGCACCTGGGCGATGTTCGGATCGGTGCCCTGCTTGAAGGTCAGGGTGATCGTCACCGCGCCGGTCGCCTCGGCGGTGGAATCGATATATTCCAGCCCGTCCAGACCCGACATTTGCTGCAGGATCGGCCGGATCACGGTATTCGCCGCCGTCGTCGCATTCGCGCCGGCATAGCTGGTGGAGATCGAGATCGCCGGCGGGGCGATGGAGGGGTATTGCGCGATCGGCAGCTGGGTAATCTCGATGGCGCCGGCCAACATCAGCACCAGCGCCAGAACCCAGGCGAAAATCGGCCTGTCAATAAAGAAACGTGACATATCGGAGTCCTGGAACCGGGGTCAGGAGGCGGCGTTGCCGGAGGCGAATTTGGCGGTCTCGTCGGTGGGCGTGACCTTCTGGCCGGGGGTGGCGTTGAGCAGCCCATCGACGATCACGCGATCGCCCGGCTGCAGCCCGCCCGTCACCACCCAGTCATTGCCGAGCGTGGCGCCGGTCTTGATCACCTTCTGCGCGACCAAATCATCCTTGCCGACCACCAGCACGGTCGGGTCGCCATGGGTGTCGTGGGAGACCGCCTGCTCGGGCACCAGAATGCCGTTCTTGTCCACCCCTTCATCGATCACCGCGTGCACATACATGCCCGGCAGCAGCAGATGGTCGGGGTTGGGGAAGATCGCGCGGACCAGCACCGTGCCGGTGGTCTGGTCCACATTCACCTCGGCGAACTGCATCTTGCCCGCTGGCGCGTAGGTGCTGCCGTCCTCCAGGGTCAGCGTCACTTTGGCCGTGCCATCGGCGTTGGTCTGCAACGTGCCGGACTGCATTTCCTGCTTCAGCCGCAGCCAGGTCTCGGAGGATTCGTTCAGATCGACATAGATCGGGTCGAGCTGCGTCACCGTCGCCAGGGCCGTGCTCTGGTTCGCCGTCACCAGCGCGCCGGGGGTCACCGTGGAGGCGCCGATGGTGCCCGAGATCGGCGAGAACACCTTGGTGTAATTCAGGTTGATCTGCGCGCTCTCGATGCTGGCCTTGGCGGAGGCGACATTGGCCTCGTCCTCTTTCACCGTCGCCAGCGCATTGTCGTAGGATTGCTGGCTGACGGCCTGGGCCTGCGCCAGAGGCTTGTAGCGCCGGGCCTGCGCCTGATCCGTGGCCAGCTGCGCCTCGTCATGCTTTAATGTGGCAACGGCACTGTCATAAGTCGCCTGATAGGGCGCCGGGTCGATCTGATAAAGCTGCTGCCCGGCCTTCACATCCGAACCCTCGACGAACAGCCGCTTGAGAATCACCCCGGTCACCTGCGGGATGATCGGCGCCGTCATCACCGCGGCGGTACGGCCCGGCAACTCGGTTTCCCGGGTCACCGGCTGGGTTTTGATGGTGACCGTGCCCACCGCCGGCGGCGGCGGCGCGGAGGCGGCCTTCTGCTTGTCACAACCAGCCAGAAGCGTGAGCCCGGCAAGGCACGTTGCCGCCAGGGCACGGCCACGGGCGGGGCGACGAAATTCGACGGACATCAAGACCTCTCAAAGGCAGGCTGGAATGAAAACAACGGAAACCCAGTTGGAGCACTAGCAAAATCAAAGATCTAGTGTGATTCAGCGTCATAGATCCGCGATACGGAGAATCGCGGATGTCTGAACCATGCACCAGAGTGAAGCAACGACCTCAAAACATTTACAGTACTTATGAGTACTGATATTGTGCGATTGCGAAGGGCTGTCAAGACGCGACATGGTTGCATTTTTTCGCGTCAAAGAAACGAATATGGATGGGATTGAGTGTCCAAGGAGATTTGCAAGCATCGGGGGCGGCCAAAAGCCTGTACGGACGAGACGCAGCGGCGATTGATCATCGATTGTTCACGGCGCCTGTTCCTGGAACAAGGCTATGGCGCGACCCGGACCGAGGACATCGCGACACGCTGCAAGATCTCCAAACAGACGCTCTACCGGTTGTTTCCGGGCAAATCCGCGCTGTTCGCCGCGGTGGTGGATGCCGACCGCCCGCAATGGCTGGAGCTGCCCGTGCCTGACGATCTGCCCCTGGCGGCGGCGCTGGAGCGGATTTTCAGGATCGATATCAGCGAGGACGAGGACAAGGAGCGGCTGGATTTCTTCCGCATGACCTTGGCGGAGGCCCAGACCTACCCGGAGCTGAGCGAGATCGCCCGCACCAACGGGGCGCAGCAGGCGCATGCGGCGCTGGCCATCTGGATGCAGCGCCAGGCGGATCGCGGCCTGATCAACCTGGCACTGGATGCGCTGACCAGCGCGCGCATGCTCTCGGACATGATTTTCGGCGCGATGATCCTGAAATCCATCGGCGAATTCGCCTGGCGCAGCGGCGAGGCACGGCGCGCCCATATCCGCGCCGCCATTCATGTCTTCCTGCACGGCGTCTGCCCCGCCCCAGCCGCGTCAAGCTGACCCCATATTGCGCCGCACACGCGCGCGGGGCACAGAGCGGCCTTTCGGTTTTTAGGTCCTGATTCGGGACTATTTTCTGGCCTTTGCGGGATCACGGCGCTAAATTGGCGATCCACCGCGCGAAAAGACGCGGGGCATTCGCGAGCTGGGGCGTGGAAGCAAAGGCAAGACCCATGAACGACGTGACAATCTGGGCGGAAATGTTGGCGGTGCCAGTGGCAATCGGCTTCATTGCGGTGATGATCTGCCTGTTCAAGGACAGGCTGGAATTCGAGCGCCACCACCCCCACAAGCCGTAAGATCAGCCTTGGCCGTCCTCCGCGCCGGCGACCAGATATTTCCGGTCGATCCGGCGCATGGCGGTGGCCAGACGCGCCTCCTCGCGCTGGATATCCTCCAGCGTCGAGCCGGTGAAATCCATATGCGCGCGCATCGCCTCACCCGCTTCGTTGGCATCCCCGCTCAACACCGCCTCGCCGATGCGCAGATGCTGCGCCAGCAGCAAATCGCGCAGGCCCGCGCGCAGATACAGCGTCTCACGATTATAAAAGACGTTCTTGCGCAAGAGATCGCCCAACACCCGCATGATGTGCAGCACCATCAGGTTATGCGAGGCCTCGTAGATCAGCCCGTGCAGCTCGGCATCCACATCCGCCTCCAGGGCCGACTCCCCGGCATCATGCGCGGCCTGGATGCGGCGCAGGCAATCGGCGATCGCCTCGCGCTCGGGCTGGGTGGCGCGGATGGCGGCATAGCCGGCGGCCGCCACCTCCACCGTGCGCCGGAACTCGATATAATCCGCCGTCGCCCGCGGCTCGGTCACGAATAACTCCGCCAGCGGGTCGGCCAGCCGGTCAAGAAACCTCGCCACGCTGGTGCCGGACTTGCCGGAGACCAGCAGCCCGCGCTCCTCCAGCTGCGCCAGCGCCTGATGCAGAGACGGGCGCGAGACCCCCAGCCGCTCCGCCAGCTCGCGCTCGCCCAGCAGCTTCTCCCCCGGCCGCAGCGCCCCTTCCAGGATCATCGTCTGGATGCGCTCGGCGATGATATCCGCCAGCGGCACCGGCTTCACCTTTTCAGCCATCGCACCGTCCCTCAAAAACCGACCGGCATTATAAACAGCCCGGCGCCAGTTGTACCAGAATGCATTATGGTAAAAATTTATTGCCAATAACAATCTTGGCATGCTAACCGGCCAGCACTCCAAGGACCATAATCAAATCACAGGGACAGAAATGTTCGCACAGCTCATCACCCCCATCGGGGGCAGTCTGGTTTTATCGTTTCTCGTGGCCGCGATTCCGGTGGCGCTGGTGCTGGTGCTGCTCGGCGTGCTGCGCCGGCCGGCCTGGCAGGCGGCTTTGGCCGGGCTCGCCGCCGCCTTCATCGTCGCGGTCGGCTTCTGGCAGCTGCCGGTGCATCTGGCGCTGGCGGCGGCGGCCAATGGCGCCGTATTCGCCGCCTGGCCGGTGATGTGGATCGTGCTGAACGCGCTGCTGCTTTATAATATCTCCGTCCGCGCCGGCTATTTCGAGGCCTTCCGCGCCTGGGTGATCAACCATCTGCCAAATGACCGCCGGGTGGTGCTGGTGGTGATCGGCTTCTGCTTCGGCGCCTTGCTGGAGGGTGTGGCCGGGTTCGGCACGCCGGTGGCCATTACCTCCTCGCTGCTGATGCTGGTCGGCTTTCCCGCGCTGGAAGCGCTGGTATTCGTGCTGATCTTCAACACCGCCCCGGTCGCCTTCGGCGCGCTGGGTGTGCCGGTGACGGTGCTGGGGGCGGTCACCGGCCTGCCCACCACCGCACTCGGCGCCATGCTCGGCCGCCAGCTGCCGGTGATCGCGCTGCTGCTGCCCTTCTATGTCATCACCATCTATGGCGGCTGGCGCTCGCTGAAGGCGCTCTGGCCGCTGCTGCTGGCCGCCGGCGGCTCCTTCGCGGCGATGCAGTTCATCGCCTCCAACCTGCTGGATTATGCGCTGACCGACGTGCTCTCCTCGCTCGGCTCGCTGGTCTTCACGCTGCTGTTCCTGCAGGTTTGGAAACCGAAACCCGACGCTGAATTCGCGATCAAGGACGAGGCGCTGCACGGGGCGGAATCCCACTCCAAGCGCAACCCCTGGAGCGGCTGGCTGCCCTGGGTGCTGGTCTCGGTCATCGTCATCGTCTGGACCAATCTGAACATCGCCGCCATCGGCGCGCAGAGCATCCATTGGCCGGGGCTGGACAAGGCGATCTCGATCACCCTCTACCATGCCAAGCCCTATGCCGCGGTCTATGGCTTCCAGCCGCTGGCCACCGGCACCGCGATTCTGCTAACCGCGCTGCTCACCGCCATGCTCGGCCGGGTCTCGCCGGGGGCGCTGCTCGGCTGCATCGGCGCCACGCTGAAGCAGATCTGGCTGGCGGTGGTGACGGTGATGTCCATCGTCGCCCTCGCCTATCTGATGAACTATTCAGGCCTCGCCTACACGCTGGGGGCCGGGGTGGCAGCCACCGGGCATTTCTTCATCCTGCTCTCGCCCTTCCTGGGTTGGGTGGCGGTGATGCTCTCCGGCTCCGATACCTCCGGCAATGCGCTGTTCGGCAATCTGCAGGTGGTCGCGGCCAGGCAGCTCAATCTCAGCCCGATCCTGATCGCCGCCACCAACTCCGCCGGCGGGGTGATGGGCAAGGTGATCTCGCCGCAGAACATCGCCACCGGCTGCAGCGTCACCGGCATGGCCGGGCAGGAGGGCAAGGTGTTCGCCCGGGTGTTCATCCATTCCATCGTGCTGACCCTGGCGCTGGCGGTGCTGGTGATTATCGAGCAGTATCTCATCCCCTGGGTGATCCCGGGCTGAACAAGCCAGCCCCGCGCCACGGGGCTGGCAAAACCAGTGAAACCGCCCAGAGTGGCGGCCACCGCAACAAGGACAGAACCCATGCCCGACCGCAACGCTGATCTGATCACCGCCCTGCAAGGCGCGGTCGGGGCCGGGCATGTGCTGACCGCGGAGGCCGCGACGCGCCGGTTTCGCACCGGCTATCGCTTTGGCACCGGCAAGGTGCTGGCGGTGGTGCGGCCGGGCAGCCTGGTCGAGCAATGGCGGGTGCTGCAGGCCTGCCACCAGGCCGGCGTCATCATCATCATGCAGGCCTCCAATACCGGCCTCACCGGCGGCTCCACCCCGGATGGCGATGAGTATGACCGGCCGATCGTGCTCATCAGCACCACCCGCATGGCAAAGATCCATCTGCTGGAGGGGGGGCGCCAGGTGGTCTGCCTGCCTGGCGCCACCTTGTTCCAGCTGGAGAAAACCTTACGCCCGCTGGGGCGCGAGCCGCATTCGGTCATCGGCTCCTCCTGCCTTGGCGCCTCGGTACTGGGCGGGATTTCCAATAATTCCGGCGGGGCGCTGATCCATCGCGGCCCGGCCTTCACCCAGCTGGCGATCTATGCGCGGGTGAATGAGGCGGGCGCCATTGAGCTGGTCAACCATATCGGGCTGCGCCTCGGCAACGACCCGGAAGCGATGCTCACTCGGCTGGAGCGCGGCGATTTCACCGCCGACGAAATCGAGCACCCGGCCGGCCGCGCCGCCTCGGACCCCGACTACGCCCAGCATGTCCGCGAGATCGACGCCGCCACCCCCGCCCGCTTCAACGCCGATCCGCGCCGGCTCTGCGAAGCCTCCGGCAGTGCCGGCAAGCTGATGATTTTCGCCGTGCGGCTGGATAGTTTCGCGGCGGAAAAAGAGACAGCGGTATTTTATATCGGCAGCAATGACGCGGCCGCGCTGACGCGCATCCGCCGCGACATTCTGGGTGGCTTCGCCAGCCTGCCGGTGGCGGGCGAATATATCCACCGCACCGCCTTCGACATCGCGGCTCTGTACGGCAAGGATACGGTGATCGCGATTGAGAAACTAGGCACCGACCGGCTGCCCGCCCTGTTCGCGGCGAAAGCGAAGTTCGATGCCTTTGCCTCGCGATTTTCATTTCTGCCGAAGGATCTCAGCGACCGGCTGATGCAGGCGGCGAGCAAGCTGTTCCCCCAGCATCTGCCCGCCCGGATGCGCGATTACCGGGACCGCTTTGAGCATCATCTGCTGCTGAAAATGTCCGGCCCCGGCATTGCGGAGGCGCGGACTTATCTTGCTTCACTGTTTCCCAGCGCTGGCGGGCATTTTTTCGAATGCACGCCGGAGGAAGGTGCGAAAGCCTTCCTGCACCGCTTCGCCGTGGCGGGGGCGGCGATCCGCTATCGCGCCATTCATCGCGACACGGTCTCGGACATTGTCGCGCTGGACGTGGCCCTGCGCCGCAACGACCAGGATTGGGTGGAGAGGCTCCCCGCGGAGATGGACGGCAAGCTGCTGCACAAGCTCTATTACGGGCATTTCTTCTGCCATGTGTTCCACCAGGATTATGTGGTGAAGGCCGGGCATGATCCGATCGCCATCGAGCATGAGATGTGGGGGCTGCTGGATGGTCGCGGGGCGGAATATCCGGCGGAGCATAATGTCGGCCATCTCTACCCCGCCAAGCCCGCACTGGCGGCGCATTACCAGGCGCTGGACCCATGCAACTGCTTCAACCCCGGCATCGGGCAAACCTCCAAGCTCTATTGCTGGGGCGAGGAAGAGGCTGCCTGAGTTATAAAAGTTTTTAGGGGGTCTTGGGGGGATTTTTTTCAAAACCTCCCCCCAATCTTCACGGCCAGACCCCGCTGAACTCCTCCTCCGCATAAGCCTTGTAATCCGCCAAAATCTCCGGCGCATCGTCGGTGAAAAGCTGCGAGACCACGCCATAAACCAGCTTCGGCGCGGCGAATTTCATGCCTGAGAGCGCCGAGGCGGAGAGCCCCAGGCTCGCCAGCGCCGCATAGTTGAAATTGAACAGCCCGTGCAGCCGGTCAGCGCCGTCCGGCGTCTTCGCGGTGAAGGAAAAATCCCTGGCAAGATAAGGATGATCGTCGATCAAGGGGTTCGGCTTCGGGGCCTGGTATTTATCCCGCCAGCAGGCGATATCCCCGGCCAGCGCCGCCAGCTCCGGCCGCAGCCGCGCATCGGTCAACAGCCCGGTGGAGAGCACCAGGAAGTCGAACAGGTAGGTGGCCTTCGGCGTCGTCACCTCCACCCCATCCGGTGTCTCCCGCACTGAAAGCCAGGGCTCGCCGGGATGGAAGGAGAAGCCTTCATAGGCGCAGGCGCGGTTGAAGGTGTCATTGGTCGGCGGCTGGTTGAAGGAGAGGAAATGGTCGATGCCGTCATAGCGCTGGGCATCGCTCAGATCCGAAAAATGCCCGAGGAAACCGGCATTTTCCATGAAACGGATCGGGTTGATCTTGGGCAGCGCCGGCTTGCGGATAAACACCTGCACGCGCCCCACGCCCTCCCCCAACGCGAACTGCGCATTGTCAAAGGCCGAGGCGCCGCCGCCGAGAATGCCGATGCGCTTGCCCTGCATCGCGGCATAATCCACCGCCTCCGAGGTATGGGCGTAGCGGGATTTCGGCAGCGTCTTGATGAAATCCGGCGTGTGCCACTCACCGCCGCCCTGAATGCCGGTGGCCAGCACCACCTTGCGCGCCAGCAGCGCCGAACCGCCGGCATGCACGCGAAACAGCCCGCGTTGCACCGGCTCGATCAGCGTCACCTTCGCCTCATTGCGCACCGGAATCCCCAGAATCCGGCGATACCAGATCAGATAGCGCATCCAGGCCGCGCGCGGGATCTTGCCCAGCGCCTCCCAGCCTTCGGCGCCATATTGCGCCTCCCACCAGGCGCGGAAGGTGAGCGAGGGCACGCCGAGATCCACCGAGATCAGATGTTTGGGCGTACGAAGCGTCACCATCCGGGCATAAGTCACCCAGGGGCCTTCCTGGCCCTCCGGGTTTTCGTCCAGCACCAGGATATTCTCCACCTTCTCGCGCACCAGCCCGAAAGCCGCCGCCAGCCCGCTCTGCCCGCCGCCGACGATCAGCACGTCATACACATGCCCCTCCGGGTGGCGATGCGGGCGCACCCAGGGCCTGGCCGGGTAATCCAGACAGGCCAGATCATGCCGGACCCGCGCCGCCAGCTCTGTCAGCGCCTCGCTCTTCGGGGGAGAGATCTGGTCCATCCTTGGGCACTCCTTCACGCTGCCTGCGCCGGGTAAATGCTAGCGAGCCATCTTATTGCGGGCAATCGCTATCTGCGGCTAGTTTTTGGGCATGACCCAGAGCCTTGGCGCCATCGCCGTCTCCCGTTGCGACCTGTTCAAGCAACCGCCTTACAGCGAGGCGGCAGGCGCCCTCACCCGCCGCTTCCTCACCCCGGCCCACAAAGCCGCGCTGGAGAGGCTGACCGGCTGGATGCGGGAGGCCGGGATGAGCACGCGGCTGGACGCGGCGGGCACGCTGATCGGCCGGTATGAGGGCACCGGCGCGGCCACCGTGCTGATCGGCTCGCATATCGACAGCGTGCGCGATGCCGGCGCCTATGATGGGGCGCTGGGGGTGATGCTGGGGCTGGGCGTGGTCGAGGACCTGGCCCGGCAAGGCAAGCGCCTGCCCTTCGCCATCGAAATCCTGGCCTTTGGCGATGAGGAAGGCTCGCGCTTCCACGCCTCGATGACCGGCAGCCGCTACCGCGCCGGCACGCTGACGGGGGACCCCACCACCCTGCTGGACGAAGACGGCATCTCGATGGGCGAGGCGATGCGCGGCTTCGGGCTGGACCCGGCCGCCCTGTGCCAGCCCCCGCCGCGCGGCGATGTGCGGCTCTATCTGGAAGCGCATATCGAACAAGGCCCGGTGTTGCAGGCGGAAAATCTGCCGCTGGGCATCGTCACCGGCATCGCCGCGCAGACGCGCCTGGCCGTGACCCTCATTGGCATGGCTAACCATGCTGGCACCACTCCGATGGGGCTGCGCCGGGACGCGCTGGCCGCCGCCGCCGAGGCGGTGCTGCTGGTCGAGCGTATCGCGACACGGGAGGGCATCGTCGGCACCGTCGGCGCGCTCAGCGTGGCCCCTGGGGTGGGCAATGTCATCCCCGGCTTGGTCAGCTTCTCGGTCGATCTGCGCGCCCCGCTGGCGGGCCCGCGCGATGCGGCGGAACAGGAATTCCGCGACGGGCTGGCGGCACTCTGCGCCCGGCGCGGCATCGGCCAGGAGGTGAAAACCGTCCAGCAGCTCGCCCCCTGCCTGTGCGACGAGACGGCCCAGCGCCTGCTGGCGGAGAGCATCGCCGCGCAAGGCGGGCGCCCCTTCGCCCTCGCCTCCGGCGCCGGGCATGACGCGATGAGCATGGCCGCCCTCTGCCCCGTGGCCATGCTGTTCATCCGCTGCCGGGACGGGGTCAGCCACAACCCTGCCGAACATGTCACGCCCGAGGATGTGGACGCGGCGGCGCGGGTGATGCTGGGTTTCCTGGAGCGCCTCGCCGCGCGCTGAACCATCTTCCTTGCGGCCTTGGCGGACATATATCTGCAAGACCCGCTCAGAGGATGCGCATGTCCAGCCTGACCACCCCGTTGAACGAGAGTCTCGGCAACCGCCTTCGCAAGCTCTGGCGCGATGACGGGCTCTCCATTGCCTTCTTCACCCTGTTCATCCTCTGCCTGATCCCGCAGGGGCTCACCGGCTGGGTCGATTATAATGGCAGCCTGAAAGAAGCGCATTTTCCGGCGATTTCACTCGGGACCTATCTGCGCACTGGCAATTTTCTGGATGGCGCCTTCAGCAACTGGCAGGCGGCGATCCTGCAGCTGGCGGTGCTGATCGCCTTCAGCGCGGTGCTGCGGCAGAAAGGTGCCGCGCATTCGCGCAAGCCTGCCGGCCTGAGCCAGCGCACGGTCTATTGGAAGCTGCGCCGGCAGGATAATCTGGCCGACACGCTCTATGCCAATTCGCTGTCCCTGGCGTTCATCGCCATGTTCGTCATCGCCTTCGGGCTGCATCTGCTGTTCGGCAGCTGGCGTTATAACGAGCAGCAAACGCTGCAGCATCTGCCAACCCTCTCCACCCTGGCCTATGCCGGCAGCGCGGATTTCTGGTTCTCGGTGTTCCAGTGCTGGGAGGCCGAGTTCGGCGCCATCGGCCTCTATGTCGTGCTCAGTATCTTCCTGCGCCAGGAGAACTCGCCGGAATCCAAGAAGGTGGAGGCGCAGGATGGAGAGACCGGCGAGACCAATGAATAGGCCTCACCCCAACAAATCCGCCAGCGCCAGCGCCACCACCTTGGTCGCGCGGTGCAGGTCCGCCAGGGGCAGCCGCTCATCCGCACGATGCGCGTTGGCTTCCTCGATGCTGCGCGGCCCGGCACCGTAGAGCACGATCGGCACGCCGGCGGCGGCGTAATGGCGGGCATCGGTGTAAAGCGGCACGCCGGTAGTGCCGATTTGCTCGCCGTAAATCTCCGTGGCGCGGCGGCTCAACGCCTCCGCCAAGCGCTCGCTCCCCGGCAGCGGGGTGAGCGGGAGCGCCAGCAGCACCTGGCGGATCTCCACCCGCGCCCCTGCAACCTCCGTCACCGCCTGTTCGATCAGCGCGCGCAAGCCCGCCTCCACGGCCGCCGGGTCTTCGTCCGGGGTGATGCGCCGGTCCAGGCGCAGCGTGATCTTGTCCGGCACCACATTGGTGTTGATGCCGCCGGAAATCAGCCCCACGGTGAGCCCCGGCGCGCCGATGCCGGGAATGGCGGAGGGCTGGCCACGCAGGCGCGCCCGCTCGGCATAGAGCGCGTTGAGCACGCAGGTTGCCGCCTGCAGCGCGTCGATCCCGGTTTCCGGCTTCGCCGCATGGGCGGAGCGGCCCAGCACCGTCACTTCCAGATGTAGGCAGCCATTATGCGCGGTGACGACATTATAGGAAAACCCGGCGGCGATCGCCGCATCCGGCTTTGAAATCCCCTCCGCCAGCAGCCAGCCGGGGCCGATCTCCCCGCCCGTCTCCTCATCATAGGTGATGTGCAGCTCGATCGTACCCTTCAGCGCCAGCTTGCTCTCCTTCAGCGCCTTCAGCGCGAAAGCGTAGGAGGCGATGTCGGATTTGGAGACGGCGGCGCCGCGCCCATACATCCAGCCGTCGCGGATCTCGGCCCCGTACGGGTCCGCGCTCCAGCCTTCGCCGGGCGGCACCACGTCACCATGGGCGTTGAGCGCGATGGTCGGGCCGGGGCCGAAGCCGTGGCGGACGATGAGATTGGTGCAGCTGACCATGCCATGCGCCCGCACCAGCGCCTCTGGGACCACATGACGTTCCACGTGGAACCCTAACCGCTCCAGCAGCGCCGCTGTCATCGCCGCGTGCGGGGTGCAGTCCCCGGCCGGGTTGTCGGACGGGTGGCGGACCAGTTCGGCGAGAAACTCCTCCCGGCTGGCATCATGCATATCGATCAGATCGGTCAGGCTCTTCATCATCTCAGTCCCGGTTGCGCCCTTGGGCTATCAGCGCCACTATGCGGGGGTGAGTGATTTTCGCCAAGCGTGTCGCGAAATTCCCGGAGGTCGACATGATCGCTGAGTCCGGCCCGTATCTCGGCCTGTTCGAGCATTCCCCCTGGGTGGTGGAACGGGCCTTCACAACCTCTCCCTTTCCGGACAAGGCCAGCCTGCACGCCGCCTTGGTGGCGGTGGTGGCGGACGCATCGGAGGCCGAGCAGCTCGCCTTGATCCGCGCCCATCCCGAGCTTGGCGCAGGCCAGGCGGACCTCACCGCCGCCTCCCAGGCCGAGCAGCAAAAGGCGGGGTTGCGGGCGCTGAGCGCCGAGGAATTCGCCCGCTTCACCGCGCTGAACGCCGCCTACCGGGAAAAATTCGGCTTTCCCTTCATCATCTGCGTGCGGCTGCAGCCCGGCAAGGCGGCCATTCTGGAGGCCTTCGCCAAACGGCTTGAACATGACCCGGTCACGGAAAAGGAGACCGCCTTGCGCGAAATCGGCCATATCACTTGGTTGCGGCTGCAGGACATCACGCCATGAAGGGCCTCACCACCCATGTGCTGGATGTCGTCCAGGGCTGCGGCGCGGCGGGGATGCAGGTGGAGCTGCACGCGCCGGGCGGGGCGGTGACCGCGGTGACGCTGGATGAAGGCGGGCGCGCCTGCCTGGCCGAATCCCTCGTCGCCGGCGCCTATGAGCTGCGCTTCCACGCCGCCGGCTATCGCAGGGCGGCCGAGTTTTACGACATCATCCCGGTGCGCATTCTGGTGCATGAGCCCGCGCGCCATTACCATGTCCCTTTGATATTGAGCGCCTATGGCTATTCCACCTATCGCGGCGGCTAACAGCCCTGCCTACCCGCGTGACCTTCCCGGCTATGCCGGCCACCCGCCGCGCGTCACCTGGCCGGGCGGGGCCAAGCTGGCGCTGAGCTTCGTGCTGAATTACGAGGAGGGCGCGGAAAACTCCGTGCTGCACGGCGATGAAGGGGCGGAGACCTTCCTCTCCGAGATTGTCGGCGCCGCCCCGGTGCCGGGAATGCGCCATCATTCCATGGAAAGCCTCTATGATTACGGGGCACGGGCCGGGTTCTGGCGCATCCGCAAGCTGTTCGAGGCGCACGGGCTGCCGCTCACCGTGTATGGCGTGGCGATGGCGATGCAGCGCAACCCGGAGGCGGTGGAGGCGATGCTGAAATCCGGCTGGGAGATCGCCAGCCACGGCTATCGCTGGATCAATTACCAATATGTGCCGGAAGAGATCGAGCGCGACCATATGCAGCGCGCCATCGAGATCATCACCGCGCTTACCGGCCATCGCCCGCTCGGCTGGTACACCGGCCGCACCAGCCCCAACACGGCGCGGCTGGTGGTCGAGGAAGGCGGTTTTGTGTATGACGCGGATTCTTACGCGGATGACCTGCCTTATTACGACACCACATGGGGCAAGCCGCAGCTGATCCTGCCCTACACGCTGGACACCAACGATATGCGCTTCGCCGCGGTGCAGGGCTTCAATACCGGCGCGCATTTCGTCACCTACATCAAGGACGCCATCGACGCGCTGCGGCTGGAAGGCGAGAGCTGTCCGAAAATGCTCTCCATCGGGCTGCATTGCCGCATCATCGGCCGGCCGGGGCGCATCGGCGCGCTGCGGCAGATTCTGGATTATGTCGCCTCCCTGCCGGATGTCTGGGTGGCGCGAAGGATCGAGATTGCCCGGGAATGGCAGCGCCAGGTGCCGCCGCCGGAAGCGTGAGGATTTGATATATATCTTGGCGGTATCCCCCGCGCCGGGTTAGCTCGCCGGCATGAGTGACCGCATGGATCCGCGCCTGATGCGCGAAGGCAAGCGCGCCCGGGGCGCGCTCTATGGCAGCATCGGGCTGGGGCTGCTCTCCGCCTGGGTGGTGATCGGCCAATCCGTGCTGCTGGCCAAGCTGGTCACCGCCATCTCCTTCCTGCATCAGCCGCTGAGCCGGCTGGAGACGCCGCTTTTGCTGCTGGCCCTGCTGTTCGGGCTGCGCGCACTGCTCACCTATGGCGCCGAGCGCCTGGCCAGCCGCGCCTGCCTGACCATCAAAACCGGGCTGCGCGCCGCCTTGCTGGAGCGGCTATTCGCGCGCGGCCCGGCCGAGGGGGCGGCCAGCGCCGAGCACGCCACCGTGCTGCTGGACGGGGTGGAGGCGCTGGAGCCCTATTTCGCCCGCTATCTGCCGCAGATGTATCTCTGCGTCGCGGTGCCGCTGGCCATCCTCGCCTTCGTGTTCTCGCTGGACTGGATCAGCGGGCTGGTGCTGCTGGTCGCGGGGCCGTTGATCCCGCTCTTCATGGTGTTTGTCGGCTACCGGGCGGAGGCGATCAATCAGCGCCAATGGCTGAAGCTGCTGGCGCTGGGTACGCATTTCCTGGATGTGCTGCAGGGGTTGACCACGCTGAAGCTGTTTGGCCGGGCGCGCGATGAGATCGCCATCATCGCCCGGATTTCGGACGATTATCGCCGCACCACCATGGATGGGCTGCGCATCGCCTTTCTCACCAGCGCGGTGCTGGAGTTTTTCGCCTCGCTGGCGATCGCGCTGGTGGCGGTTTTGTTCGGGGCGCGGCTGATCCACGGGCATTTCGATTTCTACCCGGCCTTTCTGGTGCTGCTGCTGGCCCCGGAATATTTCGTGCCGCTGCGCGGGCTTTCGGTGCATTACCATGCCAGGATGAGCGCCATTGCCGCCGCGCGGCAGATTTTCAGCCTTCTGGACGCGCCCGTGCCCGCGCGCGGCAGCGCCGCGCTGGCGCCGGCTGAGGAATATGAGATGGCCTGCGAAAAGCTGAGCTTCGCCTATGACGGGCGTATTGTGCTGCAGGATATCACCGCCCGTTTTCCCGCCGGCAGCACCACGGTGATCGTCGGTGCCAGCGGCGCCGGCAAGACCACGCTCTCGCGCCTGCTGCTCGGGTTTCTCACCCCCAGCGCCGGGCGAATTCTGGTGAATGGGCAGGATCTGGCCGAGATCGACCCGGAGAGCTGGTGGCGGGCCCTGGCCTGGGTGCCGCAAAGCCCGCGCCTGTTCAAAGGCAGTGTCGAGGATAATCTGGCTCTGGGCCTGCCCGCGCGGGATTTCGCGGGGCTGCGCAACGCCGCCGCGCGCGCCCATGCCTATAATTTCATTCAGAGCCTGCCCGGCCAGTTCGGCGCGGCGATCGACGAGGGCGGCGCCAATATCTCCGGCGGCGAAACCCAGCGCCTGGCCCTGGCCCGCGCCT
This sequence comes from Acidocella facilis ATCC 35904, assembly GCF_000687875.1. Lineage (GTDB taxonomy): Bacteria > Pseudomonadota > Alphaproteobacteria > Acetobacterales > Acetobacteraceae > Acidocella > Acidocella facilis. Next base: position 98,245 of record NZ_JHYG01000002.1, on the reverse strand, counting down.
ATGCCCGCCAGGCGAAGCTGCTGATTTTGGACGAGGCCACCGCCAGCCTGGATGCAGGGACCGAGGCGGCGATCCTGGACTCGATGGAGCAGGGGGCGGGTGTGACCGCCATCATCATCGCGCACCGGCTGACCCTGGCCGAACGGGCGGATCAAATTCTGGTGCTGCAGGAGGGCCGGCTGGTGCAGGCCGGCACCCATGCGAGCCTGGCTGCAATCCCCGGCCCCTATCGGGACATGCTGCGGACCCGGGAGGCGGCCTATGTCTGACATCTGGCGCCTGATCCGCCTGACCGCGCCGCGCAAAGGCTGGATGCTGGCCGGGCTGGGGCTGGCCACGCTCACCTTGCTGGCGAATTTCGGGCTGCTCGCCCTCTCCGGCTGGTTCCTCGCCGCCACCGCCGCCGCCGGCCTGGCCGGTTATGCGGCGCAGAACGCGTTCAATTTCTTCACCCCCTCGGCGATGGTGCGGTTTTTCGCCACGCTGCGCGTCGGCTCGCGCTATGCTGAGCGGCTGGTCACGCATGAAGCCACCTTCCGGCTGCTGGCGGATCTGCGGGTCTGGTTCTACACGCGGCTGGAGCCGCTGGCCCCCGCCGCGCTGCAGGGGCAGCGCAGCGCGGATCTGCTGGGGCGCATCGTCTCCGATATCGACACGCTGAATTTATTCTATCTGCGGGTGTTCGTGCCGGTGCTGACCGCTCTGGCGGCCGCGCTGCTGATGGCTTCGTTCTTCGCGTTTTTCTCGGTGCCGGCGGCTTTGGCGCTGATCCTCGGGCTGGGCTTGAATGGCGCCCTCGCCCCGGTGCTGACGGCGCGGCTTGGCGCCGGGCCGGGGGCGGCGATCACCCGGCTGAATTCGGGTTTGCGGGCCGAATATGTCGAGGCGCTGCAAGGCATGGGGGAGCTGCTGGTGAGCGGCGCGGCGCCCGCGATGCAAGCCCGCGCGGCGGCGCTGAATGAAGAGCTGGCGGCCGCCCAGGCGCGGCTGGGTGGTGTCGCCGCGTTGGGGGCATCCCTCTCCGGGCTGGCGGCGAATGCGACGCTGCTGGCGGTGCTGGTGTTCGGCGCGCGCCGCTTTGAGGCGGGCGGGCTTGGCGCCGCCCAGGTGCCGATGCTGCTGCTCGGCGCCATGGCCGCCTTCGAGGCCACCGCCCCGCTTCCCGGGGCGCTGAATTATCTCGGCCAGATCAAAACCGCCGCACGGCGCATTTTCGCGCTGGCGGACCAGATGCCGCCGATCAGCCCGCCCGCCACCGCCGCCCCGGCGTTGCAGCGCTACGATCTGGAGCTGGCGGGGGTCGATCTGGCTTATGATGGCGGCCGCAAGGTGCTGGATGGGTTCAGCCTGAGCCTGCCGCAGGGGCGGCATGTCGGGATTGTCGGCGTCTCCGGGTCAGGCAAATCCACGCTGATCAATCTGCTGCTGCGCTTTCATGAGTACCAGGCGGGCACGGCGCGGTTGGGCGGGGTGGATCTGCGGGCATTTTCCAGCGCGCAGATGGCGCGCCATGCCACCATCATCTCCCAGCGCAGCCATCTGTTTCATACCAGCATCCGGGATAATCTGCTGCTGGCCAATGGTGCGGCGGATGAGGCGGCACTCTGGCACGCGCTGGAGGTGGCGCAGCTGGCGGATTTCGTGCGCGGGCTGGCGCAGGGGCTGGATCATCTGGTGGGCGAAGGCGGGGCCAGCCTGTCCGGTGGGCAGGCAAGGCGCATCGCGCTGGCCCGCGCCGTGCTCAAGCCGGCGCCGTTGCTGATCCTGGACGAGCCGACCGAGGGGCTGGATGTGGAGACCGAGCGCGCCTTCCTGGCCGATCTGGCCCCGCTGCTGGCCGGGCGCAGCGTGCTCTACATCACCCACCGCCCGGCCGGGCTGGCGCTGATGGATGAGGTGTATGAGCTGCGGGACGGCAAGGCGGTTCGCCAGCGGTAGGCCCCAGATCAGCATTCACCCAGCCATTATCTCGATCCCTGGCCACTTCGTCTTTTGCCTGGGGGGTCAAGGGCGCGCGGCTTTGCCGCGCGGCGCCGCAGGCGCGTTTACCCCTTGATGCCCCAGGCAAAAGACGAAAGCCTGAAATGATCGAAACAATGCTGATCCTTCAACGCGTTGAAGCCGAAAGGCCAATCTCCAAGAGCCCAACGGCGCGGAACGCCTGAAAACCGCGCGCCATGCCCGCAGCGAAGGTCAGCAATTCACCGCAATCCTCCGGCCCTGCCCGCTCTCCACCCGGAATTTGACAGAGATCAAGCCGCGTTTTGCCGGCACCGCCTATACCCGGTCCGCTTGGTTAAAGTTTTTCCACAACTGGAGAGGGCGGTCATGCCGTTAATCGATCCGAGTGTCGTCGATCTATCGCGTTTGCAATTCGCGTTGACGGCGCTCTACCACTTCCTGTTCGTGCCGTTGACTCTCGGCATGACCTTCCTGCTCGCCGCGATGGAGACGGTCTACGTCATCACCGGCAAACAGATCTACAAGGACATGACCCAGTTCTGGGGCAAGCTCTTCGCGATCAATTTCGCCATCGGCGTCGCCACCGGCCTGACGATGGAATTCGAGTTCGGCACCAACTGGTCGATGTACTCGCATTTCGTCGGCGACGTGTTCGGCACCCCGCTGGCGATCGAGGGGCTGATGGCCTTCTTCATGGAATCCACCTTCATCGGCTTGATGTTCTTCGGCTGGGACCGGCTCTCCCGCCCGGGGCATCTCGCCGTCACCTATCTGACGGCGCTGGGCTCCAACCTCTCGGCGCTGTGGATCCTGGTTGCCAACGGTTTCATGCAGAACCCGCAAGGGGCGAGCTTTAATCCCGACACGATGCGCATGGAGTTCAACTCCTTCCTGAAGCTGGTGTTCAGCGAGGATGCGCAGGCGAAATTCGTGCACACCTCCATCGCCGGGTTCGTCACCGGGGCGCTGTTCGTGATGGGCATTTCCGCCTTCTACATTCTGCGCAAGCAGCATCGTGAGCTGGCCGCGCGCTCCTTCCGCATGGCTGCCCTGTTTGGCATCATCTCCTCGCTGGCGGTGGTGACATTGGGCGATGCGCTGGGGCGGCTGGATTATCTGGTGCAGCCGACCAAGATCGCCGCGATCGAGGGGCTGTGGCAGGATAGTGCCGCCAATGGTTCGGCGGCCTCCGCGCCCTGGCTGCTGTTTGCCCTGCCCGACCAGGCGAAGCAGACCAACTATGCCGAAATCGGCGTGCCTTATGTGCTGGACCCGCTGATCGCGCATTCCTTCAACACCAACATCCCCGGCCTGATCTCGCTGGAACAGCAGGCCGGCCCGCGGATTGCGAAAGGCATCGTGGCGCTGAACGCGCTGCAGGCCTATGGCAAGGACCATGACGCCGCCGCCCTCGCCACCTTCAAGGCGAATGAAAGCGACATGGGCTATGGCTTCCTGGCGCAGCGCTACGCGCCGAACCAGGATCTGAACCTGATCACCCCGGCCAATCAGGGCGCCATCATCGCCCAGGCGGAGAAGGACACCATCCCCAACGTGCCCGTCACCTTCTGGTCCTTCCGGATCATGATGGCGCTGGGCTTCTTCTTCGTCGGGCTGTTCGCCTTCGCGGCCTTCTACAGCCTGAAGAACCAGCTGGAGCGGCATCCGCTGCTGCTGAAGCTGTGCGTCTGGTCGATCCCGCTGCCGATCCTGGCCTGCGAGTTCGGCTGGATCACCGCCGAGGCCGGGCGCCAGCCCTGGTCGGTCTATGGCTATCTGCCGACCTTCCAGGCGGCCTCCAGCCATGGGCTCGGGTACATGGTGTTCTCGCTCATCGGCTTCGCGCTGCTCTACAGTGCCTTCATCGCCGCTGAATTGTACCTGATGTTCAAGTTCGCCCGCCTGGGTCCGCAGCCGCACCATGCCGCCGCGCCCGAGGCTACGCCGGCGCCGATGTTCGCCACCCCGGCCGAGTAAAGGAGCGTTTATCATGGAACTCTATGTTGTTCTGAAAGTGATCTGGGCGGTGCTGCTGGGGGTGCTGCTCTCCGGCCTCGCCGTGATGGTCGGCATGGATATGGGGGTCGGCAGCCTGCTGCGCTTTGTCGGCCGCAATGATGTGGAGCGCCGGGTGGCGCTCAACATCATCGGCCCGCATTGGGATGGCAACCAGGTCTGGTTCATCCTGGGCGGCGGGGCGATTTTCGCCGCCTTCCCCACCCTCTATGCCACCTCTTTCTCGGTGTTCTACGTGGTGATGATCCTGCTGCTGTTCAGCATGATCATGCGCCCGGTGGCCTTCGAGTATCGCTCCAAGGTGGATGCCGGCAAATGGCGCGGCACCTGGGACTGGGCATTCCTGATCTCCGGTGCGGTGCCGATGATCGTCTACGGCGCCGCCTTCGGCAATGTGATGCAGGGTGTTGGCTATCATTATGGCTGGGACGGGCAGTATTATCAGGATGAGAGCTTCATCTGGTATCTGCTCAACCCGTTCGCGCTGATGTGCGGCGTGATGTCGCTGGCTCTGTCCATCCAGCAGGGCGGCACCATGCTGATGCTGCGCGGCGAGCAGCCGATCTATGGCCGCGCCCGCAAGGCGGCCATCGGCGGCGGGCTGGTCGGCGGCATCCTGTTCCTGGCCGGCGGGCTGTGGCTCGGCCATCTCACCGGCTTTGCCTATACCAGCGCGGTTGACCCGAATGCCGCCGCCACCCCGCTCACCGGCCCCAGCGTGGCGCCTGTGGTCGGCGCCTGGATGCATAACTACGCATCCTACCCGCTGCTCTGGGTGCTGCCGGCGCTGGGTCTCGTCGGCATGTTCGGCGCGGCGCTGTTGAACCTGGCGGGCAAGCCGGTGCTGGCCTGGTGGCTGGGAGCAATCGGCTGGATCGGCGCGATCTTCACGACGGGGGCGAGCATGTTCCCCTTCCTGATGCCCTCGACCACCAACCCGAGCCAGAGCCTGACCGTGTGGAACGCCTCCGGCAGCGAATATAATCTCGGCTGGATGCTGTTCTTCGCGCTGGTCTTCACGCCGATCATCATCTGCTACACCTCCTGGTGCTTCTACGTGATGCGCGGAAAAGTAAAGGCTTCCGCGGTGGCGCATGACGAGCACAGCTATTAAGTAGAAAGGGCAACGAAATGGGTAAATTATTCACCTTCGTGGGCCTCGGCGTGGTGCTTGCTCTGGCATTGCTGCTCGCCGTGGTGGCTGGGGATTACGGTCCCTGGTATTTCGCCTGGATTGTCGGCACGGTGATGATCGTGCTGATCGCGGGCTGCGGTGCCGTCATGTACGACGCCCAGCACGAAAACGGGACAGGAGAGATCTGATGCCGGTCGAGCTGGAAAGCCTGATTGTCTTTATCCCCTTCCTGTATCTGGGGCTTTTGGGTATCGCCTATCTGTACACCCGGAGGAAGTTCCCCTAACCCCTTGGGATGCTTCCGGGCCAAGGCCGCGCCGGCGTTCTCCACCGCCGGCGCGGTTGTTTTTTGGGGGCATCCCGATCAGCCGGCGGCGTGGTGTGCCATATCCACCAAACTAGCTTCCATGGTGCCGGCATAGGGCTGGACAGCGGCGCGCAAACGCCATCCAATCCCGAAAGCCGCAAAAGGGAGCATCATGGCCAGGACGGAACAGACAGGCAAACGCATCGCCCGCAACGTGCTGCTGGTCTGCGACCGGCTGCACGAGCCCTCTTCGCCGGGCCGGGCCGCCCGCGCGCTGCAAGAGGATCTGACAGCGCATGAGCTGAACCCGGTTATCGCCCTCTCCACCGCCGCGGCGCATGAGGCGATCGAGGCGGACCCACATTTGCAGGCGCTGCTGCTGGACTGGGATCTGCACCAGGACCCGAGCCATACCCAGGCGCGCGAGGTGCTGGCGGCGTTGCGGGCCCGCAATGCCAAGCTGCCGGTATTCCTGTTGGCGACGCGCGAGGCCGCGCCCCACGTGCCAGCGGAGGTGATGCGCGAGGCGGACGGTTTCATCTGGCTGCTGGAGGATTCGATGGAATTCGTCAGCACCCGGATTCTGGAGGCGGTGCGCCGCTACCGGCTGGCATTGCTGCCGCCAATGTTCGGGGCGCTGGCGAAATTCGCCGACGAGGCGGAATATTCCTGGCACACACCCGGCCATACGGGCGGCTCCGCCTTTCTGCGCTCCCCCGCCGGGCGGATGTTCTATGATTATTTCGGCGAGAAGCTGCTGCGGGCGGATCTCTCGATCTCGGTGGCGGCGCTGGGCTCGCTGCTCGACCATACCGGGCCGATCGGCGATGCCGAGCGCTATGCCGCCTATGTGTTCGGGGCGCAGCGCTCCTATTTCGTCACCAACGGCACCTCCACCGCCAACCGGGTGGTGTTCACCGCCTCGGTGGCGCGCGGCGAAACCGTGCTGGCGGATCGCAACGCGCATAAATCCATCGAGCATGGGCTAGCACTCACCGGGGCAAGGCCGGCCTATCTGCTGCCCTACCGCAACCATCTGGGCATGATCGGGCCGATCCCGCCGGCGTCGCTGACCAGGGAGGCGATCGCGCATAACCTCGCCAGCTCGCGCCTGACCGCCGGCCAGGACGCGCGGCCGGCCTTGGCCATCGTCACCAACTCCACCTATGACGGGCTGTGCTACAATGCCGCACGGGTTGAGGAATTGCTCAGCCCCTCGGTGGACCGGATTTTGTTCGACGAAGCCTGGTTCGGCCATGCCCGTTTCAACCCGCTTTACGAAAACCACTACGCCATGCGCGGCGACCCGGCGGGGCGCGACAGCACCGGCCCCACCATCTTCGCCACCCAATCCACCCATAAGCTGCTGGCGGCCCTCTCCCAGGCCTCGATGGTGCATCTGCGCGAGGGGCGGGTGCCGATCGAGGCGGTGCGGTTCAATGAATCGCTGATGATGCACGCCTCCACCTCGCCCAACTACGCCATCATCGCCTCCACCGATATCAGCTCGGCGATGATGGATGGCGCCGGCGGGCAGCTGCTGACCTCGGAGGCGATCGCCGAGGCGGTCGCCTTCCGGCAGACCGTGGCGCGGCTGCAGGCGGGCTTTCTGGAAAAAGGCGACTGGTTCTTCGGCGTCTGGCAGCCGGATTTCGTGCGCGACGGGACGTTGCGCCTGCCCTTCGCCGATGCGCCGCCGCAGCTTCTCGCCAGCAGCCAGGCCTGCTGGGCGCTGGAGCCGGGGGCAGACTGGCACGGCTTTGCCGGGCTGGAGCCAGGCTATTGCCTGCTCGACCCGATCAAGGTGACGCTGACCACTCCGGGCATGGGGCGGGACGGCAAGCTGGAGCCGCAGGGTATTCCAGCACCCTTGTTGGCGCATTATCTCGCGGAACACGGCATCACCCCGGAAAAGACCGCGCATTTCTCCATCCTGTTCCTGTTCTCCATCGGCGTGACCAAGGGCAAATGGGGCTCGCTGGTGAGCGCGCTCTTGGATTTCAAACGCGATTACGACGCCAACACCCCGCTCACCCGCGCCCTGCCCGCCCTCTGCGCCGCGCACCCGGCCGCCTATGGCGCGCTGGGGCTGAAAGAGCTGGGCCAGGCGATGTTCAAGGCGATGGGCGAGACCGGCTATCCGGAAAAACTGCAGGAAGCCTATAACGCGCTGCCACTGCCGGAGATGATCCCGGCGGAAGCGCATGACCGGCTGATCCGCGGCGAAGGCGGCATGGCAGGGCTGGCCGCTTTGGCCGGGGGGGTCGCCGCCACCGCCATCGTACCCTACCCGCCGGGCATTCCGCTGCTGATGCCGGGCGAGACTTTCGGCACCGTAGATGGGCCGGTGCTGCGCTATCTGGCGGCATTGGAGCGCTTCGACCGGCAATTTCCCGGCTTCGGGCACGATACGCACGGGGTGGAACCGGCGCCGGGCGGGTATCAGGCGCTGCGCTATTGAACGCGGGTGTCACGGGAGCTTCACGCAACCGGGCTTGTCCGCCCGGGGCACAAGGCCCATGCCGTGCCGCACGGCGGCGGACGGGACATGAATGAGTTGGTTTCCGGGGTGCCGATCGTGATAGAGACAGATTTATAAGTAAAACCGCCGGAGGCCACTTGTCGTCCACAGAATTCAGCAGCCCATCATCCGCCGGCGCGCTGCCGCTCGGGCTTTTGCGGGCCTATCAGGCGGCTTGCACCCGCCGGGCCGCGTTTCAGGCCGGCTCCACCTTCGGGCTCTATCTGCTCTGTATCGCCGCCATGTATGCCAGCCTGCATGTCTCGCTCTGGCTGACATTGGCTTTATCCCTGCCCGCCAGCGGCTTGATCGTGCGGCTGTTCATGTTCCAGCATGATTGCGGGCATGGCTCGTTTTTCGGCTCCAAGCGCCTCAACATCGCCTTCGGGTCGCTGTGCAGCCTGGTCACCTTCACGCCGTTTTCCTATTGGCGCCGGCTGCATGCGCGGCATCACCAGAGCTGGAACAATCTGGATGGGCGCGGCATCCCGGCGGATTTCTTCTCGGATTGCGCGACGCTGGCGGAATATCAGGCGATGTCCGGCTGGGGCAAACGCCTCTACCGGCTGAGCCACCACCCGCTGCTGATCCATATGCTGCTGCCGCCGGTGATTTTCCTGCTGCTCTACCGCCTGCCCTTCGACACCCCCCGCGCCCAGCGCCGGGAGCGGCGCAGCGTCTATCTGCTCGATCTGGGGCTCGTGCTGCTTTATGGCGGGCTGATTATGGCGTTTGGCCTCAAGGCGGTGCTGCTGGTGCATCTGCCCGCCATCATCCTGGCGGCAATCATCGGCATCTGGCTGTTCTCGGTGCAGCATCGCTTCGAGGAGTCACAATGGGCCCGCCAGGCCGATTGGTGCCCGACGCAAGCGGCACTGCATGGCGCCTCATATCTGAAGCTGCCGGCCTGGCTGCAATGGTTTTCGGGGAATATCGGGCTGCATCACATTCACCATCTGCGCCCCGGCATTCCGAATTACCGGCTGCAGGATTGCCATGATGGCTGCCCGGAAGTGACGCGGGACGTGACCATCCTGACGCTGCGCGACGCGCTGCGCGCCCCCAGCTTCACGCTATGGGATGAGGCCGGCAACCGCATGGTGCCATTCCCGGCCTGACGCGCGCGATATTGCGCATCAAGACAAAAAAAGCCTCAAGCTGAAAGCTTGAGGCTCTGAAATAGCCGGAAAGCGAGCTTGCCGGCTATTCGGCTTACGCCGCTTCCAGGTTGTCAGCAGCGGTCTTGCCGCTGCGGCGATCCTGCACCTGCTCGAATTTGACCTTCTGGCCTTCATTCAGGCTGCGCATGCCAGCGCGCTCCACAGCGGAGATGTGCACGAACACATCTGGGCCGCCGGTCTCCGGGCTGATGAAGCCGTAGCCCTTGGTTTCGTTGAAAAATTTAACAGTGCCGATCGCCATAAGAAATTCCTAATTCATTCTTGGCTTGTCTCTGGCAGGGAACATACTCTGCCACGAAAGCCACCCGCTCCCCCCACGGCCCTGTTACATTGTCAATGTTCCAGGGCATGCGGCAAGACCGGTTTGATACGACTAGGGCCTATTGGGGAAAAGCGCAAATCCGGGCTGCAATGGCGTCCATGCGCGGCTTGGTTGGAGGGGTCAGAACGGGTTATGGATCTTGGCCAGGCTGGCCTGGATATCCGGCGGCAGGGCGGCAGGGTCGTCCGTGCCGATCCACTCCATTTGCACGCGCTTGCCATCCGTCTCGTAAAATCCAACCCATAGTTTCGCCGCCGCCGGGTCGATGACCAGAACCGCACTTTCGCTGCCGCACATATGGGGCATGCAGAACTGCGCCATTAAATCACTGTCGATTTTCGAAACCGGCGGCGAAACCGCCATCGCCTTCAACTGCGCCCGCTGCCGCGGGCTCAGTAAATTACGAAGTTGCTGGCGTATGATCGCCGATTTCATCAACCCCGCCGCCGGATAAGTACCCGCGAATGTATCGAGGCTGGACCAGTCGGAAGATGAAGCGAGGGCTGGACCGGCGAGGAGGGAAAAAGCTGTTATGCCTTGAATGAGCCGCTTCATTTGTGGATCTGCAAAAGGCAGGTTTTGGCCAATTTCGGATCGATCACATTATTGCTCCCTTTAGATTTTTTCAAACAAGCGGCGGCGGCTAGAATATCACTGGCGTAACCTTTTCCCGTGCCAAACCGATCCAAACCGGCTTTCATGTCGCTGCCTGCACGGCGATAAATCATATCCAGATAGTATGTTCCGCATTGGATGTTCTTCGGACCATCAAGCATATCAGCAAACGAGAAATGCGTGCCTGCCGGTGTGTTGCGGTTCACGTCATCAACTGCCGGGATCGTCATCTGCATGAGCCCCGTTGCAGTGCTTTTTGCGCTTTTAGACGCGTCATCGAACCCGCTCTCTTTCCATATTAGAGCGATGACCAGTTCATCAGGATGGTTTTTGGATTTGTTGTTCGCGGCAACCCACTGTTCAATTGTCGAAAACGATTGAAGCATCAAAATATCCCAACGTCTTTTTGCCGGCCGGAAGATTTTCACGCGCCTGCGCTTTTGGCAAGCGTTGTCCTGGTTACGAAACTGTTGCGCCGCCTACTCTTTATGTTCCACCCGGTCCGTCAGCGCCAAAACCAGGGACAGCAGCCCGAAGGCGAGCACGATCACCAGCTGCCAGAACAAATTCCGGTCCGTCTCATTGGCCACATCCAGAAAGCTGCGCAGCAGATGCACCGCGCCGATCACCGTCATCGAAGCCAGAAGTTTCAGCTTCAGCCCGGAGAAATCGATCTTCGACATCCATTCCGGCCGTGGGTCGCTCTCATCAAACGCTACCTTGCGCACGAAATTCTCATAGCCGGAGAGGATCACCAGCACCACGAGATTGGCGGTGAGCGAGAGGTCGATCAGCGACAGGCTGAAGATCAGCAGCTGGTTTTCGGTGATGCTGGCGATGGTCGGCAGCGCATGCACCAGCTCGCCGATGAAATAGACCACGATGATGCCGAGCAGCACCAGCATCGCCAGATAGACCGGCACGATCAGCCAGCGCCCGCCGAACAATATGGCTTCGATGATGCGCGTGGGGGACATGCTGGCTCCTGGAACAAAAAAGGGGCGCTCCCGTCGCCGGGGCGCCCCTTTATCCTAGCCTGCCCGGCTTACACGTTGAAGCGGAACAGCATCACGTCGCCATCCTTGACGACATATTCCTTGCCCTCGACCCGCAGCTTGCCGGTATCGCGCGCCCCGGCCTCGCCCTTGTTGGCGACGTAATCATCGTAAGCGATGGTCTCGGCCGCGATGAAGCCGCGCTCGAAATCGCCATGGATCACGCCCGCCGCGCCTGGCGCCTTGGTGCCTTTGATGATGGTCCAGGCCCGGGTTTCCTTCGGCCCGACGGTGAAATAGGTGATCAGCCCGAGCAGCTGGTAGCCGGCGCGGATGATGCGGTCCAGCCCGCTATCCTCAAGCCCCAGATCCGCCAGGAAGCCGGCGCGGTCCTCATCGGGGAGCTGGCTCACCTCGGCCTCGATGGCGGCTGAGATGATCACATGCGCCGCGCCCTGCGCCTTGGCCATCTCTGCCACCCGGGCGGATTGGGCATTGCCGGTGGCGGCCGCGGCTTCCTCGACATTGCACACATACAGAACCGGCTTGGAGGTGAGCAGGTTGAGGCGCTTCACCGCCTCCTCCTCACCCTTGGGGATGCCGGTGCGGACCGGCTTGCCATCTTCCAGCAGCTTGATCAGCGGCTCGATCAGCTCCAGCTCGGCGGCGGCCGCCTTGTCGTTACTCTTGGCCTTTTTCTGCAGCAGCGGCACGCGCTTGGTCAGGCTCTCAAGGTCCGCCAGCATCAGCTCGGTTTCCACCGTCTCGGCGTCACGCACCGGGTCAATCGAGCCTTCGACATGGGTGATGTCGTCATCCTCGAAGCAACGCAGCACATGCACGATGGCATCCACCTCGCGGATATTCGCCAGGAACTGGTTGCCCAGCCCCTCGCCCTTGGAGGCGCCGCGCACCAGCCCGGCAATATCCACGAATTCCAGGCTGGTCGGCACCTGCTTCTGGCTCTTGCCGATCTCGGCAAGGGCGCCCATCCGCTTATCCGGCACCGCCACCCGGCCGACATTCGGCTCGATGGTGCAGAACGGATAATTCGCCGCCTGGGCGGCCACCGTCGCGGTCAGCGCATTGAACAGCGTGGACTTGCCGACATTCGGCAGGCCCACGATCCCGCAATTGAAACCCATTATTTCTGCACTCCGTTGACCAGCGCCAGGCGCGTCATGAAATCCTCTGGCTTGCCCTCGGCCAGCAACGCAGCATGATCCGCCACGCCGTCCAGCACCGGGCCGAGCCAGGCTTGATCCTGTTTTGAAAAATCCCCCAGCACATGGCCGGTCACGCGGGCCTTGTCACCGGGATGCCCGATGCCCAGCCGCACCCGCCAGTAATCCGGGGTGGAGAGATGCTTATCCATGCTGCGCAGCCCGTTATGGCCGGCATTGCCGCCGCCTTTCTTCACCCGGATTTTCCCGGGCTCCAGATCCAGCTCGTCATGGAAGGCCGTGATGTCCGCGGCGGCGATCTTGTAGAAGGAGGATGCCTCCTGCACCGCCTCGCCGGACAAATTCATGTAGGTCATCGGCTTGAGCAGTAAAATCTTCTGCGTGCCGATGCGCGCCTCGGCGGTCATGCCCTTGAAGCGGGCGCGCCAGGGGGAGGCGCCATGGCGGCCCGCAATCGCGTCCACCGCCATGAAGCCGATATTATGGCGTTGCCGCGCCATGCCCGGTTCCGGGTTTCCTAGACCAACCCAAAGCAGCATGGCGCGGTAACTTTACGGCTTACTTCTTGCCGCCCTTCTTGGCGCCGCCCTTGGCGGCAGCAGCAGCAGCGGCGGCGGCGGCCTCGGCGGCCAGCTGCTCGGCGCTCACCAGCGGCGGGGCGATGGTGGCGATGACGAAGTCGCGGCCGGTGATCACCGGCTTGCAGTTCTCAGCGCCCTGCAGATCGTGCCAGCGGACATTGTCGTTGATGTCCAGCTTGCCGAGATCGATCTCGAACTTCTCGGGGATGTGGTCGGCGTCCACCACCACTTCCACCTTGTGGCGCACAACGTTCAGCACGCCGCCACGCTTCAGGCCCGGCGAGGTCGCTTCGTTGAGGAAGTGCACGGCCACGGCCACCTTCACCGGCTCACCGGCGACGAGGCGCTGGAAATCCACATGCTCGGGCTGGTCGGTGACCGGGTGGAAGGAGACATCACGCATCAGCGCGCGGGTCTTGGTCCCGGCCACGTCGATCTCGTACAGGCGCGAGCGCCAGCCGCCACGCTTCAGCTCCTTCATCACGGTGCGCGGGTCGAGCGCGATCAGGCTCGGCTCCTGGCGGGCACCATAAATCACGGCGGGCACCTTGCCCTCACGCCTCGTCGCCCGCGCCACCCCCTTGCCGGCACGCGAACGAGCAGAGGCTTCAATCAGTTCAAAATCAGCCATTTTCAGCTCCATAAAACAACAAAAGCCGGCCTCCAGGGGTGCCGGCGAGCGGGGTTTATCGGGTTTTTCCAGGATTTTCAACATTTGCGCGCCGGGGCTAGAGCAATATGTGTTTATCTTGACGCGTCAGCGTCAAGATAAACACATGAAATTGCCCGCACAGAAAACGCTAGAGTGTTTTTCATTTGCTGAAAAACACTCTAGTTTGCCACGCATGAAAATCGCGCTGTATCAGGGCCCCGGATGCGTCAACGACCTCGAAGCCGGCTTCGCTCATCTGCGCGCGCAGGCGGCCTCGGCCAAGGCGCAGGGGGCAGATTTGCTCATCCTGCCGGAAATGTATCTCTCCGGCTATAATATCGGCCCGCAGGCGGCGCTGGCGCTGGCCATCCCGCAATCCGGCTTGGCCCCGGCGCAGGCGGCGGCGGCGGATCTGAACATCGCGCTGGTCTTCGGCTATCCGGAGCTGGTGGCGGGCCAGGTGGCGAACGCCGCCGTGCTGATCGGCCCGGATGGGCGGATTTTGCTGAATTACCGCAAGACGCATCTGTTCGGCGATCTCGACCGGGACATGTTCAAGCAGCGCGGCCAGGATTTCCCGGTGGCCGAGCTGGGCGGGCTGAAACTCGGGCTGCTGATCTGCTACGATATCGAATTCCCCGAACCGGCGCGCACTCTGGCCTTGGCCGGGGTGGATCTGCTGCTGGTCCCCACCGCGCAGATGGAGCCTTACGAGCAGGTGGCGCGGCATGTGATCCCGGCGCGGGCTTATGAGAACCAGGTCTATCTGGCTTATGCCAACCATTCGGGTGAGGAGAACGGGCTGGGCTATATCGGCCTCTCCTCCATCTGCGGGCCGAACGGGGCGGTGCTGGCGATGGCGGGGACCGGCGAGGAGATGATTTTCGCCGAGATCGACCCGGCGCATCATCAGGCGGTGCGGCAGGCGGACCCGTTCTTCACCGACCGCCGGCCGGGGCTCTACGGGCCGATCGCGGGCTGAACCATGGCCGTGTTTCTGCTGGTTCCCGGCGCCTGGCATGGCGCCTGGTGCTGGGAGGCGCTGACCCCGCTGCTGGAAGCGGCCGGGCATCAGGTGATCGCGCCGGATCTCGTGCCGGTCCCGGCCGGGGCCAACCCGCTGCCGCTCTGGGCGCGGCAAGTGGCGGATCTGGCGCTGGCGGCGCCGGAGCCGGTGCTGCTGGTCGGCCATAGCCGGGGCGGGCTGGTGATTTCGGAAGCCGGCGCAATCGCCCCCCAGGCGGTCCGCAAGCTGGTCTATCTCACCGGCTTTCTGCTGCCGCCGGGCGGGAGCATGCAGAGCGCCATGGCCATGAAGGAAGCCGGTGGCGCGCCGGATTATCTACGCCCGGCACGCGGGCGCTGCCTGGCGGTAGCAGCTGAGGCGGTGGTGCCCCGGTTTTACAATCTCGCCCCGCCGGAGCTGGCGGCCCGTGCCGCCGCGCGGCTGCAGCCGGAGCCGATGGGCAGCTTTTCCGCCGCCATCACCGCCACGCCGGACCTGCCCCGCGCCTATATAGAATGCACCGAGGACAGGATTTTGCCTCTGGCCTTGCAGCGGGCGATGCAGGCGGCGCTGCCGTGCGACACGGTGCTGACCCTGCAAGCCGACCATTCCCCCTTCCTCTCAACACCCAAAGCTTTAGCGAATGCGCTAGAACGCGCCTAACCCCCGAGGTAAGGAGCAAAAGTTTTTGGGGGCAGAGGCGCCAAAGGTTCCAATGCTGCGCAGCAGCGTTGGAAAGGCGCCGGAGGGGTAGGGGACTTTTTCCAAAAAGTCCCCCACGACTTCTCTACCCAAGCCCGGCCAGACAAGCCAGCTGATAGGTCACGAACGCCGCCCCGTAGGCCAGCGCCAGCATGTAGGCGAACACCAAAGCCGCCCATTGCCAGCCGCCGGTCTCGCGGCGAATGGTCGCCAGGGTGGAGGCGCATTGCGGCGAGAACACGTACCAGGCCAGCAGCGCCAGCGCCGTGGCGATGCTCCAATGCGCCGCCAGCACCCCGCCCAGATGGCCCGGATCATCCGCCGAGGCGGAGATGGAATAGACCGTCCCGAGGGCCGCCACCGCCACCTCGCGCGCCGCCATGCCGGGGATCAGCGCGACATTGATCTGCCAGTTGAAGCCGATGGGCTGGAAGATCGGCGCCAGCACATGGCCGATCCAGGCGGCGGCGCTGTAATCGATCGTCGGCTGAGTGGCGCCCTTCGGGGCCAGCGGCAGCGAGCAAAGCGCCCAGATCACGATCATCATCGAGAAGATCGTGGTCCCGGCGCGCTTTAGAAACGCCTTCGCCCGCTGCCAGAGGCCGATGGCGACACTGCGCGGGCTCGGCATCTTGTAATCGGGCAGCTGCAGCAGGAACGGGTCATGCTGCGCCTTGCGCCAGACCAGACGCTTCATGATGAAGGACACGCCCAAAGCCGCGACGATGCCGACGGCATAGAGCCCGAACATCACCAGCCCCTGCAGCTGGATGCCCAGCACATGCCTGTCCGGAATGAAGGCGCCGATGATCAGCGTATAAACCGGAATCCGCGCCGAGCAGGTCATCAAGGGCGCCACCAGGATCGTCGCCAGCCGGTCCCGCCGGCCATCGATCACCCGGGTGGCCATGATGCCGGGAATGGCGCAGGCGAAGCTGGAGAGCAGCGGGATGAAGGCGCGCCCATGCAGCCCGGCCCCACCCATGATCCTGTCCATCAGGAAGGCGGCGCGGGCCATGTAGCCGAAATCCTCCAGCACCAGAATGAAGAAGAACAGGATCAAAATCTGCGGCAGGAACACCACCACGGAGCCGACGCCGTTCAACACGCCATCGCGCAGGAAGGAGAGCAACGGCCCGTCCGGCAGCACATGCCCGGCCAGCACGCCGAACCAATCGAACAGGTTGGAAATCGCGTCCATCGGCGCCTGCGCCCAGGTGAACACCGCCTGGAACATCACGAACAGGATGGCGAACAGCACCACCAGCCCGGCGATGGGGTGCAGCAGCACCTTATCGATGCGCGCCGTGGTGCTGTAGGTCTGCGCCGGCATCGTCACGCAGGCGGCGATCAACGTATCCGCCTGGCGTTGCAGGTCGCGCATGGCGTGGCGGTCCGGCGCTTCCCAGGCGGGCACGGGCTTGGGCGCCGGCAGCCCCAGCGCCACACGCTCATCCAGGAAGGCCAGCAGCTCGCGGATGCCGGCCTTGCGCACCGCCACCGAGGCGACGACGGGCATGCCCAGCATCCCCGCCAGCTTTTCAGTATCGATGACGATGCCGCGATGCTTGGCGATATCCGCCATGTTCAGCACCAGCGCCATCGGCGCGCCGAGCGCCTTCAGCTCCAGCGCCAGCCGCAGCGAGAGCCGCAGATCCGTCGCATCCGCCACGCAGAGCAGAAATTCCGGCAGCGCCTCGCTGGCCACCCGGCCCAGCACGACGTCACGGGCGATCACCTCATCCGGGCTGCGGGCGCGCAAGGAATAGGTGCCGGGCAGATCCAGCACCCGGATGGCGCGCCCGCCCGGCGTGGTGAAATTGCCGGCCTTGCGCTCAACCGTGACCCCCGGATAATTCGCCACATGCTGGCGGCTGCCGGTCAAGGCGTTGAACAAGGCGGTCTTGCCGCAATTGGGGTTGCCGATCAGCGCGATCCGCGCGGTATTGTCGGCAAGCAAAACGGCGCCGTTTTCCGGGGCCTCGGCGCAATGGCTCATCTGTTAAATCCGGTTCAGGCGGGCACCACCAGCACCGCGCCGGCTTCCCGCCGGCGCAGCGCGAAGGTGGCGCGGCCATTGATCCGCACCGCGATCGGGTCGCGCCGGATCAGCCCCTGGTGCAGCACCTCGATCTCGGCCCCCTCCACCAGCCCCATCTCCAGCAGCCGGCGCTCCAGCTCCTCTTCCGGCAGGCTACCCTGCACGCCGACCGGGTCCACCGCGAGAATATTGCCTTTGAAGCCGGGCTTGGCCTGCCCCAGCGTCATGTCACGCGGGGTGGTTCCAGCATCGGACGAGCCTAAATGGGTCTGGCGCAGCACTTGATATCCCCAGCAGAGGTTTGAAGCCCAGACTTAATGCGAATGAATGTCAAAAACAATGATTTGAATCAAGGCGCCGAGTCATCCCCGCCATGCGCCAGCCCCATTTGCCCTTCAGGCTGGTCAGGATGAAATTTTTCGCCCTCTATGCCCGCGTGCTCGGCCTGCTCCGGCAGGACCGCGCCATCGCCTGGTTCCTGGTCCTCGCCAATCTGGCGGTGATGGGCTTTCAGTTCGCCGAGCCGGTGCTGTTCGGCCGGGTCATCAATCTGCTCACCGGGGCCGATGCGCAGGCGCGGGCCGTGGTGGTGCGAGGGGCGGTGAGGCTGCTCGGGCTCTGGGCGATGGTCGGGCTGGCCAGCATCGGCGCCAGCATCGTGCTCGCCGTGCAGGCCGAGCGGCTGGCGCATCGCAACCGGCTGCTGGTGATGAGCCGGTTTTACCAGCATGTGCTCTCAATGCCCCCCGCCTTCCATACCCGCCGCCATTCCGGCCAGCTGATGAAAATCATGCTCTCCGGCGCCGACGCTCTGTTCTGGATGTGGCTGACCTTCTTCAAGGAGCATCTGGCCACGGCACTCGCCATTCTGCTGCTGCTGCCGCTCACTCTGGTGCTGAACTGGCGGCTGGCGCTGGCGCTGATCCTGCTGGTGGTTTTGTTCTGCGCCCTCACCGCCTTCGTGATCACCTGCACGGAAACCGCCCAGCGCCAAGTCGAGCGCCACCAGTCCAACCTCGCCGGCACCGCGCAGGATACGCTGGCGAATGTGCTGGTGGTGCAGGCCTTCACCCGCCTCACCGCCGAGACCACCCAGTTCCGCCGCACCAGCGAGGCGGTGCTGAACCGGCAGATCCCGGTGCTGAACTGGTGGGCGCTGCTCAGCGTCGTCACCTCGGCGGCCAGCACCATCACCATCATCGTCATCTTCATGCTGGGCACGCTGTTGCATCTGCGCGGCCAGGCCAGTGTCGGCGCCATCGTCACCTTCATGGGCTTCGCCATGCTGCTGGTCGGGCGGCTGACCGGAGCGATGGGCTTCATCTCCCGGCTATTCCTGCAAATGCCCACCCTGGCGGAATTCTTCACCGTGCTGGACGCGCCCAGCCTGCTGCCCGAGGCGCCGGGGGCCAAAGCTTTGGCGCTGCGCGCCGGCGCGGTGCGGTTCGCGCATGTCAGCTTCGGCTATCAAAGCGCGGTGCCGATCGTCGAGGATCTGGATTTCACCGCCCGCCCCGGCAGCGTCACCGCTTTGGTCGGCGCCACCGGGGCCGGCAAATCCACCACCATGGCGCTGCTGCAACGCTACTGGGATCCGAGCGCCGGCGCCATCAGCATCGACGGCCAGGATCTGCGGGCTGTCACGCTGGACTCGCTGCGCGGCGCCATCGGTGTGGTGTTTCAGGACGCCATGCTGTTCAACCGCTCCATCCGCGAGAATCTGCTCATCGGCCGCCCGGACGCGACACCGGCAGACATCCGCCGCGCCTGCGAAATGGCCGAGGCGTTAAATTTCATCGAGGCGCAGCCGGATGGTTTTGAAACCCTGATCGGCGAACGCGGTGTTAACCTTTCTGGCGGACAAAAACAGCGCCTGGCGATTGCCCGGGCGATTTTGAAAAACCCGCCAATCCTGATTCTGGATGAAGCCACTTCGGCGCTGGATGCCGCCACCGAGGCCAGCGTTTCCAGGGCTTTGCGGCAGCTGATGCAAGGGCGGACGAGCTTTGTCGTCGCCCATCGCCTCTCTACCATCCGCGATGCGGATGAGATTTTGGTGTTCGCGGCCGGCCGCATCGTCGAACGCGGGACGTTCCAGCATTTGCTGGCGCAGCGCGGCGTCTTCGCGCATCTGGTCGAAACACAGCTTACACCTGAAATTTCTGAGACCAATTCAAATAATAATTGAACCTTGCCGCGGCTTTGCCCCATACTTGCTGAAAACGGAGGAATAAAATGCTCGTAAGTGCGATCTTGAAGAACAAGCCCCCCGGTTTCGTTTCGGTTCCGGCGGATCTGCCGGTCAGCGGTGTCGTCAGCATCCTGGCGGAGAAAGTCATCGGCGCCGTGCTGGTGGTGGAAAATGGCGAGCTGATCGGCATTCTCAGCGAGCGCGACGTGGTCCGCACCCTGGCCACCCGCGCCGCCGGCACACTCTCGATGACCGCCGGCGCGCTGATGACCCGCAAGATCACCACCGGCACCCCGGAAACCACCGTCGAGCAGGCGATGGAGATGATGACCAACGGCCATTTCCGCCATTTGCCGATCCTGGAAAATGGCCGCCTCACCGGGCTGGTGAGCATTGGCGACGTGGTGAAAGCCCGGATCGACCAGAGCCAGCACGAGGTGGACAGTTTGCGCACCTACGTCGCCGGGCGCGTCTGACCCGCGAAAGCTGTACGGCGCGCAGCCGAGAGTCGCGCCGTACAGCTCCTACAACTGTGCTTCGCACAAAGCTGCCCGGTTGATTTGCGTCATTGACTTGGGCGGCTGGCGGGCGCTTTTTTCGCCTAGGATTTTCACGAACGCGGGTCGAGATGCATAAATTTCTTACCAAATGCGACGAGGCGCTGGCCGACATCTCGGCCCAGGGGCGCTATCGCCGTTTCGTGGCGCTGGAGAAGCTGGCCGACCGCTTCCCCTATTATTCCGTCACCATGGAAGGCCAGACACGGGATATCCTGGTCTGGTCCACCAATGACTACCTCGCCATGGGCACCGACCCACGGGTGATCGAGGCCGCTTCCGCCGCCGCCCGGCGCTACGGCGCCGGGGCCGGCGGCACCCGCAACATCGCCGGCTCCTCGCCGCTGCATGTCGCCCTTGAGGAGGAGCTGGCCGATCTGCACGGCAAGGATGCCGCCCTGCTGTTTACCTCCGGCTATGTCTCCAACCAGGCGACGCTGACCGCGATTTTGAATTCCCTGCCGGATTGGCATGTGTTCTCGGACGCGCAGAACCATAATTCCATGATCGTCGGCATCAAGGGCGGCAAGACCGCCACGGTGCATGTGTTCAAGCATAATGATCTTGCGGATCTGGAGCGGCTGCTGGCCGCCGCCCCGGCCGAGGCGCCGAAGCTGATCGTCTTCGAGAGCGTCTATTCCATGGATGGCGACATCGCCCCGATGAAGGAAATCTGCGACCTCGCGGACAAGTACAACGCCCTCACCTATCTGGACGAGGTGCATGCGGTGGGCATGTATGGCGAACATGGCGGCGGCGTTTCCGAGCGCGATGGTGTCGCCAACCGCATCACCATCATCGAGGGCACGCTGGCCAAGGGCTATGGCTGCCATGGCGGCTATATCACCGGCGATTTCAAGGTGCTGGATTATATACGCTCGGTCGCGGCCGGCTTCATCTTCACCACCGCTCTGCCGCCGCCGACCGTCGCCGCGGCGCTGACCTCTATCCGCATCCTGAAAGAGGATGATGAGCGCCGGGCTTTGCTGTTCGACCGCGCGGAGACGCTGAAGGCCAAGTTCAAGGCGGCTGGCCTGCCGGTGATGGAGAGCAACTCCCATATAGTGCCGCTGATGATCGGCGACGCCGCCAAGGCCACCGAAGTCTCGATGCGGCTGATCCGGGAATTCGGCATGTATGCCACGCCGATCAACTATCCCACCGTGGCCCGCGGCACCGAGCGTCTGCGCTTCACCCCCGGCCCGAAACATACGGATGCGATGATGGATGACCTGGTGGCGGCCCTGCAGCAGATAGTGCTGCCGGCCGAGGTGGCGGCGTGATCGATCTCGGGCTGGCCGGCAAGGCGGTGCTCGTCACTGGCGGCTCCAAGGGCATCGGCTTGGCCTGCGCCAAGGCGTTTCTGGCGCAAGGGGCAAGGGTGGCCATCGCCTCGCGCGATCAGGCCAATATCGACGCCGCGCTGGCGGCGCTTCCGGGTGCCATCGGCTTCGCCGCCAATCTCTCGGATGCGGATGCGGCGCTGGCGCTGCTGGACAAGACCGAGGCCGCGCTTGGGGCCCTGGAGGTGCTGGTGAACAGCGCCGGCGCCGCGCGGCGCAACCCGCCGCCGGACCTCACCCCGGACGCCTACCGCGCCGCGATGGACGCGAAATATTTCTCCACCATCAATCTGGTCGACCCCGCGATCAAGCGCATGGCCGCGCGCGGGCATGGTGCCATCGTCAACATCATCGGCGTCGGCGGCAAGGTGGCGGCCCCCGAGCATATCGCCGGCGGCGCGGCGAATGCGGCCCTGATGCTGGCCACGGCCGGCCTCGCCGCCGCCTACGCCACGTCCGGCGTGCGCATCAACGGCATCAATCCCGGCCTCACCGAGACCGGCCGCGTGCAGGAAGGGCTGCAGGCCACCGCCCGCAGCCGCAATATCTCCATGGACGAGGCTTTGACCGAGACGGTGGCGAAAATCCGCGCCGGGCGGATGGCCAAGCCGGAAGAGATCGCCAATGCGGTGCTGTTCCTCGCCTCGCCGCTCTCCAGCTACGTCAACGGCGCCGTGCTGCCGATGGACGGGGTCCAGAACCCGGTCATCTGAGGCCCAAAGCGGCCTGGTTTCAGTGATCCCTCCCGGCGACGACCCAGAAGGCGCCCGATGCGGTTTCAGCCACCCATCGGATGCGCAGGAGGGCCGGAACAAAACGCTCCAAAACGAGACAAGCACGAGAGCGATATAGGTTGAGGCCGACGCGGCGGCGTCAAAATAAACACATGGAATTGCTGGCCAAAACAAAAATGAGCGCGTCCAGCTAAAGGCTTGATGCATCAGAGTTCTTCCGTGACCATGAAAAATATGCAATAAGCTACATATCAGAGGCCGAATAACGGCCCGGAAATAAAACAAAATGACAAAAAGACGACCAAAAAGCGCAACTCTTCTGGAGGAATAAAGAATATGAAGCTCGCAAACCCCGCCCCCCTCGGGCTGTTCGGCTTTGCCCTGACCACCTGGCTTCTCTGTCTGATCAATTCCGGCTTCATGCCCGCCACCGCCGTGCCGCTGGTGCTGGCCATGGCCATCGCTTTCGGCGGCACCGCGCAATTCTGCGCCGGGCTGATGGAGATGGTGAAAGGCAACAGCTTCGGCTTCGTTGCGTTCTGCTCCTACGGCGCCTTCTGGTGGAGCTTCGCGCTGTTCGTGGAATTCTTCGCCAAGGGCGTGCCGGCTGTCGCTGTCGGCTGGTATCTGCTGGTCTGGGGCGTTTTCACCATCGCGATGTGGGTCGGCACCTTCGCGCTGAACCGCACCCTGTTCCTGATCTTCGCGGCCTTGTCCGTCACCTTCCTGCTGCTCGGCTTCAAGGATCTGCTGGGCATCCCCGCCCTGGGCACGCTGGGCGGCTATGGCGGGCTGATCACCGCGATCCTGGCCTTCTATCTCGGCGCTGCTGAGATCATCAACGAGGCGCATGGCCATACCGTGCTGCCGATCGGCGTGCCCGGCCCGCGCCTGAGCCACGCCGCCGCCGAATAATTCACCAACAATAAGCTAACCCCTCACTGACCCAGCCGCCGCAAGCGTCTGGGTTTTTTGCGGCTTGCGGCCTGGCGCGCGGGACAGGTTATGGCTGCTTGTTAGAGCAATATGTGTTTATCTTGACGCTGGCGTGCCAACCTAAACACATATTGCTCTCAGCCTCCGCCTTGCCGCGTCAGGCCGCATGGGGGGCTGCGGCTTCAAACCCCTCAATCAGCCCCGCCACCGCCTCTGCCGGCACCGGCCGCGAAATCAGAAAGCCTTGAATGAAATGGGCGCCCAGCGCTGCGATGGTGTGCAGCTGCTCCAGCGTCTCCACCCCTTCCACCACGCAATCCAGCCGCAGATTATCGCACAGCGAAATGATCGTCTTGACGATATTGGCCGAGGTGGCGCTGGAATGAACATCGATCACGAAGCTGCGGTCGATCTTGATCTTATCCAGCTGCAACCGGCTGACATGGCTGAGGCTGGAAAAGCCGGTGCCGAAATCATCCAGCGCAATCCGCGCCCCCAGAGCCCGCAATTCCCGCAAACAGGATTGTGCATGCTCGAAATCATCCAGCAAGGCGGATTCCGTCACCTCGAACTCGATCCGCGACGGCGCCAGCCCGCTCCCCGTCACCAGCGTGCGGAGCCTGCTCATCGTCTCCACCGAGGTGAAATTATACGGCGAAAGATTGAAGTTCAGACTGACATGTTCCGGCCACTCCCTCGCCGCCGCCAGGGCTTTTTGCAACAGCACCGCCGTCATCGGGCAAACCAGCTGGGAGCGTTCGGCCAATGGCACGAACAGGCCCGGGCTCACCAGCCCCAGCTCCGGGCTTTGCCAGCGCGCCAGCGCCTCGAACGCCACCACTTTGCGCTGCGCGACATCCACAATCGGCTGGAACGCCACCCATAATTCAGATTCCATATCGGAATGGCGAAATGCCTGCTCCAGCCGGGCCTCGGCGCGGATGCGTGTTTCATGCTCCCGGGAGAACAGCACCATCCCGCCTTTTTCCGTCTGCTTGCCGTGATACAGCGCGTAGTCCGCGCGCTCGAACAACTCCTCGGCGGTGCCGCCGGCATCCGGATAGATCGCCACCCCCAGCGAGCTGGAAATCGTCGCCAGCCGGTCCCCGACGATGCACGGCCCTTCCAGCACATGCCGCAGATCGGCGGCGAAGTGCCGCACCGCCGCCTCGCCCTGGCAATCGCGCAAAATCACCCCAAACTCATCCCCACCCAGCCTGGCGATGAAAATCCCCTCCCCCACCAGACGCCGCAGCCGCGCGCCGACCTGTGAGAGCAACCTGTCCCCAGCCGCATGGCCGTACATATCATTGACGCCCTTGAACCGGTCCAGATCCATCAGCGCCACCGCGAGGCATTGTCCGCCTTGCGCGGCATCGGTCAGAGCCTGCTCCAGCTCGGCGAAAAACCGCCGCCGATTGGGCAGCCCGGTGAGCGAGTCCAGATAGGCCAGACGCGAATTCTCGTCCGAAAGAAGCTGCGTCTCGCGCTGGCGGCGTTGCAATTCCCGCTCCGAATGGCTGAGGGCGACGAAATCCTCGGCGTTGCGCAGCAGCATCTGCAGGGTGACGAACAGCACCAGAACCGTTCCGGCGCCGCTCAGCAGCGCTGACGTCTTCGGCGCCAAGAGAAAGACCAGCGCATAAGGCACGCCGATGATCAGCCCGAGCAGGATCGCAGCGCTGCGCAGGCTGATCAGGCAGATGAAGCAGGTCAGCAGAAACAACCCGACCGCGACCTCCACCTGCAAACGCTGATAGACATCGCCATAGGGCAGCAGCAGCAGCGCCCAGCCGCCGGCGCAACTCCCCAGCACCACCCCGCTGCGCCGCGCCGCGCGCAGCTTGCGCACCGCATCCTCGCGCGGGGTCAGGCACCGGCGCCGGCGCAGCCACACCGCCAGCCGGATCAACGCCAAAAACACCAGCAATATCGGGATCGTCCGCCATAGTAATGGCGGGGCCACGCGCATATGCGTGATCGCCAGGCTGCCCAGGTTGAAGATCGATACGACATAGAGCGTGGGCAAGCGCTGCGACAGCGCCGCAAGCTGCGTTGCCGCCAGGGCAGGATCATCCTCCGGCAGGGCCATCAGGTCGCGCAGCCAATGCATGAAACGCGACGCCCATAACAGCTTGCGCATGGTTTCCCGGCCCCTGGAAAAAAATCTGCTCATGCCGCCAGCAGACCCGAATTTTGTAAACAAAATGTATATTCCGGAGTCGAATATTTATCCGTCGTTAACGCGCTGATGCCGCGCGATTTTCCCTCTCTGTTGCGGCATGCAGCAAAAATGTCACGTCAGAGGCTTGATAAAGGTCAATGCGCCAGATCACGAAAGATGGCTGATTCCGGGCATTGATCCTGACCCAGGAGACTGTGTTATGTCGGACAAGACCCAAAACGACCCGTTCAACGTTCTCGGCATCTCCAAGGAGTTTCTCGCCGCCGCGAAGCTCCCTTATGGCGGCGCCATGTTCACGGACATGGCCGAGCGCATGCAAAGCCTCACCCAGGCGCAGATCGCCTATGGCCAGACCATCATGCGCGCCAACGCCACGCTGCTTTCCGCCTGGCTAGATACCAAGGCCGCGCGCGATGCCGAGGACGGGCCGCAAGCCCGGGCCGAGCGCCCCAGCAAAGCCGCGCACCGGCCGGATGTTTCCGCCCCATGACGCCCCCCGCCGCTCCGGGACGGCTTGCCGGAAAGCGCGGGCTCATTCTTGGCATCGCCAACCAGCACAGCATCGCCACCGGCTGCGCCCAGGCCTTCGCGCAGGAGGGCGCGGTGCTGGCCGCCACCTATCTCAACGACAAGGCCAAGCCCTTCGTCGAAGCCGTCACCTCCACTTTGCCCTGTGAGCTGCTGTTGCCCTGCGATGTGCAGGCGCCCGGCGCGCTGGAGGCGGTGTTCGAGGCGGTGAAGGCCAAATGGGGCGGGCTGGATTTTCTGCTGCACGCCATCGCCTTCGCCCCGGCGCAGGATCTGCACGGCCGTGTGGTGGACAGCTCCGCCGCCGGCTTTGCCCAGGCGATGGATATTTCCTGCCACTCCTTCCTGCGCGCCGCCAAGCTGGCCGAGCCCTTGATGCCGCAAGGCGGCACGCTGCTCGCCGTCACCTATCAGGGTTCGGAGCGCGTCATCCCGCATTACGGGCTGATGGGCCCGGTGAAGGCGGCGCTGGAGAGCGCCGTGCGCTACGCCGCCGCTGAGCTGGGCGGCAAGGCCATCCGGGTCAACGCCCTCTCGCCCGGCCCCATCGCCACCCGCGCCGCCAGCGGCATCGAGCATTTCTCCGAGCTGCTGGACAATGCCGCCCGCCTGTCGCCGGAACGGCGGCTGGCCAGCATCGAGGATTGCGGGGCGCTCGCCGCCTTCCTGGTCTGCGATGCGGCGCGCATGCTCACCGGCCTCATCCTGCCCATCGATGGCGGTGAACATCTTATCGGGAATTAGGGAGCCTCTCATGTCCGAACCACCTCACCCCCAAGCGGATCTCGACCGCGCCTTGCACGCCGCCCAGGCGCGGCTCACTGGCGGCCTTTCCCTCGCCGCTTTGGCCCTGGCCTGGGCGGATTGGGCGCTGCATCTCGCCGACCAGCCCGGCCGGCAGCTGCAGCTCGCCCGCCAGGCCGCGAACGACGCCCAGGCCCTCACCCACCAGGCGCTGGGCCTGCCCTACGAGCCGGTGACGCCCGAGCCGCAGGATCACCGCTTCCGCGACCCGAGCTGGGCCCAGGGCCCGGCGGCCTTCGCCGTCCAGGCCTTCCTGCGCGGCGAGCGCTTCTGGCAGGCGGCTACCACCGATATCGACGGCGTCAGCCATGAGAATGAGCGCATCGTCAATTTCGCCGCCCGCCAGGTGCTGGACGTGCTGGCCCCCTCCAACTTTCCCCTCACCAACCCGGAAGTGCTCAAGCGCGCCCAGGAAAGCCAGGGCGAGAGCCTGCGCCAGGGCGCGAAAAACCTGATCGAGGATCTGCGCGCCGCCGGCACCAGCAAAACCCAGCCCCTGCCGATGCGCCCCGGCCATGACGTCGCGCTCACCCCTGGCCGGGTGGTGCTGCGCAATGAATTGCTGGAACTGATCCAATATGCCCCGGCAACCGAGACCGTGCGCCCGGAGCCGATCCTCATCGTCCCCGCCTGGATCATGAAATATTACATCCTCGATCTCTCGCCGCAGAATTCGATGGTGAAATATCTGCTCTCCCAGGGCTTCACCGTGTTCTGCATCTCCTGGCGCAACCCGGACGCCTCGATGCGCGATGTGTCGCTGGATGATTACCGCCGCCTGGGCACAATGGCCGCCATCGACGCCGTCTCCGCCATCTGCAATGGCGAAAAAATCCACGCCGCCGGCTATTGCCTGGGCGGCACGCTGCTCTCCATCACCGCCGCCGCCATGGCGCGCGATGGCGATGAGCGCCTCGCCTCCCTCACCCTGCTGGCCGCGCAGACGGATTTCACCGAAGCCGGCGAGTTGCAGCTGTTCATCAACGAATCCCAGCTGCACTTCCTGGATGACGTGATGTGGGCGCAAGGCTATCTGGACGCCCCGCAAATGGCCGGCGCCTTCCAGATGCTGCGCGCCAACGACCTGGTCTGGTCGCAGATGATCCGCCGCTATTATCTCGGCGAGCAGGACCATCCGAATGATCTGATGTCCTGGAACATGGACGCCACCCGCATGCCCTACCGCATGCATTCGGAATATCTGCGCAAGCTGTTCCTGAATAACGACCTCGCCGAGGGCCGCTTCGAGGCGGGCGGGCGCAAGATCTCGCTGGCCGACATCAAGGCGCCGTTCTTCGTCATCGGCACCGAGACCGACCATATCGCCCCCTGGCGCTCGGTCTATAAACTGCAACAGCTCAACGGCAATGATTTCACCTTCGTTCTCACCTCCGGCGGCCATAATGCCGGGGTGGTGAGCGAACCCGGCCACCCGCACCGGCATTTCTGCAAGCTGGAACGCAAGCCGGGGGATCTCTACGTGCCGCCGGATGAATGGCAGAGCCAGGCTTATTGCCAGGAAGGGTCCTGGTGGCCGGACTGGGCCGGCTGGCTCGCCGCACGCTCCGGCGCCCCCACCAACCCGCCGCAGCTGGGCAACGCTGGCTACCCCGCGAAAGAGTCCGCCCCCGGCACCTATATTTTCCAACGCTGAAGGATATCACAATGGATATGCAGACCGAGCTGCTGGAAAACCGCATCTTCGCCGAGCTGGCGCTGGGCGATAGCGCCAGCCTCACCCGCACTGTGACGATGGACGATATCGCCCTCTTCTCCGTCATCTCCGGCGATGTGAACCCCGCGCATCTGGACAAGGACTATGCGGCGTCCGACCTTTTCCACCATATCATCGCCCAGGGCGTACTCACCGCCGGGCTGATCTCCGCCGTGCTCGGCACCAAACTCCCCGGCCCCGGCACCATCTATCTCGGCCAGGAGCTGAAATTCCGCGCCCCGGTCTCCCCTGGCGACAGCATCACCGCGACGCTGACGATCACCGATCTGCAACCGGAAAAACACCGTGTTATTCTGGATTGCCATTGCCGCAACCAGGACGGCAAGGAGGTGCTGAGCGGCACCGCCACCGTGCAGGCGCCGACGGAAAAGGTCAGCCGCCCCGCCATCGCCTTGCCGGAAGTCCGGCTGCTGCGGCATGAGTTTCTGCGCACGCTGCTGGCTAAGGCGACCTCCGGCGAAAAACTCGCCACCGCCATCGCCTGGCCCTGCGATGAAACCTCCTTGCAGGCCGCCGCGGAGGCTGCACAGCGCGGCCTCATCACCCCCATCCTGGTCGGCCCGGCCGCGCTCATCCAGGCCAAAGCCGCTGAATATAACATCGATATTGCAGCCTTTCGGATCGAGGAGGCGGCAACCAGCGCGCAGGCCGCCAGCCGCGCCGTCGCTTTGGCGAAATCCGGCGAAGTCAGGGCGCTGATGAAAGGCGCTTTGCATAGTGATGAACTTCTGCACGAGGTGATGAAACCCGAGACCGGCCTGCGCAATGGCAGCCGGCTCAGCCATGTCTATGTCATGGACGTGCCCGCCTACCCGAAACCGCTGCTGATCACCGATGCCGCGATCAATCTCTGCCCAAATCTTGAAGAAAAGCGCGACATTCTGCAAAACGCCATCGATCTCGCCAAGGCCCTGGGCATCGAGGAACCGCGCGCCGCCATCCTGGCCGCGGTGGAAACCATCAACCCGCATATGCAGGCCACGTTGGATGCCGCCGCGCTTTGCAAGATGGCCGACCGCGGCCAGATCACGGGTGCCATCATCGACGGTCCCCTGGCTTTTGATAACGCGATCAGCGCCGACGCCGCCGCGCAGAAACACATCATCTCCCCGGTCGCCGGTCAGGCGGATATTCTGCTGGTGCCGGATATCGAATCCGGCAACATGCTGGCCAAACAGCTGAGCTTTCTCGCCAACGCGGATGCGGCGGGGATCGTTCTGGGCGCCAGCGTGCCGATCATCCTGACCAGCCGGGCGGATACGGAGCGCGCCCGCCTCGCCTCCTGCGCCATCGCGGTGATGCTGGCTTCCCATCATGGCTGACGCGATCCTCACCATCAATGCCGGTTCCTCCAGCATCAAATTCGCTTTGTTCGAATTGCGCGATGGGCTGACCCGCATCGCCGAGGGCGAGGCCGAGAATATCGGCGCCGCCCCGCATCTGCGCATCAAGGCGGGCGGCACCCTGGCCTTCGAGCGGCGCTGGCCAGACCACGCGCCGCTGGATCATGAAGATCTTCTCAATGAAGTTCTGAACTGGGTGGAAGCCCATCTCGGCGCGGATAATCTCATCGCCGCCGGTCATCGCATCGTGCATGGCGGCGCCAGCTTCACCGAGCCGCTGCTGCTGGACCCTTCGCATCTCGCCGAGATCGCCAAACTCAGCCAGCTCGCTCCTTTGCACGAGCCGCATAATTGCGCCGGGGTGCAGGCTCTGTTCAATCTGCGCCCAGGGCTGAAACAGATCGGCTGTTTCGATACCTCCTTCCATCACACCATGCCGGATGTCGCGACACGCTTCGCCCTGCCGGAAGCGCTGCATAAAGAAGGCGTGCGCCGCTACGGGTTTCACGGCCTCTCTTACGAATATATCGTCTCCCGCCTGCCCACCCAGGCCCCGCATCTGGTGAAAAGCCGTGTCATCATCGCGCATCTTGGCAATGGCGCTTCGATGTGCGCGGTGAAAAACGGCAACTCCATCGATTCCACCATGGGCTTCACCGCTCTGGACGGTCTGGTGATGGGCACGCGCACCGGCGCCCTCGATGCCGGGGTGCTGCTCTATCTGATGCAGTCCCACAACATGGATGCGGCATCCCTTACCGATCTGCTCTACAAGAAATCCGGCCTGCTCGGCCTATCCGGCATTTCCGGCGACGTCCGGCTGCTGCTGGCCGATGGCTCGCCGGCCGCGAAACTGGCGCTGGATGTTTTCGCCTACCAGGCGGCGAAGCAGGCCGCCGGGCTGGTGGCGGCACTTGGCGGGCTGGATGGCTTGATCTTCACCGCCGGCATTGGCGAGCACGCCGCCCCCATCCGCGCCGCCATCTGCGCGCATCTCTCCTGGCTGGGGCTGGAGCTTTCTCCGGAGGCCAATGACGCGAACGAGCCCGCCATCAGCACGCCGGAGAGCGCGATCGAGGTGCGGATCATCCCCACCGATGAGGAGCTGATGATCGCGCGCCACACGCTGAGCCTGCTGAGCCTGGCTCAGCCGGTCGGATAATCGGCGCTGTAGGAGTCTTCTTTCTGGCTGCTGATTTCCGCCAGACGCTCTTCCAGCTTCTTCGTCACCGCGTCATAGCCGAACGCGCCGAGCACGATATGGCGCGGTGCCGTCTGCCTCTGCGTCAGCGCGATCATGACATCGGCGGCCCGGATTGGATCCCCCGCCTGGTTGCCGCTGCGCGCCCTGGTCGCCTCCAGCCGCGCCCCGGCGGTTTCGGCATAATCGGCGATCTTGTTCGGCGTCTGCTTCAGCGAGCGCCCGGCCCAATCGGTGCGGAACGGCCCCGGCTCGACGCAGGTCACCTGAATGCCGAGCGCCTGCGTCTCGGCGCGCAACCCATCGGAAAATCCCTCCACCGCATGTTTGGAGGCGGCATAATAGGCCGAACCAGGAAAGCCGATCAGCCCGGCGACCGAGGTGATGTTGAGAATATGCCCGCTCTTGCGCGCCCGCATCACCGGCAGCACCGCGCGGGTGAGCGCGAACAGCCCGAACACATTGGCATCGAACATGGCGCGGATCTCATGCTCCTCGCCCTCCTCGGCGGAGCTCTGGTAGCCATAGCCGGCATTATTCACCAGCACATCGATCCGCCCGAATTTTTCCACCGCCGCCTTCACCGCCGCGTCGATCTGGCCTTGATCGGTGACATCCAGCTTCACCGCCAGCGCATTCGGCTTGTTCTCAACGATATCGGCAATCTGCGCCACGTTGCGCGCACTCACCACCACATTCCACCCGCGCCGCAGCACCCGCAAGGCCAGCTCGCGGCCAAAGCCGGTCGAACAGCCGGTAATGAACCAAACAGGGTTTTGACTGTCGCTCATCGCATCCACTCCTTGCAAACAAGGCAGCTTATGTAGACCGTGTTGCCGGAATTTTCAGAGGTGACTTATATATTTCTTAAAATTTGCAGAAGTTTTTGGGGGTGTGGGGACTTTTTCCAAAAAGTCCCCACAAACGTTCGGGGCGGTGGCACGATGTTGCGACCACCCCAGACGTTTTTCGCCGCTTTTTTGTAAAAAAGCGGCACCAAAAAACTTTTATAACTTCGAAAAAGCCAGCTTAAAGCCGAAGAGAATGAAAACCCCACCGGCGACGCGGTCCAGCCACGCAATCACCCCGGTCGCGCCAGCCCGCAGCAGCAGCGGCGGGCTGAACGAGATCAGGGCTTCACCACCACCGCGATGACGATGACGATGAACAGGATCGTCGGCACCTCATTGGCGATGCGATAAAACCGTTCCGCCCGGCGATTCGAATCATTCAGAAAATCCCGGCGCCAGCGCGAACATGCGCCGTGAAACCCGAACATCAGCACCAGGGCGACAATCTTCGTCCACCACCAGCCCGCACTCCAGCTCACCGCTCCTGGGGTCAGCACCAGCAGCACGCCGAAAATGAAGGTGGAGATCATCGCCGGATTGATGATCTGTTTCAGCAAACGCCGTTCCATCACCTTGAAGCGTTCGGATTCAACCGATCCAGGTCTGGTCTGGCAATGATATACATAGAGCCGGGGCAGATAGAACATCCCCGCCATCCAGGCGGTGAAGCTCATGATATGCAGCGCCAAAAACCAATTAAAAAATGGCAACAGAACCGAAAAGCTCACGCCAGCACCTCGAAAATCTCATCCAGCCGGCTGAACACCCGCCTCGATCCCTCGGCCAGAAGCTTCGCCCCATCGCCGTGCGGCGCGAACCCGTAAGCGACCATCCCCGCCGCCACCGCCGCGCGCGTGCCCAGCACGCTATCCTCCAGAACGATGCAGCGTTCTGGCGCAATCCTCGCATCGGCGGCGGCTTCCAGAAACACATCCGGCGCCGGCTTCGCCCGCCCGCCGCGCGCAATCACCCTTCCTGCGGAAATGCAGCGCCCGGCGGTGATCTCTGACAAGCCGGTGCGGGCGAATTTCACCGCCATCTCCTCATCGGAGGAGTTGGAGGCGATGCGCCAGTCAAAGCCCAGCGCCGTCACCTTCTCCAGCATCGCATCCGCGCCGGGGATCAACGCCGCCTCCTCCTTCAACACCTCAACCAGCTGGTCCGCCATCGCGCGCCGCCAATCCGCCGGCAGGCTGCGTCCCAGCCTGGCCTCGATCACCGGCTGCATGTCGCCGATATTCATGCCGAGAAATTGCCGCATTGATTCTTGCGCATCCATCGCCCAGCCCAGCCGCGTCATCTCCGCCGCCACCACCCGGTTAGCCACAATCTCGCTATCGATCAGCACGCCGTCACAATCGAAAATAATCAAATCAGGACGCACGCTGTCTCTCCCAGGGGCAATCCTTATGCGCCGCCCCGCAGCGTCCGCCTTCCTTGCACAGGCCGGCTTCGCCCGCCCGCCTTACCAGCCCGGCCAGCGCCGCGATGAAGGCCGGATCATCATTCGCCACCCGCGCCCGCACATAAAGCGGCACCTTGTTTTCCTCGGCCAGATGCCGGTTCTCGATATCCAGCTCCACCAAGGTCTCGATATGGTCGGAGACAAACGCAATCGGCACCACCACCAGCCCGACACCATCCCGCCCGGCCTGCTCGATCGCCTGGATCGTGCTCGGCTCCAGCCATTTCTGCGGCGTCGCGCGGGACTGGTAGCAGACCAGATGTTCAACCCCCATATCCGCCAGCCGCGCCCCCACCGCCGCACTGGTGGCTTCCACCTGCGCCTGATACGGATCGCCGGCCTTCACGATGCTCTCCGGCAGCCCATGCGCGGAGTACAGCACCCGCAATTTCAAATCCGGATTCTGCGCCCGCGCGGTCTCGATCGCCTCGCGCACCATTGCCGCCGTTGCCTCGATATAGGCCGGATCGTCGAACCAGCAGCACAACGTCGTCACCGGGGTGATCAGCCCGGCTTTCGCCGCCGCCTCGCGCCAATCGCTCAGCGAGGAGCCGGTGGTGGTGGTGGAAAATTGCGGATAAAGGGGCAGCAGCAGCACCCGCTCCGGCGCCCAATCCTTCACCTGGCGCACCGTCTCCGCCGCGAAGGGGTGCCAGTAGCGCATGGCGATGAAGCAGCGATATTCATCGCCCAGCTGCGCCTCCAGCGCCCGCGCCTGCTGCGCGGTCAGTTCCAGCAGCGGCGAGCGCCCGCCCATCAGCTGGTAATTCTCATAGGCCGCCTTGGCGGATGAGCGCGCGATCAGCCGTGAGAGCCAGACCCGGATGAACCAGGGGGCGCGGATGATCGCCTTGTCGGAAAACAGATTGACCCGGAAGGGCTTGATCGCCTCTGGGCGGTCCGGACCGCCCAGATTGAACAGGACGATCGCGGTTTTCATCTTGCGGCCCTCACCTTTTCCACCAGCCTCGCCACATGCGCCTCCGGGACATCCGGGGTGATGCCATGGCCGAGATTAAGGATATGTGGATGCCCCTTCACCTGCGCAAGCAGCGCTTCCACCGCCTCATCCAGCGCCTCCCCGCCCAGCTTCAACAGTAGCGGGTCCAGATTGCCCTGGAAGATCGTCCCTGGCGGGCAGGCCGCCCGCGCCTCGGCCAGGCCGGTGACGCTATCCAGCGCCACCACGTCAACCCCGCTCTCGCGCGCATATTCGCCCAGCATCAGCCCGGCCAGGCGCGGAAACCCGATCATCTTCAAGCCCGGATGCAAGGCCCGCAGCCCATCGCAGATGCGCCTTGCCGGGCGGATCACCAGCTCGCGGAACTGTTCCGGGGGAAACAGCCCGGCCCAGCTCTCGAACAGCATCACGCAATGCGCCCCGGCCTCCACCTGGGCGGAAAGATACTCAATGCTGGCCTCGGCCAACATATCCACAAGCACGCGCACGAAATCCGGCCGCTCATAAGCCAGCTGCCTTGTGCGCGGAAAGCCGCCGCCCTGGCCATCCAGCATGTAGCAGGCCACCGTCGCCGGCCCGCCGGCGAAGCCGATAAGCCCCGTCTGCTTCGGCAGAGAGGCGCTGAGCCGGCTCACCGTCTCGATGACAGGCGCATACACCCCGGCCGCCTTGCCCGGCTGCAGCAGGCTCAGATCCTCCAGCGGCGGCAGGCGCGGCCCTTCCCCCTCGGCAAAGCGCAGCCCCTGCCCCATCGCCATCGGCAGGATCAGGATATCGGAAAACAGGATCGCCGCGTCGAAGCCGAATTTACGGATCGGCTGCAGCGTCACCTCTTCGGCCAGCGCCGGATTCAGGCAGAGCGAGATGAAATCCCCCGCCTTCGCCCGCGTCGCCCGGTACTCCGGCAGATAGCGCCCCGCCTGGCGCATCAGCCAGAGCGGCGGGGGCCAGACCTCACGTCCTCCCAGGACTTCACGGAATTTCATGCCCACCGCCTAAACCTAATCTTTATTTATTTAAAGTGAGAGTCGTAGTGATAGTACCCTGTGGATAACGGGGGTTAAGGCTCTTGGAGTCAAAATCCACAAACTTATCCACAGCAGGAAACCAGCGCTAAGGCTCTGTTTTTTACATATCCCCAGCGGTTATGCACAATCTGCACAGGGAAGGTTTGGCGGTCATCCCCCGTTCACCGGTTTTCCACTCTTATCCCCACAATCCGGAAAATCGGGCGAGCCAAGCCGAGTTATCCACGCTATGAACAGCATTATGGACAGTGATAAGCTCGATATACATCTGATATCCGACGCCACTGGGGATACTTTGACCGCCCTGGCCCGTGCCGCCGTGGCGCAGTTTGATGAAAGCCGCGTCTCCTATCATCGCTGGTCGCTCATCCGCTCGCGCCTGCAATTGCACCGCGTCCTGGAGGGGATCGAGGCGGATCCCGGCCCGGTGCTCTGCTCATTAGTAGATGACGCGCTGCGCCATGAGCTGGACGCCGCCTGTGCCCGCCTCGGCGTGCCGCTGCTGCATGTGCTGGACCCGCTGATGGACATGCTGCAAAGCCATTTCGGCGCCCCCGCCAAACACAAGCCCGGCCGCCAATATGTGCTGGACGCCGATTATTTCCGCCGGATCGATGCCATGCATTTCGTCATCTCGCATGATGACGGCCAGGCCAATCGCGGGGTGAGCGAGGCGGATGTGGTGCTGGTCGGGGTCTCGCGCTCCTCCAAAACCCCCACCTGCTTTTATCTCGCCAATCGCGGCATCAAGGCGCTGAACGTGCCTTTGGTGCCGAACACGCCGCTGCCCAAGGAGCTGGAAAACCCCTCCTGCCCGATCATCGGCCTGACCATCGACCCGAAATCCCTGATCGATATCCGCCGCCACCGGCTGAAATTGATCGGCACCAATGAAATCTTCGGCCGGGTCGACAGCTCCGATTACGTGGACCAGGATTCGGTGGAAAAAGAGCTGATCTGGGCAAGGCGCTTGTGCAATGAGCGCGGCTGGCCGACCATCGACGTCACCCGCCGCTCGATCGAGGAGACCTCCGCGACGGTGCTGAAGCTGATGGAAAACTGGCATAATAAGCGCGCCGCCGCGGCTGAAAACGCCCAATAGACGTATCGTATTGGAGAATTCATCATGGATCTTGGTCTTCACTCCCGCACCGCCCTGGTCTGCGCCGCCAGCGCCGGGCTTGGCCGCGCCAGTGCCCAGGCCCTCGCCCAAGCCGGCGTGGCGGTGACCATCACCGGCCGCAATGAGGAAAAGCTGGCCATCGCGGCGAAAGAGATCGCCGCCGCCACCGGCGCCAAAATCAGCTTCGCCGCCGGGGACATCACCACCCCGGACGGCCGCGCGGCCGCCCTCTCTGTCTGCCCCAGCCCGGATATTCTGGTGAATAATGCCGGCGGCCCGCCTGCCGGGGATTTCCGTACCTTCTCGGAGCAGGATTGGCAGGAGGCGCTGAACGGCAATCTGCTCACCCCGATCGCGTTGATCAAAGCCGTGATCGACCCGATGATCGAGCGCAAATGGGGCCGCATCGTCAACATTACCTCCGGCTCGGTGAAGGCGCCGATCCCGCATCTCGGCCTCTCCAACACTGCCCGCACCGGCCTCACCGGCTTCATCGCCGGGCTGTCGCGCCAGGTGGCCCAGCATAATGTCATCATCAATAATCTGCTCCCCGGCGCGTTCGATACGGACCGGCTGCAGAAGCTGGCCAAAATCGAGGCCGAAAAGAGCGGCAAGAGCCTCGAAGAGGTGGTACGCGCCCGCGCCGCCGGCCTGCCCACCAAGCGCGTCGGCCAGCCGGAGGAATTCGGGGCGATGTGCGCGTTCCTGTGCTCGCAATATGCGGGCTATATCGTCGGCCAGAACATCCTGATGGATGGCGGCAACATCAACAGCACGCTTTAACGGCGAGGTTTTTCCGCCTTTTTGACCTTTAGAAGGCGGGCCGATTCAGACAATGCAGCCTAGCTGCGTTGTCATCGGACCGCTGGTCGCCCCAAAAACTTTTCCTCCTCTGGGTCCCAGCCCTTTGCGCGGCTGGTGCCCAGGGATAAACAGGCGCACCATGTCCGAAACCGAACCCACGCGCTATGATTTCTCCACCGCCGAGCCGCATTGGCAGGCGCAGTGGGAGGCCCAATCCTGCTTCAAGGCGGAAGATGTTCCCGCCGAGGGCAAGCCCAAATACTACGTGCTGGAGATGTTCCCCTACCCGTCGGGGAAGATCCATATGGGCCATGTGCGCAACTACACCCTCGGCGACGTGGTGGCGCGCTACAAGCGCGCCCAGGGCTTCGCGGTTTTGCACCCGATGGGCTGGGACGCGTTCGGCCTGCCCGCCGAAAACGCCGCCCGTGAAAACAAGGCCAATCCGGCGGACTGGACCTACAAAAACATCGCCAATATGCGCGCCGAGCTGAAGCGCATGGGCTTCTCGCTGGACTGGACCCGCGAATTCGCCACCTGCGATCCTGAATATTACGGCCAGCAGCAGAAGCTGTTCCTGGATTTCTGGAAGGCCGGTCTGCTCGAGCGGCGCGACGCCTCGGTGAACTGGGACCCGGTGGACATGACCGTGCTCGCCAATGAGCAGGTGATCGACGGCCGCGGCTGGCGCTCCGGCGCGCTGGTGGAGAAGAAGAAACTCTCCCAATGGTTCCTGAAAATAACCGATTCCGCGCAGGATCTGCTGGACGGGCTGAACAGCCTGGAGCGCTGGCCCGAGCGGGTGAAGCTGATGCAGGAAAACTGGATCGGCCATTCCCAGGGCGCGGAAGTCACCTTCAAGCTGGCCGATGGGTCGGACGATATCACCGTCTACACCACCCGGCCCGATACTTTGTTCGGCATGTCCTTCCTGGCCATCGCGGCGGAGCATCCCATCGCCAGCCTGGTCGCCCAGAGCAACCCGGCGGCCGCCGCCTTCATCGCCGAATGCGCCAGCCAGGGCACCTCCGAGGCCGCCATCGAGGCCGCCGAGAAGCGCGGCTTCGATACGGGCTTGAAAGTCATCAACCCGCTCACCGGCCAGGAGCACCCGGTCTGGATCGCGAATTTCGTGCTGATGGAATATGGCACCGGGGCGATCTTCGGCTGCCCCTGCGGCGACCAGCGCGATCTGGATTTCGCCCGCAAATATGACCTGCCGGTGCCGGTGGTCGTCTCGCCCGACAAGGACTCCACCCCCGAGATCGGCAACAAGGCGCTGGATGGTGATGGCTTCATCGTCAATTCCGGCTTCCTTACCGGCCTGACCACCAAGGAGGCCAAGCCCCGCGCCATCGCGGAGCTGGAGGCGCGCGGCTTCGGCAAGGCGGTGCAGAACTGGCGCCTGCGCGATTGGGGCATTTCCCGCCAGCGTTATTGGGGCTGCCCGATCCCGGTGATCCATTGCGAGGCCTGCGGCGCGCAGCCCGTGCCGGCGGACCAGCTCCCCGTCACTTTGCCGGCGGATGTCACCTTCGAGACGCCCGGCAACCCGCTGGACCATCACCCGACCTGGCGGCATGTGAACTGCCCCGCCTGCGGCAAACCGGCGACGCGCGAGACCGACACCTTCGATACCTTTATCGACAGCTCCTGGTATTTCGCCCGCTTCACCGCCCCGCGCGCCAGCACCCCGACGGTGGCGGCGGCCGCGAATGCCTGGCTGCCGGTGGACCAGTATGTCGGCGGTATCGAGCATGCGATCCTGCATCTACTCTATGCCCGCTTCTTCACCCGCGCCATGCACAAGACCGGCCATCTGGCGGTGGACGAGCCCTTCGCCGGGCTCTTCACCCAGGGCATGGTCACGCATGAATCCTACAAGGATGAAAACGGCGCCTGGCTCTACCCGGAGGAGATCACCCGTACCGCCGATGGCGCGGTGCTGAAGGCCACCGGCGCGCCGGTGACGGTGGGCCGGGTTGAGAAAATGTCCAAATCCAAGCGCAACACCGTCGATCCCGGCGCCATTGTCGGCCGCTTCGGGGCGGATACGGCGCGCTGGTTCGTGCTCTCGGACAACCCGCCCGAGCGCGATGTGGAATGGACCGAAAACGGTGTGCAGGGCTCTTTCCGCTTCCTGCAGCGCCTGGCCCGTGTCGGCGAGGAGATCGCCAAGGCTGGCAATACCCAGGTGGAGAGCTACGGCCCCGAGGCCAAGAAGCTGCGCCAGCTGGCCCACCGCGCCATCGAGGCGGTGACGCAGGCGCTGGAGAGCTTCGCCTTCAACCTCGCCGTGGCCCGGCTCTATGAGCTGCTGAACGCGGTGGCCACCCCGGCTGAAGGGGCGGACATGCAAGCGGCGCGGTTTGAGGCCATGGAGATATTGGTGCGCCTCGCCAGCCCGCTGGTGCCGCATCTGGCCGAGCATCTCTTCGCCAGATTGCGCCCCGGCGCCGGGCTGGCCGCCCAGCAGCCCTGGCCGAAGGCTGATCCGGCTTTGCTGGTGGTGGATGAGCTTACCGTCGCGGTGCAGGTGAATGGCAAGCTGCGCGGCACCATATTGGTGCCGGCGGGGGCGGGTGAGGATGTCGCCATCCCGCTTGCCAAGGAGGCCGTGGCGGGCACTATAGGCACGCAGACCATCGTCAAGCAGATCTACGTCCCAGGTAGGATCGTGAATTTTGTCGTCAAACCGTAAAGCCTTCGCCGCCCTCGCCCTTCTCGCCCTCTCCGGATGCGGCTTCACGCCGCTTTATGGCGGGGCGCAGGGGGCGGCCGCCAGCGACAAACTCGATAGCGTGTTCGTGCAGAACCTGCCCGAGCGCACCGGGCAGATGCTGCGGCTGAGCCTGCAGCAGCATCTCTACACGGATGGCCAGCCGGTGACCGAGCATTACGTGCTCGCGGTCAATTACAGCATCGGCCAGACCGGCGAAGGCGTGCAGTCGGACAGCTCCACCAGCCGCACCCGCTTTGATGCGCGGGCCAGTTGGACGCTCGCCCCCATCGGCCACCCGGAGCAGATTCTGGCCTCCGGCAATGCCGTCGCCGCGGATGCGCTGAACGTGATCGACCAGCAATATTTCGCCGCCAATCTGGAAACCGCCAAGGTCAACCAGACGCTGTCCGATGAGATTGCCGAGCAGATCACCGTGCAGCTCGCCGCCTGGTTCCGCACCCATCCTTCTGCATGAAGCTTGAAGCCAGCCGGGTCGAGGCGTTCCTGAAGGCGCCCAATGCCCGCCTGGTGCTGCTGCACGGGCCGGATGCCGGGCTGGTGGCGGAACGCGGGCTGGCCTTGGCGCGCAGCGTGCCCGGCGCGCTGAATGATCCGTTCCGCTTCGCCGAGCTGTCCAACCCCAGCCCGGATACGCTGCTGGCCGAGGCCACCGCGGCTTCGCTGGGCGGCGGAGAGCGTGTGGTGCGGGTGCGGGATGCGCATGAGCCGCTAACAAAATCGTTAGAATTATTAACTAAATCGCCGCCCGACGCGCTGGTGATTCTGGAAGCCGGGGAGCTGACGGCGAAATCCAAACTGCGCAGTCTGGCGGAGAAAGCGCCGGGGATCGTCAGCATCGCCTGCTACGCCATCGATGCCGGGCGCTTGCCGCAGGTGATCACGGCACGGCTGCGCGCCCAGGGGGTGAGCATCGACCAGGACGCCGCCGCCTGGGCCGCGCAAAATCTCTCCGGCGAGGAAGGCCCGCTCGGTCAGGCGCTGGAAATTCTGGTGCTCTATGCCGGGGCGGAAAAGCGGCTCTCTCTGGCGGATGTGTCTTCGCTGCTGGCGGATGGCGGCGAGACCTCGGTGGGGGATGCGATCGATGCGGCGCTGACCGGCGATCTGGCTGCGACTGATAAGGCGCTGAGCCTGGCTTATGAGGAAGGCGCCTCGCCGGTGGCGCTGGTGCGGGTGCTGCTCTCGGAGCTGGCCAAGCTGCGGCTGGCGGCCAGCACCATGGCGCAAGGCGCTTCGGCGCAGGAGGCGATGGCCGGCATGCGCCCGCCGGTATTTTTCAAGCGTCAGCCGGTGGTGCAGAAAATGCTAAGGCTCTGGCCGCTGCGGGCGGTCGAGCAGGCCTTGCAGGCGGCGCTGGCGGCGGAAGTGGCGTGCAAGACCACCCATATTCCCGACGACGATTATTGCCGCCAGACCTTGCTGGCCCTGGCCAGCCGGGCGCGTTCGGCCGGCCGGCAATAAGGCCGGATCCGCCCCGGCGCTCTTAGAGCAACATCCGATCAAACGGACTCGTTTGATCGGATAAAGTTGCTCGCTCGAACAAAAAGCTGGAGCGTATTCCGTGCACCAACGGGAACGGAATACGCTCTAGCCGGGGCGGAGGCACATATTTCTTTAGCCAGTCACCGCGCCCGGAAGAGGCCGGAAATTGCCGGTGAGGATTTTGGCATGCGCCTGCCCCTGCGGTTTTCCCTTCGCCGGTTGGGTGGCTTTTCCTGGTGCGGCGGTGATGTTGAACTGGGCGATCAGCTGGTCCAGCTGCCCGGCATTCTCCGCCAAGGCATGGCAGGCGGCGGTGCTTTCCTCGACCATCGCCGCGTTTTGCTGGGTGACCTGATCCATCTGCCCCATCGCCGCGTTCACTTCCGCCAGCCCCATCGATTGCTGGGTGGCGGAGCTGGAAATCTTTTTCACCATCTGATTCAGCTCCGCCACCTGGGTGACGATTTCGGCCAGCGCCGTCCCGGTTTCGCCCACCAGCCGCACGCCGGTTTCAACTTGCGCGCCGGAGGTCGAGATCAGGGTTTTGATCTCCTTTGCGGCTTCGGCGGAGCGCTGCGCCAGGGCCCGCACTTCGGTGGCGACCACGGCAAAACCCCGCCCTGCCTCACCTGCGCGCGCCGCCTCAACCCCGGCATTCAGCGCCAGAAGATTGGTCTGGAAAGCGATTTCATCGATCACGCCGATAATATTGCCGATCTGCCCGGATGAGGCTTCGATCTCGGTCATCGCCTCCACGGCATTGCGCATCACCGTTCCGGATTGGCTGGCCTTGTCATGCGCCTGGCCGACCACACGCAGCACGCGCTCCGCATCCTCGGCGGTTTCCTTTACGGTACGGGTGACGCCATCCAGCGCTGCGACGGTTTCCTCCAGCGCCGCCGCCTGATGTTCCGTCCGGCGGGAAAGATCGTCCGCCGCTTCCATCATTTCCGCCGTGCCGGCCCGGACATTGCCGACACTTTCGCCGACCGCCGCCATGGTGGCGCGCAGCTGCTTCAGCGCGGCGTTGAAATCCGCGCGCAAGGATTCGTATTCGGCGGCGAACTTCGTATCGAGACTCTGCGACAAATCTCCCGCGGCCAGCCGGCT
Organism: Acidocella facilis ATCC 35904; assembly: GCF_000687875.1. Taxonomy (GTDB): domain Bacteria; phylum Pseudomonadota; class Alphaproteobacteria; order Acetobacterales; family Acetobacteraceae; genus Acidocella; species Acidocella facilis. The sequence goes on along the minus strand of NZ_JHYG01000002.1, from coordinate 55,901 downwards.
CAGCCCGCCGCCCAGCCCGACGATGACCGCCGATTGCTCTTCGGCACGGCGTGCGGCCTCGGCCTCGGCGAGACGGTGCGTTTCCTCGGCCTGGCGGCGGATGGTTTCGGCGTCCGCTTCCAGCTTTCGCTTTTCGATGGCGTCGGCTTTGAAGCTGGTCAGCGAGGTCGCCATGATGGCGAGTTCGTCATGCCGGTCGGTCGCGGGGATGGGGGCGTTGAGGTCGCCGGCGGAAATCCGCTTCATCGCCTGGCTCAGCCCGGTCAGCAGCCCGGAGATCTGCCGGCGCGCCGCAAATACGGCGACGAGATACAGGCCCAACAAGGGCAGGAATATGGCTGAGAGCGTGAGCAGATGGGCAAGCATCATGCTGTCGACATCGTCAATATACACGCCGGTGCCGACCACCCAATGCCATTCCGGCACCAGGAGCAGAGAACTCATTTTGGGTTCCGGCGTGGCGCCGGCGGTGCGCGGCCAGACATAATGCGCGAAATAGACATGCCCCTCGATCGCCTGGCGGAACATCTCAGGATTGAACAGCTTGCCCTTGGCGTCCGGCACGTTCATGAGATTCTTGCCGATCAATTTCTTGAACGGATGTTGGAGCGCTATTCCTTCTGTATTGTAGACAAACATATAATTTGTGTTGTTGCCGTAGCGGATGGCCCCGATGGCGGCCAACGCGGCTTTCTGTGCTTCTGGCGTGGTCATGCCGCCAGCCTTGGCCAGACCGACATAATATTCGGCGATGCTGGCCGCGGCTTCATCCATGGAGCGGATCTGGAATTTCTTCTCGGCCATCTCGGCATTGTAGGATTGATGCAGAGAGACGGCGGTGCCGGAGACCATCAGCAGCAATGCAAAGGCCGAAAGCAGGTTGAACTGCCAGGTAATGGAGAGGCGGCGCAGAAATGACATGTCCAGTTCCTTCAAGCATGGTCGTGGCGCGGCGAGGCCAGCGCAGACGGAGCATGACGGAACAGGCTTAAAAATCTGTTTAGAGCGATGTCATTGCTTTGGCGGGGCGATGTTCCACGTGGAACATAGGGCGCTGGGTGGTTGGTCGATGTTCCACGTGGAACATTGGAGGCTGGCTGGGGTTGGGATGTTCCACGTGGAACATAGGACGTCGGCGGGCGAGCCGATGTTCCACGTGGAACATCGGCGAAGGCGTCAGTTATTCAGCAACGCCAGGACGGTATCGAGCTGGTCGAGGTCCGAGTAATGCAGGATCAGGGCGCCGCCCTGGCCATTGAATTTGACCTCAACCTTGAGGCCGAGTTTCTCGGACAGGCTGTCGGCCAACGCGGCGATCTCAGCATTATCACCGGTCGGCCGAGGGGCGCGGGTGGTTTCCTTGGGCGCGATGGACTGGCCGAGATTTTTCACCAGCGCCTCGGTCTGGCGCACTGAGAGGCCGCGCTTGACCACATCATTGGCGGCTTTCACCGGGTCGGGATGCGCCATCAGCGCCTTGGCGTGGCCGGTGGAGATCTCGCCGTCGCGCAGCAGCCATTGCACCTGCGGCGGCAGAGAGAGCAGGCGCATGACATTGGTGATGTGCGAGCGGGATTTGCCGACGGCCTCGCCCAGCTTGTCGTGGCTCAGCTTGAACTCGTCGGTGAGGCGCTTATAGCCCTCGGCCTCTTCCACCGGGTTGAGGTTTTCGCGCTGGAGGTTTTCCACCAGCCCGGCGGCCATGGCGTCCGCGTCCGAGAGATCGCGCACCAGCACCGGGACTTCATGCAGCTTCGCACGCTGGGAGGCGCGCCAGCGGCGCTCGCCGGCGATGATCTGGTAATGCCCGGCGACACCGGGTTTCGGGCGGACCAGCAGCGGCTGCAAAATACCGCGCTGGGCGATGGAATCCGCCAGCTCCTGCAAGGCGGTTTCATCCATTTCCTGGCGCGGCTGGAAGGGGCTCGGCTCCAGCATTTCCACCGGCAGGCGCTGCACCCCCGGCGCGTTGGGGGTGGCGGGCACAGCCACGGCATCGCCCATCAGGGCGGCGAGGCCGCGTGCCAGAGGTTTGCGTGTTTCCTTGCCGCTCATGCCAATTCCTTCCGTGCGCGCGCCCGGCGCAAAAATTCCGCCGCCAGGGAGAGGTAAGCCTGCGCCCCGGTGGAGCGGAAATCATAAAGCAGGACCGGGATGCCATGGGAAGGGGCTTCGGTGATGCGGATATTGCGGGGGATGGCGGTTTCGAAGACCTTGTCCTTGAAATAGGTGCGGACATCGCCGCTGACCTGTTCGGACAGGTTGTTGCGCCGGTCGGTCATGGTCAGCACGATGCCCTCGATTTCGAGCCTCGGGTTGAGGCTGCGCTTGACCATTTCCACCGAGCGCATCAGCTGCGAGATGCCCTCCAGCGCGAAGAATTCCGCCTGTAGCGGCACCAGCACGGCATCCGCGGCGGTGAGGGCGTTGAGGGTGAGCAGAGCGAGGCCGGGCGGGCAATCGATAAACACCACATCCGCATCGCAGCCTTGGGCGAAGGCGTCGGTGAGCAGAAAGTTGCGGCGCTCATGGGCGCTGAATTCCATGTCCGCCCCCATCAGATCCGCGACAGCGGGGACGACGGAGAGGTTTTCGACATTGGTGGCGACGATGGAGTCCGCCAGGCTGACATCCCCCGCCAGCAGCGCGTAGCTGCCGCCATTGCGGGCGTCATGGTCGATGCCAAGCCCGGTGGAGGCGTTGCCTTGCGGGTCGATATCGACCAGCAGCACTTTCAGCCCCCCCACCGCCAGCGCGGCGGCGAGGTTGATGGCGGTGGTGGTTTTGCCGACCCCGCCTTTCTGATTGGCGATGGCGATGATGCGCGGTTTTTTATGCGGCTCCGGCATGGCGGATCTGGCTCACTTTCAGGATGCAGCTTTCGCCCCAGTCCGGGGCGGAAATATGGTCTGTTTCCATGTGCCAGAGGGGGGCGGCGAGCGTCAATTCAACTTCCACGCCCTTGCCTTTCGGGAACAGGCAAAATCCGCCCGGTTTCAGCAAAGGCGCCGCCAGGCCCAGCAATTTATCCAAGGGCGCCAAGGCTCTGGCGGTGATGAGGGACGCGGGTTCGACACGGGCGGCTTCGATGCGGCAATTATGAATTTTTGCCGGTGCGCCGGTCTGGCGCGCGGCTTCCATCAGGAAGGCGGCCTTGCGGGAATCTGATTCGATCATCTCGAACGGGACGCCGCTGGCGATGCACAGCACCATGCCGGGAAAACCGCCGCCGGAGCCGAGATCGATGGCGCGGTCGAGATGCTTGGGCAGATAGGGCAGCAGGCGCAGGGAGTCCTGGATATGCCGGTCCCAGACATGGTTCAGGTCGGCCTTGGAGACCAGATTGATTTTCGGCGACCATTTCAGCACCAGATCGGCGAAGGCGCGCAGCTTATCCTCATTCATGCGGCGCGGCCGGCCTTGCGCAGGGCGCCGAAAATAGCGCCCAGCGCGGCGGGGGTTATCGCCTCGATGCGGCCGGCGGCGGCAAGGGTTTGCGGGCGGGTGCGGGTGAGTTTTTCCCGCAGCTCGGCGGAGAGGCCACCGATGGCGGTGTAGTCGAAGCTGTCGGGGATTTTCACCGCCTCGTCCTTTTCGCGGGAGCGGATTTCGGAATTCTGCCGGGCGATATAGCCGGCATAGAGCAGGTCCGCGCGCAAGATGTTGGCGGCCCTGCCCTCACCTTCCGGCTTGTTTCCAAACGCCGCGATTTCGGCTTTCAGCGCCGCGAAGGCGGCTTCGCGCTCGGAGCCGACGCAGCCCCAATCCAGGCCCTTTTGCGTCAGGCGCAGCTCGGCATTATCGGCGCGCAACAGCAGGCGGTATTCGGCGCGGGAGGTGAACATGCGGTAGGGCTCGGTGACACCTTGCGTCACCAGATCATCGATCAGCACGCCGATATAGGCATCGGCGCGGGAAAGCTGGACGGGATCCATCCCCCCTGCCCGGCGCGCGGCGTTCAGCCCGGCGATGAGGCCCTGGGCGCCGGCTTCCTCATAGCCGGTGGTGCCGTTGATCTGGCCGGCGAGATAGAGGCCGGGGAGGGATTTCAGCGCCAGCGCGTGGTCGAGGGCGCGCGGGTCGACATAGTCATATTCCACCGCGTAGCCGGGGCGCAGGATTCTGGCTTGTTCCAGCCCTGGAATGGTTTTGATCATCGCCGCCTGCACCGCCAGCGGCAGCGAGGTGGAGATGCCGTTCGGGTAGATCGTATCGTCATCCAGACCTTCCGGCTCCAGGAAGATCTGATGGCCGGGTTTTTCGGCGAAGCGGACGACCTTGTCTTCGATCGAGGGGCAATAGCGCGGGCCGCGCCCGGCGATGTTGCCGCCATAGACCGCGGATTGGTGGAGATTGTCGCGGATGAGCTGGTGCGTGGCCTCGGTGGTGCCGGTGATGCGGCAGGAGATTTGCGGGTTGGTGATGCGCGCGGTCAGGGCCGAGAAGGGCTCGGGCGGGGTTTCGCCTCGATCTTCCGGCAGGCTTTCCCAATCGATGCTGGATTTCGCCAGCCGCGCCGGGGTGCCGGTTTTCAGCCGGCCCAAAGGCAGGGCCAGGCGGTGCAGGTCGGCCGCCAAAGCGCGGGAGGGGGCGTCATCCACCCGCCCGCCGGGCTGCATCTGCGGGCCGAAATGCAGCACGCCGTTGAGGAAGGTGCCGGTGGTGAGCACGGCGGCGGCGCAGGTGAGGGTTGCGCCTGAGGCGAGCTTGATGCCGGTGAGGATACCCTCGCGCGTTTCCAGCCCGGCGGCCTCACCTTCCAAAATGGTAAGGTTGGGTTGTGCGGCGAGCAGGGCCTGGATGGCGGCGCGGTAGAGTTTGCGGTCCGCCTGGGCGCGGGGGCCACGCACGGCGGGGCCCTTGCCGCGATTCAGCAATTTGAAATGGATGCAGGCGGAGTCTGCGGCTTTGCCCATCAGACCGTCCAGCGCGTCGATCTCGCGGACGAGATGGCCCTTGCCGATACCGCCAATGGCGGGGTTGCAGGACATCTCCCCGATGCGCGCGACGCTTTGGGTGATCAGGGCGGTGCGGGCGCCAAAACGCGCCGCGGCGGCCGCGGCCTCGGTGCCGGCATGGCCGCCGCCTATGACGATGACATCGTAATCCATGCCGGGGGTTTAGCGAGTTTGCCTGAAAAACGCCAAGGCTTTCAAAGCCGCAAGAAAGTTTTGGGGTCGAATAAATTAAGGATTCATCAGATTGGCGCTGCGTTCATGCGGGGATGTGTCTATTTCAACGCGGAAAGGCGTGCGGGCGTGCTTGCCTCTTTGATCCGTTCCTTATGCAACCTATATCCGCTTGGAGAGAGGAGTGTGATCAGGTGACGTATGAGGTGAAAGGGGGGCTGCGGCAGGGTGTGAGCGATGCCGCGTCGGCACGTCCGCTCGCCGATTGCGGGGATCTGCCCTTCCTGATCCGCCGCGACGGAACCTGGCTGTATAAAGGCAGCCCGATCACCCGCAAGCCGATGGTTTGCCTGTTTTCCACCGTGCTGACGCGCGACGAGGAGGGCCAGTACATCCTGCAGACACCCGCCGAGCGCGGCAGGATCGAGGTGGAGGATGTGCCGTTCCTGGCGGTGGAGCTGCAATGGAGCGGCGAGGGCCGGAACCAGAGCCTGTGTTTCCGCACCAATGTCGATCAATGCGTGACGGCGGGGCCGGCGCATCGCATCCGCATCGCGCATGATTTGCTCAGTTGCGAGCCGACGCCCTATCTTCATATCCGCGATGGCAAAGGCAGATACCCGATCGAGGCGCGGATCAACCGCGCCACCTATTATGAGCTGGTGGCGCTGTCCGAACCGGGCATCGTCAAGGGCCGCAAGGTCATGGGGGTGTGGAGCGAGGGGGTGTTCTTCCCGCTCGGCGATATGCCGAATTGCTGTTCCGATGCGGAGTGCGATCTGGACGAGTGAGATCCGGGCGGTGCGGCGATGAAGGCCGCGCAGCTGAGACGGGCTTTTCCCGAAAATCTGGCCTTTAATGCGCTGGCGCTGGGGCGGTTGCGTCCGGCTTCCGTGCTGGTGGCGCTGGAGCCGGGGCGCGGCGTGTGGCTGACCCGGCGCAGCCGGCTGATGACCACCCATGCCGGGCAGGTGTCGTTTCCGGGCGGGAAGATCGAGGGGCTGGGCGAGACGCCGGTTGAAGCCGCCTTGCGCGAGGCGCAGGAGGAGATCGGGCTTGATCCGGCCCAGGTGGAGCTGCTGGGGCGGCTGCATGACCATGCCACCGGGACCGGGTTTCATATCACCCCGATTGTCGGGCTGGTGCCCGAGGGCGTGGCGCTGCGCCCGGCCGATGACGAGGTGGAGGAGATTTTCGCCCTGCCCTTTTCCGCATTGCTGAACCCTGACTACCCGCTGCGCCGGCAGGCGGTGTGGCGCGGGCGGGAGGGGTCCTTCTGGGTGTGGCCGCATCCGGACCATGTGATCTGGGGGGCGACGGCGGAGATTTTGCGCTTGCTGGCGCTGCGGCTGCGGGGGGTGGCGTGATCGATCTGCCGGGCTTGGCGTTGGTGTGGGCGGCGCTGCCGGAGGCGCGGATGGTGGGGGGGGCTGTGCGTGACATGCTGGCCGGGCGGGCGGTGGCGGATGTGGACATGGCCTCGCCGCTGGCGCCGGAGGAGGTGATGCGGCGCGCCAGGGCGGCGGGGCTGAAGGCGGTGCCGACCGGGCTGGCGCATGGGACGGTGACATTGGTGGCGGCGGGGCATGGGTTTGAGGTGACGACGCTGCGCCGCGATGTGGAGACGGATGGGCGGCGTGCGCGCGTGGAGTTTACCGATGACTGGCGGGAGGATGCGGCCAGGCGGGATTTCACCATCAATGCGATGAGCTGCACGCAAGCGGGCGAGATTTTCGATTATTTCGGCGGCCAGGCGGATCTGGCGGCGGGGGTGGTGCGGTTTGTCGGCGCGGCGGCAGAGCGGGTGGCCGAGGATTATCTGCGGATTTTGCGGTTTTTCCGGTTCTTCGCGCGCTATGGGCGGGGGGAGGCGGATGCGGCGGCGCTGGCGGCGATCAGGAACGGGCGTGAAGGCTTGCGGCAGCTTTCGGCGGAGCGCGTGTGGAGCGAGGTGAAGAAGATTTTGGCCGCCCCTGCCCCGCTGCGGGCCGTGGCGCTGATGGGCGAGACCGGGGTGCTGGAAATGGTGCTGCCGGGGGCCAGGGTTGAAAGGTTGGCGGCGCTGCTGGGGCGCGGGGCGCCATTGGAGCCGTTATTGCGGGTGGCGGCGCTGAGTGATGAGGATTTGGCGCGGCGGTTGAAGCTGAGCGGGGCGGAGGCGGCTTTGCTGGCCGCGTGGCGGCTACCGTTGGGGACTGGGCCGGAGGATGAGGATGCGGCGTTGCGCCGCGCTCTGGCGCTGGCCGGGCATGAGGCGCTGGCCGGGCGGATTTGGCTGCAAGGCGGGGGTGGCGCAGGCTGGGAGGCGCTGCGGGCGCGGCTGTCAGCGATGGCGCGACCAGTGTTTCCGTTGCAGGGACGGGATCTGGCCGGGGTTGTGCAGGCTGGGCCGAAGATGGGTGAGGTGCTGGCGGCGGTGCGGGGATGGTGGCTTGAGGGTGGCTGCGTGGCCGACCGGGCGGGGTGTCTGGCTTTTGCCAAGACCCTCCCCAGCCCCTGAGGAGCAAAAGTTTTTGGGAGGGCGGAGGCGGCCAAGGTTCCGCCGCCGCGCAGCGGCGGTGGAAAGCCGCAGGAGGGGTGGGGGACTTTTTTCAAAAAGTTCCCCACGATCCTTCTTACACGGCGATGCGCACGCCGAGCTCCACCACCCGGTCCGATGGAATACGGAAGAATTCCGTGGCGGTGACGGCGTTGCGGGCCATGAACAGGAACAGCCAGCGGCGGATGAAGCGTAGTTTCGGCACCGAGGCCGGGACCACGGTTTCGCGGCCGAGGAAATAGCTGGTCTGCATGGCTTTGAACTCGATGCCCTGGCCGCTCAGGCTTTCCAAGGCGCGGGGCACGTTCGGGCTTTCCATGAAGCCGTAATAGAGGGTCACTTTGTAGATGCCGGGGGCGGCTTCATCGAGATGGACGCGCCCGCCGGGGTCGGCCTGGGGGACGTCCAGATTGCGGACGGTGACGAAGAAGACCTGCTCGTGCAGCACTTTGTTGTGTTTGAGGTTGTGCAGCAGGGCGTTGGGCACATAGTCGAGATTGCCGGTCATGAAGACGGCGGTGCCGGGGACGCGGACGATGCGCGATTGCGGCAGCCGGTTGAGGAAGGTGGCGAGCGGCAGGCTGTCCTGCATCCAGCGGGCCATGATGAGCGTGCGGCCGCGCCGCCAGGTGGTCATGATCAGGATGATGCTGAGGCCGATGGCCAGCGGCACCCAGCCGCCTTCGAAGATCTTCAGCGAATTGGCGGCGAAGAAGGCGAAATCGACAATGCCGATGGCGCCGAAGACCAGGATGGTAGCCAGGCGCGACCAGCCGAACTGGCGGCGATAGACGAAAGCGGCCAGGGTGTTGTCGCACAGGAAGGTGCCGGTGACGGCGATGCCGTAGGCCGAGGCCAGGGCTTCCGAGGAGCGGAAGGTGAGCACCAGCAGCAGCACGCCGATGGCGAGGATGGTGTTGATCTGGGGCACGTAGATCTGCCCCTGCTCGCTCTCATTGGTGTGGCGGACCTCCATGCGCGGCAGCAGGCCAAGCTGCACGCACATGCGCGAGACCGAGAAGGCGCCGGTGATGACGGCCTGGCTGGCGATGACGGTGGCGAGCGTGGCGAGCACGATCAGCGGCACCTGCAGCGCGTGCGGAGCGAGCTTGTAGAAGGGGTTGTCGGCGGTGTTGGGGTGGGCGATCACCAGCGCGCCCTGGCCGTAATAATTCAGGATCAGGCAGGGCAGCACGAAGAACAGCCAGGAGATGCGGATGGGGCGGCGGCCGAAATGGCTCATATCGGCGTAGAGCGCCTCCGCCCCGGTGACGGCCAGGACGACGGCGCCGAGGGTGAGGAAGGCGATTTTGTCGTGCCGGATGATGAAGCTGGCGCCGAACCAGGGGTTGAGGGCGACCAGCACGCCGGGATTCTGCACCAGCTGGAGCAGGCCGAGCAGGCCGAGGCAGAGGAACCAGAGCACCATCACCGGCCCGAAGGCGCGGCCGACCGTGGCGGTGCCGTGGCGCTGCACCAGGAACAGACCGGCGATGACCACGATGGCGATGGGCAGCACGGCGCTGCCCATGGAGGGAGCGACGACCTCGATGCCTTCCACCGCGGAGAGGATGGAGATGGCCGGGGTGATCACGCCGTCGCCGAAGAACAGCCCGGCGCCGACGATGCCGATGATGCCGGCGGCGGCACGGGTGCGCTCGCTGCGGGCGACGCGGCTGGCCAGGGCCATCAGTGAGAGGGTGCCGCCTTCGCCGTTATTATCGGCGCGCATGATGAAGGTGACGTATTTCAGCGTGACGGTGAGGATCAGCGCCCAGGTGATCAGCGAGAGCACCCCCAGCACGTCCACCGCCTGCAGATGCGGGCCCTTGAAATAGGCGATGCAGGATTGCAGGGCGTAGAGCGGGCTGGTGCCGATATCGCCATAGACGACGCCAAGCACGCCGATCAGCGCGGACATCTTGAGTTTTTCCGGTACGCCGCCGGAAGAGGTTGCGCTGGAAGTCATTCAGATTGTCCCTGTCGGCATTGTGCAGCCTGTAGCCGGTTGGCTGGCGCTGAACAAGCCGGGCGGGCGGGGGCCGCGCGGCCTCGGGAAAAAGGCCGGCGCGGGGCGCGTCATGCGGCGGGTTGGGGCTTGGGCAGCAGCAGATAGAGTGTCCCGGCCTGGCGCATGGAGCCGGCGATCTGCTCGGCATCGGCGCCGGCGCCGAAGAAGATATCGGCGCGGTCCGGGCCGTGAATGCCGCCGCCAGTGTCCTGGATGATGGCGAGCTGGTCCATCGCGCGGCCGGTGACCGGGTCGGTGGTGGCGATGAAGAGCGGGGCGCCGAGCGGCAGGGCGGATTTATCCACCGCCACCGAGCGGCCGGCGGTGAGCGGCACGCCGAGCGCGCCGGGGGCGCCCTCATTCGCCGGCAGGCTGCCGAGCGGGCGCATGAAGACGTAGCGCTGATTCTGTTCCATCACCTCGCGCGCCTGGGCAGGGTGGGATTTCAGCCAGGCGGAGATGGTCTGGTAGCTGACATCGTCGGGTTTCAGCGCGCCCATCTGCACCAGGACGCGGCCGATCGGGGTGTAGGGCTGGCCGTTCTGGCCATCGAAGCCGACGCGCAGGATGCGGCCATCGGGCAGCAGGATGCGGCCGGAGCCCTGGATCTGCAGCATGAAGGCATCGACCGGGTTGGTGACATAGGCGGTGACCGGCGCCTTGCGGGTGAGCGCGCCGTCATCGATCTCGGTGCGGGTCAGGTTGGCCAGGGCGGCGACGGGCGGCTTCGCGTAGAGCGGCACGTCATAGCCGGGGCGCTGGTTCTTCGAGCCGGGGAATTCCGGCTCGAAATAGCCGGTGATGAGCCCCTGGCCGGGGATTTCATAGGCCTGGAACCAGGTGGTGAAGAAGGCGCGGGCGGCGGTGAGGTCGCCGGGGGGCACATCCTTGGCGGCGTTGCAGGCGGGCTGCCAGAGCCCGGCCTGGCCGGCGCGCTCCCGCGCCAGGCCGGTGCCGCCCAGGGCGCTGTCCGGCGGCATCAGCGCGATCTGCTTGCAGCTGATGACGAAGCTGGCCAGGGCGGCGGCCTGATTATCCTGCTGCCAGCCGGGCAGGCTGGCCAGCGCCACGATGTGGCCGGGGGCGGCGTTGGGGCCGGTTTCGGCTTGCTGCTGGGGGATCGCACAGGCGCTGAGGGCCAGGGCGCTGGCGCTGGCGAAGGTGAGGGCGAGGGCGCGGCGGAGTTTCATGTTACGCGCTGCGGGCCGCGGCCAGGCGCCAGTTTTTATCCGGCCCGCGCAAATGCCGTTCGAAGGTCCAGAGATCGCTCACATCGCCGGTTTCGGCGCTGCCGGGGATGGGGGTGCCGTTCTGGTCCAGCTTCTCGTTGGTCTGGGCGGAGATGAAGCGCACCACCACCACCGCGAGATCGCCGCTGAGCTGCGCGTCCTCGATGCTGATCGAGGGGATGGATTTGATCTCGGTGCGCTGGCGCTCGCCGGCTGCCTCGCGCGCGGTGATGGCGGCGGCGAAGGTTTCGTACACGTGCGGGGTGAGCAGCGCCTGCAGCGCCGCGCGGTCACCATTGGCGAAGCCGGTGACGATGGCGCGGAAGGCGGCCTCGGCCTGGGTGATGAAGTGCGGCGGGTCGAATTGCGGGTCGTTATTGACGATCTGCATCAGGCGCTGGCCGAGCTCGGAGCGCGGGTCCGGCACGTCGCGCCCGGTTTGCGCCGGCAGGGCCTGGCCCTCGATCACCGGGGCGCCGGCGCCGGCGGCGGCGCGGCCGGGCGGGGGCGATTGCGGTTTCTCGAAGCCGACGCGCTTGCCGAGCACGGCGCGCAGCCGCAGCACGAGGAAGATCGCGATGCCCGCGAAGATCACCAGGGCGACGGGATACCCGCCGAGCGATTGGAGTGCGTTATCGGCCACTGTCATCCTCTATTCATAACCAGACTTGATCGGTCAGACTGGCGCAACCGGTTGCGGTGCGCAAGGCGCGGCGCCTGTTGGCGTGGGGGCAGACATATGTTGCAATGGGCCATCCCGGCAAGCCGGGCAAATTTGAAGGAAGTTTCATGTTCCTGCTCCGCCACGGGCAAAGCTATTTCAATCTGCATTTTACCGCGACCAAGCGCGACCCAGGGATCGAGGATCCGGAACTGACCGAGCTGGGGCATCAGCAGGCCCGCGCGGCGGCGCAGGCGTTGCAGGGCGCCGGGATTACGCGGGTGATCGTCTCGCCTTACACCCGCGCCTTGCAGACGGCGGAGCCGTTTCTGGCGCTGCCGGGGGTGACCGCCGAAGTGCTGCATGAGGTGCGCGAGCGCACTGCCTTCGTGTGCGATATCGGCTCCCCCCCTGCCCTGCTGGCGACGCGCTTTCCCCACCATGAGTTCGGGCATCTGCCGGCGCGCTGGTGGCATGAGGAGACCGAGAGCGAGGCGGCGACAGAAGAGCGCGCCCGGGCCTTCCGGGCGGCGATGGCGGCGCGCGAGGACCATGCCAGCACCTTGCTGGTGAGCCATTGGGGGTTTCTGCTGGCGCTGACCGGGCGCTCCGTCGCGAACGGGGAATGGCTGGAATATGACCCGGCGGAGGGGTTTTGATGGGGCTGCTGCAGGCGGATGAGCCGCCGGTTTACGAGATTTTGCGCCCCGACGGGGCGAGCCCGTTTCTGCTGACCGCCGACCATGCCGGACGCGCCATCCCGCGCGCGCTGGGGGATCTGGGGGTGGGGCCAGAGGATATGGAGCGGCATATCGCCTGGGATATCGGCATTGCCGGGGTGACCAGGCGCTTAAGCGCGGCGCTGGATGCCACCGCGATTTTGCAGGCTTATTCGCGGCTGGTGATCGATTGCAACCGGCAGCCGCATTGGGCCAGCGCCTGTCCCGAAATCAGCGAGGCGACGCCCATTCCGGGGAATATCGGGCTGGACGAGGCCGGCCGGGCGGCGCGGCGGGTGGCGATTTTCGACCCGTATCACGGCGCGATCGGCCGGATGATCGCGGCGCGGCCGCGCACGGTTTACGTGGCGATGCATAGTTTCACCCCGGTCTATCTGGACCAGGCGCGGCCGATGCAGGTGGCGGTTTTGTATAACCGCAATCCCCGGCTCTCCAAGGCGCTGGCTTCCCTGCTGCGGGACGAGGGCGGGCTGGTGGTGGGGGAGAATGCGCCTTACCGGGTGAGCGATGAGAGCGATTACGGCGTGCCGGTGCATGCCGAGGGGAATGGGCTGGATTATCTGGAGATCGAGATCAGGCAGGATCTGATCGCCGACGAGGCCGGGCAGGTTGAATGGGCGGCGCGGCTGGCGCGGCTTTTACCCTTGGCGTTGGAGGCGCTGGCATGAAGGATTTTGGCCTGAGCCGGAATGTGCCGGTGGTGCCCGCCCAGACCGCGCTGCTGGTGATCGACGCGCAGAATTACATCATGGAGGATGGCGGCGAATATGCCGGCATCGACCCGGCCGAGAAGGAAGCGAAATACGGCTTTTTCTTCAAGGAGATGCGGGCACGGGCGATCCCCAACATGCAGAAGCTGATCGCGGCCAGCCGCGCGGCGGGGATTGAGGTGATCTACACGGTGATGGCGGCGCTGACGCGCGATGGGCGCGATCTCAGCCTGGATTACAAGATTACCGGGTTTTTCTGCCATCATCAGAGCTGGGATGCGCAGGTGATCGAGGCGCTGGCGCCGCGGGGCGATGAGATCGTGCTGGCGAAGGGCTCGTCCTCGGTATTCATTTCGACCCATATCCATTATCTGCTGCGCAATATGGGCAAGAGCCAGCTGATCATCACCGGCGCGCTGACCGACCAATGCGTGGATTCCGCCGTGCGGGATGCGTGCGATCTCGGCTATCTGGTCAGCCTGCCGGTGGATGCGGTGGCGACCCAGACCCAGGCACGGCATGACAGCGCGCTGTTCAACAATAAGGGCTATTGCCGGCAGCTGACCACGCAGGCGCTGCTGGACGAAATCGCGAAGGCAGGGTGAGACGAATGGCGCGCAAGATCGTGAAGGCTCCGGCGGTGCGGCCCGAGCGTCAGCTGCTTTGTTTTCTGGATGTGATCGAGACATCAAGGCTGGAAGGCTGGGCGGTGGATTTCGAGCGGCCGACGGAGAGCCTGAAGCTGCGGGTGATGATCGATGATGCGATCGAGGATGTGATGGCCTGCGATGGGCATCGTGACGATGCGCGGCTGGTGAACCAGACGAATAGCCGGATTGGCTTCACCTATGACATTCCCGAGCGCTATTGGGACGGGGTGCGGCATCGCATGCGCTTCGTGACGCTGGACGGGGCGCTGCTGCCGGTGAGCACGCGCGCCGGCGGGGCGGTGGAGGAATATAGCTTCGTGCTGAGCAAGCCGGTGCGCTTGATGGCCACGGTGGATGGCATGGTGGACGGGCTGATCCAGGGCTGGGCGCTGCGGGTGGATGATGAGGCCGGCACCAAGCTGGGCGGGGTGCGGGTGCTGGTGACGCATGAGGGCCAGCCGATTGCCGAGCTGCTGGCGGACCAGTTCCGGGGCGATGTGGCGCAGGCGGTGGGCAGCGATGCGGCCTGTGGCTTCGCCTTCGCGCCGCCGCCGGAACTGCGCCGGCGCGAGCAGGTGAGTTTGAAATTCTTCGCCTTGCCGGAGCGCGAGGAGCTGACCGGCAGCCCGCTGGAGATCTCTTTCCCTGGCGATAATGCGCGCGAGAAGATCGAGCAGCTGATCCAGCGCACGGATGAGCTGTTCAGCTTCGCCTATCATCTGAAGAAGGAGCTGAAGGCGGCGATCCCGCGGGAGCGTTATCTGCTCGCGGATTATCCGCGCTGGGCGCTGGAGAGCCGGCCGCTCGCCCTGCCCCGCGCCCGCGCCATCTACGGGGTGCGGGATGTCTCCGGGGTGAAGATTTCGGTGATCTGCCCGGTTTACCGGCCGGGGGTGGGCGATTTCCTGGCGGCGGTGGATAGCGTGAAGGCGCAGACCCATGAGAACTGGGAGCTGCTGCTGATCGACGATGCCGGCGGGGACAAAACGCTGAGCGCGGTGATGAAGGATCTGGCGGCGGCGGATGCGCGGATCAGGCTGATCGAGCGCAAGAAGAATGGCGGCATCGCGCGCGCGACCAATGACGGGCTGAAGGCGGCGAAGGGCGATTTCATCGCGTTTTTCGACCATGATGATCTGCTGGAGCCCGGCGCGCTGGAGATCATGCTGCTGGCGCAGGCGGCGAGCGGCGCGAAGCTGCTTTATTCCGATGAGGACAAGGTGGAGCGCGGCGGGGCGTTCAGCGAGCCGCATTTCAAGCCGGATTTCAATCATCGCTTCCTGCTGGAGGTGAATTATATCTGCCATCTGGTGCTGGTGGAGGCGAAAACCCTGCGCGCGGCGGGGGGATTGGATGCGGCTTTGGACGGGGCGCAGGACCATGATCTGCTGTTGCGGCTGGTCGAGGCGCTGACGCCTGATGAAATTCATCACGTGCCGGAAATTCTCTATCATTGGCGCAAGACCGCAAGCTCCACGGCGGCTGCCGGGACCGGGGCGAAGCCGAAGGCGGCGATGGCCGGGGCGGCGGCGGTTTCGGCGCATCTGGAGCGGCGCGGCCTGCCGGCGAAGGTGAGCCCGCGCGGCGGGCTGACCTGCTATCAGGTGGATTGGAAATTCCCCGCCGCGCAGGTGAAGACGCAGGGTGTGTCGATCCTGATTCCGTATCGCGACCATGTCGAGATGACACGCGAATGCGTGGAGGCGATCCGGGCGCATACCAAGGGTGTGAGCTACGAAATTCTGTTGCTGGATAACTGGTCGACCAGCCCGGAGGCGGCGGAATTCGCGGCGGAGCAGGCGAATATCGAAGGCACCAGGGTGTTGCGGATCGCCGAGCCGTTCAACTATTCGCGGATCAATAATATCGGCGTGGCGGCGGCGAAATATCCGTTCCTGCTGTTCCTGAATAACGATGTGTTTGTGCAGGAGCCGCGCTGGCTGCGGCGGATGCTGGATGAGGCGTTGGCGGATGAGGGGGTGGGCGCGGTGGGCGCGAAATTGCTTTATCCTGACGGGACGGTGCAACATGCCGGCGTGGTGCTGGGGGTTGGCGGCGTGGCCGACCATGCGTTTCGCGGGCTGGGCGGCGAGGCGCCCGGCTATATTGCCCATGCCATAACGGCGCAGGAGGTTTCGGCGGTGACGGCGGCCTGCATGTTAGTGCGCAAGAGTGCGTTTATGCAGGTGGGCGGGTTCGATGAGCACGAGCTTTCGGTGGCGTTCAATGACGTGGATTTGTGCGTGAAGCTGCGGCAGGCGAAACTGAAAATCATCTTCATGCCGGATTCAGTCGCGGAGCATCGGGAAAGCATCAGCCGCGGTGATGATTTTGATCAAGCCAAGCTGGCGCGGTTCATGTTCGAGAATGAAGTGATGCGTCAGCGCTATGAAAACGTTTTACCGTTCGATCCTTATTACAACCGGAATTTTTCCCGGGAGAGTGGCGTCTACCGCGAGTTGCGGTTGTTGCGGCCGGGCGAAGGCTGAGCGTTCCAGCGCCGTCTTAAACTGTACCGATTTGACACAAATCGGAAAGCTCAGCTGCGTGCCAGCCGGCGCGCGGTGAGCAGCAACATGCGTCGGTCCTCGGCCGAGCAGGCGCGGTAGAGGCGCATCAGGGCCAGCTCGTCCCCGACCAGGGAGCCGGTTTCACCGGAGACCAGATAGCCCAGCGAGGTGTTGAGCACCTTCGCGATTTTCTCCATATTTTCTCGAATTTGCCCGGCGCGGTCGGTCTCCCACTGGGCGATGGCTGAGCGGGAGACGTTCAGTTTCGCGGCGAATTCATCTTGAGTCATGTTGGCGGCGAGACGCAACGCTCTGATCCGTGCCCCGACTGTCTCAGCGGGAAGCTGCTTCTTTGCTGGCATGTAAACATTCTAACAGGATGACGCCCAAACTCAATGTTAGTATTTCTTGACATAAAAAGTTAGAGCTAATAACAATACGCAACGACCAGAGGAGGACGGGATGCCATTGCCGAGACTGTGGAAACCCGAGGCCGACCAGGTGATTTGCGAGATGCGCGGACAGGGCGCGACCTGGGCTTCGATTGGGAAAATACTGGGATTGTCACGCAATACGGTGATTGAGCGAGGCCGGCGGCTGCGTGCGGCGTTGCCGCCGCGGCCACCGCAAATGCCTCGCAACCGCGATGAAGAAGGGCTGGATGACCCCAACCGTCCGCCCTTGCGCGCTGGCCATCCGTTAACCTGGGGATTGCTGACCGATGAGCCGTATCCGGAGGGGGATAGCCATGATGACGGAAGGTGAGATCATCGCGCGGTTGGAAGAGGCCGGGGCGACGGTGCTGGCGATGCCGGGGCGGGGCTATTCCACCGGGCTGCGCACGACCCGGCTGGAGGTGGTGCATACCGCGCTGGATGCCTATGGCTGGCAGACCCCGCGGCTGCGCGCCCCGGCCCCGGACGCGGCCGCGTTGGGCCGGATGGATGAAGCATTTTCCTGGCTCGCTTTCATTCCTGAGGGGAAATATGTGATCCGCAGAATTGTCGGGGCGCGGGCGCTGGTGCATCCGCTGACCGGGCGGCATCTCTATCCCTGGCGGCGGCTGGGAGAGATGTTGGGGGCGGACCATAAATCCATCCAGCGTTGGCATGGCCAGGGGATCGGGATTATCGCGGCGCGCCGGCTTAAATAATTTTTCTAACATTACGTTATTTTGTTATTGCCCATCCGCCCCGTTTTGGATTAGGAATGTTTATAGACTGGTTATCCGAAACAAGGCGGGGCCTTCATCGAACAGCAGAGCGAGGCGGCGGGGTTTCTGGGCTTCGCGCGGCGTGCGATGGAGGAGCTGGAGCAGAGGCCGGCGAAGCATCATGAATGGCTGATCGGCCATTTGCAGGATGTGGCGGATGGCAGATGCGACCGGCTGATGGTGCAGATGCCGCCGGGGGCGGCGAAATCCACTTATGGTTCCGTGCTGTTCCCGGCCTGGTTTCTGGCGCGGCGGAAAAACGCCCAGGTGATCGCGGCGGCGCATACCGCCTCGCTCGCGCATTATTTCGGGGCGCGGGTGAAGGCGGTGCTGACCCGCCACGCTGAGGCGCTGGGGGTGGAGATGGCCAGGGCGGCGAAGGCCGCCTCGCGATTTTCCCTGGCGGGGGGCCAGGAATATTTTTCCGCCGGGGTGCGCGGGCCGATTACCGGGCGGCGGGCGGATCTGATCATCATCGATGATCCTGTGAAGAGCTGGGCGGAGGCGGAGAGCCAGGCGCAGCGGGACATGCTGTATGATTGGTACCGGGCCGAGCTGACGGCGCGGCTGAAGCCGGGCGGGCGGATCGTGCTGATCATGACCCGCTGGCATGAGGATGATCTGGCCGGGCGGTTGCAGGCCACCGAGACGGGGTGGCGCTGTTTGCGGCTGCCGGCCTTGGCGGAGGCGGATGATCCGCTGGCGCGCGCGCCTGGCGAGGCCTTGTGGCCGGAGTTGTTGAATGCGGATGCGCTGGCGAGCCGGCGCGCGGAAGTGGGCGAGCGCGCCTTCGCGGCGATGTATCAGCAGGCGCCGCAGGCGAAGAATGCGGGGCTGTTCAGGGTGTCCGGCATTGCCCGGCTGGCGGCAGCACCTGAGGTACGGCTGTGCGTGCGGGCCTGGGATCTGGCGGCGACGAGTGCCGGGCTGGGGCGGCGGCCGGATTATACGGTGGGGCTGAAGCTGGGGCTGACCGAGGAGGACCGGCTGGTGGTGCTGGATGTACGCCGCCTGCAGGGCTCGCCGGCCGAGGTGGAGGCCGCGATCAAGGAGACAGCCCGGCTGGATGGCGCGAATACGGTGATTTCCTTGCCGCAGGATCCCGGCCAGGCGGGGGCGGCGCAGATTGCGCTGCTCTCGCGCGGGCTGGTGGGGTTTCGGATACTTTCCAGCCCTGAGCGCGAGGCCAAGCTGGTGCGGGCGATGCCGGCGGCAACGCAGGTGGATGCGGGGAATCTGGCTTTGGTGGCTGGCGGCTGGAATGACGCGTTTCTGGCGGAGATGCGGGAGTTTCCGCATGGCGGGCATGATGATCAGATCGATGCGCTGTCGCGGGCGGTGAATAGTTTGGCAATTTTGGTGCCGCCGCCGGCCAGGCGGCTGAATGTGCCGTTGCTCAGCCGATAACGGAAGGTTTGCACGCTTCATGTTCGATATGATTTGCAGCACCATGCCGGTGGATGCGGGGCTGCCGGCGCGCGTGGCGCGGCTGCAGGCGCTGAAACGGGTTCTGGATGGCACGCTTTATGACGATCTGCCCTACCAGTTTCATGAGGAGCGCAATGGCGCCGGGGAATATATCCCGCTGCGGTTGCGCCGGCCCTCGGTGCGCTACGGGCTGTGCCGGGTGGTGGTGGAGGATTCCGTGGCGTTGCTGTTCAGCGCTGGGCATTTCCCGACCATCGAGGCGCCGGATGCGGCGTTGGGGCGGGTGCTGGCGGATCTGTTCGCCGAGGCGCGGCTGAATGAGGTGATGATCGACGCCGCACTGCGCGGGGCAGTGGGCTCGGTGGCGCTGCTGTTCCGGGTGCTGGGCGGGCGGGTGTTTTTTTCCGTGCTGGAGAGCCTGTATCTGACGCCGGTCTGGCGGGCGGATGTGCCGGATGAGCTGGCGCGGGTGAGCGAGCGCTACAAGGTGAGCGGCGCGGATTTGCTGGCGCAGGGCTATGAGGGCGTCGATCCGCAAGGGCTCTATTGGTTTCAGCGGGTGTGGGATGCGCAGGAGGAGATTTGGTATCTGCCCTGCCCTGTCGATGATCCGTTGGCGAAGCCGGTGAGGGATGAGCTGCGCAGCGTGACGCATGGGCTGGGGTTTGTGCCGGTGGTGTGGGTGCGCAATCTGCCGGGGGGCGAAGGCGTTGATGGGGCCTGCACGTTTCGCGCCGCCATCGAGACCAATATCGAGATTGACTACCAGCTTTCGCAGGCGGGGCGAGGGTTGAAATATAGCTCCGATCCGACATTGCTCATTAAGGAGCCGGCGACCAGCGACAGTGAGATCGTGAAAGGTGCCGGCAATGCCTTGGTGGTTTCCGAGAAGGGCGATGCCAAGCTGCTGGAGATTGGCGGCACCGCGGCGGAGGCGGTGATTGCCTATGTGCGTACGCTGCGGGAATTCGCGCTGGAGAGCGTGCATGGCAACCGGGCGAGTGCCGAGAAGCTGGCGGTGCCGCAATCCGGCCGGGCGCTGGAGATGATGAATCAAGGGCTGATCTGGCTCGCTGATAATCTGCGGATTTCTTATGGCGATGGCGGGATTCTGGCGTTGGCGCGGATGGTGGTGAAGGCGTCCAGCCTGTTTGCGTTGAGTGTGCGCGGCGCGCCGGTTGGGGTGCTGGATGACACGCAAAGGCTGAGTTTGCGCTGGCCGCGCTGGTATCCGCTTTCGGCCGATGACCGGCTGAAGGAGGCGCAGGCGGTGGCGACCTTGGTGGGGGCTGGGCAGATGTCCCGCGAGACGGCGGTGCGCAGCATGGCGGCGAATAATCTGGTGAATGATGTCGAGGCGGAGCTGGATGCGATCGAGCAGGGTGAGCCATGAGCGATGATGTGAATGAGAGTGCCGCCTGGCGGCAGCGGGCGGAGGCGGCGGAGGCGGCGCTGGCCCGGGCCGAGGAAGCTGCCAGGGCCAGGGTGGTGCAGGCGGAGTTGAAGGCGGAGGCGATCCGGGCCGGGATGATCGATCTGGACGGGCTGAAGCTGATCGACCCTGAGAGTTTGCGGATGAATGAGGCGGGCGGGGTGGAGGATGCTCCGGCTTTGCTGGCGGATCTGAAGCGGGCGAAGCCGTGGCTGTTCGGGGCGGGGAAATCCTCCTCGGCGGCGGCAAGCCCGCCGCGGCCGGAGCCGCCGCGCCAGCGCCATGCCAATGAGATGAGCCGCGAGGAGTGGCTGAGCGCGCGCGCGGCTTTGCTACGGCGGCGATAGCGGCTTTTTCTATAGAGACTGTCTGTTTCCAACAGATAGCTGGAAAATTATCAGAAGTTTTTGGGGGTGTGGGGAGTTTTTTCAAAAAGTCCCCACGACGGTTCGGGGGTGGCGACGTTGCTGCCACCACCCGAACGTTTTTCGCCGCTTTTTTGAAAAAAAGCGGCACCAAAAAACTTTTATGATTTTTCAGGAAATCTCTAACGCAGAGTTATTTTTGATCGTTGCCTCGTCGCGCGTTGCGCGGCGGGCTTGGTGGTTCACGTCTGAAATCTGGAGATTTACGAGGCAATGGGGATTCAGAATTTCCCGGCTGCGCTGCAGCCGATCATTCAGCAGGGGTTTCTGGAGCGCGAGTTTGAGACCGCGCTGAAATCCAGGCTGGGCTATCGCATGATCGCCGATCGCGAGGAGTTCGCGGTGGGGATTGGCGAGACGCTGACCAAGACCCGGGCGGGGTTGAAGCCGAGCGTGACCACGCCGCTGGCGGCGGCGAACAATACCAATCTGGATAACGGGCTCACCTCCAGCAATTGGGGGGTGGAGCAATATACGATTTCGCTGAATTTCTATGCGGCGACGCAGGACCTGAACATGGTCACCTCGCGCGTCGGCATCGCCTCGCAGTTTCTGCAGAATGCCGCGACCAATGGCG
This sequence comes from Acidocella facilis ATCC 35904, assembly GCF_000687875.1. Lineage (GTDB taxonomy): Bacteria > Pseudomonadota > Alphaproteobacteria > Acetobacterales > Acetobacteraceae > Acidocella > Acidocella facilis. The sequence continues at coordinate 34,647 of NZ_JHYG01000002.1, read as the reverse complement.
AGCAGGCGGCGCGCAGCCTGGATGAGCTGGCACGCAATGCGCTGTTCGCCCCCTATTTCGGCGGCAATACCAGGGTGCTGACCACGCTGGGCGCGGCGGGGCCGAGCATCGAGGTGGATGATATTCGCGGTTTCCAGACCGTGTTCGTCAACGGGGTGCAGCAGGCGGTTTCGGCCAGCAATCCGTTGGCGGTGACGGTGGGGGCGGATCTCTACACGCTGGTGGGGGTGGTGGCGGATGCGACCAATGTATCGGGTGCGCCGAACGGGATTTCCGGGCAGCTGACCTTCGCGACCAATGTGAGCGTGGCGGATGGCGCGGCCGGCAATGCGGTGCAGGCGGCGACGGCCAGCCGCATCGTGCGTCCGGCCAGCCGGCTGACCACTGCCGCGCTGCAGGCGACCGATACGCTGGCGATGGCCAATCTGCTGGACGCGGTGGCGCTGTTGCGGCGCAATGCGGTGCCGACGGTGGATGGGGTTTATAATTGCTATCTGGACCCGGTTTCCGCCCGGCAGCTCTTCGCGGATGCGGATTTCAAGCAGCTCTTCCAGGGCGCGACCTCCTCCAACGCGGTGTTCCAGCAGGGGATGGTGAGCGACTTCCTGGGCCTGCGCTTCATCACCACCACCGAGGCCTATGTGCAGGCGCATCCGAGCATTACCGGGCTGAATGTGCGCCGGCCGATCGTGTGTGGGCAGGGCGCGCTGATCGAGGGAGATTTCGCCGGGATGGCGGCCGATGATGTGGCGCCGAAGGACAGCCTGGTGCAGGTGATTGACGGGGTGGCGATGGTGACGCGCGAGCCGATCGACCGGCTGCAGCAGATCATCGCGCAGAGCTGGTACTGGATTGGCGGCTTCTGTGCGCCGTCCGACACCACCACCACGCCGACCACCGTGCCCACCGCCACCAATGCGAATTTCAAGCGCGCGGTGATGCTCGAGCATGTGGGCTGAGGGGGCGGCGCCATGGCAAGCGGTGCAACCCAACCTTTCCGCCCGGCCGGGACCGTCGCGGCCAGTGCCTCCACCAGCGCGGTGAATGTGGCGCTGGCGGGCGGCGGCCAGGCGGTGCTGGTTTATAATGCCAGTGCCGCCACCGCCTTCTTCCGGCTGGGCGGGGCTTCGGGGCTTTCCGCCAGCGGCAGCGATACGCCGGTGCCCGCCGGGGCAAGGATGCTGGTGGATGCGGGGCCTTTCGTGACCAACGCGGCGGTGCTGCTGAGCAGTGGCACCGGCACGGTCTATTTCACCCTCGGCGATGGGGATACCTACTGATGAGCGGCACCCTGCCTACCGGCTTCAGCGATGCGCAGAAGGCTGATCTCAGGCGTTTTTGCGGCTATCCGGCCTATGGCGCCGGGGCGGCGGGGTTCAACTCCTGGCGGTTCTTTCAGGCCTACGGCACGCTGGAATACCGGATGAATAATCTGGCCCCGGCGGAGGTGGCGGTGTGCTTGCAATATCTCTCCACCCTGGCGACGCTGGAGGCGGCGATCCCGCCGACGTCTGAGAATCTGGATACGGAGAGTGCGGCGGCCTGGACGCATAATGCCGATGAGCTGCGCGACCGCACCAATCTGTTCGATGGCTGGCGGCGCCGGCTGTGCGGGTTTCTGGGCGTGCCGCCCGGCCCGGCGCTGGCGCAGGCCGGCGTGACCCTGGTGGTTTGAGATGGACGGGGTGCGGCTGGCGGACCGGCTGGCCTACGGGGCGGGGCTGGCGGCGCGGCGTGTGGGCTTTCTGCATGACGCGTTTCGCCCGGCCGGGCCGGAGGCGCCGCTGGCGCTGGAAAACCGCTTCATGCGGCTCTGCGTGGCGTTTGTGACCCAGGCGGGCAGTGTTGGCGAGCCGAGCGGGTTTGGTGTGCCCTTTCGCCAGGCCTGGGCGGATTGGTCCTATCTGCGGGTGGGGGATTATCTGGCCGGGCCGGAGGGGATTTGCTTCATCGCCAGCATCGAGCCGCCAAAGCCGATGCTGGTGGTGATGGGTAATGGGCTCCTGGCCCTGGTGCGGCCGGGCGGGCAGACGCAGCCCGGCCTGACTGGCTATGGCGCTGTGCAGGTGGCCACCGAGACGCCGTTATTCACCGGCTTTCCCGCCAGCCTGCTGGCCGGCGGGCTGGGCGACCGCACGCGGGATGGGCTGCCTGATGATGGCAGGGTGCCAGGATTTGTGGCGCTGCTGCCGGCTGTGGACAAGGTGGTGCCGCAGGTGGCGGATATTTTGATCAATGAGCGGGGCGAGCGTTATGCGCTGACCGGCATCGAGGCGGTTGGCGGCATCTGGCGGCTCTCCTGCGTACAGGCGGTGCGCTGATGGCGGATCTGGCGGATGTGGAGGCGGCGCTGGCGGGGATTGCCGCGAATGCGGTGTATCCCAGCGGCACGGCGGCTCCGAGTGTTCTAGGCGTGGACTGCAAGATTTATCGGGGCTGGCCGCTTTCGCCGGTGCTGGATGCGGATCTGGCGCAGGGCATGGCGCATGTGAGTGTGAGCGCCACCGAGACGCCGGCGAAGATCACCACGCGCTATCCGCGCATCTGGCAGGCGCTGAGCCCGGCGAGCGGCAGCTTGGCGGTGAGTGTGAGCGGGGTGAGTGCCAGCTTTTCCGGCAGCTGCTCGACCGGCCTGCTGGCCGGCGTGCTGGTGGATGGGCAAAGCTATGCCTACGCGGTGCAGGCCAATGACAATGCGCAGACGGTGGCGAGCAATCTGGCGGCGCTGCTGCGCCAGGGCGGCTGGATTGTGAATTATGCCGGCAGCATGATCAGCGTGCCGCAGGCGGCGAGGTTTGTCGCACGGGTGGTGGCGGGGGCTGGGGCGCTGCAGGAAATCCGCCGGCAGATCCAGGAGATCAGGGTGGCGATGTGGTGCCCCTCCCCTGCCTTGCGCGATGCGCTGGCGCCGGTTCTGGATGCGGCGTTGATGGCGGATGAGTTTGTGGCGCTCGCGGATGGGTCTTCGGCGCGGATCAAATTCGCCAATACGTTGAGCAGCGACAATGGCGGCAATGCCGCACTCTACCGGCGCGACCTGGTCTATGCGCTCGAATACCCGACCACGCTGGCGCAGCAGGATCCAGCGATGCTGTTCGGAACCATGGCGGCCACCGTCAACACGGTTGTGCTGGGAACTTATCAAAGCTGAGGCAGACATGAATTTTCATCTGGTGGTGTTGAAGCCGTTTGGCACGTTCAAACGGGGCGATCTGATTACGGATGCCGCGACCGTGCTGAAGGTGCTGGGCGGCGGCAATGCGGCCTCGGTGGTGCGCGTGTTGGCGAAGGGGGCGTAAGCGATGCCGATTGTTCAGCAAGGGGCGATCAATACCACCGCGCTGGTGGTGCCGGATCTCTATGTGCAGATCGTGCCGCCGCAATCTCTGCTGTTGAATGGCGTGCCGACGGATATGCTCGGCGTGGTGGGCACGGCGAGCTGGGGCCCGGTGGGCGAGCCGACGGTGATTGGCAGCATGAGTGATTATGCCGCCGCCTTCGGGCCGGTGATGGCGCGCAAGCATGATATGGGCACCCAGGTGGCGACCGCCGTGCAGCAAGGCGCGGCGAATTTCCGCTGCGTGCGGGTAAGCGACGGCACCGATACCGCCGCCAGCCTGAGCGTGCTGGGGGCGATCACCTTTACCGCCGTGCATACTGGCAGCACGGGCAATCAGCTGACCCTGACGCTCTCGGCTGGGTCCGCCGCCAATAGCTGGCGGCTGACGGTGGCGCTGCCGGGGCAGAGCCCGGAGGTGTTTGACAACCTCACCGGCAGCGGCGCGCAATTCTGGCAAAATCTGGCGAATGCGGTGAATAGCGGCAATGGCGTGCTGCGCGGGCCCTCGCAGCTGGTGGTGGCGAGCCCGCAATCCGTGCAGGCGACGCCGACGGCCGGCAGCTACCCGTTCGCCGGCGGCACGCCGGGCAGCGATGGCGCCAATGGCGTGACTGCGGCGACGCTGGTGGGGTCTGACACCGCGCCGCGTTTGGGCATGTATGCGCTGCGCGGCCAGGGCTGTGCCATCGCGCTGCTGGCGGATACCGATGATCCCACGCAATGGAGCGTGCAGATGGAATTCGGCCTGTCCGAAAGCGTCTATATGATCCTGACCGGGCCGGCGGGCGATACGATCGCGAACGCGGTGCTGGTGAAGGGCGAGGCGGGGGTGGATTCCTACGCCGCGAAGATGATGTTTGGCGATTGGATCTATTGGTTCGACCAGGCCAATGCGGTGACCAGGCTGGTTTCGCCGCAAGGGTTTGTGGCGGGGCGGTTGGCCAATCTGTCGCCGGAACAATCCTCGCTGAACAAGCCGCTTTATGGGGTGGTGGGCTCGCAGAAATCCGGGCAGCCGGGGAGTGCGACGGCGACGACCTATGCCAGCGCGGATCTCGCGGCGCTGCTGAGTGCGGGGATCGATGTGATTGCCAATCCGCAGCCGGGCGGGGCCTATTGGGGGGTGCGCGGCGGGCATAATTCCTCCTCCAGTGCGGCGGTGAACGGGGATAATTATACGCGGCTGACCAACTATATCGCCGCGACCTTGCAGGCGGGCATGGGCGGGTATGTCGGGCAGCTGGTGAACAGCACTTTGTTTCAGAAAATCCGCGCCACGCTGCTGGCCTTTCTGAACGGGCTGCTGCAGCAGGGGATGCTGGGCAGCACCGATGGCAGCATGCCCTTCGCGGTGATCTGCGATGTCAGCAACAATCCGCAGAGCCGCACGGCGTTGGGCTATGTGCAGGCGGATGTGCAGGTGCAGTACCAGGCGATCAACGAGAAATTCATCGTGAATGTGCAGGGCGGGCAGACGGTGCAGGTGAGCGTGCAGACCGTGCCGGTTTCGGCCTGAAGAGAGGGATGAGACATGCCGTTTAACACATTTTCCGTTGGCAGCGACTGCCAGATTGTGGTGATGGGGCCGTTCGGGCGGGTCGATCTCTCGCATGTCACCGGCTTTGAGGCGAGCCAGGTGACGCTGCCCTTGCGGGTGGACCGGCTGGATGGGGTGCAGCTGGGGGCGGAGCTGCCGAAGGGCTGGAATGGCAGCTTCATGCTGGATCGCGGCTCCTCCGCCGCCGATGATTTCATCGCGCAGATCGAGGCGGCCTACCTGAACGGGCAGAGCATCAATGGTGGCACGCTCTATCAGTATGTGAATGAGCCGGATGGCTCGACCTCGACCTACCAGTTCAACAATGCCGTGTTCAAGCTGGCCTCCGCCGGGTTGTACAAGGGCGATGCGACGGTGACGCAGCGTTTGGATTTCTTCGCCTCCAGCCGGACCAAGGTGTGATGGCGCAGAGCGTGACGGATGCGAAGGGCCGGGTGATCGAGCTGCGGCGGATGGGCGTGTTGGAGCAGCTGCGGCTTTATAAGGTGTTGGGGCCGGAGCTTTCCGAGAACCGCGCTTATATCGGGCTGGCGCGGATTGCCGCTGCCGTCTCCAGCGTGGATGGCGTGCCGCTGCCGTTTCCGGGCAGCGAGGCGGGCATCGAGGCGGCGCTGGAGCGGCTGGATGAGGAGGGTGTGGCCGCCGTGGGCGAGGCGCTGCTTGCGGCTGAGCCGGCTGATCTGGCGGCCGCAGCGGGAAACTGAGCCGGCACCCTGGGCTAACAGATTGTTTGTATCTGGTGCGCTGCGGGGTGCCGTTCGAGATCGCGTTCGGGCTGGATGAGGCGGAGCGGCTGGCCTTCATCGTGACGATGGGCACGCTGGAGGGGCATCGCTTCGACTGGACGGCGCTGCGCTGGCGTGATGAGGAGGCAGGAGGGCGGGGATGAGTGATGTCGTGCTCTCTTTGGGCAATGTCGCGTTTCGCGACATGGAAGTGCCGGAGAAGATCCGCTTCGGCGGCCGGCAGCGCCTGGCGGTGCAGAATATCATCGGCGGCGGCCGGGTGGTTGGCGCGCTGGGGCTGGATGATGGGGAGATTTCATTCTCCGGCATATTCTCCGGCCAGGATGCCGCCGCCCGGGCGCAGCTTTTGGATATTGCCCGGGCGCAGGGCAGCGAGATGCCGCTGGTGTGGGGCGGGTTTTATTATCTGGTCATCATCAGCAGCTTCGTGGCGGAATATCGCCGGCCGAATCTGATTCCGTTTGCGCTGACCTGTGTGGTGGTGAGCGACCCGCTGGCGGATGTGGCGGCGGCGCTGCCGGTGGCGACGCTGATTGGCAATGACATCGTGGCCGCCACGGGATTTTCCGGACAGGCGGGGCAGGTGCTGGCGGGGACGAGCCTGGCGGCTTTGGCGGCGGCGCAAGCCGGGATCGCCGGGGCGATGGGCAATGCTGGAACCGCTCTGGGGGCGGCTGGCGCGGCTCTGGCGGGGGCGGCGACGATTGTCGCCGGGGTTAACGCGCTGACGCAGATCAATGCCCGCAGCGGGCAGTTGGCGGGGTTGGCGGGGATGTCCGGCTATGTGAACCGGGCGGTGGTGAATTCGGCTCTGGAGGCGGTTTGATGCGCACGGTCATCGTTGTGGCGGGCGGCAATCTCTTCGCCATCGCCGCGCAATATCTGCAGGATGCGACACAATGGATCCGCATCGCGCAGGCCAACCAGATCAGCGATCCGGTGCTGCGCGGGGTGACGACCTTGGTGATCCCGGAACGCAACCCATCGGCCGGAGGCGGCATTGCCGGTTGAGCAGCCGCGCGCGCGGGTGAGCCTGGGCGGGGTTGAGCTGGGTGGGGTGGTCGAGCTGGAGGTGGAGGCGGCCGGGTTGTACCAGGCCGGGCGCTACCGGCTGGTCTGCGCGGCCAGTGCGGCCTCCTTGTTGCCGCTGGCGATGGACGGCGGCGGGCCGGTGCCGATCCTGCTGGAAATCGGCGCGGACGGGTTCGGGTTTGCGCCGCTTTTGTCGGGGTTGGTTGAGACGCTCCGGTTCGATCTGGCGCGTGGGGTGGCGGTGTTGCAGGGGCGCGATGAGACGGCGCTGCTGATCGATACAGAGATTTCCGAGAGCTTTGTCAATCAGACGGCCAGCGATGTGGCGCTGGCGGTGGCGCAGGCGCATGGCCTGGCGGCGAATGTGACGCCGACGCAGACGCTGATCGGCCAGTATTATCAGATCGACCATGCCCGCAGCGCGCTGACGGTGGGGGCGCGGGCGAGCACGCAATGGTCGCTTCTGTGCGGCCTGGCGGAGGCGGCGGGGTTCGCGGTTTCGGTGGTGAACGGCACGCTGAATTTCGGCCCGATGCTGAACACGAATGTGCGGATGGTGACGGCACGGAATTTTCTGAGGCTGGAGGTGGATCTGATCACGGCGTTGCCGGCCAGTGTCACGGTGCGGTCCTGGAATTGCCGGGACAAGAAGGTGGTGACGCAAGCGGCGGGGAGCGGCAAGGCGACCAATCTGGTCCGCCCGAACCTGACCACCCAGCAGGCGGGGGAGTATGCCAGCGCCTATTTGCAGAATGTCCAGCGCCACGCGCAGCTTTTGCTGGGGCGGATGCCGGGTGACGCCAGCTATGCGGTCGGCGATACGCTGTTGCTGAGCGGCACGCAGACGGCGTTGGATGGCAGCTACCAGGTGGCCGCTCTGCAATGGCGGTTGAATGACAGGGACGGGTTTGTGCAGAGCCTCAAAGCCTACGGGGTGGCGTGAATGGACCAGCTGCGGAATCTGATCAAGGCCCATGCGGGGGGGCTGGACGGCTTGGCGGGGACGCTGCGCTTCGGGCTGGTGGCGAGTTTCGACCCGGTGGCCTATGCGGCGAAAGTGCTGATCCAGCCTGAGAATGTTTTGAGCGGCTGGCTGCCGGTGATGTCCTGCTGGGTAGGCAATGGCTGGGGGCTGGCGGCTCCCTTGCCGCCGGGCACCCAGGTGCTGGTGCTGGCGCAGGAGGGCGATGCGGAGCAGGGCGTGGTGGCTGGCGCGGTCTGGTCCGCGCAGGACAAGGCCACCGGCGCGCCGGCCGGCGAATTATGGCTGCTGCACCAAAGCGGCAGCGCGGTGAAGCTTTCCAATGACGGCAGCATTCTGCTGCAGGCGCCAACGGTGAAGGTGCAGGGCAATCTTGTCGTCAGCGGTTTTGTGTCTGACCAGGGCGGCGCGCATGGGAGCTTGGCCGCGTTGCGAAATGCCTATGACGGGCACCAACATCAGGCGCCGAACGGCATGACCGGGCTGCCGACGGAGATTGTGTGATGGCTGATCTGGCCTTGCAGTTTGGCGGCGATTTGATGGTCAGCGCGTCGGGCGATCTGGCGGTTCTCGATGACCAGGCGCTGGTGCAGCAGCGGGTTTTGCGCCGGCTGCTGACCAATCCTGGTGATTATATCTGGCAGCTTGGCTATGGGGCGGGGCTGGGGCAGTTTATCGGCCAGCCGGCGGCGTTGAGCCTGATGGCCGGGCTGGTGCGCGCGCAGATGCGGCGCGAGCCGCAGGTGATGCAGTCCCCGCCGCCAACGGTTTCGATGAGCATGGCCGATGACGGCACCGTCAATGCCACGGTTTCATATGTCGATGCCGCGACCGGGCAGACCGCATCGCTTTCATTTTCCATATAGGACGGACATGCGATTATCGTTGCAGAATTTCTCCACGCTGGTGGAGGGGATGGCGGCGTCTGTTCAGGGGGCCGCGGCGAGCTTGCTGGATCTGACGGTCGGCTCCGTGCTGCGGGCGATTCTGGAGGCCAATGCGGCGCTGGCGCTGTGGATGCAATGGCTGATCGTGCAGACGCTGAGCGCGACCCGGCTGGCGACCAGTGCCGGCGTGGATTGCGACAGTTTCGGCGCGGATTTCGGGTTTGCGCGGCTGCCGGCGGTGGCGGCCAGCGGGGTTGTGGTGATGTCGCGTTTCACCCCCAGCCTGCAGGCGTTGATCCCGGTGGGGGCGAGTGTCGGCACGGCGAATAATCAGCAGAGTTTCATCATCGTCGCGGACAGCAGCAATCCGGCCTACAGCGCCGCGCTGGGCGGCTATGTGCTGGCGGCGAATATCGCCGCGGTGAGCGTGACGGTGGTGGCCGCCATCGCCGGGCAGGCCGGAAATGTGCAGGCTGGCGCGATCTCTTTGTTGAGTGCTGCGATTGCCGGGGTGGATGTCGTGAGCAACCCGAATGCCTTGACCGGCGGGCTGGATGCGGAAAGCGATGCCGCGTTCAAGCAGCGCTTCGGCATGTATCTGGCGGGATTGTCGAAGGCGACGACGGCGTCGATCGCGAGCGCCATTGCTGGCATCATGCAGGGGTTGAGCTACGCGATTGCGGAGAATCTCGACCAGACTGGCACCCCCCAGATGGGGTTTTTCGTGGTGACGGTGGATGATGGCACCGGGTCGCCGCCGGCCAGCCTGCTGGCGACGGTGCAGCAGGCGGTGGAGCAGGTGCGCCCGGTGGGCACGAGCTTCGCGGTGCAGGGGCCGGTGGTGACGCGGGCCGATATCTCGCTGAGTTTGAGCACGGACAGCCTGGCCGACCATCCGGTGGCGGTGGCCGCCGTGGCCGCGGCGCTGGCTGATTATATCGCGGGGCTGCCGGTGGGTGGTACGTTGAGCTACACAAGGCTGGCGCAGCTGGTTTACGATGCATCCAGCGCCATCAACAATATTTCCGGATTGCTGCTGAATGGCGGCACCGCGGATCTGGTGCCCGGCAGGTTCGGGGCGGTGCGCGCCGGCGTGATTGCGGTGGCCTGAGATGATCGGCGATGTTTCCGATATGGCCGCCCGTCTCGCGCAGCTGCTGCCGACCGGCTGGTTTGCCGATGAGGCGCCCAATCTCGCCGCGCTGCTGAACGGGCTGGGGCAAGGCTGGGCGAATATCTACACGCTTTTGCAGCAGGCGCGGGCGCAGTTGCGCATCGCCACCGCGAGCGGGGTGTTTCTGGACATCGCGGGGCAGGATTATCTGGGCGCGGCCTTGCCGCGCCGGCCGGGTGAGGCGGATGCGGCGTTCAGCACCCGGCTGCGCGCAGCGCTGCTGGCGCCACGCGCGACCAGGGCCGCGTTGAGCACGGCGTTGACGGTACTGACCGGGCGTACGCCGGTGATTTTTGAACCGCGCAACCCGAGTGACACCGGCGGCTATAATCTCAATGCCGGGTATAACAGCGCGGGCGGCTATGGCAGCCTGGCGATGCCCTACCAGTTTCTGTTGACCGCCTACCGGCCGAACGCCCTGCCGGCCAGCCATGCCGGCGGCTACGGCGTCGGCCCCGGCGGCTATGGCGTGGCGCCGATGGCGTATAGTTCCGCGGCTGAGCTGGCCGGCAATGTCAGCGACGCGGAGATTTATCAGACGATCGCCGGCTTCATTCCGACATCCAGCATTGCCTGGACGCGGCTTACCAACTGAAGGCTCATTCATGGATCGCAACATCGTCTATCCCGGCAGCATTCCGCTCGATAGTGATATTCTCTCCACCAATCGCAATGCCATGGTGGGCCTGGCGGCGCTGAGCGCCGCGACGCTGGGCACCGGCACGGTGGTGGATGGGCTGGCCTGCACGCCGACCGTCCCGGCCTCGCTCGCGGTGGTGGTGGGGGCGGGCAGCATCACCCAGCTCTCCAGCGTGGATGCCACCTCCTACGGGTCCCTGGCGGCGGATCTGACCGATCAGATCGTCAAAACCGGGATCAATCTGCGGGCGACGAGTTTCCCGCTGGCGGCGCCGAATTCCTCCGGGCAATCGATCAATTATCTGATCGAGGCGGCGTTCGCGGAGAGCGATGCCGACCCGGTGGTGCTGCCCTATGTCAACGCCGCCAACCCGACCCAGCCTTATTCCGGCCCGGCCAATTCCGGCACCGCGCAGAATACGATGCGGGTGCAGCGCGTGCAGCTGCAGGTGAAGCCGGGGGCGGCGGCCTCGTCTGGCACGCAGACCACGCCGGCGGTGGATGCCGGCTGGGTGGGGCTTTACATGGTGACGGTGAATTACGGGCAGATTGCGGTGACGGCGGCGAGCATCGCGCTGCTGCCGCAGGCGCCGTTTCTGTCCTACAAATTGCCCGCTTTGCGGCCGGGGTTTGCCAATCAGCAGGTCTTTACCGGGTCTGGCACGTTTGTGGTGCCGAACGGGGTGAGCGTGGTGAAGGTGAGCGCGATCGGCGGCGGTGGGGCCGGCGGTTATCACAGCACCATGCCCAGTGGCGGCGGTGGCGCCGGGGCGCAGGTGACGGGGATCATTTCCGGGCTGACGCCGGGCCAGGCGATTCTGGTGACGGTCGGGGCCGGGGGGGCGGCACCTGGTGCGTATGGCAATGGCGGCAGCGGCGGCGCTTCGAATTTCGGCGGCTTCATCACTGCGGGCGGCGGCACTGGCGGCAATGGCGGGACTGCCGCGAATTTCGCCAATGCCGGCGGCGCGGGCGGGCAGGGCTTTGGCGGGCAGGTGAATATGGCGGGCGCGGTGGGGACGGATTCCATCGTCGTCGCCTGCCGGGGTGGCGATGGCGGCGGCCCTGGCAATGGGCGCGGTGCCAGCGGTCCACTCTCCGGCGTTGCGGCGCCGGGCTATGGCGGCGGCGGTGGCGGTGGCGGCTGTTCGCCGGGCGGTAGCCCGGTGGGCTCGCCCGGCGGCGCCGGCGGGGCCGGCATCGTGATCGTGGAATATTGAGGAGCTGGAGATGAGCACACAGGCAACGCAGCTCTGGCGGCCCTCCAATGCGCGCTATCTGCAGATTGACGGATTTGTCGCCACACCGCGCGGCCCGCAAATTCCGCCGCCGCAGCCTTTGGTGTGGCCGCAGAAAGACCCGGGCGACACGCTGGATTACGTGTTCGATCTGGCACCGGCCCTGAGCGGTAATCCCGGTGATTCGATCAGCACGCTGAGCGTGACGGTAAGCCCGCAGAATCCAGGCGATCTGACGCTGGTTTCGGCGGCGGCGGATGGGCCGCGTGTCGTGCTGTGGCTGAGCGGGGGCGTGGCGGGGACGATTTATACGGTGACGGTGACGGCCGGCACCACCGGCGGGCGCAGCCTGGCACGCAGCCTGGCTTTGCCGGTGGTGGCGCTGGCCAGCATCCCGGCACCGGCGGATGCGCTGACAACGGCCGGCGGCCAGCCGCTGACCGACCCGACCGGCACGCCGCTCACCACCCTTTGAGAGAGGACTGCATATGACCACGATTGGCCAGTTGCCGCTTGCGGCTTCGGTTTCCGACAGCGCGCAGGTTGCGATCTTCCAGAATAACCAGACCTTGTCGGCGACGCGCGCGCAGATGCTGGCAGGGACGCAGGCGGCGTTGAGCCTGCCGCAGAATACGCTGCTGGGCGGGGTGGGGCCGGGTACGGCCGCCCCTCAGCCGATCACCATCGGCGCCAATCTGGCGCTTTCGGGCAGCACTTTGTCGGCCACGGCGGCGCCCTTCGTGATTGCCGGGCTGCCGAGCGGAACCGTGCCGGGGGCCAGCGATCTGGTGGCGCTGGGGCAGGCGGGTGCCAACCAGGCGGTCTCCTATGCCAATTTCCTGGCCGGCATGGCGAATGTACCCGGCCTGCCGGCGGGCGGGCTGACGGCGACAGCGGCCGGGGGCAGCGTGGCGCGGACCATCGCGGCGCTGACGGGAAATGCCGTGTCGATCGAGGATTATGGCGCGGTGGGCGACGGGGTGACTGACGACAGCGCGGCGTTGCTGGCGGCGATTGCCAGCGGCCATCCGGTGCGGCTCGGCGCAAAGACTTACGCGATTGCCGGGGAGACCGACATTACCGGCGCCACATGCTGCCTGGTGGGCAGCGCGGGGCTTTCGATTTTGAAGCGGTCCGCGCAATCGAAGACCGGGAGTGCCAGCACGGCGACCTGGCTGAACATCGCGGCGACGAATTTCTTTGCCGATGGCGTGGTGTTCGATGCGAATGCGTCGATCACCGCCGATACGCTGGCGGTGGCGGTGCAGCCGGGTTGTACGCGCTCTTTGATCACGCGTTGCAGTTTTCAGAATGCGCAGGGGCCGAATAACGGCAATGGCCTTACCTATCTGGCCAGCGACCCGACGCTGGTGGGGCACCATGTCGATGATTGCGAGTTCACCGGCAATGCCAATAACGGGCTGATGATTTTCGCGACCGATGGCATCAGCGTTACCAATTCCCGCGCATACGGCAATAAAAATAACGGGATCTATGCCGACAGCCATGATCCGGCATTTGTGCTGAAGGTTCGCGCCTTGCAGATTGTCGGCAATAGCTGCTGGGACAATGCCATTGGCATCCTGGTGGGCAATTTTGTCGCCAATAATGTGTTTACCCAGCCTTTCCTGTACGGCAATGCCAATCCGGACATTCTGGGCGCGGTGATCACCGGCAATAATTGTTATGAAAACGGCATCTACGGAATCTATGTGTCCGGCCGGAATATTCTCGTCTCGGGCAATCTGTGTGCCAATAACAGCACGGCGGTTGGGTTCGGGGCGGGGATTCTCTGCGATACCGGCTATTGCAAAATTTCGGGCAACATGATCACCGGCGCCACCGCCTTCGGGATCGATTGCGGCGGGTCGATCTATACCGAGGTTTGCAGCAATTACATCAATGGCGCCTGGATGGGGCTGAATATCGGCGGCGGGCAATATTGCACCGCGCGGTCGAATTTCATTCAGGACTGCACCGGCGCGGGTATTGCCGTGCAGAATGTGGAATCCGACGGTTCGGGGGATAATTTCGGCCTGGCCTGTACGGGGCTGTCGATCTGCGGGAACTGGATCAATTACAGCGGCAGCGTCACCGGGATTTTGATCCGGGATGCGGCGCAGAATATCCGGGTCGAGGATAATGTCGTCATGGTCAATCCCGGGGGCAATCTGACCACGGCGCTGTCGGCCTATACGGATTCGATCATCCTGCGCCGCAATGTGGTGAATTTCACCACGCGCTGGCCGGTGAATCCGGCGAGCGTGAATGGGGTTTATACGCTGACCGTGCCGGATCTGGCGGATGCGGTGAGCATCTCCCAGGCCAGCGCGCCGGTGGCGCAGATCCTGACCGCGCAAGGCGCGCTGGCGGCGGGGACGGTGACTTTCATCAAGGTTACCGCGCCGGGGGCGGGATACACGACCGCGACGGTGACGATTTCCGGCACCGGCACCGGGGCGGCGGCGCGTGTTTGGCTGAGCGGCGGCAAGGTGATCGGCATTCAGATGTCGGCCTTCGGCAGCGGCTATGGCAGCGGCACCACCGCCACGATTTCCGGCGACGGCAGCGGGGCGACGGTGAGTGTGCAGGTGGGGTTGCCGAGCTGGCAGGACCGCGAGCTGACGGTGGATTGCCTGGCGGCGGTGAGTTTCGCGCCCGGCGCCAGCCAGCCTTTGAACAACTGGACGGGGACGACGATGACCGTGCCGGCGGGGGCCAGTGTCGATTGGGTCGGCATGGGGGCAAATGGGTGGCGGGCGGCGCGGTTCAGCCAGAGCGACTATGTCTCGCCCAACGGCGATGGCAGCGTCGCGCTGAAATCCCGTGCCGGGGATATTTCCCTGCATCCGGCCGGGAGCGGCATGGTGCGGCTCATCTCGGACACGGAACCGACCGGAGCGGTGGAGCTGATCGGCCGGGGATCGCCGCTGAATGTGGTCTCCGCCCCGGCGGGCTCGACCTTCCGCAACCTCAATGGCGGCGTCGGCAGCACCTTCTGGGTCAAGCAATCCGGCACCGGGAGCGGCAACTGGGTCGCTGTCGCCTGAGCCTTCACGGCCTGGATAAGGGCCAAATCACAAGGTCGTTTTCATGACAACGATTGCGCAACTCCCCTCGGCGGCAACCGTCGGGGCCGGCGATCTGCTGCCGATTTCGCAGAATGGCTCGGTTTATTCGGCGACCGTGGCGCAGGTGACGGCGAGCCTGCAGCCGCTGATCGAGGTTTCGTCCGGGGCATTGCTGGGGCGGATCAGTCTGGGCACGGGCACGCCGGAAGCGGTGACGTTGGGGACGGGGTTGGCTCTCTCCGGGAGCGTGCTGGCCGCGAATGGCGCCGACCATGCAAGCTATCCGGTGCAGGCGGCGCTGGCGCTGAGCGACGAGCTGGTGATCAACACCGCCGCAGGGCCGGGGCTGTTGCCGGTGAGCGCGCTGACCGGGCTGTTCAGTGCCGGACAGAATGTGTCCATCACCGCCAGCGGTGTGATTTCGGTGAATGTGAGCGCCATCGCGGGGCCGGCCGGGCCGGTGGGGCCTGCTGGCCCGGTTGGTCCCGCTGGTCCGGCCGGGCCGACCGGGGCTGCCGGGGCCGGGCTGCAGGGGCCGGCGGTCGGGACCGCCACCAGCAGTGTGAGCAGCGCCGATTATCTGCCGCTCTGGCAGAATGGGGCGCTGGCGTGGATCCCGTATGGTCAGCTGCTGGCGGGGCAGACGGTGGATGAACTGCCCGCCGCCGCCCCTGCCGCCGATGGCGATGAGCTGCTGGTGGCCCAGGGCAGCAATACGCTGAGCGTGCAGAGCTTTGGCTCGATCTGGACCTATGTGCAGGGCAAGCTGCCCAGCGTGCAGTCCGGCGTGGTGGAGCTGGCGGTGAACACCGTGCTGGATTCGACCGTGCATAATCAGCGCGTGCTGGTGGCCAGCGCCCCGCTGACCCTGACCGCGAATTTCGCGAATACGGGGGCGGGGTTTGCCTGCACGCTGATCAATCTCTCCGCCGGCGCGGTGACGATGGGCACGGGGATCAGTTCCGGCACGGGTGGCACGGTGTTGCCGCCGGGCGCCTCCACCCAGCTTGTCGGCATCAGCTATTCGGGGGGCTCGACCGTCTGGTGGAGCGGCATTGTGTCCAACACGCCGACCATCACGGTGGGGGCGATCAGCGCGCCGGCGGTGAATACGGCCTTCGTGGTCGGTGGCGGGATTTTCAACGATGCCGTGACGGCGCTGGATTATTCGACGAATGGCGGCACCAGCTGGAGCGCCGCGCCGAGCCCGGTGATTTCGGCCAATGCCTACAGTTTCACGCTGCCGGGCCTGGCCGCGGGAACCTACACGGTGCTGGTGCGCGACCATGGCAACCAAAGCGTTGTTGGTGTGTCCAATAGCTTTACCGTGGCGGCGCCGACGATTGCCTTCACCACCATGCCAACGGCCGGGCAGATCAACGCTGGGCTCACGATTGCCGGTACGGTTTCGCCGGGCGGGACGGCGGTGCGGGTTGGTTTGTCCAGTTCCGCGACCACGGCGCCGGCGAGCTGGAGCAGTGCCACCGTCAGCGGCACGGGCTGGAGCGCCAGCCTGACGCCGGGTGCGGCGGGGAGTTTCTATGTTTGGGCGCAGCAGACGGCCGATACGGCGGTTCAGGTGGTCTCCGGCGCGGTGAGCGTGACCCAGGCGAGCCTGACGATTTCAGCGCCGGCCAGCGGGACGGCGGGGAGCGCGCTCAACGTGTCCGGCGCCGTGACGCCGGTTGGGGATGCGGTGAATATCCAGCTCACCACCAGCAACAGCACGGCGCCGACCAGCGGCTGGGTGGCGGCGGCGAACAATGCCGGGGTGATCTCCGGCGCGCTGACGCCGGGTGCCGCGGGCACCTATTATGCCTGGGCGCAGGACCCGAGCAGCGGGCTGACGGCGGTGTCCTCCGCCATTGCCGTGACAGAAGCCGCCGCGGTGAGTTTCGGGTTCAATAATCCGGGCGGTAGCTATACGCATGGCTCTGGGACGATCGGGCTGAATGGCGCGATTTCGCCGGCGCAGGCGGTTTCGGTGCAGGTGGCGCTGTCCACCTCGAACAGCACGGCGCCGACGAGCGGCTGGCAGGCCGCGTCGGTGATCGATTCCAATACGCTTTGGGCCATCTATTACACCAGCCCGGCCACGGCCGGCGCCTATTATGTGTGGGTGCAGACCACGGCCGGCGCCGCGACGGCGGTGAGCAGCTTTACCGTGACGGTGAGCTGAGCCGATGGTGATGTTGTTCAACCAGCCCGGCTCGCCTTTGATGTCGGGCTCGGGAAAGCGGGTGCTGATCGGTGCGTTGCCTGCCGGGGCGGTGCCGACGGGTTTGTTCGCGGGCCCCTACCCCAGCGCGATCAGCGGTTTGTCCGGCTGGTGGGATGCGGGTTTGCTGGGTAGTCTGCTGGATGGCAGCGGCAATCCGGTTGGTGGCAGCAATAGCGTGGTGGGCAGCCTTCAGGATAAGTCCGGTGCCGGCATGGCGCTGACGCCCTACCATGTCAGCGCCGACACCGCGCCGGTGGCGACGCTGGCGGTGCCGCGGGTGAACGGGTTTCTGGGCGCGGTGGGCGCGCCGGATGCCAGCATCGTGCATTACGGGCCGAGCCTGGATCCGGATTGGGGGCTGTCGCATCCTGGACTGGAATTCGGTGCCGGGCAGGCCTGGACGCGCTATCTCGTCTGGACGCGGCCGAACTGGCGGCAAGGGACATATTATGTCGACCAGTCGCCGATCCCGCTGATCCATACGCTGAGTGGCGCGGGCGTCACGATTTTGCAGGCGGATAGTTCGCAGGGCAGCAATCTGACCCTGTTCCCGACGGCGGCGAGCCCGACGGTGCTGACCGCAAACCTGGCGCGGCGCCACACCCATGCGGTGATCCTGCGCAATACCCCCGGTGTGGGGGTGGATGTGTGGCTGGATGGGGTGCAGGTGGCCAGCGCCGTTGCCAACCCGCTGCCCGCCAGCGCCAAGGCGCAGCTTTTGTGGCTGCATGACGCGACCATCCAAGGCAGCGCGCAATGCTGGTTTCATGAGGCGGCGTGCTGGGAGCGGGCTTTGTCCAGCACCGATATGCAGACATTGATCGCCGCCCAGGGGCGTTGGGTGCTGGGCGCGCGGCGGGGGGTCAATCTGTTGGTGATGGGCCAGTCCAACGCCGCCTGGTTCATCAATGCCGGCGCGCCGTTGGCGTTGGCGCAAGGTGTGGCCTGGTATCTGGGGGCCGCTTCTTATGCGTATACGGCGGAGATCTCCGGGACCTATCTCTCACCGGCGCGCTATTCGGTGATCTCGGGCCATCCGATCTCGAACTCCTCGCCGCCGCTGTTTCCGCCAGGGACGGGGAGCGGCACCTTCCTGACCAATCCGGGCGATGGATCGGATCCATCGACCTGGAGCGGTGGGCCGGATTTTGCCGCGTTGAGCGCTTATCTCACTGGCGGTTCGGCACTTGTATCCAGCGTGGATGAGGCGGACATCACCTTCCTGCTTTGGCCCTGGAGCGAGCAGGACAGCACGATGCCGTATGCCAACAAGGCGCTGTATAAAGCCACCGTGCTGCGGCTGCTGGCGCTGACGCGGGCCTTGCTGGGGCGCACGGCCGTGCAATTGCCCTTGCTGGCCTGGAACGCGATTCCTTACGAGACGGCGGGCGGCGTGCAGATGGTACGCGAAGCGATCGAGGATCTCGCAAGCGTGGCCGCGAATAACATCACCATCTTCGCGGCGCAGACGGCGGATTCGAATCCGCTGAATTCCACCTATGACGCGACCACGGGGATGTTTACCGGTGGCGATCCGGAGCATCGCGACGAGGTGGATCTGCTGCGATATGGCCGGGTGGGCGCGCATGCCGCGGGGCGGCTGGCGATTGCGTCGGGCTGGAGTGATTCGATTCCGGCCAGCACCCTGCCCGCCGCCGGCCTGCCGGCGAAAGGCGGGCCGCAGATTTCGCATGTCTATCGCGCGTCCAACACCGAATTGATCCTCACGGTGACGCATGATTCCGGGGATGATCTGATCGTTCCCTTGCAGGCGTTGAATGGTGCGGGGTTTGCGGTGATGGATGGCGGCTCCGTTGCCAGTCCTGGGACGATCATCACCGCCGTGGCGGCGGCGCGGGTGGATGCGACGCATATTGCGGTGACATTGGCGCAGGCGATCAGCAATCCCTCCGCCGCCGTGCTGTTTTTCTACCCTTATGGCAGCACGCAGATCGGCCGGGGCGATGCGGTGACGGATAACAGCGCGCTGCGCGCTGCGCCGGCAAACTGGAACATCGCGAACGATCTGGGGTCGGGCTGGGCCATCAACATGCCGCTGCAGGCGACGACATATCCGATCAACTTGTCGGATGTGCCGGCCTGAAAAGGATCAGGAATGGATCAGGATTTGGGGGCGGCGCTGCGCGCCGATGTCGCGGGGATCAGAAATGATATCGGCGCCGTGAGGCAGGATCTGCGGATCCTCGAAGCCAAGGCGGAATCGCTGGAGACTTGGCGGGTCCGTTATCTGGCGCAGGAGGACCTGGTGGTGGCGAAGATCTTTTCGAAAGTCGACGAACTGATCGGCGGACTCGGCGATATGCGCGCGGACCTCGCGCGGATTCGCGGCGAGCGGGATGTGGAGCGGCGGCTGAGCCTGATGATCGTCAGCCTGCTCTCCGCTGTTTGTGGTGGTTTGGCAACGAGTTTGTTTCATGGATAATTTTGCCAGCTGTATTGCCTTCACCTTGCAGGCGGAAGGCGGATATTCCACGAATGCGGCTGATCCTGGAAACTGGACCGGGGGTGCCGTGGGCATGGGCCTGTTGCGCGGGACGAAATGCGGGATCAGTGCCGCAGCCTATCCGGATCTGGATATCGAAACTCTGACGCAGCCGCAGATCGAGGCGATTTACCGGCGGGATTATTTTGAAAAAATCCAGGGTGATGCGTTGGCGTTGCCGTTGGCGATGGTGGCGTTCGATGCCGCGGTGAATGCGGGGGTGCGCCGATCCATCGTGTTTTTGCAGCAGGCTGCAGGGGTGCCGGGTGATGGCATTCTGGGGCCGCGCAGCCTGCAGGTTTTAACGAGCGGACATGCCGGCACATTGGCGCTGGAGGCGTTGGTGAGGCGGCTTGATTATTACGCGAAATTGCCGGGCTGGAGCGTGTTCGGCCTGGGTTGGGCGAGGCGCATTCTGCAGCTTGCCCGGATTGTTGGGGGGTGAAGGAGATCGGCATGAGTGTGAAACATTTTCTGCAATCGCCGCAGAACCGGACCGGGCTGGCGATCTGGCTGGGCACGGCGATCACGGCGTTGATCCAGTGGGGCGTGCTGCATCAGCAGCTCCCGGCCGTGGATATTCTGGGGCTGGTGGTGGGGTTTTTGAAAATCGTCGAACCGGAGACGAGTGTTACCACGGCGCAGCTTGAGCAGGCGGTGAGCGATGTGAAGACACTGCTGCAATCGGGCGATGTGACGAAGGTGGCGGCGGTGGCGTCCGATGTTGGCGCCCTGGCGCATGAAATCTTGAAGTGAGTCTCAGACAGGAGAGTTGGCGATGAGCGATACGACGCGGATCAATGCGGGGTTGGCGGTGGCCTCCGTGGCGGGCGAGGCCATTGGCGGTGTGGTGGGCAATGAAGTTGCGGCCGGTGTGGCGGCGGCGGGTGCGGTGGTGAATGCGGTGGTGGCGGATCAATCCGCCCATGCCTCGGCGTTGGCGACGGCGCAGGATGCGGTGACGGCTTTGGCCTCGGCGGCGGCGCCTGCCCTGGCTGCCTTGCCTTCCGCCAGCGCGCAGAAGGCTGTTGCCGGGCTGAGCCTGCTGCAGACCATTCTGGCCGAGCTGAAGGCGGTTTTCGCGCTCTGAGGCTGATGGGGGGAGCGCTTGAGCATGACAGAGGTGCAGCGCGACAAGCTGGCGGGGTTCAGGGCGGCGTTGCGTGGCGTTCGCCACAAGGCCAGTGAGGCAGGCGGGCCTTTGCATCGTCTGGCTCTGCGGGTCGGCGTGCAAATGCCGGGCGGTTTTGCGCCTGCGCGTCGCCCCGCGGGCCGGGGGCGCCGGCCGAACCGGCGCCGCGAGATGGAGTTCGCCTCGCTGGCCGTGCGGGCCTCTGCACCTGTCGGCTGGCCGAGGGCGTTGGGGATGGCTGGCATGGTGAGGTCTGGAAGGCGTCAGCCGGTGGCGGCGCAGAGGCGGGGCAGCGCGTTGCCGGGTTGGTTGCGCAGGGGCGTTGGGGGGGCGGCGGTCCGATCCTGGCCGGTGCCGCGCTATGCGATCTGGCGCCCGGCTGGTGCCCGGCCTTTTATGTCCAGGCGCCGCGCTGGGCCGGCCTTTGAGGGCAGGGTATCGATTATTGAACCCCGACCTGCCCTAGGCCGGCCCATGGCGCCGGTGCCGCGCGGGCGGCGGCGTCAGCATTTCAGCGGGTCTGACGGCGGGATGACGAGCGCGCCGGGGAACGGGTTTGAGCCGATGCCGGACCAGGCGGCCCTGCTGATGAGCGCGGATGAGATGCAAGGGGCGTTGTCACCGCCCGGCTTGGGTCGCTCGGGATCGGTGGCCGCAACGTTTTCGCGGGTGCGGAGTCCGGCATGGATGGGCGGTTTGGAGCTGGCCGATGCGCTGGATGAGTATTTCTTTCAGCAATCCAGGTTGGCGCCACGCGGGGCGGCGTCGTTTGACCCACGTGTGAGTCCGCTCTGGGCCGGCCTCAAACTGCCGGGATGAGGTATGGGTCTGCCGCCGATACAGAGGCTGAGCACATATTGTCTAAGGTAGATTTTCCAGGGACTTGATCAGCTGCTCCGCTTCGTCGCGCGGAAGGGACAGCGCCTGGCGGGCTGTTGCCTGGGTGAAGCCGCCACGGGCCATGGCGGCGAGGAGCTTGTCGCGGGGCGCCTCACCGAAGGCGCCGCCGCGGCGGCGGCGCAGAAAGGCGCAGGCGGCGGCGAGTTCGCGGTCGGGGTCGTCCGGCAGATCAGGCTGGTTCACCCCTTTGGCGGCAAGATGCGCCAGGGTCGCGCGCCTGGATTTGCCGGCACGGGTCAGCCGCCTGGCGCGGGAAGCGGCGAAGGCGCTGTCGTCCAGCGCGCCCAGCGCCTTGAGCCGCGCCAGTACGCCCGGGATCGCTGCTTTCGCGAGCCGCGAAAGGTGCGCGAGTTCAGCTTCATCCGCGCCTTGTTCAAGGGCCTGTTTCTGGCCCCAGCGGTCAATGCGCCGGGAAAGCACGCGGGCCAGGCCGGCTTCCGTGGCCGCGTAGTGGGCTATATGGTTCATCGCCGCTTCGTACAGGCTCTCTTCATCCGGCGGTTTTGCTGGCATTATGCGACTCTGCGCTGCTTTGTGCCTCTTGTCACGGGGCGCGACTGGCTATATAGGCGCGCCTTCACCGTGGGCAGGCCCAAGGCGGAGTGGCGCGACTGCTCGGCTTTTCAGTCTTGTCTCGCGTTGAAGCGCGCGTGTCCGGGCCTTTAGGCATGCCTGGCCGCCGCCCCGATTTCCGGGACCCCGGGCCGCAAGGCGCGGGTTATGCGATCAGGAGACTGAAATGCCGAAGCTGAAGACCAAATCCGCGGTCAAGAAGCGCTTCAAGATCACCGCTACGGGCAAGGTTCTGGCCGGCCCGGGCAAGAAGCGCCACAACCTCTATGCCCGTTCTCAAAAGGCCAAGCGCCAGAATCGCGGCAGCCAGACCCTGACCCACGCTGACGGCCTGACCGTGAAGCAGTGGGCACCGTACGGTCTGTAAGGAGGAGATAGAAAATGGCACGTGTGAAACGCGGTGTGACCACCCATGCCCGCCACAAGAAGGTCCTGGAGCTTTCCAAGGGCTATGTTGGTCGGTCTTCCACCAATTATCGCATTGCGATGGAGCGCCTGGAAAAGGCACTGCGCTATGCGTATCGCGACCGTCGCGTCAAAAAGCGTGAATTCCGCTCGCTCTGGATCCAGCGTATCAACGCTGCCGTGCGTGAGCATGGGCTGACCTACAGCCAGTTCATCTACGGCCTGAAGCAGGCTGGGCTGGAGCTGGACCGCAAGGTACTGTCCGCCATTGCGTTCGATGATCCGGCGTCCTTCGCCGAGATCGTGCAGGCTGTGAAGGGTGTTTCCGCCGCCGCCGCGGAGTGAAATTTCCTTAAAATCTCTTGAGTCATGGCCAGGCTGAGCGCATCTCAGTCTGGCCATGATCGTTTTACCCCCCCTGCCCCAGAGCCTGGTCGATGAAACCGGCTTTTTGACCGAATCCGAGCGCTGGCAGCTTTGGGAAGCGGCCGTGTTGATGGCTGATTCCAGGGGGCTGCTGGTCAGGCTCACCGCTCTGTTCGGCCGGCAGGTTGAGGGCGTGCAGGCCGCCATTTCGCAGGTTGGCGCCAAATTTGGCGGCGACACATGGGCCGGGCTTTCCGGCAAAATCCAGGATACCGTGGAAGACGTGCTGTGGAGCAGCTACAGCTATGCGACGTTTGGGCTGGATGCCGCGCCGCATTTCATTCGCCCCAAGGCGCCGCGCAAGAACAGGCTGCACCGGGCGGCGACCACGATGAGCGGCGTTGTCTCAGGCTTTGCCGGGTTGCCGGGCGCGTTTGTCGATATCCCCTTCACTACCGCGACCATTCTGCGCTCCATCGCCGAGGTGGCGCGGGATTCCGGCGAGGATCTGGCGTCCGAGGAGACCCGGCGCGCCTGCCTTGAGGTTCTCGCCTTCGGCAGCCCCAGCGAGACGGGGGAAGCGGCGGAGAGCGGCTATTGGGCGGCGCGGCTTGGGGTGAGCCATCTCACGATCAATCTGCTGATCCGCAGCGCGGCGGGGCGGTTTGGGCTGATTTTGTCTGAGAAGCTGATGGCGCAGCTCGTGCCCGTGGCCGGGGCGGTCACCGGCGGGCTGCTGAATTACAGCTTCACTGATTATTATCAGAGCATGGCGAAAGTGCATTTCTGTCTGCGGGCTCTGGAGCGGCGGACCGGGGATAGCGAGGCGGTGCGGCTCTCTTTCGAGACGATGGTGCGGGCCGCCAGGGATCGCCGCCGTATCGGCCGGCGCCGGCGGAGCGCGCCGGCCATTCTGTTGCCGGCACGCTGAATAAAAAGGGCGAATAGAGCGAGATGGGCGACACCCGTTCGCTCTATTTATGTTTTGGCGGGCAATTTCATGTGTTTATCTTGACGCTGGCGCGTCAACCTCAACACATATTGCTCTAGCGATTACTTGAAGCTGATCAGCTCGACATCGAAAATCAGGGTCGCGCCCGGCGGAATCACCGAGCCGGCGCCGCGCTGGCCATAGCCGTGCTCCGGCGGCAGCAGCAGGGTGCGCTGGCCGCCCGCCTGCATGGTGGCCACCCCCAGATCCCAACCCGAAATCACCTGGCCGACACCCAGCTTGAAGGTAAAGGGCTGCCCGCGGTCGCGCGAGGAATCGAACTTGCGGCCCTTGGCGCCGTTCTCATCCAGCCAGCCGGTGTAGTGCACGGTCACCATCTGGCCCTGCTTCGGGGTTTCACCCGTACCGACGACATGGTCCTCATACTTCACGCCGGAAGGGAGGGTGACATAGTTGGTTTCGGCCAAGGCGAGTTCCTTTCAAAAAAACGGGGCGGTGTTTGCCGCCCCGTTTTTTAGCTCAGTTCTTGGCCTGGTGGAAACCGGCGGCGTCCAGATCGGACTTGCAGGCATAGGCGCCGTGCTTGGTCTTGCCATACAGCTTGGAGGAGCTGGCATGGTAGCTCTTGCTGTGGCTCAGCGCGGTCCATTCCACGGTGCTGTTCGGGCAATGCGCTGCGGCGGCGCTGGCGGTGGAGAATTTCTGGTCAGCCGGCAGGCCGCCGGCCTTGGTTTTCTCCTTGGCAGCCTTCGCCATCGGGGAGGCGGAGTGGCTCATAGTATTCGGGGACATCGGCGCCATCGTGCCGGAATTGGCCGGGGCGGTCTGCGCCATCGCGGGTAGCGCCATGGCGCAGGCGAGACCGACGGCGGGGAGCAGCTTGGCGAATTTGGTGACGGTCATTTTTGATTCTCCTGAAAAGAAACACGCCATAGTCTCTTGGCTGGCGCGATAGGTGAGGCTCGTGACGAGATCCTTCCGGGTCGATCACGATTTCGCCCTATAAACAAATGTTTCGCGAAAAAGCGTGGCAGTTTTGCGGCAAAAGAGGTTTGCGCCGATGGCAGTGGAGGTTTAGGAGTTTCGCCGGCTTCAAACTTCTTCGAGATAGAGATTTATGACCCTGATCGCCGACCGGCTGAACCGCATCAGCCCGAGCCAGACCATCGCCATCACCACCAAGGCGCGCGCGCTGAAGGCGGAGGGCCGGGACATTATCAGCCTCTCCGCCGGTGAGCCGGATTTCGATACCCCGGACCATATCAAGCAGGCGGCGATCAAGGCGATCAACGAGGGTGAAACCCGCTACACCGACGTCGCCGGCACCCCGGCGCTGCGCAAGGCGGTGGCGGCGAAGTTCAAGCGCGATAGCGGCATCGACTACAAGCCGGAAGAGATCATCGTCTCCACCGGCGGCAAGCAGGTGATCTTCAATGCCATGCTGGCCACCGTGCAGGCGGGCGATGAGGTGATCATCCCGACCCCGTGCTGGGTTTCCTACCCCGATATCGTGCAGCTGGCCGAAGGCAGCCCGGTGTTCGTCTCCTGCTCGCCGAATAACGGCTTCAAGATGCGTGCCGAGGATCTGGAAGCGGCGATCACGCCGAAGACCAAATGGGTGTTCCTGAACTCCCCCAGCAACCCGACCGGCGCCGCCTATTCCACCGCGGATCTGCGCCCGATCTGCGATGTGCTGCTGAAGCACCCGAATATCTGGGTGTTCACCGACGACATCTATGAGAAGCTGACCTATGACGGCTTCAAGCCGGCGACCATCGTCGAGGTCGAGCCGCAGCTCAAGGACCGCACCATCACCATGAATGGCTGCTCCAAGGCCTACGCGATGACCGGCTGGCGCATCGGCTTCTGCGGTGCGCCGCTGCAGCTGATCAAGGCGATGGACAAGCTGCAGAGCCAGTCCACCTCCAACACCTCCTCCATCAGCCAGGCGGCTGCGGTGGCGGCGCTGGAAGGGCCGGAAGAGGCGCTGCATGAGATGGTGAAGGTCTATCAGGCCCGCCGCGATCTGGTGGTCGATATGCTGAACCAGGCGCCGGGGCTGAACTGCCAGAAGCCGGAAGGCGCGTTCTACGTGTTCCCGTCCATGCAGGGCTGCATCGGCAAGACCACCCCCAAGGGCAAGAAGATCGAAACCGACGAGGATTTCGTGATTGCGCTGCTGGACGAGGAAGGTGTGGCCGCCGTGCATGGCTCGGCCTTCGTCTATCCGGGGCATTTCCGCATTTCCTACGCCACCTCCACAGAGGCGCTGGTGGAAGCCTGCACCCGCATCCAGCGCTTCTGCGCGGCGCTGAGCTGAGTTTTTCTGAGATCGCAAAAAGGCGGGGCCGCGAGGCGCCGCCTTTTTTAGTGTAACTTGCCGGAAAAGTTATCCACAGAAAAATATGAATCTATTTCAACAACTTAACAATAATCTCGTTAAAAATCAAAGGGATTCGCCTTTTCCGTGTTGACTATCCGACATTATTCTATCAATTACACTCATACCATAACACGGTGAATCTCCAGGCCGTGCCCGGTTAGTCCTTCGGACTTCTGTGGTTTTAGAAGGGGGTTGGAGTCCTTCGATGGTAACCAAAAGAGGCGCTCGAAAGAGCGCCTCTTTTATTACCACGTGTGAGATCTAATTAGCTGGCCGTCTTTACGGGCTTTTTTCAGACGGCGCCGGACCTCCTGTTCATTGGTTCTATAAATAGTAGCGATCCACGTTTCACGACCAGAGCGGGCTGATTTTACAGCCAATAGATAATGAGTATGCGGACCTTGGTCTCTTACAAAGAGAAACTCCAAGCTTCCGGGGCGGGTTTTGGTGCACCATCCGTTATCCACAATTGTCTGTATGAGGCCTAATTCGTCGTGGCCGAGGTGGTGTTTCTCCCACACCTTCTTTGCATACTCGCTCCCCAACCTTATGTCAGTCGAAAGAGTCGGCATTTGCGCGGCAAGGTCTCCAGGGAGAAACGCTACAACTACGTCAGCTGAATGCTCTCCGCGCAAAAATCTCATATATTGATAATGATAGAGAAACATCTCTACCGTTATGGGGGATAGACGGACGAGTCGTCACTACTACACTGCAAATCTGTACATAATTTGACTCAAACCCAGCAACAAAACCAATTTTGGCCCTAAACATAAAAAGGCAGTTGATTTTAATGGTGCGCCGGGAGGGACTCGAACCCCCAACCAAACCGTTATGAGCGGTCCGCTCTAACCATTGAGCTACCAGCGCATCCGCTGCCGCTTTTAAGTGGCGTTGCCGCCCCGTCAACCTTGAACGTCGCAAAATGCCGCAATCTGGCCAGTTGCGCCGCAGCAAGCTATATCCCAGCCGCCTTCTATCAGGGAGTTCTGGCAATGGATGTGAGCAAGCTGTCGCCCGGCAAGGATGTGCCGCACGATATCAACGTGGTGATCGAGATTCCGGCCGGGTCCGGGGTGAAATATGAGGTGGACAAGGAGAGCGGCGCCCTGGTGGTGGACCGCGTGGTGTTCACCCCGATGACCTATCCGGCCGCTTATGGCTTCATCCCCGGCACCCTGGCCGATGACGGCGACCCGGCCGACGCGCTGGTGCTGCTGCCCACCGCCGTGGTGCCCGGCGCGGTGATCCGCTGCCGCCCGATCGGCATGCTGGAGATGGAAGACGAGTCCGGCAAGGACGAGAAGATCGTCTGCGTGCCGCATGACAAGGTGCACCCGCTCTACACCGATGTGAAGGAGCTGTCTGATCTGCCCGCCATCACCCGCGACGTGATCAAGCATTTCTTCGAGCATTATAAGGATCTGGAAAAGGGCAAGTGGGTGAAGGTCACCGGCTTCGCCGACCGCGCCGCCGCCGAGGCCGCGATTTCCGCCAGCCTGGCCGCCGCGTCCAAGTAAAGCGTCCGATAAAAAAGGCCCCTCCCGCGATGCCGGGAGGGGCCTTTTTTTGTGTCCGCGCCTCAGTGGCTCAGTTGAATTTGGTCCGGCGCACGGTGAGGCGCACCCCGATATTGATCGCCAGCACCACCATCATCACCAGAAAGGCCGCCGCGAAGGCGAGGGCGTGGGATTTCGCGTCCGGCTGGTCGATGAAGGTCCAGATCACGTAGGTCAGATAGCCGACCGGCGAATGGGTGAAATGGCCGCTCCAGCCATAATTGGACCAGCCGGCGGTGTAGATCAGCGGTGCCGTCTCGCCGACCGAGATTGCCAGCGCCAGCAGCGCGCCGGTGATGACGCCCGAGGCCGCCGCTGGCAGCACCACCTTGAACACCACGGTGGAATCCTTGGCCCCCAGCGCATAGGCGGCCTCGCGCATGGTGTTGGGCACCTGCTGCAGCGAAAGCTCGGTGATGCGGGCCAGATAAGGCACGATCAGGATGGCGAGCGTGATCGCCGCGGCGATCAGCGAGAAGCCCCAGCCGAAGCCAATGATCATCACGATGTAGGAGAAATAGCCCAGCACGATCGAGGGCGTGCCGGTCAGCGTGTCCGACATGAAGCGGATGACGCTGCCCAGCCGGTTCTTGCCGTATTCCGAGAGATGGATCCCCGCTCCCACGCCCAGCGGAATGGCAATCAGCATGGCGAACAGGGTGATCAGCAACGTGCCTTCGATGGCATTGAGCAGGCCGCCATTCGGCCCGGTGGTGTTCTCGGTGAAGAGATGCCACGAAAAGGCCGAGAGGCCGCGCCAGGCGACGACGCCGACGATATCGAGCAGCGGGGCGATCACCAGTAGCAGCCCGATGCCGCAGAGAGCCCAGCCGATCTGGCTGGTGATGATCCGGCGCAGCTCGTGCGCCGAGCGGGGGGATTTAAGCGCGCTTGCGGACACGGAGGGCTCCTGTCGAAAGAAGTTTGGCGCAGGCATTCACGCCCAGCGTGATGAAGAACAGCACCAGGGCGATTTCAGAGAGCGCCCGGACCGACATGTTGGTGGAATCCGTCTGCGCGCTGTCCAGCTGGCCGGCGACGAAGGAGGCGATGGTGGAGATGGGCGAGAACAGCGAGGTCGGCAGGATGTTCAGGCCGCCGCCGGAGACCATCAGCACCGCCATGGTTTCACCCAGAGCGCGGCCCAGCGCCAGCACGATGCCGCCGATCAGCGTGGTGCGGACCATCGGCATCATCGCCTTGGTCACCACCTCGAAATGGGTGGCGCCCAGCGCGAAGGCGGATTCGCGATTTTCCCTGGGCACTTGCAGAAGCGCGTCCAGCAGGGTGGAGGCGATGATCGGCGTGATCATCAGCGCCAGCACGATGGAGGCGGCGAGCAGCCCATAGCCGCTGCCATTCGGCGCCAGATAATGGCCGATGAGCGGCACCAGCACCGCGATGCCCCACAGCCCGAACACCACGGAGGGGACGACCGCGATCAGCTCGACCAGCATGGAGAGGATTGGCCGGATCTTGGGTGAGACCACTTCCGCCAGGAAGATGGCAGCCCCCATGGCCAGCGGCACGGCGATGAGAATGGCAATAGCCGAAGAGGCCAGCGTGCCGACAATGAAGACCAGAATGCCGTAATTGGCGCCGGATGGAACCTGCACGCCGCGTACCGTGACCGGATCACTGTACATATCGCCGAGATTCCAGCTGATCTGGGTCAGGAAATGCAGCCCGTTGAAGAAAATGGCCTGCCCGGAATAGATCACCAGAAACAAAACAACCGCGCAGAGCGCGGCGGGGATCAGGAGGCTGAGGCCAAGCACGGCAAGGCGGAAGGGGCGGAGTTTCATGAGTCACCCTTTGACGCGAAAACCCCCTCCCGGCCAGAGCCGGAAGGGGGCGAAAGGCGTTACTTGATCTTCGCGATCTGAGCCTTGGAGAGCTCAACCACGGCCGGCGGCAGCGGCATGAAATGCACCTTCTTCAGGAAGCTCATGCTGTTGCCCTCGGTGATCGCCCAGGTCAGGAATTCGCGGACCGCCTTGGCGACGGCGCCGGAAGCCTGGTGGGTGTTGATGATCGCATACTCGTAATTCACGATCGGGTAGGCCTGCGCGCCCGGGGCGAAGATCATGGAGACGCGCTCATCGGCCGGGGTGCTGTTGGCGAAGCTGTCAGCGGCGGCGGAGATGGTCGCTTCGGTCGGCAGCACGTAGTTGCCGGCCTTGTTCAGCAGCTCGGCCTGGCCGAGGCCGGCCTGCGCAACCTGGTCGGCGAAGGAAACGCCGATATAGGCGATGGAGTACGGGTTCGCCTTGGCGGCGGCGACCATGCCCGGGTTGCCGTTGGCGCCCAGGCCACCGGCGACCGCCGGCCAGGACACGGAGGTGCCGAACTTGACGGTGGACCCCCAGCTGGCGTCGGAGTCAGAGAGGTACTGGGTGAAGATGAAGGTGTCGCCCGAACCGTCCAGACGGTGGATGGGGATGATCACGTGGTCCGGCAGGGTGACACCCGGGTTCGCCGCGGCGATCGCCGGGTCGTTCCACTTGGTGATTTTGCCGGTGTAAATGCCAGCCAGGATCGGGCCGGACAGCTTCAGGTTGGTGATGCCGGGCAGGTTATAGTTGATGGCCTGCGACGCGATGGCGAGCGGGATGCTCAGCATGTTCGAATGCGCCTTGACCATGGAGTCAGACAGATAGGCGTCGGACGCACCGATATTCACCAGGCCCTTGAGGGACTGCGCGATGCCAGCGCCGGAACCGGTGGAGGTGGTGGTGATGTCAGCGCCCGGGTGGCTGGCGGTGTAAGCCGGAACCCACAGGTTGAACAGCGGGTAGAGCAGGCTGGAGCCCGTCTCGACCAGCGGCACGGAGGTGGTGTCGGCCTTCGCCTGTACAGCGCCAACGGCGGCGGTAATGGCCAGCGCGGCGGCGCCGGCGCGGAGGAGGTTCATCATCTTCACGTTCGCGTTCCTTTTGTTCAGGCTCTTCTCGTCAGCCCAGCGTTTCGGTCAGCGTGGGAGAGCAGCCCCCAAGCCTCGCCTCGCAATAATTGAACATTGTGACAATGGCGACGGGCATTGCGTTGCAGTTCTATGACATTTCCATCTGGTAAGGCGCGCTTGAACGTGGTCTGCTTTGCTGGCGTCGATGAAGACAGCCGCTTGTTCTGCGTTTGTTCGCTTGCGTTGAGAGGTCGGTGTGTCACGATCCCGTTCATGACATGGTGACAGAAACGTCATGTGCAATCACAGGCGGCCGGTCTACATAAACGTCACTTCTTTGGAGGGTTTGCATGACGAGAGACGAAATTCTCAACGCTACCTCGATGCCATTGGCTTCGCCCAGCTATCCCAAAGGGCCCTTCCGGTTTTATAACCGGGAATATCTCCTCATCCATTATGAAACCGATCCCGACATGTTGCGGGCCCTGCTGCCGGAGCCTTTGGTGCCGGATGGCAATGACGTCTATTTTGAATGGATGAAGATGCCGGATTCCACCGGCTTTGGTGATTATGAGGAAAGCGGCTGTGGCATCGCCGCACTTTATAACGGCATTCCCTGCAATTACTCCGTCATGATGTACCTTGACGATGAAAGCCCCACCACCGGCGGCCGCGAGATCTGGGGCTTTCCGAAAAAATACGGCATTCCCGAGCTGAAGACGATCCATGAGACCCTCACCGGCACGCTGAAATATGACAATGAGCGCGTTGCCCTGGGAACGATGACATACAAGACCAAGCCGCTTGACCACGCGAAAGTGGTCGAAGGCATGAAGAAACTCAATATCAATCTGAAATGGATCCCGGATGTGGATGGCAGCGCCAAGATCGCGCAGTTGGTCGGCTATCATCTCGAGGATATCGACCTGAAATTCGCTTATTCGGGCGATGCGCGGCTGCATCTGGTGCCGCATGCGAATTGCCGGCTGGCGGATTTGCCGGTGAAAAAGATCCTTTACGGTACCCATCTCTGCGCCGACTTGACCTTGCCCTATGGCAAGGTGCTGCATGATTATCTGGCGGAAAAGTAAGAAAGGACGCTCAAAATGGCTCTCAAAGATAAAGTTGCCCTGGTCACCGGCTCCACCAGCGGCATTGGCCTCGGCATCGCCCGGGCGCTGGCCGCCGAGGGTGCGGACATCATGCTGAATGGTTTCGGCGATGCCGGTGAGATCGAAAAGCTGCGCCAGGATCTGGAAAAAGAATTTTCCGTGAAGGTCGGTTATGACGGTGCGGATCTCAGCAAGCCGGACCAGGTCGCCGCGATCGTCAAGAAGACCCAGGACGAGCTGGGCAGCCTGGATATTCTGGTGAACAATGCCGGCATCCAGTTCACAGCCCCGGTGGAGGATTTCCCCGAGGCGAAATGGGACGCTATCATCGCCATCAATCTCTCCGCGGTGTTCTACGGCATGAAGGCCGCCATCCCGGGGATGAAGGCGAAGAAATGGGGCCGCATCATCAACATCGCCTCCGCCCACGGCCTGGTCGCCAGCCCGCACAAGGTGGCCTATGTGGCCGCGAAGCATGGTGTTGTCGGCGCCACCAAGGTCGCCGCGATCGAGACGGCAAATGACGGCATCACCGTCAATGCCATCTGCCCGGGCTGGGTGCTGACCCCGCTGGTGCAGAAGCAGCTTGAGGACCGCGCCAAGGATGCCGGCACCGATGTCGATACCGAGAAGAAGAAGATGCTGCAGGAAACCCAGCCGATGCTGAAATTCTCCACCCCGGAGGAAATCGGCGCGCTGGCGGTATTCCTGGCCTCCGATGGTGCTGCCACCATCACCGGCACGCCGATCTCCATCGATGGCGGCTGGACCGCGCACTGATCTTCCGCCGCTTTTGAAGTGTCTTGTTGCAGCCGCCCGGTCCGCCGGGCGGCTGTAAGCTTTTTACGGGCTGGCGTATAAACCCCGCACCGACATCGTGGAGTGACTCTGGCCCATGCAGACCGACGAAAAAGCCCGATATGCCGCCATGCTGCGCCGGGGTGCCGAGCTGAAACTGGCTTTGGCCGAACAAGCCGAGCCGGTGCTGGCGATTGTCGATGCGTGCGAGCGGGCGCTGCGCCAGGGCGGCAAGCTGATCTTCTGCGGCAATGGCGGCTCGGCGGCGGACGCCCAGCATCTGGCAACCGAGCTGGTGATCCGCCTGCGCGGCGCGGTGCCGCGTGCCAGCTGGCCGGCGATTACGCTCGCCCTCGACACCTCGGCGGTGACGGCGGCGGTGAACGATTTCGGCATCGATGAAATGTTCTCCCGCCCGCTGGAAGGGCTGGGCCGCGCCGGCGACGTGCTGTTCGGCATCACCACCTCGGGCAAATCCGCGAATGTGCTGGGCGCCTTCAAAAAGGCCAAGGAGATGGGCATTACCGCCGTCGGCCTGCTCGGCGGTGATGGCGGCCCTGCCCTGCCCTTGTGCGATCTGGCGATCGTGGTGCCGGATACCGAGACGGCGCGCATCCAGGAATGTCACATTGCCCTCGGCCATGCGATCCTGACATTGATGGAAGACCGGCTGGTGCGCCAATGAAAGCGCTGGTCACCGGTGCGGCGGGCTTCATCGGTTTCCATATCTGCGAGAAGCTGCTGGGCCGCGGCATCGATGTGGTCGGGGTGGACGATCTCAACCCCTATTATGACATAAGGCTGAAACAGGCCCGGCTGGCGCGGCTGGGCCAGGGTTTCAGCTTCCACCAGCTGGACATCGCCGACCATGACGCCCTGCTGAAGCTGGGCGACGGGGTGGAGGTGATCTTCCATGTCGCCGCCCAGGCCGGGGTGCGCTACTCGCTGGAAAACCCATTCGCCTACGCCTCCGCCAACCTCACCGGGCATCTCTCCATTCTGGAGCTGGCCCGGCAGACGAGCAGCGTGAAGCATCTCATCTATGCCAGCTCGTCCTCCGTGTACGGAACCGGCTCCACCCTGCCCTATTCCGAGCACGAGCGTGCCGACCGGCCCTCCTCCCTCTATGCCGCGACAAAGCGCGCCGACGAGCTGATGAGCGCCTCCTATACCCATCTCTTCGGGCTGAAGCAGACCGGCTTGCGCTTCTTCACTGTCTATGGCCCCTGGGGCCGGCCGGATATGGCCTATTTCGGCTTCGCCGAGGCGATCATCGCCGGACGGCCCATCACCCTCTATGATGAAGGCGCCCTGAAGCGGGATTTCACCTATATCGACGACATCATCGCCGGGATCATGGGGGTGTTCGATCACCCGCCGGGCGATGAGCAGCGCCACCGCGTGTTCAACATCGGCAATCACCGCGCCGAATATGTGCGTGACCTGGTGGCCCTGCTGGAAACCCATCTCGGCCGGGAGGCGATCACGGTCAGCCAGCCAAAACCGGCGGCGGACCCGGTTGAAACCTGCGCGGATATCTCCGCCCTGAACGCGCTCTGCGGCTACGTGCCTACCACCCGGTTGGATGAGGGGATCCCCCGCTTCGTCGAATGGTATCAGGGCTGGAAACGCCGTCCGGCATGAGAAGTTCAGATAAAATTCAATTAAATCAATATATTAAAACAAATATTCAATTTTCTTGAAAAACTTTGTCTGGTCGAGTTGACGGCCTTCGAAGGGTGGAATAGAAGCCCGTCCACCGCTGCGGTCTGCAGACTTGATCTTCGGAACTTGAGCGGTTAGATTGGATGCCTTCGCGGCGGGATAAACTCCGCCGCTTTGTTTTTGATCTAGCTCTTTGACAATTGCATAGGCTGGGAAGGGATACGCTGGTGGCGTTTCTGGTTCGGGGTTTACTCCGAGCTGCTGGGTGATTTGTTTCATCTGGTTGATGATATGAGGGGCGGGATTAAGTTCTGTTTTTACCTCTGTCGTTTTGGAAGCGTGGCTGGAGTATTTCTTTTGAAATTACGTACAGAAACGCTTCGAATATTCTTGGTCTTAGGACTGAGGAACGACATGTTTGAGCAGGGCTTTCTTCATTTATATTTAGTGCCGGTTAGGCGCTGGGTAGGATGAACTTGAGAGTTTGATCCTGGCTCAGAGCGAAC
>NZ_JHYG01000001.1 GCF_000687875.1 Acidocella facilis ATCC 35904 | reverse complement strand
GGTGCTCTCCGCCATCCACGCCACACCGGAGGCGCTGGCCGGGGGGCCGCTGGCGAAGCTGAAGGATGGCGACATCGTCCGCGTCGATGCCAAGGCCGGCACGTTGAGCGCGCTGGTGGATGCGGCTGAATGGGAGGCGCGCGCAGAGGCGCTGGCGGATCTCGAGGCCAGCCATCACGGCACCGGGCGGGAGCTGTTCGCGCCCTTCCGCCATCTGGTCAGCCGCGCCGATCTTGGCGCTAGCATTTTCGCCTACGAGGAGTCGCACGCATGATCCAGGAGGGTTTGGAAACCATCATGAAGCTCGCCCCGGTGATCCCGGTGGTGATCATCGATGATGTGGCGGATGCGGTGCCGCTGGCCCGCGCTTTGGTGCAAGGCGGGCTGAAGGCGATCGAGATCACGCTGCGCACGCCTGTAGCGTTGGAGGCGATCCGCGCCGTGGCGAATGAGGTGGAGGGGGCGGTGGCCGGGGTCGGCACCGTGCTCACCGCCAAGCATTACAAGCAGGCGGCGAAGGCCGGCGCGCAATTCGCGGTCTCGCCTGGGGCGACGCGCAAACTTCTGGATGCGGCGGAGGATGCGGACCTCGCCCCGCTGCCCGGCATCGCCAGCGCTTCCGAGGCGATGGTGCTGATCGAGCGCGGCTATCGGTTTGCGAAATTCTTTCCGGCCGAGGCGGCGGGCGGGGCACCGTTCCTCTCCTCCATCGCCTCGCCGCTGCCGCAGCTGCAATTCTGCCCGACCGGCGGCATCACCCCGGAGATCGCCCCGCGCTATCTGAAGCTGCCCAACGTACTGTGCGTCGGCGGCTCCTGGATGGTGAAGACGGAGCTGGTGGCGGCGAAGGATTGGGCCGCCATCACCAAGCTGGCGGCAGAGGCGGCGAAACTCAAAGCATAAGTCGCAAAAGTTTTTGGGGGTGTGGGGGCTTTTTTCAAAAAGCCCCCACGTCGCCCTCACGCCGGCGTGAAACTCAACGCCAACCCATTCATGCAATAGCGCAGCCCGGTCGGGCGCGGCCCATCCGGGAACACATGCCCCAGATGCCCGCCACATTGGCTGCAATGCACCTCGGTGCGGTCCATGCCGAAGCTGGTATCGTTCTGCTCATCCACCGCATGCGGCAGCGGCGCGTAAAAGCTGGGCCAGCCGGTGCCGCTGTCATATTTGGTGGCGGAGGAGAACAGGGGCAGCGCGCAGCCGGCGCAATGGAAAATGCCTTTGCGATGCTCGTTCAGCAGCGCCGAGCTAAAGGGCGGCTCGGTGCCTTGCTGGCGCAAAATCTCATATTGCGCCGGGGTGAGCAGCCGGCGCCATTCGGCGTCCGTGTGCGTCACCCGGTAGGCGGCGCGGGCCTTCGCGCCCAGCGCCAGGGCGCTGGCGCCGGCCAGCAGGAACATACGGCGGATCATGTATTGCCTTTCAGAACCGTCACCGGATCGGTTTCATACAAAGCCGGGAATTGCGCTTTCAGCGCTTCCACCTTCGGGATGTCGTTGAAGACGATATAGGGATTATCCGGATGGTGGATCAGGAAATCCTGATGATAGCCCTCGGCCGGATAGAACGGCATCGCCGCATCCACGCGGGTGACGATCGGCGCCGGGAAGGCATGATCCGCGCCAAGCTGCGCGATATAGCGTGTGGCGATCTCCTTCTGCTGCGGCGAGGTCGTCCAGATTTCCCCGCGATATTGGGTGCCATGGTCCGGGCCCTGGTAGTTCAGCTCGGTCGGGTCGGCGGTGACGGCGAAATAGATCTGCAGGATCTGGCCATAGGAAATCACCCGCGGGTTGAAGGTGATCTTCACCGATTCCGCGTGGCCGGTGCTGCCAGTGCTCACCGTCTCGTAATCCGCCGTGGCTTTCTGCCCGCCGGTATAGCCTGACAGCGCCTGGCTGACACCCTTCACATGCTCGAACACGCCCTGCACCCCCCAGAAGCAGCCGCCGGAGAGAATGGCGGTTTCGCTGCTGGCGGTATCGGGCGGGTTGTAGGCGGGGGCGGGCAGGGCGGCCTGCGCAGCGCCGGCGAGGCCGAGAAAGACCGGGACGAGAGAGAGGCGACGCATCACAAGCTCCTTCAACGCTTCTGCGGAACGGCAAACTGCGCTCTGGCGCCCCATCGCGTCCAGGCATGGTTTTGATGCCTGACTTTTATGCTAGTCTGCGCCAACCAGGAGGGCAGGCCGATGAGCATAGACAAGGATACCATTATCTGCATTTCGCTCGCGGCGCGGCCCAGCAATTTCGGCACACGCTTCCATAATTATCTCTACCAGAATTTGGGGCTGAATTATATTTACAAAGCCTGCACCACGGAGGATCTGGAAGGCGCCATTCGTGGCCTGCGCGCCCTGAAAATCCGCGGCTGCGGCGTCTCCATGCCCTATAAGGAAGCCTGCATCCCGCTGCTGGATGAGCTCACCCCCTCGGCGGCGGCGATCCAGTCGGTCAACACCATCGTCAATGAGCATGGAAGGCTGGTGGCTTATAATACGGATTTCATCGCGGTGCGGGATCTGTTGCGCCAGGCCGGTCTGCCCCCCAGCGCGCGGGTGGCGCTGCGCGGCAGTGGCGGCATGGCCAAGGCGGTCGCCTATGCGCTGAAGCTCTCAGGCTATGAAAACGGCATCATCATCGCCCGCAATGAGGCGCAGGGCAGGGCGCTGGCGCAAGGTTGCTCCTATGAATGGGCGGCCAGCACGGACGGGGTGGAGGCGGATTATCTGCTCAATGCCACCCCCATCGGCATGGCGGGCGGGCCGGAGGAGGGGCATTACGCCTTCCCGGAGCCGATGATCGAGCGCGCCTTGGCGGTGATGGATGTGGTGGCGGTGCCGGCCGAGACGCCCTTGGTCCATGCCGCCCGGCAGCTGGGCAAATCCGTGGTCACCGGCGCGCAGATCGTGGCGCTGCAGGCGCTGGAGCAATTCACCCTCTATACCGGCCAGCATCCGGATGCCGAACTGTTCGCCGCCGCCACCGCCCATGCGCGGGCCGGATAGAAGCCTCGGAATTCTGGAGACGCGGTTACGATTTTTCTGGTTGAAAACGCCAAAACGGTCTTAAATCAAAAGAAGAAGAAAATTTGCCCGCCCAAAAGGGGCAAGACCCGAAATGGGCAAAAATTGGGAGAAGACCGATGGCTGCTACGCTGATTAAGGCCGTGCATGATACAGACTATCCCGGTGGACAGCCTTACCCCACGACGACCCATCCGGAAGCCGATACCAGCCCGGTAACGGTGCAGAAGATCGGCTTTGGCGATCTGCGTGCCGCCTTGCGCGAGGGGGTGCAGGACTGGCTGGCCTGCCGGACCGATGTGCTGGTGATGGTCGTCATCTATCCGCTGGCGGCGTTGTTTATCGCCATTGCCTTGATCGACCGGCATTTTTTGCCGTTGCTTTTTCCTGTTGCGAGCGGCATGGCGCTGGTTGGCCCAGTGGCAACGATCTGGTTCGGCGCGCTGAGCCGGCAGCGTGAGCGCGACGGAGTCGCGACCGTAGATGCCGCCGGGGCGATCTTCGAGTCGCCGCGTGGGAGCGTCATCAAGCGCCTGGCCTTGCTGTTGATCGGGCTGTTCGCGGTCTGGATCGCGGTTGCCGGTGTGATTTACCACACAACGCTGGGTAGCGCTCCCGGTACCGGCAGCTTCCTGCATGCCACTTTCGCCACCGCCCCCGGCCATGAGATGATTCTGATCGGGGTGCTCGTCGGCGCGGTGTTCGGGGTGGTGGCACTGGCCACGGCGCTGGTTTCCTTTCAGCTGGCGCTTGACCATGAAATTGGGGTTGCCGAGGCAGTGTCAGTCTCGGTGAGGGCGGCTCTTGCCAATCCCGCGGTAACGCTGATTTGGGGTCTTCTTATTGCCGGTTTGCTGCTGATCGGGGCGATTCCTGGGCTGATCGGCCTGGCGGTGACGATTCCCATCCTCGGACATAGCGCCTGGCATCTCTATCGGCGGATGATTCGCAACGGTTGAGGCGCAAAAGGCACGCCTCTGGTATATAAGGCGTCGCGAATAGGTGTTGAAGCCTGTCATGTCAGATTTCTGATATGTCATGTCAAAATGTGACAATGGCTTTCCGTTTGCAATCAATCAATATAAAGGCTGTCTATGTTGAGCCGCGCGGCGTGAATATGCCGCGCGGCTCAACGTGAAGTGCCGTCCGGGCCGGTTTGCGCTGGTGCGGGAGGTGGAAATCTTAGACGCGAGGCAGCCTTGAGACTGAAACCCTATCTCGCTCTGCTCCCCATGCTGGCGCTGGCCGCCTGCGCCTCGAGCGGAGACTACCTGCTGTTCCACCCGGAGAATCTGATTGCCACCCAGGAATGGCACGCCACGATCGTCGATACGGTCGTGATGATGCTGGTCATTCTGCCGGTGCTGCTAGTGATTGTCTGGTTCGGCTGGCGCTACCGCGCCGGCGCCAACGCCAAGCACGACCCGGATTGGTCGCACAACACGGCGCTGGAATTGCTGGTGTGGGGCGTGCCGCTGCTCATCGTCGGCGGGCTTGGCTGGTACACGGTGAAAACCTTGTACGCGATCGAGCCGTACAACCCCGGGTTGCTGCAGAAGCAGATCGCCGCGGACCCGCAGAATGTCCTGCATGTCGATGTCATCGCCACCGACTGGCAGTGGATTTTCGTCTATCCGCAGCAGAAGATCGCCACCATCGACCAGCTGGTTGTCCCGCAGGGTGCCGTGGTGAAGTTCAACCTGACCTCCGCCTCCGTCTCAAACGACATCTATGTGCCGCAGCTGCTGCCGATGATCGCGGTGATGCCGGGCATGCGCACCAAGGACACGTTCGACGCGCCCAAGCTCGGCCAATGGACCGGCTTCGCCGCCGATTTCTCCGGTGCCGGCTTCTCCTGGATGCAGTTCGACACCAAGATCGTCTCCCCGGCTGATTTCACTGCCTGGGTGCAGAAAGCGGCCGCCAGCCCGGATCAGCTGAGCTATGCCACTTTCCAGAAACTGGCCCAGCCGCACGCCAATATCGGCGCCAAGATCTCCTATTTCTCCAACCCCGATCCGCAACTCTTCGACAAGGTCGTGGCCGCGGCGCAGGCCGGCGTGGTCTATCCCGTCTCGGCCGCTCTCACCAAGAGCATCGCCTCCAACGAGACCGAGAAGTAGCGCGAAGGAAGGTTAGATCATGCAAGTACACGTTCCCGGTCCTTGGTCGCCGCTCTTCGGCCGCCTCACGCTGGATCAGATCCCGTATAATATCCCCATCCTGCAATATACCTTCGCGGGCGCCATGCTGGCCGCCATCGTGGTGGTCGGCGCCGTGCTCTACTTCAAGAAAGTCGGGTATTTCTGGCGCGAATGGCTGACCACGGTCGATCATAAGAAGATCGGCGTGATGTATATCGTCATCGGCCTGGTCATGCTCTTCCGCGGCTTCGCCGACGGTTTGCTGATCCGCACCCAGCAGGTGCTGGCCAACGGCCCGAATGCCCCTGGCTATATGGGCGCGCAGCACGGCTTCCTGCCGCCCTTCCATTTCGACCAGGTCTATTCCGCGCACGGGACCATCATGATCCTGTTCGCCGCCACCCCCATCCTCACCGGCTTCCAGAATATCGTGGTGCCGTTGCAGCTGGGCGCGCGCGACATGGCCTTCCCTTACATGAACGCGCTGTCGCTCTGGCTCACCGCCGGGGCCGCCGGGCTGGTCATGCTCTCGCTGTTCGTGGGTGACTTCTCGGCCGCCGGCTGGGTCGGTCTGATCCCGCTGACCGAGCTGCCCTATTCCCCCTCCACCGGTGTCGATTACTGGATGTGGGCGATTCAGATCTCCTCGGTCGGCACCACGCTGAACGCGATCAATATGATCGTCACCATCGTGGAAATGCGCGCCCCGGGGATGACCTGGTTCCGCATGCCGATTTTCAGCTGGACGACGCTCTCCACCAACATCATCGGCCTCACCGCCTTCCCGGTGCTGGGTGTTGCGTTGGCGCTGCTGGGTGCGGACCGTTATCTGGGCACGCATTTCTTCACCGCCGGCATGGGCGGCAACCTGATGCTGTATACCAACCTGTTCTGGCTCTGGGGCCATCCGGAGGTGTACTTCCTGATTCTGCCGGTGTTCGGCATTCTCTCCGAGGTCGTGCCGACCTTCTGCGAGAAGCCGCTCTTTGGCTATGTCACCATGGTCGCGGCCTCCTTCGCCATCGCCGGCGTTTCCTGGGTGGTATGGCTGCATCACTTCTTCACCATGGGGGCGGGGCCGGACATTAACGGCTTCTTCTCCGTCGCCACCATGCTGGTCGGCATCCCCACCGGCGTGAAGGTGTTCAACTGGGCCTTCACCATGTATCGCGCCCGCATCACCTATACGGTGCCGATGCTGTGGGCGATGTTCGGGCTGTTCCTGCTGCTGGCCGGCGGCCTCACCGGCATGATGCTGGCGATCCCGGCGGTGAACTATACGGTGCATGATTCGGTCTTCGTCATCGCGCATTTCCACTGCATGGTGCTGCTGGTCGTCGCCGCCGCCTTCGCGGGCGTCTCCTACTGGTTCCCGAAAGTGTTCGGTTTCAGGCTCGATGAGAGCTGGGGCAAGGCCTTCTTCTGGACCTTCTCCATCGCCACGCTCATCGTCTTCACCGCGATGTTCGCGCTGGGCTTCGAGGGCGAAACCCGCCGTCTGGACTGGACCTTCAACACGGCCTGGAAGCCGATGCTGGTGGTCGAGGAAATCGGCATGATCCTGTATGTGATCTCGCTGGCCTGCTTTGCGCTGATGCTGGTCTTCTCCATCGTCAACCGCAAGAAGAACGCGGCCGGCCCGGATGCCTGGGGCACCTCGCGCACGCTGGAATGGCTCACCCCCTCGCCGGTGCCGTTCTATAATTTCGCGGTGACGCCGCAGGTGAACACCCGCGACGAGCTGGCCTGGCGCCGCAAGCACGGGCTGGACAAGGCGCAGCCCGAACATTTCGAGGCCATCCATATGCCGAGCAATACCGGGATGCCGTTCGTCATCGGCATGCTGGCCGCGGTCTGGGGCTTTGCGATGATCTGGCGCATCTGGTGGCTGGCGGCGATTTCGCTGACGGCGCTGATCGTCTGCGTGATCATCCGCTCCTTCTACAAGAATGAGGGCTATCATCTGCAGCCGGAAGAGATCGCGGCGATGGAGCGTGACCTCGCTCTGGGCTCGGTGGTCTCCGAACAGCCGGACCGTTCCCACCACCATTATTCTCACGTGGAGGCGCATTAATGGCCCACCAAGCGGCACCTGACGCGAATACGCGCCTCTTCGCGCCCGGATTTGCGGGGCATAGCCAGATTTCCGCCCGTACGCTGGGCTTCTGGCTCTATATGCTCAGCGACGCGCTGCTGTTCACGGCGTTGTTCGCCGCCTATGCGGTGCTCGACACCCCGATGAACGCCGCCGGCGGGCCGATCGCCTCGCAGATCGTCAACCCGGTCGAGGGCTTCTGGCAGACCATCGCCATCCTCGGCTCCGTCACCGCCTACAGCCTTGCCACCGTGGCGCTGAAAACCGGCAACCGCGCCGGTGTCATGCTCGGCATCGTCGCCGCGATGGTGCTGGCTGTGGTGTTCCTGGGCTTTGGCTTCAACGATCTGGCGACACTGACCGCCCAGGGCAACGGCATGGACCGCTCGGGTTATCTCTCGGCCTATTTCGTGCTGATCCTGACCCATGCCATCCACATGCTGTTCGGGCTGATCTGGATGCTGGTGATGCTGGTGCAGATCCCGCGCGACGGCTTCAATGAGATGGTGGTGGCGCGGCTTTTGAACCTGCGCATGTTCTGGCAGTTCCAGGCCACCGTCTGGGTTTGCGTTTACATCTATGTCTATATGATTGGAGCCTGATCAGATGGCTGGTTCTCATTCCGATCCGCTGGCGCATCCGGAAGTCCGCATGGGCGGTGCGATGCGCTATATCGCCGGCTTCATCAGCACAGTGGCGCTGATGGGGGCGGCCCTCATCGTCACGCTGCGTCACGACATGGGCTATGAAACCTATGTCGAGGTCGTCGGCGGTCTGGCGGCGCTGGCGCTGCTCTCCCAGGCGGTGCTGTTCTACGGGCTGGATATTTCCCGGGCGCAGATCTGGAAGAGCGTCTCGCTGATCCTCACCGTGCCGCTGTTCATCATCACCGTTGGCCTGACCGTGTGGATGTTCCAGTCTCTGGATCAGCGCACCATGGTGATGCCCAACAGCGCAGCCGCCGCCACCCAGCCGACGCTGCTGCAGTAACCCCGGACATTTCCGGTCGATCAAACCCCGGCGGGCGAAGGCCCGCCGGGGTTTTTTCATGCGCGCAGGGGCGCGGGAGAGCGATTTTGCCGCCTTCGCTTGCATGAGCCGGCCGCACGCCTACCTGTAGGGGCAAGCGAAATGTCAGGAGGAGCAGATGCCCTGGACCGCGAAAGACGCCGAACGCCATACCCATAAGGCCAATAGCGAAACGCATTTGTCCGCTTATGTGGGAAATTTGGACGTTTCATTACTTCGGGCCGAAACGCTGCGCGCCCTCTGGGCGAAGGTCGCGAATGAGACATTGGAGCGCACAGGCGATGAAGGACGGGCGATCCGCGAAGCCAACGCGGTGGTCGCCCGCCAGTCAGACGAGACGAAATAGAGCGAGACAGGCCTGCACCCGCTCGCTCTATTTATGGTTTAGCCAGAAATTTTGTGCGTGTTTTAGAAGGCTTCATCCTCCAGCGCCATCATCGCGGCCTTGCCGGATTTGATGGAGGCCAGCAGGGCGCCAACCTGCGGCAGGATGCGCTCGATGAAAAACCGCGCCGTCACCAGCTTGGTCTTGTAGAAACCGGCATCCGCCCCGGCATCGGCCAGCTTGCCGGTGGCGATTTTGGCGCTGCGCAGCCACATGAAGCCCAACGCCACCAGCCCGAACAGGCGCAGATATTCGGTGGCCGCCGCCCCGGCTTCCTCTGGGTCCTTCAGCGCTTTCTCGGCGATG
Source organism: Acidocella facilis ATCC 35904 (assembly GCF_000687875.1). Lineage (GTDB taxonomy): Bacteria > Pseudomonadota > Alphaproteobacteria > Acetobacterales > Acetobacteraceae > Acidocella > Acidocella facilis. Next base: position 468,668 of record NZ_JHYG01000001.1, on the reverse strand, counting down.
AAGGAGGTGGCGAGCTGCAACGCCCCGAAGCCGCGGGCAAAGCCCTGCACCAGCTTGCCAATGCCCGGGTCATTCTGGTTTTCATCAATGAATTCCTGCACCGGATGGAAGAAGCGGCGCAGGCCGCGGCCCATATTCGCCGGCATCTTGCGCCCCACCAGATCCAGCGCCTGGATGCCGTTGGTGCCTTCATAGATCATCGCGATACGCGAATCCCGCACCAGCTGCTCCATGCCATGGTCGCGGATATAGCCATGGCCGCCATAGGTCTGCACTGCCAGATTGGCGCTTTCGAAGCCGAGATCGGTGAACAGCGCCTTCACGATCGGCGTCATGATCGCGATGAATTCCTCAGCCTCCGCCTTGGCTTTTTCATCGCCCGAACGCTCGGCGATATCCATGACCCCGGCCACCCAGACGCCCAGCGCCCGGCAGCCTTCATTATAGGCGCGCATGGTCATCAGATTGCGGCGGATGTCCGGATGCACGATGATCGGGTCGGCCGCCTTCTCGGGATATTTCGCCCCGGCGAGGGAGCGGCCCTGCAACCTGTCCTTCGAGTAGGCGACCGCGCCCTGGTAGGCGGCCTCGCCAATCCCCAGACCTTGCGTGCCGACCGAGAGACGTTCGGAATTCATCATCACGAACATTGCCTGCATGCCCTTATGTGGGGCGCCGACGAGCCAGCCTTTGGCATCGTCGAAATTCATCTGGCAGGTGGCGGAGGCCTTGATGCCCATCTTATGCTCGATGGCGGCGCAGGAGACGCCGTTGCGCGCCCCCGGCTTGCCGTTTTCATCCGGCAGGAATTTCGGCACCAGAAACAGCGAGATGCCCTTCACCCCGGAAGGCGCATCCGGCAGCCTGGCCAGCACCAGATGGATGATGTTCTCCGCCATATCATGCTCGCCGGCGGAGATGAAGATTTTCGATCCCGTCAGGCTGTAGCTGCCATCCTCCTGCGGGATGGCTTTCGTGCGCAGCAGCCCGAGATCGGTGCCGCAATGCGGCTCGGTCAGGCACATCGTGCCCGCCCATTCGCCCGAAACCATCTTCGGCAGGTAGAAATCCTTCAGCTCATCCGAGGCATGGCTCTTCATCGCCAGATAGGCGCCATGGGTGAGGCCGGGATAGAGGCCGAAGGAGATATTGCAGGCGCAGATCATCTCCTCCACCAGCTTCGCCACCGTCTCCGGCAGGCCCTGGCCGCCATAGGCCGGGTCGGCGTTCAGCGCGCCCCAGCCGGCCTCGTTGAAGGCGGCGTAGGCTTCCTTGAACCCCTTCGGCGTGCGCACCACGCCGTTTTCATAATGGCAGCCTTCCTCATCGCCGGAGGCATTGAGCGGCAGCAGCACTTCGGAACAGAATTTTCCGGCTTCCTCCAGCACGGTGTCCAGCAGCTCGGGCGTGAATTCCTCATGGCCGGGCAGGGCAGGGGCGGGGTGCAGCTCGTGCAGCACAAAGCGCATGTCCCGCAGCGGGGCGGTGTAAGTTTGCATGGCTCGTCTCCTTAGTTGCGCAGCGGCTTGCCGGTGGTGAGCATCGTCTCGATGCGCGCCAGCGTGCCGTCCTTGCGGATCAACCGGGTGAAGGCGCCGCGTTCCAGCGCCAGAATATCGGCCTCGCTCGGCCGGTCGATGATGTCCGCCTCGCCGCCGCTGAGCACGGTGGCAAGCTCGCCCGCCACCACCTCGTCATACGGTGTGGCCAGGCCCTTCTTGCGGAATTCCTTCACCGCCATGCCAAAGCCGACACGCCCATCCTCGCCGGGGAGCTGGTAGGTTGGCGGCTCCGGCGCGGCGTAGGCTTCCACCAGTGCCAACGCCTTGGCCTTGGCATCGGCCAGCAGCCGGTAGCGGTTCATGGTGATGCCGTCGCTCTCGCGCAGGAACAGAAGCTCTTTGGCATTGGCTGCGGATTTGCTGACCGTGGCGGTGGAGACCATCTCGAACACCTTGGCCGCCGCCGGCATCGGGCCTTTCGGCATGGTCTTGGCGCCCTGATAGCGCGACAGCATTTCCGTGCAGCCGCCCCAGGCCGGCACCAGCCCGACGCCGCATTCCACCAGCCCGATATAGGTCTCCGCATGCGCCTGCACCGCCGAGGCATGCAGCACGATCTCGCAGCCGCCCCCCAGCGCCATGCCGAACGGTGCGGCCACGCTGGGGAAGGGGGCGTATTTCAGCGCCTTGAAAGTCTTTTGGCCACTGGCCACGAGTTTCTCAATCTCGCCCCAGGCGGCGATGTTGGCGGCAAACAACGCCAGCCCCAGATTGGCGCCGACGGAGAAATGCGCGCCTTCATTATAGATCACCAGCGCCTTGTGGTTCTGCGGCACCAGCTCGATCGCCTTGCCGAGCAGTTCGAGATTCTGCGCGTCCCAGCTATTGCTCTTCGAGGTCAGCTCGAAGCACAGCACGCCATCGCCAATATCCCACAGGCTGGCGGAGGCGTTCTTCAGCAGCGGCTTCGTCGCGCGCTTGATGTCTTCGAGCATCAGCACGCCTTCGGGGCGGTGCAGCTCATGGTAGGCATCATCCAGCCCGAGATACAGCCGTTTGGCGCCATCCAGCTTGTAGAAGCTCTGGCCGCGCGCGGCATCCAGCAAAGCCGGCACCTTCATGCCATCCTTGGCCAGCTTCTCCGCCAGCCAATCCGCGCCGATCTTGTCGATCAGCTCGAAGGGCCCCAGCTTCCAGTTATAGCCCAGCCGCATCGCCTCATCGATGGCGTGCACATCATCGGCCGCCTCCGGCAGCAGCGACGCCGCGTAGGCGAGCGTTGGCCCCATCACCCGCCAGGCATAGGCCGAATTTTCCAGCAGCTTGCGCAAATCCCGCCCGTCCGGCGTTGCCGCCTTGCGCACCGGCCGGTAGGCGCCGCTGGCGAGGTCGATCGCCTCGCGCCCCTTCGGGCCTTTGCGGTAGAATCCGCCTTTGCCCTTGCGGCCGATATTGCCCTCCGCGATCATCGTCTTGATCAGCGGAATATCCTTGTTGGTGGCGTGAAAGGCGTCGCTCTTTGGCAGGCTGCCGGCGAGGCTGGCATTGATATGCGGCATCAGATCCAGCCCGACCAGATCGATCAAGCCGAACACACCGGTTTTCGGAATCCCGAAGGGCCGGCTCATGATCGCGTCGGCCTCTTCGACGGTCAGCCCCAGCTCCATCGCCTCGACCACGCCGGTCTGCAGCCAGAACACGCCGAGCCGGTTGGCGATGAAGCCCGGTGAATCTTTCGCGCTCACCACGCTCTTGCCCAGCATCAGATCGGCGAAACGCGCCACGCTCTGCGCCAGCTTCGCATCCGTCTCAGGCCCGCTCACCAGCTCCAGCAACCGCATATAGCGCGGCGGGTTGAAGAAATGCGTGATCAGGAAGTCGCGCTTGAAACTCTCCGGCATCCCCTCGGTGAGTTTGGCCAACGGAATGGTGGAGGTGTTGGAGGAGACAGCACTTCCGGGTTTGCGCACCGCGTCGATTTTCTTATAGAGCGCCTGCTTCAGATCCAGCCGCTCGATGATCGCCTCGACGATCCAGTCACAGCTCGAAAGCTGGCCCAGATCATCCTCCAGATTGCCCGGCGTCACCAGCTTCGCGGCGCGGGTGGACATGAACGGCGCCGGATCCGTCTTCAACATTTTCGCAATCGCGCCTTCGGCCAGCGCGTTGCGGTTGGGGGTGCCGTCCTTCACGATATCCAGCAGCAACACCGGCACCCCGGCATTGGCGAATTGCGCGGCAATCGCCGCCCCCATGGTTCCGGCGCCGATGATTGCGGCCTTGCGGATGCTCTCCATCATACGCGCTCCAGCACGGTGGCGATGCCCTGGCCGCCGCCGATGCATTGCGTCGCCAGCGCATAACGCCCGCCAGTGCGCGCCAGCAATGATGCCGCCTTGCCGGTGATTCGCGCCCCGGTGGCGCCCAGCGGATGGCCAAGGGCGATGGCGCCGCCATCGATATTCACTTTCGCCGCATCCAGCCCGAGATCCCGGATACAGGCCAGAGACTGCGAGGCGAAGGCCTCATTCAGCTCCACCACATCGAGATCGGCGGCGGAAATCCCCGCCCGCGCCAGCGCTTTTTTCGAGGCCGCGACCGGGCCGATGCCCATGATCTCCGGCGCGCAGCCGGCGGTGGCGCTGGCGAGAATGCGCGCCAGCGGCTTCAGCCCATGCTTGGCGGCGTAATCCGCGCTGCACACCAGCACGGCGGAGGCGCCATCGGTCAGCGGCGAGGAGGTGCCGGCGGTGACACTGCCCTCGGTGCTGAAGGCCGGTTTCAGCCCGGCCAGGGTCTCGGCGCTGGTCTCCGGCCGCGGGCAGCCATCCCGCTCCACCATGCCGGCCTTGGAGGTGATCGGCACGATCTCCTCGCGCAACCGCCCCTCGGCGATGGCGGCGGCGGCGCGCCGCTGGCTCTCCACCGCGAAGGCTTCCTGCTCAGCGCGGGAAATATTCCATTTCGCCGCGACATTCTCGGCGGTCTCGCCCATGCCCATATAGGCGGCGGGCAGCTTGGCATAGAGGCCAGGGTTGGGCAGCGGGTTATAGCCGCCCATCGGCACCCGGCTCATGCTCTCCACCCCGGCGGCGATGAAGGCCTCGCCCGCCCCGGCGGCGATATGCCCGGCGGCGATATGGATCGCCTGCATCGAGGAGCCGCAGAAATGATTGACCGTATAGCCGCCGACCGATTGCGGCAGCCCGGCATTCAAGCCCACCAGCCGCGCCAGGTTCAGCCCCTGCTCGCCTTCCGGGAAGGCGCAGCCGAGAATCACGGCTTCCAGATCCGCCGCATTCAGCGAGAGCCGTGCCACCAGACCGGCAATGGTCTCGGCGGCGAGATCGTCCGGCCGCACGCGCGCCAGCGCGCCTTTGGCAGCCAGGGTAAAGGGCGAGCGGGCATAGCCCGCGATGACGGCTTGGGTCAATTTGATCTCCCGATCGTTTTGGCGGCGCGGGCCGGTTTCCTGGCCACGCCTGATTTGGGTTCGGTTTTCGGCGCCGGCGGCGGGGCCTGGATCGTCCCCAGCCTCTCCAGCACCGTCTGGCATTGCAGCTCGATGCCGCGCAGCTCATTCAATGTCTGTTCCAGCGCCACGCGCTGATCCTCAAGCTTCTGGATGCGATGATGCACGGCCTTCAGCAGCTGCTTGGTCTGCTGACCCTGGGTCGGATCGACATCGTAAAGCTCGATATATTCCTTGATCTCCTTGATCGAGAAACCCAGCCGCTTGCCGCGCAGGATCAGGATCATGCGGGCCCGGTCGCGCTGGGAATAGACGCGGTTATTGCCGATGCGCCGCGGCGTCAGCAGCCCCTGCGCCTCGTAGAAATGCAGCGTGCGCACGGTGATCCCAAGCTCGGCGCCGAGTTGCGTGACGGTATAGAGCGGATCCTGGTGCGACATGGGGCCTCCATCACGCCGGACACCTGGAAGGGCCGGTCGTCATTTTGTCTCGGTTGCGCCCGGGCGGCGTTTTGCCGCCCGGTGAAACTCAGAACTTCATCGTCACGCCAGCGGTCACGGAATTATCCGAGGCGCTGTAATTGCCGACCAGCGTGCCGCTGGGGGTGGGCAGCGAGCTTGACGCGGTGGTGTTGACGCTGCCGCCCGGGGTGAAGACATGGCCATAAGCGAGCTGGAAGGTCGTCGCCGGGGTCAGCTTATATTGCGCGCCGACGCCGATATCGTAATGGTTGGCATCGGGCACGCGCGAGGTGCGGTTGCTGTCCGTCACCGGCGACTGGTCGAAGGCAAAGCCCGCCTGCAGCATCAGCCGTTCGCTGAGCTGATAATTCGCGCCGATGCCGGCGAACCAGGTATTATGCCAGTTCTCGTTGATCACCGTGCCCGGCGCGCCGTTGGTGGGGGTGACATGGAGGCTGTTGAACAGCGCCCAATGCGTCCATTGCAGGCTGCCCATCAGCGCCAGCCGGTCATTCACCTGGTGATAGATGCCAACCCCGATCGAATCCGGCAGGGTGATGGAGGTGGTGGCACGGCTGTTTTCCGCCCCCAGCAGCGCCACCGTCGCCGGGCTCAGCGCGGAATAGATCGGCGGGGTGGAGATGCTCTGGGTGCCGGTGATGTTGTGGCGGATGCGCGAATGGTAATCCACGCCGATGCGCGTCGCGTCATCGAACTGATACATCATACCGATATTATAGCCGACGCCGAGATCGCTGCCATGCACATCGGCGAAGGGATCCTGCCCGGTGGCGGCACTCAGCACCGGCACGTTCAGCGCCTGGGTGAGGCGGGCATGGAAATATTCGAACACCGGCCCGCCGCCGATGGAGAAATGGTTGTTCACCTTATAGGAAATCGACGGGCTGAAATCGATGCCGGTGATGCTGGAGACCAGGCTCTGATAGCGGCCGACGAAATTGGTGGGGTAGGAGGTGCGCTCGCCATACGGGTTGGTGACGGAGAAGCCCACCCGCCAATCCGGCCCCAGCACCAGCACGCCGAACATCGCGCCCGAGGCCGCCGGGGTGACGGCATTGCCGCCCTGCACGCCGCGCACCGTGCCGCCGGTCAACGGGTTGGTGTTATAGCCGCTGAAGCTGGCGGACGGGCCGATATAGCTGACATTGCCGTCAATCTCGTCCTGGTTCAGCAGCGCCATGCCGGCCGGATTGGTCCAGGCGGTGGAGGCGTCATAGGCTTTCGCCTCGCCGCCGACAAAGGCGTTGCCCAGCCAGTCGGCGGAGCCCTCACGCAGGCCAAAGCCGGAGGCCCGCGCCGTGGGCGCCGCGGCGAGGGCGCACAAGGCGCTCGCCGCCAGAAGATAAGGCCTGATCGCTGTTGTTTTTTTCATGATACCGCTTTCCTCCTCAGCTTTCTTTCTAGGGCCAGGTCCCGTGTGCGTCTTTGCCGTCACGCCGCGTCTTTATTGTTGAATAGAGTCGTTACCTGACGTATTGTGTATGTTAAATACCAAAAAGGGATGGAAATGCAAGCATTCACTTTCCGCCGCCTGGCGATTTTTCTTCCGGCGCTCGCCGCCGGGGCGCTGTTGGGCGCCCCGGCCAGCGCGCAGCCCTCGCCGCAAGGCTGGTGGCTGGACCAGACCGGCAAGGCTGGCATCGAGATCGCGCCGTGCGGTGCTGATCTCTGTGGCAAAATCGAATGGCTGCGCGCGCCGCTGGATGCGCAGGGCAAGCCCAAGACCGATATTCACAACAGCAATGCCGCGCTGCAAAACCGCCCGCTCTGCGGTCTGCCGATTCTCGGCCGCTTCACCCCGGATGGGCCGGGCAGTTGGAAAGGCGGCTGGATCTACGATCCCGAAAACGGCAAAACCTATAAATCGGTGATGCATCTGGCCCCCGACGGCACGCTGCATGTGCGCGGCTATGTCGGCATCCCGCTGCTCGGCCGCTCCGAAACCTGGACCCGTCTGCCGGCTCCGCCCACCCCCTGCGCGGGAGGCTGAGCATGCTGCAATTTGATAGCCGTCACGGCAGCATCCCGGCGGTGCCGGTGCATGCGCTGCTGGAACGCGCCGTGGCGCAATGGCCGCAGATCACCGCTTTGGATTTCCTCGGCAAACGCACGAGCTATGCCGAGCTTGGCCGGCTGGTGGCGCGCGCCGCCGCCGGGTTTCAGCGGCTGGGGGTGGAGAAGGGCACGCGCGTGGCGCTCTGCCTGCCGAACACGCCTTATTATGTCATCTGCTATTTCGCCATCCTGCAGGCGGGCGGCATCGTGGTGAATCTCAGCCCGCTTTATGTCGAGCGCGAGCTGCGGCATTTTCTGAAAGATAGCGGCGCGCGGATCGCCGTGACGCTCGATGTCGCGGAGCTGTATAACAAATTCGCCCCCATCGTCGCCGATGGCGGGCTGGACCATCTCATCGTCGGCTCGATGCTGGAGAGCCTGGATGTCGTCAAACGCTGCGGCTTCTGGCTGACGCGGCGCAAGAGCCTGGCACGGCTGCCGGCGGATGCGCGGGTGGTGCGGTTTGCAGAACTTGGGGCGGGCGCGGGGGCGCCGCGCCCGGTGCCGTGCGATCCCCAAAACGATATCGCGGTGCTGCAATATACCGGCGGCACCACCGGCATCCCGAAAGCGGCGATGCTGAGCCACGCCAATCTCTCCGCCAATTGCGCCCAGGTGGATCGCCGCCTGCCCGAGATCGAGGCTGGTGCCGGCATGCTCACGCTGGTGCCGCTTTTCCATGTGCTGGCGATGACGGTGGCGATGAATCTTTCGGTGCTGCTCGGCCTCACCATGATCCTGTTGCCGCGCTATGACAAAGCCTTGCTGCGCAAGACGCTGGCGCGCACCCGCCCGCTCTTCTTCCCCGGCGTGCCGACCATCTATGCCAATATCAACGAGGCGGCGGCGAAGGAGAAATGGGAGCTGGCCTCCATCCGCTTCTGCGTCTCCGGCGCGGCACCGCTGCCGGCGGAAATTCGCACCCAGTTCGAGGCGCTGACCGGCTGCCAGCTGGTCGAGGGCTACGGGCTTTCCGAGGCCTCGCCGGTGGTCGCCTGCAATATCTTCGGCGCGGTGCGCGATGGCTCCATCGGCCTGCCGGTGGAGGGAACCATTGTCGAAATCCGTGGGCTGGACGAACCTTCCCGTGTGCTGCCGCCTGGTGAGCTGGGGGAGGTTTGCGTGCGCGGCCCACAAGTGATGCTGGGCTATTGGAACCGCCCGGACGAGACCGCGAAGGTGATGGTGGAGGGCGCGCTGCGCACCGGCGATGTCGGCTATATCGACGCGGATGGCTATATCTTCCTGGTCGATAGGATCAAGGATCTGATCATCTCCGGTGGCTATAACGTCTATCCGCGGATGGTGGAGGAGGCGCTCTACCGGCATCCGGCTGTGCATGAGGCGGTGGTGATCGGCATTCCGGACGCCAGGCGCGGCCAGGTGCCGAAAGCCTATGTGACGCTGCATGAAGGGGCCAGCGTCACCGAGGCGGAGCTGCAGGCCTTCCTCGAGGATCATCTCTCCCCGGTGGAACGGCCCAAGCGCATCGAATTCCGTGCCAGCCTGCCGAAAACCGTGGTCGGCAAGCTCTCGCGCAAGGATCTGGTGGCGGAGGAGCAGGCCGCTGTGGCACAGGCCAAGGCCGCGTCATGAATCTGATCTTCCGGCTGCTATGCGTCATCCTTGGCGCCTGGCGCGGCAAGGCGCTGGGGCTGGAGGAGGTCTCGCGGGTGCGCTTCCGGGTTTGGCCGCTGGATCTCGATCTCAACCTGCATCTCACCAATTCCCGCTATCTGGCGCTGATGGATCTCGGCCGCACGGATCTGATCCTGCGCTCAGGCGTGTGGCGGGCGATGCGCGCGCAGCGCCTGGGGGTGGTGCTGGGCGGCTCCGCCTTGCGCTTTCGCCGCCCGCTCGCCCCTTTCGCGCGCTTCACGCTGGAGACGCGTCTGCTCGGCTGGGATGAGCGCTGGATGTATGTGGAGCAGGTTTTCATCGGGCCGGAGGGCATCGCCTGCAAGGCGGCGATGCGCGCGGGCTTCGTGAAAGCCGGCAAGCTGGTGCCGCCGGGCCCGGTGCTGGCCGGGCTGCGCCCTGACGCAGCGGCGTACGGGCCGCCCGCCCCCAGCTGGGCCTTGGATTGGGCGGCTCTGGAGGCGCAATTCGCGGGGTGAGGTTGTGCCCGCCGCATGGCCGGCGGAATGTACGGGTTGGTCCAAACCGCCTAATAAAGCCGCGCCATGACCGCCCCCAAGCCGCCCCCGGATAGCCTGACCAAAGGCCAGCGCACCCTGCGCATTCTGCCCGTCGCCCTGCTCAACGGCATCAATTATCTGCTGATCGGCCTGCCGCTGGCGGTGTTTCCGAGCCTGGTGCATTTCAAATTGGGCTATAGCGCCGCTTTGGCCGGGGCCATCATCAGCCTGCAATATGCCGCCACACTGGTCAGCCGCTCACTGGCCGGGCGGATTTCGGACACGCGTGGCGCAAAAACCATCGTCATCTGCGGGCTGATCTTTGGCGCGTTGAACGGGCTTTGCATCCTCATCGCCAGCTTCTGCCACACGCCGCTGGTGATCCTGCTCTGGCTGGGGGCAAGCCGGCTGCTGCTCGGCATTGCCGAGAGCGGCACCGGCACGGGCTGCGTCACCTGGAATATCGGCCGGGTCGGCAGCGCCGCCACCGCCGAGGTGATTTCCTGGAACGGCGTCTCCTCCTATGGCGGCATCGCGGCGGGGGCACCTCTGGGCGTGTTGCTGGCGGGCTGGGGCGGGCTGCATCTGCTCGGCGCGGTGGCGATGGTGCTGCCGCTGATCGGCCTCTATTTCACCGGCAGGATCCCGGCTGTGCCGCCTCTGGTGGGCGCGGTGCGGATGAGCGCCTGGCGCGTCGTCCGGCAGATGACCCCTTACGGGCTGGCGCTGGCCGGCGGCTCTTTCGGCTTTGGCATCATCGTCGCGTTCATGGCGCTCTATTATGTCGCCCATGGCTGGGAGGGGGCATCGCTGGCGCTCACCGCCTTCGGGGTCAGCTTCGTGCTGGTGCGCATCGTCCTGGCCGGGGCGATCGGCCGGTTCGGCGGGTTTCGCGCGGCTCTGGTCTCATTCATGGTGGAGGCGGTGGGGCTGGCGCTGATCTGGCTGGCCCCGGCGCCGCTGATCGCGCTGCTTGGCGCATCGTTGGCCGGGTTCGGGTTCTCGCTGGTGTTTCCGGCCTTGGCGGTGGAGGCGCTGCACCCGGTCGCCGCCGGCAGCCGTGGGGCGGCGATTGGCATCTATACCGTGTTCATGGATATCGCGATGGGCCTCACCGGCCCGCTGGCCGGGCTGGTGGCGGCGCAATTGGGCTATCCGACGGTGTTCCTGCTCGGGTTGCTGATTGTGCTGGGCGCGCTGACACTGACCTGGAAGCTGCGCCAGGCGGTGCTGATGAAAGGCATCGGCTAAAAGCGAGCAAAAGTTTTTTGGCGGTGTGGGGAGCTTTTTCAAATGGGGAGTTTTTTCAAAACCGCCCCACGTCTTTCGCTTTAAGGCGTCACCGCCACCGCCGGCTCCCGCAGAACGGCCTGCGGCGCGGCAAGCCGGTTGCGGATCTCCTGCGCCCGCAGCACCGGCGTATAGCAAGGCCGCTCAATATAGCGCCCCGCCCCGCGCTCAGCCCGCAAATCCCCCTCGCTATACACAAGCTTTCCCGCTGCGATGGTGTGGCGCGCCAGCCCGGTCACCTCCATCCCCTCATACATATTCACATCCACCTGCTGATGTTGCGTCTTCGCCGAGATCACCCGGCGCGCCTTCGGATCCCACACCACCAGATCCGCATCCGCCCCCACCGCAACCGCGCCCTTGCGCGGATAGATGTTGAAAATCTGCGCCGTATTGGTGGAGGTGATGCGCACAAATTCCTGCGGCGTAATCCGCCCGCTGCCGACACCGCGGTGCCAGAGCACGCTCATCCGGTCCTCGATGCCGCCAGTGCCGTTGGGAATGGCGGTGAAATTCTCCCGCCCCGCCCCCTTCTGCGCGGCGCGGAAACAGCAATGATCCGTCGCCGTGGTCTGCAATTGCCCAGAAGCCAGCCCCGCCCACAACGCTTTTTGATGATGCTTGGGCCGGAAGGGCGGGCTCATCACATGCGCGGCGGCAAAATCCCAATCCGGGTTTTGGTAGACACTCTCATCCACCACCAGATGCTGTGCGAGCACCTCACCATAGACACGCTGCCCCGCCGCCCGCGCCCGGGCGATGGCATTCGTCGCCTCCGCCGTCGAGACATGCACGATATAAACCGGCACGCCGAGCACATTCGCAATCGCAATCGCCCGCTCCGCCGCTTCGCCCTCCACCGCCGGCGGGCGCGAGAGCGGATGCCCCTCCGGCCCGGTAATCCCCTGCGCCAGCAAAGCCCGCTGCAGATGATACACCGCCTCGCCATTCTCGGCATGCACGGTCGGAATCGCGCCCAGCTCCAGCGCCCGGGCGAAGCTGTTCAGCAGCACATGGTCATCCGCCATGATGGCGCCCTTATAGGCCATGAAATGCTTGAAGCTGTTTACCCCATGCTCGCGCGCCAGAATGCCCATCTCCTCGGCCACGCGCGCGGACCATGAGGTGATGGCGACGTGAAAGCCGTAATCCGAACAGGATTTCTCCGCCCAGCGCCGCGAGGTCTTGAAAATCTCCAGCGGTGAATCGTTGGGGCCGGGAATGGCGAAATCGATAATCATCGTCGTCCCGCCCGCCAGCCCCGCCGCGGTGCCGGTGTAAAAATCATCGGAGGCGGTGGTGCCCATGAAGGGCAGCTCCATATGGGTGTGCGGGTCGATCCCGCCCGGAATCACGTAGGCTTCCCCGGCCTCGACAATCTCCGTGCCTACGGGGGCGTCCAGCCTTTCGCCGATGGCGATGATCTTGCCGTCCGCGCACAGCACGTCGGCCCGGTGCTGATGCTCGGCGGTGAGAACCGTGCCGCCGCGAATGAGTAGGCTCATGCTCTGTGCTCCTTGAGGGGAAATTCCAGCCCGCAGCCGCGTAAGGTGAAGCGCAGGATCAGGTCTTCCGCAATCGCGAAATCCTCCTCCAGCAGCGCCTCACGCCCGAGCACGGTGCGGATTTGAGTGTCGAAATCGGCGTAGGTCTGGGTCATCGCCCAGAGCAGGAAAAACAGGTGCCGCGCATCTACTTGCTCCATCTGGCCTTTTTCCATCCAGCCTTGCAGCACCTGGGTTTTCCGCGCCACCACCAGCCGCAGCTCCTCGCCCAGATAGGACTGCAGATGCACCGCCCCATGCAGCACCTCATTGGCGAACACTTTCGAGGCGTAGGGGCGCGTGCGCGAGTAGGCGAGTTTCGCCTTGATGTAGGCGCTCAAGGCCTGAGCGGGGGCGGCGGAGGCGGTGATGCCCTCTGCCGCCTCCAGCCAGAGCCGCATGATATTCTGCAGCACCGCCTTATAAAGCCCTTCCTTGGTACCGAAATGATAATGCAGGTTGGCCGAAGGCAGCCCCGCCGCCGCCGCCAGCGCGGACATGGTGGCGCCGCCAAACCCGGCCGTTGCAAAAACCTGCTCGGCGGCGGCGAGAATACGCTGCTCCGCCTGTTCGCTGCGGGCCTGGCGCGGTTTTGCGGGTTTATGCGTCAACTGCATAAAATTTATCCTGATTTTCGCGGGATATATTTCTGTTTCGCTATCTTGATAAACAACTTGACTGTTTAATCAGCTTTGGTCAAGCTGGATTTGCGATCCAATCGGGAGCTTTCATGAGCGCCACCGGAGACTCTGTTTATAATTTGGGCGGTGGGGATATTGCCGCGTCGCGCGTGCCTGTAGCGCGCCTGGCGGAATGTTTCGCCGATGCGCACCCGCTGCTGAGCCGCGACGAAGCCGCTATCGAAGCCGCGCGCTGTTATTTCTGCTACGATGCGCCCTGCATCGCCGCATGCCCGACCAGCATCGACATTCCCGGCTTCATCCGCGCCATCGCCACCGACAATCTCGCAGGCGCTGGCCGCAAAATTCTAGAAGCGAACATTCTCGGCGGCGCTTGCGCGCGGGTCTGCCCGACGGAAATTCTTTGCGAGGGCGCCTGCGTGCGCACCGCCCAGCAGCATAAGCCGGTGGAGATCGGCGCGCTGCAACGCGTGGCGACGGACGCCGCCATGGCCCGCGCGGCGGCGAGCGGTCAGCATCCTTTCACCCGCGCGCCGTCCACGGGCAAACGCGTCGCCATCCTCGGCGCCGGCCCGGCCGGCCTCGCCTGCGCGCATGAGCTGGCCAAACAAGGCCATGCTGTCGCCATTTTTGATGCCAAGCCCAAGCCCGGCGGGCTCAATGAATACGGCATCGCCGCCTACAAGATGGCGGATGACTTCGCGGCCCGCGAAGTCGCGTTCATCATCTCCATCGGCGGTATCAAGATCATTCCCAACCAGGCGCTGGGGCGGGAACTCGATCTCGGCACGCTGCGCCGCGATTATGATGCGGTGTGTCTCGCCATCGGCCAGTCCGGCGTGAAGGCGCTCGCCATTCCCGGCGAGGAACTGCAAGGCGTGATGGATGCCGTGCGCTTCATCGAAAATCTGCGCCAATCCAGCGACAAATCGGATGTGCCGGTCGGCCGCCATGTGGTGGTGATCGGCGGCGGCAACACGGCCATCGACGCTGCCGTGCAAGCCAAGAGGCTCGGCGCGGAGCAGGTAAGTCTGGTTTATCGCCGCGGCCGCGAGGATATGCCGGCCACCGCCGTGGAGCAGGATTGGGCCCTGGTGAACGGGGTGGATTTCCGCCATTGGGCGGCACCCGTGGCGCTGGAAGGGCAGGGGGCGGTGCAACGCATCCGCTTTGCCCGCACCAAGCTGGAAGATGGCCGGCTGGTTCTGGGCGAGGATGGCTATATCTTACGCGCCGACATGGTGCTGAAAGCCGTCGGCCAGAGCCTGGAGATTTCGGAAGACGAAGCCTTGCCCGCAATCCGCGCCGGTCGCATCGTGGTGAATGAAGATCTGCAAACCTCGCTGCCCGGCGTTTTCGCAGGCGGGGACTGCATCCCCGGCCAGGATCTCACAGTCCAGGCCGTGGCCGATGGCAAGCGCGCCGCGCAAAGCATCAACGCCTACATGAAAGGCGAACTCAATGGCTGATCTGCGCATCGATTTCGCCGGCATCAAGGCACCCAATCCGTTCTGGCTCGCCTCCGCCCCACCCACCGACAAAGCCTATAATGTCGAGCGCGCCTTCAAGGCCGGCTGGGGCGGGGTGGTGTGGAAAACGCTGGGCGAGGATCCGCCGGTGGTGAATGTCAGTTCCCGCTATGGCGCCATTGGCTATAACGGCCAGCGTCTGATGGGCATGAATAATATCGAGCTGATCACCGATCGTCCTCTGCACCTCAATCTCGACGAAATCCGCACGGTGAAACGCAACTGGCCGGACCGCGCCGTCGTGGTCAGCCTGATGGTGCCGTGTGAGGAGGAGAGTTGGAAGCGCATCCTGCCGCTGGTGGAAGCCACGGGCGCTGACGGCATCGAACTGAATTTTGGCTGTCCGCACGGCATGAGCGAGCGCGGCATGGGCGCTGCCGTCGGCCAGGTGCCGGATTATGTCCAGATGGTCACGCGCTGGTGCAAACATTATAGCCGGATGCCGGTGATTGTGAAGCTCACGCCCAACATCACGGATATTCTCAAACCCGCCGAAGCCGCCCGGCGTGGCGGTGCGGATGCTGTCAGCCTCATCAACACCATCACTTCCATCACCGGGGTGGATCTCGACAATATGGTGCCGGAACCCGCCGTTGATGGCCTCGGCACCCATGGCGGCTATTGCGGCCCGGCGGTGAAGCCCATCGCGCTGCGCATGGTCGGTGAAATTGCTCGCTCCCTCAAGGGCCTGCCTATCTCCGGCATTGGCGGCATCTCAGGCTGGCGCGACGCGGCGGAGTTCCTGGCTCTGGGGGCGGGCAGTGTGCAGGTTTGCACCGCCGCCATGCATTACGGGTTTCGTATCGTCGAAGACATGATCAGCGGTCTCTCCAACTGGATGGATGAGAAGGGCTATGCGTGCATCGATGATGTCACCGGCCGAGCGGTGAAGAATTTCGTGCATTGGAACGACCTGAATCTGGCCTGGAAAACCATCGCCAGCATCGACCCCACCGCCTGCATCGGCTGCGGGCTGTGCCATATCGCTTGCGAGGATACGGCCCATCAGGCAATCAAGCTGCAAGAGACCGGCGAGAAGAGGATTTATGAGGTGATCGATGATGAATGTGTCGGCTGCAATCTTTGTTCGCATGTGTGCCCGGTGAGCGGCTGCATCACCATGGTCCCGCAGGCGACGGCAACGCATCTCACCTGGAAGCAGCATCCGAATAACCCGATGCGCGTGGCGGAGCCAGCCCAATGAACACCAACCTACGCGTGGATGCCGCCCGTCTCTGGGAGACCATCATCGAGACCGCGAAAATCGGCGGCACGGAAAAAGGCGGCATCAAGCGCCTGACGCTGACGGACCTCGACGCCCAGGTCCGCCACTGGCTGATCGATAAATGCACCGCCGCGGGCTGCGATGTTTCCTATGACGATATGGGCAACATCTTCGCCCGCCGGCCGGGTAAGGATAACAGCCTGCCGCCGATCGCCATCGGCAGCCATCTCGATACCCAGCCGACCGGCGGCAAGTTTGACGGCATCATTGGCGTGCTCGCCGGGCTGGAAGTGCTGCGTAGTCTCAACGATGCGGGCATCGAGACCAACGCCCCGATCGAGCTGATTGACTGGACCAACGAGGAAGGCGCGCGCTTTGCCCCGGCGATGCTCTCTTCCGGCGTCTTCGCCGGTGTATTCTCGAAGGACTACGCCTACGAGCGCGAGGATCGTGAGGGCCTACGCTTCGGCGATGAGCTCAAGCGTATCGGCTTCGTCGGCGCGGAAGCCTGCGGCGCCCACAAGCTCGCCGCGCATTTCGAGCTGCATATCGAACAGGGGCCGATCCTGGAAGATGAAGGTAAATCCATCGGCATCGTCACCGGCGTGCAGGGGATGCGCTGGTACGGCGTGACGGTAACGGGGATGGATTGCCATGCCGGCACCACGCCGATGCGCATGCGCCAGGATGCGCTGGTCGCTGCCTCCAAGATGATCCAGGTGGTCCAGGCCATCGCCCTGGCGCACGGGCCGGACGCCGTCTCCACCGTCGGCCTCATCGAGGCGCGGCCGAATTCCCGCAACGTCATTCCAGGTGAAGTTTTCTTCAGCATTGATTTTCGTCACCCCAACGATGAGGTTGTGGCGAAAATGGAAAAAGAGGTGAAGGACGCATTCGAGAAAATCCTTCTCGGCACCGGCATCAGCTTCACCTTCGAATGTATATGGGATTCCCCTGCTGTGCATTTCGATGCTGACTGCATCGCCGCCGTCGAGCGCGCCACCAGTGATCTCGGCCTTTCCGCGCGCCGCATCGTCTCCGGTGCCGGACATGATTCCGCCTACATCGCCAAAATCGCGCCGACGACGATGATTTTCGTGCCTTGTGAGAAAGGCATCAGCCATAACGAGGCGGAGAGCGCAGAGCCCGCGCATGTCGCCGCCGGCGCGGATGTGCTGCTGCAGGCCGTACTGGCGACAGATGCGCGCCTGGCGCAGAAACACCCGGCATGAACCAAGAGGGCTCGATGAAGCTCCCGGCTGTTTCGGCGCGTGATCTGCGCGTTGAGTTCAAAGGCACGGTCGCACTTGAGAGGATCAGCCTGGACATCGCGCCAGGTGATTTTGTCTCCTTCATCGGCCCCTCCGGCTGCGGCAAGACCACGTTGCTGCGCGCCATCGCTGATCTCGTGCAGCCGACCAGCGGCGAATTGAAGGTGAATGGCGTCAGCGCCGCCGAGGCCAGGCGCGCGCGTGCCTACGGCTATGTATTCCAGGCGCCGGCCCTCTATGCCTGGCGCAATATCGAACGCAACGTGATGCTGCCTCTGGAAATCATGGGGCTACCAAAACAGGAGCGTCAGCAGCGCGCCGCGCGCTATCTTGATCTGGTCGGGCTATCCGCCTTCTCGAAGAAATTTCCCTGGCAACTCTCCGGCGGCATGCAGCAACGCGCTTCCATCGCCAGAGCACTCTCCTTTGAGCCCTCCTTGTTGCTGATGGACGAGCCCTTCGGCGCGCTCGACGAGATCACCCGCGATGGCCTCAACCTGCATCTCCAGGACCTCTGGCGCACGACAGGCCTCACCTGCGGCTTTGTCACCCATTCCATCGATGAGGCGGTGTTTCTCTCCACCCGCATCGTCGTCATGTCGCCGCGCCCGGGCCGGATCGTTGAAATCATTGAGAGCGATCTCCCACGCACCCGTGATCTTGCCTTGCGCGATAGTGCGGTCTTCGCCGATGTCGCGCACCGCGTGCGTGCAGCGCTGCGGGCGGGGCATTCCTATGACTAGATCCGTGCTGCCGGTCGCCACTGTTGCGCTCGCCGCCATCATCCTTTGGTATGCGGCCTCGGCCTTGGTTGGCACAAATCTCCTGCCGCGTCCGGACCAGGTGATCGGCGCGCTTGGTGACAGCATCTTTGGCTGGCCGCTTTCCTCGCCGCGTAACCTGCTCTACCATGCCGGGGTTACGGCGGAGGAGGCGCTGCTGGGCCTCGCCGTGGCGCTTGTGATCGGCGGCGTCATCGCCACGCTGATCGTGCATGTGAAGGCGCTGGACCGCTCCTTGATGCCCTGGGTCATCGCCAGCCAGACTGTGCCGGTGCTCGCCATCGCGCCGATGGTGGTGGTGGTGCTCGGCAATCTCGGCCTCTCTGGCCTGGTCCCGAAAGTTGCCATCGCCGCCTACCTGGCATTCTTTCCCATCGTCGTCGGGCTGGTGAAAGGCATGCGCGCGCCGGAGACAATCCAGTTCGAGTTGCTGCAAACCTACTCGGCGCGCGAGTCCGAGATCTTCTCCAAGCTGCGCCTGCCAGCCTCCGTCGCCTTCCTGTTTCCCTCTCTGCGCGTCTCCGCGGCGCTGGCGGTGATGGGGGCCATTGTCGCGGAATTGCCGACCGGCGCGCAGGCCGGGCTCGGTTCGCGGCTGCTCGCCGGCAGCTATTACGGCCAGACTCTGATGGTCTGGTCCGCGCTGCTGGCGGCTTCCTTGCTTTCCGCGCTCATCCTGGGCGCGATCTCGCTGCTGGAAGCCGGTTTGCGTTGGCAGCGCGGAGGCAGGTTGTGAAATATCTGCTGCTTTCCATCATCTTCACCATCATCGCGCTCATCGCCATGGCCGCCAGTGTGCGCCGGGAGAGCCTCGCCGCGCGCCTCGCCACCCCTGCCATCTTCGGCCTTTGGCTGCTCTGGCTCTGGCAGGCGCTGGTGAAGGGCTTTGCCGTTCCGGCGATTTTGCTCCCCGCCCCCAGCGCCATCTTCACCGCCCTTAGCGCCAATGCCGGCATGCTGGCGGCGGATTTCGTGCAAACCGTGCTGCGCTCCGTGCTGCCCGGCTACATTATCGGCTGCGTAGGCGGATTCCTGCTGGCCCTGGCCATCGACCGTTCGGATTTCCTCAAGCGCGGCCTGATGCCGTTGGGAAACCTCGTCTCCGCCATGCCGATCATCGGCATCGCGCCGATCGCGGTGATGTGGTTCGGCTTTGGCTGGCAATCCAAGGCGGCGGTGGTCGCGGCGATGACGATCTTTCCCATGCTGGTCAACACCATTGCAGGGCTGGGTGAAGCCGGCGTGCTGGAACAAGAATTGCTGTTGAGCTACGCCGCCTCCTACCCGGTCACGCTACTCAAGCTGCGCCTGCCCGCTGCCCTGCCGCATATTTTCGCAGCGCTGAAGCTGAACTCCACTCTGGCGCTCATCGGCGCGGTGGTCGCGGAGTTTTTCGGCTCGCCGATCCTTGGCCTTGGCTTTCGCATTTCGACAGAAGCCGCCAGCCTCAATCTGGACATCGTCTGGGCTGCCATCCTCATCGTCGCGCTCACCGGCTCGCTCTCTTTCGCCGCCCTGGCGCTGCTGGAGCGGGCGGTGACCTTCTGGCATCCATCCTACCGTAACCCGAACTGAAAAACCCTATAGGAGAGGCTGAAGATCATGAAGAAGACCCTGGCCTGGATGTTGGCGCTGGCCCCGTCGCTTGGTTTCGCATCCGCCGCCTCGGCCGCGGATCATCTGACATTGCAGCTGAAATGGGTGACGCAGGCCCAGTTCGCCGGCTATTACGTCGCCCAGGCCAAGGGGTTTTACAAGGATGCCGGGCTGGACGTGACCATCAAGCCCGGCGGACCGGACATCAACCCCTCCCAGGTCATCGCCGCCGGCGGTGCCGATGTGATTGTGGACTGGATGCCGGACGCACTGGCCGCGCGTGAGAAGGGCGTACCGCTCGTCAACATCGCCCAGGTTTTTCAGAAATCCGGCCTCGAACTCACCTGCCGCAAGGATAGCGGCGTCACCTCACCGAAGGATTTCAAAGGCAAAATTTTGGGTGTCTGGTTTGCCGGCAACCAATATCCCTTCCTCGCCTGGATGGGCAAGCTCGGCTACACCACCTCCGGCGCCAACCCGGATGTCAAGGTTCTCAAACAAGGCTTCAACGTGCAGCCGCTGCTGCAGAAGCAGGCCGCCTGCATTTCGACGATGAATTATAATGAATATTGGCAGCTGATCGAAGCCGGGATGAAGCCGGACCAGCTCGTCGTCTTCAAATATCAGAATGAAGGCGTGGCGATGCTCGAAGACGGGCTGTACACCACCGATGCCGAGCTGGCCAACCCGCAGAAGGCGGCCGACCTGGCGAAGTTCGTAAAAGCCACGATGCAGGGCTGGGATTATGCCGCCGCCCACCAGGCCGAAGCGGTAAAAATCGTGATGGATAACGACACCGCCGGGGTGCTGGATGCGGCGCATCAGACCAGGATGATGGGCTCCATCGCCACGCTGCTCACCGACGGCAAGGACAAGGATGGCTATCTCGACCCAGCCGCCTACCAGCGTACGGTGAGCGTGCTGATGGCGGACAAGACCGATCCGGTGATCACCAAACAGCCGGAAGGTGCCTACACGCATAAAATCTACGACGCCGCCTACGGCATCAAGGAGTAACTATCCTCTCGGCTCAATCCCGCGAAGCAGGATATCCACCAGCTTCGCGGCGAGCGGCTCCGGCGGCAGATCGCCTTCGGCCTCCTGCCAGCGCGCCGTCCAGTTCAGCGCGCCGGCCAGGCCAAAGGCGGTCAGCTTCACATCGCTGATCCGCGCCGAGCCATCATCGGACGCCGCTTGCAGAAACCGCCGCAGCGCCTCGTCGATCTCGCGTTTCAGCGCGCGGAACTGCGCCCGGCTCTCCGGCGCCAGCACCTCGTCCCCGGTGCGGATCACGCAGCGCCCGAAATCATCCATGATCACCTGCGCATAGATGCACAGGAAAAGCTTCAGCCGCTCAAGCCCATTGCCTTGCAGCGCCTCGGCCTGCCGCACCGCCTCGCGCAGCCGGCTGATTCCAAGCCGCAGACACTCGAACAGCACCTGCTCCTTCGCCCCCAGATAATGATAGATCAGCGGCTTGGAGATGCCGAGGCTGGCGGCGACATCGTCGAGCGAGGTGGTATGGTAGCCGCGCTCGTTGAACATCCGCACCGCCGCCCGCAGCACCGCGTCGCGCTTGGCCGCGCGCTCCTGCTCACGCTCGCGCGCGGTGCGGAAAGGGGGGATCGCGGGCGCGCTCTTATCCATCACATCCAGGCTTCATCTTGACGGGGGCAATGAAGCATGGAACCTACGCGTTAGTAAATAATGTACCAAGAGGTTTGTTCATGAACCCGCCGCCGCCGTTGCTTTTCACCCGCGAAAGCGGGCTTGCCCGCATCACTCTCAACCGCCCAGATGCGGCCAATACGCTGAACCCGGAGATGTCCCGCGCTCTGTTCGACGCCGCGATCGAGTGCGATGAGGATGCCTCCATCCGCGCCGTGCTGCTCACCGGCAATGGTCCGTTGTTTTGCGGCGGCGGCGATATTCACGGCTTCGCCGCGGCGGGGGCGCGGGTCTCGCATCTGGCCAAGGAAATGACCACCATCCTGCATGGCGCCGTCTCCCGCCTGGCGCGCATGGGCAAGCCGCTGGTCGTGGCGGTGAATGGTCCGGCGGCAGGGGCGGGGCTGTCGCTCGCCATGCTGGGGGATATCGTCATCGCCGCGCCCGCCGCGCATTTCACAGTCGCCTATACCGCCATCGGGCTGACGCCGGATCTGGGGGCGAGCTGGTTGCTGCCACGTCTGGTCGGGCTGCGCCGGGCCCAGGAGCTGGCGCTCACCAATCGCCGCGTGGGCGCCCAGGAAGCCGCCGCCATCGGGCTGATCACCCGCGTCGCCGATGACCCGCAGGCCGAGGCGCTGACGGTGGCGCGGACGCTGGCCCAGGGGCCGGGCGCGGCGCTGGCCGGCACCAGGGCGCTGCTGTCACGCAGCCTTTCCACCGGGCTGGAGGAGCAGATGGAATGGGAAGCCCGCGCCATTGCCACCGCCCTGCGCGGCGTGGAGGGGCAGGAGGGCATTGCAGCCTTTCTGGCCAAGCGTGCGCCGGATTTTTCGTAACCATGCTAATCTGGCCGCACCACAAGGAAGGATGCCAAAATCATGGCTTATGAGACGCTGATCGTCGAACAGCATGGCGCGGTGACGCTGGTCACCCTGAACCGGCCGAAAGCGCTGAACGCGCTCAACGCCCAGGTTCTGGCGGATCTCGAAGCCGCCTTCGCCGCGTTCGAGGCGGATGCGGGGCAAGGCTGCCTGGTGCTCACCGGCTCGGAGAAGGCTTTTGCCGCCGGGGCGGATATCAAGGAGATGCAGCCCCAGGGCTTTGCCGAGATGTACGGGCCGGACAAATTCGCCGGCTATGACCGCATGCTGCGCGCCACCTCCAAGCCCTGGATCGCCGCCGTCTCGGGTTACGCGCTCGGCGGGGGCTGCGAGCTGGCGATGATGGCGGATTACATCCTGGCCGCCGATACCGCGAAATTCGGCCAGCCGGAGATCACGCTCGGCACCGCGCCGGGCATGGGCGGTTCGCAGCGCCTCACCCGCGCCGTCGGCAAGGCCAAGGCGATGCAGATGTGCCTCACCGGCCGGATGATGGGGGCCGAGGAAGCCGAGCGCGCGGGGCTGGTGGCCGAGATCGTCCCGGCGGCGAAGCTGATCGAAACCGCGTTGGCCCAGGCCGCGACCATCGCCGGGCTCGGCCCGCTGGCGGTGAAAGCGAACAAGGAGCTGGTCAATGCCGCGTTCGAGACCAGCCTGTCGGAAGGGGTGCGCTTCGAGCGGCGGATGTTCTTCGGCCTGGCGGCGAGCCAGGACAAGCAGGAAGGCATGGCCGCCTTCATCGAGAAGCGCAAGCCGAGCTGGACGGGGAAGTAAAAACCCCCTGCAAAAAACGCAAAAGTTTTTTGGTGCCGCTTTTTTACAAAAAAGCGGCAAAAACCTCGAGGTTTTGGCGCAGGCGCAGCCAAGCCCCCGAACCTTTGGTATTGGCGAGCAATTCCATGTGTTTATCTTGACGCTGGCGCGTCAACCTAAACACATATTGCTCTAGCCAGCTTCCTTGGCCGCCTCCGCGCGCCAATAAGCCAGCGTCGCGGCGAGGGTTTCGCGCATGGCGCGCTGCGGCGCCCAGTTCAGCCGCGTTTTGGCCCGGCTGGCATCGATCAGCGTATAGCGGATCTCGCCCTGGCGATGGCGCGCCGCATCCGGCTGCACGGAGATTTCCACGCGCGCCATGCTCAGCAGCATGTCCAGCAGCGTGCCGATGCGCTGCGGCTTGCCGCTGGCGATGTTCAGCACCTCCTTGGGCGCGAAGTCGGGCAAGGCGCAGGCTGCCGTGTAGGCCGTGCAGATATCGTGAACATCCAGGAAATCCCGCCAGCTATCGAGATTTCCCGTCTTCAGCACCGGCGGCTGCAGCCGCGCCTCGATCCGCGCGATCTGCCGCGCGAAGGTCGGCACCACGAAATCCGGCAGCTGCCCCGGCCCGGTATGGTTGGCCACCCGCAGGCGCAGCAGCTTCAGCCCCGGCAGCGCGGCCAGGGCCTCCTCGGCATTGGCCTTGCTCAGCGCATAGGGGCCGACCGGCTCGGGCACCGTCGCCTCCGTCACCGCCTCGCCATCGATGAAGGCGCGGCCATAGACTTCCGTGCTGGAGACGAAGATGAAGCGGCAGGCGGGCGCATGCGCCAGCACCGCCTCGGCGAGATTGAGGCTCCCCAACACATTCACCGCGAAGGTACGCTCCGGGTGGGCGGCGGCATGCCGGAGCGAGGAAATGCCCGCCAGATGCAGCAAAATATCCGGCTGCGCCGTTGCGATCAGCGCCTCGATGGCCTTCTGGTCGGTAATGTCGAGCGAGGGGGCGAGCAATTCCAGATGCGGCGCGTCCTGGCGCAGATGCGCCAGCAGATGCCGTCCGGCGAAACCGCTGGCGCCGGTGATCAGCAGCCTGGTCATGCGGCGCGCGACAGACGGTGCAGATCGGCCTCCACCATCTCGGCGGCCAGCGCCTCCAGCCCGACCTGCGGCGCCCAGCCTAGCGCCTGATGCGCCTTGGCCGCGTCGCCGCGCAGGCAATCCACTTCCGCCGGGCGGAAAAAAGCCGGATTCACCCGTACATGATCCCGGTAATCGAGCCCGGCATGGCGAAAGGCGATCTCGCAGAATGATCGGATGCTCACGCTATGTCCGGTTGCAATGACATAATCTCCCGGACTGTCTTGCTGCATCATCAGCCACATCGCTTTCACATAATCACGGGCATGTCCCCAGTCCCGTGTCGCTTCAAGATTGCCTAGCTCAAGCCCTTGATTCAAGCCCAGCTTGATCCCCGCCACGGCATTTGTAATCTTTCGGGTAACGAATTCCATGCCACGCAATGGGCTCTCATGGTTGAATAAAATGCCGGAAGAGGCGTGCAGCCCGAAACTTTCGCGGTAATTCACGGTAATCCAGTGCCCGGCCAGCTTCGCCACCGCGTAGGGGCTGCGCGGATAGAATGGCGTGGTTTCGCTCTGCAGCGGCGCCTGCGCCTTGCCGAACATTTCCGAGGATGAGGCCTGGTAGAACCGCACCGGGAGGTTGGAAAGCCGGACCGCCTCCAGCAGGTTGAACACCCCCATGCCGGTCACCTCGCCGGTGAGAATCGGTTGCTGCCAGGAGAGCGCGACAAAGCTTTGTGCGCCGAGATTATAAACCTCGTCGGGCCGCACCCGGGTCAGCAGCCGCAACAGGCTGGAGAGATCGGTCAGATCCCCGTCCAGAATCTCCACCTCGTCCGCGATGCCCAGCCAACGCAACCGCGCACGCGCCTGGTCAGGGTTTGAACAGCGCCGCGCCATGCCGGCGACATGATAGCCCTTCTCCAGCAGCAGCTGCGCCAGATAGGCGCCGTCCTGCCCGGAGATGCCGGTGATCAGGGCGGTTTTCATCGGCGGTCGGCAAGCGGGCGGGGTGGGAGCATGTCGAGCCTCTTCATCTTCTGGGTGGTCATGGGCCTGTAGGTATGATGCAACCATAGGTTGGAGGCTTTATCAATCGTTCCGCCTTCGGTTTTTTTTGACCAGGATCAAGGACGCGGCGATTCTGGCGACGCTATTGCTGGTTTAACGCAATAAGGGGAGTGGCCATGCCTACTCATTTGAACACGCTGATCGTCCTGGCCGACGCCGAACATGCGCGGTTCGTGCGGCCCGAACCGGAAGATAACAGCCTGCATTCAAGCGCGCGCGCCGCGCCGCAGGGGGGCACCCCCGGCGCGCGTGAGGACGCCCATGCCCGCGCCCGCGAAATATTGCCGATCTGGGTGGCGACCGAGCTGAACCAGCAGGTGGCGCTCTATGACCAGCTTTATATCGCGGCACCGGCGCACACGCTGAAGGGGATCCGCCTGCATCTCGGCAAGGCCGCGCAAGCCAAGTTGCGGGAGGTTTTGGACAAGGACCTGACCTGGCTGCAGGATCACGAGCTCTGGCCGCATCTGCGCCAATGGCTTTGCCCGGTATATGGCGCGCGGCTGCCGACATGAACAGGTTTCAAGCCGCCCGTCACATTGCGCTGGTTTCATCCGGGCAGCGTCAGGGCCAAGTGGATGTCCGATAGTTTCGGAGATCAATCATGGCCAAGACCCAAGAGAGCGGCAATTATTTCCTGCGTGACATGAACGTGCTGCGCGCCCAGGCGCAAAAATCCATCGCGGATGGCGCGGTGACGCCGGATTATAAAAACCCCGCGCGCGCCATCGAACTTCTGCAAGGCGCGCTGGCGACGGAAATCGTCTGTGTGTTGCGCTACACGATGAACTCGATCTCCGTGTCCGGCATCACCTCCAAGAGCGTCGGCGAGGAATTCGCCGAGCACGCGGCGGAGGAGCGCGAGCATATGGAGCGCCTCGCCGAGCGGATCGACCAGCTCGGCGGCACGCCGAATTTCAATCCGGAAGGCCTGGCCTCACGCTCGGCCACGGAATATGGCCATGCCGAGACGCTGACCGAAATGGTGAAGGGCAATCTCGTCGCCGAGCGCGTGGCGATCGAGCATTATCGTGATCTGATCAAATATTTCAGCGAGGCGGGGGATCCGTCCACCCGTTCGTTGCTGGAAGAGATACTGGCGGATGAGGAAGATCACGCCACCGACATGCTGGATCTGCTTGAAGACGGCGACGTCAGGCCCATCGTAAAGGACTAAAGCGCAAAAGTTTTTGGGGGGCGGCCCTTTTTTCAAAAAGGGGCGGCCCCAAAAACTTTTACCCGGCTTTCACCCAGCCGGAGTCTTCCTGCTTCCAGTAAGCCAGCACATGCCCCGCCGCCTTCTCCGCCTTCCAGCGGGCGCGCGCGGCCAGTACCTGCGCCTCGTCATTGCCATCGAACAGATCGAACGCCCGGGCAAACCCCTCCACCGGCGCTTCCACCCCGCCGACGCGAAACAGAAACCGCGCCCCGGCCGGGTTCTGCATGTCCGTGGTCAGGAAGATCGGCTGCAGCTCCGGGTAGGGGGACTGCGCGGTGCCGTGCGGCAGCCAGTCCGGGTTCTGCGCCTGCCACAGCGCATCATCCAGCGCCGCCATCATCGTCTCATCCGGGCAGGCCACCAGCGCCGTCTCGCCGGCCGCCAGCGTGCGCCCGAGCAGCGCCGGCAGCGCCTGCGTCAGCCCCGTCCGGGTGAGGTGATAGAAGCCGATCTCGGCCAAGTTACAGCCCCAGCGCCTTGCTCACGCTGGCCGCCAGCTGCCGGAACGCCACAGCCACCTTGCCGTTCTCATCATGCGCCACCACCGGCTTACCCTCGTCCCCGGCCTCGCGCACCGCGATCTCCAGCGGAATCTCGCCCAGGAACGGCACGCCGATCCGCTCCGCCTCGCGCTCCGCCCCGCCATGGCCGAAAATCTCCGCGCGATGCCCGCAGGCAGGGCAGCAGAAGAAGGACATGTTCTCCACCACGCCCAGCACCTTGACGCCGACCTGCTCGAACATCTGCACGCCACGCCGCGCATCCAGCAGCGCAAGGTCCTGCGGGGTGGAGACGATCACCGCGCCCGAGGGCTTGGCCTTCTGCGCCAAGGTCAGCTGCGCATCGCCGGTGCCCGGCGGCATGTCCACCACCAGAATATCCAAAGCCCCCCAATCGACCTGACCCAGCATCTGGTTCAGCGCCCCCATCACCATCGGGCCGCGCCAGATCATCGCCTTGTCCTCGGGCACCAGATAGCCGATGGACATCGACTTCACCCCCCAGGCATCCAGCGTCTGGATCCGCCCGTCGCGCACTTGCGGCTTGGTCGCCAGACCCAGCATTTTCGGCAGGGAGGGGCCGTAAATATCGGCATCCAGCAGCCCCACCTTCAGCCCGCGCTGGGCCAGTGACACCGCCAGATTGACCGCGACGGTGGATTTGCCCACCCCGCCTTTGCCCGAGGCCACGGCCACAACATGCTTCACCTCCGGCAGTAAAGGCGGCTCGGCGGCGGGCGCGGGGGTGGGGGGCGAAGACGGAGAGGGGGCCGCATGCGCGGTGAGCACCACGGTCGCGGATTTCACCCCTTGCAGCCCTTTCAGCCTCGCCTCGATCTCGCGGCGCAGCCCTTCCAGCCCCGCCGCTTCCTGGCGGGCGGCGCGCAGGCTCACCTGCACCAGCCCGTCCTGAACATGCACACCGTCGATCCGGTTTTCGATTTTAAAGGGCGCGAGGGCCGCGCGAATCTCTGCTTCGGTCATGTCCTAGAGATAGTCGCTGTCGCCCCTCTTGCGAAGATCGTCCGCCGCCGCCACTCTTGGCCGCATGAAGTTTCTGGCGCGTCCGCTCCCTGCCTTGTTCCTGCTCGCCGGCATGGCCGCGCATGCCGCCCCGCCCAGCCTGGCGCCGAATGACGCCCAGGCGCTGCCGCCGCCGCTGGCGGATCTGGCGGCCAAGGTCGGCCCCGCCGTGGTCTCCATCGCCTCGATGGCGCCGGTCTCCGCCACCCCGCCCGCCGCGGGCGATAATGGCGACAATAACGGCGATGGCAGCGATGGCGGCGATGGCAATACCGGCTTCCACCCCGCCGCCGACACCAAGAACGCCGCCGATGGCGGGGTGGTGCCGCCGCCGAAAACCATCGAGTCGCTGGGCTCCGGCTTCGTCTTCGACCCCGCCGGCTATATTCTCACCAATCATCACGTGGTGAATGGGGCCAGCAACGTCACCGTCACCTTCCCTGACGGCACGGTCTATCCCGCCATCATCGCCGGTGTGGATAAGGATGTTGATCTCGCGGTGCTGAAAATCAATGCCGGGCATCCGCTGCCCTATGTGCCGTTCGGCAATTCCGCGCAGATGCGGGTGGGAGATTGGGTGCTGGCCATCGGCAACCCGTTCGGCATGCCCAATTCCAACACCGCCGGCATCATCAGCGCCCTGCACCGGCAGATCGGCGACACCAAGTTCGACGATTTCATCCAGACCGACGCCGCCATCAACAAGGGCAATTCCGGCGGGCCGCTGTTCAATCTGCAGGGCCAGGTGATCGGGGTGAATTCCGCGATCTATTCGCCCTCCGGCACCTCGGATGGCATCGGCTTCTCCATCCCCTCGGCGATGGCCGAGCCGGTGGCCGAGGCGCTGGCCCATGACGGCAAGATGCAACGCGGCTGGCTCGGCGTGGCGGTGGAGGAGCTGACCCCGCAGATCCAGGCGGCGCTGAAACTCTCCTCCGCCAAGGGCGTGCTGGTCGGCGCGGTGGACCCGCATTCCCCCGCCGCCGGCGAGCTGCAGCCCGGCGACGTGATCACCGCCATCAGCACCGCCGCGATCGATGATCCCCAGGCGCTCACCATCCGCATCGCCGAATTTCAGACCGGGCAGAGCGTGACCGTGGATTATGTGCGCGACGGCAAGCCGGGCCAGGCCAGCCTGGTGATCCAGGCGCCGCCGCCCAAGCAGGATGAGAGCATCGCCCAGGCCGATGCGAAACCGGCCGCCCCGGTGGATCTGCCGCAATATGGGCTGGGGCTGGCCGGCCCGCCAGCGGCAACGGGCGTCTCCGTGCTCTCCGCCAAGGGGCCGGCGGAAAAAGCCGGGATCGTCGCGGGCGATGTCATCGAGCAGGTGAACGGCGTCGTCGTCGCCAGTGCGGCGGATCTGCGCAAACAGGTGCAGGGTCTGGGCCAGATGCCGGCCATATTCATGGTCACCGGCGCGGATGGCAGCGGCGGCGATCCCGGCCCGCGCTGGATTCCGGTGAAACCCGGCAAATAAAGTCACAAAAATTTTTGAGGGGGGGCAAAAACGCCCCCATCTCTTTCAAGCTGTTACTGCGGCAACCAGACGAAATCGCTGATCGCCGTCGCCAGCCCGACATCCTTCTCCGTCACCCCGCCCGCATCATGGCTGCTCAGGCTGATCGAAACCTTGTTATAGCTGTTCGACCAATCCGGATGATGATCCGCCTTCTCCGCCAGCAGCGCCACATGCGTCATGAACGAGAAGGCCTCGGCGAAGCTCTTGAACTTGAAGTCCTGGGTGATGGATTTGCCATCCTGCGCCAGCGCCCATTTCGGAGGCAGGGTGTTCAGCGCCTCCTGGCCGAGCAATTTGGACATTTCGGGCTCCTTTTCGGTTGCTGTCCCCTGAAGCTGGGCCCGCGCCCCCCTGGCCGCAAGCGGAAAAACTTTTGCAATTCCTCATGAATATAACGGTTTGGTGAATCCGTTGCGCATTCAGGATGCTTTTTTCCGGCGGCCAGGCTAAGCTAGGGCCTTGTTCAAAAGGAGCCCGCCATGTCGCTGTTCGGAAACCTCTCCGGCCTGTTCACCGAGTTTCAGTCAATGCAGAGCAACCAGCTTGCCGGCCCGCTGATGAATGAAATGTCCCAGCACGGGATCGACGGCGTTGACGGTCTGGTCGACCGCTTCGCCCAGACCGGCTTTGGCGAGCATGTCGCCTCCTGGATCGGCAATGGACAGAATTTGCCGCTGGACCAGGACAGCATCCAGCGCGTGCTCGGCCAGCCGGTGCTGCAGGGGCTGGCGGATAAATATGGCCTCGACACCAGCCAGGTCAGCGCCACGCTCGCCCAGCATTTGCCGGGCATTATCGACCATCTGACCCCCGGCGGGCAGACCCCGAACGGGCAGACGCCGGCGGATGTTCAGGGGTAGAAGTTTCTGATTCCGGCCTCGGTCGCCACGGCATGCAGCGGCAAATCCGTCGCCTCCACCGGCAGCGTTGCAACCTCCTGCATCGCATAGGCGCAACCGAGCCGGAATGCCCCCGGCAAGGCGGCCAAGGTCCGGTCATAATACCCACCGCCATAGCCCAGCCGGTGTCCCCTGGCATCAAACCCCAGCAGCGGGATTAGCAGAAAATCCGGCACAATCTCAACCGCATCCGGGTAAGTGGTGCGAAACCGCCCCGGCAGCATCTTCGTCCCCGGAATCCAGGCGCGAAACACCAAGGGCTGACCCAAAGGCAGCGTTTCCGGCAGCGCCAAGGCCTGGCCGCGCGCCGCCAGCGCGTGCAGCAGCGGCAGGATATCGATCTCGCCGCGCATCGGCATGAAGCCGCCGACCACCGCATCCGGCGGGATAATCCCGCTCGCCAGCACATGCGCGCAAAGCGCTGCCCCCAGCGCCGGGTCCTGCGCCGCGCGTAGCCCCAGAAGCTCCGCCCGCAGCGCCGCCTTGCGCGCCCCCATCTCCATCAGGGCGTGGTCAGCCGGAATTCGATCCGCCGGTTCTGCGCGTAATCCGCCGGCGTGTTGCCGGTGGCAATCGGGTTGTTGGCGCCCATGCCGGAGGTCACCAGCCGGTTCGCCGGCACCCCGTCGGCAATCAGCAGATCCAGAACCGCCAGTGCGCGCGCCGCCGAGAGGTCGAAATTCGACTTATACGGCCCGCCTTTGATCGGCTGCGCATCCGCATAGCCATCCACCGAGAGCACCCAGTTCACATTATCCGGGATCTTCGTGGCGATCTTCTTCACCGCATTCGCCACCTGCGCGATCTCCGCCTTGCCGGCCGGGGTGATCGTCGCCTCATCCACCGGAAACAGCACGTCGCTCTCAAACACGAAGCGGTCGCCGACCACCTTGATGTTCTTCTCGCCCTGCAGACTCTGGCTCAGCGTCTTGAAGAACACGCTCTGATATTGCTGCAACTCCTCCACCTTGCGGGCCAGTGCCTCATTCAGCTGCTTGCCGAGATCGGTGATCTGCACCTTATCCTTCGCATCCGCCGCCTGGGCCGCGTCCAGCGCCTGCTGCAACGCCGCCAGCTGCGCCCGCAAGGCCGCCATCTGCTGGTTCAGGAGCGCGATCTGCGCCGCATCCTGCTTGTTCAGTTTCTGCGCATCCGCGAGCTTGGAGGCGGTATCGCCGCCGCCTTGCAGGCTGGCCAGCCGCCCGCTCGCCGCCGCCAGCTGCGCCTGCGCGTCCGAAAGCTGTGCCTGCAACGCGCCCTCAGCGCTTTGCAGCCCGGAAATCGTGCTCTTATCCTGCGTCGCCTGCTGGCTCAGCGCCGCATTCGCACTCTGTGCGGCCGCCAGCTGCGCATTCAGCGCCGCCAGCTCCTGGGCGAGCGTGCTGTCCTTCGCCGTCTCCATCGACAGGCTCTGGGTTAGCTCGGCGATCTGCTCCTTCAGCCGGGTGATCGTATTGTCCGAGCCGTTCAGCGCGGAGGAGAGAAACGCCTCCGCCAGCACGAACACCAGCAACACGAAGATGGTGACCATGAGCAATGTGGAGAGCGCATCCACATAGCCCGGCCAGGCCTCCAGCCCGTTATTGCCGCCGCCGCGCCGCCGGCTCATCCGCGCGGCTCGTCCAGCCGGTTGGTTCGCGGCTCATCCAGCCGGTTGGCCAGCGTCCGTGTCAGCAGCCGCAGATCGGCGCGCAACTCACTCAGGCTCTGCGCCCGGCCCTGGTCGGTCTCGGTGATGAAGCGGTTGAGCAGCAGCTCGATATTGCGCAGATGCGCGCGCAGCGGGTCGGTGGCGCTTTCGCGCTCCTCCGCCATCTTGGTCAGGATCGGGGTGAGGCTGAGTTGGTTGCGCGCCAGCTTCTCCATCAGCTGCTGCTGCACCCGCAGCGTCTCGTCCAGATCCCCCATGCGCTCGCCCAGAGCCCGCAGCGCTTGGTTGCCCTGCTCGCGGCTTTCCTCGCCACGCGCCAGCACACGCTGCAGCTGGTCCATATTCTCCGCCGTCTGCTCCAGCAGCGCCTGCACATAGCCCGGCACGCTGCCCTCGCCATCGCCGGAGAGGATGCCCGTGCCCAGCCTGGTCAGCGAGGCCAGCCATTCCTCCAGCTCATTGAAAAACCGGTTCTGCGCCTGGCCGGCCGTGAGGTCCAGAAAACCCAGGATCAGCGCGCCCGAAAGGCCGAACATCGAGGCCGAGAAGGCCGTGCCCATCCCCGCCAGCGGCTTCGCCAGCCCGGTTTTCAGCTGCGCGAACATCGCATTCACATCGCCGCCGGTGGTCAGGTTCATGCCGTTGATCACCTCGGCCACCGAGGACACCGTATGCAGCAGCCCCCAGAAGGTGCCGAGCAGGCCGAGGAAGATCATCACCCCGGTGATATAGCGCGACAATTCCCGGGATTCGTCGAGCCGGGTGGAAATCCCGTCCAGAATCGTGCGCATGGACTGGCCGGAGAGGGTCAGCCGTCGCTCGCCATCCGCGCGCCCTTGCAGCATCCGCGCCATCGGCGCCAGCAGCGTCGGCGCCGGGGCTTCCACCAGCTTTTGCCGGTTGCGCCGAAATTCCTCCACCCAGGCCGCCTCCGGATAGAGCCGTTGCACCTGCCGGATATTCCAGAACACGCCGAAAATCTCGACCAGCAGGATTACCGAATTGATCACCGGATTGGCCATGAAGAACCGCGCCAGCACCGGCGAGAGCGCTGCCGCCCCGCCATAGACGATGATGCAGAACAAAATCATCCGGATCAGATAATTGGTCGGTCTGGTCATGGCTTCGCCCCTGCGCCGATCTCGGCCTGATTGCTGTCCCCGCTCTTCGCCGGACCCGCCGCGCGCGGGATCACATTCGCCGCATTCACCCCGCAGGCGGTCAGCGCATCACGAATCGCAAAGGCCCGCGCCAGAGAAAGCCGCATCGCGCCGGAGGCATCGTTCGGGTCACGCGGCGCATGCGCGATCACCGGCACCGGCGTGCTGGCCGCACAGAAGGGCTTGAGCACTGCCTGCGCATTCGCCGGCAAGGCGGCGCTGCCGGGCGCGAAATCAAGGGTCGCCAAACTGGGAATCGACGGCTTCGGCGGGGCAGGGGGCGCTACAGGCTTCGCCACCACCGGCTGCGGCGCCGGCGGGGCCGGTTTGGGAGCCGGGGCCGGCTTGGCCACCGCCGGCACCGGCTTCACCGCCGCACGGTTTTCGGTATGCCGCTTATAGTTCTTATGCGGCCGCTCCATTGCCGGCTTGGCCGCCGGCACCGCCACTGGCGCGGGTTCGGGCAGCCCCTGCAATTGCCGCAGGGCCGCTGGATTCACCGTAACCTGCGCGTGCGCGTAGGCCGGAGCAACGAGGAGGAGGCCGCACAGCCAGACTGAAATCTTCACATCTGGCAAACTAGCCTTAACCCTTCCTGGCGGAAAGCCCGTCCTGCACCAGCTCCAGCAGCTTGCCGTGCAGATGCGGGTTCGCCGCCACCACCACGTCATCCACCAGATCCTTGCCCTCGCCATCGGTCGCATAACCGCCGGCTTCACGCACAATGAGCATGCCCGCCGCAATATCCCACGGCTTGATGCCCATTTCCCAATAGCCATCATACCGCCCGGCCGCGACCCAGGCGAGATCCAAAGCCGCCGAGCCAAACCGGCGCACACCCGCCGTCGCCGGCATCAACGCCCCCAGCGTGCGCGCAAAGGCCAGACGGTTCTTCGCCGAGGTCGCCGCAAACGGAATCCCCGTCGCGAACAACGCCGTATGCAACTCCCGGCGCGCCGAAACCCGCAGACGCTTATCGTTCAGATACGCGCCCACCCCCTTCTCGGCCCAGAACATCTCGCCATTCACCGGGCAATACACCACCGCCGCCGCAATCTCGCTGCCGCCATCCGGCAGCCGCTTTTCCAGCGCGATCGAAATCGCCCAATGCGGAATGCCATGCAGAAAGTTCGTGGTTCCATCCAGCGGATCAACCACCCAGCGCCAGGACCATTTATCCGACCCCGACGCCCCACTCTCCTCCATCAAAAACGCATAGCCAGGGCGCGCCTTCTCCAGCTCCTCACGCAGCGTCTGCTCCGCGCGCATGTCCGCCTGGCTGACAAAATCCCCCGGCCCCTTCACCGAAACCTGGAGATTCTCAACCTCCATGAAATCACGCAACAAACGCTTCGCCGCCTTGTTCGCAGCGTTGTGCATCACCGTCATATGCGCCGAAAGACGTGGCATCATGGAAATACGCTCCTAGAGATGGGCAACCCAGGGGGCGCCGCCCCCTGGACCCCCGCTGGGCCTGAGGCCCAGACCCCGCTACTTGGGTTCCGGGTGGGAGGGGTAACTCGCCGCCCCGGACAAGGGCCATAAAACAGAAAAACCGGGCGGCGAGTTACCCCTCCCACCCGGAACCTAAACTAATGGGGGTCTGGGGCCGTCGGCCCAAAGGGCCGCCGGTTTCAGATCCGGCGCACCTCCGGTGCGACGGCCCCAGCGGGTCCAGGGGCGGAGCCCCTGGCCTTGCTTACCCCTTGGCGCGTTCCACGTAGCTACCGTCTTCGGTGCGCACGACGACGCGTTCGCCGGCTTCGATGAAGGGTGGGACGAGGGTTTTGACGCCGTTGGAAAGTTTCGCGGGCTTGTAGGAGGAGGAGGCGGTTTGGCCTTTGACCACCGGGTCGGCCTCGACGATTTCGAGGGTGACGTGGGGCGGCAGGGTGATGCCGACCGGGTCGCCTTCGACGAGGGCGACGGAGACGGCCATGTTATCCTGCAGGAAGGGGGCGCTATCGCCGAGGATGGCGGTGGGGACCATGAATTGTTCGAAGGTTTCGGGGTCCATCAGCACGAGGTTATCGCCATCGGTGTAGGAGTAGGTATAGTCCCGGTCTTCGGTGGTCAGCCGTTCGACGGTATCGGCGGTGCGCCAGCGTTCGTTGGTTTTATTGCCGGTCTTGAGATTGCGCATTTCCACCTGGATGAAGGCGCCGCCTTTGCCGGGGGTGATGATTTGCTGCTTCAGCACGGTCCAGCGCGCGCCATCGTGCTCGATGACCTGGCCGGCGCGGATGAGGTTAGCCTGCTGCTTCATAATACTGCCCTGCGGATTGAACTTTGAATGATCGTGAGGCCGGGGCTTACGCCGCCCCGGCGCGGGAGGCAAGGCTTTGTGGGCATTTCGGCCTGCGGGGCTGATTAAAGAAAAGCAAATCAACATTGCGGGCGATTAACTTTTCTTTCACGTTTTCTCTCTAAAAATAACTTATCCGTAATTAAACAGCCATGCCCGCAAAATGGGGGCTTGTTGAAAGACCCCCATCCCATGACCACCCTGAGGAGGCTCGCGCGCAAGGCGCCGCTGACCGTTTGCGCCCCGGTTTTGGCTCTGCCTGCCGCCATTTCGCTCGTCCAGCCGACGATGGCGCAGACCCAGCAACCAAGCGCCATCGACAACACCACCAATCTGCTTTCCAGCACCGCCATCGGCATTGCGCTGCCCGGCAATGGCGCCCTGATCAACAGCGCCATCATCGATGCGCCGGGCTATGCGGTACAGGGCAACGGCGCCGGGGTGAGTGTGATCAATAGCGGCGCCATTGGCGGCGGCATTGACGGTGTCAGCCTCACCCAGGGGGGCAGCGTGGCGAATAGCGGTTCCATCTTCGGCGGCCATATCGGCGTCTATACCGGTGGCGCGGCGGGCAGTGTCTCCAATAGCGGGCAGATTTCCGCCGGCACTGGCGATGCGGTCTCGCTCTTTGCCGGAGGCACCCTCACCAACCAGGCCAGCGGCCGCATTCTGGGCGCCAGCGCCGGGGTTTATGCCAATGGCAGCGGCTCCAGCATCAATAATGCCGGGCTGATCACCGGGCCCGCCTTCGGGGTCTATCTGATGGGCGACAGCGCTGTGACCAATAGCGGCAGCCTTGCCGGCGGCACGGTCGGGTTGATCGATATCGGCCATGGCGGCGAGATCACCAATACCGGGCTGATCCATGGCGGCCAGACCGGCGTGCAGCTCACCAACGGCGCCAGCCTCGACAATGCGGGCAACATCAATGGCGGCGTCGTCGGGGTGAAGCTCGGCGCGGCGGGCAGCCTGACCAATGCGGCGGCCGGACAGATCACCGGGAGCGTTGTCGGGGTTTCGGCGACGGCGGGCAGTGTCATCAATAATCAGGGCAGCATCACCGGCGGCATCGGCATTCTGGTCGGCGGCGCGGTCACCATCGACGAGACGGGTATGGTCACCGGCACCGGGGGCAGCGCCATCGCCTTGCATAACGGCGCCTCCAGCCTGACGCTCGGCACCGGGGCCCAGATCAACGGCGCCATTGATGGCACCGGCACCGCCAGTGCCATCACCCTCGCCGGGCATGGCGATCTTTCCAGCCCGATCGTGAATTTCGGGGCCGGCAGCCTGACTGTGGCCCCGAACGCGGCCTGGACCGTCACCGGCAACTGGGCGGTGGGGCAGGTGACGAATAACGGCACGCTGACCGCCGGGCTGGTCGGCACGCCTCTGACCATCCAGGGCAATTTTACCCAAGGGGCGACCGGCACGCTGCGGGTTGTCGTCACCCCAACCGGGATGAATCAGCTCATCGTCACCGGCCATGCCCAGCTTGGCGGCACGCTGGCCTATGTGCTCTCGCCCGGCACCTACGCGCCGGGGACCTACGCCTTCCTGAACGCCGCCGGTGGGGTGAGCGGGGATTTCACCAGCATCGTCAGCACCGATTCGGCCCAGCATGCCCGCACCCTGACGAGCAGCCCGGCGGCCAGCCCGCTCCTGGTCAGCACGGCGCAGAGCCTGGCCCCCAGTGCGCTCGCCAGCGCCGCCACGGTGACGACTACCTCCACCACCACCCAGACCGTGCCGCTGCTCAGCCTGGCGCAGAGCGTTGTGGTCGCCCCCCAGGATGCCAGCCTCTTCGCCAATGCGGCGCAGGATGAGGCGCTGTCCGGCGACGCGCTGACCCAGACCCTGCTGGCCCCGCCCGCGTCCGGCACCGGCCAGTTCTGCTCCATCCAGGTGCCGCAAGCCTCCGGTGAGGCGGGCAATCTCGCCACCGCTTTGGCAGCCGGGATGTGCCGGCTGGGTGGTTGGGTGCAGGCCAGCGCCACGGATCTCTCCACCAGCGCCTATTCCGCCCAGGGTGGCGGGGTTCTGGCTGGGCTGGACCGGAAGCTGGGGAATGGCCGGATCGGTTTCGCGGTGGGCTATGACCAGCAGGATCTGCTGGACAAGCAATCCGGCAAGACCTCGATGCAGGCTGTGCGGCTGGGGCTTTATGGCGGCTTTGGCCTCGGCCGGGTCGAGATCAACGGCGCGCTCTCCGGCGGGCTGCTGACGGATCGCACTACCCGGCCGACCGGGGCTGGCTATGCCATCGGCAAAGGCACCGGCGGGCTGATCTCGGGCGGCTTGCAGGCGGCGCTGCCCATCGAACTGAACGGGCTGGTCCTGCGTCCCGCCATCGGGCTGCGTATCACCCATATCAGCCTCGGCGCCCTCTCTGAAACGGCCGCCACCCAGGGATTCGCGGTGCAGACCAAGAGCGCCTCCGGCACTTATGTCGCGCCCTATCTGCGGATGAGCGTGGCGAAACGCTTCCTGACCGCCAGCGGGGTGGAGATTGTGCCGCGGGCACTGCTGGGGGTGACGGTGAATGCCACCAATCCTGGCGCCTCGACCAGCCTTGTCGCCGCTGATGGCAGCCTGACCTCCACCAGCGCCACGCATCTCTCCCCGGTCAGTGCCCAGCTTGGCGCCGGGCTCACCATCGGGCGCGGGGCCTGGCAGCTCAGCCTGCGCTACGAGGCCGCGCTGGCCGCCAGTGATCACACCCAATCCGTGCAGGCGGAGCTCGCCTTGCGCTTCTGAGACCCGCTCCCACAGCCGATACGGATAAAAGCTGTTGGGGCGGTGGCGCCCGAGCTCGCAACATCGCCTGGGGGTGTTGGCGCGGCGCCGCAAAGGGGAGGCTTTTAGCCTCCCCTTTGTATTTATGGGGCAGGACTTAGCCTTAAGTTTGCAAAAGTTTTTGGGGGGTGTGGGGGGCTTTTTACAAAAAGCCCCCCACAAACATTTGGGGTGTTGGCAACGGCGTTGCCAACACCCCAAAATTTTTCGCCGCTTTTTTTCAAAAAAGCGGCACCAAAAAACGTTTATAATTTCTCCCACCGCCGCTAAGTCATTTGCCCCCTTGCCCCGGTCTTTAGCCTTGCTCATGCTGGGCCAATGACTCATATCTCCGCCCGCGACGCGCTGCGCGCCGCCCCGCACCAACGCGCGGCGGGCCGGCTGGACCTGGCGCTGGCTGCGCAGAACGGGCGCACCCGGCTGCGCAGCTTCTACCAGCAAGGCTGCCTGAAAGCCCGGCTGCTGCGGAGCGGGCCAATCCCCGAGCTGGTGGCGATCAATATTTCCGGGGGCATCGCCAGCGGCGACGCGGTGGAAACGCATCTGGATCTAGGTGCGGGTGCGTGCTGCATGTTCGCCTCGCAGGCGGCGGAGCGCATCTATCGGGCGCTGGGCGAGGCCCCGGCGCGTATCAGCACCCGCCTGACCCTCGCCCCGGAGGCCCGCCTGTTCTACCTGCCGCAGGAAACCATCCTGTTCGACGGGTTTTCCCTGGATCGGCAACTAGACATCGACATCGCCCCCGGCGCCACGCTGGTCGGGGTGGAGAGCCTGCTCTTCGGGCGGCTGGCGATGGGCGAGGCGTTGCGTTCCGGCTGCCTGAAAGACCGCATCAGCATCACCCGCGCCGGCAAGACTCTCTGGCGCGATGTGGCGCGGCTGGAGGGGGATTTGTTCGCCCAGCTCGACCAGCCGGGGCTGGCCGGCGGGGCGCGGGCGATGGCCAGCCTGTTCGCCATCGGGCCTGACCTTGCGGCGAAACTGCCCGGCTTGCGCGCTGCACTGCCCGGCGCGGGGGTGAGCCTGCATGATGATCTGCTGCTGGCCCGCATCCTGGCGCCGGATGCGATCACGCTTCGTCGCTCTGTGGTTGCGGCGCTGGCGATATTAAGCGAATTTGGGCTGCCGCGCGTCTGGCAAAGCTGAGGGGCAAGATTGTGATTCTGACACCGCGAGAAAAAGACAAATTGCTGGTGGCGATGGCCGCCATCGTCGCGCGCAAGCGCCTCGAGCGCGGGGTGAAGCTGAATTATCCCGAGGCGGTGGCGCTGATCACGGATTTCGTGGTCGAGGGCGCGCGCGATGGGCGGCGGGTGGCGGATCTGATGGAGGCGGGGGCGCATGTGGTCTCCCGCGACCAGGTGATGGAAGGGGTGGCGGAGATGATCCATGACGTGCAGGTGGAGGCCACCTTCCCGGACGGCACCAAGCTTGTCACCGTGCACGAGCCGATCCGATGATCCCGGGCGAGGTTTTTACGCCCGAAGGCGAGATCGAGCTGAATGAAGGTCTGGAAAAGACCGTCATTCTCGTGGCCAATAAGGGCGACCGGCCGATCCAGGTGGGCTCGCATTATCATTTCGCCGAGACCAATGCCGGGCTGGTGTTCGACCGCGCCGCGGCGCAAGGCAAAAGGCTGGATATCGCGGCCGGCACGGCGATCCGCTTCGAGCCCGGCCAGAGCCGGGAAGTGACCTTGGTGCCTTTCCGCGGGGCGCGCAAAATCTACGGCTTTCGCGGCCTGACCATGGGGAGCGCTGAGTAATGGCGAAAATCACGCGCGCCGCTTATGCGGATATGTTCGGCCCCACCGTGGGCGACCGGGTGCGGCTGGCCGATACGGAATTGTTCGCCGAGGTGGAGAAGGATTTCACCCTCTATGGCGAGGAGGTGAAATTCGGCGGCGGCAAGGTGATCCGCGACGGCATGGGCCAGTCCCAGATCACCAACGCGCAAGGGGCGGTGGATACCGTCATCACCAATGCGCTGATCATCGACCATTGGGGCATCGTGAAGGCGGATGTCGCCATCGTCGGCGGGCGCATCGGCAAGATCGGCAAGGCCGGCAATCCGGATGTGCAGCCGGGGGTGGATATCATTATCGGGCCGGGGACCGAGGTGATCGCGGGCGAGGGCAAGATCCTCACCGCCGGCGGCATCGATGCGCATATCCATTTCATCTGCCCGCAGCAGATCGAGGAAGCGCTCTCCAGCGGGGTGACGACCATGGTCGGCGGCGGCACCGGGCCCGCCACCGGCACCGCCGCCACCACCTGCACGCCGGGGCCGTTTCATCTGGCGCGTATGCTGCAGGCGGCGGAAGCCTTCCCGATGAACATCGCCTTCACCGGCAAGGGCAATGCCAGCCGGCCGGAGGCGCTGGAGGAGATGATCCGCGCCGGCGCGTCCTCGCTGAAACTGCATGAGGATTGGGGCACCACCCCGGCCGCCATCGATAACTGCCTCAGTGTGGCCGACCGGTTCGACGTGCAGGTGATGCTGCATTCGGACACGCTGAATGAAAGCGGCTTTGTCGAGGACACCATCGCCGCCTTCAAGGGCCGCACCATCCATGCTTTCCATACCGAGGGGGCCGGCGGTGGCCATGCGCCGGATATCATCCGTGTGGCGGCCCTGCCCAACGTGCTGCCCAGCTCCACCAACCCGACCCGGCCCTACACGGTGAACACGCTGGATGAGCATCTGGACATGCTGATGGTCTGCCATCATCTGGACGGCTCGATCCCCGAGGATATCGCCTTCGCCGAAAGCCGCATCCGCAAGGAGACCATCGCGGCCGAAGATATTCTGCATGATCTCGGCGTGCTCTCGATGTTCTCCTCCGACAGCCAGGCGATGGGCCGTGTCGGCGAGGTGATCATCCGCACCTGGCAGACCGCGCATAAAATGAAAATCCAGCGCGGGTCTCTGGCCGGGGACGGGGCGGCCGATAATGCCCGGATCAAGCGCTATATCGCCAAATACACGATCAACCCCGCCATCGCGCAGGGGCTCTCCCGGCATGTCGGCTCCATCGAGACCGGCAAGCTGGCGGATCTGGTGCTGTGGAGCCCGGCCTTTTTCGGCATCAAGCCGGATATGGTGCTGAAGGGCGGCTCGATTGCGATGGCGCAGATGGGCGACCCGAACGCCTCCATCCCCACCCCGCAGCCGGTGCATTACCGGCCGATGTTCGGCGCCTATGGCCGGGCGGGGATTGAATCCTCGCTGCTCTTCGTCTCCCAGGCGGCTTTGGCGGAGGATATTGGCGGGCGGCTGAAACTCTCCCGCCCGCTGGCGCCGGTTGAGAATGTGCGCGGGGGCATTGGCAAGGCCTCGATGATCCATAATAACGCCACCCCGCATCTGGAGGTCGATCCCGAAACCTATGAGGTGCGGGCGGATGGCGAGCTGCTGGTCTGTGAGCCGGCCGAAGTGCTGCCGATGGCGCAACGCTATTTCCTGTTCTGACCATGCCGGATAGCGGGGTGCAGGCGGATCTGATCGCGGTGCTGGTCGCCGTGACCGGCGGGGAGCCGCGCGTGCTGACCATCGAGGACGGGTTTGCGCTGCCCTCGGGCCCGTTGCAGACCGGCCATCGCAGCCTGCAGGCGGGTCTGCGCGCCTGGGTGGAGGCGCAGACCCATCATCCGCTGGGCTATGTGGAACAGCTCTACACCTTCGCGGACCAGCGCGGGGGCGCGGATCGTAGCGTTTCGATTTCGTATCTGGGGCTGACCCGCGAGGTCGGCGCTTCCTATCCCGGCGCGCAATGGCGGGGATGGTATGAGTATTTCCCCTGGGAGGATGCCCGCAAGGGGCCGCCGTCCTTGGCGCCTTTGCGAGCGGCGCTGGAGGGCTGGGCAGGGGAAGAGCCGACGCGCCGGGCGCGTCTGGCCTGGCTGTTCCCCGAAGGCGAGGGCTGGAACGAAGAGCTGGTTTTGCAGCGCTACGAATTGCTGTGGGAGGCCGGATTGCTGCCCGAGGCGATGCGCAAGACCCAGGCGCATGTTCTCCCCGGCACCGGGCTGGAAATGACCCATGACCATCGCCGGATTCTGGCCACGGCGATTGCCAGGCTGCGCGCCAAGATCAAATATCGTCCGGTGGTGTTTGAGTTGTTGCCGAAGGAATTCACGTTGCTGGAATTGCAGCAGAGCATGGAGGCGCTGGCCGGGCAGAGCCTGCATAAGCCGAATTTCCGCCGGCTGATCGAGACGCAGAATCTGGTGGAGGAAACTGGCGAGCTGGCCTCGGGCCTGGCGGGGCGGCCGGCGAAGCTGTTCCGGTTCCGGGCGGAGGTGCTGGCGGAGCGGGGGTTGTCGGGGACGAAGCTGCCGCTGGTGCGCTAAATTTCAAAAGTTTTTGGGGCGTGGCCCTTTTTTCAAAAAGGGCCACAGAAGGTTCGTGTGTGTGCAACGGCGTCGTCACCACCCCGAACGTTTTTCGCAGCTTTTTGAAAAAAAGCTGCACCAAAAACTTTTGCAAATATTAAGCCCTCCACACATGGCAGCCGTGCGGGATCTGCCGCCGCGCCTGTAAGAAAATTGACTTGAAGCTTATTCTCACTCTGAGTATAACCGGCCCAATGATTATACTCATGTTGAGTATAAATGGAGAGCCGCCATGCCGCTGGACCAGCTTTATAACCGTGTCTCCCGCGTGATCCCGCCCTTCGAATGGGCCGCGATGGAGGAGGACGCGAAGGCCATTCTGGAGCTGAAAAAAACCCGCAACGCCGTCATCCTGGCGCATAACTACCAGACGCCGGAGATTTTCCACGGCGTGGCGGATATTGTCGGCGACAGCCTGGCGCTGGCGCGCGAGGCGCAGACTGTGGATGCGGATGTGATCCTGCTGGCCGGCGTGCATTTCATGGCCGAGACCGCCAAGCTGATGAACCCTGACAAGATCGTGCTGATCCCCGACAGCGAGGCCGGCTGTTCGCTTGCCGACAGCATCACCGCCGCCGATGTGGCGCTGATGCGCGCCCGCTATCCCGGCCGGCCGGTGGTGACCTATGTGAATTCCACCGCCGAGGTGAAGGCCGCCTCCGATATCTGCTGCACCTCGGGTAATGCCAAGAAGGTGGTGGAATCGCTGGGCGTGCCGGAAGTGATCATGCTCCCGGATGAGTTTCTGGCGCAGAACGTCGCCAAGGAAACCGGGGTGAAGATCATCGCCTGGAAGGGCCATTGCGAGGTGCATGAGCGCTTCACCCCGGAGGATATCCATGCGCTGCGGGCCCAGCATCCCGGCGTGGTGGTGCTGGCGCATCCGGAATGCCCGCCTGAAGTGGTGGATGTGGCGGATTTCTCAGGCTCGACCGCGGTGATGGCGGATTTCGTTCGCGAGAAGAAACCCGCCCGGGTGGCGCTGATCACCGAATGCTCGATGAGCGATAATATCGCCCAGGGTGCGCCGGAGACGGAGTTTGTCCGCCCCTGCAATCTCTGCCCGCATATGAAGAAGATCACGTTGCGCAATATCCGCACGGCGCTGGAGGAGATGCGGACCGAAGTGACCATCCCGGCCGAGCATTTCGAGGCGGCGCGGCGTTCGGTCGAGCGGATGCTGGCGGTCAAATGATCACCATCATCGGCGGCGGCGTGGCGGGGCTGATGGCGGCGCTGGCAGCCGCCCCGGCGCCGGTGACGCTGATCAATCCGCGGCCTCTGGGCGAGGGGGCGGCGAGCTGGCTCTCCCAGGGCGGCATGGCGGCTGCGGTGGGGGCGGATGACGATGTCGCGCTCCATATCCAGGACACGCTGGCTGCCGGGGCGGGCTTGTGCGACCGCGCGGCGGTGGAGAGGATTGTCGGCGCCGGGCCGGCTCTGGTGGACACGCTGCTGGGCTATGGCGTGGCGTTTGACCGCAGGCCGGATGGAGCACTCTCGCTGGGGCTGGAGGCGGCGCATTCCCGCCATCGCATCCTGCATGGCGGCGGCGACCAGACCGGGGCGACGATCATGCGCGCGCTGATCGAAAAAATGGCGCAGACGCCCTCGATCACGCTGCTCCAGGCGGTGGCGACGCGGATTTTCGTCGGCGAGGCCGGGGTCGAGGGGGTGCAGCTGCGCCAGGGTATGCGCCTGTTCAATCTGGCGACGGACCGGGTGCTGTTGGCGACGGGCGGTATTGGCGGGCTGTTTCGCTATTCCACCAACCCGGCGGGCGCCATCGGCCAGGGGCTGATGCTGGCGAAGGCGGCCGGGGCGGGGCTGAAACATCTGGAATTCGTGCAGTTCCACCCGACGGCGTTGGCAAGCGAGAGCTTTCCCTGCCCGCTGGTCTCGGAAGCCGTGCGCGGCGAAGGGGCGCGGATTATCGACGAAACCGGGGCGCATTTCATGAACGGGCGGGATCTGGCGCCGCGTGACGTGGTGGCGCGGGGCGTGTTCGGGCATCTGGCGGCCGGGCATAAAGTGTATCTGGATGCGCGGCCCTTGGCGGATTTCGCGAACCATTTCCCGACCATCCAGGCCGCCTGCCTGGCGGCTGGGATTGATCCGGCGCGCGACCCTATCCCGGTGCGCCCGGCGGCGCATTATCATATGGGCGGTGTCGCGGTGGATTCGGATGGCCACAGCGATGTGGACGGGCTGTTCGCCGCCGGTGAGGTGGCCTGCACCGGGCTGCACGGCGCCAACCGGCTGGCCAGCAACTCGCTGCTGGAGGCGGCGATCTGCGGGGCGCAGGCGGGCCGGGTGATGGCCGGGATGACAGCGCGCCCATTGCGGTCGCTGCCGGACATGGCGGCCCCGCCGGCACCTGACGCTGAAGCTGTGCGCGAAATCATGTCCGCCGATTGCGGGGTAATGCGCTCGGAAGCCG
Source organism: Acidocella facilis ATCC 35904 (assembly GCF_000687875.1). Classification (GTDB taxonomy): domain Bacteria; phylum Pseudomonadota; class Alphaproteobacteria; order Acetobacterales; family Acetobacteraceae; genus Acidocella; species Acidocella facilis. Next base: position 423,768 of record NZ_JHYG01000001.1, on the reverse strand, counting down.
GGCTGGCGCGGGCCGAGGCGGCGCTGGCGGCAATGGCCGGTAATCCCGCCGCCGAGCTGTCGCTGGCCATCGTGCAGGCGGCGCGGGCGCGTAAACATTCCGTCGGGGCGCATGCGCGCATCGACCAACCTTTGTCTCAGGCGGCTTGATGATGAGTGTGACGAAACTTCCCGATATCATGATCGAACCCGCTGTGCGGGCGGCGCTGCTGGAGGATCTGGGCCGGGCCGGGGATGTGACCTCGGAGGGCGTGATCCCGCCGGATGCGCAAGCCGCTCTGGTGTTGAATGCGCGCGAGGAGGGGGTGCTGGCGGGGCTGGATTTCGCCCGCATTGCCTTTCATCTGATCGATCCCGAGATCAGCTTTCAGCCCGTGCTGCAGGATGGCGCGGCGCTGGCGCCGGGGGTGGAGATTGCGCGGATTTCCGGCAATGCCCGGGCGCTGCTGAGCGGGGAGCGGGTGGCGCTGAATTTCCTCGGGCATCTCTCGGGCATTGCCAGTGCGACCAACGGCATAGCGCGGGCCATCGCCCATACCAAGGCCAGGATTTCCTGCACCCGCAAGACCACGCCGGGGCTGCGCTTTGCCGAGAAATATGCGGTGCGGGCCGGGGGCGGGGCGAATCATCGCTTCGGGCTGGATGATGCGATTTTGATCAAGGACAACCATATCGCCATTGCCGGCGGGGTGGAGCCAGCGATGCAGGCGGCCAAGGCCTATGCCGGGCATCTGGTGAAGATCGAGATCGAGGTGGATAATCTGGTACAGCTGGAAGAGGCGCTGCGGTTCGGGCCGGATGCGATTTTGCTGGATAATATGGGGCCGGATGTGTTGCGCGAGGCGGTGGGGATGATCGCCGGGCGGGCGGTGGCGGAGGCGTCCGGGCGGATCAATGCCCAGACCGCCCCGGCGATTGCCGAGGCCGGGGTGGATCTGATCTCCGCTGGCTGGCTGACGCATAGCGCCAGGGTGCTGGATATCGGGCTGGATTTCGCGGCCTAAGACAAAGCCTTAAACTTCCAAAAGTTTTTTGGGGCCGCCCCTTTTTTACAAAAAAGGGGCGGATGCCCAGGACCATCGTCCTTAGGCTAGATTTCGCTCCCCAGGCCTTTTGGGCTAGACCCGGCCCCGATGTTTGAGTTCGACGAGCTATGGGGCCGGGCGCTGGACGAGGCGGCCGCGGCCGGGCGCAGGCGCCGCTTGCGCCCGGTGGTGAAACTGCCCAACGCGCGGCTGCGCTATGGTGACGGGCCGGCGCTGATCGATTTTTCCTCCAATGATTATCTCGGCCTGGCGCATCATCCGGCGCTGATCGAGACGGCGCGGGATTATGCTCAGCGTTTCGGCGCCGGGGCCGGGGCTTCGCGGCTGGTGGCGGGAAATCTGGCGCCGCTGGAGGAGATCGAGGCCAAGCTGGCGGCGGGGAAGGGGGCGCAGGCGGCCTTGGTGTTCGTCTCCGGCGCGCAGGCCAATCTCACGCTGCTGCCGGCACTGCTGGATGTGAAAACACTGGGCGCGGCGCCGCTGGTTTATGCGGACCGGCTGAACCATGCCAGCCTGATCCAAGGTTGCATCGCGGCCGGGGTAAGGCAGATCCGGTTCCGGCATAACGATCTGGAGCATCTGGAAGAACTGCTGGCGCGGGATGCGGAATTGGACCGGCCGCGCTTCATCATCACCGAGTCGGTGTTTTCCATGGATGGGGACGGGCCGGATATGGCCGCCCTGCAGGCGCTGGCGGAAAAATTCGGGGCGTTTCTTTATATCGACGAGGCGCACGCGACCGGCGTGCTGGGCGAGACCGGCTTCGGGCTGGCGCATGGGCTGAAAAACGGGCTGGCGATGGGCACGTTCAGCAAGGGGCTGGGCGGGTTCGGCGCCTATGTGGCGGGCTCGGCGATGCTGCGGGAGTATCTGGTCAATCGCTGCGGGGGGGTGATTTATGCCACCGCCCTGCCGCCGGCGGTGCTGGGGGCGATGAACGCGGCGCTGGATTTGATCCCGCAAATGGCGGCTGAGCGGGCACATTTGCACGGGCTGGCAGCGCATCTGCGCGCGCGGCTGTGGGCGATGGGGCTGGATACGGGCGAGAGTTTCACCCAGATCGTCCCGTTGATTCTGGGCGAGGAGGCGAAAGCTCTGGCGCTGGCGGCCTCTTTGGAACGGGATGGGTTCGCGACGGTGGCGATCCGCCCGCCGACGGTGCCGGCCGGCACGTCGCGCTTGCGGCTGGCCTTGTGCGCACTGCATACGCAAAGCGAGATCGACGCGCTGGCGGATGCGATCGGGCGGTTGCTGTGAGCCTGATCGCGCGGCATTTCGCCAAGGCGGCGACGCGTTATGACGAGATCGCGCAGGTGCAGCCGCGTGTGGCGGCGGCACTGGCGGCAAGGCTGGGCGGGGCGCCACGGCGGATTCTGGAAATCGGCTGCGGGACGGGCGGGTTGAGCCAGCATCTGGCGCGGCTGTTTCCGCAGGCGGAGTTGGTGCTGACGGATATTTCCGCTGAAATGCTGGCGGTTTGCGAAGCGCGCCTGGGAGGGCGCGGGCGGTTTCTGCGGATGGATGGGCAGGCGCCGGATGCAGGGTTGGGGTGCTTCGAGCTGATCGTCTCCAGCCTGGCGATGCAATGGTTTGAGGATTTGCCGACATCTTTGGAGCGGCTGGCGGCGATGCTGGCCCGAGGTGGCGAAATGCGCTTCGCCACGCTGGGGGCAGGGACGTTCGCGGAATGGCGGGCGGTGCTGGGCGAGGCGGGCGGCTTGCATGATTATCCCGAGGCGCGTGCGTTTCCGTGGCGGGCGCAAATCGAGGCGGAGATGTTTGTCGAGCATCATGCAAGTGGCAGGGATTTTCTGCGGGCTTTGAAAGCGATCGGCGCGCAGACGCCGCGTGCCGGGCATCGCCCGGTGCCAGCCTCGGTGATGCGGCGGGCTTTGGCGCGCACGGCGAACGGGTTCGATGTAGGTTACGAGGTGCTGTTCGGCAGCTATATCAAGCCATAGGTGCACAGGGTCCGTGGCCTACTCGGGAATGATGTAGGCCTGTTCACGGTTGAAGTCGATTTTCACCGTCTCGCCAATATAGGCCTGGTGCTGCGCCGCCCGGCGCTGGGCGCGGATGGATAGATCCTGCCCCCAGCCTGTCCGCACCGTGTAGGCGATGACATCGCCGAGATAAATCCGCTCCGTCACCTGCCCGGCAATCCCCTCCGCGGCGAGATGCATATCCTCCGGGCGCACCATCAGCCGTTTGGCGCCCTGATCCGGGTGATTGAAATGCCGCAGGCTGGTGCCATCGGGCAGATGGGCGGCGCCGGCATCCAGGCGGATCTCGATCAGATTCGAATTGCCGATGAACCCGGCGGCGAAGCTGCTGCGCGGGCGGTCATAGAGATCCTCGCCGGTGCCGACCTGCTCGATACCGCCATGGTTGAACAACACGATCCGGTCCGACAGACGCAGCGCCTCCTCCTGGTCGTGGGTGACGTAAATGATGGTCACCCCGGTCTCGGCATGGATGCGTTTGATCTCCCCTTGAATATCTTCGCGGAGTTTCTTGTCGAGGGCGGAGAGCGGCTCGTCCATCAGCAGGATCTGCGGATCATAGGCCAGCGCGCGGGCCAGGGCGACGCGTTGTTGCTGGCCGCCGGAGAGCTGGGCGGGCTTGCGCGCGCGCATCGGGGTGAGATGGACGAGCTCCAGCATTTGCGCCACCTTCGCCTCGATCTCGGCTTTTGGCCGGCGGCGCACACGCAGCGGAAAGGCGATGTTTTCCGCGACGCTGAGATGCGGAAACAGCGTATAGCGCTGAAACACCATGCCAATATCACGATGATTGGGGGCCACCCCGACCAGTGAGCGGCCATTGAGCAGCACATCGCCGGCATTGGGCTCGACGAAGCCGGCGATGGCGTAGAGCGTGGTGCTCTTGCCCGAGCCGGACGGGCCGAGAAAGGTGATGAACTCGCCCTTCTCGATGCGCAGCGAGATATTGTCGATGGCGACGAAATCGCCGAACTCCTTGCGCAGGTTGCGTAGCTCAAGATAGGCGCTCATCGCTTTGCATCCTTGTTGAAAATGGCCGCCAATCCCATCAGCAGCAACGTGCCGAGCACGAGCAGGGAGGAGACCACGGCGATATCCGGCGAGAGATTCTGCCGCACCTCGCCCAGCATGCGCACCGGCAGGGTTTGCAGGCCAGGGCTGGCCATGAAAATCGCCACCACCACCTCATCCCAGGAGGTGAGAAAGGAGAAGATGGCGGCGGAGAAAATGCCGTGGCGGATGGCGGGCAAAATCACCCGCACCCGCGCCTCCCACAGCCCGGCGCCGCACAGCATGGCGGCGTCCTCCAGGGATTTGTCGGTCGCTTCCAGCGCGCCGGTGATGGCGACGATGGAGAAGGGCAGGGCCAGCACCAGATGCGCCAGCACGAAGCCCAAAAACGTGCCGGCCAGATGCAGGCGCAGAAACACCGCATAGAGCGCGATGCCCAACACGATCGAGGGCATGATCATCGGGGTGAGGAAAAAGCCGCGCAGGGTCTCGCGTCCGGGGAAGCTCCCGCGCGCGATGGCAAAGCCCGCGAGCAGCCCCAGCAGTACCGAGGCGAGGGTGACGACCGCCCCCAGCTCAAGCGAGGTGAGCAGCGAGGCCAGCCAGTTCGGGTCGGCGAAGACCTGCGCGTACCATTGCAGCGTCCAGCCCGGGGGCGGGAATTGCAGCCATTGCGAGCTGTCGAAAGACAGCGCGATCAGCAGCCCCAGAGGGGCGAGCAGAAACAACGCCGCCAGCCCCGCCACCGCCGAGAGCACGACCCGCCACCAGCCGAGCAGTGAGAACTCCATCAACATCGATCAGTGCCCTTTCCGGCCATGCGGGGCGAGGTAGCGCGCCTGCACGGCATAGAGCGCCAGCGTGACCACCAGCAGCACGAAGGAGGCCGCGCCGGCCAGCCCCCAATTGAGCAGCGTTTGTACCTGCTGGGCGATGAGTTCCGCCAGCATCATGTCCTGCGCGCCGCCGAGTAGGGAGGGGGTGATGTAATAGCCAAGCGACATCACGAAGATGATCAGCCCGCCCGCCCCCAGCCCCGGCAGCAGCAGCGGCAGAAAGATGCGGGTGAAGCTCTGCAGCCGCGCGGCGCCGCACAGTGAGGCGGCCTGGAACATCGCCGGGTCGAGCGCGGCCAGCGGCCCGCGCAGGGAAATCACCATGAAGGGCAGCATGATATAGACCATGCCGATCACCACCCCCGCCAAGCTGCCGTAAAGCGGCAGGGGATTTTTGATGAGCCCGGTCCAGATCAGGAAATTATTGATCGGCCCGGTATCCTGCAGCAGCACCATCCAGGCATAGGTGCGCGCCAGCAGATTGGTCCACATCGAAAGAATGACAATGCCAAAGACCAGCCGGCCGAGGCGGCGCGGCGCCACGGTGATGAACCAGGCCAGAGGCAGCCCGACCACAGCGGTGATGGCGGTGACGATGAAGGAGATGAGAAAGGTGTTTTCGAGCACATTCGCGTAGGTGCCGGTGGCGAGCAGCGCGGCGTAATTCTGCAGCCCGGGATGCGGCTCCAGGATCGAGCGCAGCAGCAGCGCCAGCACCGGCAGCGCGAAACAGAGCAGCAGGAAGGCGAGAACCGGCGCCGCCGGGGCAAAGCCCCTGGCGCGGCGGCGCCTTGCTTCACGCGAAGCGGCGGGCGCCGCTCTGCTCAGGCTTATTTGGTCTGCCATGCATACCAGCGGTTGGCGATGTCATCGCGATGCGCGGCCCAGTAGGCCATGTTCAGATCCACATGGCTGGCGGCATGAGCGCCTGGCAGCGCGGCCAGGGCTTTCGGGCCCATCAGCGCGGCGGCACCTTTATTCACCGGGGCATAGCCGGTATCGGTGGCAAAGGCGGCCTGCGCCTTGGCGCTGGTGGCGTAGGCGATGAATTTTTGCGCGGCCGCCAGATGCGGCGCGCCCTTGGGGATCACCAGCATGTCGCCAGTGGTGAGGTTGTCGTCCCAGCTCATCGCAACCGGCACGCCGCTATCCTGCAGCGCCTGCACCCGGCCATTCCACATCAGGCTGATCGGGCATTGGCCGGACGCCAGCTGCTGCTGGGATTGCGCGCCGGTGCTCCACCAGACGATGTCGCTCTTGATGCTGTCGAGCTTCTTGAAGGCGCGGTCGAGGTCCAGCGGGTAGAGCTGGTCCGGCTTCACCCCGTCGGCCAGCAAGGCGGCTTCGAGCACGCCGGCGAAGGACCATTTATAGAAGCAGCGCTTGCCGGGAAATTTCGCGGTGTCGAACAGATCCGCCATGGTCTTCGGCGCGTCGCCTTTGAATTTCGATTTATTGTAGGCGATGACGAAGGAATAATAGAAAGAGCCGACGGCGTCGGGGCTGTTGAAGCGCGGGTCGAGCTGGGCGGCATCCGCCGCGGGCAGATCGATCGGGGCGAGCAGGCCGGCCTTGGCGGCTGCCTGCGCGAAATCACCTTCGACATCGACCACGTCCCAGGAGACATTGCCGCTCTCCACCATCGCCTTGAACTTGCCGTAATCGGTCGGCCCGTCCTGCAGCACCTTGATGCCGGTGGTCTTGGTGAACGGGTCGGCCCAGTCTTTCTGCTGGGCCTGCTGGGTGGTGCCGCCCCAGCTGGTGAACACCATGCTGCTCTGCGCCTGCGCGGCGGCGATGCCGCCCAATGCCAGACAAAGCCCCAAGCCTAAGCGTCGCATCATCAGACCTCCTTGTTGAGCGGGTTGCCAGGCAGCGGCGAGAAGGGCGCGGGACGCAGGATTTTCGTCTCCATCGTCTCGATCAGGGCCTGGATTTTGGGAAGAAACGCCAGCCAGCGCGGATCGCGGATGAGCGCGGCGCGGCGGCGGTCGCGCTCATCCAGGCTGGGATAGGCCCAGATATGCACGATCTCGTTCTGCGGGCCGATCTCGGTGAAGAAATAGCCCGCCAGCCCGCCCAGATGCGCGCTCTGGATGGCGATGCCCTCCTCCTCGACCAGTTTCAGATAGGCCGGAACCATGCCGGTCTTTAGCCTGTAGGTACGCATCTCGTAGAACATCGGAGCGGGCCTCGGTATGTTTATCTTATGGTATACCATAAGAGCGAGGGAAAGACGCTGTAAAGAGGAAAACGCGCCCGGCTTGCCGTATTTATCGCCAAACTGGGTGAGGCCGATGAGGCGTCTTTGCAAAAAGCGGCGGTCTGGCGATTTTTTGTGCGTTGCGGCGGGTCAGTTTGGGCTCTGGCTTTCGGCGGGGCCCTGCTTCAGGGCCAGCTGCAGGGCGTTTTGCAGATGCCGCACCGAAGCCGCCGCCGCCGCGTCCGGATCGCGCGCGATAATGGCGTCCAGGATCGCTTGCATCTCCGCCATCCCGTCGCGCTCCCGCCCCGAGGTCGAGATGGTGCGGGCGCGCAGATGGGTGATCCGCCCATTCAACGCCACCAGCAGCTCCCACGCCACCTGCCGTCCGGCGGCGCGGAACATCGCCTCGTAAAACCGCGCGGTGGCGGCCAGCACGGTGAAGGGCTCGCCGGCGCCGTAGCCGGCGCGCACCGCCTCCAGCGCCGTGCGCAGGGCGGCGAGGTCGGCCGGGGTGGCGCGGGCGGCGCAGTGGCGCGCGGCCAGCGCCTCCAGCATCGAGCGCAGCTCATAGATCTGCGCGATCTTCGCCGGCTCCGGGGCCGCCACGGCCGGGCCGTGATTGGGAATCGTCTCGACCAGCCCTTCGGATTCCAGATGCCGCAGCACCTCGCGCACGACTGAGCGGCTGACCCCCAGCCGCTCGCACAAGGCGCGTTCCACCAGCCGCTCGCCGGGGCGGAATTTCATCGTGAGGATGGCTTCGCGCATTTTCTCAAGCGCCAATTGCCGCAAGGTTTTCGCGGGGCGGTCGATCAGCAATGCGTCTGGTTGGCTGTCCGGCATGGAAGAAGACCTGTTTCCCGTGGCTTTGTTTATCATGTCGTGAGTCAAAAACGACCCGCAATGCCAGTTTCCTCTTTACAGCCCGCTCTTGTCAATCTTATGGTATACCATAAGACAATAAGGAGTTCGCCATGACGCTGTCCCTGCGCAAGCTCGTCACCTACACCGAAGATATCCGCATCGAGGGCGGGCGCGCCGCGCCTGGGCCGTTCAAGCTGTTCGGCGCCGCCGCGGTGCTCGCCAATCCCTGGGCCGGGCGGGGCTTCGTGGAGGATCTCTCGCCGGAAATCCGCGCCATCGGGCCGGTGCTGGGCGAGATGCTGACCGCCGAAATCCTGCGCCTGGCCGGCTCGGGCGAGGCGGTGGAAGGCTATGGCAAATGCGCCATCGTCGGCAGTGCGGGGGAGGTTGAACATGCCTCGGCGCTGATCCATACGCTGCGCTTTGGCAATCACTACCGCCGCGCCGTCGGAGCGAAATCCTATCTCGCCTTCACCAACACCCGTGGCGGGCCGGGCGCCTCGATCCAGATTCCGCTGATGCACAAACATGATGAGGGGATGCGCTCGCATTATCTCACCGTGCAGTTCAGCATCGACGATGCGCCAGGCCCGGATGAAATCCTGGTGGCACTCGGCGCCTCCATCGGCGGGCGCCCGCACCATCGCATCGGCGATCGTTACAAGGATCTGGCCGAGCTGGGCGACCTGAATGGCTGAGGGCTATCATCTCGGCCGGCTGGGCGGCACCGGCTATTGCCGGGCGGGCGCCGGCCCGGCGCTGGTGTTGATCCATGGGGTGGGCATGCATGCCGGCTTCTGGGCGCCGCAGATGGCCGCCTTCGCGTCGCGCTGGGATGTCGTGGCCTATGACACGCTGGGCCATGGCAGCAGCGCGTTGCCGCCGCAGGTGCCCACGCTCGACGATTATGCGGCACAGCTCCTGGCGCTGCTCGATGGGCTGGGGTTGGCGCGTGTCAGCCTCGTCGGCCACTCGATGGGCGCGCTGGTCGCGCTGGAATTCGCGCTGGCGCATCCTGAACGGGTGCGGGCGGTGGTGCCGATGAATGCGGTCTATTGCCGTACGCCGGCACAGCGCAGCGCCGTGGCCGCACGCGCCGCCGCCTTGCGGGCCGGGGCCGGTGAGCTGGGCTGGCGGCAGGCGGCGATTGATCGCTGGTTCGGCGCGCCGGTGCCGCCCGAGCAGTTGGAGACCGCCGCCTGGGTCGGCGCCGCGCTGGCGACGGTGGATCCGGTCGGCTATGCCCGCGCCTATGGGCTGTTTGCCCGCGCCGATGCCGCGCATGAAGGCCGGCTGGGGAGCCTGGCGATGCCGGCCTTGTTCCTGACCGGCGAGGAGGATGAGAATTCCTCGCCCGCTATGTCCCGCCGCATGGCAGACGCCGCCCCGCAAGGGCGGGCCGTGGCGCTACCCGGCCAGCGCCACATGATGAGCCTGGCCGCACCCGGGGTTGTGAATGACGTTCTTGGCCGTTTTCTTGATGAAACCGTGCTGTTGCAGGCCGCGCAATAGCTTTACGACGGAGCGACATTATGAAATTCTCGCTGTTTGTGCATATGGAACGCCTCTCCGCGGGGCAGAGCCAGATTGAGCTGCTGGACGAGCTGGAGGTGCTGGTGACGCAGGCCGAAGCCGGCGGCATGGAGGCCGCCTGGATCGGCGAGCATCACGGCATGGAATTCACCATCGCGCCCAACCCGTTCCTGCAGATCGCCTATCTGGCGCCGAAGACGACGAAGATCCGGCTGGGCACCAGCTCGGTGATCGCGCCGTTCTGGCACCCGATCAAGCTGGCGGGGGAGACGGCGATGACCGATCTGATCACCCGTGGCCGGCTGGAGCTTGGCATCGCGCGCGGGGCCTACAGCTTCGAGTATGAGCGGCTGCAGCCGGGGCTGACACCGATGGAGGCAGGCTTGCGCATGCGCGAGCTGGTGCCCGCGGTGCAGAAGCTGTTCCAGGGCGATTACGAACATCAGGGCGAATATTGGCAGTTTCCGAAAACCAGCGCGGTGCCGCAGCCGCTGCAGCCGGGCGGGCCGCCGATCTGGGTGGCGGCGCGTGACCCGAACTCGCATGAATTCGCGGTGCGCACGGGCTGCAATGTGCAGGTCACGCCGCTGGCCAGCGGCGATGCGGAGGTGGAGAGTCTGATGCAGCGCTTCAACACCGCCTGCGACGCCAACCCGCAGGTCAAGCGCCCGCAGATCATGCTGCTGCAGCACACTTATGTCGCCGCCGACGAGGAAGACGCCGCGCAAGGGGCCGAGGAGTTGAGCCGGTTTTATTGCTATTTCGGCGCCTGGTTCCAGAACAAAAAGCCGGTGACGCGCGGCATGATGGAAGCGCTGACGGCCGAAGAGATGGCCGCGATGCCGCAATACGCCCCGGAGATTGTGCGCAAGAGCCTGGTCATCGGCACCGCCGACGAGGTGGTGGCAAGGCTGAAAGCCTATGAGGCGCTGGGCTATGACCAGTTCAGCCTGTGGATCGATAGCGGCATGAGCTTTGCGCGTAAGCAGGCCTCGCTGCGGCGCTTCATCGAAGAGGTGATGCCGCATTTCCAGAAAGCCCCTGAATATGCCTGAACTCAAGCGGTTTCAGCATTATATCGACGGGCGGTTCGAGGATGCGGCGGCGCATTTCGAAAGCCTGGACCCGGCAACCGGTGCCCCCTGGGCGCTGATGCCCGCCGCCAGCGCGCAGGATGTGGACAGCGCCGTGCGCGCCGCCGATGCCGCTTTGCGCGCCCCCGCCTGGGCCGGGCTCACCGCCACCGCGCGCGGCAAGCTGCTCTCCCGGCTGGGGGATCTGCTGGCCGAGGCGGCACCGCGCCTGGCCGCGCTGGAAACCCGGGATACCGGCAAGATCATCCGCGAGACCGGCGGCCAGATCGCCTATATCGCCGAATATTTCCGCTTCTATGGCGGGCTGGCCGACAAGGTGATGGGGCTGCACGTGCCGGTGGACAAGCCGGAGATGGAGGTGACGCTGCGCCGCGAGCCGGTGGGGGTGGTGGCCGCCATGGTACCCTGGAATTCGCAGCTTTTCCTGGCGGCGGTGAAGCTGGGCCCGGCCCTGGCGGCGGGCTGTACAATCGTGCTGAAGGCCGCCGAGGATGGCGCCGCGCCGCTGCTGGAATTCGCCCGTGTGGTGCATGAGGCCGGCTTCCCGCCGGGGGTGGTGAACATCATCACCGGCACTGGCGCGCAATGTGGCCAGGCGCTCACCACGCATCCGCTGGTCGCGCGCATCGCCTTCACCGGCGGGCCGGAGACGGCGCGGCATATCGTCCGCAATTCCGCCGCCAACCTGGCCGCGACGACGCTTGAGCTGGGCGGCAAATCGCCGGTGCTGGCCTTCGCGGATGCCGATCCCGATAATGTGGTCAGCGCGGTCATCGCCGGGATTTTCGCGGCCAGCGGGCAGAGCTGCGTGGCCGGCTCGCGGCTGCTGGTGCAGCGCCCGCTGCTGCCGGCGCTGCTGGAAAGATTGAAGGCGCGGGCGGAGCAGATCGTCATCGGCAACCCGGCCGACGCGGCCACGCAGATGGGCCCGCTGGCCACCGCGCGCCAGCGCGACCGGGCCTTGGCGCTGATCAAGGACAGCCAGGACCAGGGCGCGGTGCTGATCACCGGTGGCGATGTGCCGGCGGGGTTTGAGGCGGGCTTCTATCTGCGCCCGACGATCCTGCTCTGCGACACGCCCAAGCCGCCCTGCTGGGGTGAGGAGTTTTTCGCCCCGGTGCTCAGCGTGATGGCGTTTGATACCGAAGACGAGGCGCTGGCGCTGGCGAATGATTCGAAATTCGCCCTGGCCAGCGGTGTGTTCACGCAAAATCTCGCGCGTGCGCACCGGCTGGCCCGCGCCATCCGGGCTGGGGTGGTGTGGGTGAATACCTACCGGGTCATCTCGCCGCTGGTGCCCTTCGGCGGCTACAAGGAAAGCGGGCTGGGGCGCGAGGGCGGGGTTGAATCGATCCTGGATTATACCAGAACCAAATCGGTCTGGATCAATCTCTCGGATGCGCCATTGCCTGATCCGTTCGTGATGCGTTGAGTTTTGGAAAGGCCAGCCCGATGACAATCGACACCACCTTGTTCAGGGATGCGATGGCCCGGCTTGGGGCTGCGGTGAACATCATCACCACCCGCGCGCCGGAGGGCGATATGGGCTTCACCGCCTCCGCCGTGTGCAGCGTGACCGACACGCCGGCGACGCTGCTGGTCTGCATGAATAAAAACAGCCGGCTCTCGGGGGCGTTTCAGCAGGGCGGGCCGTTATGCGTGAATGTGCTCAATGCGGATGGCGAGCCGCTTTCGCGCTGGTTTTCCGGTCAGCAGGGGCTGAGCATGGCGGAGCGCTTCGCCCAGGCGGGCTGGGGGCGCCTGGAAACGGGCGCGCCGGTGCTGGAGAGCGCCACCGCCGCCTTTGATGGGGTGATTTCCAGTGTCGTCGAAATTGGGACGCATCGCGTATTGTTCTGCGATGTGCGGGCGGTCAAACTATGTCCCCAGGCCACCGGGCTGGTCTATCACCAGCGCCGCTATCACCGGCTGGAGACGGCGCTGCAAGACGCTGGTTGAGGCGCGGCGCATGATGTGGCGCTGTCTGGCGCGTCAACCGAAACGCAGATAGCGTTAACCCTCCCAGACCATCCTTAAGTGCCGCAACAGCGCCTCGCGCTGGGTTTTGCCGATACCGGCCAGGAAGCGCGCCTCATGCCGGGCCACGCGCTTGCGGCATTCGCGCATCAGCGCTCGCCCGGCGGGCGTCAGGCGCAGCGCTTGCGCCCGCCCCGTGGTCACCCCCTTGCGCAGCAGCCCACGGCGTTCCAGCTGCGTGGTCAGCGGCACCATGTTGGCGCGCTGGATGGCCAGCACCCGGCCGATTTCGCTCTGGGTGATGTCCTGATTCTCCTCGATCACCATCAGCACCGACATTTCCGTGACCTTGAGGTCCAGATCCGCCAGCTCGGTGCCGAGATCCGCCATCATCGCCTGGGAGGCGCGGCGCAGCTGGTAGCCCAGAAGCTGTTCCAGGGGATTGCTGGGGCCCGCGCTTTCAACCGGGGCAGGGGCGGGGGATTTCAGTTTCAGCGCCATGGCGCGACTATGCCCGCGGCCTGAGGCCGACGCAATCTCATCCCCCACCGAGGCGGCATCGTCGGGGCTTGTATGTTATGATATATAGCATTAAAACCGGATGCAGATGAGGCGCGCCGGCTTTGCCGCGGGCCTTGCTTTTGAAGGGGAATGAAAATGTCTGAGACCGATACCGTCGCGTTCACGGTTGAAAACCGCATCGCCTGGGTGAAATTCAACCGTCCGGAGAAGCGCAATTGCATGAGCCCGGGGCTGAACCGGCGGATGATGGAGGTGCTCGACGAATTGGAATTCCGCGAGGATGTCGGGGTGCTGGTGCTCACCGGTGAGGGCACGGCCTGGTCCGCGGGCATGGATTTGAAGGAATATTTCCGGGAGACGGAGGCGCAGGGGCTGGGCGCCACGCGCAAGGCGCAGCGTGAATCCTATGGCTGGTGGCGGCGGCTGCGCTGGTACCAGAAGCCGACCATCGCGATGGTGAATGGCTGGTGTTTTGGCGGCGGCTACGGTCCGCTCTTCGCCTGTGACCTCGCCTTTGCGGCAGAGGAGGCGCAGTTTGGCCTCTCCGAGATCAATTGGGGCATTCTGCCCGGCGGTGGGGCCACCAAGGTGGCGGTGGAGCTGCTCTCTTTCCGCAACGCCATGTACCACGCCATGATGGGCGAGATGGTGGATGGCAAAACCGCCGCCGCCTGGGGGCTGGTGAATGAGGCGCCGCCGCTCTCTGGCCTGCGCCAGCGCGTGACCGAGGTTGCCAACGTGCTGCTGAAGAAGAACCCCGTGGCGCTGAAGGCGACAAAGGATGCCGTGCGCCGGGTAGGGGAGATGACCTATGAGAATGCCGAGGATTATCTGGTGCGTGCCCAGGAGGCGGCGAATTCCTATGATAATGATGGACGAAAAGAGGGGATCCGGCAGTTCATCGATGAAAAAACCTACAAGCCCGGGCTTGGCGCCTATCGTTTGAAAGACTGAGCGCGCCTACCAGGGGAGGAACCGCAATGGTCAATATCGTGGACGATCCCGGCCTGCAGGCACGGCTGCAGCCGGAAGCGCTGGCGGTGCTGGAATTCGCCAGCGGCCGCAAATGGAACTACGCGCAATGGGACGAGGCGATCGCCCAGACCGCCGGGCTGTTGGTGTCGCATTACGGCATCAAGCCGGGGGAGCGCATCGCGGCGCTGGGGCGCAATTGCGCCGAGCAGGCGCTGCTGCACCTCGCCTGCGCGCGCATCGGCGCGATTTTCGTGCCGCTGAACTGGCGCCTGGCATTGCCCGAGCAGCGCCGGCTGCTCGATGATTGTGATCCCGCCTTGCTGGTTGGCGATGCCGAGTTTCTGGACCCGCTCGGCGCTGCTATGCGGCAGACCTTGTTGCCCGCGCTGCGTAGCGAGATTGAACAGGCGCCGGCGCTGGCGCTGGTGCCGTTCGACCGTGCCGCGCCCAGCCTCATTCTCTACACCTCCGGCACCTCCGGCCGGCCCAAGGGCGTGTTGCTGAGCGAACGCAACATCACCCAGACCGCGGTGAATTTCGGCCTGCTGGCCCGTGTCACCCATGAGAGCACGATGCTGGCGGAAACGCCGATGTTTCATGTCATGGGGATCATCACCAATCTGCGTCCCGCCTTCATGCGCGGCGGCGCGGTGCTGATCAGCGAGGGCTTTGACGCCGCCCGCACATTGGCCCGGCTCTCCGATCCTGACTTGCGGATCACGCATTATTTTTGTGTGCCGCAAATGGCGAAGATGCTGCGCGCCGAGCCGGGCTTCGACCCGCAACGCCTGCGCACCCTCACCGGTATTTTTTCCGGCGGCGCGCCGCACCCGGCCGCCGACATACGCGCCTGGCTGCACGATGGCATCGCCATTGCCGATGGGTTTGGCATGAGCGAGGCCGGGACGGTCTCCTGCATGCCGGTTCATATTCCGCTGATCGACCAGAAGGCGGGTGCCGCGGGGCTGATCCCGCCCTCCATCCAGACGCGTATCGTCGATGCCAATGGCGATGATGTGGCGCCAGGCATGGCCGGGGAGTTGCTGCTGAAGGGCGAAAACATCTTCACCGCCTACTGGCGCGCGCCGGATGAGACCGCCAAGGCCTTCACCGCTGAGGGCTGGTTTCGCACCGGCGATATCGCCCGCCAGGATGAGGACGGGTTCTTTTTCCTGGTCGATCGCAAGAAGGACATGTTCATCTCCGGCGGCGAGAATGTTTATCCGGTGGAGATCGAGGCGGTACTGGCGGGGATGCCGGGGATCCGCGAGGCGGCGGTCATCGGCGTGCCGGATTCGCGCTGGGGCGAGGTGGGGCATCTGGCGGTGGTGGTGGCCGAGCCCGGGCCGGATGCGCAGGAGATCCTCGCCTTTCTCAATACCCGCCTGGCGCGCTATAAGATTCCGAAATATGTCAGCTTCGTCGCGGCGCTGCCGCGCACCGGCACCGGCAAGATCCTGAAGCCTGGCCTACGTGATCTGCTCTCCGCGCGGCCCGACCAGACCTGAGCGCCGCCTCACTGCGCCGCCGCCCGGAAGGCGCGCGGGGACTGGCCGGCATGGCGCGTGAAAAACCGGGAAAAATGTCCGGGATCGGCAAAGCCCAGCGCATAGCCGATCTCGGCGACGGACAGGTTTGAATAAAGCAGCGCACGGCGGGCTTCCAGCATCGCGCGTTCATCCAGCAAGGTGGCCGGGGCGGCGCCGGCGATGCGTGTGCAGGCGTTGCGCAAGGCGGTGACGGAGACGCCCAAAGCCGCCGCGTAGGCGGGGACAGGTTCGCGCAGCCTGAAGCGCTCTTCGATGCGCGCCCGCAGCCTGGCGACCAGCCCGGCGTAGTGCCCGGCGCGAGGCGCCGGTGCGCCGGCCTGCGCGCAGGCGCGGATGCCGGCCAGCAAAATCGCCAGCATTGCCGCATCCACCGCGGTTTTATGTCCGGGGGCGGACCAGCCTAGTTCACGCATCAAATCCCGTGTGTGGCGCTGCAAGGACGCTGCCGCGCCCGGCGGCAGCGCCAGTGAAGCGGCGTTGGCGAACAGGGCGCTGGCATCCGCATCGCGCGCGGTGAGGCCGGCGAGGTAGGTGCTGGCCATGGTGATCACCACCCCGGCGGTTTCCGCCACCCAGGTGAACCCATGGACGAGTCCGGCGGGCACCACCAGCAGGCTCGGCGCCTGAAAGCGCAGCGTGCGGGCCTCTGCGCGCATGTCGCCGCCACCCTTGCTGATGAAAATCAGCTGTGCCAGCTCGCGATGCGCATGCGGGCGGATTGTCCAGTCCGAGGGGCGGGAGCGGTCATCCAGCGCTTCCGCGTGCACGAAGCCGGGGGCGGCGGCGCGGTGGGATTCGCCATATAAATAGAAGCTTGGTACCGCGCTGGAATCCTGCATGCCGCCACTTAGCCTGGACTTGGTGAAATATCCAAGTTTTTTGGCGTAGCCTCCATGGGCGGCGCGGCGCGGCTGATTATTATGTGATGTAACATATACAACGCGCCGTTATCCTGGCGTTTGGGGAACATCCTGACCATGAAAACTGACATCGCAATCATCGGCGCTGGCCCTGCCGGCATGTTGCTCGCGCATCTGCTGGCCCAGAAGGGGATAAGCGCGGTGGTGCTGGAGCGGCGCGACCGGGCTTATGTCGAGGCGCGCGTGCGGGCTGGCGTGCTCGAGCAGGTGACGGTTGATCTGTTGCGCAGGCTTGGGCTGAATGCGCGGATGGAGCGTGAGGGGCTGGTGCATGGCGGCACCAATCTGGCGCTGGATGGAGAGTTGTTCCACATCGATCTGGCAGCACTCACCGGC
Source organism: Acidocella facilis ATCC 35904 (assembly GCF_000687875.1). Classification (GTDB taxonomy): domain Bacteria; phylum Pseudomonadota; class Alphaproteobacteria; order Acetobacterales; family Acetobacteraceae; genus Acidocella; species Acidocella facilis. Next base: position 406,896 of record NZ_JHYG01000001.1, on the reverse strand, counting down.
GGGCGGCATGTTGTTGTTTATGGCCAGCAGGAGGTGATGAAAGATCTGTTCGATGCCGCGCCGGCGCGCGGGGTCGAGATCGTCTGGAACGCCGAGGATGTGGCGCTGCATGGGCTGGATGGGGATGAGCCAATTGTGACCTGGACCGCGCAGGGGGAGGCGAAGCAGCTCGCCTGCCGCTTCGTGGCCGGGTGTGACGGGTTTCATGGCGTCAGCCGGGCGGCGATTCCCGCCACGGTGCTGCGCCAGTTCGAGCGTGTCTATCCGTTTGGCTGGCTCGGCATCCTCGCCGATGTGCCGCCGGCGGATGAAGAGCTGGTCTATGCCAATCACGAGCGCGGCTTCGCCCTGGCCTCGATGCGCTCGCCGACCCGCAGCCGCTATTACGTGCAGTGCGGATTGGAGGAGAAGCTTGAGGATTGGCCGGATGAACGGTTCTGGGATGAGCTCTGCCTGCGGCTTGGCCCGCAGCTGGCCGGGAAGGTAACTCGCGGGGGCGCTTTTGAGAAATCCATTGCGCCGCTGCGCTCTTTTGTTGCCGAGCCGATGCGCTGGGGGCGTTTGTTTCTGGCCGGGGATGCCGCCCATATCGTCCCGCCGACCGGCGCCAAGGGGATGAACCTGGCCGCCTCCGATGTCACGTTTCTGGCGGAGGCGCTTGTTGAATTTTTCAAGTCCGGCAAGGCTGGCGGGATTGAGGGCTATTCCGCGCGCGCCTTGGCGCGGGTGTGGAAAGCGGAACGCTTTTCCTGGTGGTTTACCTCGGTGACGCATCGCTTTCCGGAGATGGATGGATTTTCCCGGCGGCTGCAAATGGCGGAGCTGGATTATATCCGCCAATCCGAGGCGGCGCAGCGGAGCCTGGCGGAGAATTATGTCGGCTTGCCACTGCTCTAGCTTTTGAGTTGGCGCGTCAATCTGAATCTGTATCGTAGAGGGATCGCCCACGCGCTTTGGCGCCGGTGAGGTGGTGTTGTCTGCCGTTGATGTCGCTGACACGGGCAGGCGCCCTGGGCATGAGGCCGATATGATATGATATATATTAAATCGATCTGACCCGAAATTCTTGACGGCGTTCCGCCGATCGCTCTATTCTGACCGTTAAAATCAAAACTAAAACAGCTGCTGCTGGCATTGGGATGAAACGGCATGTCATGTGAAACGACGCCGGGGACATGGATCGAGGCTGTTGGCGCGAGTCAGATGCCCGTTTGGGATCATGCGCTTTGGCAAATGATGGGGGGGTTGAAATCCAACATCATTGACGACGCACCGTTTTTTGGCCGTGCCCGCTTCCAGGAAGCGGGGCAGGTCAAGCTTTGCGAGCTTTCATCCTCCTCTGTGGCGGTGGTGCGGGAGGCGCGCAGTGCCAATAACGGTCCACGTGAATTCGTAAAAGTCGCTGTCCAATTATCCGGACGCAGCCTGTTCGCCCAGGCCGGGCGGGAGGTGGTGCTCGACGGGGCGGGGTGGACATTTTACGATACGGCGCGGCCCTATCGGGTGGTGAATCTGACCGAGGTCCACCAATTCGTGATTCTGGTGCCGAAGGCAGAGTTGCATTTACCCGCTGCCCAACTGGATTGTTTCGGGGTGCATGATTTCGGCCAAGTGTCGGCCGTAGGAAGAATTTTTCCGAATTACATCAACAGCATTCTGGCCGAGGGCGCGCGGGCCAACGCCAGCGAAGCGGCGGGGCTTGGGGAGGTGGCGACCAATCTGCTGCGCCTTGCCATCGCCGGCGCGGCGCAGGAGCGCGCTAGCGTTTCCGCCGCCCAGACGCTGGAATTTCAGGTGAAGCATTATATCCGTACCCATATCGCCGACCCGGAGCTTTCGGTGCAGACCCTGGCCGAGCAGTTCGGGTGCTCGAAGCGGCATCTGCATCGCGCCTTTGCCGGGAGCGACATCTCCTTGTCAGATTTTATCTGGCAGTCTCGCCTGGAGCGCTGTGCCCAGGCGCTGCGCGCCACGGCGCAACGCCATCTTGCTGTCGGCGAAATCGCATTCGCTTATGGGTTCAATAATTTTTCGCATTTCAGCAGGGCATTTCGAGAGCGTTTCGGCTGCAGCCCCAGTGCGTATCGGCAGACGAACCACTAAATCCGGCCTGTGCCGCCAAGATTGAGTCTTGAGAGCCTGTCCCTTTCGGACAAATTTCCATGTCTCCCCTGGAACAGCGTGGCCGAGGCCATGATGCGATAAGCTTCGCCAGCGCCGGATTCAACGCGGCGGCAGAGGTAAGGGAAGGGAGGATCGGAATGCCGTGAGTGCTGTGCGGTATCGCTCAAAAATATGTAATATAACATAATAAAAGCTTGGGCCGGTCCATCGGTTCCTTAAAATCAACGCCGCAAAGGCGTATCCAATATGGGAGCGTTCAATGAAAACAAGAAAATTCAAGGCTGTTTCATCCGCGGTTCTTGCCCTGGCGCTGGCCTGCGGCGCGGCGCTGAAGCCCGCCCAGGCGGTGACGGTCAACGAGCCGTCGGGCATCAATCTCGGCGGCACCAGTTTCTTCGATGCGCTGGGTAAATACACGCCTGGTCTGATCTACCAGCAATATTTCCAGATCCAGCATTTCAACGCCATCAACGACACCAATGGCAACGCGATTCCGGTGTTCAAGAACACCAGCATCACCGCGATCGTCTCGCTCAACCAGTTCATCTATGTGTCGCCTTATCATCTGTTCGGCGGGGTGCTTGGGGCGATGGCGATCGTGCCGCTGGTCGATCTCAATGCCTCCTTCGCGCATGACAGCCCAGTCCGGCTGGTCGCCAATCGCGGCATGGGGGTTGGCGACATCACCTGGGGTCCGTTCATCGCGTTTCCGCCGGTCATTCGCGGCGGCCGCCCGGTTTTCGCGCAGCGCATGGAATTCGACGTGATCTCGCCCAGCGGGTCGTATGACACCTCGAAGGACATCAATCCCAGCTCGGGCTTCTGGTCGATCAATCCCTACTGGTCGGTGACAGTGCTGCCGACCGCCAAAACCGAATTGTCGGCGCGGTTCAACTATCTGCATAATTTCACCAACTCCCAGCCGGCCTCCAGCGCGCCGCTGCCGGCCGGCACCACCACCCAGGCGGGTGATGCGGGCTGGGTGAATTTCACCGCCTCCTACGAGGTGCTGCCGAAGCTCAATGTCGGGCTAAACGGCTATTACTTCAAGCAATTCACCGATGACCAGGTGAATGGCGTGACCCAGAAAGGCACCGAGACGGAAAGCCTCTCGATGGGGCCGGGGGCGACCTACATGTTCAACCAGAACAATATTGGCTTCCTGAATGTCTATCTGCCGGTGGTGAAGAAGAACACCACCAACGGCTTCAATGTCATTCTGCGCTACATCCATGCCTTCTGAGATGCCAACAGCAAAGAACGGGGAAACACCATGAGCGTTCACGATTCAAACACCCGTGACGGGCTGTCGCGCCGGCTGCTCGTCGGCGCCGGTGCCGGCGTTGCGCTGGGGCTTGGCGCCGGCTGGCGCCCGGCGCGGGCGGCGGCGGCGAATACGCTGCGCATCGGCTTCATCAGCCCGCGCACCGGGCCGCTGGCCGGCTTCGGCGAGGGCGATCCGTTCATTCTCGGGCTGGTCCGCAAGGCATTCGCGAACGGGCTGACGCTGAACGGCACCACCTACGAGGTCACGATTTTCGACCGCGACACCCAGTCCGATCCCGCCCGGGCCAGCCAGCTCGCCAAGGATCTGATCAATGGCCAGCAGATCGATCTGATGCTGACCACCTCGACGCCGGAAGTGGTCAATCCGGTGGCCGATGCGTGCGAGGCGGCGGGCGTGCCGTGCCTGTCCACCATCGTACCCTGGGAGTCCTGGTATTTCGGGCGCGGCGCCAAGCCGGGCCAGCCTTCGCCGTTCAAATGGACCTACCATTTCTGCTTCGGCACCGCGCAGTTCCGGGATCTCTACATTTCCAGCTGGAATAATGATGTGGCCAGCAACAAGCGGGTGGCGGTGCTGTGCCCCAACGATGCGGACGGGAATGCCATCCGCGCGCATCTCTTGCCCGACCTCGCCAAGGCCGGGTTCGATATGGTCGATCCTGGTGGCTACCAGGACGGTACCACCGATTATTCCGCGCAGATCGCGATGTTCAAGAAGGCCGGCTGCGAGGTATTTTGCACCTTCCCGATCCCGCCGGATTTCACCAGCTTCTGGCGCCAGGCGGCGCAGCAGGGGCTGACCCGGCAGATGAAGATCGTCACCGTCGCCAAAACCGGTCTGTTTCCCTCGCAGATGGAGGCGCTGGGCCCGCTGGGCTACCGGATCAATGCCGGCGCCTACTGGCATCCGGCCTTCCCGTATGGTTCGGCGCTCACCGGGCTCAGCTCGGCGCAGCTCGCCAGCACCTACCAGGCCACGACCGGGCGGCAATGGCAGCAACAGCTCGGGCCTTCCCTGGCGTTGTTCGACGCCATGGTGGCGACGCTGAAATCCGCCGGAAATCCAAAGGACAAATCCGCGGTGGCGAAGGCGATGAGCCGGTTGCAGACGACCACGGTGATGGGCCGGATCGATTTCGTCAACGGTCCGGTGCCCAATGTCGCCACCACCAATCTCATCGGCGCGCAATGGCTGAAGGCGACGTCTGGCAAATATAAGCTGGATTACCGCACCTTCGAGCATGCGGAGGATCCCTCCGTGCCCATCCAGGGCCCGCTTGAGCCGTACAAGATGTGAGGAGGCGCGGCATGTCGTTGGTTGAACTTGATGCTCTTTTGGCAGTGATGGCGGCAAATCCTCCACCGCAAGGCGGTCCCTTGGAATTGCGGGATTGGTTCAACGTCGCGCATGCCGCCCTGCCGGTTCCAGAGGGGCTGGAGATCCGGCGCGTTGAGGCGGGGCCGGTGGGCGGGGATCTCATCCTGCCGGCCGATGCCGTGCCCGGCAGGCTGATCATTTATTATCATGGCGGTGGCTTCGTGCTGGGGTCCGCTCGGACCCACCGGACGGTGGCGGCCAATCTCGCCCGCGCCGCGAACATCGCGGTTCTGGCCGCGGATTACCGTCTTGCGCCGGAACACGCGTTTCCCGCCGCCCATGACGATGCTCTGTCCGCCTTTCATTGGGCCTTGGCTGAAGGATACGAGGCAATTGCCCTGTCGGGGGACAGTGCGGGTGGCAATCTTGCTTTGTCCACGGCCGTCAGGGCACGCAACGGAGGAGGGCAAAGCCCCGCCGCCCTGGCCCTGATGTCACCTGCCCTGGATTTTGCGGGGGATGGTGAGACGCATCACAGCGTCTCCGATGATCCGATTCTCTCCAAGGAGCTGGTCGGTCTGTTCCTCAGCGCCTATTTGCCCGGCCGGAATTTGCGCGACCCGGCGGTGACACCTTTATTCGCGGAGCTTTCCGGTTTGCCGCCGGTGCTCGTTCATGTCGGATCGCGGGAGATGCTTCGCGACGATTCCGTCACCATCGCGCGGAGGCTGCGCGGTGCAGGTGTGCAGGCCGAACTGCGGGTTTGGGATGGCATGTGCCATTCCTGGCAGCTTTACGCGCCGCTGGTGCGTGAAGGGATGGACTCCATCGAGGAGGTTGCCAGCTTCCTTCGCGGCCATTTGGTGGCTTCATGACCAAGCTGCTGGAAGCAACCGGGCTGGTGAAGCGTTATGGCGCGCTGGCCGTCGTCAATGGCGTGGGGTTCCACGTGGCGGCGAACGAGGCTGTCGGCATTGTCGGCCCCAACGGGGCCGGCAAGACCAGCCTGCTCAACCTGCTCTCCGGCGCGGTGCCGGTGAGCGAGGGGCGCATCACCCTGCGCGGGGAGGAGATCACCGGGCAAGACGCGGCCTGGCGCTGCCGCCACGGCATTGGCCGGTCGCACCAGGTGCCAAAGCCGTTCGGCGGCATGACGGTGTTCGAAAATCTGCTGGTGGCGGCAACGCAAGGCGGCGGCTTCGCGCAGCGCGAGGCTTATGACCGGGCGGTGGATTCGCTGGAGCTGTGCGGCATGCTCGCCGTCGCCAACCGCCCGGCGGAAACGCTGGGGCTGCTGGAGCGCAAGCGGCTGGAGCTGGCGCGCGCTCTGGCCACTGGCCCGGATCTGCTGCTGCTCGATGAAATCGGCGGCGGCCTGACCGATGGCGAGGCGCTGGAGCTGGTGGAGGTGATTCTGGATCTGCGCCGGCGCGGCATCGCCATCGTCTGGATCGAGCATATCGTGCACATCCTGGTCAAAGTCGTCACCCGGCTGGTCTGCATGGATGCCGGGCGCATCATCGCCGAAGGGGAGCCGCAGGCGGTGCTGAAAGACCCCGTGGTGATCAGCGCCTATCTCGGTTCGGAGGAGGTTCCGGCATGACCCTGCTGACGATTGAAAATCTCAAGGCCTGCCATGGGCTGCTGGTCGCGCTGCATGATCTCTCCTTCAGCATGGCGCCTGGCGAGGTGCTGGCCATCGTCGGCGCCAATGGCGCGGGCAAGAGCACGTTGATGCGCAGCATCGCCGGCGCGCACCGTCCCGTGCAGGGGCGGATCATGTTTCGCGGGCAGGATGTCACCCGGTTGTCCGCGCACCGGCGGGTGCGGGGCGGCATCGCGCTGGTGCCGGAGGGGCGGCGGTTGTTTCCGGGGATGAACGTGCAGGACACGCTGCACCTCGCCGCCTGCCGCAAGGGGGTGTGGAATTTCGAGACCGTGCTGGAGGCGCTCCCCCAGCTCAAGCCCATTCTCAAGCGCCAGGCCGGGCTACTCTCGGGCGGGCAGCAGCAGGCGGTGGCGATCGGCCGGGCGTTGATGACCAACCCTGAGCTGCTGCTGCTGGATGAGCTTTCGCTTGGCCTCTCGCCGGTGGCGGTCGATGGGGTTTACGAAGCCCTGCCGAAGCTGCGCGCGGCCGGCACCAGCATCATTCTCGTCGAGCAGGATCTGCGCCGCGCCATGGCGGCGGCGACGCGGCTGGTTTGCATGCTGGAAGGGCGCATCGTGCTCTCCGGCGCCGCCGGCAGCCTGACGCGCGAGGCGGTGATGGACGCCTATTTCGGCCTCAACCGGCAAGCGCATTGAAAGGATGTAGCGATGTTCTGGCTTAATCAGTTTCTGCAAGGCGTACTGCTCGGCGGGTATTACGCGCTGCTGGCGGCGGGGCTTTCCTTTCTGTTCGGGGTCATGCGCGTCATCAATCTGGCGCATGGGTCGCTGGCGGTGCTGGGCGCCTTCATCATGATGGTGATCTATCAGACGCTTGGCATCTCGCCGCTGGGCGGTCTCGCCTTGATGTTGCCGGTGATGGCGCTGCTGGGCGTGGCGCTGCAATTCTGCATCATCGAGCCCAGCCTGAAAGGCGGCGCGCTGGTGCCGCTGCTGGCCACGTTCGGCCTGGCGCTGATCTGCGACAATGTGCTGTTCAGCATATTTGGCGCGGATACGCAGTCCTTCGCCGCGGATATCGGCACACTCTCTTACGGCAGCTGGGCCATCGGCGGGATTTTCATCAGCCAGCTCGCCTGTCTGGTGTTCGCCGCTGCGCTGCTGGTGCTGGGGGGCACGCAGCTTTTGCTCTCGCGTACCCAGATCGGCCGGCGCATCCGCGCCACCGCGGAGGATGAGGATGCCGCCAGGCTCTCCGGGGTCGATACCAGGCTGGTCCGCGCCGCCACCACGGCGCTGGCCATGGTCATGGTCGGGTTGGCCGGCGCGGCGTTGGGGGCGAGCGGGAGCTTCGACCCCTATGCCGGTGGCCCGCAGCTGCTCTACGCCTTCGAGGCGGTGGTAATCGGCGGCACCGGCTCGCTCTGGGGCACGCTCATCGGCGGCATCGTGCTGGGGGTGGCGCAGGGCGTGGGCGGGGCGCTCAACACGCATCTGTCGCAAATCGCCGGCCATGCCGTGTTTCTCGTCGTGCTGATCGCCCGGCTCTACCAGGGCGGCGCGCTCAGCGCCTATCTCCGCCGTCTCCGCATGAGGGTCGCATGACGCACGCCTATCACGTCCAGCGCTGGACACGCCGCTCCATCGCCAGCACCGCCCTGATCGTGGCGCTGAATTTAGCGCTCCTGGCGGGCCCGTTGCTGCTCTCGGCGAATGCGGTCGATCATCTGACCACCTTGTTCGTGTATGTGATGCTGGCGATCACCTGGAACGCGCTGGCCGGCTATGGCGGGCTGGTCTCGGTCGGGCAGCAGCTCTTCTTCGGCTTCGGCGCCTATGGCGCGATCCGGCTCTCCCAGGCCGGTGTGCCGGTCTATGCGGCGCTGCTGCTGGGCGGTGTGAGCAGTGCGGTGCTGGCGCTTATCGTGTCCAGCTTCATGCTGAAGCTGCGGGCGGGGGAGTTCGCCATCGGCATGTGGGTGCTGGCGGCGCTGGTGCAGCTGCTGGTCAGCCTGGACCCGATCGTGCAAGGGGCGACGGGTACCTCGCTGCTGGCGCTCAACAGCTTCGCCCCCGCCGCGCGCAGGGCGGACACCTACTGGTTCGGGCTGCTGGCCATGGCCGGGGTGGCGCTGCTGCTGTTCCTGCTGCTGCGCTCGCGGCTGGGGGCGGCGGTGCAGGCGATCCGCGACAATGAGGAGGCGGCGCGCTCGGTGGGCGTGCAGGTCGGGCGCACCAAGCGCATCATCTTCGTACTGGCGGCGCTGGGGGCGGGCATGGCCGGGGCGGTGTGGCTCGCCACCTCGATCTCGTTTCAGCCGAACACCTATTTCGGCGTGCAATGGACCGCCTACATGATCTTCATGACCCTCGTCGGCGGCATCGGCACGTTCGAGGGGCCGATCCTCGGCGCCATCCTGTTCTTCGCCGTGGAGGCCGGCTTCGGCGCCCAGGGCGTGTGGTATCTCATCGGCATTGGCGCCGCCGCGGTGGGGTTCGCCCTGCTGCTGCCGCAGGGCATCTGGGGCTGGGTGGAGCGCCGCTACGCGCTGCGCCTGCTGCCTGTTGGTTACATGTTGAACTTGCGGGGCGGGGAGGCTGGCCGGCAGCGTGGCTTCGCTCGCCGCCCCTCCACGAAGCCGCCCGCCGCAAGCCCGGCTTCCGAACCATCCTGAATCAATCAAACACGGAGTTAGCATCATGTTGGACGCAATCACCCAAGGCGCTTTCCTTGGTACCGGCTGGGAGGGCAAGCTGTTCAATGGCGACTGGGTCGCCGCCCCCACCATCGCTGACGTGCTGGAGCCCGCCACCGCTGGCGTGCTGACCCGCGCCGGCATTGGCGGTACGGCGGAGATTGCCGCCGCCGCCCAGGCGGCGACGGCGGCCCAGCCCGCCTGGTTCGCCACCCATGAGCGCCAGCGCGAGGCGATTTTGCTGAAGGCGGCCGAACTTTTTGAAACCCATGCGGAGGAGCTGGCGCTCTGGATCGCCCGCGAGACCGGCGCCATCATCCCCAAGGGCCAGCACGAGGTGCGCGAGGCGGTGGAGATCTGCCGCGCCGCCGCCGCCCTGCTGCACCATATCCCGAGCCAGGTGCTGCCCTCCACCCCGGAGCGCCTCTCCATCGCGCGGCGTGTGCCGCTGGGGGTTGTCGGGGTGATCTCGCCGTTCAATTTCCCGCTGATCCTGGGGCTGCGCGCCGTGGCGCCCGCTTTGGCCATCGGCAATGGCGTGGTGCTGAAGCCGGACCCGCAGACGGTGGTCTCGGGCGGCGTCATCATCGCCCGCATCTTCGAGATGGCCGGGCTGCCGAAAGGGCTGCTGCATATGGTCCCCGGCTATGTGGAGGCGGGCGAGGCGGTCTGCACCGATCCCAATATCCAGATGGTCGCCTTCACTGGCTCCACCGCCGCCGGGCGCAAGGTGGGCGAGAGCTGCGGCCGGCATCTGAAGAAGGTCTCGCTGGAGCTGGGCGGCAAGAATTCCGTCATCGTCCTCGGCGATGCCGATCTCGCCGCCGCCGCCTCCAACGTCGCCTTCGGTGCCTGGTTCCATCAGGGGCAGATCTGCATGGCCTCCGGGCGCATCCTGGTCGAGCGGTCGCTGGTGCCGGCACTGACCGCGGCGCTGGTGGAAAAGGCCAATCATCTGCCGGTGGGCGACCCGGCCTCCGGGCAGGTGGCGCTGGGGCCGCTGATCAACCAGCGCCAGCTGGACCGTGTGCACAAGCTGGTCACAGACTCTGTCGCGGCCGGCGCGAAGCTGGCGGCGGGCGGCACCTATGAGCAGCTATTCTACAAGCCCACCGTGCTGGAGGATGTGCGCCCGGGCATGCCCTGCTTCGATGAGGAGATTTTCGGGCCGGTGGTGAATATCGTGCCGTTCGATACCGACGAGGAGGCGATCGCGCTCGCCAACAACACCGAATATGGGCTCTCCGCCGGCATCATCGGCAAGGATATCGGCCGCGCCATGAAGATTGCCCGGCAGCTGAAAACCGGCCTGATCCACATCAACGACCAGAGTGTCGCCGATGACGTGGCCAACCCGTTCGGCGGGCGCGGCGCCTCGGGCAACGGCACCGCCGTCGGCGGCCCCGCAAGCTGGGAGGAGTTCTCCATGTGGCAATGGATGACGATGCAGGCCGACGCGCCGATGAAGCCGTTCTGAGGAGGTCAGGATGCATATTCAGGCCGCTGTCACCCGCGCGCCGGGTGGTAAATTCCATCTCGAAACCCTCAGCCTCGAAGCCCCGCGCGCGGATGAGCTGCTGATCCGCATCACCGCCGTTGGCATCTGCCACACGGATCTGGCGATGCGCGACCAGGTGTTTCCGGTGCCCCAGCCGATTGTGCTGGGGCATGAGGGGGCGGGCATCGTTGAGCAGGTGGGGGCGGGGGTGTCCGGCTTTACGGTGGGCGACAAGGTGGTGATGAGCTACCGCGCCTGCGGGGCCTGCCCCTCTTGCGCGGTGCATGCGCCCAGCTATTGCCACGGCTTCTTTCCGCTCAATTTCAGCGGCGCGCGGGCCGATGGCAGCACCGCGCTCAGCTGTGATTCAGGCCCGGTGCACAGCCATTTCTTCGGCCAGTCCAGCTTTGCCAGCCATGTGGTGGCGCATCACAGCAATGTGGTGAAGGTGGCGGCGGATGCCGATCTCGCGGTGCTGGCGCCGTTTGGCTGCGGCATCCAGACCGGTGCCGGCGCCGTCATCAATGCGCTGAAGGTCGGGGTGGGTGAGAGCCTCGCCGTGTTCGGCACCGGCTCGGTCGGGCTTTCGGCGGTGATGGCGGCGAAGCTGGTGGGGGCCACCTCCATCATCGCCGTGGACCGCAACCCGGCCCGGCTCGATCTCGCCAGGGATCTCGGCGCCACCCATGCGGTGAATGCCGGCACGGACAATCCTGTCGAGGCGATCCGGCAAATCACCGGCGGCGGCGTGGCCTACGCGATCGACACGACGGCGCTGATCCCGGTGCTCTCCCAGGCGTTGGCGGCGCTGGCGCCGCGCGGCACGCTGGGCATCATCGGCGCCTCGCGCCCGGATGAGGTGCTGCCGGTGCCGGTGATCGACCTGCTGACCAGCGGCAAGCATATACGCGGCATCGTCGAGGGCGATGCCGAGCCGGCCGTGTTCCTGCCCAAGCTGATCGAACTGCACGCGCAGGGCCGCTTCCCGGCGGAGAAGATGATGCGGTTTTACGATTTCGCGCAGATCAACGAGGCCGTGCATGAGTCGGAAAGCGGCGCCTGCGTGAAGGCGGTTTTGAAACTTTGAGCGTGCAAAAAGGCATGGAGGCTTTGCGATGAGCCTCCATGCGCCCGCCTCGCGGTAGGCAGCGGCGGCTGCGCGAAATGTAGGCCGCGTGGTTTTGCTATCTGCATCAAAACAAATGGCCTTGTGACCGGGGCGCGCGCCGGTTATCAAGATCTCCAGGCATTCAAAAAATGACAATGGCAAGGAGAGGCCGATGAGCAGACGCCAGTTAAAGGATGCGGCCTTGCGCGCCAGGGCGCTTTCCGACCAGGGCGTGGCCAAGCCGGAAATCTTCAAACAGATTGCGTCAGAGGTCCAAAAACCCCTGATGGCGGCGCGGATTGTCGCCTCCATTCCCTCGCCGGAAGGCATGCGCCGCTATCGCCGGATGAATATCGTGCTTGCGACTTTGATGATGCTGCTGGCGGTTCTCATCGGGCTGGCGAAGGCCGCGCAGGTCAGCGCCAAGCTGGGGCCGGAACTGGATCCCGGCACGTCGGCGGTCGTCGCCACCCTGCTCGGGCTGTTGTTTTTCGGCGTTTTCGCCTCTGTTTCGCTCAGTATCTTCAAATATAAATATGGCGGCTATATTGGCGCGGTGGTCTTGTTGCTGCTGATGATTCCGCAATCCCTCAGCGCCACCATGCAAACGCTGGCCGACCCGTCCTCCGGCGCGCTGCCGCTATTGGAGCTGTTGCTTGGCGTTCTGCTGCCGATTGTTCTGATCTGGTTGACGGTGAAGGTGCGCAACAATGTCTTTGTGAAGGCAAGGCTGTTCGGCGCGCCGCGTAAGAAGCCGGATGGCAGCTTTGAGTTCGCGACCGCCTTTGAGCTTCGAAACGCAAAAGGCTGATCGTAAATTTTTAAAAACCCGGCCGGTTTCGCACCGGCCGCGTTTCATATTTACAGCCTATCCAGTAGGCGGAACGGTCCGGCTTGATCGCCTCTTGATTCAAGCCGGACCGAGCGCCCTGTTAAAGATCCAGCACCAGTCTCGCTGTTTTGGCGCGTGAGCAGCACGGGGTGAATTGATCATTGGCGGCATGCTCCGCATCGGTCAGATAGCTGTCGCGATGGTCGGGCAGGCCGGATTTCACCCCGACCAGGCAGGTGCCGCAAATGCCCTGCTCGCAGGATACCGGCACGAACAGCCCGGCTTCGTCCAGAACCGCCCAGGCGCTGCGCCCTGGCGGCACGGTGAGCACCTGGCCGGTGCTGGCGATCTCGATCTCGAACGCCTGGTCGCCGACGGTGTCCGTTGCCGGGGCTGTGAAATATTCCCGGTGCAGCCTCGATTCGTCCCACCCTGCCGCCTGGGCGCTGGCGAGCACATGCGCCATGAAGCCGCCCGGGCCGCAGACATAAAGATGCGTGCCTGCATCCGGATGGGCCAGCACGGCCGCGGCGTTCAGGGCCTGGGCCGGCGCGCCGTCATCGAAATGCGTGACCACCCTGGCCGCGAACGGCGCCTGCCGCAGCGCCTCCAGAAACGCGGCCCTGGCCGGGGTGCGGGCGCAATAATGCAGCTCGAACTCCGCCCCCAGCCGGTGCAGCCGCCGGGCCATCGCCAAAAGCGGCGTGATGCCGATGCCGCCCGCGAAGAGCAGGGTTTTCGATGCCGTCTCATCCAGGGCGAAGAGGTTGCGTGGCGGGCTGATCGTCAGCCTGGCCCCTTCCTGCAACCCGTGCATCGCCACCGAACCGCCGCGTGAGGCGGGCTCGCGCAGCACCGCGATTTCGTAAGGGCCGCCTTCATCCGGGTCGCCGCACAGCGAATATTGCCGGACCAGCCCGCCAGGCAGATGCACATCCACATGCGCGCCGGCGCTGAAGGGCGGCAACGCGCCCGCCACGCCAGCGAGGGTGAAATGCCGCACATCCAGGCCAGCATCGCGGACCGCGACCAGCTCGGTCTCGATCGTCAGCGGCGCCAGCATCACGCCGCCTGCGCGGCCAGCAGCCGCTCGATGATCCGGCGGGACTGCACGCCCCCCGCGTCAATATTCAGCTTCAGCAAGGCCCGCTCCGGCCAGCGCAGCAGATTTTGCTGCTGCTGTTCCAGCATCTCCCGGTCCTCGTTGAAGATCTTGCCCTGGCCCTCGCGGATCTTGGCGGTGAGTTCGGCATCGCCGGGCTTGAAGTGCCGCGCCATGCCCCAGAAATACCAATGCGAGGTCTCGGTTTCCGGGGTGATGAAATCGACCACGATGCTGGAGGCCTTCACCGCCTCCGGCGCCTGGTAGCCGCCATGCCCGGCATGCGCCACGCCAACCTCGATCAACACATGCGAGGGCGGATGGAAATGGCAGATCTGCCAGCGATCAACCGCCACATCCGGCGCCAGATCATTCATCCGCAGCGCCATCTGCCAGAAAGGCGGCGCCTTGATATTTTCCATGAAACGGCTGGTGATGACGTGATCGCCTTCGAGCCTGGTGGAAACCGGCGCTTCGTCGATCTCCTTCTGGCCGATGGAGCCGGCATGCACATAGGTTTCGTGTGTGAGATCCATCAGATTATCGATCATCAGCCGATAATCGCAATTGATATGGTAGAGCCCGCCGCCATAGGCCCATTCCGGATTCACCGCCCATTCGAGATGATGGATGGTCGCGGGATCGGCCTTGGCCTTGTCGCCCGGCCAGACCCAGATGAAGCCGTAGCGCTCCTCCACCGCGTAGGATTTGATCGCGGGGAAGCCGTTCACGCGCTGGCCCGGCATCTCCAGCGCCTTGCCCTCGCAGCCCATCGCCAGCCCGTGATAGCCGCAGACGAGCTTGCCATCCTCGACATAGCCCAGAGAGAGCGGGGCGCCGCGATGCGGGCAGAAATCCTCCACCGCCGCCACCTTGCCACCGGCGCCACGGTAAAACACCATTTTTTCGCCGCAGATCGTCCGGCCCAGCGGCTTGTCCGCCAGCTCGTCCGGCATCGCCGCCACATACCACGCATTTTTCAGGAACATCGCGTTTCCACTCCTGGATTATTCTTGCTAATGTATCCAATAAACGCGGAATCATGGGTGTGAGTCAATTTGAATCGACTAAATTGTATCCAATTTATGGGTTTTGGCCATGAGTGGTGAACGCACCGGGCAGCGCGTGCTGGTGACGCTGCGGCGGATGATCAGCGCCGGGGAGCTCGCCGCCGGGGAGCGTTTGGCGGAAATTCCGCTGGCGCAGCGGCTCGGCGTCTCGCGCATGCCGGTGCGCATGGCCTTCCGGGAGCTGGAACAGGAAGGGCTGCTGGTGCGGGCCGGTGCGCGCGGCTTCGCGGTGCGCGCCGTGTCATCGGCACAGATCGTCGGCGCGGTGGAGGTGCGCGGGGTGCTGGAAGGGCTGGCCGCGCGGTTGCTGGCCGAGCGCGGCGCCCATCAGGCGGTGCTGCAAACCCTCAAGCTCTGCCTGCGGGAAGGCGATGCCCTGCTAGACAAGGGCAGCTTCACCGAGGCTGACGCGCCGCTCTATCTGGACCTCAATATCCGCTTCCACGCCGCCATCATCGAGGCCTCCGGCAATGCCGCCATCCAGGAGGCACTCTCGCGCAACGATCATCTCCCCTTCGCCTCGGTGAAGGCCCTGGCGATCGACCGCAATAATCTCGCCGCGGAATATAAGCGCCTGAATTACGCCCATATGCAGCATCACGCCATCGTCGAGGCGATCGCCGCCGGGCAAGGGGCGCGGGCGGAGGCGCTGATGCGCGAACATGCCAACGCCGTGCTGCGCTACACGGAATTGGATCCAGCGCGCGAGGGGGTGGCGATTCTGCGCAGCGGTCAGTTCAGCTGATGGCTTGAGCGGTCATCAGAGGCCGGGGGCGGCTTGGATATGGCGGCTAAGCCGCTTCAAACCCCGTCAGCACATTCACCGCGTTGATGCCGATTTCCGCCACCGCATAGCCGCCCTCCATCACGAACAAGGTCGGCCGGTTCAGCGATTTGATGCGCGCGCCCATGCGGGTGAAATGCTCATGCTCCAGCTTGAAATGCGAAATCGGATCGTTCTTGTAGGTGTCCACGCCGAGCGAGACCTGCACCATATCCGGCGCGTAGGCATTGATGCGCTGCAGCCCATCCTCCAGCGCCGCACTCCAGTTTTCCCATTCCGTGCCCCAGGGCAGCGGATAGTTGACGTTGCAGCCTTCACCGGCCCCGGCCCCGGTTTCGTCCGCGAAGCCCAGCATATAGGGGAATTCCTGGTCCGGATCGCCATGCAGCGAGACGAACAGCACATCGTCGCGGTGATAGAAAATATCCTGGGTGCCGTTGCCGTGATGGTAATCGACATCGAGGATGGCAACACGCTTCGCCCCCTGGTCCAGCAGGGATTGCGCGGCGATGGCGGCGTTGTTGAGGAAGCAATAGCCGCCGAACTGGCTGGCGGTGGCATGGTGGCCGGGCGGGCGGCAGAGGGCGAAGGCGCTCTCCTCACCGTCATTCAGCAATTTCGCGCCGGTGAGGGCGACATCGGCGGAGGCTTTGATCGCCTGCCAGCTGGTCGCGGTGATCGGCGTGCCGCAATCGAAGCTGTGAAAGCCCAGCTTGCCGTCTATCTCTTTTGAAACCCGGTCGGTGCGCATGCCGCGCGCGGCCCAAGTATAGGGGTAGGCGGCGCCGCTGCGGCCGCTGGCCAGCCACTGCGCGTGCGCGGTCTGCAGCAGCTCGACCAAGGCCGGGTCATGGATGCGGGTGATCGCCTCCAGCGCGAAGGATTCGGGGGCCAGAACCGGGCCCAGCCCGACTTCACGGGCCCGTGCCAGCACCAGCCGGGCGCGCTCTGGCTTCTCGAACGCCTCGGTAAAGCCGCCGAGGAACAGCTCGCCGGGGCTCTGATGCAGCTCATGGTCTTCGGAGAATATTATTTTCATGCAAGGAATATTATCCGGCTTTTCGGTAGCGGCAAGCGGTCAGAACAACTGCGCCCTGGCGGGGCGGAAATAGGGCTCGATCAGCGCCGGTGTGATCTCGGCCAGGCTGGCCGGGTTCCATTTCGGCTGGCGGTCCTTATCCACCACGGCGGCGCGGACACCTTCATAGAATTCGCCGGTCGCCAGCACCTGGGCGCAGGCGGCGTATTCGCGTTGCAGGCATTCCCGCACATCCGCCGAGGTACGGGCCGCGCGCAGCAGGCGCAGCGCCACCTGTATGCCGGTGGGGGATTTTTGCGCCAGCACGTCCAGCGTTTCCTGGGCGAAGGCCGAGCCCTCCCGCGCCAGCGCCTGGACGATCTGGCTTGCATCGTCAAAGGCGAAGCAGCGGTTGATGAGGTCCAGCTGTGCGGCGAGCTTTGCCTCCGGCACGGCGCGCGGCAGCAGGGCGATGATGTCCGCCCGTGTGGCGCTGGTCGGCAGGGCTTCGAGGTCCGCGCGCAGAGCGGGCAGGGAGGTGCTCTCCACCAGAGCGTCCGCCAGACCGGCCAGGATCGCATCGGCGCCGCCGATGATCTGCCCGGTCAGCGCCAGATAGGTGCCAAGCTCGCCCGGCGCGCGGGAGAGCAGCCAGCTCGCCCCGACATCCGGGAAGAAGCCGATGCCGGTCTCGGGCATCGCCAGGCGGGTGCGCTCGGTGACGATGCGCACCGAGCCATGCGCGGACACGCCCACACCGCCGCCCATGGTGATGCCGTCCATGAAGGCGATATAGGGTTTGGGGAAGGCGGCGATTTGCGCGTTCAGCCGGTATTCAGCGGCGAAGAAGGCAAGGCCCGGGCCGGTGCCCTCGGCGCGATGGTCGTAGAGGGCGCGAATATCGCCACCGGCACAGAGGCCGCGCTCGCCCTCGCCGCTGACCAGCACGGCGGCGATGGCGGGATCGGCGGCGAAACGGGCGAGGGCGGCGTCCAGCCCGTTCACCATCTCCAGGGTCAGCGCGTTGATCGCCTTCGGGCGGTTGAGCCGGATGATCCCCAGCGCGCCTTTGGTTTCGATCCCGAGTTCTACTGACATGGCATTCCGCTCCTGAGCTTTTGCGGGTAATGGACCATGACCCGTCCCGCGCGCCAAGGGCAGCCTTGCGGAAAACTTGTCTTGCCGCACCGTAAAAAGTCTGAAATCAGGACAGTATGAATCACGTAATCGCGTCGGTTTTTCCGGTTTTTGGGCTGATTTTTCTGGGCTTCATCGTCTCCAAGCGCGGAATTCTCGGGCCGGAGGCGACGGATGCGCTGAATAAATATGTGGTCTGGCTGGGGCTGCCGGCTTTGCTGTTTCAGGCGATGGCGCATATCAATGGGGCGCAGCTGGACCATCCGGCCTTCATCGCGGCGTTTCTGATCGGCGCGCTGGCGTGCTTTTTACTCTCCTTCGCGCTCGGCCACCGGCATCTGCCGCCGGGGCATCGGCTCTCGGACCGCTCGATCGACGGGTTGAACGCCAGCTATTCCAATACCGGCTATATGGGCATTCCGCTCTGCCTGACGGCGATGGGGCAGGAAAGCCTGGTGCCCTCGATCATTGCCACCATCATCGTGGCCTGCGTGATTTTCGCCGGGGCGATCGTGCTGATCGAGATCGATTTGCAGAAAAGCCCTGGCATCGGAGCGGCGGTGCGCAAGGTCGGCTCCTCGCTGCTGCGTAACCCGCTGATCTGCGCGCCGCTGGCGGGGCTGGGCTTCGCGTTGCTGCGCGGCGCTACGGGCTGGGCGCTGCCGGCGCCGGTGTTTCACCTGACCGATCTGCTGGGCGCCTCCGCCAGCCCCTGCGCGCTGGTGACCATCGGGCTGTTCCTGGCGCAGTCGAAAGCGGTGGCGGAAGTGAGGGTGATTGTCCGGTTGGTCGGGCTGAAGCTGGTGGTGCAGCCGCTGCTGACCTTCCTGCTGGCCTATAAGCTCTGGGCGATGCCGGAAGTCTGGGCGAAGACGGCGGTGATCATGGCGGCGATGCCGACCGGCACCGGGCCGTTCATGCTGGCCAAGCTCTATGACCGCGAGGCGGCGGTCACCTCGCGCTCGATTTTGATTTCCACGGTGCTGTCGTTGGCCACGGTCTCAGCCTTGCTCGCCTGGCTCGATTAGCATGATCAGCCGGTAGCGCTCGCCGGCCAGGTGCTGGAAATTAACCTGGGTGAAGCAAAGCGCGCCTTGGGTGGGGTGGTTGAAGCGGCGCAGCCCGCCCAGGCGCGCCTGCACGTCGCGCGCGGCCCAGGCCTTGGCGAAATCCGGGCTTTGCGCGCGCAATTCGTCGAGCAGCCGGTGCAGGCGTGGATCGTCTGGGGTTTCAGCGGTTTCGGCGCGGAATTCGGCGACAAGACGGCGCGCGCTGGCGGCCCAGTCCTGAATGAAATCCCGCGCGGCGGGGACCAGGAAGACGAAGCGCAGCAGGTTGGGTTCGCCGCTTTCATGCCAGGGGGCGAAGAGGGCGCGGGCAGGGGCATTCCAGGCGCGGGCGGTGAAGCGGGCATCCAGCAGATAGGCGGGGGCTGCGATGGCGCTGAGCGCGCGTTGCAAGGCGGCGGGCACCGGGGCCAAAGCGGGCAGCTTGGGCGGGGTGGCGGGGTCGCGGATCTGCCCCAGCGCGAACAGATAGGCGCGTTCGGCCGGGGTGAGGCTGAGCCCCTGCGCCAGGGAAGCGAGGGTGCGGGCGGTGAGGGAAATATCCCGCCCTTGCTCGATCCAGGTATAGAGTGTGGGGCTCAGCGCGCAGCGCGTCGCGGCTTCCTCGCGGCGCAGGCCCGGGGTGCGGCGGCGGCCGCCGCCGGGCGGAGGGCTCAGCGCCTCGCGCCGGGCGCGGATGAAGGCGCCGAGTTCGCGCCGCTGCGGGAGGTGATCCATGGTGGAGTTTATACCAGGATAATTTTGCTCCTTATACCGGTTTGTTTACCCGGATAGGGTGAGCCTAGGAGACAAAATATGAGCCAGACCGAGCCGAATTTCGCCGCCACCCACTACGCCCCGCGTGCCGATGCCTATGTGCAGAGCGCCGTGCATGCCGGCGGGGCGGATCTTGACGAGATGGAGGCGCTGCTGCGGGCGCGGGTGCCCGCCTGCGTGCTGGATCTGGGCTGCGGCGGCGGGCATGTGAGCTATCGCGCCGCCCCGTACGTAAACCGGGTCGTGGCGTGCGACGTGACGCCCGCGATGCTGGAGGCGGTGGCGCGGACGGCGTCTGAGCGTGGCCTGGGCAATATCGAAACCCGGCTCGCCGCCGCCGAGGCGCTGCCCTTCGAGGATGGGCTGTTCGATGCGGTGCTGTGCCGGTTTACCGCGCATCATTGGGCGGATGTGCCGGCCGGGCTGCGGGCGGCCAGGCGGGTGAGCAAGACAGGGGCATTCGGGGTGTTCATCGATACGGTGGCGCCGGCGAAGCCGGTGCTGGACAGCCATCTGCAGACGATGGAGCTGCTGCGCGACCCCTCGCACGGGCGCAATTACAGCGTCGCGGAGTGGGGGGCGATGCTGGCGCAGGCGGGCTTCGGGCTGCGCGGCGTGACGGTGCGGCGGCTGCGGATGGAGTTTGCCAGCTGGGTGGCGCGCACCGCGACGCCGGCGGTGATGCAGCAGGCGATCAGGGCTTTGCAGCAGGGGGCGCCGGAGGCGGTGAAGGCGTATTTCGCGATTGCCGAGGATGGCAGTTTCGACCTCGAGGTCGCGACCATGATCGTGGATATGGTGTAAAAGTTTTTGGTGCAGCTTTTTTCAAAAAGCTGCGAAAAACGTTGGGGCGTATGCAACGCCGTCATCAACACCCCAGACATTTCGCGACCCTTTTTGAAAAAAGGGTCGCCCCCAAAAACTTTTGCTAACTGAGCATCTCGGCGACGCGGTCGGCGGCCTCGCCCCAGAGGCTGCTCATCGCCGCGGCGATGCCCTGGGCGGTGGTGCCCCCCTGCGCCGTGCCAGTGAAGCTTTGCAGCTGCCATTGCTGTTGTTTCGCCGGGCGGGTCGCCAGCTGCGCGCTCAGCGTCACCTTGCCCGCCGCATCGGGGGCGAATTGCAGCACCTGGATTTCCACCAGCTGATCCGCCGCCGCGCCGATGGCGCCGCCATCGGCCAGCACAGTATCGCCCGGCAGGCGCTGGGCGAGGTCCTGCACCATCGCCGTCTGCAGCAGCTGCGCCAGCGGGGCGGCCCATTGGTCGTTGGCGAAAGCATCCGCCGCGTAGGCGCCGCCGGGTTTGGGCACGCCGGACTGGTTCAGCGCGCCGGGCAGGCCGATGCTGCGCACCCCGATGCGCTGCCCGGCCCCGCCGCGTGCCTGCCCCGGCAATGCCGCAATCTGCCAGCTTCGCACCTGCGCCGAGGCGCAGCCCGAGAGCAGCGCCGCGCCGCCGATGAGCACATAACGCCGCTTCATTTGCCGCTCCGTCCGAAGAGCACCGCTTGCGGGTGCTGGTTGAGGTAGGTGGTCAGCGCCTGCAGCGATTGCAGCGTGGCGTTGGCCTGGGTGAGAATCTGCTGCAGGCTTCTCTGGAAATCCGAATCATTGCCGAAGCCCTGGTTCAGCCCCTGCAGCGTGGTGTTGGCGGTTTTCAGCGTGTCGCTTAGATTTTTCAGCAACGCCTTGGTCTGCGCGCTGCCCAGCGTGCCGTTGGCGGTGGCCAGCAGCTTGTTGAGATTATCGCCGATCTGCTTGAAGGGCATCTGATCGACCTTGCCGGTGATATCGGCGGCGTTGGCCATCAGCGCATCCAGCCCGCCTGGCTTGTAGGGCAGCACGATGGCGCCGCCTTCCATTGTCACCTTTGCCGGCGGCGCCTTGGGGTCGATGGCCAGATTAATCTCTTTCTGCCCGGTCACATAATTCTGCGTGCCGAGTTCGACGCGCATGCCGTTATCGACGAAACGCTGGAACACGGCCTGCGGATCCGGGGTTTTTGCGTTCGGGCCGAGCGAGAGGATGCGCTGCGGCTGCAGCTGCATGGTCACCTTCACCTTGGCGGTGCCGTTTTTCTGGTCGACCATCAGCTCCACGCCGGTGACATCGCCGACCTGGATGCCAAGGGCGGTGACCGGGGAGCCAGGGGTGAGGCCGCTGACATCGCTGGTGATGTAGGAGACAACCTGGATCTGGGTGTCATAGGCGCTGGATTCCGCCTGCTGCTGTGACGAATAGAGCCGGAAATCGGCGCCGTTCGGGCTGGGTTTGTCGTCCAGCGCCGCATGCGGCAGGCTGAAGGAGATGCCGCCGGCCACCAGCGCCTGGATGGATTGCAGCTGCAATTGCAGCACGCCGCCCTTGATGCCGAAGGCAACGCCAGAGGAGTTCCAGAAGCGGCTATCCTCGCGCACCAGATCGTCGAAGGGGGCGCGGATGAAGATGCTGATCTTGATCGGCCCGATGCCGTTGCCGATGTCATAGCCCAGCACCTCGCCCACCGGCACGTCGCGATAGAAGATCGGCGAGCCGGAATTGATCGAGCCGATGGTGTTGGCGGTGAGTGTGTAGGTACGGCCGGGCTCGTCGGAGCGCACGCCGGGCGGCGTTTCCAGCCCGGTGAAATGGTCCTTGTAGGCACCACGGGTCTTGCCGGGGTCGACGGAGATATAGGCGCCGGAGACGATGGTCTCGAAGGCGGAGATGTCGGAGAAATTCAGCCGCGGCCGCACCACCCAAAAGCGGGCGTTGGAATTGAGGAAGCGCTCGCCAACATCGTTCATCCGCACCCGGACGATGACGTGGGAATTATCCTTGGCGAGGTCGATGCCCTCCACCGTGCCCAGCGCCACCGCCTTGTATTTCAGCTGGGTCTGGCCGGCGGTGAGGCCGTCGGCATTGACGAAGCTCAGCGTCAGCAGCGGGCCGCGCTCCATGATGGTGCGATAGCCGAGATAGCCGGCGATGATCGCGGCGACGATCGGGATCAGCCAGACCAGATGGAAGCTCTGGCGGCGCAGCTTCGCACGCGGCGGTGTATTGGGCGGCGGCGCCTGCTGGTCGCTCATGCTTCGGGCTCCTGGTCATTGTCCCACATCAGGCGGGGGTCGAAGGCGTTGACGGCGAACATGGTGAGCACCACCACCGCCGCGAAGCAGATGGCCCCCACATTCGCCCTGACATTGGCGAATTGCCCGAAATGCACAAGGGCGATGAGGATGGAGACCATGAACACGTCGATCATCGACCAGCGGCCGATGAAATCGATGATCCGGTAGGCCTTGGTGCGGCCCTGCAGCATATGGCCGCTGCAGAATTGCGTGGCCAGCAGCATATAGCCCATGCCGAGCAGCTTCAGCAGCGGTATGGCGATGCTGGCGAACAGCACCAGGGCCGCCAGTGGCCACAGCCCGACATCCGCCAGCTCCACGATGCCGCCCATGATCGTATAGGACTGGGTGTGGGCGAGGCTGGTCAAATCCATGAACGGATAGAGATTGGCAGGAATATAGAGGCAGGCGGCGGCGATGGTATAGGCCCAGGCGCGCGAGAGGCTGGCCGGCTTGCGGGCGAACAAGGGCGCGTCGCAGCGCCGGCAGAGATCGCCGGTCTCGCCATTGCTGACCTGGCCGCAGGCATCGCAGCTGATCAGCCCGCCAGCTTGTGCGCTCGGCGCGGTTTTGTCAGGCTGGTCCAGCGCCCGCCAGACGATTTCCTGGTCCAGCCCGGCATCGGCGGCGGCCATGGCCAGCATCAGCCCGATCAGCGCGTAGAGGGCGGTATCCAGCCGCACGCTGAACATGCCGGCAAGGCGGGTATAGGCGACCAGGAAGCCAAGCAGATAGACATCGATCATCGCCCAGGGCGTGATCGGGGCATAGTAGCGGAAAATGCCGCGCAGCCAGCGTTTGGGCAGGTGGAATTTCAGCCCCAGCAAGGTGGTGAGCATAATGGCGAGCTTGAGTCCCGGCAGCACCAGCGTCACCGCGAAGACCAGCGCGCCGACCAGCCCCCATCCGGCCTCGACCAGCCGCAGCGGCCCGGTTTCGATCCGCGCCAGCGAAAAGCGGCCATAGGCGTCCACCTCCAGCATCGGGGCGATCAGCGCGAAGAGGTAGAACAATCCGGCGGCGAGCGAGCAGGCCAGGGGAAAGTTGAGCGTCGCCCGGCGCATGCGCCAGAGCGTCTGGTCACAGCGCGGACATTCCGCCACCATCCCGGGCTGGATGTGGGGCAGACGGCTGAACAGGCCGCAATGCGGGCATTCGCGCCAATCATCGTCGGGAGGGGCCAGCGGCGGCGTGGTCATGTCCGGCTGATTTGGCGCGCGCGCGGGGCCGGTTCAAGCTTTATCAAAGCCCGAGATCGAGCTGATCGGGCTTGGGCGCGGCGCTGGCTTTCACCTCCACCTTGCCATCGGCGAAGCGCAGCCGCAGCGCCGCGCCGGGTTTCACCGCGGCGGCGCTGGTCACGGCCTCGCCCTTGGACGTGGTGACGAGCGCGAAGCCGCGCGCCAGAACCCGTTCATAAGAGGCACTCTCCAGCCGGGCGGTGGCATTATAGAGCCGGGTGGAGGCTTCCTTCAGCCGGGCCGGCAGCGGCACTTGCAGCCGGTGGGCGGCCAGCGCCAGGGCGGCCTGGCGCGGCTGGAGCTGGCCCTGAGGCGGCGGCAGGCGGTGAGCGGTGGCATCCAGCCGGCGCTGGGCGGTGCGCAGCAGGGCGGGCAGGCCGATGGCGAGGCGATGGCCGAGCAAATCCACCCGGCCTTTCAGCCCGACCAGAATCTCGCGCGGGTGGCGCAGCACTTGGCGCTCCAACCGGGCGCGGCGGCCTGCCATGTAGTTGGGCAGGGCCAGGGCATGGCGCTCGGTGCGGTCATCCAGCCGCTGGCGGGCGGTGTTCAGCATCGTCGGCAGGTCCGGCAGGCGCGCGGCGGCGCGTTCCAGCCCGTTCGCGGCCTGGGTGGTGTGGCGGGCCATCGCGCCCTGCAACCGGGCGGCGCGCTGGGCAAGGTCCGCCAGCAGCTCGATGCGCGCCGGCACCGCCATTTCGGCGGCGGCGGTGGGGGTGGGGGCGCGGCGGTCCGAGGCGAAATCGATCAGCGTCGTGTCCGTCTCATGGCCGACGGCGGAGATCAGCGGGATGCGGCTGGCGGCGGCGGCGCGCACCACGATTTCCTCGTTGAAGGCCATCAGATCCTCCAGGCTGCCGCCGCCGCGCGCGACGATCAGCACGTCGGGCTGCGGAAAGCCGGGGGGGAGGTTGTTGAAGCCCTCGATGGCGGCGGCGATCTTCTCCGCCGCCCCCTCGCCCTGCACCGGCACCGGCCACAGCAGCAACTGGCGGGGAAAGCGCCGGGCGATGGTGGTTTTGATGTCCTGCAGCACTGCCCCCTGGGCGGAGGTGACGAGGCCGATGATTGTGGGCAGCATCGGCAAGGCCCGCCGGCGCTCGAACAGCCCCTCGGCCTGGAGCTTCGCCTTCAGCATCTCGATTCGCGCCAGCAGCGCGCCGGCCCCGGCATATTCCAGCTTCTCGACGATCAGCTGATATTCGGAACGCTCCGGATAGGAGGTGATGCGCCCGGTGGCGATGACCTCCAGCCCGTTTTCGGCCTTCAGCCCCACGCGCGGCACCACGCCTTTCCAGATGATGCCCCGGATTTTCGCACTCTCATCCTTGAGCGCGAAATATTGGTGGCCGGAGCCATAGGCCTTGAATTCGGTGATCTCGCCGCGCACCCGTACCCGGCCGAACGAGCCCTCCAGCGTGCGTTTGACTGCCCCGGCCAGCTCGGAGACAGAAAATTCAGGCGTATTGGTCACGGATTCACTCATGCGCGCAGATTATGATACAGCGCCCCCCGGTAACAGAGGGGTTTGCGAGATGCGGGTATTGATCATCGGTTCGGGCGGACGGGAGCATGCGCTGGCCTGGGCGATCGCCAAGAGCCCGCTGCTGACGAAACTCTATGTCGCCCCGGGCAATCCGGGCACCGCCGCGTTGGCCGAGAACGTGCCGCTGCGCGCCCTGGACGTCGAGGGCATCGTGAAATTCGCCCTGGAACAGAAGATCGATTTGGTGGTGCCGGGGCCGGAAGCGCCTTTGGTGGCCGGGGTGGCGGATGCGCTGGCGGCGGCCGGCATCGCCTGTTTCGGGCCTTCGGCGGCGGCGGCGCAGCTGGAGGGCAGCAAGATCTTCACCAAAGAGGTGGCGGATGCCGCGAAGATCCCCACCGCCGCCTGGGAGAAATTCACCGACGCCGAGGCCGCGCACGACTATCTGGACGAGGTTGGCGCGCCGATCGTGATCAAGGCGGATGGTCTGGCGGCGGGCAAGGGCGTTGTCGTCGCCACCACGCTGGAGGAGGCGCACGAGGCCGTCACCGCCATCATGGAGGACAAGGTGCATGGCGCCGCCGGGGCCTCGGTGGTGATCGAGCAATGCCTGGTGGGTGAGGAGATTTCCGTGTTCGCGCTGTGCGATGGCGAGGATGCGCTGTTTTTCGGGGCGGCGGCCGACCATAAGCGCGTCGGCGAGGGCGATACCGGCCCGAATACCGGCGGCATGGGGGCAATTTTCAACCCGCCCTGGGCGACGCAGGAGGTTCTTGATCGGGCGATGGAAGAGACGATCCGCCCGGCGCTGAAGGAGATGGTGCGCCGGGGCACGCCGTTCCGGGGCTTCCTGTTCGCCGGGCTGATGGTGGAGGCGGATGGGCCGAAGCTGATCGAATATAATGTCCGTTTCGGCGACCCTGAATGCGAGACGGTGCTGCCGATGCTCTCTTCTGACCTACTGACCGCGTTGAAGGCGGCGGCGGAGGGGCGGCTTTCTGAGGTAAAGGCGGAATTCGCGGCGGGCGGCTCGGCGACGGTGGTGATGTGCGCCAAGGGCTATCCCGGCGCCTATGCCACGGGCAGCGAGATTTACGGGCTGGACGAGGCGGGCGCGGTGGAGGGTGTGACCATCTTCCATGCCGGGACGATGGCGGACCAGGGCGGGTTTCTCGCCAATGGCGGCCGGGTGCTGGCGGTGAATGCGGTCGGCGTGGACCTGAAACAGGCGCTGGGCCGGGCCTATGAGGCGATTGGCAGGCTGGATTGGGAGGATGGGTTCTGCCGGCGGGATATCGGGCGCAGGGCTGTGGGAATCTAACAAAAGTTTTTGGGGGTGTGGGGACTTTTTTCAAAAAGTCCCCACGAAGGTCTGGGGTGTTGGCAACGCCGTGGCACACGCCCCGGCCTCTTCGCCGCTTTTTTGAAAAAAAGCGGCACCAAAAAACTTTTATAACTTCAGGCCAGATGCTGCTGCCTGGCCCCCGCCCGCAGCAGCGCCCCCAGTCCGACCACCGCCACCAGCGCCAGCCCCAGCGCGAAGCCGGTGGCCCCCAATATGCTCATGCACAAGCCCAGCAGCGGCGGGCCGGCGATGCCGCCCAGCGTGTACACCACCATCGAGAGCGACATCGCGCTGGCCAGCCCCAGCCCGGCATAGCGCGAGGCCAGGAACACGATGCCGAGCGTGAACATCCCGCCCTGCGCCATGCCCCAGACGAACAGCCACGGCCACAGGCCCTGGTGCAGCGGCAACGCCAGCCCCAGCGGCATGATCGCCATCACAATCGCAGTGGCGTCGCGCAATTTATTGCGGTCCATATGGTCCGCCAGCACGCCGAGCCCGATGGCGCCCGCCGCCGCGCCCGCCTGCACCGCCGCCGCCATCAAGGCGGAGAGATGCACGGAAAACCCGTCCGAGAGACCATAAAGCGGCAGCAAAGAGAGATTGCAGGCCTCGGTGAAGCCCACCAGGAAGATGCCGATGAAGGCCGGGCGCTGATGGCGCAGAATGTCGCGCTGGCGGGCAGGTGTATCCTCGTCCTCATCCTCCGCGCTGGCTTCGCGTCCGGCCAGCAGCAGCAGGCAGGCGGCGAACGCGGTCACTCCGGCGCCGAACAGGAAGGGCAGCGCGCCCTGGTTGCCGGCAATGGCGACCAGAGCCGGGCCGAGCGCCATCGAGCAGCCCAGGATCAGTTCGTACACCCCCGTGAGGCGCCCGCGCAGATGCGCCGGAAAGGAGCCGTTCATCCAGGTGTCCAGCCCGGCCCAGCGCAGCGCCACCGCGCCGCCCATCACCAGGCAAAGCAGGCTCCAGACCCACACCTTGCCGGTGGCGGCGAAGCCCAGAAACACGAAAATGGTGATGCAAACCCCCGTGAGCACCATGCGCTGCAGCCCGAGCTTGCGGGTGACACGCGGCACAAAGCCGGAAACCGCGAGCAGCCCGACCCAGGGCAGGGCCGAGATGATGCCCACCCAGAAATCATCCACCCCCTTGGCCCGCAGCGCCACCGAGAGCAGCGGCAGGAACATCCAATAGGCACCAGCCGAGAAGAACGCCCCGGCGATGGCGATGGAGAGACGCAGTGCCGCGTTCATGTCGGGCTCTTACGCCGCCAGGGCCTGCGCCCGCACCAGCCGGGCGAAGGCACCGTTCTGGGCGAGCAGATCCTCATGCGTGCCGGTTTCCACCGCCTGGCCGTCGGCCATCACCACAATCTGGTCGGCATCGCGCACGGTGGAGAGGCGGTGTGCCACGACGATGGTGGTGCGCCCGGCGCGCAGCCGCGCCAGGGCGGCCTGCACCAGCGCCTCGCTCTCGGTGTCCAGCGCGCTGGTGGCTTCGTCCAGCAGCAGGATGCGGGGGTTGCGCAGGATGGCCCGGGCGATGGAGACGCGCTGGCGCTGCCCGCCGGAGAGGCGCTGGCCGTTCACCCCGACACGGGTTTTGAAACCCTCCGGCATGTCCTTGATGAAGCCACAAGCGGCGGCCTCGGCGGCCTGGGCCACCTCCGCATCGCTGGCACCTGGGCGGCCGAGGCGGATATTCGCCTCGATGCTGTCATCGAACAACAAAGCCTCCTGGCCGACATAAGCAATGGCGCCGCGCAGCGAGGCGAGGGTGACGTGGGAGATATCCGCGCCATCCACTAGGATTTCGCCCGCTGAGGGGGTGTAAAGGCGCGGGATCAGCGCCAAAGCCGTGGATTTGCCCGCGCCGGAGGCGCCGACCAGCGCCAGCATCTTGCCCGGTGCCGCAATGAAATCCAGCGATTTCAGGCCGATGCGCCCATCCGGATAGGCAAAGCCGATTTGCCGGAAGCGCACCTCGCCAGGGCCGGCGGGCAGCGCCACCGCGCCTGGGGCATCGGCGATGGCGGCGGGTTCGTCGATCACGTCGAACACCCGGATCATCCCCGCCAGACCTTCCTGGATGGCGGCATTCATCGTCCCCAAAGCGCGCAGCGGGCGGGACATGATCAGCAAGGCGGACATGAAGCCCATGAAGCTGCCGATGCCGGCCCCGCCGGTGGCATTGCGCCAGCCCTCGAAGCCGATGACCAGCGCCACCGCCACGCCGGCCAGCACTTCCAGGATCGGGTCCAGCCGGGCGCGCACGCGGGTCATGCGGATCAGCGCGCGGTAGAGCCCGGTGAAGGTGGCCTCGGCGCGCTGCTGCTCGATCTCTTCCAGCCCGTAGGCGCGCACGGTGCGGGCCTGGGCGAAGCTTTCATTCAGGATGGCCGCCGCCTCGCCCAGCTGCGCCTGCATGCCGCCGGAGGCGCGGCGCATGCGCCGGCCGATGCGGTCGATCGGCATCGCCGCCAGCGGGTAGATGAAGGCGGAGATCAGGCTGAGCTGCCAGTCGATCACGAACATCGAGACCACCAGCCCGACGACGGTGGTGGCGTCCGCCACCGCGTTTACCGCGCGGGTCATCGCATCGCGGATCACGGTGGCGTCCGTGGTGAAGCGTGTGGCGAGCTGGGCCGGGGCCTCGCGTTCCACCCGCGCCAGGGCGGCGTTGGTGAGATGCCCGAACATCGAGACCTGCAGCCGGCGGATGACCAGCAGCACCATGTCCTGCGTCATCACCGCCTGCAGATACATCGAGCTGCCTTTGACGGCGGTGACGGCCAGCACCATCAGCGGCACCTGATAGAGGATGCGCTTATCCTTGTCCGCGAACAGGTCGAACGCCCATTTGATGATGATCGGGTAGAGCGCGGTGGTGGCCGAAAGCGCCAGCGTGGCGGCGACGATCAGCGCGATCCGGCCCTTGAAATGCCGCACATGCTCGCGCCAGAGCCGGCGGACCAGGGCAATGGTGGAGGCGTTGGCGGCGGAAATCGGGGCTTTGCTCATGGCGGCGTGGTTAAGCACAGTTTGGGCCGGCGGAAAAATGCGCTACAGCCCGGGCATGGACACGATCTACAAGGGCGACCTTTCCACCCCTCACGGCCGGCGCAATGCCTGGGTGGATGCGCTGTTTGTCGACCATGCCTTCCTGCGCATCTTCTGGACCAATTTCGCGCCGGTGGTGCCGGGCGTGCTGTACCGCTCCAACCATCCCACCCCGGGCAATCTGCGCCGGTTCAAGGAGAAGGTGGGGTTGAAGAGCCTGATCAATCTGCGCGGCCAGGCGAAGAACGGCTCCGATGCGCTCTCGCGCGAGGAAGCGCGCCGGCTGGGGCTGGATTTTTACGACATGGCCTTCGAATCCCGTGGCGCGCCGCATAAGGACCGGATTTTGCGGCTGGCTCAGATTGTTGAGACCATGCGCGGCCCGGCGTTGATCCATTGCAAATCCGGCGCGGACCGGGCGGGGCTGGCGGCGGGGCTGTTCATTCTGATCAAGGGCGGCACGGTGGCGCAGGCGATGGGGCAGCTCTCGCTGCGCTTTGGCCATATCAAGCAGTCCAAGACCGGGATTTTGGACGCCTTCTTTGAGCTGTATCGGCGCACGGGCGAGGGGCGCAAGCCATTCCTGGACTGGGTGCGCGAGGATTATGACGAGGCCGAGCTGCGGGCGGCGTTCAAGGCCGGGCAGGTGGCGGAGTTTATCAACGGGAAGATTCTGGGGAGAGAATAGCAAAAGTTTTTGGTGCAGCTTTTTTCAAAAAGCTGCGAAAGACCGCGACGTGGGGCAATTGCGGTGCCACAACCCCAAACGTTTTACGGCCCTTTTTGAAAAAAGGGCCGCACCCCAAAAACTTTTAGTTTTTTGGCGCTGCGCTGGGCTTGGTGGCCTTCTTCAAAATTTCATTCTGCACCACGTTCTGGATGCCACCCGCCGCCTCCTGCGTCGCCGCCGCCGCGACATCGCCCCAATAAGGCGCCATGTCCGAGGGCTTCAGCGCATGGATCTGCGTGACTTGGCCGATCACCCGGTCATTCACATCCCGCACCACCCAGGTCAGTTGCACCTCGTCCTCGCCCTGGCCCGCCGGGGTCGCCTTGACCGTGCCGGTGACGGTGAAATCGGCGGTTTTCTTGTCCTTCACCAGGATCAGATCGGGGCCGGGCAGGGCGTGCGCCAGATCGGTCGGCAGCGCGGTGTCGCCATCGCCCGGCGCGCCGGTGACGCCGGCGATGAAGATGCGCGGCGTGCGGTTTTCCAGCGATTGCGGATTGCTCTGCTGAATATCAGCATTGATCCCGGCCATCAGCTTGGACAGGCCCGGTGCCGCCGCCTTCGCCGCCGCATCCAGCGTCGCGGGGTCGCCGTTCGCCCAGCCCTGGGCGGAGACCGGCGCGCCGGTCTGGTGCCCGTAGATCTTCTTGTCCGGCCCGACCACCGCATAGGCGGGCACCACGCTCGCACCCTCCAGCTTGGCGGTGACATCAAGATGCCAGTTCAGCGTCTGCGCCGGGCCGGCGACGCTCGGCACGTCATAATCCGCCAGCTCGGTGGCGAGGTCCTTGGCGTAGAGCTGGGCCGCATCGTCGCCCAGCAGGGCTTGGCCGGGCGCGGGCACGAACAGCACCGGGGCCGGCGGGATCGAAAGCCGGGCGCCGGCCGGGCCGGGATTGCCATAGAACGGTTCGGGCAGCGTGCCGCATCCGGCCAAAGCGAGAGCGAGGAGAAGGGAGGCGCGTTTCATGAGCATATGACCGAAAGCTGATGGCCCGTGGCGGGCGCCTGCCGCAAGGTCTTGCGGCGATAGGAAAAGAAATTCACCTCATCCGCGCAGGTATCGTGCGGCAGGATTTCGGCGGTGACACCCACCCGGGCCAGACGCGCAGCGCAATAGCCGGGCAGGTCGAACCAGAAATGGCCTGGGCGGCCGGCGGAAAAGAAGCTCGCGGCTGCGCGGGATTCATCCAGCACCGCATTGCGCATATCCTCACCCACCTCGTAGCTGGGTTGATGGATGCAGGGGCCGATGGCGGCCTGCACGCGGGCCGCACCGAGACCCCGCAGCGCCATCACGGTCGCTTCCAGTACCCCGGCCAGCGCGCCGCGCCAGCCGGCATGCGCGGCGCCGACAGCGCCATTATCGCCATAAAACAGCACCGGCGCGCAATCGGCGGTGATAATGCCCAGAGCCAGACCGGGCAGGGCGGTGACCAGCGCATCCGCGCTCGGGCCGTCGCCTTCGGCCCAGGGCGTGGTGACATTTGCCACCAAAGCCCCGTGCACCTGTTTCAGCCCCAGCAGCGCGTCACGCTCCACCCCCATGGCTTCAGCGATGCGGCGGCGGTTTTCCCGCACGGCATCGGCGTCATCGGACGAGAAGCTGGCATTCAGGCTGGCATAGTGGCCGGTGGAGACGCCGCCATGGCGGGTGAAGAACCCGTGCCGGGCGGGCAGATCGGCCGTAATGAAATCGGTCATGCGAATCCTGGCAAAGTCGGCAGGTCGGGCGGACAGATTGCCAGCACCTTGAACAGGCTGCCCATCGCCTCCGGCGCCGTCAAGCGCTGCACGGTCAGGCGCAGATCCATCGCCTTCTCCGGATGGCGCTGGGCCAGGCGGTCGCTGCGCTGATAGAGGCCGAGCGAGGTGAGGAAATGATTCTGCTTCACCGGGCCCTGGGACGGGACAGCGCGTTTCAGCGCGCCGAAATCGACATGGGCGGTGAGATCGGCCTCGCCCGGCGCGGCCAGCGGGTCGGCATAGGCGCCGTCACGGATGGCCTGCACGCTCTCCCCGGCGGCACTCTCCGCCGGGCCGTAATCGATGAACAGCCCGACGCCGCCGCGGGCCGACAAAGCCCGCACGAAGTCCAAAGCCGGCTCATTCACCTCGCGCACGCTGCCGATGGGATCGTCCGGCAGGGCGTAGTGGGTGGGGTGTTCGGCATAGGCGCCGTCCGCCACATAGCGCTCCATCCAGCCGGTTTCGCGGCGGATGAACTGGCGCACCGGCAGCGCGTCCAGGAATTCATTGGCGAGCAAAATCAGCGGGCCGTTGGGGATGTCGGCTAAGCTGTCATGCCAGTGCGCATGGGGCACGCGGGCGGCCTGTTCGGCGCGCAAGGCCGGCGAGGTTTCGATGAAATGCACCGAAGGCGCGGGCCATACCCGCAGCGCATCGGCCATCAGCACGCCGCGCCCGGGGCCGGCTTCGGCCAGCATGATGCCCTCCGGCGCGCCCATCAGCTGCCAGACCACTTTCGCCCAGGCGCCGAGCAGCTCGCCGAACACCTGGGTCAGCTCCGGCGCGGTGACGAAATCCTGGCCGAAGCGGCCCTTGGCGTAATAGGCGGCGTTGGCCGCCGCCATGAAATGGTCGAAACGCTGCGCGCTCACGCTTTGAGGTCAGGCGTTTTGGGGCCGGAAGCTGTTGGTTCGCGCAGGATGGTTTCCCGCGCCGGGCGGGCGAAATACAGGACGATCAGCCCGGCAATCACCATCGGGATGGAAAGCAACTGCCCCATCGTGGTGCCGAAGGGCAGGAATCCCAGGAACGGGTCCGGCTCGCGGAAGCACTCGCCGGTGATCCGTGCCAGCCCGTACCCGACCAGGAAGATGCCGGTGAGCGTGCCGGTGCGGGTGCGGATGCGCAGGGAGCTGGCGAAGCACAGCATGATGATGAACAGCGTGATGCCTTCCAGCGAGGCCTCGATCAGCTCCGAAGGGTAGCGCGCCAGCTGATACGGGTCGGCGGGATAGACCATCGCCAGCGGGAAGCCCGGCGGGGCGGCGCGGCCCCAGAGCTCACCATTGACGAAATTCGCGCAGCGCCCGAGGAACAGCCCGATCGGCACCGCCACGGCGATGCGGTCGGCAAAGCGGAACGGGTTCAGCCCGTGCTTCCAGCAGAAGCTGAGAATCGCCACGGTGACGCCGAGGAAGCCGCCATGGAAGCTCATCCCGCCATCCCAGACTTCCGGGATCGCCAGTGGATGGGTAAAGAAATAAACCGGCTGGTAGAACAGAACATAGCCGATGCGCCCGCCAAGGATGACGCCGAGCACCGCCCAGGTGAGGAAATCATCCACATGCAGCCCGCTGGCCGCAACCGGCGGGCGGGCCACCATGCGCCGCACCAGCCGCCAGCCCAGCAGCAGCCCGACAATATAGGCCAGGGCGTAATAATGGATGAAAAGCGGGCCGATATGGAACCCTTTGGGGAAGACCGGCAGAATGATCGGGTGGCTCATTTATAGGGATCGGCCTTCAATAGATGGTTCTGGATATAGGCGGTAACGCCCGCTTCCAAAGAGATGAATTGATGATTGAAGCCCAGCGCGCGCATCCGCTGCATCGGCGCCTCGGTGAAGGATTGATACTGCCCGCGCAGCGCCTGCGGCATGTCGACATATTCGATCCGCTCTTCCACCCCGTTGGCGGCGCAGACGGCGCGGACCAGGTCCGCATAGGTGCGCGCCGTCCCGGTGCCGAGATTATAGATGCCGGCGAGGGAAGGGGTGGTGAGCAGGAATTTCAGCCCCGCCACCACATCGTCCACATGGATGAAATCCCGGCTCTGGGCGCCGTCCGCCAGCTCCGGGCGATCCGATTTGAATAAACGCGCCGGGCCGCCGGCGATGATCTCGTCATGCTTGACCTTCACCACCGAGATCATCTTGCCCTTGTGATATTCGTTCGGGCCATAGACGTTGAAGAATTTCACCCCGGCCCAGGCCGGCGGGGCGGGGCGGTGGGCGGCGACCTGGCGCAGCGCCCAGAGATCGAAGGCGAGCTTGCTCCAGCCATAGAGATTAAGCGGACGCAGCCGGGCCATCGCGGCGAGGTCGTTATCGTCGCTGAAGCCCTGCGCGCCATCACCATAGGTGGCGGCGGAGGAGGCATAGATGAAACGCACGCCATGCCGCGCGCACCAATTCCACAGCATCTGGCTCAAGCTGACATTGCTGCGCCAGACCAGATCCGCATCGCGCGCCGTGGTCTCGGAGATGGCGCCCATATGCACAATGGCGGAGAGACGCGGGTTGCTGCCGAGCCACGCCTCCAGCGCCTCCGGCGCCACCACATGGGCGGGCGGGTTATGGTAGAGATTGCGCCATTTCTGCCCTTCCTGGCCCAGCCAGTCGGCAATGGCGACCTCCTGCCCGTCGGCGGCGAGCGCCGCGTTGAGATTGGAGCCGATGAAACCCGACCCGCCCGTGACCAAAATCATGCCCCGGGTTATATGGACAAGCAGGACAAGCTGGAAGGCCCCGCAGATGATTGAACGACCGAAAATTTTTGACGATCTGGCCGGCGTGGCGGGCGGCGCGATCTCCGCCCTGGCGGGTTTGCGCGAGGAAATGTCGGCGCTGGCCAAGGCGCGGGTGGAAGAGGCGCTGCGGCGGATGGATCTGGTCCGGCGCGACGAGTTCGACGCGATGGCCGAGCTGGCCCGCCGTGCCCGCGAGCAGGCGGATGCGCTGGAGAAACGCGTCGCGGCACTTGAGCTGGCCGGCAAGGATGGCGCCGAGCCTTAAAGAGGTGGCGCCGGAGGGCTTCATCACCGCCCAGCTCGCGATCGGGCGGGCGGCGTTGGTGCCTGAGATCCGGCTTTATCTGGCCAGCGCGCTGACGCCGCTCTGGCAGGCGACGGAGGCGTTTCTCGCCGAACAGAATATCGCCCCGCCTTACTGGGCCTTCGCCTGGCCCGGGTCGGAGGCGCTGGCGCTCTATATAAGTCAGCATCCGGAGCTGGTGCGGGGCAGGCGGGTGCTGGATTTCGCCGCGGGCTCCGGGCTGGCCGGCATCGCCGCCGCGCTGGCGGGCGCGCAAAGCGTGGAAGCCGCGGAGATCGACCCGATGGCGCAGGCGGCGATTACCCTGAACGCGGCGTTGAACGGGGTGGAGATCAGCCTCAGCCCCGGCAATGTGGTCGGGCAGGCGGGCGATTGGGACGTGATCATCGCCGGGGATATATGTTACGAAAGCGCGATGGCGGCGACGATCATGCCCTGGCTGCGTGGCTTGGCGAAATGCAAGATAGTTCTGCTCGCCGACCCTGGACGGCGCTACCGTCCGGCCGATCCAGGTGAGATTTTGGCGCGTTTTGAGGTGCCGACCAGCCTGGAATTGGAAGATTCGACCACAAGACAGGTTTGTTTATACGCGATTTCCTCTGGTCTGGATTGAACAGAGCAGAGTTTCGTTCCGAATCGTTGACCGCCCCATTCATGGGGACTAAGCACCTGCAACATAATATGGCTGCACTGACCTGAGAGAAAGGTTCCCATGAAGGATGTCCGCGAAGCCCTGATGATAGGGCGCAATTCCGAGGGTAAGCTGGTCCGCCGGCCAGTTTCTCCCTTTATGCTGGGCAGCGCCTATCGCTTCCAGATGTCGTCGCTCTCCTCCATCCTGCATCGCATCACCGGGTGCGCGCTGGGTGCCGGGACGATTTTGATGACGCTGTGGCTGGTCTGCGCCGCCTCCGGTGATGGGGCCTTTTCGATCATTCAGGCGATCTGGGCCTCCTGGATCGGCATGCTGATCCTGTTCGGCTTCACCGTCGCGCTGTTTTACCATTTCTGCAACGGCATCCGCCATCTGGCCTGGGATTCGGGCAAGGGCTTCGAGCTGCCGGACATGCACCGCAACGGCAAGCTGGTGTTCGCGGGCACGGTGGCCCTCACCGTGCTGTTCTGGGTCGTTGCCCTTCTGGTGTGGTGAGAGATATGAGCACGCAAGACAAATCCCCCTCGATCACCATGCGCCGCAGCCAGCTGGGCCGCGCGCGTGGCCTTGGTTCCGCCAAGCATGGCGCCGCCCATTGGTGGGCGGAGCGCGTCACCTCCGTGGCGCTGCTGCCGCTCTCGCTCTATTTCGTGGTCTCGGTGATCATGCTGCTGGGCGCTGACGCCCACGCCATGCACGCTTACATGGCCGAGCCCTGGAACAGCGCGCTGTTCCTCGCCCTCATCATCATCATGTTCTACCATCTCTCGATGGGGCTGCAGGTGGTGGTCGAGGATTATGTGCCGAACGAGGCCAAGCGGCTGCTGATGGTCATGGTGCTGAAAGGCATCATCATCTTCCTGGCCCTGGCCTCCGCCGTTTCCGTCCTTAAGCTCGCCCTTTCCTGAACGAGGCGTAATATGAACGCGATCAGCAAGCCCTCTTTCGGGGCCTATAACATCATTGACCATACGTATGACGTCGTGGTCGTCGGCGCCGGCGGCTCGGGGCTGCGGACCACTTTGGGCATGGGTGCGGCGGGTCTGAAGACCGCCTGCATCACCAAGGTCTTCCCCACCCGCTCGCACACCGTGGCGGCGCAGGGCGGCATTTCCGCCGCTTTGGCCAATATGGGCGCGGATGATTGGCGCTGGCACATGTATGACACCGTGAAGGGGTCCGACTGGCTGGGCGACCAGGATGCCATCGAATATCTCTGCCGCGAGGCGGTGCCCGCGATTCGCGAGCTGGAGCATTTCGGCATGCCCTTCTCGCGCACCGAGGACGGCAAGATCTATCAGCGCCCCTTCGGCGGCCATATGCAGGATTACGGCAATGGCGAGCCGGCGATGCGCGCCTGCGCCGCCGCCGACCGGACCGGCCACGCCATGCTGCACACGCTCTATCAGCAGAGCCTGAAGCACGAGGTCGAGTTCTTCGTGGAATATTTCGCGCTCGACCTGATCATGGACGAGGAAGGGGCCTGCCGTGGCGTGATGGCCTGGTGCCTGGAAGATGGCAGCATGCACCGCTTCCGCGCCCAGACCGTGGTGCTGGCCACCGGCGGCTATGGCCGCGCCTATCTCTCCTGCACCTCCGCCCATACCTGCACCGGTGATGGCGGCGGCATGGCGCTGCGCGCCGGGCTGGCGGTTCAGGACATGGAGTTCGTGCAGTTCCACCCGACCGGCATTTTCCCGGCTGGCTGCCTGATCACCGAGGGCGCGCGCGGCGAGGGCGGCTATCTCACCAACTCCGAGGGTGAGCGCTTCATGGAGCGCTATGCGCCGTCCGCCAAGGATCTGGCCTCGCGCGACGTGGTCTCCCGCTCGATGACCATCGAGATCAATGAAGGCCGCGGCGTGGGTCCGAACAAGGACCATATCCTGCTGCATCTCGAGCATCTCGGCGCCGACATTCTGCATGAGCGCCTGCCGGGCATTTCCGAGACCGCGCGCGTGTTCGCCGGGGTGGATGTGACCAAGGAAGCCATTCCGGTGCTGCCGACCGTGCATTACAACATGGGCGGTATCCCGACGAACTATCACGCCGAAGTGCTGCGCCCGACGGCCGAGAACCCCGATGCGGTGGTACCCGGCCTGATGGCTGTGGGCGAGGCGGCCTGTGTGTCCGTGCATGGCGCCAATCGTCTGGGCACCAACTCGCTGCTGGATCTGGTGGTGTTCGGCCGTGCCGCCGGGCATCGCGCCGCCGCGACGATCAAGCCCGGCGCCGCGCTGCCGAACCTGCCGGCCGGCGCCGGCGAGGCCTCGCTGGCCCGCTTCGATGCCACCCGCTACGCCAAGGGCGGCACCAAGGTGGCGGAACTGCGCGACCAGCTGCAGCGGACCATGCAGTCCCACGCCGCGGTGTTCCGCAACTCCAAGTCGCTCACCGAGGGTGTCAACAAGATGGAGAAGCTCTGGGCCGGCATGTCCGACATGAAGGTTCAGGACGCGTCCCTGATCTGGAACTCCGACCTCATGGAGGCGCTGGAGCTGCAGAACCTCATGGGCAATGCGGTGGCCACCATGGTTGGCGCCGAAGCCCGCAAGGAGAGCCGTGGCGCCCAGGCGCATGACGATTTCCCCGAGCGCGACGACCATGAATGGATGAAGCATACGGTCGCGTATGTGGAAGATGACGGCAAGGTGGCGCTGAGCTACCGCCCGGTGAAGATGCAGACCCTCACCAACGAGGTGTCCGTGTTCCCGCCGAAGAAGCGCGTTTACTAAGGGGAGATCAGGAAGATGGCTGAATTCAAGCTTCCCGCGAATTCCAAGATCGGCACCGGCAAGACCTACAAGGCCGAGGCTGGTGCGAAGCGGGTGAAATCCTTCCAGGTTTATCGCTGGAACCCGGATGACGGGAAGAACCCGGTGATGGACACCTATGAGGTGG
Organism: Acidocella facilis ATCC 35904; assembly: GCF_000687875.1. Classification (GTDB taxonomy): domain Bacteria; phylum Pseudomonadota; class Alphaproteobacteria; order Acetobacterales; family Acetobacteraceae; genus Acidocella; species Acidocella facilis. Next base: position 368,153 of record NZ_JHYG01000001.1, on the reverse strand, counting down.
ATCTCGATAAATGCGGGCCGATGGTGCTCGACGCGATCATCAAGATCAAGAACGAGATCGACAGCTCGCTGACCTTCCGCCGCTCCTGCCGCGAAGGCATTTGTGGCTCCTGCGCGATGAACATCGACGGCACCAACACCCTGGCCTGCCTGAAGCCGATCGCGGAGGTGAAGGGCGATGTGAAGATCACCCCGCTGCCGCATATGCCGGTGGTGAAGGATCTGGTGCCGGATCTCTCCCAGCCTTACGCGCAGCTGCGTTCGATCGAGCCCTGGCTGCAGTCCGACACGCCGGCCCCGCCGGATGAGGAGCGCTTGCAGTCCAAGGAAGAGCGCGCCGAGCTGGATGGTCTGTGGGAGTGTATTCTGTGCTTCTGCTGCTCCACCTCCTGCCCGAGCTATTGGTGGAATGGCGACCGTTATCTCGGCCCGGCCGTGTTGCTGCAGGCTTATCGCTGGATCGCGGATAGCCGCGACGAGGCGACCGGCAAGCGTCTGGATGCGCTGGAGGATCCGTTCAAGCTCTATCGCTGCCACACGATCATGAACTGCACCCAGACCTGCCCGAAGGGTCTGAACCCGGCCAAGGCGATCGGCAAGATCAAGCAGCTGATGCTGGAACGCCAGGCTTAAGAGTTAGAAGACCGTCCAAGAAGAGAAGGCCCGGCCACAAGCCGGGCCTTTTGTTTGCAAAAGTTTTGGGGGGTTGAAGGGGGATTTTTACAAAAATCCCCCTTCGCCTTTGTCACATTCCAGATGATCGGTCCACTCGATCATCGCGTCACATAAAATCAATTTCCTAGATAAGAGATTTATGTCTACATAGCTCACGTTGCGATGCAGCAAACCCAAAAGGAGCTAAGTATGTCTCTGATCAACACCGAAGTGAAACCCTTCACCGCCCAGGCCTTCCATGGTGGCAAATTCATCACCGTGAGCGATGCCGACCTCAAGGGGAAGTGGTCTGTGGTGTTCTTCTACCCGGCTGATTTCACCTTCGTCTGCCCGACCGAGCTGGAAGACCTGGCCGACAATTATGTCGAGTTCAAAAATCTGGGCGTTGAGATCTACGCGGTTTCCACCGACACGCATTTCTCCCACAAGGCCTGGCACGACAGCTCGGACGCGATCAACAAGATCGATTACCCGATGGTGGGCGACCCCACCCATGTGATCTCGCGCAATTTCGACGTGCTGATCGAGGAGGCCGGCCTGGCTGATCGCGGCACCTTCGTGATCGACCCCGAGGGTAAGATCCAGATCGTCGAGATCACCGCCGGTGGCATTGGCCGCGACGCCAAGGAGCTGCTGCGCAAGGTGAAGGCTGCGCAGTACGTCGCCGCCCACCCCGGTGAGGTCTGCCCGGCCAAGTGGCAGGAAGGCGAGAAGACGCTTGCCCCGTCGCTCGACCTCGTCGGCAAGATCTGATTGTTGACCCGCCCCCGCCGGGCTTCCGGCGGGGGCACCCAAAAATTATTCAGGCGACGCGCGGCTGTGCGGATGATCCCGGCCCACGCGCCTTTAGTCTCGAAGCAATGGAGCACCCCATGTTGGACGACAGCCTCAAAGGCCAGTTGAAGACCTATCTCGCCCGGATGCCGGAGCCGATCGAACTGGTGGCGTCGCTCGATGACGGCGCGCTGTCAAAGGAAATGCGCGGCCTGCTGGAGGATATCTCCGCGCAGAGCGAGAAGATCACGCTGAAGCTGGATGGCGCCGATGCGCGCGTGCCCTCCTTCGAAATCCGCAAAGCGGGTGCGGCGCGCGGCGTGCGCTTCGCCGGCCTGCCGATGGGCCATGAATTCACCTCGCTCGTGCTGGCCCTGCTGCAGACCGGCGGGTACCCGCCGAAGATCGCGCCGGAAGTGATCGCGCAGATCAAGGAGCTGCCGGGCGAGTTTCATTTCACCACCTATTTCTCGCAATCGTGCCAGAACTGCCCGGATGTGGTGCAGGCGATGAATCTACTCGCCACCCTCAACCCCGGCATCACCCATGTCGCGGTCGATGGCGCGGCCTTCCAGGATGAGGTGAAGGCCGAGAAGGTGATGGCGGTGCCGACGATCAAGCTGAATGGCGAAGCCTTCGGGCAGGGCCGCATGGAGATCGAGCAGATCATCGCCAAGCTGGATAGCGGGGCGGTGGCGCGCGAGGCGGCCAATCTCTCCGCCAAGGCGGCGTTTGAGGTGTTGGTGGTGGGTGCCGGCCCGGCCGGCGCGGCGGCGGCGATCTATGCGGCGCGCAAGGGGATTCGCACTGGCCTGCTGGCGGAGCGCTTCGGCGGCCAGGTGCTGGATACGATGGCAATTGAGAATTTCATCTCCGTGCCGCACACCGAAGGCCCGAAACTGGCGGCAGCACTTGAGCAGCATACCCGCGATTATGAGGTGGACATCATGAAGGGGCAGCTTGCCTCCGCGATTGTCCCGCCGGCGCATAAAGGCGGCCTGTTCGAGGTGAAACTCGCAAGCGGCGCCTCGGTGAAATCGAAATCTCTGGTGCTCGCCCCCGGCGCGCGCTGGCGCACGATGAACGTGCCCGGCGAGGCGGAATACCGCAACAAGGGTGTGGCTTATTGCCCGCATTGCGATGGTCCGTTGTTCAAGGGCAAGCGCGTCGCGGTGATCGGCGGTGGTAATTCTGGGGTGGAAGCGGCGATCGATCTGGCCGGGCTGGTCAGCCATGTCACGCTGATCGAGTTCGATGGCCAGTTGCGTGCAGATGCGGTGCTGCAGGCGAAGCTGAAGAGCCTGCCGAATGCCAGCATCATCACCTCCGCCAAGACCACGGAAGTGCATGGCGATGGCGAGAAGGTTGTTGGCCTGTCCTATGAGGATCGCAAGAGCGGCGAGGTGCATCGGCTGGCGCTGGACGGCATCTTCGTGCAGATTGGGCTGGTGCCGAACACGGAATGGCTGAAGGGCGCGCTGGCGCTGACATCGCGCGGTGAGATCGAGATCGATGTGCGCGGCGAGACCTCGCTGGCCGGGGTTTTCGCGGCTGGGGACGCGACCATCGTGCCCTATAAGCAGATCATCATCGCCGCCGGGGAAGGGGCGAAGGCGGCTTTGTCCGCGTTCGATTATTTGATCCGTCTGGCGCCTGAGGTGGCGGTGGCGGCCGAATAAAGCCGCCATGGCCTATCTGCCGAGCCCGCAGCAGCTGCGCTATCTGGTGATGCTGGCGGAGACAGGGCATTTCGGCCGCGCGGCCTCGGCCTGCGCGGTCTCGCAATCCACCCTCTCCGCCGGCATCCTGGCGCTGGAGCGTTCGCTCGGTGCCTCGATCCTTGATCGTTCCGCATCCAAGCATCCGGTTTTCACCCCGCTGGGGCTGGAGCTGGTGGAGAAGGCGCGGGCGGCCCTGGCCGCGCTGGCGACGGTGGCGGAGACGGCGGATGCGGCGCGGGCCCCGATGTCCGGCCCGTTGCGGCTGGGGGTGATTCCGACCGTCGGGCCGTTTCTGCTGCCCCGGCTGATGCCGCAGCTGCGCGAGCGCTACCAGGCGCTGAAGCTGTTCCTGCGCGAGGATCAGACCGAGCGGTTGCTGGAGCAGCTAGATGCCGGGATGCTGGATCTGTTGATCCTGGCCGAGCCTTGTGCTTGCGCGGGCGCGGAGACGCTGATGTTGGCGCGCGATGAGTTCCTGGTGGCGCTGCCGCCCGGCCATGTGCTGGCGGCGCGGGCTTCGCTCACCCCGGCGGACCTGGCGGCGGAGCAATTTCTGCTGCTGGAGGATGGGCATTGCCTGCGCGACCAGATGCTGGCGGTGTGCGGCACCGGGCTGGGGCGCGAGCGCGAGCAGCAGCGCTTCGCGGCGACGTCACTGCATACGTTGATTCAGATGGTGGCGGGCGGCCTGGGGGTGACCTTGGTGCCGGAGCTGGCGGTGCGGGCGGGGCTGGCCAAAGGCACCGGGGTGGAGCTGCGCAAATTGGAAGGCGGCAGCGGGTGGCGCAGCCTGGCGCTGGCCTGGCGGGAAGGCAGCCCGCGCGCGCCGGAATATCGCGCCTTGGCCCCGGTCATCGCCGAGGCTTGTATTTAGAGAGCAAAAGTTTTTGGGGTGTGGCCCTTTTTTCAAAAAGGGCCACGAAACGTTCGGGGCTTTGGCACGTGTTTGCCAAAGCCCCGAACGTTCTTCGCCGCTTTTTTGTAAAAAAGCGGCACCAAAAAACTTTTTAACCTTCCGCCTTGGGCTCTTCGCGGAAATACGCCTCCACGCTGCCTTTCAGCTTCACCGTCAGCGGCTTGCCCTTGCGGTCCACCGCCTTGCCGGCGGCAACCCGCACCCAGCCCTCGGAGATGCAATATTCCTCGACATTATTCTTCTCGACGCCATTGAAGCGAATGCCGATGCCGCGCTCCAGAATCGCCTCATTGAAGAATTTGCTGTCCTGATCGATGCTCAGGCGGTCGGGCGGGGAGTCGGTCATAGCATTTTCCGTATCTTGTTTTTCAGTTTGGTGATGAAGCTCGCCGGCGGCGAATCCGCCAGGGCGATCACCGGCGCGCTCGCCAGTTCCTTGCCATTGGCGCTGTACGTCACCGTACCCAGCGTCTCGCCTTTCTTCACGCCGGGCGTCAGGTCGGCGGTGTAGGTGATGGCGTGGGTGATCGCCTTCTGCGCGTCCACCGGCACCGTCAGCACGAGATCCTGCGCCGTGCCGACAGCGACCTGGCCGCTATTCAAAGCCTCGCTCTTCAGCGTGTCGATCGGCTGGTTGGCGCTGGCGATCTGCATGTCGGTGAAGAAGCGCTGGCCATAATCCAGCAGGCTCTCCACCGCCGCGGTGCTCTCACCCCAGGTGGGGCCACCGGTGACGACGGCGATGAACCTCATATCGCCGCGCTTGGCGGTGGCATCGATGCAATGGCCGGCCTCGCGGGTCAGGCCGGTCTTCAGCCCGTCCACCGTGGGGTCCTTGAACAGCACCGGGTTCCAGCTGCGCTGGGTGATGCCGCCATAGGTGTAGCTCTGCTCCTTGGAGATATCGAGGATCTCCGGCTCATCCTGGAGAATCGCGCGCGACAGCTTGGCGACATCCATGGAGGAGGTGCGCAGCGCCGGGTCGGGCAGGCCGGTCGGGTTGGTGTAGTTGGTGTCGGTCATGTCCAGCTTGCGGGCCGTGTCGTTCATCATCTGCACGAAGGCGCCGGTGGAGCCGGCAACCTCCTCGGCCAGCGCGGTGGCGGCGTCATTGCCGGAGACGATGATGAGGCCATGCAGCAGCTGGTCCACATTCACCACGGAGCTGGGCTGGATGAACATGGTGGAGCCCTGCTGGTGCCAGGCATCGACCGAGACCGGCACGGTCTGGTCCAGCTTCAGGCTGCCATGATGGATGGCCTGAAAGACCAGATGCGCGGTCATCAGCTTGGTCAGGCTGGCAGGGGGCACCTGCAGATGCGGCGCGGCCTCGGCGATGATGGCGCCGGTCTTGGCGTCCATCAGCACATAGGAGGTCATGTCCGGCAGCGCCGGCGGCTGCGGGGTGTTCTTGTCGGCGATCGGGCTGTCGGGCGTGGGCGCCGGGCCGGTGGGCGCGGCGGTGGCGCCGATCTTCCCGGTATCGCCATTGGCGCCCGAATCGGCGGCCGTGGCGGCATGTTGCGTCTTCGCCAGAACCGGCGAGGCGGCGGCCAAAGCGATGGCAAGGGTGGCACATGACAGGCCAGACAGTCTCAGCATAGGCGATCCACACTCCAGGCTTATTGGGGCGGGGCCTGTCTGCACCCGAACCGCCGCGCCGCGCAAGGCGTCGCGCGTTAACGGCTTGTAACCGGGCCGCATCAGACCGGCGTTTCTTGACAAGCGGCCTGCCGCTTGTTTGAAGCGCCAATCTTGCGGGAAAAGGGTTTCATGGCACGGCGCGGCAAAGAATCAGGCGGTCTGGGCGAATTCATCAAAACGGTCGTCTATGCCGGGTTGATCGCGGTGGGCATCCACACCTTCCTGTTCGAACCTTTTTACATCCCCTCCGGCTCGATGGTGCCGACGCTGCTGGTCGGCGACTATCTGGTCGTCGATAAATTCGCCTATGGCTACTCGCATTATTCGCTGCCCTTCGCGCCGGACTGGTTCAAGGGCCGGATCTTCGGGCGGATGCCCAAGCGCGGCACCGTGGTGGTGTTCCGCCCGCCCGGCGCCCCGGATGAGGATTACATCAAGCGCGTGATCGGCCTGCCCGGCGATACGGTGCAGATGATCGCCGGGCAGCTCTATATCAACGGCAAGGAGGTGCCGCGGACCTTTGTCGGTGATTATACCGACACCTCCTCGGGCGCGCCGGTGGTGACCAAGGATTACCAGGAAACCCTGCCGGGCGGCGTTACCCATGCCATCCTGAAAGTGACCAACGCGCCGGAGAATGAAGGCGGGGTCGATCCCAATAACACCCCGCTCTATACCGTGCCGCCGGGCGATCTCTTCATGATGGGCGATAACCGGGATAATTCCGAGGATTCGCGCTTCATGGACGGGCCGGTCGGCTATGTGCCGGTGGAGAATGTCATCGGCCCGGCGGAGATCATTTTCTTCTCCATCGATTTGCGGCACCCGTTCTGGCAGATCTGGCAATGGCCGTTTGAGATCCGCTGGGGCCGGATGCTGCACGGCATCAAGTGACCCGCACGGAAATCGCCGCCGCCTTTCTGGGACATGAGTTCTCCCGGCCCGCGCTGCTGAGCGAGGCGCTGACCCATCGCTCCGCCGCCGGGGCGAAGGGGGTTGGCTCGAATGAGCGGCTGGAATTCATCGGCGACCGGGTGCTGGGGCTGATCGTCGCGGAATGGCTGAGCGAGCGCTTTCCCAATGAGCAGGAGGGCAAGCTCGGCCCGCGCCTGGCGGCTTTAGTCTCCAAACCGGCGCTGGCGGCGGTGGCGGAGGCGCATAATGTCGGCGCCATGCTCAATGTGGCACCGGGCGAGGCCAAGCGCGGGGTGAGCACCCAGCCGAACGTGCTGGCGGATGCGGTGGAGGCGATGATCGGCGCGCTCTATCTCGATGCCGGGCTGGAAGCCGCGCGCGCCTTTGTGCATCGCGTGCTGGAAGATGTCGTGGAGGCGCAGGCCGCCCCGCCAAAGGACCCGAAGACCGCGCTGCAGGAATGGGCGCTCAAGCGCGGCCAGATTTTGCCGCTTTACGAAACGCTGGAGCAATCCGGCCCCTCGCACGCGCCGCTTTTCGTGGTACGGGTGAGTGTGGGCGTTGAAAGCGCCACCGCGCAAGCGGGCGCCAAGCGCGCCGCCGAACAAGAGGCGGCGCGGCTTTTATTAGGACAGTTACCAAAATGACCAAATGCGGCTTCATCGCGCTCATCGGCGCCCCCAATGCCGGCAAATCCACCCTTCTCAACCGGCTGACCGGGGCGAAGGTGTCCATCGTCAGCCCGAAGGCGCAGACCACCCGGGCGCGGGTGCTGGGCATCTTGGTGCGTGACGAGACGCAGCTGATCTTCGTCGATACGCCGGGCATTTTCGCGCCCAAGCGCCGGCTGGACAAGGCGATGGTGGAAGCCGCCTGGAACGGCGCCGGCGAGGCGGATCTGCGCTTCCTGCTGGTGGATGCCAAGCATGGCCTCACCGAAGGCGTGCGCGACATCGCCGCCAAGCTGGCCGAGACCGGCGCGCGCCTGTCGCTGGTGCTCAACAAGATCGATCTGATCGACCGCCAGGAGTTGCTGCCGATGGCGCAGGCGGCGGCGGCGATGGCGAAGTTCGAGGAGGTCTTCATGATCTCCGCGCAGAGCGGCGATGGCATCGAGGCGCTATTGGATTATTGCGTGGCGCAGATGCCAGAGAGCCCGTATCTCTATCCCGAGGATGAGATGACGGACCTGCCGGACCGCCAGCTCGCGGCCGAGATCGTGCGCGAGCAGATTTTCCTGCAGACCCGCGACGAGGTGCCCTACGGCGCCACGGTGGAGACTGAGAGCTTCAAGGAGCAGCGCAACGGCTCGATCCGCATCGATGCGGTGATCTATGTCGCCCGCGAGGGGCATAAGGCGATCCTGATCGGCGCCAAGGGCACCCGGATCAAGGAGATCGGCAGCCGTGCGCGCCAGGAGCTGGAACGGCTGATGGAGGTGAAGGTGGATCTGTTCCTGCGCGTGGTCGAACGGCCGGGCTGGGACGAGGAAGCCGCGCGCATCCGCGCCGCCGGGCTGGATCTGCCGCGTGGCTGAGGCGTTCTGAGGACCATCGGCGAGGGCAGGGGGCGGACGCGCTGGGCTTGGCACGCCCTGGCTCTGGCCGCCTATCTCGCCAGCGCGCTGATCATCTCCTGGCACGGCACGGATCTGCGCCGCGCGCTGCTCGGCACCGGCACCGATCCGTTCATCTATACCTGGTTCCTGGCTTGGTGGCCTTACGCGCTGAGCCATCATCTCGATCCGCTTTATACCCATCTGCTCTGGCAGCCGGGCGGGCTCAATCTCGGCTGGACAACGAGCGTGCCGCTGCTGGCGCTGCTAGGCTATCCGCTGACCGCGACACTGGGGCCGCTTGGCGCCTATAACGCGCTGATGTTGGCCGCTCCGGTGAGCGCGGCGCTGAGCGCTTATGCGCTGTGCCTGTATCTCTGCCGCAGGCCTGGGCCGGCCTTGCTCGGCGGCTGGATCTTCGGGTTCTCCAGCTTCGCCGCCGCGCATATGAACCAGCATCTGAATCTGGAATGGTGCCTGCTGCTGCCGCTGCTGGCGCTGGTCGGGTGCAAGCGCCTGGATGGCGGTTTGGGGCGGGGCTGGACGGTGGCGCTGCTGGCCGTGCTGCTGGCGGCCCAGGCCGGGGTTTCGCTGGAGCTGTTCGCCACCTGCATCGTCATCAGTGCCTATGGCTGGGCCCTGGCCTGGCTGACGCTGCCGGGCTTGCGGCCGCGCCTGCGCGTGCTGGCAGCCGATATCGCGTTGGCGGCCCCTGTGGTGCTGCTGCTGGTCTCGCCCTTGCTTCTGGCGATGTTCACCCGCCCGCACGACATGAAGCTGCCGCCGCTCTGGCCCTTTTACGTCGTCGCCGATCCGCTGAATTTTTTCATCCCCACCCCCTCCACCTGGCTCGGGGGGGCGCTGTTTGCGCCGGTCAGCCGGCATTTCGCCGGCTATTCCGGGGAGATCGGCGCCTATCTCGGCCTGCCGCTGATCTTCATGCTCTGGCGGTATCTGCGCGGGGCGCATCGCTTCGCGGGGCTGCTGTTTCTGGGCGTGCTGCTGGCCGCGCTGGGGCCGGGGCTGGTGGTGGCCGGGCGGCCGACCGGCCTGCCTCTGCCCTGGCTGCTGATGACGAAGCTGCCGTTGATCGGCAATGCGCTGCCGGCGCGGCTGATGATTTATGTGTTTCTGCTGGCGGGCATCTTCGCCTCGCTCTGGCTGGCTCACGCCCCCACACGTGGGCGCTGGCTGGCGGCGGCGCTGGCGGTGGCCTGCCTATGGCCTGCCCCGGCGCCGGTGGAGGCGATCCCCGCCCAGCCTTTCTTCACCAAGGCTGAAATCGCCAAGGCGCTTGGCCCGGACCGGCGGGTGCTGATCCTGCCCTGGGGGATCTTCAGCCCGTCAATGTACTGGCAGACCACCAGCGGTTTCAGCTTTTCCCAGATCGGCGGCTATCTGGTGTTCCCGCCCGCCCGGGTGCAGCAGGGCACGGTGCTGATGAAGCTGTTTTTCGGCAGCATTGGCCCGGACACGCTGGATGATCTGAAAGCCTACGCCCTGGCCAGCGGCGTGCAGGATGTCATCGTTGTGCCCGGCACCGATCCACGGCTGGCGGCCGGCATTGCCGGCTGGGGCTGGCCAGCGCGGCAGGTGGATGGGGTGAGCCTCTACACGGCGCCCTGAACCTGGCGCGCACTTGAAATTGCGGCGGAACTGGCGAACATGACCCTCGTGACCAAAAAGGACTCTGGCATGCGCATAGCCGTCATTCAAATGTCGCCGCAGGCGGATAAGGCGCAGAACATCGCCCAGGCCCGCGCCTTGATCGAGGCGGCAATGGCGGCGGAGCAGCCGGATCTGGTGGTGCTGCCGGAGATCTGGACCTGCCTGGGCGGCGACCGGGCGCAGAAATTCGCCGCTGCCGAGCCGCTCCCGGCCCCAGGCGGGCAGGGGGGCGAGGCTTATGAATTCCTGCGGGCCATGGCGGTGGAGAACAACATCCATGTGCATGGCGGCTCGATCGGCGAGTTGGCCGGGGAAAAGCTTTTCAACACCTCGCTGGTGTTCAACCCCCAAGGCGAGGAGCTGGCCCGCTACCGCAAGATCCATCTGTTCGACATCGTCACCCCGAATGGCGAGGGCTACCGGGAGAGCGCCACCTACGGCGCCGGCGAGGAGGTCGTCACCTTCGAGATGCAGGGTGTGAGGATCGGCGTCGCGATCTGCTATGATCTGCGCTTTGCCGAATTGTTCCTGGCGCTGCGCCGCCAGGGGGCGGAAATCATCCTGCTGCCCGCCGCCTTCACCTTGCAGACCGGCAAGGACCATTGGGAGGTGCTGCTGCGCGCCCGGGCGATCGAGACCCAATGCTGGGTCGTCGCCGCCGCCTGTACCGGCGTGCATCACGATGCCGGTGGCGAGGCGCGTTATACTTATGGCCACTCGATGATCATCGATCCCTGGGGGCATGTCGTCGCCAAAGCCTCCGACGGGCTGGGCTTTGCCAGCGCGCGGATCGACCGTGAGCTGACCGCGCGCACCCGCGCCAACATGCCCGTGCTCGCGCATCGCAAGCTCGCATGAAGCTCGCTTTCATCGCCGCGCAGACGGAGGGGGCCCGGGCCGCGCGCGCGCGGCTGCAAGGGCTCTATGGCGACCATGAGGTGAAAGCGGCCGATGTCATCGTGGCGCTGGGCGGGGACGGGCTGATGCTGGAATGCCTGCATCAGGTGCTGGGCAGCTCCATGCCGGTCTATGGCATGAATTGCGGCTCGGTCGGCTTCATGATGAACGAATATCACGAGGATGATCTGGCGGCGCGCATCGGCCGGGCGCTGCCTTCGGTGCTGCATCCCTTGCGCATGCATGCCGTCACCGCCTCCGGCGTGGTGGAAGAAGCGATGGCGCTGAACGAGGTTTCGCTGCTGCGCCAGGGGCGCCAGGCGGCGAAAATCCGCATCTCGGTGGATCAGCGCGAGCGCCTGGCGGAGCTGATCTGCGATGGGGTGCTGATCTCCACCCCCGCCGGCTCCACCGCCTATAACCTCTCCGCGCATGGGCCGATCGTCCCGCTTTCGGCCAACCTGCTGCCGCTGACACCCATCTCCGCCTTCCGCCCCAGGCGCTGGCGCGGCGCGCTGCTGCCGGCCACGGTGGATGTGCTGTTCGAAGTGCTGGAGCCGGAAAAACGCCCTGTGGCGGCGGTGGCGGATTTCACCGAGGTGCGGGATGTGATTTCTGTGGCGGTGCATGAGGATCGCAGCGTGGGTGCCACGGTGCTGTTCGACCCGGACCGGGCGCTTTCGGAGCGCATCATCACCGAGCAATTCACGGTCTGACGCGAGCGGGATCGTAGACGCCGTTTTGGCCGGCTTGTAGGGTTCAGCCATTGCCCGCGGCGCGCGCTGGTAGAGCAATAGTGTTTAGGTTGACGCGGGAGCGTCAAGATAACCACATAAAATTGCTCGCAAAAGCAAAAGTGAGCGCATCAAGCTAAAAGCTTGATGCGCTAAAGGCAGGGAGGTGTCTCGCGTGCTCGAACTCCGTCAGATCCTGTTCGGCGACACGCCCGTGCCCATGGCTTTGCCCGTGCCGGAGGTGCGGCTGGTGATCTGGGACCTGGATGGGGTCGGCTGGCATGGCACGCTGGCCGAAGACGGGATAAGCCCCCGGCCGGAATGGCCAGTGATACTGGCCACGCTGGTGGGGCGCGGCATCATGAACAGCATCTGTTCGAAGAACGATCTGGAGGCCGCCAGAGCCACGCTGCAGGGGCAGGGGGTCTGGGAGCATTTCATCTTCCCCAGCATCGACTGGACGCCAAAGGGCGCGCGCCTGGCCGCCCTGGTGGAGGCGGTGCAGCTACGGCCGGAAACCATCCTGTTCATCGATGACGAGCCGGCCAATCTGGCCGAGGCGCGGTTCCACGTGCCCGGCCTGCAGACCGCTGGGGCGGAGATTGTTGCTGGCTTGCTGGATGACCCCCGCCTGGCCGGCAAGCCGGACCCGGCGCATACACGCCTGGCTCAATATCGCCAGCTGATGGCGCGCCAACAGGCGTTCAGCGCCACCAAGGATGGGCATCTGGCCTTCCTGCGCGCGAGCCATGTGCGGGTGAGCATTGAGCACGATGTGGAGCCGCATCTGGATCGCGCGATCGAGCTGATCAACCGGACCAACCAGCTGAATTTCACCAAATCCAGGCTGCCGGAAGACCCGGAGGCGGCGCGCGCGCAGCTGCGTGCCACGCTGGCGCGCGCGGATGTGTTTGCCGGGCTGGTGCGGGTGATCGACGATTACGGCGATTATGGGTTTGCCGGGTTTTATTGCGGCAAGATGTTCTTTGGCCAGCGCACGCTGACGCAGTTCTGTTTTTCCTGCCGTGTCCTCAATCTGGGGGTGGAGGCCTTCATTTATCGGCATATCGCCAGCCCGGCGCTGGAGATCGTCGGCGAGGTGGCGGGGGATCCGTTCCGCGCCACCGAGATTGACTGGATCACGCTCGACGCGTCCTCCAGCTTCACCCCGGCGCGCGGGCCTATATTGGTGGACAGGCTGGTGTTACGCGGCGGCTGTGAGATGCAGGCGCTGGCGCATTATCTGCGCCCGCTGGCCGATGAGGTGAGCGAAGAGCTGGCGGCGGCGCGGGGCAACCGGGCCTTTCGGATTGAGCATTCGATGTTCCTGGACCACGCGCTGTCACCTCCTGAAGGCGAGATACGCGCGGCGCTGGAAGCGCTCGGCCATGAGGCGGCGGATTGGCGCTCGGCCTTGAGCGACCCCCGGCCGGGTACACGCGAGGCCTGGGTCTTCTCCCTCTGGGTCGATGATTTCATGCAGCTCTACAAACACAAGACACTGCCTTTGACGCTGCCCTTCGCCGCCCAGGGCGATGCCCGCGCGACCCAGGACCTGACGCGGTTTTCGCCCGAGGCGATGCGCGACATCATGACCGAGCCCGCGCATTATGAGGCGTGGGAGACATTGCGGCGGGATTATTGGTGTGTCGGCCCGCTATTTGAGTATCTGTTGGAGCCGGTCATTCACCGGCTGATGGCGGCGGCACGGCGCCAGGGGGCGGTGGTGGTGTTCCTGCTCGCCCCCAGCCGATGGCGCCACCGGGCGGATGAGCCCGCGCATCCAAGGCCCAGCGCCGCCCGGATGAATGGCTGGCTGCAGGCCATGGCGCCCGACGCGCATTTCGTCGATCCATGGGAGTTCGCGCCGCCGGACGCGGTTTATCCCGACATCCTGCATTTCGACCGGCTGGTCTATTGCCACGCGGCCGCTCACATCGCGGAGCTGATCGAAACCCAGCTCAGCCCCGTATGATCTTGCTCCTGCCGTTACGCTTCATTAAGGGCAACCGCCATGGCACAGCATTATTTCACCGTCACCTGGGACCAGCTACACCGTGACGCCAAGGCGCTTTCCTGGCGTTTGCATGCGGCGGGGCCGTGGAAGGGCATTGTGGCGGTCACGCGCGGCGGGCTGATCCCGGCCGCGATCATCGCCCGCGAACTGGATTGCCGGCTGATCGAATGTATCTGCGTCGTCACCTATGACGACGAGACTCGCGGCGAGCCGCATGTCACCAAGCCGGCCCCGGCGGCGGGCGATGGCGAGGGCTGGCTGATCATCGACGATCTGGTCGATAGCGGCACCACCGCCCGGCATGTGCGCGCGCTGCTGCCCAAGGCGCATTTCGCCACGGTCTATGCCAAGCCCGCCGGCAAGCCGACGGTGGATACGTTCATCACCGAGGTCAGCCAGGATACCTGGATTTTGTTTCCGTGGGATACCGAGCCGCAATTCGTCGCGCCTTTGGCGCGCAAGAGCTAAAGCTAAAGATTGCAAAAGTTTTTTGGGGCCGCTTTTTCAAAAAAGCGGCGAAAATGTTCGGGGTGGGGGCAATGAGGTTGTCACCACCCCGGACATTTCTCGGCGCCTGTCGCCGCAAACCGTGCTGACGGGCTGGCATGACCCGGCCTGAAAGCCAGGCCGCGCTCTGGCCGGTCCTGCGCGGGGCGATCGGCTGGGAAGCGCGGCTCGGCGATGACATGGCCGCGCGCGGGCCAGTTGCCCGCTTCGCGTATGAGTTTCTACGCTTTGGCATCAAGCAGGGCTGGGCCTGCCTGTTCGGCGGGCTGCTGCTGGCGCTGGCGATCCTCACCCGGTTTCTATATCCCACCCACGCGCTGCTTACCCGGCTGGATTTTCTCTTCCTCGCCGCCCTGGCCATCCAGGCCGGAATGCTGCGCTTCCGGCTGGAAAGCTGGGCCGAGGCGCGGGTGATTCTGGTGTTTCACATCACCGGCATGGTCATGGAAATCTTCAAAACCGCCATCGGCGCCTGGACCTATCCCGAGCCGACGCATTTCCACCTGGGCGGCGTGCCGCTGTTCACCGGCTTCATATATGCCGCCATCGGGTCTTATCTGTTCCGGACCTGGCGGCTGCTCAGCCTTCGTTTCACCCATCACCCGAATCTGCCCGCCTTATGCGCCCTGGCGCTGGCTATCTATGTGAATTTTTTCACCGATCATGATCTGCCGGATGCTCGCTATCTGCTGCTGCTCGCCGCCATTCTGCTGTTCGGCCGCACCCGGGTTTATTACCGGCCCTGGCGGCGTGAGCGCTGGATGCCGCTGCTGCTGGGCTTCTTTCTGGTCGCGTTGTTCATCTGGTTCGCGGAGAATATCGGCACCTTCACCGAGATCTGGCGTTACCCGGACCAGAGGGCGGCCTGGCACATGGTTTCCTTCACGAAGCTGCTCTCCTGGTTCCTGTTGATGCTGGTCTCCTACACGCTGGTGGCATTGGCCCAAAGGCGGGCGGTGAGGGGGCAAGCTAGCCTTGCCGGGTAAAACCGGCTAGACAACCGCAGCCGCGCCATGGTGGCGCGGCGTTTTCTGCGGCCGTTCGGGGCAAAAACGCCATCGGGATGATCCGCGCCGTCGCCGGTTTTGAAACCTTGCGGCGTTTCCGGCCACATGGTCCGTGGTTGCGGGTTTCTTGCCCCAGCCAGACCCATGCCGCCCGAGGCGCCGCCCCGAAAACCCGGCTGTCTGCGTATGATTCCCCCTGGGCTCTGCTCCGCACGCCGCGACGGAGTCCGTGTATGTTCGATAAATTCTTCCGCAAAGAGATGGAGTGGGGTGGCAAGACCCTGATTCTGGAGACCGGCAAGGTTGCCCGCCAGGCTGATGGCGCTGTCGTCGCCTCTTATGGCGACACTGTTGTGCTCGCCACCGTGGTCGGCGCCAAATCCGCCAAGCCGGGGCAGGATTTCTTCCCGCTGACCGTGAACTACCAGGAGAAGTTCTACGCTGCCGGCCGCATTCCCGGTGGCTTCTTCAAGCGCGAAGGCCGCCCGACCGAGAAGGAGACGCTGGTCTCCCGCCTGATCGACCGCCCGATCCGCCCGCTCTTCCCCGAGGGCTTCCGCAATGAAGTGCAGGTTGTGGTGAACGTGCTGAGCCATGATCTGGACAATGATCCGGACGTGGTGGGCCTGGTGGCGGCCTCCGCCGCGCTGACCCTCTCCGGCATTCCGTTCTTCGGCCCGGTTGGCGCGGCCCGCGTTGGCTACATCAACGGCGCGTATGTGCTGAACCCGACCACCAGCGAGCGCGAAGAGAGCAAGCTGGACCTGGTTCTGGCCGGCACCACCGAAGGCGTGCTGATGGTCGAGTCCGAGGCCTCCGAGCTCTCCGAAGAGGTGATGCTGGGCGCCGTCACCTTCGGCCATCAGAGCTTCCAACCGGTGATCCAGGCGATCATCGAGCTGGCCGAATCCGCCGCCAAGGAGCCGTGGGATCTGCCGGAGGAATCCGAGGAGACCAAGACCCTGAAGGCGCGCGTGGATGCGCTGGCCCGCGCCGCCATCACCGAGGCCTATAAGGAGACGCAGAAGCAGGTCCGTTACGAGAAGCTGGCCGCCGCCAAGAAAGAGGCCGCCGCCAAGCTGACCGAGGAAGGGCTGAACGCCGAGGCCGCCAAGGGGCTGTTCAAGGCGCTGGAAGCGGATATCGTCCGTAACGCCATCCTGGATACCGGCCTGCGCATCGATGGCCGCGACACCAAGACCGTCCGCCCGATCCTCTCCGAGGTTGGTGTGCTGCCGCGCACCCATGGTTCGGCGCTGTTCACCCGTGGCGAGACCCAGGCGCTGGTCGTGGCCACACTGGGCACCGCTCAGGACGAGCAGGTGGTGGATGCCATCGAGGGCGAGTTCAAGGAGCATTTCATGCTCCATTACAACTTCCCTCCGTTCTCCGTCGGTGAGACCGGCCGCATGGGCTCACCCGGCCGCCGCGAAATCGGCCATGGCAAGCTGGCCTGGCGCGCCGTGCATCCGCTGCTGCCGACCAAGGAAGCCTTCCCCTACACGCTGCGCGTGGTCTCCGAGATCACCGAATCCAACGGCTCCTCCTCCATGGCCACTGTCTGCGGCACCTCGCTGTCGCTGATGGATGCCGGCGTGCCGCTGAAATCCCCGGTGGCGGGCATCGCCATGGGGCTGATCAAGGAAGATAAGGGCTTCGCGGTTCTGTCCGACATTCTGGGCGACGAGGATCACCTCGGCGACATGGATTTCAAGGTGGCCGGCACTGAAGAGGGCATCACCGCCCTGCAGATGGACATCAAGATCACCTCGATCACCCCGGAGATCATGAAGATCGCTCTGGAGCAGGCCAAGGGTGGGCGCCTGCACATCCTCGGCGAGATGGCCAAGGCGATCACCGGCAATCGCGACGGCGTCTCCGCCAACGCGCCGAAGATCGTCACCACCTCCGTGCCGAAGGACAAGATCCGCGACGTGATCGGCACCGGCGGCAAGGTGATCCGCGACATTGTCGAGAAGACCGGCGCCAAGGTGGATATCGGCGATGACGGCACGGTGAAGATCGCCGCTTCCGACGACAAGAAGATCCAGGCGGCCCTCGACATGATCAAGGGCATCGTGGCGGAGCCGGAAGTCGGCGTGATCTATAATGGCAAGGTCGTGAAGACCGCCGATTTCGGCGCCTTCGTGAACTTCCTCGGCGCCAAGGACGGCCTCGTCCATATCTCCGAGCTGGCCCAGGGCCGGGTTGCCAAGACCACCGATGTGGTCAAGCAGGGCGATGCGGTGAAGGTGAAGGTCATCGGCTTCGATGATCGCGGCAAGGTGAAGCTCTCCATGCGCGTGGTCGACCAGGAGACCGGCGCGGACATCTCCGACCAGGTTGGCTCCACCAAGGGCAAGCGCGAGCAGGCCGAAGGTTAAAAAAGTTTTTGGGGGTGTGGGGTGTTTTTTCAAAAACACCCCACCTCTTCCTCGACGCAACGGCGCCCTCTGGGCGCCGTTTTGCGTTGCGGCGGCGCGCTTGCCATAATCGCCTGAACCAGCAGGAGATGTGGGTGAATGACACAACAAGGGCGCGTGTCGCGGGCCAGACTGATCGCCGCCGCTTCGGCCGGCAATGCGCTCGAATTCTACGATTTCATGGTCTATGGCTATTTCGCCCTGGCGATCGGCCAGAGCTTCTTTCCCGCCCATAGCGAAACCGCCCGGCTGCTGCTCACCTTCGGCACCTTTGGCATCTCCTTCTTCGCCCGGCCGATCGGCGCCATCATCCTCGGGCGGCTGGCCGATGTGAAAGGCCGCGCCTTCTGCATGATCCTCTGCGTGGCGATGATGAGCCTCGCCTCCTTGTTCATGGCCATTCTGCCCGGCCATGCGCAAATCGGCCTGTGGGCGCCGTTCGGCATCCTGGCGGCGCGGCTGGTGCAGGGGCTGGCGCTGGGCGGCGAATTCGGCAGCTCAACCGCGCTGATGATCGAACATTCCGAAGGCGCGGAGACGCATGCGGCGAGCTTCCAGGGCATCAGCCAGAATATCTCCGGCCTGCTGGCGGTGGGGGTGGCCTGGCTGCTTTCGCTGCATCCGCAAGGGTTTTTCGGGCTGCAGAATTTCCGCATCGCCTTCCTGCTGGGAGCGATTGGCGGCGTCGTGGTGCTGATTCTGCGCCGCAGACTGCAGGATGCGCCGTCCTTCAAGCGCCAGCAGGTGGAAAATCCTGGCCGGCACCCGATCCTGCCCGGCGCCATCATCATCGCCGGTGGGCTGGTGGCGATCGGCACGGCGCAAACCTATCTGGGCCTCTATCTGCCCACCTATGCCACCACGCAGCTGCATATGCAGCCGCACAAGGCGCTCTCGGCGGTGTTCATCCTGTATTTGATTCTGATGCTCATCATCCCGCTGCGGTTGTTCCTGGCCAGGTTGTTCGACCGTACCGGCAATGTCGGGCTGATGGTCTTCTCCTGCATTGGCATGGCGGTGGTGGCCTATCCGGCCTTCACCCTGCTGCAGCATTATCCCACCGAAGCGGCTTTGTTCTGCATGCCGATCCTCTTCAATCTGGTGGCGCTGCCCTATAACGCGCCACTGAACGGGTTCATGGGGCTGGTGTTCCCGATCCAGGGCCGCGGGATCGGTCTTTCCACCGGCTATTCAATCGGTATCGCTCTGTTTGGCGGTTCGGCGCCGTTCATCTTCACCTGGCTGATCGCGCAAACCGGCAGCCCGCGCAGCCCGGCCCTGTATCTGGTGGTGACGGCCTTGATCACGCTGGCGGCGATCTGGGCGGCGCAGCGGCGGATGAGATTATATAGATGATCGTTTTTGGGGCCGCTCTTTGTCGCAACGCGCCTTCCCAAAAACATTGGGGCTGTCCCAGATAAGTTTCAGGCCTATATCTTTAACGTCTTGAAGCATCAGCATTATTTCGATCATTGCAGGGTTTCGCCTTTTGCCCGTGGCGTCAAGGGCAAAAGGCGAAGAGACTCGGGATCGACATAATGGCCAGATGAATGAAGATCTGGAACAGAACCAAAACATTTATGGTTTAGGCGAGATGGGTTTATAGCCACTCACTCTATTGATGTTTTGGCGAGCCATTTCACGCGTTTAAGATGACGCTGGCGCGTCAACCTGAACCCATATTGCGCTAATTTTCCAAACTCAGTGTCGCGGTCAGCCGCGCCGCCAGCAGCTGCGCCGGCCCGGCATCTGGCGGCAGACGTGAATCAATCGCCAGGCTCGCCAGCCCATGCACCAGGCACCAGCACGCCATCGTCTTGTCGGTCGCCCGGCCCGGTGCCGCCTGCTTGGCCACCCGCGCCGCCAGCACCCCATAGGCCGCCGCCAGCGCACTCTCCAGCTCCGGATAATGGCTGAGCCGCTCCGGCCCGAAAATCAGCCGGTACAAAGCCGGATTGGCCACCGCGAAACGTATATAGGCACAAGCCTGGTCCTGGAGCTTGTCCACCCCCAGCCTGTCGGCGGCTTCGAGATCCGCTGTGAGTTCCCATACCCCCGAAGTCGCAATCGCCGCGAGCAAATGCTCCCGGTCCGCGAAATATCGGTAGGCGGCGGTGGGGGACACCCCGGCCTGGCGTGTCACCGCCCGCAGCGACAGCCCTGCCAGCCCCGCCTCTGCCAGCAGTTGCCGGCCGGCGGTGATCAACGCTGCCCGCAATTCGCGTTTCTCCGGAGAATTGGTTGACACTGATAACTCCATCATGGAAAAACAGTTGACACTGTCAACATAATCGAGGTCGCTATGGCTTCCAAGCGCGTTTCGGTTGATTTATCGACGATTCCTGAGCTGGTGGTGGTGTATCTCGGCATGCGGGTGAGAAGCCTGCGCGGGGTTGCCACGCTGGCACGGCTCGGCCCGCAGATCCAGCGCGCCGTCGCGGCCCAGCCGGATGGGCTGCTGGCGCATGAATTCATGCTGTTCGGGGCGCTGCATGTCGGCATGCGGCAATATTGGCGGGATATGGACAGTCTGGAAGCCTTCACCCGCACCGGCGCGCATGCCGGATGGTGGCGCGATTTCATCAAGGACCCCGCCGGCACCGGTTTCTGGCACGAGGCCTATCGCAAGACCGGCGGCATGGAGGGGATCTATCTGGATATGCCGGCCCCGCTGGGCTTGCAGAAAATCGCCCCGCCGCAGGCTGTTGAAGGCGCCTATAAGAGCAGCCGTGGCCGGATGGGGTGATCAGCCCAGCATCTGCACCAGCAGCACGATATTCAGCCCCAATATGAACGCCGCCCCGGCGACGGCCAGCCCGTTCAGCAGCCGGGAATTGGCGAAGCGGCCCATGATATCCACCCGGCGGGTGAAGGCCACGAGGGCGATCATCGGCACAGGCAGCGCGAAGGAGAGCACCACCTGGCTCAGCACCAGCGCGCGCGTCGCATCCACCCCCAGCCCGACCACGGCGAAGGCCGGCAGCATGGTGATCAGCCGGCGCAGCCAGAGCGGAATGGAGAAGGTGACAAAGCCCTGCATGATCGACTGCCCGGCCATCGTCGCCACCGCCGAGGAGGAGAGGCCCGAGGCCATCAGCGCCACCAGGAACACGCCGGCCGCGGCGGGGCCGAGCAGCGGGGTGAGGGTGTGGTAGGCGGTTTCGATATCCGCCACATCCGGATGCCCGGCATGGAAGGCGGCGGCGGCGGTCACCACCATCGCCATATTCACCAGCCCCGCCAGGCTCAGCGCGATCACCACCTCGCGGTTGGAAAAGCGCAGCAGCGTCCGGCGCTCGCTATCGTCGCGCGGGGTGACGCGGTGCTGGGTGAGGCTGGAATGCAGATAGAGCGCGTGCGGCATCACGGTGGCGCCGATGATCCCCACCGCGATGGTCAGCGCATTCTCATCCGGCAGCATCGGCAGCACAGCGCCGCGCGCCGCCTGCCCCCATTGCACTGGGGAGATGAATAATTCCGCCAGATAGCAGGCCGCGATCACCAGGATCAGCCCGCCGATCATCAGCTCCATCGGCCGGAAGCCGCGCCCGCCGAGAACCAGAAACACGTAAGTGAGCACCGCCGTGATCCCCATGCCCGCGAGCAGCGGCAGATGGCACAGCAATGCCAGCCCGATGGCGCCGCCGAGGAACTCGGCGAGGTCGGTCGCCATCGCTGCCACCTCGCTGACCACCCACATGAAATAGATCAGCTTGCGCGGCAGATGCTCGCGGCAGGTCTCGGCAAGATTGCGGCCGGTCACCAGCCCCAGCTTGGCGGAGAGTGCCTGAAACAGCATGGCGATGACATTGGCCAGCAGCACCACCCAGAGCAGCCGGTAGCCATAGAAGGAGCCGGCCTGGATGTTGGTGGCGATATTGCCGGGGTCCATATAGGCGATGGAGGCGATCAGCGCCGGGCCGGCGAACAGCAAGGCTGTGCGCAGCCCAAGCCGGCGCCCCGCCAGAACGGCGTGGATCTCGGCCTCGGTCCGGCGGCTAAGCCCGGTATCTGTCTCGGCATCCATTCTGCCTGGTCACTCCTAGCGCATGAAATTGCGCGCTGAATTTAAAGCTGGATCCTCATGCTTGAGGATCCAGCGCGCCGCGATGCACGCGTGAAAAATGTAACCTTGGCTACAAATTTTACAAGGGCATGTCTGCGCCGCTGTCTTTTGGGATTCGGAGGCTAATCCATTGAAAAGGCGCGGCGTTCATTGCTGAACGCCGCGCCTTGCCGATCATTATGAAATTTTCAGATCAGCCTGATCGGTTTCAGACCATCTGCAGATGCCCGGTCTCGACATTGAAATGCAGCCCGGCCAGGGTCAGGCGGCCATCCAGCACCCGTTCCTTGATCCAGGGGAAGCTCAGCAGATTGGCCAGCGAGACGCGGATCGCCTCATGCTCGCAGGCGGCGCACTGGCTGTCGAAGTCCGCGCCCTGGCTTTCCGGCGCATCGCAGACGCGCTGGCGCGCGGTGGTGGCGATCTGCATCCAGCTATCCACGAAGTCCCGGCTGCCTTCGCCCGAGCCCTGCATCAGGGCGCGAATGCCGCCGCAGCGGCTATGGCCGAGTACGACGATGGAACGCACATTCAGCGAGTTCACCGCGAATTCCAGGGCGGCGGAGGTGCCGTGCTGCTTGTCATCCGGCGCGTAGGGCGGCACCAGGGCGCTGACATTGCGCACCACGAAAATCTCGCCCGGGGCGCAGTCGAAAATCGCTTCCGGGGCCACGCGGCTATCCGAACAGGCGATCACCATCGCCGGCGGGGACTGCCCATCGCGCGCCAGGGTGGTGTAGCGGTCCTTATGCTCCTGCCAATAATTGCTGCGGAACCGGTCATACCCTTCGAGCAGTGTCTTCATAACCCCTCCTGTTTCGCCGTGACCCAAAATCTCTCCATCTCCTCCAACGTCGAATCGCGCGGGGTTTTGCCGGACTGCGCCAGCAAGGCTTCGACCCGCGAAAACCGCCGGATGAATTTCTCATTCGCCCCTTCCAGGCAAGCCTCGGCATCCTGGCCGAGCTTGCGGGCGAGATTGACCAGCACGAACAGCAGATCCCCCAGCTCATCGGCGATGCGCGCGGGCTTGGCCTCGGCCAGCTCCGCCTTCAGCTCGGCGATCTCCTCGTCCAGTTTTTCCAGCACGGCGTTCGCATCCGGCCAGTCGAACTTCACCCGCGCGGCGCGGCTGGTGAGTTTTTGGGCGCGCTTGAGCGCGGGCAGGGCCATCGCCACCCCATCCAGCGCCCCATGCTGGGCGAGGCTGGCGCGCTCGGCCTCTTTCTGGCTCTCCCAGGCGGCGGTCTGCGCGGCGGCGGAGCGGCTGGCCTCCTCGCCGAACACATGCGGATGGCGGCGGATCATTTTCGCGGTGATCCCGGCGGCGACATCATCGAAGCTGAACCAGCCGCGCTCGGCCGCCATCTGCGCGTGATAGACCACCTGAAACAGCAGATCCCCCAGCTCATCCTGCAGCTGCGCCGGGTCGCCCGCCGCGATGGCGGCGCGGACCTCGTAGGCTTCCTCGATCGTATAGGGCGCGATGGTGGCGAAATCCTGCTCCTTGTCCCAGGGACAGCCGGTCTCGGGATCGCGCAGCGCCGCCATCACGTTGATGAGGGCCTGAATCGGTGCTTCATTCGACATGACCGGGTTTTTAGATAGCAGGACGCAAAATGGCCAGCGCTCATGAGTTTTCATTCAGCACGCTGAGGGGCGAACCCTATCCGCTGGCGGCCTTGAAGGGGCGCGTGGTGCTGGTGGCCAACACCGCCAGCAAATGCGGCTTCACCCCGCAATATGAGGGCTTGCAGGCGCTCTGGGCGGAATATGGGCTGCGCGGGCTGACGGTGATCGGCGTGCCCTGCAATGATTTCGGCGGCCAGGAGCCGGGCGCGGCGGAGGAAATCGGCCAGTTCTGCCAGGCCAATTACGGCGTGGATTTCCCGATGATGGCGAAGGAGCACGCCATCGGGGAGGCGGCGCATCCCTTCTTCCGCTGGGTGGTGGCGCAGAAAGGCTTCCTGGCGAAGCCGCGCTGGAATTTCTACAAATATCTGATCGGCCCGGATGGGCAGCTGCTGGATTTCTTCATCTCCGCCACCAAGCCCGACGCACCGAAGGTCAAACGCGCCGTCGCCCGCGCGCTCTTGCCCGGATAAATTGCCACGGCCTATGGTCCGCGCGAGCAAGAAAGGTTTTCAGATGAGTTCTGCGCGTTTTGCCTTCATCAAGGCCTCCTGGCATGCCGATATCGTCGATCAGGCGCTGAAAGGCTTTCAGGAGCTGATCCCGGCCGCGCAGGTGGATGTGTTCAGCGTGCCCGGCGCCTTCGAGATGCCGCTGCTGGCCCGCGATCTGGCACAGACCGGCCGCTACGCGGCGGTGGTGGCGGCGGCCTTCGTGGTGGATGGCGGCATCTACCGGCATGATTTCGTCGCCCAGGCGGTGGTGGATGGGCTGATGCGCGCCGGACTGGATAGCGGCGTGCCGGTGCTCTCGGTCTCGCTCACCCCGCATCACTACCAGGAAACCGACCACCATAACGCGATCTACCGGGCGCATTTCGTCACCAAGGGCCAGGAAGCCGCGAAAGCGGCGTTGGCGATCACCGAGACGCGGGCAAGCCTAAAGTCCTAGACGTTTTTGAGGGCGGAGGCGCCCAAGCTTCCATCGTCGTGTAGCGGCGATGGAAAGGCGCCGCAGGGTCGGGAACTTTTTTCAAAAAGGTCCCGAAAACGTTGGGGGTGTTCGCAACACCGTTAAACCAACCTGAACGCCGCCTCAATGATCCGCCGCGCCTCGCTCCAAAGCCCGTAACGGTCAAACTCATCGCGCGTCGCCCAGGCGACTTCCAGCACATCATCCTGCGCCTTCGCCTCGCCGCCCTCGTAGCGCGCCGCGAAATCCAGAATCGTATAATGAAACTCGATTTCTCCCGCCGCGTCGCGATGGATCGAATCCACATGCCCGGCCAGCACCAAAGGCCCACAGCGCAGGCCGGTTTCCTCGAACAATTCGCGCCGCGCCGTCTCTTCCGCCGTCTCGCCCAGCTCCTGCTTGCCGCCGGGCAGGGACCAGAGCCCGGCCCCTGGCGGTTTACCGCGTTTGACGAGCAGCACCTCATCGCCTTTGATGAGAACGATGCCGATGCCGATTTTCGGCGCGCTGGGATATTGGCTCATATTCTGGATCATCTAGGGCCATTGCGGCATCCAGCCAAATGCGAGGAGTTTTAAGATGACCCGACCCGCTTGCATCCGCCATTGGCGTGACCTGGAAGATGCGGATGATGCCGCCTATCCGGGCGATACGGAGCTGATGAGCATTGGCGCGCCGCTCGCCCGCAAAATGGGGCTGACGCGGATCGCCATTCACCATGAAAGGCTACCGCCCGGGCGGCGCACGTCCTACCCGCATGCGGAAAGTGCGCAGGAAGAATTCGTGTATGTGCTGGAGGGCACGCCGGATGTGTGGCTTGACGGGCATCTGCACCGGCTCGCCCCCGGCGATGCCGTGTCCTTCCCGCCCGGCACCGGCATCTGCCACAGTTTTCTCAATAATACCGGCGAGGAGGTGCGGCTCATGGTGATCGGCGAGCCGAACGGCCCGCAAAACCGCATCGCCTACCCAAAAAACCCAGCTTACCAAGCCTCGATCGGCGAGCGTGGCTGGACGGACTGGCCGGCGCGCGAGATGGGGCCGCATGATGGGAAGGCAAGGGGGGAATGATCCGTCATGCCTGGCCGCGAGGCTGGGCGGCGGCGAAGGCGGATTATGCGGCGCAGGGCTTTGCCATTCTAAGCGGGCTGTACCCGCCCTCCGTTCTGGCCGGGTTCGCGGCGGCGTTGACGCAGATTGAGGAGAATGCCGAGGCGCTGGCGGCGCGGCTTCCGGGAAAGCTGGTGTTCGAGCGCGATCTGCCGGCGCATCGGCGCGATGGACTCACGGATGTCGGCGCCGCGCTGTTCCTGGTCAATGATCTGGCGCTGTTCGCGGCGGCGTTTCGGCCACTTCACGAAACGCCGGGCGTAAAAGGTATTTTTTCTGAATTGCTGGGGATGGATCAGCCGGTGCTGCACTACACCAACGCCACCATCAAGCAGGCGCGCTTCGGGCGTGCCATCGCCTGGCATCGGGATTTTCCAAACCGTTATATCTGCCCTCCCGATGGGCGATATCTGCGCCTGATGCTGTGCCTGGATGGCATGACGGACGGCGCGGGGGCGACGATGTTTTATCCCGGCTCGCAGCGCGAAGATGCGACCGATGATGTGGCCGCCTACCTGGCGGCGCAGTCCGGCATGCCGGTGGCGGCGGTGTGCGCGCCGGGGGATGTGGTGCTGATCCACCCGCGCGTCATCCATGGTGGCGGCATGAACCGCGCCGCGCGGCCCCGGCGCAACCTTATCCTGCAGGCGGGCTCGCCCGTGCCGGCGACGCAGCCGCATGAGCAACTCACCGGGCAGGGGCTCGGCTAGAGCCTGTTCCGTTCACATTGGTGAGTAGAATTTGCTCTCGCTTTTTGTTTGAGCGAGCAAGTTTATCCGATCAAACGAATCCGTTTGATCGGATGTTGTTCTAACCCGCCTTCACCGTCTCGATCGCCTCGCGCTGATCGAACAGATTGAGCAAAATCCGCAAGGCCTGCCCGCGTTCGCTCTCCAGCCTTGGGTCGCGCTGCAGTGTCATCACCGCATCCTGCCGCGCCATGGTCAGCAGATCGCCATTCTCCTCCGGGTCCGCCAGCAGATAGCCGGGCAGGCCGGACTGGCGGGTGCCGAGATACTCGCCGGCCCCGCGCAGGCGGAAATCCTCATCGGAGATCAAAAATCCGTCCTCGGTGTCGCGCAGGATGGAGAGCCGCTTGCGGGCCGTCTGGCCGATCTTGTTGTCATGCAGCAGCAGGCAGAAGCTCTTCGCCGTGCCGCGCCCGACCCGCCCGCGCAGCTGATGCAGCTGCGCCAGCCCGAAGCGCTCCGCATGCTCGATCACCATCACATTCGCCTCCGGCACATCCACGCCCACCTCGATGACGGTGGTGGCGACCAGGATTGTCTTGCGCCCCGCGGCAAAATCCGCCAGCGCCGCGTCGCGCTGCTCCGCCGGCATCTGCCCATGCGCCATCGCCACCGCCGCGCCGAACACGCTCTGCAGTTCGGCGAAGCGGATTTCGGTGGCGGTGATGTCCAGCGCCTCGGATTCCGAAACCAGCGGGCAGACCCAATAGACCCGCCCTCCCGCGCCGATTGCCCTGGCGATGGCGTCGCGCAGCTTCGGCAGCTCCGAGAGCCGGTGCATGGTGGTGGTGATCGGCGCCCGGCCCTTGGGTTTTTCGGTGATGCGCGAGACATCCATCTCCGCCCAATGGGTCAGCAGCAGCGTGCGCGGGATGGGGGTGGCGGTCATCACCAGCAGATCCGCCGCTTCGCCCTTCGCCCCCAGCGCCAGGCGCTGATCCACGCCGAAGCGATGCTGCTCGTCGATCACCGCCAGGCCGAGATCGTGAAATTCCACGCTCTTCTGGAAAATCGCATGAGTGCCGATGATGATTTTCAGCGTGCCATCCGCCAGATCCTGCAAAATCGCCCGGCGCGCGCCCGCTTTCACGCTGCCGGTCAGCAGCGCCACCGGCACCGGGGAGAGGCGCTTGAAGGTCGCGAAATGCTGCTTGGCCAAAATCTCCGTCGGCGCCATCAACGCCGCCTGCGCCCCGGCCTCCACCGCCCCCAGGCAGGCCAGCAGCGCCACCAGCGTCTTGCCGGAGCCGACATCGCCTTGCAGCAGCCTTCGCATCCGGTGCGGGGCGGCCATGTCCGCGTCGATCTCGCGCAGCGCCTGCAACTGCCCGGCGGTGGGAGGAAAGCCGAATTTCGCCAAGGCGGCCGCCCGCAGCCGGTTATCGCCAGCCAGCACGCGCCCGCTCTCGCGCCGCCGGCGGGCCCGCACCAGCGCAAAGGCGATCTGGCGGGCCAGCAGCTCGTCATAGGCCAGGCGCTCACGCGGCGCCTTGCCGGGCACTTCCGCCGGCGCATGCAGTGCGCGCAATGCCGCGCCAAAACCTGGCCAGCCGCGCCTGGCCAGAATGCTCGGATCGTGCCATTCGGGAAACTCCGGAAGCATTTCCAGCGCCCCCAGCACCGCCCGGCGCATCGTGCGCGGTGTAATTCCCGCCGCCAGCTTCCAGACTGGCTCGATCCAGGGAAATTCCGCCTCGCGGAACTGATGCGTCACCTGGTCCGGATGCGCCATCACCAGCCGGTCCTGAAACCGCTCCAGCTTGCCAGCGACAATCAGCTTCGCCCCCACCGGAAATTGCGACAGCCTGGCCGCGTGAAACAGCACAATCTCGCCAAAACCGGTGCCATCGCCCATCACCACCCGCCAGGGCTGGCCCTTGCGCCCCGGCGGCTCGTGGCTGACGATCTCCACCCGCAGCGTCGCCACCTGCCCAGGCTGGGCCTGCGCCAGGCTCGGCGTCGCCCGCCGGTCCACATACTCCACCGGCAGATGGAACAGCACATCGCGCACGCTCTCCCCGCCCACTAGCTTCGCCATCAATCCAGAAAGCCGGGCGCCCAGACCCGGCAGCGTGGCCAGCGAAGCGCGCAGAGGCAGCAAAAATTCCATCGTCACGGGCTTAACTCTTGGCCAAACCAACCCTATACCGCAAGCTGTCATGACCGAAGATGAACACGCGTCCCTGGACACACGCCGCAAACGGCTGCTCTACCGCGCCAATCACCGCGGCACCTATGAGAACGACCTGATGATCGGCGGCTTCGTGAAAGCCCGAATCGCCGGCATGTCCGAGTCCGAACTCGACGAAATTGAAGCCGTCATGGAATTCCCCGACGCCGAACTCGCCGACTGGCTCACCGGCCGCAAACCCATCCCCGCCCACGCCGACAGCCCCATGCTCCGGCGCATCCGCGAAGCCGCCCTGAACGGGATATGAGGGGTATTATCTTGGCTGCCGCAGGGGGCGCTGCCCCCTGCACCCCCGCTAAGGGACTCAGTCCCTTAGGATCCCATCAATTCGGGTCTGTGGAAGGGAGGGCCCGGCTGGTGCCTTTCCAACCGCAATTGCGTGCATGGCCCTCCCTTCCACAGACCCGGACGGGTTCCAAGGGCGAGCCCTTGGCGGGGGGTTCAGGGGGGCGGCGCCCCCCTGAGACAGCGGAGACAATATGCCCATGATCCCGGTTTACGGCGCCCCGGAGGGCGTGGATGCGTTGGTGCTGGTGCGTCGGCTGGGCGAGCATGACGGGCCGGTTTTGCATGTGGCGCGGGATGATGCGCGTTTGGCGGCGCTGGCGGAGGAGATTGGGTTTTTCGGGCCTGAGATCGAGGTGATATCGCTGCCGGCCTGGGATTGTTTGCCCTATGACCGGGTTTCGCCGAATGGCGGGATTGTCGCGGAGCGGATTTCGGCGCTGAGCCGGCTGCAGGCGGAGCCGGGCAGGAAGCGGATTGTGCTGACGACGGTGAACGCCGCCTTGCAGAAGGTGGCGCCGCGCAGCGCGCTGGCGGGGGCGGGGCTTAGCCTGGCCAAGGGCGAGCAGGTTTCGCTGAGCGATGTGGCGAGCTTCCTGGAGGCTGACGGCTATCGGCGCACCGGGATGGTGATGGAGGCGGGCGAGTTCAGCCTGCGCGGCGGCATTCTGGATGTGTTTCCGGCCGGGGCTTCGCAGCCGGTGCGGATCGACATGTTCGGGGACGAGATCGAGAGCCTGCGGCATTTCGATACCGAGACCCAGCGCTCGGGTGAATCGCTGCTGCGGCTGGATTTCCACCCGGCCTCGGAATTGCCGCTGGATAGCGCCTCGGTGGCGCGGTTTCGCACCAATTGGCGGGAGCTGTTCGGGCCGAAGGCGGTGGAGGATGCGCTTTACGTCTCCATCTCGGAGGGGCGGCGCCATCCGGGGGCGGAACATTATTTGCCGCTCTTTACCGAGGCGATGGAGACGATCTTTGATTATCTCCCGAACGCCTCCGTCAGCCTGGACCATCAGGCCGAGGCGGCGGTGGCGGCGCGGTTTGAGCTGATCGCCGACCATTATGCCGAGCGCCGGCTGCCACCGCGCCCGGGCGAGCCGATTTTCCGGCCGATCCCGCCAGGGATGCTGTATCTGGAGCGTGAATCCTGGGAAGCAGCGCTCACCAAAGGCCCGTGCTTTGCCTTCTCGCCCTTCACCAAGCCGGATGGCGGGGCGGCGGGCATCGAGATCGGCGGCCGCCCGGCGCCGATTCTCACCGGCCAGCAGGTTCCGGCCTTCGAGGCGCTGGGTGAGCTGAAAACCAAATGGGCGGAGAGCGGGCGGACCATTCTGCTCGCGGCCTGGAGCTTTGGCTCGCGCGAGCGCCTCACGCTGATGCTGAAGGAGCATGGTGTCGGCCCGGTGCGGCCGGTGGTCTCGGCGGACGAGGCCCGCGCTTTGCCGCCGGGGACCATCGCGCTCGCCGTGCTGCCGCTGGAGCGTGGCTTTCTCACGGATCGTCTGGCGGTGGTGGCGGAGCAGGATCTGCTCGGCAGCCGCATCGCCCGCCCGCCCAAGCGCAAACGCCGCGCCGACCAGTTTATCGCCGATGCGACCGAGATCGAGGCCGGGGATCTGGTGGTGCATCAGGATCACGGCATTGGCCGTTATGAGGGGCTGGAGACGGTCACCGTCAACGGCGCGGCGCATGACTGCCTGAAGCTGATCTATGATGGAGGGGACAAGCTCTTCCTGCCGGTTGAGAATATCGATCTGCTCTCGCGCTTCGGCCAGGAAGGTGACGGTGTCACGCTGGACAAATTGGGTGGGGCCTCCTGGCAGGCGCGCAAGGCGAAGGCGAAGAACCGCATCCAGGATATGGCGGCCGGGCTGATCCGGCTGGCGGCGGAGCGCAAGATGCGCGAGGCGCCGCTGCTGGCCGCCGATGATGGCGCCTTTGCGGAATTCTGCGCGCGTTTCCCTTATACCGAGACCGAGGACCAGGCGAAGGCGATCGCCGACGTGATGGAGGATTTCGCCACCGGCCGGCCGATGGACCGGCTGATCTGCGGCGATGTCGGCTTCGGCAAGACCGAGGTGGCGCTGCGGGCCGCCTTCATCGCGGCGATGGCAGGCTCGCAGGTGGCGGTGGTGGTGCCGACCACGCTGCTGGCGCGCCAGCATTTCCGCTCCTTCTCCGCGCGTTTCGAGGGCTTGCC
Organism: Acidocella facilis ATCC 35904; assembly: GCF_000687875.1. GTDB lineage: Bacteria > Pseudomonadota > Alphaproteobacteria > Acetobacterales > Acetobacteraceae > Acidocella > Acidocella facilis. The sequence goes on along the minus strand of NZ_JHYG01000001.1, from coordinate 337,493 downwards.
GATCAAGGTGGCGCAGCTCTCAAGGCTGGTGACGGCCAAGGAAGCGGCGCAGGTGAAAGCCGGGCTGGCTTCGGGCGAAATTTCCATTGTCGTCGGCACCCATGCGGTGATGGCGCAGGGCATTTCCTTCTCGGATCTCGGCCTGCTGATCGTCGATGAGGAGCAGCATTTCGGGGTGAAGCACAAAGAACGGCTGAAGGAGCTGAAGGCCGATGTGCATGTGCTGACGCTGACCGCCACGCCGATCCCGCGCACGCTGCAGCTGGCGCTGACCGGGGTGCGCGACCTCTCTCTGATCACCACCCCGCCGGTGGACCGGCTGGCGGTGCGCACTTTCATCATGCCCTTTGATTCACTGGTGATCAAAGAAGCCATCGCCCGCGAGAAATTCCGCGGCGGGCAGATTTTCTGCGTGGTGCCCAGGATCGAGGATCTGGAGCCGATGGCGGCGCGGCTACGCGAGATCGTTCCGGATCTGCGCACGGTGATGGCGCATGGGCGCCTGGCGCCGACCGAGCTGGAACGGGTGATGACCGAATTCGGCGAAGGCAAGTACGATGTGCTGCTGGCCACCAACATCGTGGAATCCGGCCTCGACATGCCGGCGGTGAACACGCTGATCATTTACCGGGCGGATATGTTCGGGCTGGCCGGGCTGTATCAGCTGCGCGGGCGGGTGGGACGTGGCAAGCAGCGCGGCTATGCCTATCTCACCTGGCCGCCGCATCACCGGCTCTCGGCCGCCTCCGAGAAGCGGCTGGAGGTGATGCAGACGCTGGACACGCTGGGGGCGGGCTTCACCCTGGCGTCGCATGACCTGGATCTGCGCGGGGCGGGCAATCTGCTCGGCAATGAGCAATCCGGCCATATCCGCGAGGTCGGTATTGAGCTGTATCAGCAGATGCTGGAGGATGCGGTGAATGATCTGCGCGCCCAGCATAAGGATGCGCAGAAGATCGAGCGGGATTGGACGCCGAACATCAATCTCGGCCTGCCGGTGCTGATCCCGGAAACCTATGTGGCGGATCTGCCGATCCGGCTCGGGCTGTACCGGCGCATTGGCGGGCTTGCCTCGGATGCCGAGAGTGAGGCGCTGGCGGCGGAGCTGGTGGACCGGTTCGGGCCGATCCCGGCGGAGGTGGAAAACCTGCTCTCGGTGGTGGCGCTGAAGCGCGCCTGCCGGGAGGCGAATGTGGAGAAGCTGGATGCCGGGCCGAAAGGCATGGTGGTCAGCTTCCGCAAGAATGATTTCTCCAACCCCGCCGGGCTAATCCGCTGGATCGGCACAAAAGGCGGGCTGGTGAAGCTGCGCCCGGACCAGAAGCTGGCGATGGTGCGCGACATGGATGTGACGGCCCGCATGGCCTACGCCCGCGATTTGCTGACCAATCTGGTCAAGCTGGTGAAAACCCCCGAGGCCTGAAATCGCGAAAGTTTTTAGGGGGTTTGGGGGGATTTTTTCAAAAATCCCCCCAAGAGTCTTCGCTTACAGCGTCTTCCAATAGGCGGCCGCACAGCTCACCACGCTCGGCGTATTCGGATGCTCCGCTGCCTGCTTCTGCTGCTCACCCTCGCCGGTGGCGAAGCTCTGGCCAACGGAATTGATGATATTATGCACCGGCCCGTTGGACGTGCCGGTGATGTTCTGGGCCGTCTGGCTGACATTATGCTTCTCCAGCGCCTGACAGACATTGGTGCTGCCGCCGGCGGCCATCGGCACGCCGAAGAAAATCACCAATAGAACCACGATGACCCCGATAATCCCAATCCCTGCTTTCACGTATCATTCTCCTGAATATTTAAGAAGATGCGCCAAGTCTTTGACGCGCCTTAAGCTTCAGGGATTTGGGGAGCAGGGCGGAGGAGGCAATTAAAAATGTTCTGACAATGGTGTTAACCAGGGGCGTTAACCAGGGGGCGTTGGCTGTGTTCAGCGCACCGCCATCTTCGAGAACAGATTGATCACCAGCACGCCCGCCATGATCAGCGCCATGCCAGCCACACCCGGCCAGTCCACCGGCTGGCGGTAATAGAAAAACCCCACCCCGGCGATGAGGATGATGCCGAACCCGCACCAGAGCGCATAGGCATAGCCGAGCGGGATCACCTTCACCACCTGCGAGAGCATGAAGAAGCTCACGGTATAGCCGACCAGCACGAGGACGGACGGCCCCAGCCGGGTGAAGCCGGCACAGGCTTTCAGCGCCGAGGTGGCGGTGACCTCAGAGAGGATGGCGATCGCCAGAAAGAGATAGGCCAAGGCTCAGAAATCCGAGCAGCGGCCATTCTTCTCCCAGTCGCCATAACGGGTCGGCTCCGGCCCGGTGGGGCCACCGATCTCTTTCGGCAGTTTCGGAGCCTCGGGCTTTTTCGGGGGCTGCGCCGCGGGGGCGGGTTTGGTGTCTTCCATGCCCGGTAATTTAGGCGATCCGCCGGGGAAGGGAAGGGTATTGCGGCTACTGGCCGGGTTGCACCCCGGCCTGCATGATCCGCTGCTGGTCGAGCTGGCGCCAGGTGGCGTTGGCCGGGGCGCTGGCGAGCGATTGCTTGAACAGCCCCAAGGCTTCCGGGGTGATGGCGCCGGCCTGCTCGCTCAGCGCCTCCGCAAGATAAGCCTCGCCCTGGCTGGCATCCGCGGTGCCGGGCTGCACGCTGGCCAGATGCGCGCGTAGCAGCGCGATCAGCTGGGCCAGCTTCGCCTGCGCCGATTCCTGCTGGGCGAGCCACTTCGCATGCGGCTCGGAGGGCACATTCCAGGTGGCGTCTGGCAGATAGAGCGAGAACGCCCCCAGCGGCAGCGCCAGCGTGGCGACAATCAGCAGCATTTTGGCGCTGCCGCCTTTCGCGGTGGCGGGGAAGGCATCCGCCGCCAGCACCCGGCGTTCGATTTCCAGCCGCGCGCCATCATGCTCGGCACGGCTGATGCGGCCATCGGCGAGGTCGCGCTCAAGCTCGACCAGCTGGGCACGGTGCAGCGCCAGGGCCGCGTCGCGCCGCTCCGGCAGATTGCGCGGGGCGCGCAGGCACAGCAGCAGCGGCAAGGAGAAAGCCAGCGCCAGCAGCGCCATATAGATCAGGATCATTTCAGCAATTCATCCAGCCTGGCCTGCTCGGCCTGGCTCAGCGGGGCGGTGGCGGGCTGGCGGGCGCGCCGGCCGAACCAGACCGCGAAAAAACCCAGAATCAGCGCGATAAAGGGCGAGGCGTAGAGCAGCCAGGTCAGCGGCGAGATCGGCGGCTTCAGCAGCACGAAAATGCCGTAGCGCTGGACCATGTAGTTCATGATCTGCTTGTTCGGCACGCCCTGCACCACCTGCTGGCGGATGATCACCCGCAGCTGATGCGCCAGCTTGGCGGAGGAGGCCTCGATGCTCTCATTCTGGCAGACCAGGCAGCGCAGCTGGTCGCCCACCGCCTCGGCCCGCTTTTCCTGGGCCGGGGTGAGGGTGACGCCGTCGCGCACCACCATATCCTGCCCCAGCGCCAGACCGGGCAGCAGCAGCAAGGCCAGAAGCAGCCGGCGCGCGCTCATGAATATTTCCGGAACAGCGGCATCAGCTGGCTGTCCACCACCTGCTGGGTCAACGCGCCGGGATAGCGCCAGCGCACGATGCCGGTCTTGTCGATGAAATAGGTCTCCGGCACGCCGTAAACCCCCCAGTTGATCGCGGTGAGCCCGGAGGCGTCGGCGGCGATGCGCTGATACGGGTTGCCGAACCGGGCCAGATAATCGGCGGTGGCGTCCGGATGGTCCTGATAGGCGATGCCCCAGATGGTGATGCCGCTGGCCGCGAGCTTCGCCAGCATCGGCGTCTCTTGCTGGCAGGGCAGGCACCAGCTGGCGAACCAGTTGACCAGCATCGGCTTGGCCGGGGCCTCGATATCCGTGTTGGCAAAGCCTTGGGCGCCATCGGTGCCGGGCAGGGTGAAAGCCGGGGGGCGCTTGCCGATCAAGGGCGAGGGCAGGGCGTGCGGGTCGTAATCATCCACCTGCATGCGGCGCAGGATGGTGTAGAACCCGGCCCCGCCCGCCACCACGACGGCGAGCGGCACCCCGAACAGCAGACGCCGACGCAAAGGCGACATCAGGCCGCCGCCCCTTTCGGCAGGCGCTTGCGGTTGGGCGCGCCGACGCGCAGCCGCCGATCGGAGAGCGAGCAGAACCCGCCAAGCGCCATGATCAACCCGCCAAACCAGATCAGCGGCGCGCCGGGATGCCAGTTCAGCCGCAGCTCCGCGCCGCCATTCTGCTCATCGGCGAACACCACGTAGATATCCTGCAGCCCGTTGGTATGGATGGCGGCATCGTTGGTGGTCGTGCCCTGGGCGGTGAAGATGCGCCGCGCCGGATGCAGGGTGAGGAAGGTGTGGCCGCCTTCGCCGATGCTGACATCCGCGACGCGCTGGGAATAATTCGGCCCCGGCGCATCATGAATATCATTTAGCGTCCAGCTGTACCCGCCAAGCTCGGTCGATTGGCCGGGCTTGAGCACGACGACGCTCTGCTGGGCCAGCGTCATCCCGGCGATGCCAAGCACGGACACGCCAAAGCCGATATGCCCCAAAGCGGCGCCGATGGCCGCGCGCGGCAGGCTGAACAGCCGCCCCAGCGCCTGGCCCAGCGGGACGCGGAACAGCCGGATGCGGTCCGCGAGGTCGGTCAGCCCAGCCAGCACCACCCAGGCCCCGCCCGCCAACCCGAGGGCGGCGATCAGATGCTTGGTCGCGGTGAGGATGATCAGCACCAGCAGCGCGATGCCGCCGGCCAGCCAGAGGCGCTGCAGCACCGGCAGCATGTCCGCGCGTTTCCAGCGCAAAAGCGGCCCCACCCCCATCGCCAGAATGATCGGCCCGGCCAAGGGCAGCACCGTCTGGTTGAAGAACGGCGCGCCGACGGAGAGCTGAATCCCGAACAGCAGATTGGCGAACGGCGGATAGAGCGTGCCGGTGAACACCACCGCCGCGATCGCGCAGAGGAAGATATTGTTGAGCACCAGCGCGCTCTCCCGGCTGATCGGCGCATAGATGCCGGCCCCGGCCAGAATGGGCGCCCGGATGGCAAAGAGCAACAGCGAACCGCCAATGGTGATGCCGAGCAAAGCCAGGATGAACAGCCCCTGATCAGGTGCCGCCGCGAAGCTGTGCACGGAATTCAGAATGCCCGAGCGCACCAGGAAGGTGCCGGAGAGCGAGAGCGAGAAGGTCGCGATGGCCAGCAGCACCGTCCAGGCCTTCAGCGCCTCGCGCTTTTCCACCACGATGGCGCAATGCAGCAACGCCGTGCCGGTGAGCCAGGGCAGCAGCGCCGCGTTTTCCACCGGGTCCCAGAACCAGTAACCGCCCCAGCCCAGCGTGTAATAGGACCACCAGCTGCCCAGCGTGATGCCGGCGGTAAGGAAGCACCAGGAGATCAGCGCCCAGGGGCGCACCCAGCGGCCCCAGGCGGCGTCGATGCGGCCTTCCAGCAGCGCCCCGATGGCAAAGGCGAAGGCGACCGAGAAGCCGACATAGCCGGTATAGAGAACCGGCGGATGGAAGGCCAAGCCGGGGTCTTGCAGGATCGGGTTCATGCCTGCCCCCTCCAGCGGCGGCGGCCAGATACGGGTGAACGGGTCCGAGACCGACAAGGTGAAGAGCAGGAAGCCACAGGAGACCAGACCCAGCACGCCGAGCACGCGGGCGCGCAAGGTGGCGGGAAGCTGCCGCCCGCCCAGTGCCACGGCGGCACCGCAAAGCGACAGGATCAGGCACCAGAGCAGGATCGAACCGTCATGATTCCCCCAGACCCCGGTGATGCGATACATCAGCGGCACGATCGATGAGGAGAAATCCGCGATATTCTCGACCGTGAAATCCGAGACCACGCCGGCCCAGACCAAGGCGAGGAAAGATAAGGCGATGGCGGTGAAATGCAGCAGCGTCAGCAGCGGCGCCGCCGCCAGGGCGCGCGGGTCCTTCAGCGTCGGGCCGATAATGCCGATGATGCCCTGCACGCAGGCCAGCACCACCGCCATCGCCAGGAGAAAATGGCCGAGTTCGGGGATCATGTGCCGCTGCCTTTCACTTTCATATCGTTCCAGGCGCTGGCATTAGGCGGCGGGCCGAATCGCGGATCCCATTCGCCGCTCTTCTTCAGCTCCTCCTCGACATCCTTGGGCATGTAATCGGCGCCGTGCTTGGCCAGCACCTCATCGGCGACAAATGTGCCGTGCGGGCCCATCGCGCCGATCGTCACCACCCCCTGGCCCTCGCGGAACAGGTCCGGCAGTACGCCGGTGAAGGTCACCGGCACGGCGGCGCGGCCATCGGTGATGGCGAAGCTGGTGGTCGGCTTGTCGCCGGAGAGGGTGGTCTTGACGCTGCCCATCTCGACGATGCCGCCCAGCCTGAAATTCTGCCCCGGCGCCGGGGCCTTGGCCACCACCTGGCGGGGCGAGAGGAAATAGGTGAGGGAGGAGGAGAAGGCCGCCAGGCTCAACGCCACCGCGCCGCCCAGACACACAAGACTGGCCAGCACGAGATAAAGCCGCCGCTTTTTCGGAGCCCGCATGGTTAGAGCTGTTCAGCCTGGGCCAGACGCGCCCGCGCCCGGCGCAGCCGCGCCAGCGTCAGCCAGGCGGCGCCGATCAGGAACAGCACCGTCACCCCATAGGCCCCGTTGATGAAGGGCCAGACATTGATGCTTTGAATTGCGGCCGGGTTCATGGCGTGCGCTCCGCGGCGGCGCGCAGCAGGGCGGTGGTCTTGCGTTCCGAGATCGCCGCCGACATCCGCGCCACCACCATGGTGATGAAAGTAAGATAGAATCCCACCGAGGCGATCAGCAGCGGGTAGAGCATGGTGATATAGATCTTCGAGCCACCGGAGATGGAAATGGTGTTGCCCTGGTGCAGCGTGTTCCACCATTGCACCGAGAACACGATGATCGGCAGGTTGACCGCCCCGGCCAGCGCCAGAATGGCGGCGGCGCGATAGGCATGGGCCTTGTTATCGAAGGCGCGGATCAGCGCGATATGGCCGAGATACAGAAAGAACAGGATCAGCACTGAGGTCAGCCGCGCATCCCAGACCCAGTAGGCGCCCCACATCGGTTTGCCCCAGAGCGAGCCGGACACCAGGCAGACAGCGGTAAACCCCGCCCCCACCGGGCCGATCTCCTCCGCCGCGATATCCGCCAGCGGATGCCGCCAGACCAGCGAGAGGAAGGAGCAGAAAGCCAGCGCCGCATAGCCCGCCATCGCCACCCAGGCGGCGGGAACATGCACATACATGATCCGCGCCGCATCGCCTTGCTGCCAGTCCGCCGGGGCGAACCAATAGCCCCAGACGATGCCGGTGACGGTCAGGATCAATGAAAAAACCGCAAGCCACGGCAAGGTCGGCCGCGCAATGCGCTGAAAGCGCCCAGGATTGGCGAGATAGTGAAACCAGCCGCCGCTGCGGGCGGGGCTGGCCGTCGAGAGGGCGCTTTCCTTCATGTGGAAGTACTTACGACTTGTTCAGGTGAATTTGAAGCGTTGTGAAAATTGGTTACACTCGCGCCCATGCAGTATTGGCTTGTGAAATCTGAACCGGACGCGTTTTCCTGGGCGCAGCAGGTGGAAAACGGCATCGAACCCTGGACCGGGGTGCGCAACCACCTGGCCAAACGGCACCTGAAAGAGATGCGCAAGGGCGATCTCGCCTTCTTCTACCATTCCAATATCGGCCGCGAGATCGTCGGCATTGTGAAAGTCGCGCGCGAGGCCTATCCGGATCCGAGCGCTGAGAGCGGCGACTGGGTCTGCGTGGATATGCAGGCGGTGAAGCCCCTGAAAACGCCCGTCACCCTTGCGGCGATCAAGGCCGACCCCAGATTCCATGATCTGGCTCTGCTGAAATATTCGCGGCTGTCGGTCGCCCCGGTGGGGGCCGAACATTGGGCCATGCTGTGTGAGATGGGAGGGGTGAAATGAGCGCTTACGCGGTTCTGGCCGGCGGCTGTTTCTGGTGCCTGGAAGCGGCCTATGATTCGCTGGCGGGGGTGGGCAAGGTGCAGTCCGGCTATGCCGGCGGGCATGTGGAGCATCCAAGTTACAAGCAGGTCTGCACCGGCACCACCGGCCATGCCGAGGTGGTGCGGGTGGAATATGATCCTTCAGTGATTTCCTATGAGGATCTGCTGCGGGTGTTTTTCACCATCCACGACCCGACGACGCTGAACCGTCAGGGCAATGATATCGGCACGCAATATCGTTCGGCGATCTATTATGTGGATGCCGCACAGAAGGCCGCGGCGGAGGCGGCGATCGCGGAATTCACCCCGGTCTGGGGCAGGATTGTCACCGAGGTGACGGAGCTTGGCAAATTCTGGCCCGCCGAGGCGGAGCATGAGGATTATTTCGAGCGTAATCCCGGTTCGGGCTATTGCCAGGCGGTGGTGGCGCCGAAAATCGCCAAGCTGCGCAAAAGCTTCCGCGACCGCCTGAAGAAACCAGACTAAGCCGCAAAAAAATTCAGGGGTGGGGAGCAGGAGCCCCCCACCCTTTTGCAATCAGAGCTGCGCCGCGGCGTATTCGTAATTCGCCAGCTTGTTCAGATAATTGGTGATGTAGTCCGGACGGCGGTTGCGGAAGTCCAGATAGTAGGAGTGCTCCCACACATCCAGGCCCAGCAGCACCTTGCCTTCGCCGGTGGCGAGCGGGTTGGAGCCGTTCGGGGTCTTGGTGACCTTCAGCTTGCCGTCGGAGGCCAGCACCAGCCAGGCCCAGCCGGAGCCGAACTGGCCAACGCCGGCAGCCTTGAAGGCGTCCTTGAAGGCGTCAACGGAGCCGAAATCCTCAACCAGCTTGGTCTCCAGCTTGCCGGGGATCTTGCCGCCGGTCGGCGCCAAATTTTCCCAGAACAGGATATGGTTCCAGTGCTGGCCGGCATTGTTGAAGACCGGCGCCATGTCCGGCTTGTTGTAGGAGAGCTTGACGATCTCCTCGAGGGACTTGCCCTGCAGGTCGGCGTTCTTCTCGACGAAGCCGTTCAGCGCCGTCACATAGGCCTGATGGTGCTTGCCGTGATGCAGCTCCAGGGTTTCCTGGCACATGCCGGCTTCGGCCAGCGCATTGGTGGAATAAGGGAGGGAAGGCAGTTCAAACGCCATTGTGGATTACTCCAATTTGTTTCGCCGCGTCGATTAGCTATGGAGTGATCATGCCTGCGTCAAGCGATGAAAGCCTTTTATCCCGCCTGCGCCGGGCCGATCCGGACCGGCATTTCGCAACCCTCTTTGCCCCGCCTGAGATGCGCGAGAGGCTTTGTCTTTTATATCTTTTCAACCATGAGCTGGCCCGCGCCAGGGAGGTGGCCAGCAATGCCATGCTGGCGCTGATCCGGCTGCAATGGTGGCGGGAGGTGGTGGAGGGCAGTGCCAAGAAACATGAGCTGGCGACACCGCTGCTGGCGGCGATCGAGGCCGGGCTGCTGCCCCGTGACGGGCTGCTGGCGCTGGTGAGCGCGCGCGAGAGCGATGCGGATGATGAAATCCCGGATCTGCCGGCGTTTCTGGCCTATGCGCGCAACACGGGCGGGCGGCTGGCGCGGGTGGCGGGGCAAGTTCTGGGGCAGGATAGTGCCGCGATCGAGGATCTCGGCACCGCCTATGCGATTTCGGGGATTTTGCGGGCGGCGCCGTTTCTGGCCCGCCAGGAGCGTTCGCTGCTGCCGGCGGATGGCACGCCGGTTGCGCGTCTGCGTCAAGAGGCGCTGGGGCTGCTGGCGGCACGGCCGCCACGGGGGGCGTTCGCGGCCTGGGCGCCGGCGGCCTTTGTCAGGCGGGATCTCGGGCGCGATTATGCGCCGCGCGATGTCTGGGACCGGCTGGCGGTGCTGCGGGCGCGGGTACGGGGCAGGGCCTGAAGTTTGCAAAAGTTTTTTGGTGCCGCTTTTTTTCAAAAAAGCGGCGAAAGACGTGGGGAGTTTTGGAAAAAAGCCCCCACACCCCCAAAAACTTCTGATTTTTAAGACGCGGGGCGCAGCGCCTCGCCGGTCAGCCTCTCGGCAATCTCCCACAGACGGCGGCCGGCTTCCGGGTCCAACGCCTGCGGCTCGGATTTCGCCGGGCCGGGCGGGCCCTTGCATTCAAACAGATGGCGCGGCCCATAATAATTTCCCTCACGGGCATAAGGGTCGATGCAGGCCAGGATCAGCGGCCAGGCCCCGGCCTCGCCGGATTGCTGGATGAAGGGGGCGGCGAGTTTCTGCAGCCAGGCGATGCGGCTGCCCGGGCCCGGCCCGTTGGCGACCAGCTCCGTCGCCGCGATACCCGGATGGGCCGCGAGCGAGAGCGCCCCCCAACCCCCGGCGGCGGCGCGCCGGCCCAGCTCATGCGCGAAGATCAGGCAGGCGAGCTTGCTCTGCCGGTAGGCGTTCCAGGGATGGTAGTTGGTTTCGGATTGCAGATCGTCCCAGGCCATCCTGCCCTGGCGATGGGCGATGGAGGACACCTGGATGATGCGCGGGGCGCGCGCCGCCAAAATCGGCTCCAGCAGCAAGGCGGTGAGCAGATAATGGCCGAGGAAATTCACCCCGAATTGCAGCTCGAACCCTTGCGCGGTGGTCTGGCGGGTGGGCGGGGCCATCACCCCAGCATTATTGAGCAGGATATCCAGGCTGCCATGGCGTTCCTTCACCCGCGCGGCGAAATCCCGCACCGCGGCGAAATCCGAAAGGTCCAGCAGCTCCAGCCGGGCGCGGCCGGGGGCAACGGCCTCGATTTGCGCCACCGCCGCCGCCCCGCGCGCAGGGTTGCGGCAGGCGAGGATCACATTCGCCCCGGCCCGGGCCAGCTCAAGGGCGGCATAATAGCCGATGCCGCTATTCGCCCCGGTGACGATGGCCAACCGGTCGTTCAGCTTCGGCATATGGGCGCCGGGCCACAGGCTCATTGATCCCTCCGTTCGGTTAGCCGTGCAGAAGCCTCGCCGCCTGCACCGCATGGTAGGTGAGGATACCGGAACAGCCGGCGCGCTTGAAGCACATCAGCGCCTCCATCATCGCTTTGTCATGGTCGATCCAGCCATTGCGGGCGGCGGCCTCGATCATCGCGTATTCGCCGGAGACCTGATAGGCGAATACCGGTACGCCGAACGCGTCCTTCACCCGGCGGATGATGTCGAGATACGGCATGCCGGGCTTGACCATCACCATATCCGCCCCCTCGGCAATGTCCATCGCCACTTCGCGCAGCGCCTCGTCCGAATTGGCGGGGTTCATCTGGTAGGTTTTCTTATCGCCCTGCAGCGCGCCCTGGTTGCCCAGCGCGTCGCGGAAGGGGCCGTAGAAGGCCGAGGCGTATTTGGCGGCGTAGCTCATGATCCGGGTATGAATGTGGCCGGCGCCATCCAGCGCCTCGCGCAGCGCCTTGATGCGGCCATCCATCATGTCGGAGGGGGCGATGAAATCGATCCCGGCATTGGCCTGGTTCACCGCCTGTTTGGCGAGGATTTCCACGCTCTCGTCATTCACCACATAGCCATCGCGCAGCAGCCCGTCATGGGCGTGGTCGGTATAGGGGTCGAGCGCGACATCGCCGACCAGGGCGAAATCCGGAAACTCCTTTTTCAACAGCATGGCGGCCCGGCAGATCAGGTTGTCCGGGTTCAGCGCCTCGCGGCCCTCGGGGGTTTTCAGCTCAGCCGGGGTGACGGGGAACAGTGCCAGGGCGGGGATGCCCAGCTTCGCCGCCTGCTCCACATGCCTGGCCAGGCCATCCAGCCCGACGCGGAACTGCCCCGGCATCGCCTGCACCTCGACCGGATCGCCGCCGCCGTCGCGGATGAAGATCGGCCAGATCAGATCATCGACGCTGAGGCTGTGCTCGGCCACCAGCCGGCGGGTGGCGGCATCGAAACGGTTGCGGCGCAGCCGCGTCAGGGGGAAATTTTGTCCAAGCATGACAGGCTTGTAGCCCAAAGCGGCGCGGCAGGCGACGGCTGATCGCGCTCATGGCTGGGCTGCGGGCGATGCCAGCACGCAAGGCGATCTGTGGAAAAACGGAGATGCGAAACGGTTTGTTAAAGTTTATGATACGAGTCGTCAGATAAAGCGGATTGTACGGTTCGCGTAAGGGTTGAGTCGACGAGGGTTTGGCGGGCGGGGGTTTGGCGAAGGCGGAATGTCGGACAGCATGATGCAGTATCGCGGGCCGGAGGAGGTGCTGGCCGCTTTGTTCGCCCAGGCTTTCGCAGGTGGCGCCGCGAAATTGCCGGCCGGGCTGAGCCGGGCAGATCTGCGCGCGGCATTGGCGCTGGAGCCCGCCGCCCAGGCGCGGATTTATGAACAGATCAGGCAGCATTTCCGCACCGCGCCGGCGCCTCGGGCGGCGGTTGTGGCGAGGCCGCGCGGCGCCTTCGGGCAGAGGCTGGCGGGCCTGGGCGCGGCGTTGGTCACCGCCTGCCTGGTGCTGGCGACGATCGCGCATCGCCAGCCTGTGACTGCGCCGGTGCTGCACCCCGCGCCGGTGGTGGCGGTGATGCCGACGCGGCTCGCCCCGTTGCCGCCCCCGTCGCCCTTGGCGGTGCCGGTTGAATCCGTGGCCAGTCTGCTGGCGCAGGCGGGGCAGAATGGCGCGGCGCTGGCGCTTCTGCAAAGCCGGGCGGCGACCGGCGAGCAGGACGCCGCCTTCGCGCTGGCCAGCTTGCTGGACCAACGCAAGACCCAGGACGAGATCACCTTGCCGAAGGATGATAAGGCCGCCTTTGGCCTCTATTTACAGGCGGCGCAGGCGGGCAATGTCCAGGCCGAATATGAGGCGGGGCGCTTCTATGAAAGCGGGCGCGGCGGCGTGCGGGATGCGGCTTTGGCCACCGCCTGGTACCGCGCCGCGGCGCTGAGCGGCTACGCCCCGGCGCAAACCAGCCTTGGCCTCGCTTACCAGACCGGCCTTGGCATCGCGCGGGACAATGCCCAGGCGGCACACTGGTTCGCCCGGGCCGCGGCGAAGAATGACCCAGCGGCGCAGACCGATCTCGGTTATCTTTACCTGTACGGCCAGGGTGTGGCGAAGGATCCGCAACGGGCGGTAAACTTGTTCGGCCAGGCGGCGAGCGCGCAATATGGCCCGGCGTTTCTGGCGCTGGGTTATTGCGCCGCGCAGGGGCTGGGCATGGCCCAGGATGTGCCGCAGGCGGCGCGGGATTTCCTGCTCGCCGAGCAGGAGGGCGTGCCCCAGGCCAAGGCCGCCATCGCCATGATCACGCCGTCCAGAAATTGAACCGCCGCGCCGTTGCGGCAGGCATGAAAAAGCAACGGTTTCAACAGCGCGGCGCGCATGGTAAGGGGGCGCCATGACTCGGTCTTTGACAGTGGCGCTCGGCGCCGATCATGGTGGGGTAACCCTGAAGAACCGTCTTGCCGCCGTGCTGATCGAAGCCGGGCACGAGGTGCAGGATTATGGCACGGACGGCCCGGCCTCCGTCGATTATCCGGATTTCGCCCAGGCGGTCTGCGGCGCGGTTACCGAAAAACGTGCCGATTTCGGCATTCTGGTCTGCGGCACCGGCATCGGCATGTCGATCGCGGCCAATCGTCATGCCGGCATTCGCTGCGGGCTGGTGCATGATGTCACCACCGCCCGCCTGACCCGCGCCCATAACGACGCCAATGTGCTGGCGCTGGGCGCGCGCATCATTGGCGAGGAAGTGGCGCTGGATATTCTCGGCGCCTTCCTCTCCACACCTTATGAAGGCGGGCGGCACCAGCGCCGGCTCGACAAACTCAACCAGACGACGGAATCCACGCCATGAACGATCAGAGCCTCGCCCCGCGTTTGCAGCGCTTCTTCAATGCCCCGCTTGCCGAAGTCGACCCGGATGTGGCGGCGATCATCGGCCGCGAGCTGGTGCGTGAGCAGGATGGCATCGAGCTGATCGCCTCCGAGAATATCGTCTCCGCCGCGGTGCTGGCCGCCCAGGGCTCGGTGTTCACCAACAAATATGCCGAGGGCTATCCCGGCAAGCGCTATTATGGCGGCTGCGGCCCCTCCGATGAGGTCGAGACGCTGGCGATTGAGCGCGCCAAGAAGCTGTTCGGCTGTGGCTTTGCCAATGTGCAGGCCAATTCCGGCAGCCAGGCCAACCAGTCCGTGCTGCTGGCGCTGGTGAAGCCGGGTGACACCATCCTGGGCATGTCACTGGCCGCCGGCGGGCATCTCACCCATGGCGCCGCCCCCAACCTGTCGGGCAAATGGTTCAACGCCGTGCAGTACGGCGTGCGCCGTGAGGACGGGCTGCTGGATTATGAGGAGCTGGAGCGCCTGGCCCGCGAGCATAAACCCAAGCTGATCATTGCCGGCGGCTCCGCCTATCCGCGCTTCATCGATTTCGCCCGCATCCGCGCCGTGGCGGATGAGGTCGGCGCCTTCTTCATGGTCGATATGGCGCATTTCGCCGGCCTGGTCGCGGCCGGGATCTATCCGAGCCCGATCCCGCATGCCCATGTCGTCACCACCACCACCCACAAGACCCTGCGCGGTCCGCGTGGCGGCATGGTGCTGACCAATGACGAGGACATCGCCAAGAAGATCAACTCCGCGACCTTCCCCGGCCTGCAGGGCGGCCCGCTGATGCATGTGATCGCCGGCAAGGCGGTGGCGTTCGGCGAGGCGCTGACCCCGGACTTCGTCGCCTACCAGAAGCAGGTTGCGGCGAATGCCAAGGTTCTGGCGGAAACGCTGGTGGAGCAGGGGCTTGCGATCGTCTCCGGCGGCACGGACAGCCATTTGCTGCTGGTCGATCTGCGGCCGAAGAACACCACCGGCAAGGCGGCCGAGGCGAGCCTGGAGCGCGCCCATATTACCGCCAACAAGAACGCCATCCCGTTCGACCCGGCGAAGCCTGCCATCACCTCCGGCATTCGCCTCGGCACCCCGGCGGCGACCACGCGCGGCTTCGGCACCGAGGAGTTCAAGCAGATCGGCATCATGATCGGCGAGGTGCTGGATGGTCTGGCGAAGTCCAATGACGGCAGCAACGACGCGGCGGAAGCGGCGGTGGGGGCGCGGGTGAAGGCGCTCTGCGCGCGCTTCCCGATCTATCGCTAAGCCGCCGCGATGCGCTGCCCGTTCTGCGGCGATGCCGACACCCAGGTGAAGGATAGCCGCCCGACAGATGATAACAGCGCCATCCGGCGCCGGCGTTTCTGTGCGGGATGCGGGCAGCGTTTCACCACCGTGGAGCGCGTGCAGCTGCGCGAGCTCACCGTGGTGAAGGCCGATGGCAAGCGCGTCGCCTTCGACCGCGACAAGCTCGCCCGTTCCATCCGCGTGGCGTTGAACAAGCGCCCGGTGGATGAGGAGCGCCAGGAGCGTATCGTCAACGGCATCGTCCGCAAGCTGGAAGCCAGCGGCGAGGGCGAGGTGAAGAGCGAGGCGATTGGCGAGGCGGTGATGGAAGCGCTGAAGGCGATCGACGCGGTGGCCTATGTGCGCTTCGCGTCGGTTTACAGGGATTTCCGCGAAGCTCGTGATTTTGAAGCTTTTCTAGGCGGTATGGACGGTGCGCCTTTGGCTCAGCCGGACCAGGAATGAGCGACCAGGATTTCATGCGTGCCGCGCTGGCCATGGCCCGGCGCGGATTGGGGCAGACCGCGCCCAACCCGTCGGTTGGTTGCATCATCGTCAAACAGGGCCGGGTGGTCGGGCGGGGCTTTACCTCAGCTGGCGGGCGGCCGCATGCCGAGGTGAACGCGCTGGCCCAGGCCGGCAATGCGGCTCGTGGCGGCACCGCCTATGTCACGCTGGAACCTTGCAACTTTACCGGAAAATCAGGTCCTTGCACGGAGGCGTTGATCCAAGCTGGGATCTCCCGCGTGGTGCTCGGCGCGCAGGATCCGCATCCGAAGGTGAACGGCGCTGGCATCGCCCGGCTGCGCGCGGCTGGCATCAGCGTCTCCGAGGGCGTGCTGGCGGCGGAATGCGAGGCCTCGATCGCCGGTTTCGCCATGGTGCAGCGCCAGGGGCGGCCGTTGCTGCGCCTCAAGCTTGCCAGCTCGCTGGACGGGCGCATCGCCACCGCCAAGGGGGAGGCGAAATGGATCACCGGTGAGCCGGCCCGCCAGGCCGCGCATATGCTGCGCGGCACCCATGACGCGATCATGGTCGGCGTCGGCACCGTGCTGGAGGATGATCCCGAGCTGACCTGCAGGATTGAGGGCTATCGCCGCACGGATCTGGTCCGGGTGGTGGTGGACAGCCATTTGCGCACCCCCTTGCTCTCCAAACTGGTGCGCGGCGCGGCGCGGCATCCGCTCTGGATCTTGCACCGGAACGGCGCGGATAAATTGCGCGCCAAGGCGCTGGTCCAGGCCGGGGTGAAGCTGATCGAATTGCCGGCGGCCAGCATCGGGGTCGATCTGGTCGCGGCGATGAAGGCGCTGGCGCAGAACGGCCTTACCAGCGTGCTGGCCGAGGGCGGCGGCACCTTGGCGGCGGCCTTGCTGCGGGCCAATCTGGTCGATCGTCTCTCCTGGTTTCACGCCCCTTGCGTCATCGGCGGCGACGGGCTGCCCGCCGCCCAGGCCTTCGGCATCGCCAGCCTTGCGCAGATGCCGCGCTTCACCCAGATCTCATCGCGCCGCCTCGGCGCGGATATGCTGACGGATTTCATCCGCCAGCCCGTTTAAGGACCCGATTATGTTTACCGGATTGATCACCGGCGTCGGGCGCATCCGCGCCGTCAGCGCCATCGGCAACGGGCAGGATGCCCGTTTCACCATCGAAACCCCCGCCAACGAGGTCTGGTCCGGGGCGCAGAAGAAGCTGGGCGCCTCCATCGCCTGTTCCGGCGTCTGCCTGACCGTGATCGAGGCTGGGGATGACTGGTTCACCGTCGAGGTCTCGGCCGAGACGCTCTCCAAGACCAATCTCGCCGACTGGCGCGAAGGCACCTTGGTCAATCTCGAAGGTTCGCTGCGGTTGGGCGATGAGCTGGGCGGGCATCTGGTCTCCGGCCATGTCGACGGGCTGGCCGAGGTGATCTCCGCCACCCCGGAAAACGGCTCGGTGCGCTGGCTGTTCGAGCTGCCGGCGGCGCTGGGGCCGTTCGTCGCGGCCAAGGGCAGCATCGCCATCAATGGCGTCTCGCTGACCGTTAACGAGGTCGAGGGACTGCGCTTTGGCGTCAACATCATCCCGCACACCGCCGCGCACACGAATTTCTCTGCCCTGCGCCCTGGTGATAAGGTGAATGTGGAAATCGACATGCTGGCGCGCTATCTCGCCCGTCAGCTAAGCTTTAAGACGAACTAGGCTTATATCCGCCGGCCCCGCGGACCGGTGCGAAAGGATTGCGTATCATGGACGGCTTGAAGACCCTCTCCAGCTCCGGGCTGCATGACTATATCTCCCCGCCGGCGGAGATCATCGAGGAAGCCCGCGCCGGGCGCATCTTCATCCTGGTCGATGACGAGGACCGCGAGAATGAGGGCGATCTGGTCATCCCCGCCCAGTTCGCCACCCCGGATGCGATCAATTTCATGATCAAGCATGCGCGCGGCCTGGTCTGCCTGGCGATGACCAAGTCGCGCTGCGACACGCTCGGCTTGCCCTTGATGACCCAGGCCAATGGCAGCCGACACGAGACCGCCTTCACCATCTCGATCGAGGCGCGCGAGGGCATTTCCACCGGCATTTCCGCGGCCGACCGCGCCCGCACCGTGGCGGTGGCGATCAACCCGGAGTTGGGCCGCGAGGATATCGTCTCGCCCGGCCATATCTTCCCGCTGATGGCCCGCGATGGCGGCACGCTGGTGCGCGCCGGCCATACCGAGGCGGCGGTGGATATCGCCCGCCTCGCCGGTCTGATCCCGGCCGGGGTGATCTGCGAGATCATCAATGATGACGGCACCATGGCCAGGCTGCCGGAGCTGGTGGCCTTCGCCCAGCGCCACAATATCAAGCTCGGCACCATCGCCGACCTGATCGCTTACCGGCGCACCAATGAGCGCCTGGTCAAGCGCGTCGAGCAGGGCAATGTCACCGCCCGCGATGGCGGCGCCTGGAAGATGATCGCCTTCGAGAGCAAGGTGGATGGGGTGGAGCATCTGGCCCTGGTGAAGGGTGATCTCTCCGGCGAAGATCCGGTGCTGGTGCGCATGCACGGCATGGAGCTGATCGGCGATGTGCTGGGCAACGGCCATATGGCGGCCTTGCATGAATCGATGCAGGAGATCGGCAAGGCAGGGCGCGGCGTGGTCGTCATCGTCCGCGATGCGCGGCAGAAGGCGATGTCCACCGGCCTGCGGGCGCTGATCGAGGGCACGCATGGCGGGCGCGATCTGCGTGATTACGGCATCGGCGCGCAGATCCTGCTGGATCTCGGGGTCAAGAACATGATCCTGCTCTCCAACCATAAGCGCAACATCATCGGTCTGGAGGGGTACGGGCTCAACGTGGTTGAGCAGCGCGGCCTCGCCGATTGCGATAATAAGTAATATTTTCAAAGAGTTCAAAGCAGAAATTCATGAGCACAGCCGACGCACCCTTGCCGGTGGCCCCGCAGATTGGCGGCCCGGCACCCCGCATCCTCGTCATCAGCGCGCCCTATTATCGCGACGTGGTGGAGGGCATGCTACACGCCGCCCAGGAGATTTTCGCCCAGGTGAAGGCCGAAGTGGAAATCATTGAAATCGCCGGCGCCTATGAGCTGCCGCAGGCACTCGCCATCGCGGCCGGGGGCAAGGACGGATTTGACGGCTATGTCACGCTCGGCTGCGTGGTGCGTGGCGAGACCGACCATTATGAGTTCGTCTGCGATGCCGCGATGACCGGGATGATCAATGTGGCGGTGAGCCAGCGCCTGGCGCTCGGCACCGGGCTGCTGACCGTGGATACGCTGGCCCAGGCCCATGCCCGCTCGCGCGAGACCGGCGCCAATAAGGGCGCCGAAGCCGCCGTGGCCTGCCTGAAGCAGATCGCGCTGAAGCGCCGGTTCGCCGCATGAGCCGCCCCCGCACCCTCTCGCGCGTCGCCGCCGTGCAGGCGCTGTATCAGTCCGAACATGCCCAGGTGAGTTCGGAGATGGTGATCGACCAGTTCGTGCGCCATCGCCTCGGCCGCCTGCCCTGGCAGGGCGGGCTGGAGGACGGCAAGATGCCGGAGGCGGATGTGCCGCTCTTCACCCGCATCGTGCGCACGGCCACCGAACAGCAGGATGTGGTGGACGGCATGATCGCGCAGGCGCTGCCTGAGAACTGGCCGATGACCCGGCTGGACCCGGTGCTGCGCGCCGCGCTGCGCGCCGGTGGGGCGGAGTTGTGGATGAGCGACGGGCCGCCGGCGAAGGTGGTGATGAACGAATATCTCGACGTCGCGCACGGCTTCTTCTCCGGCGATGAGCCGCGCATGCTCAACGGCGTGCTGGACCGTCTGGCGCATCTGCTGCGCCCGGCCGAGTTCAAGTCCAACGCTGGCTGATGGACGAATTCAGCCGGATCGAAACCTTCTTCGCCCCGCTCGCCGCCGAGGCGGGGCTGAGCCTGAAAGATGACGCCGCCATTCTCGCCCCACCAAAGGGGCGAGAGCTGGTTTTCACCGTCGACCAGATGCTGGAGACGGTGCATTTCTTCTCCGATGACGATCCGGCTTTGATCGCCCGCAAGCTGTTGCGGCGGAATTTGTCCGATCTGGCGGCGATGGGCGCGGTGCCTTTGGGCTATCTGCTGACCACGGCGCTGCCGAAGCGGGTGGATGAGGCCTGGCTGGAAGCCTTCGCCAAGGGGCTGGGGCAGGATCAGGCGGAATTCGGCATCGGGCTGCTGGGGGGCGATTCCTCCTCCACACGCACCGATATCGCGCTGAGCGCCACCTTGATCGGCCATGTCGCGCCGGGCCAGGCGCTGCGGCGTAGCGGGGCCAGGGCAGGTGACGAGATATTCGTGACCGGCACTATTGGCGATGCCATGCTCGGGCTGGAGGTCCGGCGCGGCAAGCTGGCGGACCCGACCGGGTTTCTGCGCCGGCGCTCGGAATTGCCGGACCCGCGCGTGGGGCTGGCGCTGGCGGGGATTGTGAATGCCGCCATCGATATCTCGGACGGTCTGGTGCAGGATCTTGGGCATCTCTGCCGGGCGGGCGGGTTGCGGGCGGTGATCAATGCGCAGCAGGTGCCGGCCTCGGCTGAGGCGGCGGCTTTGGGCGATGCGGTTCTGGAGCAGCGGCTGACCGGCGGCGATGATTATGAGCTGCTGCTGGCGGTGGCACCGGAGAATGAGGCGGCATTGCGGGCGGCCTGCGGCGCGGTGCCGGTTACGCGCATCGGCAGCTTCCAGCCGGGTGAAGGCGTGGTGGTTCTGGATGCCGATGGTGAGCCCATGGCCTTGTCCGGGGCCGGCTGGAAACATTTCTAAAAGTTTTTGGGGGTGTGGGGACTTTTTTCAAAAAGTCCCCACAAACGTCTGGGGTGGTGGCGCCGGCGTTGCCAAAGCCCCAACGTTTTGCAGCCCTTTTTGAAAAAAGGGCTGCACCCTCCGGCGCCTTTCCAACGCTGCTACGCAGCGCCGGAACCTTTGGCGCCTTCGCCCAAAAACTTTTTAAATCATTCCCACGTTGAGCGGCGGGGTCACCGGCACATGCGGCGGTGGCATCGGCGGCGCGTCGGCAGGGGGCTCGTCCACCGGCGGCGGCTCGTCACCATCGGGCGGCGGCTCGTCCCGCTCGGGTGGCGTCCGCGGCAGGATGATCCCCGCCGGCATCGGCCCGGCCGCCGTGGCGCTGCCGCCCACACGCCCATGCACCAGCTCATGGATAAAGCCGAGCTTGCGGATCACTGCTTCGGAAATCACAAACGGGTAGAGATCCTGCTGCCCCATCGAGCGGTTCAGCGAATTCATCGCGAAGGTCAGCGGCAGCCAGGCCTCGATCAGCTGCTCGACGCTCTCCGCCCGGTGCGGGTCGAAATCAATATCCGCATGCAGCAGCTCATTCTCCGTCCGGCGCGGATGGATGCGCAGACCGAAAGCGGTGGCGGTCTCCAGCGTGTCGACGATATGCAGGTAATGCGCCCAGCTCTCCGCGAAATCCTCCCAGGGATGCATGGTGGCGTAGGCGGAGATGTAGCTCTGCGCCCAGTTGGCGGGCGCGCCCTGTTCGTAATGGGCCTGCAGCGCCTGGCCGTAATCGATGCTGTCATCGCCGAACACCGCGCGGCATTCATTTAAGCGCCCGGCATCGCGCACCAGTACGTTCCAGTAATAATGCCCGATTTCATGGCGGAAATGGCCGAGCAAAGTGCGGTAGGGCTCGCCCATCTCGGCACGGAATCTCTCGCGCATCGCGTCATCCGCCTCTTTCAGGTTGATGGTGATCAAGCCTTCATCATGGCCGGTGAGGATGCGTGGGCCGCTCGGCGGGTCGGCCAGGAAATCGAACGCCAGCCCGCTTTGGGGGGCCTCGGCGATGCTCTGCAGGGGCAGGCCCAGGCGCATCAACGTGTAGAACAGCCGGTGCTTGGCGATTTCCATCTTCCGCCAGTCGGCCAGATTTTCCGGCACGGAGAGGTCGGGGATGGTGCGGTTATGCCGGCAGGCGGCGCAGAGGCCATCCTCGGCGTTGTCGCGCACCAGCCAGTTGCAGGCGCCGTACTGGGCATTCTCGCAATAGCGATAGCGAGTCCGGTGGCCCAGCGGGCGCAGCGCGTCATCGTCTGGCGCCAATGTCAGCAGGGTCAGGGTCTCTGAATCGAATCCCAACTGGTGCGCGCAACGCTCGCAGGAGATGTTCTCGAAGAACACCGTCTGGGCGCAGGATTTGCAGGAAAATAGACGCACGAAAATACCCCTCTAACCTTGTTGGGTTCGAAGGGTATTTAGGTGAAGCGGGCGGGATTTCGTGTGAAATCTCCGCCATATCCAAATTATCTGGCAGCCGCGTGGGCTAAGCCAACCCCGGGCGATCGCCCGGGGCGAAGATCACTTGATCTTCGCTTCCTTGAACTTCACGTGCTTACGCCCGCGAAGATTACTTAATCTTCGCTTCCTTGAACTTCACGTGCTTACGCACGACGGGGTCATACTTGTTCATCTCAAGCTTCTGAGTCTGCGCGCGGGCATTCTTCTTCGTCACGTAGAAGTAGCCGGTGTCGGCGGTGGAAACGAGCTTGATTTGAACGACGTTTGATTTGGCCATGTTAAGAATCTCCAGAGCGGGCCGTATGGCCCAGCTTTGCACGCGTCGTCAAGCGCTTCCGTTCAATGCAGCAGTGCGGCCTGGTACATTTCCGGGTTGCTGAGCAGGGCGATGGCGGCCTGCTCGTCCAGCCCGCCGCCAATATCCGCCGGGCAGGCGCTGCGTAGGGCCAGAATCCGGTCGATGCTGACCGGCGCGCGCACCGCACGTGCCTGCGCCAGCACCGGCGATTGCAGGTTGCGGCCCTGCGCCAGCGCCGCGAGCTGCTGGTTCAGCGCCTGCGGGCCGTTGCTGGTGCAGATCTGCGGCATCACCCCCATGCCCTGCAGCGGCCAGCCGCGCGGCGCCAGCACCCGGCTCCAGGTCACGTAGAGCTCGCCGCCATCCGGCAGGGCGGTCACGGTCTGCACCAGCCCCTTGCCCAGCGTTTCGGAGCCGATCACCACCGCCCGGCCATCATCGGCCAAGGCGGAGGAGAGGATTTCGGCGGCACTCGCGGTCTGCCCATCGACCAGCACGGCCAGGCGGGCGCCGTCGGTGAGGTCAGCCCCCTCGGCCTTGAAGGCCTGGTCGGCATCCGGGTCGCGCCCGTTGGTCTCGGCGATCGGGCCGGATTGCAGCAGCGAATCGGCGACCAGCACCGCCTGGCGCAGCACCCCGCCGCGATTGCCGCGCAAATCCAGCACCAGGGCCGAGGGCGGCGGCGTCTGCGCCATCACCCCGGCCAGCGCCTGGGCGAACT
Organism: Acidocella facilis ATCC 35904; assembly: GCF_000687875.1. Taxonomy (GTDB): domain Bacteria; phylum Pseudomonadota; class Alphaproteobacteria; order Acetobacterales; family Acetobacteraceae; genus Acidocella; species Acidocella facilis. The sequence continues at coordinate 314,601 of NZ_JHYG01000001.1, read as the reverse complement.
GATCGCCCGTGCCCTTGTTGAAGCCGCTGATTTTCAGCATCGCGATGCCCGGGGCCAGATCCGGTTCGGTGAACACCGTCTGCGGCGGGATGAAGCCGCGGGTGAGGGTGAGAGCTTGCGCCTCCTGACCGGACTCGGCCACCGAGAGGCTGAGCTTGCTGCCGGGCAGGCCCGGCATGGCGTTGTTCAGCGCCTCGACCATCGAAGGATAGGCGGCACGACCGTTCACCTGTGTCACCAGCATGCCCGGCTGCAGCCCGATATCCGCCGCCGGGCTGTCGGCCGCCACCGCGCCGATCACCACCCGGCCGCCCTTCGCCGCCAAGGTCAGGCCGGTGCCGCCCAGCCCGGTGATCATCAGCTGGTCCTGCGCCGCCTGCACCGGGCTTTCATAGCGCGAATAAGGGTCGAAATGGTTGAACAGCTCGTCGAAGAAATTGCCGATGATGCCTTGCGTGCCGGCCATGCGCAGGGCCGGGGAGGCGTTATAGGCGGCCAGCGCCACCTGGGCCGCCACCCGGCCCCAACCGGCGGCGTCGGTCGGCGGCGGGGCGGGCAGGGCGGCCAGCAGCCGGTCTGGTCCGTACAGACGGACCTCGCCATCCTGCAAGGCGGTATTCAGATTGGGGTCCAGCGCCGCCAGCCCGTTCAGCCCCCACATGGTCATTTGCGGGATGGTGACGGGGTTGAGCGCGCGCGGGGCAATGTAAGTGAGGGCGGCGGACCACACGCTGGCGGCCGCGGCGCTGTCGAAACTCGCGGTGGCGGCCGCGGCGTCAGCCGTGCGGCACCACAGCCCCGGCGGCAGCAGCAGGCAAATCAGCAAGAACAGCCCAGCGCGCTTCACTTGCGCCGCTTCTGCTTCGCTTTTGTGGGTTTCATCGGGGTCACGCGCCCGCCGGCACGCCGGCGCACTGGCCCAGCCGCCCCCTCCGGCAGCCCGGCCAGCCCCAGCAGCAAGCCGCCAGTCACGGGCTTTGCCTCGTTCAGCCTCACCTCGATCTCCTGCGCCAGGGAAAACACCGCCCGGCTGCGGCGGCCGGACAGGGTTTGGGTGCGCTCGTCAAACATCCAGAAATCGTCCGGCAGACTAGCCATACTCAAGAACCCGCTCGCACCACTTTCCGTTAAAGTGGCGAAGAGACCGAACTTCGTCACCCCCGAAATCCGGGCGGCAAACAACTCTCCGACGCGGTGTTGCAAATACAGCGCAAGATAACGGTCCGAGGAATCGCGCTCGGCCATGGTGGCGCGGCGTTCGGTCGCGGTGATGTGCTCGGCGATGTCCGCAAACCCTGCGATTTCATCGTCTTGCAGCCCGTCGCGGCCGAGCTTCAGCCCCTTGATGAGGGCGCGGTGCACCAGCAGATCCGCATAGCGGCGGATCGGCGATGTGAAATGCGCATAACGGCCAAGGGCGAGCCCGAAATGGCCGATATTGTCCGGCGCATATTCCGCCTGGCTCTGGGCGCGCAGCATGGTCTCATTCACCATGGTGGCGGCGGGCGTGCCGGCGACGAGGCGCAGGATCCCGTCCAGATCGCGCGGATGCAGCTGGTCACTGGGTTTCAGCGAAATATCCAGCGTGGAAAGGAAGCTGCGCAGATTATCCAGCTTCTCCGGGCTCGGCGGGGCGTGCACGCGGTACATGCAGGGCAGTTTCAGCCGTTCCAGCTCCTCCGCCGCGCAGACATTGGCGAGGATCATGAATTCCTCGATAAGCTTGTGGCTGGCCAAGCGCGGGCGCGGCGCCACGGACTGCACCTGCCCATCCGCGCCCAAACTCACCTTGCGCTCCGGCAGATCGAGATCCAGCGTGCCGCGCCGCTCCCGCGCCTCGCTCAGCGCGTGATAGGCGGCGTAGAGATGGGCGTGGTTTTCGGGATTATCCTCGAACTCTTCCTGCACCTGCTCATAGGTCTTGCGCGCCGCCGAGCGCATCAGCCCGCGCCCGAACTGATGGCGAAGCTTGTTGCCATGCACGTCGATATGCATCTCGACGAACAGGCAGCCGCGCTCCTCGTCGGGCTTCAGCGAACAGAGCCCGTTGGAGAGTTCCTCGGGCAGCATCGGCACCACGCGGTCGGGGAAATAGCAGCTATTGCCGCGCTCTTTGGCATCCTTGTCCAGCGCGCTGCCGGGCTTCACATAATGCGCAACATCAGCGATGGCGACGATCAGCCGGTAGCCATGCGGCTCCGGGGCGGCGAACACGGCATCGTCGAAATCCCTTGCATCGGCGCCGTCGATGGTGATCAGCGGCAGGTCGCGCAAATCCGTGCGCTTGCCCAGCGCCACGTTCTTCGCCCGCTTCGCCTCCTTCAGCGCGGCTTCGGAAAATTCCATCGGGATGCCGTGCTGGGCGATGGCGATGAGGCTGACATTACGGGCATCGCTGGCATTGCCCAGCCGCTCGGTGATGCGCGCCGGCTTCGGGCCGAAGGGCTTGCCGGGCAGCGGTTCGGCACGGACGATCTCGCCTTCCTCGGCCTCCATCGTTTCGCCGGCGGGGACGACCCATTCGCCCTTCTGGCGCTTTTCCGTCGGCTCGATCCGCCCGCCTTGAGGGGTTTTATGAAACAGCCCGACAATGCTGCCGCTCTGGCCCTCGACACGCTTGAGCGTGCGGCCCTCATATTTGTCGGGGCCGATCTGGCGCAGCCTGGCCATCACCTTCGCACCCGGCGCCAGAGCGGCGGCGCCGGCGCGCTCGGGCTGCATGAAAATCACCGGCGGGCGGCCCGGGCCTTCCCAGAGCACCGGCTTGGCGATGGCCTCGCCATCGCGGTCAATGCCGGTGACCTCGACCAGCGCGTTTTCCGGCAGCCGGCCCGCCTCGGTGAAGCGCTTGCGCCCGGCGCGCTCGGCATGGCCTTCCGCCTCCAGCGATTTCAGGATGCCGCGCAGCCCCTTGCGGTTCTCCGGGGTAACGGAAAAGGCGCGCACCACGTCGCGAAAATGCGGCGGGCTGGCGGCCTCGGCCAGGAAGCGCTTCACCGAGTCGCGGCTGGGCAGCGCGGTGTGCGGCGTTTCCCGGTGCGGTTTGGGGGCTTTCGGCTCGGTCTGCTTCGTCCTGGTCTTCATGACTCTTAGTATGGGGCCGGGAGCGGTTTCCGGCCATGTCTGTTTGCGGGCAAATTGAGGATTGATTGCGATACCGAATCATGTAACCTGGAGTTGTGAGCGGCATCATCAGCATCAAGGTTCCCGCGACGATCACGGCCATCGAGGGACAGCCCACGCTCTCCTCCCTGGCCGGGCTGCCCTATGGCCTGGCGGTGAACGATCCCAATGCGGGCGCGAATATCACGCTCAAGCTGGTCGCGGCGAACGCGGCGGCGGCGATGAGTGCCAGCGCCACCAGCGGCGCCACGGTGTCGGCCAACAGCAACACGCTGGTGATTTCAGGCGCGCAGGCGCAGGTGAATGCGGCCCTCTCCAGCCTGCAGATCAGCGAGGCGGCCGGGACAAGCTCTGACCTGATCTCGCTGCTCGCCGCCGATAATTATGGCAGCCTGGCCAGCAGCACGCTGGCGCTGACGCTGGTGCCGCAGAGCCCTCCGGCCTTTGTCGACCCGACCTTGCTGGTGACGATCGCGCCCAACCAGCCGCAGCTCCTGCCCGATCTGCTGCTCGCCGACCCCGCCGCCAGCGCCCTGGCGGCGATGGGGCTGGGCGCGCAGGAGACGCTGCAGCTCACTTTGTCCGTGTCCGAGGGCGTGCTGATGCTGCCCGGCTACTCCACCCTCTCGGGGATCGCGGCCAGCGGTATCGGCAGCGGCACCATCGAGCTGACCCTGGCGGCGAACGAGATCGGCGCGCTCAACACGCTGCTGACCGGTCTGGAATTTGCCGGGCCGACCATCTCCGGCGGCCAGCATCTTGAGTATGAGCTGTGGAACCTCAGCGGCGTGCTGCCGCAGGAGGTCACGTACGGCAATCTGTTCCTGTATAATGTTGGCCTCGCCCCGGCGAGTGCGAGCTATACGCTGGGTGGGCAAACGCTGGTAACCGGCGGGGAAAGCCTGGCCGGCACGCTCGCCGTCACCGGGCTGACCGCGCTGATGGGCAATCTCACCGCCGGCGGGCTGTCGATCGCCGCCGGGGGCATGCTGGAGGTGGCGGCCAATTCGCTGCTGCTCAGCGGCACCGCCTATGATTTCGGGGGGCTGGCGGCGCAATCGGTAATCGAGAGCGGGCAGCTGCTCATCGGCAATGCGGCAAGCTTGCAGGGCGAGCTGGTGCTGGGGACCAATGCGGTGGCGAATTTCGCCAACGGGCTGGTGGTCGGTGCCGGGGCGGCGAATGACTACCAGGAAGGGATCAGCCTTGCCGCCGGGGCGATCCTGGAGGGCAGTGGCACGCTCAGCGTCGGGGATTTTTCCCAATCCGGCATGATCGATGGCAGCGGCACGCTGCTGGCGCTGGGCGGCAGCACGCTGGAAATCGATGCCGGGCTGGTCGCGACGGGCGTGCATCTGGATGTCGCCGGCGGCGGGGTCATGGTGCTCGGCCCGCAAACCCCGCTCTTCGGAATTTTCAACACCACCCCGCTGACCATCGCCAGCGGCGTGACTTTGGCCTTTGGCGGGCCGGGTGTGGCGACGATCGGCGGCGGCTTTGCCGGTACGCTGGGCGGCAGCGGCGGCGCCTTCGTGATCACCGGGCCGCAGGATTTCTCCGGCACCGTCACCGGCTTCGCGGTCGGCGACGCGTTGATCTTCCCCGGCCTCACCGGGCTGACGGTGAAGGATGTGAACACCCTCGCCGGCACCTCCAGCTTCGTCGTCACCGGGGTGGACAGCAACGGCGTCACCGACAGCTATACGATTGCCGCCAATATCCCCGCCGGGCTGTTTCCCGCCACCAGCTTCGATTCCGCCGGGGACCCGGAGGTGGTGCTACATTCCAGCCTGGCGACGATCAGCAATGGCGGGCTGTTCGCCGCCAGCGCCGGGGTGAGCCAGCCATTGCTCGGGCTCAGCCTGGCCTTGGCGGCACCGACGACCCAGGCGCTCTCCCTGACCCTGACCACCGCCCATGGCAGCCTCAGCGTCGGGGACAGCGTGGGCAGCGCGCTGACGCTGAGCGCGATCAATCTGCAGCTGATGAACGCGCAGCTGGCCTCCCTGCTTTATACCGGCACCGGGGCGCTGGATGTGCTCACCATCAGCAGCGGGTCGGGCATCCTCTCTGGGCTGATCGATTATGAAGGGATTGGCAAAGGCAGCACCGGCACCGTGGATGGCTATTCCGGCCTGGGGCTGACCACCGGCGAATTCGTCTCCTTCGGCAATAGTGGCGGGCTCTATACCGATCATGTGGCGCATGCGCTGGGCGGGGCGCTGATCACCGGCGCGGTGGATTTCGAGGACCCGTTCCAGGCCAGCGGCTATTCCGGCACCGCGCTGGAGGTGGACCATGGCGGGCTGGCGATCTTCGGCGCCGCCGCGCAGGTGGCGATGGCCGGCAATGCCACGCTGGGCGATGCCGGCGGGGCAGGGGCGCTGGAGGTGCTGAGCCAGGCGGTCAGCCTGGCCGGCACGCTGACCATGGCCGCCTCCGGCGCCGGGGCGGGCAGCCTGGCCGTGCTGGGGACGATGAGCATTGGCGGCGCGGCGCTGGTGGGCGTCGCGGGCAACGCCACTCTCTACGCCTCCGGCGATCTGGCGGCGGGCAGCCTGACTCTGGGCAGCGGCGGCGTGCTGGAGGCCACCGGTGCGGCGACCTTGTCCCTGGGCAGCCTCAGCAATCGCGGCGGTGTCACCCTGGCCGGCGGCGCGCTGCTGGATGCGGCGAATTATGCCGGTGCGGGCGGGCTGACACTGGGCGGCACGGCGGTAATGAATATCGCCGGCACCGCCAGTCTCAGCGGCGGCCTTGTCAGCCTGGGGGTGGGCACCAGCCTGCAGGCGGCCAGCCTGGTGGAAACTGCCGGCCAGCTCAGCCTCGCCGGGACGCTTGCCGCCACCGGGGCGATGAGCCTGTCCAATGCGCAGCTCAATGATGGCTGGGTGCAGGCGGGCACGCTCAGCCTCGCCGGCACGCTGGCGGGTTATGGCGTCATCGATGCCGGCACCTTCATCGATACTGGCACGTTCGCCGTCCAGGGCGGGGCTCTGCTGCTGGCCGGGGGCAGCCTGATCGGCGGCGGCGTGGTCGAGATCGGCAGCCAGGCGACGCTGGAGCTGAACAGCGCCGATCTGGCCACCACGCCAATCAGCTTCACCGGCACCTCCAGCCTGCTGGTCCTGGATAATGTAGCCGCCGGGATGCCGGGCATCGCCAACATGTCCAGCTTCGATGCGGTGGATCTGGTCGGCGTCGCCCCGTCTCTGGTCGGGCTGGGGGGCAACACCATCGATGTCCGCAACGCCCAGGGCAGCCTCACCGCCGCCTTCACGCTGGGCACCGCCGCCGGGGCGCTGCCGGCGGTGAGCGTGATCGCGGATGGCAGCGGCGGGGCGTTGCTTACGCTGGGCGGCGAGCTGCCCTGCTTCGCCCGCGGCACCGGCATCCTCACCCCGCACGGCTATCGCCCGATCGAGGCGCTGCGCCCGGGCGATCCGGTGATCACCGCCCGTGGCGAGCGAAGGCCGGTGCGCTGGCTGGGCTGGAGCGTGCTGGACCTGAATTATGGCCCCGGCCAGGAGGCCCGCCCGGTGCTGATCCGCCCCGGCGCCTTCGGCCCTGGCAAGCCGGCCCGGCCGGTGCGGCTCTCGCCCTCGCATGGCGTCCATGTCGAGGGGGTGCTGGTGCCGGCCTCATGTCTGGTCAACGGCGCCACCATCCTGCGCGATACGGCGATGCCGGCCATCACCTATTACCATCTGGAGCTGGACCGCCATGACGCGCTGCTGGCCGAGGGGCTGGCCTGCGAATCCTATTTCTGCGACGGCAACCGGGACTGGCTGAGCCATGAGCTGGGGCGGCGCAGCCCGGCGCGCCGCCCCTTCGCCGCCACCGTGAGCGGCGGGCCGCGTCTGGCCGCCATCCGCCGGATGCTGCACGAGCAGGCGCTGCATTCCGGCTTCACCCCCGGCTTCCTGCCCCGGCTGCGCGCCATGGCGGCGGGGCAGGATGTGCTGCCCCGCTTTTCCGGCCCCGATGGCTGGCGCCAGGCCCGGTTCAGCCTGGCGCAGCCGGCGCGCGAGCTGATCCTGCTCGCCCCCGCCTGCGCCCCGGCGGAGACCGACCCGGATTCGGAGGATCGGCGCGCGCTCGGGCTTTGCTTGGGGGATACGCCAGGGCTGCGGCTGGGCGCGGGCTGGCTGGCGCGCGCGCCGGGTGATATCGGGGACTGGATGGGCAGCCGCGCCACCTTGCTCAGCCCCCGGCCGCGCCGGCACTGGGCGCTGGCCATCGCCGCCTTGCCGCAAAGCTGGCAGCGCGCGCAGGGCAGCCCTCCAGGATTTTGGCCGCACCCGGCCATTGACGCCCCCGGCGCAACAGGATAGACGCGCGCCTCGTTGCCGGGAACGTGGACGAGCGGTGGTCGCTCGCGCCCGCTCTCTGTTTTGCCCACAGGATATTGTGGCTGAACGGAAGAGACTACTGGCGGTTTTAACAAGAAGGGTACCTGCGCCATGACCAAGCGCACTGAAAGCAAATATAAAATCAATCGCCGTCTCGGCGTGAATCTGTGGGGCCGTGCGAAGTCCCCGGTGAACAAGCGCGAATACGGCCCGGGCCAGCATGGCCAGCGCCGCAAGAAGCCGTCCGACTTCGGCGTGCAGTTGATGGCCAAGCAGAAGCTCAAGGGCTATTACGGCAATATCTCCGAGAAGGCTTTCTACAAGTATTATGAAGAGGCCGTGCGCCGTAAGGGCGACACCTCCGAGAACCTGATCGAGCTGCTGGAGCGCCGCCTGGATGCGGTCATCTACCGCCTCAAATTCGCGATCACCCCGTTCGCGGCCCGTCAGTTCGTCTCCCATGGTCACGTCACCGTCAACGGCCAGCGCGTCAACATCCCCTCCTACCAGGTAAAGGATGAGGACGTGATCGAAGTCCGCGAAAAGTCCAAGCAGCTGGCCGTGGTGCTCGATGCCGCGCAGAGCGGCGAGCGCGACGTGCCGGAATATGTCGAGGTGGATCACCGCGCCATGAAGGGCCGCTTCCTGCGCGCCCCGAAGCTGGCCGATGTGCCCTTCCCGGTGCAGATGGAACCGCATCTGGTGGTCGAGTTCTACTCCCGCTAAGATCTGGATCTTCCAGGAAAACGGCGCCTTCGGGCGCCGTTTTTTTTGGTCACAAGGACGAGACGCGGCTGTTACACGCTGGCTTTAGAAAGAGCGCATCGACAGTTTTCCATGGAGTATCCGATGCGTCGTATTCTTTTTGCCTCTTTGCTGGCGCTGGCACCTGGCCTCGCTTTTGCGCAAGCCGCCGATAACGGCGCCAACCCGCCGCCGCCCCCGCCGGGGATGGGGGATGGGATGGGGGGTATGGGCCCCGGCCCGATGGGCCCGCATAACGGCCCCTGGCACCATCACCGGATGGGCCCGCAGCGTTTCCTGACGGATTTCTATGCGGCCAATACCAGCCATGACGGCCATCTGACCCTGGCCCAGGCCAAGGCCGCCAATTTCAAGCCGGTGGTCGATCATTTTAGCCAGATCGACACCGCCAAGCGCGGCTATGTCACCTTCTACGACATCGAAGCCTGGCACATGGATGAGATGGCCAAGCATCTGCAGGACGACGCGGCCAAGCTGCGCGCCCGGGACAGCTAGAGGTAATTTGAAGGTAAGCATCTGAAAAAGTTATAAAAGTTTTTCGGGGCGTGGGGGCTTTTTACAAAAAGCCCCCACATCGCTTCGCCGCTCTTTTTAAAAGAGCTGCCCCCAAAACATTTTTCTCAACTGCAAGGAATTGCGGGCCGAGACAAAAGTCCGATGCTCTATTGGTTCAGCTGGCCGGCATGCTGCCCGGCGCGTCCGGTGGCAAAGCGCGGCTCTGCTTCCTGCGCCGGATCGCCAGTGACGAACATTTCGTGCGCGATCTGGCCCCATGTCGGTTCTGGCCGCGCCTGCGAAACGGGTGCCGCCTCCGGGCCGCCGCCGGCGGGTTTTGCGCCGCCCGTCTTGGTGCTGCCATCCGGCAGGATTTGAGAGCCGATGGAACCCGGGCCGAACAGATGCACGGTGATTCCCGAAGGCGGTGGGTTGGGCAGCGGGCGCGCCAGGGCCGGGCAGGCGGCGAGGCAGGCCAGAAGGGCGGTGGGCAGAATTTTCAACTGAGCGGGCTCCGTGGTCGTAGCCCCATCATTGCGCCAGGCTTGCAGGGCGGCAAGCCGATTTGCACGCAGCTGGAACGCGCGCCAGTCTTGTTGCCAGTCTTGTTGCCAGTCTTGTTGCCAGTCTTGTTGCCAGTCTTGTTGCCAGTCTTGGTGCCCACCCTGTTGCCTGTCCGCGGCTCGTCCTGCCTGGGCGTTCGGTCTGGGTAGGCGCCTAATCGCTCTGCCAGACCCGCCAGAGCGGCGGGCTGGGAGCGCCGGGCGCGGGGGCGTCTTCATTCTGCAGCTGGCGCAGCATCATGGCCGCATGTTCCATCACGGTTTCCGCATCCTCGCCTCTGCCCGGCCAGCGCGGCACCACCCCTACATTCAACACTGTCCGCTCTGGCAGCAAAGCCGGCAAGGTCGTGCAGAATTTCGCCGCCCGTTCGCCGCCGGTGAGATGGTCCATCCCATCACACCACAGCCCGATGACCAGGTCCCCCACCCGGCCCAGCAGGTCTGTCGGGCGCATGATGTCGCGCAGCTCCTCGGCGAGGCGCAACGCCACCGCCGGCCGCAGCTTCGCATTCAACGGGCCGAAGCCGATATAAAGCAGCGTGCCCGGTTGCTCCTCGACATCGAGCCGGTCCAGCCGCCGGGTGATTTCGGTGGCGAAGGTGGCGCGGCTCCACAGCCCGGTTTCCACATCCAGCATCGTGCCCGGGCTGAAGCCGGGGCGCGCGGCGCGTTCGGCATGGCGGTCCGGCAACACCAGGTCGGGCGTTTCCAGATCGAACAGCAGCCCGTAAGTGCCGGCGATCTCGCTGCCCTCCCGGCGCGGCGCCAGCGAGAGCCGGTAGAGCCGCAGGGCGCCGTCCGGTCCGGCCAGGCGCAGCCGCCCATGCCAGGCGACACATTCCACGCAGATGGTGGTGATGATCGAGCGTAGCTCGTTGGCGCTCACCGCCGCCTCTTCCTGGTTGCCGCCAGCCAGCAATATGGTGAATTCCTGCCCCATCAGCGCCGCCGTGGGGCGGCCCAAAGCGCGGCCGGGGCCAAAGGCGGTGAAGCGGCCGAGCGGATCGGTCTCGAAGGCGAAATCCGCGAGCGTGGCGCCGACGGCAAGCCAGGAGGTCGGCGCCAGACGCGCGCCGGCGGGAGGAAAAAACGGCGAACGGGTCATAAGAAGCTCTTAAGACCCGACGCTTAACAGCGTTTTAAGCCCACCCGCCGGGCGGTTTAGAGCAACATGATCCTGACTGGACTCAGTCAGGGTCATAAAGTTGCTCGCCAAAACAAAGAGCTAGAGCAACATCCGATCAAACGGACTCGTTTGATCGGATAAAGTTGCTCGCTCGAACAAAAAGCTAGAGCGTATTCCGTACACCAGCGTGAACGGAATACGCGCTAGAGCGCGCTGACCGTCTACGGTCAGCGCGCTCTAGCGTCCCGTCTGGCCGCGATGGCGCAGCAGATGGTCGGCCAGCACGCAGGCCAGCATCGCCTCACCCACCGGTACGGCGCGGATGCCCACACAGGGGTCGTGCCGGCCCTTGGTCATCACCTCCACCTCCTCGCCATCGGCGCTTACCGAGCGCTTGGGGATCAGGATGGAGCTGGTCGGCTTCACCGCGAATCGGGCGAGAATCGGCTGGCCGGTGGCGATGCCGCCGAGGATGCCGCCGGCATGGTTGGAAAAGAACTCAATCTCCCCCTCCTTCATCCGCATCTCATCGGCATTCTCTTCGCCGCGCAAGGCGGCGGCGGCGAAGCCATCACCGATCTCAACCCCCTTCACCGCGTTGATGCTCATCAGCGCCGCGGCGATGTCCGCATCCAGCTTGCCGTAAAGCGGCGCGCCCAGGCCCGGCTTCACGCCCTCGGCGATGACCTCCAGCACCGCGCCGATGGAGGAACCGGCCTTGCGCACCGCATCCAGCTCGGCTTCCCAGGCCTGCGCGGCGGTCGCATCCGGGCAGAAGAACGGGTTCTGCTCCACCTGCGCCCAATCCCAGTTGGCGCGGTTGATGCCATGCGCGCCCATCGCCACCATCGCGCCGCGGATCACCACGCCCGCGCCCAGCACCTTGCGGGCAATGGCGCCGGCGGCCACCCGCATCGCGGTTTCGCGGGCGGAGGAGCGGCCGCCGCCGCGCGGGTCGCGATGGCCGTATTTCATGTCATAGGCCACATCCGCATGGCCGGGCCGGTAGCGCGCCGTGATATTCGCGTAATCCTTCGAGCGTTGATCGGTATTCTCGATCACCAGCGAAATCGGCGTGCCGGTGGTTTTGCCCTCATGCACGCCGGAGAGGATTTTCACCTGGTCCGGCTCCTGGCGCTGGGTGGTGAAGCGCGAGGTGCCGGGGCGGCGGCGATCCAGAAAAGGCTGGATATCCGCTTCCGAAAGCTCGATCCCCGGCGGGCAGCCATCCACCACCGCGCCGATCGACGGCCCATGGCTCTCGCCCCAGGTGGTGACGCGAAACAGCTGCCCGAATGTGTTGAAGGACATGGTTACTCGCTGGCGATGGTGAAGTCCGGCGCGTCCGGGTGCTTCATGCCGACGACATGATAGCCGCAATCGACATGATGGGTCTCGCCGGTCACGCCGCGCCCGAGATCAGAGAGCAGATACAGGCCGGACATGCCGACCTCCTCCAGCTCCACATTACGCTGCAGCGGCGCGTTATATTTGTTCCATTTCAGAATATAGCTGAAATCGCCGATGCCCGACGCCGCCAGCGTCTTGATCGGCCCGGCGGAGATGGCGTTGACGCGGATCTTATCCTTGCCGAGATCCGCCGCCATGTAGCGCACCGAGGCCTCAAGCGCGGCCTTGGCCACGCCCATCACGTTGTAATGCGGCATCCAGCGCTCACCGCCTAGATAGGTGAGGGTGAGCAGCGAACCGCCATCGGGCATCATCGCGGCGGCGCGCTGGGAGACGGCGGCGAAGGAATAGGCGGAGATATCGAGCGCCTGCTGGAACACCGCGCGGGGGGTGTCCACATAGCGCCCGCGCAGAAAATTCTTGTCCGCGAAGCCGATGGCATGCACCAGGAAGTCGATCTTGCCCCATTTCGTCTTCAAGGTCTCGAAGGCGGCATCGATGGCGGCATCGTCACCGACATCGCAGGGGATCAGGATATCGGAGCCGACGGAGGCGGCCAGCGGGCGCACCCGCTTCTCCAGCGCCTCGCCCATATAGGTGAAAGCAAGCTCGCCGCCCTGGGCGGCAACAGCGCGGGCGATGGCCCAGGCGATGGAGCGGTTATTCGCCACGCCCATGATCAGGCCGCGCTTGCCCTGCATCAACGTGCCCTGGGGCAGGGCGGATTCGGTATCGGTGTCGGCCATCGCGGCTCATCTCCGTGCTGCTATCGTCTGAGGGTCCGGTTGGTGGCATAGAGGACAGCGCCAATCAAGGCTCACAAGACGCGCAGGAGCATAAGTGACGATGAGTGAGGATCCTTTCCGCCAGTTCGGTCTCTGGTTCGCGGAGGCGCAACGCACCGAACCGAACGATCCGAACGCGATGACCGTGGCGACGGTCTCCCCCGAGGGCCGCCCGGCGGCGCGGATTCTGCTGCTGAAAGCCTGGGATGAGCGCGGCTTCGTGTTCTATGGCAATCTCGGCTCACGCAAGGCCCAGCATATGGCGGGCAATCCGCATGTGGCGCTGCTGTTCCATTGGAAGAGCCTGCAGCGGCAGATCCGCATCGAAGGCGCGATCGCGCCGGTCGAGCCGGCCCAGGCCGATGAGTATTTCGCCACCCGCCCGCGCGGCTCGCAGCTGGGCGCCTGGGCCTCCGAGCAATCCCGCCCGCTGGCCTCGCGCAGCCTGTTCGAGAGCCGCTTGCAGGAGATGGAAGCGCGCTTCGCCGGCCAGAGCGTGCCGCGCCCGGACTTCTGGTCCGGCTGGCGGCTGAGCCCGGATTATTTCGAGTTCTGGCAAGGGATCGATTTCCGCCTGCATGACCGGCTGATCTTCAGCAAGGCGGAAGATGGCTGGAGCAGCGGCCGGCTCTACCCGTAAGAGCAACGCGCAGGTGGGGCTAATCCTCCCCCTGCGCCATCTCCAGAGCACGCTTATAGACCTGTTTTTTCGGCAGCCCGGTGGCGGCGGCCACGGCGGCGGCGGCATCCTTCACGCTGAGACTCTTCAGCGCCGCGCGCAGCGCCTGATCCAACGACTCCGCTCCGGTCTCCTCCGCTGGCGCCGGGCCGACCACCACGACGATCTCGCCGCGCGCCGCGTGCTCGGCGTAATGCGCCGCCAGGGCCGGCAGCGTGTCGCGGCGCACCTCCTCATAATGTTTGGTCAGCTCCCGGCACACCGCGGCCGGGCGCTCCCCGAATGCAGAGGCGGCATCGGCCAGGAATTCCGCCAGCCGGTGCGGCGCCTCGTAGAAAATATGGGTGGCGCTGAGCCCGGCCAGCTCGGCGCCGCGCAGCCCGGCGAAGGCGGCCCGGCGCGGACCGGCCTTGGGCGGCAGAAAGCCGGTGAACAGAAAAGGCTGCGGCGGCAGTCCGGAGAGGGTGAGGGCCAGCACCGCCGCATTCGCGCCCGGCACGCCGGAGACCGGCAGCCCCGCCTCGATGACCGCGCGCACCAGCCGGTAGCCGGGGTCCGAGACCAAAGGCGTGCCGGCATCCGAGATCAAGGCGTAACGCTCGCCCTGTTGCATCGCCGCCACAAGCCGGGGAATCGCGGCGGATTCATTATGTTCGTGCAAGGCGACGCATTTGCCGCTGATTCCGTGGGCGCGCAGCAGCACCGCGCTGGTTCGCGTATCTTCACACAGGATCGCGTTCACCCCAGATAAAGTCGATCTGGCCCTGTCCGATAAATCTTGAAGGTTGCCGATTGGCGTCGAAACCATCACAAGAGCGGGCAGGGACGCCCCGGCCATCGCCGTGGGCGGGGCTTGCGTTGGAGGATCAATCATTGCGCCTGGTGCCGTCTCTTCGCTCATCTCTACTCCTTGGCGGCATGTTGGCGCTTGCCAGCTGCGCGGGGCAAGCCCCTCAGATCAACGGCAGCGGGTCTTTGCCCGCGGCGCTGACGCCGAATGCCGGCACCCCGAATAACACAGGCAAGACATCCGGCAATGTCATGCTGCTGGTGCCGCTGAGCGGGCCACTGGCCCCGGTGGGCCAGGCCCTGGCCAATGCCGCCAAGATCGCCTTCCCCGCCGGCAGCACCCCGGCCCTGGATATTCGCGATACCGGCGGCACCGCCGCCGGGGCGGTGAGCGCCGCGCAGGCCGGGCTGGCGGCGGGGGATGGCATCATCCTCGGGCCGCTGACCGCCGCCGAGACCCAGGCGGTCGCCCCCATCGCCAAGCAGGCCGGGGTGAATGTCCTGGCCTTCACTAATGATGGCACGGTGGCGCAGCCGGGCGTGTGGCCGCTGGGCATCTCGCCCGGGCAGCAGGTCCGCCGCGTCGTGCAGGCCGCCTCCGATGCCGGCCATACCCAGCTCGCCGGGCTGCTGCCGGATACGGATTTCGGCCATCGCCTCGGCCAGGCGCTGCAGCAGGAAGCCGCCAAGCTGAGCGAACCGGCGCCGCAGATCCAGTTCTATGAGCCGGGCTTCTCCAGCCTGAACAACGCCGTGCGCACGCTGTCGGACTGGAGCGGCCGCGGTGAGGCGCTGATGGCGCAGATCAAGGCGGCGAAGGACAGCAACACGCCGGAAGGGCTGGCCAAGGCCCGCGAACTGCGCCGCCAGCAGGTGGCGCCGCCCAGCTTCAACGCCCTCTTCATCGGCGCCACCGATGGCAACACCCTGGCCGAGCTGGCGAATTTCCTGCCTTATTACGATGTTTCGGCGCCGCAGGTATTGCTGATGGGCCCCTCGCTCTGGGCGCCCTTGGCCAGCGCCATGGCCGGGCAGAGCGCGCTGCGCGGCGCCATCTATGCCGCCCCGGACCCCGCCGCCGCCGCGTCCTTCGATGCCAAATATAGCGCCGCCTATGGCAGCGCGCCGCCGGCGATCGCGGATGTCGCCTTCGATGCCGCCGCCCTGGCCAAGCTGGCCGCGTCCAATGGCGGCTATACGGTACAGACGCTGAGCGCCCCCGCCGGCTTCACCGGCACTGACGGGCTGCTGGTGCTGGAGCCGGATGGCACGGTGAAGCGTGGCCTGGCGGTGTTCTCGATCACGCCGGGGCAGCCGACCATCACCTCGCCAGCGCCCGCCAGCCTCAACAACCCCTGACCCCGCCGATGGCTCCCCCCGAAGGCACCAGCTGGGACAAGGCCGGCCCCGCCGCGCTCGCCTTGTTTTTCGGGCTGGGGCTGACGCCCAGCCTGGTCTTTGCCTTGCTCGCGGCGCTGGGGGATCTGCGGCCGCTGCTGGCTTTCGCCGCCTGGGCGGTCTGCACGCTGGTGGCGTTGCTGTTCGCGCTGTTGCTGGGGCGGGATGTGGTGGCGATGACGCGGCTGGTGCGCGCCTTGCGCACCGCCCCGGAATCGCTGCCGACCGACCGGCATTTGCTGATCCCCGGGATGAGCGATCTCGGGGCCGAGGCGCTGCGGCTGATCCATGCGGAACGGCTGCTGCGCAGCCGCCACGTGGCCAGCGCGGCGGAAGACCGCGCCCTGGTTGAACGCCTGCCGGACCCGCTGCTGAAACTCGACGCGGACGGCGCCATGCTCTGGCGCAATGACAGCGCGATCACCGCCTTCGGCACCGAGACCGCCGCCCTGCTGCGCCACCCGGATGTGCGCGACGCCCTGGCCGAAGTCCTGGCCAGCGCCGCGCCGGTGCGCCGCGAGGTCGTGCTGGCCGCGCCGGTGAAGCGGGATCTGGAAGTGACGATGATCCCGGTCGGCGGGCCGGTCTATATGCTGGTCAGCGACCGCACCCGCGAGCGCGCGCTGGAGAAGATGCGCGCCGATTTCGTCGCCAATTCCAGCCATGAGCTGCGCACGCCCTTGGCCAGCCTGATCGGCTTCATCGAAACGCTGCGCGGCCCTGCCGCCGATGACCGCGAGGCGCAGGAAACCTTCCTCGGCATCATGGCCGAACAGGCGGCGCGGATGCAGCGCGTGATCGGTGATCTGCTCTCCCTCTCCAAGATCGAGATTTCCGAGCATTCGCCACCGAAGGAGCTGCTGCATCTGCCGCCACTGCTGGAGCGCATCGTCGCCGGGCTGGAGCCGATGGTCAGGGCACAGGCAATCACCCTGGTGGTGGAGGTGCCGGCGGATCTGCCACGGGTGGCCGCCGATGCCGATCAGCTCACCCAGGTTTTCACCAATCTGCTTGAAAACGCCTTGAAATACGGCAAGCCGGGCGGGCGGGTGACGCTCTCGGCCGGCATCGCCCAGGATGAGCGCTTTCCGGCGGGCGGGGTGCTGGTTTCGGTGGCCGATGAAGGTGCGGGGATCCCGCGCGAGCATATTCCGCGGCTGACCGAGCGTTTCTACCGCGTCGATAAAGGCCGGTCGCGCCATATTGGCGGCACCGGGCTGGGGCTGGCCATCGTCAAACATGTGGTCTCGCGCCATCGCGGCCGGCTGGTGATCGAAAGCGAGCTTGGCCAGGGCAGCTGCTTCTCCGTCTGGCTCCCCGGCCCCGCGCGCTAAAAAATTTGCAAAAGTTTTTGGGGGTGTGGGGACTTTTTTCAAAAAGTCCCCACCTCTTTCTTCACTTCGCTCCCCAAGACATTGCCCGCCTTCTCCGTTAATGAAACCAACAGCAGGAGAGGGGACCCCCGCATGACCATCTTGGCCATCATCATCGTGCTGATCAGTCTCGGTCTGGTCGCGCTATATATCCATGACAAGCTTCAGACCCGGCACACGGTGCTGCGCAATTTCCCCATCATCGGGCATTTCCGTTATTTCGCGGAAACCTGGGGTACCTATATGCGCCAGTACCAATATCTGTCGGACTGGGTGGAGCGGCCGTTCAACCGGCTGGAGCGCAGCTGGGTCTATCGCTCCGCCAAGGGTGTTTCCAATTTCATCAGCTTCGGCTCTGAGGCGGTGCCCAGCTTCGTGTTCCGCAACGCGGCTTTTCCGGTGCTGGATGAGGATAAGCGGGCTTACAGCGGCAAGCTGATCGGCATCGCCAACGGCCCCGGCGCCTGTGAGCAGCCTTATCCGGCGGCGAGCTTCTTCAATATCTCCGGCATGTCCTATGGCGCGCTCAGCAATAATGCCGTCACCGCGCTCTCGCGCGGGGCGAAGCTGGCGGGGATCTGGATGAGCACCGGGGAGGGCGGCTTGAGCCGCTATCATCTGGAGGGCGGGGCGGATATCGTCATGCAGATCGGCACCGCGAAATATGGCGTGCGTGATGCGCAGGGCAATCTCTCCGAAGCCCGGCTGCGCGAGCTGGCGGCGCATCCGCAGGTGAAGATGTTCGAGGTGAAGCTGGCGCAAGGGGCCAAGCCCGGCAAAGGCGGCATTCTGCCCGGCGCGAAAGTGACGCAGGAGATCGCCGAGATCCGCGGCATCACCCCGGGGCAGGACAGCATCTCCCCCAACCGCCACCGCGATATCGGCAGCGTCACCGAGCTGGGCGAATTCGTGCATCGGGTGCGCAGCATCACCGGCAAGCCGGTGGGGGTGAAATTCGTGCTGGGCGACCCGGCCTTCCTGGATGAATGGTTCGGCGATTGCGCCGACAACCCGGAGCATTGCCCGGATTATATCCAGATCGATGGCGGCGAGGGCGGCACCGGCGCGGCGCCGGAATCGCTGGCCGATTATGTCGGCCTGCCGATCACCCAGGCGCTGCCTTATGTCGCGGCGCTGCGTTACGAGCATGGGCTGCAGCACCGCATCCGCATCGTCGCTTCCGGCAAGCTGATCACCCCTGACAAGGTGGCCTGGGCTTTGTGCATGGGGGCGGATTTCGTCTCCTCCGCGCGCGGCTTCATGTTCGCGCTGGGCTGCATCCAGGCGATGAAATGCGGCTCCGGCCATTGCCCCACCGGGGTCACCGCCGCCGACAAAAGGCTGATCGCCGGGCTGGACCCGACCGACAAGGCGGTGCGCGTCTCGCGCTATGCGCTGAAGATGCGCGATGAGGTCGAGATCATCGCCCATAGCTGCGGCGTCACCGATGCCAGCAAATTCGCGCCCAAGCATGTCACCGCGCTGGAGAGCGGCGTGGCGGGGTTCCGGGCGCAGTCCAATTGATCTACGGCCTGCTGTTTCTGCTCAGCGCCGGGCTGAATATCCTGCTCGGCCTGCATCAATGGCCGAGCGTGCTGGCGGGCAGCCTGCAGGACCCGGATTCCTATATGCGGCTGCTGCGAATCGAGCAGGGTGTGCATCTCGGCCATCTGGTCACGACTGTCGCGCGCGATGATTCCGGCGCCGGGGTGATGGTGGAATGGTCGCGGCTGCTGGATATCATTCTGTGGCTGATGGCCGCCCCGCTGAGCCTGGTGATCGGCTGGCATAAGGCGCTGTTCGCCGCCGGGGTGGCGCTGGGGCCGCTGGGGGTGGGCGCGCTGGGGGCGGCCTGCGCCTGGGCGGTGGAGCCGCTGGCGCTGCGCCGGCATCTCTGGGCCGCCGCCGCTGCCGCCGCCATCCTGCCCGCCTTGGCCGCGATCGCGCTGCCCGGCGTGGTGCATTATCACATCGCCCTGCTGGTCTTTATCGCGCTAACCGTTGGCTTCGTGCTGCGCGCCCTGCGCGGGGATGTCGGGCTCGGCTTCATGGCCGGTCTGGCCGGGGGCTTTGGCATCTGGATGACGCCGGAGACGATGCCCTTCGTGCTGATGGCCTATGCCGGGCTGGCTCTGCGCTGGCTCTATGCACGCAACGCCACCACCATCCTGGCCACCGCGGCCGGGTGTTTCGACGTGATCGGCATCGCCTTCTTCATCGACCCGCCCGCCGGCGGCTATGGCGATCCGGAGATCGACCGGCTTTCAATTGTCTATTTCAGCATGGCGCTGGTGCTGCTGGTGAGTGCGGCGGTGCTGACACGGGTGCAGGCCCGCGCCCCGGCGCGGCTGCGCGGGCCGCTGGGGCTGGCGGTGCTGGGGGTGCCGCTGGCGGCCTGGATCGCGACCTATCCCGGCGTCATCGAAGGCCCGTCCGGGCTGTTGCCGCCGGATCAGCTGAAGGCGATGTTTGGGGTGATCACCGAACAGCTGCCCCCGCGCGGGCGCGAGCTGATCGTGTTCCTGCTCCCGGGCCTGTGGGCGCTGCTCTACGCCGCACAGCGCGCCTGGGCGGAGCGGCGCCCGGGGCTGGCGGACCTCGCCGCGCCGGAGCTGCTGGGCGCGCCGCGCCGCGCGCCTTTGGGCTGGGCTTATGTCGCGCTCTGCGCGCTGGTGGCGCTGGGGCTGGGGTATTTCTATCTGCTGTTCACCTGTTTCTCGGCTCTGTTCGCCGCCTGCCTGCTGCCGGTGGCGTTGAGCGGGATGGAGGGGGCGCTGGCCGGGGTGAAGCGGATCGGCCTGCTGGCGTTGATCCTGTTGGTGCCGTTCCTGGCGGCACGGGCCGGTGCGGCGCCGAAGCCGGTGCCGGGCGGGCGGTCCTATCCCTCCTGCAGCCTGCGCCATATCGCGCCGCTGCTGGCCCCGGCGGCGGGGCAGGTGGTGCTGGCCCGCGCCGAGGATACGCCCGAGCTGCTCTATCGCAGCCAGATCGAAACCGTCGGCTCGCTCTATGAACATGGCGTGCCCGCCTTCATGAAGGACCGCGCGGCCTGGCGCGCGGTCCCCGGCACCAGCGAACCGCAAGCTGTGGTGGATACCGGCGCCAAATATGTGCTGTTCTGCCCGATGCAAGGCCGCTATCTGCTGGTCGCCGACCTGCCGCCGGACACGCTCTGGGATGCGCTGAACAAAGGCGCGGTGCCGCCCTGGCTGCGCGCCGTCGGCAGCGATGCGGCGGGCTGGACGCTCTACAAGATCGTCCCGTAAATCTGGCCGCCGGTCTGCGGGGCGCGCACTCCGGTGGTGCTGGGCAGAGAGAGCGGCAGGCCGCGCAGCGTGCGCACCGCGAGAAAGCCGAAACATTGCGCCTCCAGCGCATCGCCATTCCAGCCCACCGCCTCCACCGGGCGCACCGGCACCGCGAAGCGCGCGGCGAGGCCCGCCATCAGCGTGGCATTATGCCGGCCGCCGCCGGTGATCAGCACCTGTTGCGGCGGGGCGGGAAATTTGGTTTCGGCGATCGCGGCGCAGATGAAGGCGGCCAGCGTGGCGGCGGCGTCGGCCGGGGCGAGGCCCTGGGTGGCCTGGGCGATGAGGCTGGAGAAACTCAGCCGGTCGAGCGATTTCGGCGCCGGTTGCGCGAAAAAAGGATGCGCCAGCAGCTGTTGTAGCCGCTGATGGTCAACCTGCCCGGCGGCGGCCAGCGCGCCGTCCTTGTCATAAGGCGTGCCGAGATGAGCCTGCGCCAGATCATCCAGCGGCCCATTCCCGGGCCCGGTATCGCAGGCGATGATCTCGCCCGAAGCGCCCAGCCAGGTGGCATTTGCCACCCCGCCGATATTCACGATCAGCAACGGCTTTGCCAGCCCCCGCGCCAGCGCCGCATGAAACAGCGGCACCAAAGGCGCACCCTCGCCGCCGGCGGCGACATCGGCGGCGCGGAAATCAAACGCCACCGGCAGCCTGGTGATGTGGGAGAGCAGCGCCGCATCGCCGATCTGCCAGGTCCGCCCGGCTTTCGGGGCGTGCAGGATGGTCTGGCCGTGAAACCCGACAATATCGGCCGAGCGCCCCAGCAACGCCACCGCCAGCGCATGCTCGCGGGTCAGCCGGGCGGTGGCGTCCAGCACGGCCGGATCATCCGGCAGTAGGCCCGGCGCCCGGTCGAGCAGGCCCCGCAGCTGCGCGCGCAACGCGTCATCATACAACAACGTCGCCGCCGGCCCGAAGGCGCTGACATGCTCGCCATCGGTCTCGATCCAGGCGGCATCCACCCCATCCAGCGAGGTGCCGGACATCAGCCCGATGGCGCGATAGATTTTAGCGTTCATGGGCGAATTGTCTAAGGTCAGGCGCAAAAACTCAATCTCGCAGACAACTTTATTGTGAAAGGCCGTAATCCTTGTCAAAATCTCGCGTGGTTTGAGGGGAGAGACGGGTGGTGCTGGGAGCGGATAGGCTGAGGAGGCTGGACGGCCATTGGCTAGCTTGTTGTGTCGCCGTAACCGGATTCGCTGTGAGTGAGATCTTCGCGTTGGCTGGGTATCTACCCATCGTGCTGCAGCCTGGGGAGGTCCTCGCTATTGAGGCGATTGCATTGATAGCGATTACAATATCCGATCGTCGACGGGATTGTCGCGTTGTGGGCTTGATTTGCCTTCTCAGCGCGATCGATTTTGGGTTTACCTGGATGACGCTGCGAAACGGAGGCCTGAAAGGATTATGGCAAGGCTTTCCGGCCATTTTTGAGTGTGGTCTGGGCTGCTTGCTGGTCTTCTGGCGGATCAGGAAATGGGGAAGTGCCTATATTCTGATTTTTTCCAGCCTGGTTAGTAGTGCATGCCTGTTTATCGGCGCCATTCTCGCATGGTCCCTGCTGGACGAAGCCGTGCGCCATTTGCCAATCGTTTACGATCCGATCCTCTACCGTTTTGACGCGGCCTTGGATCTCAACAGCCTATATCAGCTTGGCTTTTTGTTGCGCGATCATCCTTTGATCCACACCTGTGTTTTAATATTCTATAAATATAACCTCGTATTCGCGGTCCCCGCCATCATTTCTGAGGCGTTTTATTCGGGCGCGCGCCTTGCCGGCTTACCTCTTGAACTGCTGATCTCGTCCTTTTTGGTCTTTCCGATATTTTGCCTTGTTCCGGCTTTGGCGCCAGCGTTCTTTTTCGGTTCTGCCTTCCCAGCGCATCTCCCGGTACCGGTCACTTTGCCGCTGCATAGCGTATCGGCCCCGATCGCCTCTATCCGCAACACGTTTCCATCACTTCATGCGAGCTGGGCTCTGCTCTGCTGCATTGCGGTTCAACGCTCTCCCGTCTCACACAGATTAGCTGCCATTTTCTATGCAGTCGCAATTTTCGTGGCGACAATCGGATTTGGCGAGCATTATGTCGTGGACTGGGCCGGTGCTATGGGCGTGGTTCTGGTCGCGCGCGCCATCACGCTGTCGATCGAGCGCTCATCCGGATGGTTGCCACGATTAAGCGCTGGCTTCGGCATTCTTGGATCTTGGGTTTTCGCCATTTTATATCCTCAGGCCTTTCTCTCGAACGTCGTGCTACTCTGGCTCGTTTTCGGCTTTTCAATCGGTCTTCCGATTTATTTCGGATGTGAGGGGCGAATGGTCTGGCCGGAAATATTCGCCTACATCAGGCGGATGGGGGTGAGACGTCGCGACGCTTGAAAACATTAATTTCGTCAATCTCCCATATGAAGTGTGATCGATCTTGAAGTCTCGCCTCCGCGCCTATCTGCGCTTCATCGACCGCTTCGGCGGGATCGCCATTCTGCTCGGCTTTTGGGGCATTTTCCTTGTTGCCTTCGCCCAGCACATGGCGCCGCGCCTGGGTTATCTCGCCGGCAAACCGATCGGGCTGGATGCCCCCTGCAACCGGCCCGAATGCGATTTTTCCGTCTTCTGGCCGGCCGGCAAGCTGGCTCAGGCGCATGATTTCGCCACCCTTTATTCGCCACCTCGTTTCATCGACGCCGCGGGGCAGATGCTGATCCCGCATTTCCCTTACCAGACCTTCTTCTACATGCCGCCAACCTTGCTTGCCCTGGCGCCGCTTTCGCATTTGCCCTTCGAGATCGCGGCGCTGAGCTGGATCGGTTTCTGCATCATCGCCTCATTGTTGCTGCTGCGTCTTGCCGGCTATGGCTGGGCGGTCATCGCCATCGGGCTGCTCAGCCCGGCGGCACTTATCGATTATCAGCTAGTGCAGTTTGGCATGCTGGGCGGGGCATTGATGCTTGCCGCAATCCGCCTGGGACAGCGTTACCCGGTACTGGGCGGCGCATTGTCCGGGCTATTCGCCATCAAGCCGCAATTGGGCTTGATCTTGCCGGTTCTATGGTTGGGACAGCGTCGCTGGCGCGCGTTTGCCGCGTGCGGCGCGGTGGGGTTGGGGCTTTGTCTGCTGTCTTATCTCTGCTTTGGTCAGGGGGCTTGGCGGGCTTATCTTGTCCAAGGGCGAGCCCAGAGTGTTGCGCTGCTGGGCGCACCCTTCGATGCCGCAGGTGAGCAAGGCTGGGGCGCCTCGGTTTATTGGATGTTGCGTAGTTTCGGCGTTGGCACCGGGCTTACGGGGGGGCTTCAGATCGTGGCTACGCTGGCGGCATTTGCCGCCATGCTGCTGGTGAAATGGCGCCCAGCGCAGCTTTGCGCCGCCGCCGTCTGCCTCAACCTCATCGCCGTACCATATGAATATACCTGTTACATGACCGCCTATGGCGTGATCCTCGCCCAATCCGCGCAAAACCGTCACTGGCGCATCGGCATCCTGGACGCGTTGCTCTTCCTCTGGCCCGGCCTGTGCCTGGTCATCTCCATCGCCACCGGGCATGAACTCACCCCGCTCGTCGTCCTCGCTGCCTTGTGGCGCACGGCTTTGCCCCGGCCTGCGCCTGTGCTACCCGCGCCGGCACAGGAGTAGAACCATGGCGAACAGCGCATTTCTGGCCGAGGCGAAAGCCCGCGGCTTCATCTTCCAATGCACCGACGAGGCGGCCCTCGACGCGGCCTGCGCGAACGGTTCCATCGCCGGCTATGCCGGGTTCGACCTCACCGCCGACAGCCTGCATGTCGGCCACATGATCCCGATCATGCTGCTGCGCCTGTTCCAGCGCCATGGCCACCGCCCGGTGGCGCTGATGGGGGGCGGCACCACCCGCATCGGTGATCCGTCTTTCCGCGAGGAAGCCCGCCAGCTGCTGGGTGATGAGCAGATCGCCACAAACCTCATCGGCATCCGCAAAAACCTGGAAGCCTTCATCAATTTCGGCGACGGCCCGAACGACGCCATTCTGGTCAACAATGCCGACTGGCTGGACAAGCTCTCCTATATCGGCCTGCTGCGCGAAGTCGGCGTGCATTTCTCCGTCAACCGCATGCTCTCCTTTGATTCCGTGAAGAGCCGGCTGGACCGCGAGCAGGGCCTCACCTTCCTGGAATTCAACTACTCCATCCTGCAGAGCTATGATTTCCGCGAGCTCAACCGCCGCAACAACGTCGTGCTGCAGATGGGCGGCTCCGACCAATGGGGCAATATCGTCTCCGGCATCGAGCTGGTGCGCCGTACCGACCAGAAGAGCGTCTTCGGCCTCACCACCCCGCTGATCACCACGGCGTCGGGCCAGAAGATGGGCAAGAGCGCGGCGGGCGCGGTCTGGCTCTCGGCCGAAAAGCTGAGCCCCTACCAATACTGGCAATTCTGGCGCAACACCGAGGACGCCGATGTCGGCCGCTTCCTGCGCCTGTTTACCGATCTGCCGCTGGACGAAATCGCCCGCCTCGAAGCCTTGGGCGGGGCCGAGATCAACAGCGCCAAGATCATCCTGGCGACCGAGGCGACGACGCTGGCCCATGGCCGCACCGCCGCGGAGGACGCCGCCGAGACCGCGCGCAAGCTCTTCATCGAAGGTGTTGCCGCCGGCAGCCTGCCGTCGATCTCCCTCACCGCCGCCGAATTTGGCGCGGGTCTGCCGGCCTTCGCGCTGCTGGTGAAGGCCGGGTTGGCCGCTTCCAATGGCGAGGCGCGTCGGCTCATTCGCGGTGGCGGTGCCAAGCTGGATGATGTCGCCATCACCGATGAGGCGCAGATGATCGCGCCCAAGGCTGAGCAGAAGCTTTCCGTGGGCAAGAAGCAGCACGTTCTCATCAAACGAGAAGGGTGAACCTCAAGGGGGGATTTTTGAAAAAATCCCCCCTTGGACCCCCTAAAAACTTTTGCGCCTTCAGGTCAGTGCCGCTTTCCATGCGGCTGCCTCTTCCGAGCTTAAATCCACGTAGCTTTTGGCGCCTTCGGCGAAGCCGGCGCGCACGTCGCGCCACAGCCTCGGCGCCAGCCCGATGAAATTTTCCATATGCCCTGCCAGCGCCGCCTCCGGCACATGCCGCGCCGCCTTGGCCGCCGCCAGCGCCGCGCGTTTGCGCCAGGGCAGGGCCGAAACCAGCCCCTGATGCACAAACCCCGGCCAGGGCGAGCGAGCAAACGCCGCGCCAAACACCTTCACATCCGCCTTACCGTACAAAATCGCCCATTCAGGATCCCGCCAGGGTTTCAGCACGTTCAGATAATGCCGCACCCGTGGCACCACCACGCCTTCCAGCCCCAGCCCCATATAATGCGTGCAGAAATTCCAGCGCGGTGAAAGCTCCAGGATCCGCCCGCCCAGCACATTCAGCGCATCCTGGTCCATGAACCGCAATTGCGCCCCCCGCGCCGCGATGAAGGAAGCCGCCTGCGCCCACAGCGCCTCCGCCCGCCAGCGCGCCGCATTCATCAAAATCACCCCGCTGTTGAAATAAGGGGCGTCGAGCCGCAAGCCGGTGCGGGTCCGGTACTCATCCCAATCTTCCCGCCCGCCGGCAGCGCCCAGATAGCGCCCGCAATCCTCCACCATCGCCGCCAGCGCCTCGCCCATCTCCAGCGCGAACAAAGGCGAAAGATCGCCGCTCACCCTGATATCCGAATCCAGATAAAGCAGCTTGTCATAATCGCTGAGCCAGAGGGCAGGGGCGGCCAGCCTGGCATAGGCGAAGGGCGACATATGCGCCGGCCCCGCCACATGCGCCAACACCTCCGGCAGGCGCACCCGCAACACCCGCACACCCGGCGGTGGCGGGGCCGCGACATCCTCGGGCAAGAGCAGGCAGACATCGAAATCCCGGCCGGGTTGCGCCGCCACATCCCGCGCCGCCACCCAGGCCAGCGGCAGATAGGCCGCATCCGCCGCGAAAAACACCGCCTTGCGCTCGCCCATGCCCGTGCGCTCCCACACGCCTTTTGCCACCAAAATCAGCAGCTTGCCTGATTCATGTTCGCACCCCGCCCGGCTGCTGACAATCACGCCACTGTCATGCGCGCTTTCCCCTCTGGTTGCTATTGCGTTGCGAAACAGCCCTGCGCATGCTGGGCTGAAAGCGTATCCAAGGAGCCTGCATGTCGATCCACGCCGCCATCACTCATCGCACCTCCTATAAATACGACCGCCCGGTGTCGCTGGGGCCGCAGACCATCCGGCTGCGTCCCGCCCCTTATGCGCGTACCCCGATCATCTCCTATTCGCTGCGGATCGCGCCGAAGCCGCATTTCCTCAACTGGCAGCAGGACCCGCAAGGCAATTTCCTCGCCCGTGTCGTCTTCCCCGAGCGCGTCACCAGCTTCGAGGTGATCGTCGATCTCGTCGCTGACATGGCGACGATCAACCCGTTCGATTTCTTCCTGGAACCGGACGCGGAAACCTTCCCCTTCGCCTATGACCCGGTGCTGGCCGAGGAGCTGGCGCCCTTCCGGCTGCTGAGCAAGCCCGGCCCGTTGCTGGCGGCGCTGATCGCCGAGGTGAAGGCGAAATTCAAGGACCAGGAGCCGCGCACCACCGACATGCTGGTCGAGATCAACCGCATGGTGAGTGAGCGCATCTCCTACGTGGTGCGCATGGAACCGGGCGTGTTCACGCCCGAGGAAACGCTGAAACTCTGCAAGGGCTCCTGCCGGGATTCAGGCTGGCTGCTGGTCAATCTGCTCCGCCATCTCGGCTTCGCCGCGCGCTTCGTCTCCGGCTATCTGATCCAGCTCACCGCCGACCAGAAACCCGTCGATGGCGGTGCCGCCGGCCCGGAAGCGGATTTCACCGATCTGCACGCCTGGGCCGAGGTTTATCTGCCCGGTGCCGGCTGGGTGGGGCTGGACGCCACCTCCGGTCTGCTCACCGGTGAGGGCCATATCCCGCTCGCCGCCACCCCATCCCCGCAATCCGCCGCCCCCATCTCCGGCGGCTTCATCGCCGAGGACGGCACCGAGACGGAGTTCGACTTCCACATGGAGGTGAAGCGGGTGAAGGAAACCCCGCGCGTCACCAAGCCTTATACTGACAAGCAATGGCAGGACATTCTCGCCCGTGGCGCGCGCGTCGACCATGCGCTGCTGCGCAACGATGTGCGCCTGACCATGGGCGGCGAGCCCACCTTCGTCTCCGCCACCGACCATGAGGGCGCGGAATGGAATATCGACGCGCTGGGGCCGACCAAGCGCGCTTATGCTGGCCGGCTGATCCGCAAGCTCACCCCGCTCTGGGGCAAGGGGGCGGCGCTGACCTACAATATGGGCAAGCATTATCCCGGCGAGCAGCTGCCGCGCTGGGCCATCCACGCCCATTGGCGCGCGGATGGCGAGCCGGTCTGGAAAGACCCGTCCCTGCTCGCTTCCGATGACGATACCGACAACGCCAATGCCGACGACACCGCGATCTTCGCCCGCGCTTTGGCGGAGCGGCTGCAAGTCGATCCGGACCTGGTCAACGCCGCCCATGAGGACATCCATTATTACCTCTGGCGCGAAAAACGCCTGCCGGCGAATGTCGTCACCGAGGATGCCAAGCTGCGCGACCCGCTGGAACGCGCGCGCCTGGCCAAGGTCTTCGGCCAGGGGCTGGCCTCGAATGTCGGCTCGGTGCTGCCTTTGCGCCGGGTCATCATGGATGGCCAGCGCCGCTGGCAATCCGGCCCTTGGTTCTTCAAGGACGATGTGATGTTCCTGATCCCCGGCGACAGCCCGATCGGCTTGCGTCTGCCGCTGGACAGCCTGCCCTGGGCGGATGATGCGAGCATCGAGCAGGAATACGAAACCGACCCGTTCGCCCCGAAAGCTCCGCTGCCGCGCCGCGATGCCTTGCAGTTCGCCCGCTACCGGCCGCACGCCGCGGAAGGGCAGGGGGCGATCGAGAATTTCCGCCCGGTGCCGCAAAGCCTGCCGGTGGTGGGGCGCGAGGAACCGGGTGTGGTGCGCACCGCGCTGTGCGTGGAAGCCCGCGATGGCAAGCTCCACATCTTCTACCCGCCGCTTTACGATGTCGAGGATTGGCTGGAACTCACCGCGGCCATCGAGGCCACCGCCGCCGAGTTCGGCCGCAAGGTGGTGCTGGAAGGCTATCTGCCGCCCGAGGATGAGCGCGTGGTGAATTTCTCCGTCACCCCGGACCCCGGCGTGATCGAGGCCAACATCCCCGCCTCCACCAGCTGGGCCGAGCTGACCACCCGCAACGCCCAGCTTTATGAGGCGGCGCGCGAGGTCGGGCTGGCGGCGGAGAAATTCATGCTGGATGGCCGCCATGTCGGCACCGGCGGCGGCAATCATGTGGTGATGGGGGCGAAATCCCCCACTGACAGCCCCTTTCTGCGCCGGCCGGATCTGCTGAAATCCATGCTCGGCTTCTGGCACAACCATCCCAGCCTCAGCTTCCTGTTCTCCGGCCTGTTCATCGGCCCCTCCTCGCAGCATCCGCGTATCGACGAGGCGCGGGAGGACAGCATCAACGAGCTGGAAATCGCCTTCCGCCAGGTCGGCCGCCAGAGCCAGACCCCGCCCTGGCTGGTGGACCGGCTGTTCCGCAACATCCTCTGCGACATGACCGGCAACGGCCATCGTACGGAATTCTGCATCGACAAGATGTACTCGCCGGACGGCGCCTCCGGCCGGCGCGGGCTGGTGGAATTCCGCGCCTTCGAGATGCCACCGCATGAGCAGATGTCCGCGGCGCAGATTTTGCTGATGCGCTCCGCCGTCGCCGCCTTCTGGGAGCGGCCTTATGAGCGCCGGCTGGTGCGCTGGGGCACGCGCCTGCACGATGAATTCCTGCTTCCCCACTATGCCGAGCAGGATTTCAAGGACGCTCTGGAAGAGTTGGCCGGGCTCGGCTTCCCGCTCGATCCGGACTGGTTCGCCCCGCATCTGGAATTCCGCTTTCCCAAGCTGGGCGATGTGACGGTGCGCGACATGCAGCTGGAGCTGCGCCACGCGCTGGAGCCCTGGCACGTGCTGGGCGAGGAGCAGAGCAGCGGCGGCACCGCCCGCTATGTGGACAGCTCCGCCGAACGGCTGCAGGTGAAGGTGAATGGCTGGGTGGATGAGCGCTATATCCTCTCCTGCAATGGCGCGGCGATGCCGATGCAGCGGACCCAGACACAGGGCGAATATGTCGCCGGGGTGCGCTTCAAGGCCTGGGCGCCGTACTCGGCCTTGCACCCGACCATCGGCGTGCAGACTCCTCTGGTGTTCGACGTGTATGACAGCTGGTCCGGCCGCTCGATCGGCGGGATGACGCATCACGCCGTGCATCCGGGCGGGCGCGCTTATGAGGATTTCCCGATCAACTCCAACGCGGCCGAGGCCAGGCGGCGCTCGCGCTTCTGGGCCTTTGGCCATACGCCGGGGCCAGCGCCGTTGCCGCTGCCGGTGGAGGGGCCGGAATTCCCTCGCTGCCTGGATCTGCGCCGCCATGCTTAAGGCCCAGCTTAAGCGCCTGCGTCAGTTCATGGCCGCCGACGTGACGGCGGCGCAGGACCGCATGGCGGCGGAGCTGGCGGTGCTGCGCGAGGAGCTGGCGGCGCTGCGGGCCGAGCTGGCGGCGGCGCAGGCGAAGGATAACGAGCTGGCGAAGCAGATGGAGGGCGCCTTGCTCACCATCGCATTGGCCAACCGCGAGCCGGCCTAGAGCAATAGGTCTTTAGGTTGACGCGCCAGCGTCAATCTAAACACATGAAATTGCTCGCTAAAACAAAATTTAGAGCATCAAGCTAAAAGCTTGACGCTCTAGACAAAGCGGGGAAACGCCGGGGCGGTTTCCAAAATCGCCGCTCCTGCCTTGAGGGATCACCATGTTTCGATCACAGAGAAAATACGAGGAGACTCGGGATCGAAACATTTGACGGATCCATGTTGATCCCGGTTTGTTGGGTGTTGCAGCTTGGTCGCTCAGAGAATCATCTCCAGCAACCGCACCGCATAAGCCTGCATGTCATGCGCGGCGCAGTAAGCGGCCCGCATCACCTCATCGGGCCCAGGCGCCGCCAAGGCCCGCGCCAGCGCCCCGGCAATCTCCGCCGGGTCAGGCATATCCGCCACCCGCAGCACGTAATCGGGTGCATTGATCGTCTCCGCCAGATCCCGGCTCGCCACCATGTTCAGCCCGGCGCCGATGCCATCCTGCAACGCCGCCGAAACTCCGCCCGCCTGGCCGATGCGCAGCTGCAGCCCCGCATCCGCCGCCGCCGCCCAGGCGCGATAATCCGCAGGCGTGACAAAGCCGGTGCCCAGCGTCACCCCCAACGAAGCCGCCTCATCGCGCAGCGCGGCGAGATCCATCGCCACCTCGCCGACAAAGACCAGCCGCGCCGCCGGGCGCTCGCGTTTCAGCTCAGCGAAAGCCGCCAGCGCCGCGCCGATGGCTTTCGCCGGCACCAGAAACCCGAAAGAGACGATGAGCTGTTCCGCCGGACCGATGCCCAGACCCGCCCGTGCCGCCTCGCGCTCTTCGGGCGTGACAGGCGCATGGGACCGCATCATCGGGAAGGGCAGGGCCTGCGCCTGCACGTCGAAGCGTTCCTGGCAGAGCCGCACCGGCTGCGGCGCGTGGAAGATCAGCGGTCGCGCCGCGCGCGCCAGCCTCCCCAGAAAACTCGCCTCACGTTGGCGCTCATCGGCCGCCCAGGCGGCGATCTCGTCCTCGCTGACCACCCGCCCCAACTCCTCGCTGGCCAGCACGGCGGCGGGGGCGAGGCCGTTTGTGGTCGCCAACCCCAGCAGCCGCGCATCATGGCACAGGCAGGCAGCGCCATAACGCAGGCAGAGCTGATAAATCTCATCATGCAGCGGCGCATTGCCGAGCACGCAGAGCACCGCGTCATAGGCGCCATCCTGCACCGCCAGCCGCGAATAGGGGCCGCAAAACGCATCGACTTGCGCCAGCTTGCGCAAGGCGGCGAGCAAGGCCGCGGAATGGTCCGCCACCCCGCTGCGGGTGGGCGGCAGTGGCGAGAGCAAGGCGATGCGTGGCCGCCGCGATGTCGGTGGCACAGGCGCGGGCAGGGCGGCAAACAGCGTCGCCGCCACCGCGTCTTCGGCAAAGGGCGCCGCGAGCCCGGCTTGCGCGGCGATTGCCGCCTCGCGGGCCCGCAGCGTCTCCTCCAGCAGCGCGGCCAGCCCCTCCACGTCATCCGGCCCGAACAGGAAGCGCGTCGGCAGCAGCGCCCGGTGCGCGGGAATGTCAGACGCGAGGGACGGCACGCCCACCCGGCACGCCTCCACCACCGGCATCGAAAACCCTTCAGCCCTGGACGGCGTGACCACCACCAGAGCCCCGGCATAGAGCTGAGCCAGCGTGGCATCGCTCACCCGCCCCGGCAACGCCACCGGGCGGATCGCGCGCAGCCGGGCGGCGGTGGCCTCGTCATATCCGCCGGTGATCACCAGCTCGACCTCGCTCAGGCGGAGCCTGGACGCCATAGCGCGCAGCAGCAGCTCCGGGTTCTTGCGCGGATCATCCCCGCCCACCATCAGCACATGGCGCGGCACCGCCGGCGACAGCGCCTGCAGAAAAGGCGGCAGCCCGACGCCGGTGACCACGCTTTCCACCGCGCCGAACAGCTCACGCAACCGCGCCTCGGTGGGCACCGAAATGGGAAAATACAGATCATATTGCCGCAGCCAGGCAAGCGCGGCGTAATAATCCAGCCGCGCCCCGGCCGTGCGCAGATAGCGCCCCGGTTCGTCGAACGGGATGAAATCATACACGCACACCGCCTTGCGCACCCGCGCATCGGTCAGCAGCCGGGCGCAGAATTCCTGGTTCGGCGTGAAGGGCGAGGGGTTGAGGAACAAAGTCGCCCCCGGCACGTAGCCATGCGGCGAGAGCCGCCCCGCCTGCGCCGCCACCGCCTCCGGCAACGCGGGCAGTGCGGGATCATACACCCCCACCCAGCCCGGCGGCGCATGGCGGATGAGATTGCGCGCATGATTGCCGATGCCCCGCTCCCGGTAGGCCGGGTCCTGCAGGCAGCGCAGATCAATGACCAGGCTCACCCCCGCCCGCCCACGCAAAGTCCAAGCTCTGGCCAGTGAAATTTCGTCATGCGGCCTCCGGATTATTGCCTATCCGAAACCCAGATCCGCATCCCGGTCAACCATCGCGGCGCCAAACCGTGCCGGTCTCTGCCCAGGCGCCGCGCTTTGCGCTTCATCCACACGCTTCTCCACAGGCTTATCAAGAGCGCTGTGGATAAAATCCGCGTCGGGACGATTGGCGGATGCGCCGCGCCGGGTTAGACGCCACATCTGCCATGGCCCCGACATCCTTCCCCTCCCGCCGCCTCACCGAATTGCGCCTGCCGATCGACCATGAGCCGCCCGCGCTCATCGCCGCCATCGCTGAAGGGTTCGGCGTGCCGGACAGCGCTATCCTTTCCTGGCAGGTTCATAGGCGGGCCTGGGATGCCCGCAAGAAATCCCAGGTGATGTTGGTCTATACGGTCGATGCCGTGCTGGACCGGGCGGTTGAAACCGGCATGCCGACGCCGGATATGGGCTATCAATTCCCCGCCATCGCCCAGGCGCGCCCGGCGAAACGCCCGGTGATCATCGGCACCGGCCCTTGCGGCATCCTGGCGGCGCTGATCCTGGCCGAGGCCGGATTCTGCCCGCTGGTGCTGGAGCGCGGCAAGCTGGTCCGCCAGCGCACCAAGGATACCTGGGGCCTGTGGCGGCGCGGCGAGCTCAACGTCGCCTCCAACGTGCAGTTCGGCGAGGGCGGGGCCGGCACCTTCTCGGACGGCAAGCTCTATTCCCAGATCAAGGATCCGCGCTTCCTCGGCCGCAAGGTGATGGAGGAATTCGTCGAGGCCGGAGCGCCGGAGGAAATCCTCTATATCGCCAAGCCGCATATCGGCACCTTCCGGCTGGTCTCCATGGTCGAGGCGATCCGCGCGAAAGTCACCGCCCTGGGCGGCGAATACCGGTTCGACACGCGGGTGGATGATTTCGAGATCCAGGACGGCCAGATCCGCGCCGTGCTGCTGGAGAGCGGCGAGCGGATCGAGACCGACCATGTCATCCTCGCCATCGGCCATTCGGCGCGCGACAGTTTCGCCCGGCTGCATCAGCGCGGCGTGTTCATGGAGGCCAAGCCCTTCTCCATCGGCTTTCGCATCGAGCATCCGCAAGGCATGATCGATCGCCACCGCTTCGGCCCCTTCGCCGGCCACCCGATCCTGGGGGCCGCCGATTACAAGCTGGTGCACCACGCCAGGAATGGCCGCTCGGTCTATAGTTTCTGCATGTGTCCGGGCGGCACAGTGGTCGCCGCCACCTCCGAGGCCGGGCAGGTGGTGACCAACGGCATGAGCCAATATTCCCGCGCCGAGCGCAACGCCAATGCCGGCATCGTCGTCGGCATCACCCCGGCGGATTATCCGGGGGATGTAATGGCCGGGGTGGAATTCCAGCGGGTCTGGGAACGTGCCGCCTATGTGGCGGGCGGAGGCGCCTACCAGGCGCCAGGGCAGCTGGTGGGCGATTTCATCGCCGGCACGCCTTCCAAATCGTTCGGCGAGGTGCTGCCCAGCTACAAGCCCGGCGTGCACCTCACCGATCTGGCGCCGACCTTGCCGGATTACGCCATCGAAGCCATCCGCGAGGCGCTGCCGGCCTTCGGCAAGCAGATCAAAGGCTTCGACCGTCCGGATGCGGTGCTGACCGGGGTGGAAACCCGCACCTCCTCGCCGCTGCGCATCACCCGGGGCAAGGATTTCTGCTCGTTGAACACGCGCGGGCTGTATCCGGCCGGGGAAGGGGCCGGCTATGCGGGTGGCATTCTCTCCGCCGGGGTGGATGGCATCAAGGTCGCGGAAGCGGTGATCAAGAGCCTGGCCGGTCTCTGACGCCTACCGAATTCCTTGTTTTTCTATCGGAAATTCCGCAATATGTTCGCTGGGATATTTTCTACGCGCCCTATGTCTTGTAGATGAATATGTCAGATCAAAAGGAGCCGGGAGAAGGGTCATGCTGTCGCAGAAATGCAAATATGCCTTGCAGGCCCTGATGGTGCTGGCGCGTGAGAAGGACGACAAGCTGTTGCTGGTCTCCGAAATCGCCGAGCGCGAGAATCTGCCGAAGAAATTCCTCGAAGCCATCCTGCTGGAGCTGAACCGCAACGGGCTGGTGCGCTCGCGCCGGGGCCGTGGCGGCGGCTACGCTTTGGCCAAGCCGGCGGATCTGATCACCTTCGGCCAGGTGGTGCGCATCATGGATGGCCCGCTGGCGCCGCTCGCCTGCGTCTCGGTGAATTATTACCGCCGCTGCGACGAATGCCGCGACGAGCAGGCCTGCGAGATCCGCAAGGTGATGCGCCGGGTGCGCGATGCCATCGCCAATGAGCTGGACGGCACCTCGCTGGCCAAGGCGCTGGCGGACGGTAAACTGCCCGCCGACCTCACCGCCTGAGCCTTAGGCCGCACTCGCCCCCGGATAGGAAAAGAAATTCGCCCGCGGCGAGGTGCGGGCGATGAAAGCGCGCAGCGGCGGATGCTGCCAGCCCTCCGGCCCGATGATCGCCTCCATCGGCGCGAAAAACTCATGCGCGTGCGGAATCTGGCTGGTGACGAAGCCGGTATATTGGCGCGGGCGCAGCGCATACATCACCCGCATATCGCGCACCGGCAGCACCAGCGGCCCGGTCGGCGTGCGCCGCAGCAAGCCGGTATAGCGCCAGCGCGGCATCGGGTTGTTGGGCGAGACCGGCTGCATCAGCCATTCCTCCGAACACACCGCCAGCCAGGAATGCATCGAGGGGGCGAAGCGCGAGCGCTTATCGAGCAAATTCTGGTAGCAGCCGCAGGCCTCGATGGCGAAGAGATCGACATACGGGTCCGCCTCGGTGCCGCCGAAACACAGCCACAACCCATCCGGATGGGTGCGCAGCCGGTTGGCGCCGGGCAGCTTCAGGAAAGGCTGGTCGCGTTCCTGCGGCGGCCCCGGCCTCGCCCGCAGCCATGACCCGGACGCCCCCATATCGTGATCCGCGAGACCCGGCGGATGCTGCGGCCACGTCCGCAGCTTGTCACGAACGATCACGTCCAAAGAAGTGAAACCAGCCATTTCGTTATCTCCCTTTTTGGGCACTTCAACCTTAAGTGGAGTTAACCTGCAAAAACGACTCGGACGCAAGGGTTTTTTTCGATATTTTAACGATCTTAGCGATTTTGATGAGAACCGCGTTGCGCAAGCTCAATCAAAGATTTGGCTTTTCAACAGTTTCGCTGCGATGGCGGCGGCGCCACCCGGCACAATTCCCCTGTTTTTCAAGATGTGCGCGGGGTTTTCCGCCGTATAGCTGCCAGCTTGGTTTAAGAGTGGTATGAAACCTGTCCTATGTGCAACAAGACGGCAATTTCATCGGCTGGTTGATTCTGCCCAGGGCGAGGCTTGCCCGGACAGGCCCGGCCATGGTTGTTTTGGCGGCCGCCGCGGGCGCGGCACAGGGAGTTTGAAGATCGTGACATCCATGCATTTGCGCCGTGGCCTTACCGGCTCCGCCCTGTCGCTCGGGCTGCTGGCCGCCTTGTCGGGCTGCATGCTCGGGCCGAATGACCAGGCGCCCCACGCCAACGCGCCCATCGCCTTCCTCAACGATGCCCCGGCCAGCAGCGCGCCTTACGTCTCCGGCGGCGCGGTGGACCCGCAATGGTGGAACAGTTTCAACGACCCGGTGCTGACCGCCCTGGAAACCCGCGCCGTGCAGCAGAATCTGGACCTGCAGATCGCCACCCAGCGCCTGTTCGAGGCTGAGGCGCAGGCGCAGATCCAGGGCGCGGCGCTCTACCCCAATCTCGGCGCCAACGCCTCCTATAGCCGCAACGTGGTCAGCCCGAACAGCCCGCTCGGCCAGTTCGGCAAAGCCTTTCCCAGCGTCACCCAGCCCTATAATCTCTACCAGTACGGGCTGCAGACGATGTTCGACCTCGATCTCTGGGGCAAGAACAAGCGCCTGGTCGAAGCCGCCGTGGCCAAGGCCCGCGCCTCCGAGGAAGCCCGCCGCGCCGCCCTGCTGAATGTGGAAGCGCAGGTGGCCAGCAATTATATCCAGCTGCGCGGCACCGAGGCCGTGCTCGGCATCACCCAGAAGAACCTGGATTTCGCCAACCAGCTGGTAAAACTCACCGCCGAGCGCCAGCAGGCGGGGCTGACCACCTCGCTCGATGTCGCCAATGCCCGCGCCACCGCGGCGCAGATTTCCGCGCAGATCCCGACCTTGATCGCCCAGCGCGACGGGCTGATCAACCAGATCGGCCTGTTGCTGGGCCAGACCCCGGACGGGCTGCCGCAGGATCTGCTCACCCCCGCCCCTGTGCCGCTCACCCCGCCCAGCGTGCCGGTGGGCCTGCCGGCCGAGCTGCTGACCCGTCGGCCGGATATGCGCGAAGCCGCCGATAATCTGCACGCCGCCACCGCGCAGATCGGCGCCGCCAAGGCCGCCTTCTTCCCCGACATTTCGCTCAGCGCCTCCGCCTCGCTGGAAGGGATGACGCTGAATGCCATGGATAGCTGGAAATCGCTCACCTACGGCTTCGGCCCGACGGTGACGCTGCCGCTGTTCGAGGGCGGCCAGCTGCGCGGCGCGCTGAAGCTGAGCGAGGCCAAGCAGAAGGAAGCCGCCATCGCCTACGCCAAAACCGCGCTCACCGCCTTCACCCAGGTGAATACCGCTTTGGTGAATTATGAACAGGAACACGCCACTCAGCAGGCGCTGCAGGAAGACGTACACCAGAGCCAGATCGCCCTCAGCTTGGCGGAAGAGCAATACAAGGAAGGCTTGGTGGACTACCTGACCGTGCTGACCACCCAGCAAACCAACCTCGCCGCCCAGCAGAACCAGGCGGACTCACTGCAGAAGTTGGGCACGGATTTGGTGACGTTGTATCAGGCCCTTGGCGGGGGCTGGGAGGGGACGTATCCCAGCTCCCGCAGCTGACGGATCAGGTGAACAGATCCCGCAGCAAAATCTTCGAGAAAGCCGTGTTTTTCTCGTTCACATATTTATTGGGAAGATGCTCGACCATAGCGAAAGACGGGATAGTCTTTTTTTCGCGGTCCAGTGGCACAACATAGGTTGAGGCAAAGCCTTCGGGAATATTTTCGTAGCACAGCCCCATCGCGGCGCGCTCGGCGATTCCCCAAACGCATTTACCCTTGCTCTTCTCCACGTCGAACGAATCGGACGAAATGTAGGCTTGTGCCATGGCTTTGTCCAAAATGTAGAACGCGTTGTATGGATTTTCGTGATTGATGAAGTTGAGGTCACCGATACGAACCGACCTGGTTAGGCTGAGGTCGATCTTGTAGGGCTGTTCCTTTGCGTAAACTTGCCCGTCATCACTATATTCAGTGACGCAAAAAGCGGGCACAAGCCCAAGGCTCTTCAACGTGTCCCTGTAACGCACGAAATATTGAAAATTCGCGAAATTAAAGGCGAGATCGTCTTCCGAGTAGATGTAATGGGTATAATCATCGCGATCGAGGAAGAGATCCTTAAAGTCGGCTTTATGCGCCCAAGGCAGCAGCCAAGGGTCATCCAGGTTCGGAACAGGTTTGATTAAAACGCTGTTACGTTCCTCCTGCCCAGAGAGACCTTGTTGTACAGCAGCCTGAAGCACGCCGAGATCTTCGCCTGAGGCGTTCGTGTAGATAAGCACATCTAGCTTCGCCACGGGAAAAGACAGGTAGTTTCTGATGACCTGCAACAGATATTTGACCGTCGCCGCGCGGAAATGAAAACAGAGCGAAACCAGAATTCTATTACCAGCGGTTTCGGCAAGCGCAGTTTGGTCGGGAGCAGGGATTGCCAACGCTGCCTCCTCGAAATCGACCGATGTCAGCGTCATCTTGAAAGGTGATGGATCGGACAAAAGAAAATCTCCAACGAGATGAATTTTCTGGTCTACCATATGGACCTCGTTGAACCGAACGGTTTCCATCCCGTCGATATGTGAGATGACGATGCAGCCTTCCTTCAGCCTCCACAACGCTTCGTTATAGTGCTTATACCATGCAACTTTCCCGTTCGGGGCAAAGCGTAAAAGTGAGTGGTTATCTTTGCCCCATTCGCCGTAGCGCCAGAGAGACGATGTAATCAGGTTACGCAGAATTTCGTCATTCCACATGGATGTTATCCGCTTCGGCGAAAAGTTGAATGTCAGAGGTCTAAAAGTGTCTCGATCGCGCGTCGGCACGCTTCGATCGATACCGAAAAATCATTATGGCTGGGATAGTTGTTGGTCACGATTGGACCATACACTTCAGCATAGTGGCCATCGAGCTGTGCAATGAAATCCCAGAAAAACATGTCCGGAAAATCCGCTGGGCAAAGAGCCAAAACCTTCATCCCGCGTGGCGAGAAGATGCAATTCGTCAAGGCTGCGCCTTTGACACCGACGATGATTTCGGCTTCAGCAAAAAGCCCTACCTGCTCTTCGAAGGGCAATGTCTCTGGATAGACCATTTCAAATCCGTACTCACCAAGAAGCACAAATAACTCTTCTTCATTGAGCAGGCGACGAAAACTGGACGTATTCCGCGAAATGAATATGCGACGCCCCGGCGTTCTGGGCACGATTGAAGCCGCGAAGCCACGCAGCTTATGGAGTGCGGTTGGCGATTTGAACAAGGGGGGGACGTGTGTCGGTGTGACATAGAGAAGTTTTTCGAAGTACCAGACTTCGTCGTCCGGGTGTTCCAAGACTTCCATCTCGATGTCTGGGAAAATCATTTGAATGCTGTCCAGCACCGCGCGCCTCATGCCCGCGCTGGGAAATTTCCCTATGACGATTTTCCACTTATTGATGCGGATCAACTCCGCTGCCAGCGCGATGACGGTCAGGCTGTCAACAAGCCAGTGCCCGTAATTCTGATACCACGGACGCTTCGCAAGTAGACAAGCGCCTTGAATGAACTGACCGCGTTCAACGGTGCAGGCATATGTCCCGTCAGGCTTGGTAATAAAACCGTCTGGTGCGCGATTATGCGCGATGAATTCAATCGCGCTCTCTTTGATCAACCGACGCTCATTGGTCACTACGCTGCCTTGCCCAACAACAGCTGCCATCGGGAGTTCGAACAATTCGACAGGCTGGTGCCATTGCGAGAGCTGAGCAAAGCAGGTTCGGGCGGTGTCGGCTGTATTAGGAAGAGCCGCATCCAAATCGACAAGAGCAGGTGGGCGTCTCGTGTAAGTTCCCTCTGCTTCAAATTCCAAGAGAAGGCGGGCTTCTACCGGAGCGCTAGGAGATAGAGTGTCCTTAGCTGTTGCTAAACCGAGGCTATGATTTTTATCGAAATAGAACGGCCTCGTCATCCAATCATACTCCTGTCCGTTCTGTATTACACGAAAAGGGGCGGACACATCTTATCCGCCCCCCTACAGCCTTACCCCATCGCCACTTTCAAATTCGCATCCAGCTTATCCAGGAAATCCTGTGTCGTCAGCCAGGGCGCGTTCTTGTCGATCAGCAGCGCCAGATCCTTCGTCATGTGCCCGGCTTCCACCGTCTCGATGCACACGCGCTCCAGCGTCTCGGCGAAATCCACCACATCCTGGGTGCCATCGAAGCGGCCGCGATAGATCAGCCCGCGCGTCCAGGCGAAGATGCTGGCGATCGGGTTGGTCGAGGTCGGGCGGCCCTTCTGGTGCTCGCGGAAATGCCGGGTCACGGTGCCGTGCGCGGCCTCGGACTCAACCACCGTCCCATCCGGGTTCAGCAGCACCGAGGTCATCAGCCCCAGCGAGCCAAAGCCCTGCGCCACGATGTCGGACTGCACGTCGCCATCATAGTTCTTGCAGGCCCACACATAGCCGCCGCTCCATTTCAGCGCGCAGGCCACCATGTCGTCGATCAGCCGATGCTCATAGGTCAGCCCGGCCTTCTCGAACTGCGCCTTGAACTCGGCCTCGAAGATGCGCTCGAACGTATCCTTGAAGAACCCGTCATAGCCCTTCAGGATGGTGTTCTTGGTGGAGAGATAAACCGGGTAATTCCGGGCCAGGCCGTAATTGAAGCTGGCACGGGCGAAACCCTCGATGGATTTCAGCGTGTTGAACATGCCCATCGCCACACCGGGGCCGGTGAAGTCGTGCACATCCATCACCACCGGCTCGCCGCCCTCCGGGGTGAAGCTCAGCTGCAGCTTGCCGGGGCCGGGCACCTTATAGTCGGTGGCGCGGTAGATATCGCCATAGGCATGGCGCCCCACCACGATCGGCTGCGTCCAGTGCGGCACCAGCCGGGGGACGTTCTTGCAGATGATCGGCTCACGGAAAATCGTGCCGTCCACGATGTTGCGGATGGTGCCGTTCGGGCTCTTCCACATCTTCTTGAGTTTGAATTCCTTCACCCGCGCCTCGTCCGGGGTGATGGTGGCGCATTTCACCGCCACGCCATACTGCTTGGTGGCATTGGCCGCGTCCACGGTCACCTGATCATCGGTCTGGTCGCGATACTCGATGCCCAGATCGTAATATTTCAGGTCGATGTCGAGATAGGGCAGGATCAGCTTCTCTTTGATGAAGCCCCAGATGATCCGGGTCATCTCGTCGCCGTCCATCTCCACGACCGGGGTTTTTACCTTGATTTTGGCCATTTCTACTCTCTCTACTCCATGCTGGCCCTATCAAATACCACTCCCGCCGCGCCGCACAACCCTGGCCCCGCCCCGCCAAAACGCATGGACGGGCTGCAAGCGAGCGGCTAGGAGGGGGGCGGTTTGACCGCGTTGAACGGAGTTTAAGGATATGAGTGGGCGGATTGCCGCGAAAATCGACTGGGCGAGCGACTGGGACCGGGATGCTGCCCTGACCACGGCGAAGCTGCTGCTGGAGATCAAGGCGGTGAATTTCCGCCCCGAGGAGCCCTATACCCTCACCTCCGGCTGGAAATCCCCGGTCTATATCGATTGCCGCAAGATCATCTATTTCCCCCGCGCCCGCGCCAAAATCTGCGATCTGGCGGTGGAGAAGATCTACCGCCATGTCGGCCATGAGACCATCCAGGCCGTGGCCGGCGGCGAGACCGCGGGCATTCCCTTCGCCGCCTGGATCTCCGAGCGCATGCACGCGCCGATGGCCTATGTCCGCAAGAAGCCGAAGGGCTTTGGCAAGAACGCGCTGATCGAGGGCGACGTGCCGGAAGGGCTGAACACGCTGCTGGTCGAGGATCTGACCACTGATGGCGGCTCCAAGATCCAGTTCGCCAACGCGCTGCGCGAGGCCGGCGCGCTCTGCCACCATACCTTCGTGGTGTTCTTCTACGGCGTCTTCCCCGGCTCCTTCGAGACGCTGGAGAGCATGGACATCAAGCTGCACCATCTCTGCACCTGGTGGGATGTGCTGGAAGCCGCCAAGAGCCACGCTTATTTCTCGGATTCCGCCCTGGCTGGGGTGCGCAAATTCCTGGAAAACCCGATGGCCTGGTCGGCCGCGCATGGCGGTGTCGCCACGGCGGAAGAGGCGTTGGAATATAAGCTGGGCAAGAAGGGCTAAAGCAACCCGCTGAATAAGTTATAAAAGTTTTTGGGGTGCAGCCCTTTTTCCAAAAAGGGCTGCAAAATGTCTGGGGTGTTGACGACAACTGTGCCACCACCCCGAACCTCTTCGCCGCTTTTTGAAAAAAGCGGCACCAAAAACTTTTGCTAATTTTTCCAGGCTTTTAACGGGGCCGGGTTGATGCCAGAAAGGCGGGGATGACAGTCTCGTCCCCGCATCTTCTCATTTTCGGCCTCGGCTATGCCGGCCGCGCCATCGCCAAAGAGGCGGTGGCGGCGGGCTGGCAGGTGAGCGCCACCTATCGCAGCGAGGCCAGGCCGGAGCCCGGCGTCACGCTGCTGCCCTTCGCGCAGGCGCAGCCGGCCATCGCCCAGGCCAGCCACATCCTCACCAGCGCCGCGCCGGATGAGCAGGGCGACCCGGTGCTGGCCCGCTACAGCGCCGCCC
The DNA here is from genome assembly GCF_000687875.1 of Acidocella facilis ATCC 35904. GTDB lineage: Bacteria > Pseudomonadota > Alphaproteobacteria > Acetobacterales > Acetobacteraceae > Acidocella > Acidocella facilis. The sequence continues at coordinate 272,421 of NZ_JHYG01000001.1, read as the reverse complement.
TGCGCGCCGCGTCCCCCATTTGGCTGGGCTATCTCTCCACCACAGGCATCTATGGCGACGCGCAAGGCGGCTGGGTGGATGAAACCACCCCACCCAATCCCGGCTCCGCCCGCGCCCGCCGGCGCATCGCCGCCGAACAAGGCTGGGCGGATTTGGGCAAGCCCCTGGCCATCTTCCGCCTCGCCGGCATTTACGGCCCCGGACGCTCCATGCTGGACGATCTGCGGGCCGGGCAGGGGCGGCATGTGATCAAGCCCGGCCATATGTTCGGGCGCATCCACCGGGAGGATATCGGGCTGGGCGTTGCCGCCGCCATCCGCCAGGGCGCCACCGGCATTTTCAACTTCGCCGATGACGAGCCCGCCGCGCCGACGGACGTGGTCCAGGAAGCGGCCCGCCTGCTCGGCATCGCCCCGCCGCCGCCCGTGCCGTTTGAGGAGGCGGTGAAAACCATGTCCCCCATGGCGCGCAGCTTCTGGGCGGAGAACCGCAAGGTGCGGGCCGATGCCACCAAATCCGGCCTCAACCTCGCCTGGCGCTACCCCACCTACCGCGAGGGCCTAGCCGCCATCCTGGCCGAGGAGCGCGCCAACGGTCTGCTCTAGCAACGCCAGATCATCCGGCGTGGAAAGCCGATGGTCGCCGGCCTTGATGAAGCTCGCCCGCACATCCGAGCCGGTCAGATTTTGCACGAGCTTCAGCGACAATTCCCAGGGCACCGCGTCATCGCGCATGCCGTGCAAAATCCGCACCGGCGCGGTGATGGCGATGGGCTTTGTCATCACATAATGCCCGGCACTGCGCTCCAGCAACGCCAGCGAGAACGGCATCGGATCGCCATACTCCGAAGGCTTATAAATCACGCCTTGCTTGCGGATCGCCTCTTGCTGTTCGGGCGGCAGCTCCACCTCCAGCGTCCGGGCGGTGAAATCCGGGGCAGGGGCCAGCAGCACCAGCCCCGCCAGCCGCGCGCCCAAAGCCTGCCCCAGGATCAGCGAAATCCAGCCGCCCATCGAGGAGCCGACCAGCAGCACCTCGCGCCCTGGCGCCACCTGCTCCAGCACGAATGCCGCATCCGCCGCCCAGTCGCCGATGCCGTTTTCCAGAAACACCCCGCCGGAGGCGCCATGCCCGGCATAGTCGAAGCGCAGCATCGCCCGGCCCTGCGCCTTGCACCAGGCTTCCAGCGCCAGCGCCTTGGTGCCCTGCATGTCCGAGGCATAGCCGGGGCAGAACATCACCAGCGGCCCGCGCCCGTCCAGAACCTCATAGGCCAGGTCGATTCCCGGCAGGCGTGACACAAACGGCATAGTCATAACCCTCCAACCCTGGTAGCGCGCAGCCATGATTGACCGCCCGCGCACGATTCTCCAGCTGCTCCCCAAGCTCGATGCCGGCGGCGCGGAGCGGGTGGCCATCGAAATCGCCCAGGCGGTGCATCTCTGCGGCCATCGCTCGATCATTGTGGCCGAGGATGGGCCGCTTTCCAACCTCGCCCTGCGCGCCGGTGCGGAGCTGATCCATCTGCCGGTCGCGTCCAAAAATCCTTTAAAGATATGGCGCAACGGGCGAAAGCTGCGCGCCGTGATGCGGGAAAACCATGTCGATCTCGTGCATGCCCATTCCCGCGCCCCGGCCTGGGCGGCCTTCCGCGCGGCGCGGGCGCTCGATATCCCCTTCGTCACCACCTATCACGGCTCCTATGGCGAAAAGAGCAAGCTGAAGAAGCGCTACAACCAGGTGATGGCGTCCGGGGCCCGGGTGGTGGCGGTGAGTGAGTTCATCTCGGATCTCATCAAATCCCGCTACAAGATTGACCCTGCAAAACTCCGCGTCATCCATAACGGCGTCGATCTGCGGAAATTCGACCCCGCCGCGGTGCGCGGTGACCGCGCCGTGCGCCTCGCCAAGGAATGGCGGATCGAGAACGGCCAGCCCGCCATCCTGCTCCCCGGCCGGCTCACCGGTTGGAAGGGCCAGCGCCTGTTCATCCGCGCCCTGGCGAAGATGCAGCATCAGGAGGCTGTGGGCATTCTCATCGGCTCGGATCAGGGCCGGCATAAATACACCCAGGAGCTGCTGGATCTCGCCAACCGGCTCGGCGTCGGCGGCCGGCTGCGTTTGGCCGGGCATGTGGAAGACATGCCCGCCGCGCTGAAACTGGCCGATATCGTGGTGAATTGCTCCACCGAGCCGGAAGCCTTCGGCCGCACCATCATCGAGGCGCAGGCGATGGGCAAAATCGTCGTCGCCGCCGGCCATGGCGGCGCGCATGAGACGATCGAGCCCGATGTCACCGGCTTCCTCTTCCCGCCCGGCGACGACACCGCCCTGGCCGCCTTGTTCGACGCGATCCTGGAGGGCGATGCGGAGCTGCGCCTCGCCTTCGGCCAGCGCGCCCGCGAGGCGGTGGGGCAGCGTTTCTCGCTGGAAGCGATGCAGACGCGCTATCTCCATCTCTATGCCGAGCTGCTGGGATGAGCCGCATCCTCGTCATCCGCCATGGCGCCTTTGGCGATATCGTGCTGAGTTTCGCCGCCTTCGCCGCCATCCGTGCCCGCCATGCGGGCGATGAGATCACCCTGCTCACCACGAGGCCCTATGCCGGTCTGCTCGGCACCAGCCCCTGGTTCGACAAAATCGAGATCGACGCCAAGCCGGATTGGTGGCAGCTCCCCGCCTTGCTGCGGCTCAAACGCCAGCTCGCCGGGTTCGACATGGTCTATGACCTGCAAACCTCCGGCCGCTCCACCCGTTATTTCGCCCTGGCCGGCCGCCCTTCCTGGTCCGGCATCGCACGCGGCTGCGCTTTTCCGGATGCCGCCAACCGTGAAACCCTGCATAGCCGCGAGCGGCTGGAGCAGCAGCTCGGCCTGGCCGGCATCCCGACCCCTTTGCCGGCCCCGGATTTATCCTGGCTGGCCAGCGACATTTCCGCCTTCGATCTGCCGCCGGACTACGTGGTGCTGGTCCCCGGCGCCGCCCCGCACCGGCCGGAAAAACGCTTCCCGGCGGAGAAATTCCGCGAGCTCGCCGCCGCTTTGCCGTCCCCGTGCGTCATCGTCGGCACCGCCGGCGAAAAGCCCCTGGCCCAGACCATCGGCGGCATCGACCTCACCGGCCGCACGGATTTCTTCCAGCTCGCTGCGGTGTTCCGGCGCGCCAGCTTGGCCATCGGCAACGATACCGGGCCGATGCATCTCGCCGCCGCGCTCGGCACGCCGTGCATCTCGCTCTTCTCCGCCGCCTCCGCGCCCGCCCGCACCGCGCCGCGCTATCCTGATGGCGGCTGGCCCGCCATCGCCCGCGCCCCCTCCCTGCAAGAGCTGCCGGTTGCGCAAGTGCTGGCCCTGCTGCCATAACCCGCCGCGACGTTTCATTATATTTAGGAAGACGCCTATGCCTGCCATCACCCTGCCCGACGGTTCCGTTCGTTCCTTCGACGGCGCTGTGACCGGCACCAATATCGCCGCCGCCATCGGCCCGGGCCTGGCCCGCGCCGCTCTGGCGATGGAGGTGAACGGCAAGCAGATGGACCTCTCCCGCGAGATCGCCGAGGACAGCGCGGTGAAATTCATCACCCGCAAGGATGAGGCGGCGCTGGAGATGATCCGCCACGATGCCGCCCATGTGCTGGCAGAAGCGGTGCAGGAGCTGTTTCCTGGCACCCAGGTCACCATCGGCCCCTCCATCGAAAACGGCTTCTATTATGATTTCTACCGCAACGAGCCCTTCACCCCGGCCGATCTGCCGGCGATCGAGGCCAAGATGCGCGAGATCATCGGCCGCAATGCTGGCTTTGTGCGCGAGGAATGGGACCGTGACGAGGCGATCAAATTCTTCGAGGCCCGCGGCGAGCGCTTCAAGGCCGAGCTGATCCGCGATCTGCCGGAGAGCGAGACCATCACCATCTACCGCCAGGGCGAATGGCTGGATCTCTGCCGTGGCCCGCATATGCGCTCCACCGGCGATATCGGCAGCGGCTTCAAGCTGATGAAGACCGCCGGCGCCTATTGGCGCGGCGATTCCAAGAACCCGATGCTGAGCCGCATCTACGGCACCGCCTGGCGCGACAATAAGGAGCTGGACGCCTACCTCACCCAGCTCGAAGAGGCGGAAAAGCGCGACCACCGCAAGATCGGCCGCGAGATGGATCTGTTCCATATCCAGGAAGAGGCCACCGGCTCCATCTTCTGGCACCCGAAAGGCTGGAAGCTCTACCGCACGGTGGAGGCATATATCCGCCGCCGCCAGGAAGCGGGGGGCTATGAGGAAGTGCGCACGCCGCAGCTGGTCGACCGCAAGCTGTGGGAGCTTTCCGGCCATTGGGACAAATACCGCAAGAACATGTTCATCGCGGAGGTGGCCGAGGAAGATACCACCCTCGCGCTGAAGCCGATGAACTGCCCCTGCCATGTGCAGATCTTCAACCAGGGCCTGCGCTCTTACAAGGAATTGCCGATCCGCATGGCCGAATTCGGCGCCTGCCATCGCTACGAGCCCTCGGGCGCGCTGCACGGCATCATGCGCGTGCGCGCCTTCACCCAGGACGATGCGCATATCTTCTGCATGGAAGACCAGATCGCCGACGAGACGGTGAAATTCGTCGCCCTGCTGGAGAGCGTCTACAAGGATTTCGGCTTCGAGAGCTTCACGGTCAAATTCTCCGACCGCCCGGAGGTTCGCGCCGGCGCCGACGATGTCTGGGACCGTGCCGAAGGCGCGCTGAAGGCCGCCTGCGAAAAGGCCGGGGTGGAATACACGCTGAACCCCGGCGAGGGCGCCTTCTACGGGCCGAAGCTGGAATTCGTGCTGCGCGATGCGATCGGGCGGGACTGGCAATGCGGCACCATCCAGGTGGATTTCGTGCTGCCCGAGCGGCTGGACGCGGAATATGTCACCTCCGAGAGCAGCCGCGCCCGCCCGGTGATGCTGCATCGCGCGATCATCGGCAGCTTTGAGCGGTTTCTCGGCATCCTGATCGAGCAATATGCCGGGCGCTTCCCGCTCTGGCTGGCCCCGACCCAGGTCGTCGTCGCCACCATCGTCTCGGATGCCGATGACTATGCCGCCGAAGTCGCGCAGGCGCTGCGCGCCGCTGGGCTTTCGGTGGAGCTGGATAGCAGCAACCAGAAGATCCAGGCGAAAATCCGCGACCATTCGCTGCACCATGTGCCCAACATCCTGGTGGTCGGGCGCAAGGAGGCGGAGGAGCGCAAGGTCGCCCTGCGCCGCCTGGGTGGCGCCGCGCAGGAAATCCTGTCGCTGGATGAAGCGGTGGCCCTGTTGAAAGCCGAAGCCACCGCCCCGGATCTTCGCGCATGAGCTTCAAAATCGGCATCATCCCCGTCACCGCCTTTCAGCAGAATTGCGCCCTGGCCTGGGATGACGAAACCAGGATCGGCGCGGTGATCGACCCGGGCGGGGATGTGCCCTACATCACCGAACAGATCACCAAGCTCGGCCTCTCCATCACCGAGATTTTCCTCACCCATGGCCATATCGACCATGCCGGCGGGGCGATGGAGCTGGCGGAAAAGCTGGATGTGCGCATCATCGGCCCCGGCATCGAGGATAAATTCCTGCTCGATGGCCTAGCCGAGCAGGGGGCGCGCTACGGCATCAAGGCGCGGGACTGCACGCCGGATCGCTGGCTGCGGGCGGGGGATGTGATCAAGCTCGGCGGCGCGGATTTCGAGGTCCGTCACTGCCCCGGCCATACGCCCGGCCATATGGTGTTCCTGAACAAGGCGCTGGAATTCGGCATTCTCGGCGATGTGCTGTTCAAGGGCTCGGTCGGGCGCACGGATTTCGGTGATTACGGCGACCATGCGCAGCTGATCGCCTCGATCAAGCGCGAGCTTTTGGTGCTGCCGGACAGTTTCGGGTTTCTGTGCGGCCACGGCCCTGGTTCGACGATTGGCGCCGAACGTGAAACCAATCCCTACTTAAACGAATAAAAGTTTTTGGGGTTTGGCCCTTTTTTCAAAAAGGGCCAAGAGACGTTTGGGGTGTTGGCACCGGCGGTGCATACACCCCGGCGTTTTTCGCCGCTTTTTTGAGTTGCGCTGGGCGGGCCGATTCAGAGACAGCAGCAAAGCTGCTTCCTCATCGGCGCGCCGGCGGCACCAAAAAACTCTTATTTTTTTGCGATCGTGCTGATCTGGCCGTTGCGCTCCGGCATCGCCGTTTCCAGCGCCCCCAGCCCCTCATGCCCGGCACAACGCGCCGCCTCCTCGATATCATGCGGCGTCACCGCGCTGGCCCGCATCTCGGCACCGCGTATCCTGCCATTTTCGATCAGCGGGATCGGCCTGCCTTATGGTCCAACGCCCAGTAGAGCAGCAGAAACACCGTCGTCGCCACCAACGTGTCGATCAGCTTGGCATTGCCGGTTAGGGCGCGGCTGAGGCTGGAGCCGATGACGATGGCGATGACGATGACGATATCCAGCGGGCTCTGCCGCCCAAAGGCGCGCCGCCCCAGCAGCCGGATCGCCGCCAGCCCATAGACCAGCACGATCACCGCGCGCAAACTCATCTGCCACCAGAGAATCCGCGTCGCCCCGTCACCCACCAGCGCGTGCCATGCCTGCATCCGCCCGCATCCTTTCGGTGAAGATGTCGGGCGCGGCGCCAGCGGTTCAAGCCCGCCTCTGCGCCGCCGAGGGCCGGCTCAGGGCAGGGGGTCGATATCCATCCAGGAGAGATGCCCGCCTTTGCCCGCCCCGGTATCCAGAAACACCGCCATGCCGCCCTTGCGCCCATGGCGGATATAAGGCCGCCCATCGGTGGAGCGCTGGTCGTGCCCGACATAGGCGGTGATGCCGGCGGGCAGATCATCCACCCAGCGCAGCAGCCGCTCCGGCTTGCCGCCGCTGCTCACCCGGCCGCTGGTCTGGCCATAGAGAGCGCGCGCCCAGAGCGGCTCCGGCCGGCCGGGCGGGAAGGGGCCGGGGGGCTGCTCCAGCATCGCCGGATGAAACCCGCCATGCACGAAAAACAGCTTTCCCGATTGCAGCCAGACCGGCGCGCGCAAAATCTCCTCGCGCGTGCGCTCCCGCAGCTCGTCCGGCAGAATGGCCATGGTCTTTGCCGTCGGCTCGCCGCGCACCCGATCCCCCCGCAGCGCCCGCCCGAGCTTGAAATCATGATTGCCGAGCAGGAACAGCCCACGCCTTTCGTCCAAAATCTCGAACATGATCCGCAGCGCGCCGGGGGTATCCGGCCCGTCATCGACGAGATCGCCGAGCTGGATGATGAACCGATCCGTCTGCGCCGCCGCCGCGAAGGCGCGGGAATCGCCATGCACATCGCCGACAATGCGCAGTCCGCGTCCGGAGGGGATCATCGCATGGACCAGCAACGCGTTGAAATAAAAGGTAACATTACAACTCAAAGATGGGTTGTTCCGCGACCTCTGGCAAGGGCTTACGCTGGCCTCCCGCCTTTCAACCTCGCATAGGCGGCCAGCGCCTTGTCGCGCCCCTCCGCCGGCTTCACCAGCGGCTGCGGATAATTACTCCCCAGCTTCACCCCGCACGCCGCCAAAATCTCAGGCGGCGCCTCCCAGGGGGCGTGGATATATTTGTCCGGCAGCCGCCTCAGCGCCGGCAGGAAGCGGCGCACATAGGCGCCGTCGCCATCGAATTTCTGCCCCTGCAGCACCGGGTTGAAGACCCGGAAATAAGGCGCGGCATCCGCCCCGCACCCCGCCACCCATTGCCAGGAGGCGCCATTCGCTGCCTCATCCGCCTCGCACAGCGTATCCCAGAACCAGGCCTCGCCGGCCTGCCAGGGGATCAGCAGATGCTTCACCAGATAGGAGGCGCAGATCATCCGCACCCGGTTATGCATCCAGCCGGTGATCCAGAGCTCGCGCATCCCGGCATCGACGATGGGAATCCCGGTCTTGCCCGTCTGCCAGGCGGTCAGCCTGTCGCGGTTGGTCTCCCAGGGGAAATCCTTGAACTCCCTGCGGATCGGCGCGCGGCGCAGGTCCGGATGCTGCCAGAGCAGATTGATCGAGAATTCCCGCCAGAGCAGCTCCTTCAGGAAGGTCTCCACCCCTTTGCCGGCACCCGCCGCGCGCGCCCGGTGCCAGACATAACGTGGCGAGATCTCGCCAAAATGCGCATGCGGGGAGAGTTTCGAGGTGCCATGGCGGCCGGGTATGTCGCGGGCGGTGGCGTAATCCTGCACCGGCCCGGCCAGAAACGCCTCCAGCCGCGCCTTCGCCCCCGCTTCGCCGGGCGTCCATTCCGCCCGCATCCCGCCAGCCCAGTCCGGCCTGATCGGCAGCAGCCCCCAATCGGCCAGATTCTCGCTTTCGATCTTCGGCCCGCGCAGGGCGCTGGGCACCGGCAGCAGCGTCTCCGGCACCCCGGCCTCCTGGCAGGCTTTCGAGAAAGGCGTGTAGACGCCGTACATCCCGCCGGCCTTGGTGGTGATCCGCTCCGGGTGAAACAGCGAGGTGGAAAGATGCCGGTGCAGCCCGCAATCCAGCCTTTTCAGCGCCGCATCCAGCGCCCGGTCCGCTTCGCGCCAAGCCGGCTCATAGGCGCGCGCCACATGCACCGCCGCAACCTTTTGCGCCTTCACCAGCCCCGTGATGATCTCCGTCGCATCGCCCCGGCGCAGCACCAGCCGCCCGCCGCGCGCGGCGATCTCCGCCCCCAGCGCGCTCAGTGAATGATGCAGCCACCAGCGGCTCGCCCCGCCGGCGCGCTCATCGAGGATATAGAGCAGAATGACATCGCCGGCCGCGGCGGCGGCGTGCAGGGCCGGGTTATCGGCAAGGCGCAGATCGTTACGGAACCAGACAAGATTGGTCATGCGGGTGAATATAGGGGCACGAGGCGCTTACGCCACCTCGGCCAGCCGCCCGAGCTGCTCCAGCGCGAAAGAATAAAGCTGCTCCTGGCCCAGCATGAACACCCGCAAGCCGCGCGGGAACAGCCGGGCAATCGGCGCCTCGCGCACATCCAGCCCGCCGGTGAGCGCACCGAAGGCCGGCAGGATCAGCCTGGTGCTGCCATCGGAGACGAAGCAGGGCCGCGAGACCCGCTTGGCCCGCGACTCGATGCTGGCTTTCGGGTGGAAATGCCCGGAAAGCTCGATCTCCCGCAACCCCAGCAGGGGCTGCGCCTGGTGGCGGAACACGAACGGGCCTTCCCGATGCTCGGCCACGCATTGCCCCGGCAGATCATGCGGGGTGGCATCGTGATTACCGGCGATCCAGATGATCTGCGCCTCCCGGCCGATCGCCTCCAGCCGCGTGCGGTCGTCCTTGGAGAGCCGGGCATGGCCCTGTACGTCATGGAAGCTGTCCCCCAGCGCGATCAGCCGGGAGGGGCGATAGAGCCGCACCAGCCTGGTCAGCCGCTCCAATGTGGCGCGCGTATCGAAAGGCGGCAGCAGCGCCCCGCGGGCGGCCAGCGAGGAGGATTTCTCGAAATGCAGGTCGGCGACGATCAGCACCCGCTTGGCGGGCCAGAAAGCGGCACCGGAGGGGTCGAGCATCAAACGTTCGTTGCGGAAATGAATCGGTGCGGCGGTCATGTATGGTCAAAGAGCATATTCTGTCCTTTCGGACCATGGATAAAATTTCCATGAACATTCTCATCCTCACCAGCTTCGGCGATCAGCGCCTGCGCCTCGGCCAGCAGCAGGTCCTCGGCCTCGCCCTGCACATGTTCGCGGCCAATCTCCAGCAGCACCGGCACCGCCAAGGGCGAGACTCGGGAGAGCGCCATATGGGTAATCCGTCCCTTCGCCCGCGCCAGCAGGGCGGCGATGCGGGAGAGATCGATCAGCCCATGCGCCGCATCCGCGCGGGTGGCGCGCAGCAGAATATGGTCGGGCTGGTGGCGGCGCAGCACGTCATAGATCAGGTCTGAATTCACCGTCACCTGGCGGCGGTTCTTCTCAACCCCTGGGAGCTGGCGCGGGATCAACCCGGCAATCACCGCCACCTGCCGGAAGGCGCGGCGCAGCAGCGAGCTTGTCTCCATCCATTCCTCCAGATCATCCCCCAGCAGATCCTCATGAAACAGCTGCTCGATCTTTTCCGGGCGATAAGCGGACCAGATCGCCAGCACATAATCGGAGGCGACAAAGCCGATCGGCGCGAAGCCGGCGCGCTCCATCCGCTTGGTCAGCAGCAGCCCGAGCGTCTGGTGCGCGTTGCGCCCCTCGAAGGCATAGACCACCATGAACCAGCGCCCGGCGCGCGGGAATGTCTCCACCAGCAACCCGTTCGGGCCGGGCAGCCGGGAGCGGCGCCTCTGCAGCGCCAGCCAGTCCCGCACCTGTTCCGGAAAGGCACCCCAGCAGCCCGGGTCATGCAGCATCGCCCTTACCCGCGCCGCGAGATTGGTGGTCAGCGGCAGCCTGGCCCCGGCATAAGCCGGCACTTTCGGCTCCTTGCCAGGGGCTTCCACCACCTCCGCCGCGTTTTCCCGCAGGCGGATGAATTTCAGCACCCGCCCGGCGAACATGAAGCTATCGCCTGGGACGAGCTGATTGACGAAATATTCCTCCACCTCGCCCAAGGCCGCGCCAAAGCCCCCGCCACGCCGCCCCAGCAGCCGGATCTTGATCAGCGGCGCCTCGACGATGGTGCCGATATTCATCCGGAATTGCTGCACCACTTTGGCGTTGGCCGGATAGAGAAACCCCTCTGAATCCCGGAACAATTTGCGATAGCGCTCATAGGCGGCGAGCGCGTAGCCGCCATCCTCGACGAAGCCCAGCACCGCATCGAAGTCCGGGCGCGAAAGCGCTTCATAGGGCGCAGCTGAAACCACCTCGCGATAGAGATCATCCGGGTGAAATTTCCCCGCGCAGGCCATGCCCAGAACATGCTGGGCCAGCACATCCAGCCCGCCGGGGCGGGGCGGATCGCCATCCAGAGCCGCTTCGGCCACGCCGGCCATCGCCGCCTCGCATTCCAGCACCTCGAACCGGTTGGCCGGGACCAGCACGGCGCGGGAGGGCTCATCCAGCCGGTGATTGGCCCGGCCCAGGCGCTGCAACAGCCGCGAGACCCCCTTCGGCGCGCCGATCTGCAGCACCTGATCCACCCCGCCCCAATCGATGCCGAGATCCAGCGAGGAGGTGGCGATGACCCCGCGCAATCTCCCCTCCGCCATCGCCGCCTCCACCTTGCGGCGCTGGGCGATGTCCAGACTGCCATGATGGATGGCGATGGGCAGGTTTTCCTCATTATGCCGCCAGATTTCCGCAAACAGCAGCTCCGCCTGGGCGCGGGTATTGACGAAGACGATGCTCATCTTCGCCTGGGCGATTTTCCGCAGCACCAGCTCTGCCGATTTCAGCCCCATATGGCCGGACCAGGGGATTTCGGTCTCGGGCAGCGCCAGCGTGATCTCGGGCGCCGCCCCCTCTTTGGCCTGTACCAGCCGCGCTTCCGGCCCCACGAACCGGCGCATCGCCTCAGGATGCGCCACCGTGGCCGAGAGCCCGACGATTCGCGTGGCCGAGAGCGCGCGCAGCCGTGCGAGACACAAAGCCAGCTGATCCCCCCGCTTGGTCCCGGCCAAAGCATGGATCTCATCCACCACCACGCAGGCCAGATCCTTGAAATACACGCCGCTATTCTCTTGCGAGAGCAGCAGCAGCGATTCCGGGGTGGTCAGCAGAATATTCGGCGCCATCTCCTTCTGCCGGGCGCGGCGATTGGCCGGGGTGTCGCCGCTGCGGGTCTCGATGGAGACAGACAAGCCCATCTCCGCCACCGGGATTTGCAGATTGCGGGCAATATCCGTGCCCAGCGCCTTCAGCGGGCTGACATAGAGCGTGTGCAGCCCCTCGCGCGGCCGCGCCGCCAGCGCGACCAGGCTGGGCAGAAACCCGGCCAGCGTCTTGCCGGCACCGGTGGGGGCGATCAGCAGCGCATCCGCGCCGTCCTGTGCCGCGTCCAGCATCTCGGCCTGGTGGGCGCGCAGCCCCCAGCCCTTGGCGGCGAACCATTTTTCAAATCGCTCTGGCAGAGAGGCCATAAGCCACCATATGGTGCTTTCATGTTTTGTTCCAACACCCCGCATCCGGAACGCTGGCTGAAGCCGACCCCGGCCGGGCTCTATTGCCTGCCGGGCGATTTTTATATCGATCCGCTACGGGCGGTGCCGCGGGCCATCGTCACCCATGGCCATTCGGACCATGCGCGGCCCGGCCACGACCATGTGCTGGCCACGCCCGAGACACTCGCCATCATGCGCACCCGGATGGGCGCGGAGCGGGCAGGGGCCACGCAACAGGCTCTGGCCTATGGCGAGACGCTCCAAATTAACGATGTTAATATAAAACTGGTTCCGGCGGGACATGTGTTAGGCTCGGCGCAGATCGTGCTCGACCATGCCGGTAGCCGCGCCGTCGTCTCCGGCGATTATAAGCGCCAGCCGGACCCGACCTGCGCGCCCTTCGAGCCGGTGCGCTGCGATGTCTTCGTCACCGAAGCCACGTTCGGCCTGCCGGTGTTCCGCCATCCGGACCCGGCCAAGGAGATCGAGAAACTCCTGCGCTCGCATGCGCTTTTCCCTGATCGCACGCATGTCATCGGCGCTTATTCGCTCGGCAAATCCCAGCGCCTGATCGCCATGCTGCGCCAGCAGGGGTTCGATGCGCCGATCTATCTGCATGGGGCGCATGCCAATCTCTGCGCGCTTTATGAAAGCCTTGGCGTGCCTTTAGGCGATCTGCGCCCGGCGACGGTAGCTCAAAAAACCCAGATGAAAGGGGCGATGGTGCTGGCCCCGCCCTCGGCGGTCGGCGAGCGCTGGGGGCGGCGGCTGGAAGACCCGGTGGTGGCCCAGGCCTCGGGCTGGATGCGGGTGCGCCAGCGCGCCAAGGCGTCCGGCATCGAGCTGCCTTTGATCATCTCCGACCATGCGGATTGGGACGACCTGCTGGCCACGATCGCCGAGGTGCAGGCCCCGGAAATCTGGGTGACCCATGGCGCCGAGGAGGCGCTGATCCGCGCCTGCGCCCTGCGCCAGATCCGCGCCCGCGCCCTCTCTCTGGTGGGTTATGGCGAGGAAGACGGCGCATGAGGGCGTTCGCGGAGCTTCTGGAGCGGCTGCTCTTTGCCCCCGGCCGCAACACCAAGATCGCCCTGCTGCGCGCCTATTTCGCCAGTCGGCCGGACCCGGAGCGCGGCTATGCGCTCGCCGCCATCGCCGGCGCGCTGGATTTCCCCGGTGCGAAATCCGCGACGCTGAAGGAGCTGGCCGCCACCCGCACCGATGCCGAGCTGTTTTCGTTGTCCTACGATTTCGTCGGCGATCTGGCCGAAACCATCGCGCTGATCTGGCCCACCCAGGGCGACGACGCGCCCGATCTGCCCGCTGTCATCGAAGCGCTACGAAACGCCAAGCGCACTGAAATCCCTAGACTCATCGAAGGCTGGCTGGATCGCTGCGATCCCTCCACCCGGCTCGCCCTCATCAAACTGCTCACCGGCGGGCTGCGCGTCGGCGCCTCCTTGCGCCTGGCCAAGCTCGCCTTGGCGGAGATGGGGCTGGTGGATGTGAATGAGATCGAGGAGATCTGGCACGGCCTCGCCCCGCCATATACCAGCCTGTTCGCCTGGCTGGAGGGCAGGGGGCCGCGCCCCACGCCCGGTGAGGCCCCGGTCTTCCGCCCGGTGATGCTGGCGCATCCGGTGGAGACAGAGGACATCGCCCGCACCGACTGGCGGGATTTCCGCGCCGAGCAGAAATATGACGGCATCCGGGTGCAGATCGTCGCCACCCCGACCGGCAAGCGGCTCTATTCGCGCGCCGCCGAGGATATTTCGGCGTCCTTCCCGGAACTGCTGGAGGCGCTTGATTTCCATGCGGTGCTGGATGGCGAGCTGCTGGTGATCCGGGACGGCGAAATCGCGCCCTTCTCAGACCTGCAGCAACGCCTCAACCGCAAAACCACCACATCCGCCTTGCAGCAAAAATTCCCGGTCGGGATCATGCTCTATGATCTGCTGTTCGAGGCCACCGAGGATCTGCGCGCACTGCCCTTCGATGCCCGCCGCGCCCGGCTGGAGGCCTGGTTCGCGGCCACCAGACCCGCCGCGATGCAGCTCTCGCCCCTGATCCCCTTCACCAGCATTGACGAGCTGGCGACACTGCGCGAGGCGGCCCGGGCGGAGGCCAGCGAGGGGCTGATGCTCAAGCGCGGCGATGCGCCCTACCTCGCCGGGCGGCCCAAGGGGCTGTGGTGGAAATGGAAGCGCGCTCCGCTGAGCCTGGATGCGGTGCTGATGTATGCCCAGCGCGGCCACGGCAAACGCTCCTCTTTCTATTCAGACTACACATTCGGCGTCTGGACCGAGGCGGGCGAGCTGGTGCCGGTGGCGAAAGCCTATTCCGGCTATACGGACGAGGAGCTGAATTTCATCGATAAATGGATCCGCGCCCACACCATCGCCCGCTTCGGCCCGGTGCGGGAGGTGGAGAAAAAGCTGGTCTTCGAGCTGGGGTTCGACGCCGCCCAGCTCTCCAGCCGGCATAAATCCGGCATCGCGCTGCGCTTCCCGCGCATATTGCGCCTGCGCACGGACAAGCCGGCCGAGGAGGCGGACCGGCTGGAGAGCCTGCGCAAGCTGATCTAGAGCGTATTCCGTTCCCGTTGGTGCACGGAACACGCTCTAGCTTTTTTTTCGAGCGAGCAACTTTATCCGATCAAACGAGTCCGTTTGATCGGATGTTGCTCTAGCCATTTGGCGGGCTCATATATTGTCATCAGCCCAGCCCGCGCCCAGATCCGTAAAGCTCTACTCGACCGCCAGCGGGATGTGATGATCAATCCGGGGAATAAGGTAAACCGCGTGCGGTTGGGGATTTGGCCGCTACAGGCTCTGAATTTCTTCATGGCCGACATGCAGGCCGGAATCGGGCCATTCCTGAGCGTGTTCCTGCTCGCGCATCATTGGACAAGCGGGCCGATCGGCACGGTGATGACATTTGGCGGTCTCGCGGGGATGGTGATGACGGCGCCGGCTGGTGCGTTGGTTGATGCGACGCACCGCAAGAGACTCTTGATCGTCCTCACCGGCATCTGCACCGTTGCCGCTTCCAGCCTCATCCTTCTCTCGCAGGAATTTTGGATGATTGCCGCCTCGCAAGTGGCAACGGCGATCGCCGGGGCGGCGATTGGCCCGGCGGTCACCGGGCTCACCCTCGGCATCGTGCACCAAACCGGCTTTCCTCACCAAAATGCCCGCAACCAGGCATTCAATCATGCGGGGAACATGGTCGGCGCGGGCCTGTCTGGTTTGCTGGGCTGGCTCTATGGGTTTCCCGCCGTTCTCGCTTTGGCGGGCGCATTTGGCGTATTGTCGATCATTTCGGTGTTGATGATTCCCGCCAGGGCGATCGACCATGAGGCCGCCCGGGGGCTGACCAGCGCAACAGGCCACGACGGCCACGCAAGTGGTCTGCAAGTTCTGTTGCGGACGAAGCCGCTCTTGATCCTGGCGGCCTCGCTCGCCTGCTTCCATTTGGGCAACGCCGCGATGTTGCCGCTTTACGGGCTTGCGGTGGTGGGCGCCAGGCAGGGAAACCCGACGATCTTCGTGGCGCAGACGGTTGTCGTCGCGCAGGCTGTGATGATCCTCGCGTCGATTTTCGCCATGCGGCTGGTGGATAAACGCGGCTATTGGCTTTAGCTGCTTCTCTCATTTGTCTCTTTGCCCATCCGGGGGATCGTCGCCGCGCATCTCATCGTCGCCTGGGGCGTTTATCCGGTGCAGATGCTGGATGGCATCGGCGCCGGCTTGCAAAGCGTCGCGGTCCCTAGCCTGGTGGCGCGCATCCTCAATGGCACCGGCCGGGTGAATGTCGGCCAGGGGGCGGTGATGACGGTTCAAGGCATCGGCGCCGCCTTAAGCCCGGCGATCGGCGGATGGATCGCCGAGGCGCTGGGATATCCCACGATGTTTACAATATTAGGGGGGTTCGCGTTGGTCTCGCTGGCGCTCTGGATCGGCTTCGCCCGCCAGCTAAGGCCTGCTTGCGACCACAGCTTTGACCCCTGAGCGCGAGGCCTCCTCCATAATCGCGACCGACGATCGCCCATTTTTCGCCATTTGCTGGTTTGATTGTGAGGTGGCGTCGGAGTGGTCCGGCGCGAATTCATGGAGTCTGTCTTGAAGCGTCTCATTTTCGTAGTCCCCCTTCTCGCCATCATCGGGTCCTCACCGGCCTTCGCCGCCGGATGCGTGTCCGGCGCGGCCGTGGGGGCCGTTGCCGGGCATTATGCCGGCCATCATGCCGTGCTTGGGGCTGTCGGCGGCTGCATCGCGGGTCATGAGCTGAAAAAGCGCCAGAAGAGGCAGGCGCACGAGCAGCAAATGCAGCGCCAGCAGCAAGGCAATTTTTGAACGGCGCCGCAGTGGCGGCGCCTGAATTTGGAGCCGCCCGCGGGCGATTATGATGTGACGATTATGATGTGACCAGGGGCCTGAAAACATATAAGCTGGAGCCAAAGCCTGGAGGACACCATGCAAGGCGCGCCCACGCACGAGGTGCTGAACCAGCCCCCGCCCTTGGAGGATTTCAACGCCTGGACAAATGATGAGGCGCTGCGCGACGCCGTGAAAACCTATGGCGGCGGCTGGGCGGCGCCACGGCTTTGCGCCTGCGGCTGGCATGTGGGGTCGGCCCGGGTGCTGGAGCTGGCCCGGCAGGCCAACCGCTTCACGCCGGAATTGCGGACCCATGACCGTTACGGGCACCGGATTGACCAGGTGGCCTTCCACCCGGCCTGGCATGAGCTGATGGGCATGGTGCGGGCGGATGAGGTGCATGCCCTGGGCTGGACCGACCAGCGCCCCGGCGCCCATGTGGCGCGCGCGGCGCTGTCTTATCTCTGGGCGCAGGGCGAGGCCGGGGTAGGGTGCCCGGCGGCGATGACATTCGCCTCCCTGGCTGCCTTGCGCCATGCCCCGGCGCTGCTGGCGCGGTTCCAGCCCGGCATCTTGTCTCCCGGCTACGATCCCCGCCCCTTGCCGCCGGCGCAGAAGGCGGCGCTGACCGTGGCCATGGCGATGACGGAGAAACAAGGCGGCTCCGATCTGCGGCAGGTGCAGACCCAGGCCACCCATCAGGGCGGGGATATGTACGAGCTCACCGGGCATAAATGGTTCTTCTCCGTGCCGGTGGCGGATCTGTTCCTGACCCTGGCGCGCACCCCGGCCGGGCCGACCTGCTTTCTGGCCCAAGGCTGGCGCGATGCGGGCGGGCGCAATTTCCTGGCCTTGCAAAGATTGAAGGATAAATGCGGCAACCGCTCCAACGCCTCGGCGGAGGTCGAGTTCCGGGGGCTGGAGGCCAGGATTGTCGGGGTGGAGGGGCGCGGCATCGCGACCATTCTGGAGATGGCGCATCTGACCCGGCTGGAATGCGCGCTGGGCAGCGCCGGGCAGATGCGCCAGGCGGTGCGGCTGGCGGCGCATCACGCCGCGCATCGCAGCGCCTTTGGGGCTGATCTCGCCGCCCAGCCGGCGATGGCGAATGTGCTGGCGGATCTGGCGCTGGAGGCCGAGGCGGCAATGTGGCTGGCGATGCGGGCGGCGGCGGCTCTGGATGCCGCCAGCCGGGACGAAAGCGAGCAGATACTGGTCCGGTGCCTGGCGCCGATCGCCAAATATTTTATCTGTAAACGCGCCCCCATGGTGGTGGCCGAGGCGCTGGAATGCCATGGCGGCAATGGCTTTATCGAGGAGCATGACATCGCCCGGCTCTACCGGGACGCGCCGCTGAACGGGCTGTGGGAGGGCTCCGGCAATGTCATCTGCCTGGATGTGTTGCGCGCGCTCTCCCGCCAACCGGAGGGGCTGGCGCTGTTACGCGACGAAATCGGCAAGGCCAAGGGCGCCAACAAGGCGCTGGATGCCTGGCTCGCCGCCCCGCTGCCGCCCTTTGAGGCGCGCAATGCCCGGCGTTTGACCGAGCAGCTGGCCCTGGCCCTGGCCGCCAGCCTGCTGCTGCGCCACGCCCCCGGCTTCGTGGCCGAAGCCTATTGCGCGACGAGGCTTGGCGGGGATGGCGGGCAGGCGCTCGGCACCTTGCCGGCCGGGGTCGATTTCACCCCGATCATGCGGCGCATGTCGGGGTGAGGGGAGCCTTCAGGTCACGTCCGCGAGGGCGAAGCTGCCGCCCTGGAAGCGCCAGCCCGGATCATGCCCGCGCAAAATCTCCTCGGCATAATCCTCGGCATTCTGCTTCGGCGCATAGCCCAGCGCGGCGGCTTCGGCATTGTCCCACCAGGACCGGGTATTGGCGGAAACACCCCAGACCGTGAGGCAGCCGACATCCGGCACCGTGGCGGCGCGCCAGACCAGATCCTCCAGATCGTCATAGCCCAGCCAGGTGGAGAGATGGCGCGGCTCGGTCGGCCGCTCGATGGCGCTGCCGATCCGCAGCGAGACCGTCTCGATCCCGAACTTGTCGAAATAAAGCTGCCCCATCGCCTCGCCCCAGACCTTGGAGAGGCCATAATTGCCGTCCGGGCGGACCTTGTCGGCCAGGGTCAAGCGCTGCCCGGCCGGGTACATGCCGATCGTATGGTTGGAGGAGGCGAAGACGATCCGCTTCACCTGGTGCCGCCGCGCCCCCTCATAGAGGCGCTGCAGCGCGACCAGATTATTCTGGATGATCTCCGCCAGCGGCTTCTCGACCGAGCTGCCGGCGAGATGGATCACCGCGTCAGCACCGGCCAGCGCCGCATCCACCACCGCATCCTCGCGCAGATCGCCACCCAGCACCCGCTCCTCGGGCGAGACGGGTTTCGGCAGGCGATGCCCGGCGGCGGTGAGCACCGCCCCCCGGGCGATCAGACGCGGGCGCAGCACCAGGCCCAGCGCGCCGCCGGCCCCGGTGAGGGTGAGTTTGGGCCCGGCCATCAATGCGCCGCCGATTTTTTGGAGCGCCCGACGATCTGGGTGGGATCGACGAAGCGCAGCGCGATGATCAGGCAGACCAGGCTGGTGACCATATAGATCACCGCCATCGCGTCGATCGTCTGGTTGGCGCGCATGCCGGCCGCGAACACCGAGTAATAGAGCGCCACAACCAGCGTCTGGTTGCCCGGCCCGGCGGTGAGGAAGGTCAGCTCGAACAGGCCGATCGTGCGCACCAGCACCAGCACCAGGGCCGCCAGGATGCCGGGCAGCAGCAGCGGCACCATCACCGTGCGGAACAAGGCCCAGGTGCCGGCGCCGAAGACCCGCGCCGCCGCCTCCACCCTGGGGTCGATCTGCTCGATGAACGGCACCAGGATGAAGATCACGAAGGGCACGCTCGGCATCAGATTGGCGAGAATGACGCCGGTGAGGGTGCCGCCGAGGCCGAATTGATACAGCACCGAGGCGAGCGGAATGCCGTAGGTGAAGGGCGGGATGATCAGCGGCAGCACGAACAGCAGCATCACCAGCTTCTTGCCGGGGAAATCCCGCCGCGCCAGCGCATAGGCCGCCGGCACGCCGAGCAGGGCGGAGCCGATCAGCACCGCGCCGGCCACTTCCAGCGTCACCACCAGCACGCCGCCGAGCTGGAAGCTGCTCCAGGATTCGCTGTACCAGCTGGTGGTGAAGCCGTTTGGCAGCCAGGTGGCGAACCAGGAGGTGCCGAGACTATCCACCACCACGCTGAGAATGATGCCGGTCAGGTTGATGATGAAGAAGCCCACCAGCGCCCAGATGGCGATGCGCCAGAGCTTGCCCGCGATTTCGCTTTCGATTTTCATGTGTTTCACCCTTTGCCGCCCGCTGCCGGGCCGCGATAGAGGGCCGCACTGGCCTTCATCACGATGGCGACGACGATGATCTGCACCCCGCCCATGATGATGGCGATGGCCGAGCCCATCGAATAATCATATTGTTCATAGGCCGCGTGATAGGCGGCGATGGCGATGACACGGGTGGGGCCGGAGGGCGAGCCCACCAGCACCGCCGAGGGAAACACCGAGAAGGCCTGCACGAAGGCAAGGCAGAAGGTGATCGCCAGCCCAGCCCCCAGCAGCGGCAGCAGAATATGCCGGAAGCGCGCCGCCGGCCCGGCGCCGAGCATCGACGCCGCCTGTTCCAGCGACGGATCGATGCCGCTGACATAAGACAGAATCAGCATGAAGCAGAAGGGAAAGCCGCTGACAATCTGCGAGAGAAACACGCCGGTGAAATTATGCACCAGCCGCACCGGCGCATCGATGACATGCAGGGTCATCAGAATCCGGTTGAACCAGCCGAGCGGGCCATAGAAATTCAGCATGCCCTGCGCGGTGAGCACCGTGCCCAGCGTCACCGGAATGATGAGGATGGTGGTCAGCAGCCGCTGCTTGCGCAGATGCCGCACCCGCAGCGCGATCGGCACGGAAAGCGCGATATTCACCAGCGTCACCGGCACCGCCAGCTCCAGCGTGGTGAAGATAGTGCCATAGACGTAACGGTCGCTGAAGAATGAGATGTAGTTGCCGAAGCCGAACACGCCGTTGGCGTTCATCGGGTGCAGGGACAGCCAGAAACCGTAGAGCGCCGGATAGACGAACAGTGCCAGCACGAACAAAAGCGCTGGCATCAGCAGCAGGGTCGTCACATCCAGCCCGCGGCGGGCCAGACGCTGGGACAGGCTCACACGGTCGGGCGCGGCGGGGGCGGTGAGGGGGGCGCGTTCCATGGCCGCACTCATGCCGCCCTCGCGGGATAGACCAGCACACGCTCGGCCGGCGCGCCCAGGCGCAGCGCCTCGCCCGGCTGCACCGGGATATCGGAGCGGAACCAAAGCTCCATGCCATCCTGGGTGCGGGCCAGGCCGTAGAAATCCCGGCCACGATATTCGGCGGAGATCACCGAGGCGGCGATCGGCCCGTCCGTGGAGGGGGTCAGATCCTCCGGGCGCAGGGCGGCGATCACATCGCGGCCATTGCCGGGCTCGACCGCCAGACCGGCGATGCGCGCGGTGCCCACGCGCATGCTCAGCCGGCCATTTTCTTCCGTCTCCGCCTCGGCCTTCAGCAGGTTGCGATAGCCCATGAACTCCGCCACATCGGCATGGGCCGGGCGGGCGTAAAGCTCCTGCGGCGTGCCGACCTGACGCACCTCGCCATCGCGCAGCACCACGATGCGGTCCGCGAGCGACAGCGCCTCGTCCTGGTCGTGCGTTACGTAGATGGTGGAGCAGCCGATCATGTTATGGATGCGCCGGATTTCCGCGCGCATTTCCAGACGCAGCTTGGCATCGAGATTGGACAGCGGCTCATCCATCAGCACCAGCGGCGGTTCGACGACGATGGCGCGGGCGATCGCGACGCGCTGCTGCTGGCCGCCCGAAATCTGGCCGGGCAGCTTGTCCGCCTGCTTGGTCAAACGCACCAGCGCCAGCGCCTCCTCGACCTTGGCGTCGATCACCGCCTGCGGCTGCTTCTGCATGCGCAGGCCAAAGCCGATATTCTTGCGCAGCGACATATGCGGAAACAGCGCATAGTTCTGAAACACCATGCCAAA
Organism: Acidocella facilis ATCC 35904; assembly: GCF_000687875.1. Lineage (GTDB taxonomy): Bacteria > Pseudomonadota > Alphaproteobacteria > Acetobacterales > Acetobacteraceae > Acidocella > Acidocella facilis. Next base: position 250,905 of record NZ_JHYG01000001.1, on the reverse strand, counting down.
ACCGCGATCTTCCGGCTTCAGATGGTCGATGCGGTTATCATCCACCCAGATGCTGCCGCCGGTGAGCGGCAGCAATCCGGCGAGGCAGTTCAGGGCCGTCGACTTGCCGCACCCGGAAGGCCCCAGCAAGGCGATGAACTCGCCCCGCTTGATGGTGAGGGAAATATCCTTGAGCGCGTTCAGCCCGCCAAAGTCGCGGCGCATGCGCTCAAGCCTCAGTTCCCGGAAATTCTTCGCGGAAATCGTCATAACCCTTGAACTCCTCGTTGGTCTTTTATCAGGACGCGGTGATCACGCCGATCTGCTGGTCCCAGCGGCCGAGCGCATAGACGAGATCGTCAGCGTTCAGCGGCATGTAGGTGGGGGCGCTGGCGATCATCTGATCGTACCAGGGGCGGCCGAATTTCGCGATCACATCCTGGCTCTTCTGCGGCGCCATCGACAGCGGCACATTCTTCACCGCCGGGCCGGGATAGAAATAGCCCTCGTCATAAGTCACCGCCTGCTGCGCCGGCTGCAGCATGAAATTCATCAGATCCAGGATCACAGCCAGCTTTTCCGGTTTGATGCCCTTCGGCACCGCCATGTACTGGGCATCGCAGACGATGATCTGGTTATCGAACTTCGCGACCTCGACCGAGGCCGGCACCACGCCCAGGGCACGCGGGTTGATGTCCCAGCCGGTCTGGGTCGGCGTCATCGCGCGCAGGCCCGAGCCCAACTCCTGCATCACGGTGCCGGTGCCGGAGGGGTAATATTCGATGGTCTTGCCCAGCTCCGCCATGAAGGCCCAGGTCTTGTCCCAGCCCTTGCGCGGGTCACGCGGGTTGGAATCGCCCAGCAGATAGGGCAGGCCCATCATGAAGATGCGCGCCGGGCCGGAGTTCTCGGGCCGGGCATAGATGAATTTCTTCGGATTCGCCTTGGCCCAGGCGAGCATGTCGGCGGTCGTCGTCGGCACCTGCTTGACCATCGCCGGGTTGTATTCGATCAGCGGCCCGGCGGGGCAGAACACCACTTCCAGCGCATGGTCCTGGGCGAAATTCTGCATCTGCAGCGCATGCGGCTGATAGATCGCGGACGGGTTGGGCAGGGCGCTGGCGTAATTGGGGAAAAGCGGCATCCAGATGCCCTGCTTCAGGCCGGCGGAAAGCGCGTCGATCCCGGTCAGCACCATGTCGATATCCAGCCGCCCGGCCTGCTGCTCGGCATGCAGCTTGCCCGGCAGTTCCGGCGCCGGCGCCTTGCTGTATTCGATGTGCGACACCAGATGCGGCTTCTGCTTCAGATAAGCGTCGAAAGCCGGGCGGGTGAGGGCCAGCGTGCCGGCCACGTCGACGATGCTGAGGCTCACCGGCGAGGACGGCAGGGCCGGCGCTGCAGCGCGCGCCACGCCGCTCAACCCAGCCGCCGCCATGCCACCCAAAACCGTTCTGCGCGAGAATTTTTCTGATATCATGTTCCGTTTCCCTTTTGCCCAGTTGCATGGGCTTATTGCGACTCCGCCACGCGGCGCGCGGCCGTGGCGCATAAAAGGACAGCGCCGAAAATATGTCAACTCATTTTACGACTAAACAAATTTCGGCGCGCTGCCAAAAATGCTTTTAAAAACTAAAGAATACGAGACACGGAAAAAAGCCTGTAAACTAAGAGATAATTATATTTGACATATTTTGTCCGGCTTTGTACGTCATCAGAGCGCGAATTCCGCGTGAAAGCAAAAACAATGCTGGGAGCATGTTCATGATTGCCCGAGATTTGTCATACAAATTTACCAAATTACGAGCTGTGTTGCTGGGGGGGCTCGGCCTTGCCGCGATTTCAGCCGGCGCCGCCCAGGCCTATACATGGCAGGACTGGATGAACCAGAAAACCATGACCGGGAACTGGAATGGCGGGCGCACCCGGCTTGCCGCGGACGGGATCGATTTCACCGCAGGTTATGTCGGCGAGCTGGCGAGCAGTGCTTCCGGCGGCAAGCGCCAGGGCAGCGATCTCGCCTCGCAATTTTATTACGGTTTCAAGGCGGATCTCGGCAAGCTCGCCGGGCTGAACGGCACCACGCTGACGGTCGGTTTCAACAGCCGCGTCGGGCGCAATACCTCGGCCGATTATACCGGCAACAAGCTCGCGGTGCAGGAAGTTTACGGCGCCGGCGAGACGACGCGCATCGTCGAGGTCAGCCTGACCCAGAAGCTTTTCCACGACCAGGTCGAGCTCAAAGGCGGCTTCTACCCGATGGGCAATGATTTCGCCGGCATCGCCTATGGCTGCGACTTCCAGAATGTCGGCTTCTGCGCCCATCCGCAGAATCTGCCGAACGCCTCTGGCTGGTCCGATAACCCGACCGGAAAATGGGGCGGTCGCGTCAAGCTGAACTTCACCCCGGACGCCTATCTCGAAGCCGGTGTCTATGACGTCAATCCAACCTACGGCAATCCGGGCAATGGGTTGAAAATGTCCACCTCCGGCTCCACCGGGGCGCTGATCCCCGTCGAGGCGGCCTACAAGACGCATTTCGGCGGCCTGCCCGGCGAATATAAGGTTGGCGCCTATTACGATACCAGCAACGCCGCCTCCGTCACCAACGCCTCGGACCTCCAGAACGGGCGCTATGGGTTTTACGCGATCGGCGACCAGATGCTGATGAGCTTTGGCGGGCCCAAGCGCGGGCTGATCGCCATCGCCATGGTCTCCTATTCCGACCCCAGCACCGCTTTGTTCCAGGGCTCGGTTCTTGGCGGGCTGGAAGCGCGCGGCCCCTTCGCGGCGCGGCCGAACGATTACATCAATGTCGGCTATGTGCGGGCCATCATCAATCACCGCGCGATCGACGCGAAGGAAGCCGCCTCGCATGGGACGCTGACGGATCTGTCCACGGGTGAGGGCGTGATCGAAGCCGGTTACGGGTTCCAGGCCGCGCCGTGGTGGATCATCCATCCCAACGTGCAATATGTGATGGACCCCGGCACCTTCTCCTACAAGCATTACGCCAATGCCTGGGTGTTTGGGCTGGAGACCAAGCTGACCTTCTGACCTGACGCGACGATACCGCCTTCAGGGCAATATCTGTGTAGGCTGACGCGCCAGCGCCACGATCAACAGATGAGATTGCTCGCGACGACCAAAGCTAGAGCGTTCCGCGTGCCCATGGGCACGCGGAACACTCTGGCTTTTTCTTTGCGGGAGATTTCAAGCAGCTGATCTAGATCGCCAGATAAACCGCCTCCAGACTGGCGCCAACCAGCACCGCCAGCGTCAACAGCGCGCCGGCCGCGCGGCTTTTATTCGGGGCGGGCAATTGCATGCCGAACACATGCGCCACCCGTGCCGCCACCAGCACCCAGCCGGCCTTCACCACCAGCCCGGCCGGCGCCCCGCCATAGAGATCTCCGGCCAGCAGCAGCAAGCACAGCGGCACATATTCGGCGAAATTCGCATGGGTGCGCACGGCCACCAGCAACGCCTGATGCTCCGGCCCGCCAGTCCCCAGCTTCACCCCCGCCTTGAAGCGCTGGGAAAACACATTCGCGGTGAGCAGCGCGAACAGCCCGCCCAGCACGCCAGCACTGGCCAAGAGCCCGTGAAATCCGTTCATCCTTACCTCCGAGTCTGCAAAAACCTTATAAAATTACGCGAAATTCCGCCACATCGGCGCCGGCAATGGCTATATTGACCTTATTGCTGAGGAGGACGCGACATGGCGAAGCTCGACCCGCACACCCCATCCGGCCCCGCCTTCATGGGCGCCAATTTCGATCCTGAGGCCGCGATGCGGCAATTCCAGGCCCGCACCGCCAATCTGTTGCAGGCACAGGAGCGTCTGTTCCAGGGGCTGGGGGCGGCGATGCGCGCGCAGATGCGCTTCAGCCAGGAATATCTGGCCAGCCGGATGACGCTGATGCAGTGGAACCAGCTCGACCCCACCCATGTCTCGGACCTGGTGCAGCGCGATATCGAACAGGCTCAGGCGCTGGCGAAGGAAATCTCCGACGAGCTGCGCGAGAGCTTCACCGAGGCCAGCACCTTGCTGCGCACCATCCCGGCCCCGCGCAAAGCCGCCGAGCCGACCTCGCCGGAGCCGGCGCGGGAGGTGCATGAGACCTCCACGTCCAAGGCCCGGACTGCCGAGTTGGCGACAACCGCGCCGAAAACCCAAATCAACAAGCCCGTTGCGGCAAGCGCGGCAACGCCCGTGCCTCAGGATGAGGAAGCGCCCGCCCCGGTGGCAAAAGCCCGTCCCGCGCCGCGCCCGGTCAGCCGGGCGCGCTCCAAGCCGAGCGCCTGACCCGGTTCAGCCGGCCGTTTTCGCGGCCGGCGTCTTGGCTGCCGGCTTTTTGGCAGGCGCGGCCTTCGCGGCCGGTTTCTTCGCAGCGGGCTTTTTCGCAGGCGCCTTGGCAGCGGGCGCTTTCGCCGTATCCTTGGCGGGTGCGGCCTTCTTCGCAGCCGGCGCCTTCTTCGCTGGCGCCTTCGCCCCCTTCTTGCCGCGCGGCGCCAGCGTTTTGCCCTTCTCGGCCAGCAGCGCCACCGCCTCATCCAGCGTCACCGCCGTCATCTCCACCCCACGCGGCAGGTTGGCGACGACATTGCCCCATTGCGCATATGGCCCGAAGCGGCCCTTGCGCACCAGCACCTCCGCCCCATCCTTCGGATGCGCGCCGATGCTCTTGATGCTGTCCTGCTTTTTGGCGATCAGCTCCATCGCCCGGTTCAGCCCCATATGCAGAACGCTGTCATCGCGGTCCATGGAGGCGAACAGCGCGCCCATTTTCACATAAGGCCCGAAGCGGCCGATATTCGCCTCGATCTTCTGACCTGTCTCCGGGTGCAGCCCGATCAGCCGCGGCAGGGAGAGCAGCCCCAGCGCCTCTTCCAGCGTCAGCGTCGCCCCTTCCATGCCGCGCGCCAGCGAGGCGCGCTTGGGCTTGGCCTTCTTATCCTCAGGGTCCGGCTCGCCCTGCTGCACATAGAGCCCGTAAGGACCACGGCGCAAAGTGATATCCTCGCCCGTATCCGGATGCTGGCCGAGCAGGCGCATGCCATCCTTCAGCGCATCACTCTCGTCATCCCCGCCCTCGACAGCGAGTTTGCGGGTATATTGGCAGGTCGGGTAGTTCGAGCAGCCGATGAAGCTGCCAAACCGCCCGAGCTTCAGCCCAAGCCGGCCCTCGCCGCAGGCGGGGCAGAGGCGCGGATCCGTCCCATCCTCGCGGGTGGGGAAGAAATGCGGGCCGAGATCGGCGTCCAGCGCGTCGATCACGTCCGAGATTTTCAGATCCTTGGTCTGCGCCACGGCGGCCGAGAAATCATCCCAGAAGGCGCGCAGCACCGCCCGCCAATCCTCATTGCCCTCGGCGATCTGGTCGAGCTGCTCTTCGAGATTGGCGGTGAAGCCGGTATCGACATAGCGCGCGAAGAAGCTGGTGAGGAAGGCGGTAACCAGCCGGCCGCGATCCTCAGGGATGAAGCGCCGCGCTTCCAGCTTCACATAATTGCGGTCGCGCAGCACCGAGAGGATGGAGGCGTAGGTGGAGGGCCGGCCGATGCCCAGCTCTTCCATCTTCTTCACCAGGCTGGCCTCCGAGAAGCGCGGCGGCGGCTGGGTGAAATGCTGGCTGGCGGTGACGTCCCGGGTCTTGGCCGGGTCGCCCTTGGCGATCGGCGGCAGGATGCGGCTATCCTCATCCTGCTGATCGGACGGGTCGTCCTGGTCCTCGCGGTAGAGCTTCAGGAAGCCATCGAAGGCCAGCACGGAGCCGGTGGCGCGCAGGGTCTGGCCCTTGCCGTCGGTCAGGTCCACCGCCGTCTGGTCCAGCTCGGCCGGGGACATCTGGCAGGCCAGAGCGCGCTTATAGATCAGGTCATAGAGCTTCGCCTGCTCGGCATTCAGCATGCGCGCGACTTTTTCGGGCTTCAGCGCGATATCGGTCGGGCGGATCGCCTCATGCGCTTCCTGGGCATTCTTGGCCTTGCTCTGATAGATGCGCGGGGCCACCGGCACATAGGCCTCGCCGAATTCGGCCTGGATCTGCTTGCGCATGGAGGACACCGCCTCCTGCGCCAGCTGCACGCCGTCGGTTCGCATATAGGTGATCAGACCCACCGTATCGCCGCCGATCTCGACACCCTCATAAAGCTGCTGGGCCAGGCGCATGGTCTGCTGGGAGGAGAAGCCGAGCTTGCGGCTGGCCTCCTGCTGCAGGGTGGAGGTGATGAAGGGTGGCGGCGGCGAGCGGCGGGTGCGCTTTTTCTCGACATTCGCGACGTTGAACGTCCCGGCCTTCACCGCCGCCTCGGCGGCGCGGGCGGAGACCTCGTTATTGAGGTCGAACTGTTCCAGCTTCTTGCCCTGGTAATGGGTCAGCCGGGCAGGGTAGGGGGCGCCGGTCGGGGTCAGCATCGAAGCTTCCACCGTCCAGTATTCCCGCGCCTTGAACACTTCGATCTCGGCTTCGCGCTCGCAGATCAGCCGCAGCGCCACGGATTGCACCCGCCCAGCCGAGCGGCTGCCCGGCAGCTTGCGCCAGAGCACCGGCGAGAGGGTGAAGCCGACCAGATAATCCAGCGCCCGGCGGGCCAGATAGGCCTCGATCAGCGGGGTATCGAGATCACGCGGATGCGCCATCGCGTGTTTGACGGCGCTTTTGGTGATCTCGTTGAAGGTCACCCGGCGAACCTTCACGCCCTTCAGCGCGTTGCGCTCGGCCAGGGCCGTCTGCACATGCCAGGAAATTGCCTCGCCCTCGCGGTCCGGGTCGGTCGCCAGATAGAGCGTGCCGGCGCCCTTCAGCGCCTTGGCGATTTCGGAGAGCTGCTTGGCGCCGCGGTCATCGGCCTGCCAGTCCATGGCGAAATCCTCGTCCGGGCGGACGGAGCCATCCTTCGGCGGCAGGTCGCGCACATGCCCGAAACTCGCCAGAACCTTATAGGAATCGCCCAGATATTTATTGATCGTCTTGGCTTTGGAGGGAGATTCGACGACGACGATATCAGTCAACTGGCCGTTCCATTCATTCGTCTTGCCGCTGCGAGGGCAGCGTCTTTAAGGGTCTTCCAGGCTGATGATCCTGTCGCCCGGCAGGCTTTCCGCCCGCCCGGCCAGCTCCAATTCCAGGATCACCGCCCTTATTGCTGGGATCGACAGTTGGCAGCGCCGGGCTATCTCGTCAACTCTGGCCCCCTCGCGGCTCAGCAATGGCGGGATGGCGGCGCGGGCGCGGGCCAGCTCCTGCGGGTCCGGTGTGGCGATGATCGGCGGCGGCTTTGGGGCGGCGAACCCGGCCGGGGACGGCGTGGCGCGCAGATTGGCGAGCACATCCTGCGCGGTTTCGGTGAGATGCGCGCCCTGGCGTAGCAGGTCATTGCCGCCGGCGGAGCGCGGGTCCAAAGGCGAGCCGGGCACGGCGAAAATCTCCCGCCCGGCCTCGGCGGCAAGGCGCGCGGTGAGCAGCGTGCCCGAGCGCGCCGCCGCCTCGATCACCACCAGCCCCTGGCAGAGCCCGGCGATGATGCGGTTGCGCTTGGGAAAATGCCGGCCGAGCGGGGCGGTGCCGAGCGGCGCCTCGGCCACCACCACGCCGCCCTGGGCGATGCGGCGTTGCAGATCGGCATTCTCGGGCGGGTAGGGCACATCCAGCCCGCCGGCGATGACGGCGATGGTTCTGCCCGCCCGCAGCGCGCCCTGATGCGCGGCGCTGTCAATGCCGCGCGCCAGCCCAGAGATGATGGGCAGATGCACCGCCAGCTCCGCCGCCAGCAGCTCCGCCAGCCGCATCCCGTTCAGCGAGGCGTTGCGGGCGCCGACAATGCCGATGCCGGCGTCGCTGAGCAGGGCCACATCGCCCAGCACGGCGAGGGCGGCGGGGGCGTCCGGCAATTCCGCCAAGGCCGGCGGGTAGCCGGGCTGGCCGAGAAAGAGAAACCGGCCGCCAATTTTTCGTAGCGCTGCGATTTCGCGCTCGATTTCGGCGGTGGGCGGGATGCGCGGCGGGGTGACGCGGCCGCCGGCAAGGGCCAGGCCGGGTAGGGCGTCCAGCGCCGCCGCCGGATCATCGAAGCGCTGCAAAAGCCGGCGATAAGTGATCGGCCCGACGCTCTCGGTGCGGGCCAGACGCAAAAACCCGAGAGCAGACTCAGCCATTCGCCTTCAGGATGGCGACCAGCTCCGGCAGCTTGGCGGGCGGGACGATCCAGGCGCCGACCGGCGTACCCTCATGGTAAAAGCCGGCGATGACGCCGCAGCCGGGCGATTGCGCGGCCAGCACCGCCTCGGACTGGCCAGGGCCATTGCCGGAGACCAGCGCGCCGATCTGGTCGAACCCCGGCGCGGTCACATTGACAAAGCCGGGGGCGGCCATGCCGGTGCCAATCGTGATCCAGAGCGGGCCGGTGGGGGCGGCACAGCTGCCGGCATTGAAGATATGAATGCGGTCGGCCTGGAAATGGCTGATCGCCAAGGCGGGCGCCGCCGCCAGCAGCCAGAGCGCGAAGGGAAAAGCGCGTTTCATGCGGCTGCCTTTCCGCCGATCCGCGGCTCCTCGCCACGCAACAGGCGCTGGATGTTGGGCTTATGCTTCCAGAACACCAGGGCCGAGATGATCAGCACCGCCTCGGCCGCCAAGGGCCCGTCCAGCAGCAAGGCCGCAACCGGCGCCACGGCGTAGGCGATGAGGGCGGAGAGAGAGGAATAGCGCAGCGTGAACGCCACCAGCAGCCAGATGGCGCAGCAGATGACGCCCAGCGGCCAGATCATGCCATAGAACGCGCCCAAGCCGGTGGCGACCCCCTTGCCGCCCTTGAAGCGCAGCCAGACCGGAAACAGATGCCCCAGCACCGCCGCGATGCCGGTGACCAGCACGCCATGATGCCAGGCGAGCTTCACCACCATCACCGCGACGAAGCCTTTCAGCGCGTCGAGCAACAGGGTCGCCGCCGCCAGCTTCTTGTTGCCGGTGCGCAGCACGTTGGTGGCGCCGATATTGCCCGAGCCGATGGACCGGATATCGCCGAGCCCGGCCAGCCGGGTGAGCAGCAGCCCGTAAGGCACGCTGCCCATCAGATAGCCGAAAATCGCAACGCCAAGATAAGACAGAATCACCCGTACACCCTCCGCCCGGCTTTCCAGGTGCCCAGCACCACGCCTTCCAGGGCCCGGCCATCGAACGGCGTGTTCTGCGCCTTGCCCGGAAGTTTCCCGGCCTGAACCTGCCAGGATTTTTCGGGATCGAAAAGACAGAGATCGGCGGGCAGGCCCTTGGCGATGCGCCCGGCCTCGATGCCCAGCCAGGCGGCGGGCTTGGCGGTGAGCAGAGCCAGCGCCTGGGGCAGAGAGAGATCGCCATTCTGCACCCGTGCCAGCGTCACGCTGAGCAGCGTGGCGAGGCCGCAGCCGCCGGGGGCGGCCTCGGCGAAAGGCTGGCGCTTGTCATCGGCATCGCGCGGCTGGTGGTCGGAGGCGATGGCGTCGATGGTGCCGTCCTTCAGCGCTTCCACCACGGCCAGACGGTCGGCTTCCACCCGCAGCGGCGGGGACAGCTTGGCATAGGTGCGGTAATCACCGATGGCGGTTTCGTTCAGGTCGAAATAAGGCGGGGCGGTGTCGCAGGTGATGTTCAGCCCTTTCTCCTTGGCGCGGCGGATATGCTCCAGCGCCTCGGCCGTGGTCACATGCGCGAAATGCAGCGCGCCATTGGTGAGTTCAGCCAGCCGGATGTCACGGGCCACGCAGATCGCCTCGGCGGCGGCATAGACGCTGGGCAGGCCCATCCAGGTGGCGCGGGGGCCGGCGGTGGCGGCCGCCCCACGAGCCAGCTCCACATCCTCAGGATGCTGGACGATGCGCATGTCAAAGCCCGAGGCATAGAACAGCGCCAGCCGCATGGTGCGCGAGGAGGCGATGGCTTTGGAACCGTCGGTAAAGGCCACCGCGCCGGCGGCCTTCATCAGCCCGTATTCGGCCAGCTCCTTGCCCTCCAGCCCGCGCGTGGCGGCGCCATAGGGCAGCAGAGTGAGGCTGCCGGTTTCCTCTCCGCGCGAACGCAGGAAGCGCACCAGGGCGGGATCGTCGATTACCGGATCGGTCTCTGGCAGCACGGCGATGGAGGTGATGCCACCGGCGGCGGCGGCCTGCGCGGCGCTGGCGATGGTCTCGCGATATTCAAAGCCCGGCTCGCCGATGGCGGCGCGCAGATCGACCAGGCCGGGGCAGAGGATGGCGCCCTCTGCCTCGATGATCTCAGCGCCGTCCGGATTGCCCAGAGAGGGCCCGAAATCGGCGATCTTGCCGTCCTGCACCAGCAGCTCGCCTTCATGCAGGCTCTGCGCTGACGCATCCAAATATCGGATTTTACGAAATAAAGTGCTCAATGGTTGCTCCGCGCGCAGGTTTCCAGAACCGCCATGCGGACGGCCACACCCATTTCCACCTGTTCCTTGATCAGCGAGCGGGCGGCATCGTCCGCCACCTCGCTATCGATCTCCACCCCCCGGTTCATCGGGCCCGGATGCATCACCAGCGCATCCGGCTTGGCATAGGCCAGCTTCTTGCGGTCCAGCCCGTAGAAGGCGAAATATTCGCGGCTTGAGGGGATCAGCCCGGCGGTCATGCGCTCTTTCTGCAGGCGCAGCATCATCACGATGTCCGCACCTTTCAGCCCTTCTTCCATGTCGTGGAAAATCTCCACGCCATTCACGCCGATCGAGCCCGGCACCAAGGTCGGCGGGCCGACCAGGCGGACGAAATTGCCCATCATCGTCAGCAGCAGGATATTGGAGCGGGCGACGCGGGAATTCAGCACATCGCCGCAGATGGCGACGGTGAGGCCGGAGATCCGGCCCTTGTTGCGGCGGATGGTCAGCGCATCCAGCAGCGCCTGGGTCGGGTGCTCATGCGTGCCATCCCCGGCATTGATCACCGAGGCCCCGACCTTCTGCGCCAGCAGGGCAGGGGCGCCGGAGGATTTGTGGCGCACCACCAGCAGATCGCAATTCATCGCGTTCAGCGTGGCGGCGGTGTCCAGCAGCGTCTCTCCTTTGGTGACGGAGGAGGTGGCGACGGACATGTTCACCACGTCAGCCCCCAGCCGGCGCCCGGCCAGCTCGAAGCTGGTGCGGGTGCGGGTGCTATCCTCGAAGAACAGATTGATGAGGGTGCGGCCGCGCAAACTGTCGCGTTGGGTTTTGCCGGAGCGGTTCAAAAGCGCGTAGCTTTCGGCCAGATCCAGCAGATTGGTGACGGAGGCCGGGTTGAGCCCCTCGATCCCGAGCAGATGTTTCAATGACGCCATGGCGAGCCGCCTTAGACCATAATCCAGCCCGCCAGGGAATGCGCCAGTTGATTTTTTGGCCCGGCTCCTGAAATGATGTATTGCAAAGCAATACGGGGGCTCGATGAAAAAACTTCTGATTCTCAGCGTTCTGGCCGGTTTGGCCGGGTGCGCCGAACTCGAGGGGCCGGTCGGCCCGCCGCCGCCGGCAACCCCTGTGTTTTTCCAGCCATTCTCCGCCGCGCTCGACCAGCCGGCGCTGACCACCATCGCCACCATCGCCAAGGCCGCCAATGAGCAGCCCGATGCGCCGGTCACCGTTATAGGGGCGGCGGATAGTGTCGGCGACCCGCGGGCCAATCTGTATCTGTCCAAAACCCGGGCCCAGGTGGTGGCGGACCAGCTGGTGGCGGATGGCGTGGATCGCGCCAGGCTGCGGATCCATGCGCGCGGCGAAATCCGGCCCACGAGCGAGGCGCCAGGGGCGCCGGTGCAGGCGGCGCGGCGGGTGCTGGTCGAAATCGGGCACTGAAGGAAGGCGGCTTCGGCCGCCTTTTTCACGCCTCAGTAAAACGCAGAATCTATATTATGGAAAGTAAGCATGCCGGCGGCGTTACGGCGGGCCGGCGGGGCGTGTGAGGATCATCACTGAACGCTGAGCAACCGGCGCGGCGCGCACACCCCCATGGACGCCATAGGCCTTACGGCTGTCTTTGTCCTCGGCTTAATCCTCGCCGCGTGCTGGAGTCATTCGTTAACATATCGAAGTCTTTAAAGATTTTTTACGGCTTTTGTTAACGTATAAATCTAACCAGATCCGTGGCTTTAAATTTGTTTTTACACGAACCACTTCGCCACTTCCGCCCTCAAAGGCGGGGGTTATTACCGCCTGGAAACCCAAAGCGCCGCATCAATGACGAATAGATCGCCTTTTTTACTTCATCTATGGCCATAAACCCTACCATTTCATAAACTTTTATTTAGGACAATTGTCTTGATCCGCCCGCAAATGTAGGCCGAATATGCTTCGGTATCGATATATTGATCGATTCACGGCGGGTAAATGTTAGTTATCTAATCGCGTCTTGGTCACGGTTATGTTTTGAAGCCGTCGCGGATGTGCGCCTATCGTTAGAGAGCTGACCTGGAGCCGTAAAACCAGTTTGGGGAGAAAAAAGATGGCGAATTACGGTACAGGCACTTTTGACTTGACTGGGGTTATCCTCCCGGTGACCGCGGCGGCGGATACCAACTCCACGACGACGTTCAACCTGATCGGCCTGCTGGACACCTTCAACATCTACTCCGCCGCCGGCTCGTCGGTGACGGTCAACAACAATGTCGACGTCGCCAACACTCTCAATCTCTACACCAATGGCGGCAGCCTGACGCTGGCCTCCTCGGTCGGGGCGCTGGGTGCCACGACTGTCAACATCAATGGCGGCTCCTTCACCATTGCCTCCAGCCTGATTTCCGCACAGCTCCTGTCGAATACCGTGCTGAGCTTCGGCAGCAGCGGCGGTACCGCCGTGTTCGGCTCAACGAGCAGCGGCCTGCTCAATCTGAGCCTGGTCTCGGTCTTCGGCCCGATCCAGAATTTCGTCGCCGCGACCGACAAGCTGGACGATCCGGCGCTGAATTTCACCAATGTCACCGGCTACACGATCTCCGCCGTTTCCGGCCAGGCCGGCGTGCAGCAGATCGTCGTCAACGCCAATAATGGCGGCAGCTTCACCTTCGATGTCACCGGCGCCGGGCTGACCAACGGCACCTACAGCACCACCAATGGCCCGCTTTACCTGGTGTCCGACGGTACCGGCGGCACCATCATCGAGGCGGCCTGTTTCCTCACCGGCACGGCGATTTCCACCCCCCATGGCGAGGTGGCCGTTGAGAGCCTGAAGATTGGCGATCTGGTGCTCACCGATACGGGCGAAGCGGTGCCGGTGCGCTGGATCGGCACGCGCCGCGTCTCGCCGCGCTTCGCGGACCCGGTGCGCAGCCTACCCATCCGCATCGCCGCCGGCGCCCTGGGCGACGGGCTGCCGCGGCGCGATCTGCTGATCTCGCCGGATCATGCGCTGCTGGTCGATCATGTGCTGTTGAATGCCGGGGCGATGGTGAATGGCAGCGACATCACCCGTGAGGCGATGAGCGAGATTTTCACCTATTACCATGTCGAGGTGGATGCGCATGAGCTGATCCTCGCCGAAGGTGTTTCGGCGGAGATCTTCATCGACCATGTCGGTCGCATGGCCTTTGATAACTGGGCCGAGCATGAAGCGATTTTCGGTGACACGCCGGAGAAACCCGAAATGGGCTATGCGCGCGTGAAATCCGCGCGCCAGCTGCCGATGGCGCTGCGCCGCCGGCTCGGCATCGCCGCCGCCGCCTGAGCATTCGAGGGGGGGAAGCCGGGGCCAGCGATGGCTCCGGTTTTTTAGAGCAATATCTGTTTAGGTCGACGCGACAGCGTCAACCTAAACACATGAAATTGCTCGCCAAAACAAAGCCTGGAGCGTCAAGCTAAAAGCTTGATGCTCTAGGCGTGAAATTCCATGCCGTCATAGCCGGGCTCGATGCAGTCCGGCAGCGTGCGGCGCAGTTTCGCGTAATCCATCGCAGGGCCCATATGGGTGAGGATGGTGCGCTCGATTTTCAGCGCCTGCACCCAGCCTTGCACGGTGCCAAGCCCGGCATGGGTGGGATGGTTATTGTCCGGGGTGAAGCAATCCACCACCAGGGTTTTCACCCCTTGCAAGGCCTCCATCTGCGCCGGCTCGAAGCGCACCACATCCGTGCAATAGGCGAAATCGCCGATGCGCAGGCCAAGCGAGCGCGAATAGCCGTGATCCTGGTCGATGGGCAAAATCGACAGGCCGAAAAGTTCGAAGGGCGTGCCTGCGACGATGTCATGGGTGAAAAAGGCCGGGCGGCCGAAGAAGCCGCCTTTCCACTCCCTGAACGCGTAGGAGAAGCGCGCGCGCAGCTGCTCCCAGACCGAGGCGATGGCGTAGGCCGGCATCGGCGCTTCCAGAATGCGGTTGAGGATGCGCACATCATCCAGCCCGGCGACATGGTCGGCATGGTCATGGGTGTAGATCACCGCATCGATTTTCGGGATGGCGCAGTTGATGAGCTGTTCGCGCAGATCCGGCCCGGTATCGACGAGGATGCGCAGGCCAGTATCGGTTTCGATGACGATGCTGGGGCGGGTGCGGCGGTTGCGGGGTTCGGCCGGGTCCGCCTGGCCCCAATCGCCACGCCCGTCCGGCCCGCCGATTTGCGGCAGCCCCGCCGAGCCGCCGCTGCCCAGCAGGGTGATTTTCATGAAGCCGCTTTCGGGAACAGGGTGCGGAAATTGCGTGTTGTGAGGGCGGCCAGCGCTTCCTCGGAAAGCCCCCTCACCTCGGCCAGCTTCGCCGCCGTGTAGGCGGTGTAGGCGGGTTCGTTGCGCTTGCCGCGATAGGGGGCGGGGGCGAGGTAGGGGCTGTCGGTCTCCACAAGGATGCGATCCGCCGGGACCATCGCCGCGACCTCGCGGACAGCCTCGCCTTTCGGGAAGGTGATGATGCCGGAGAAGGAGAAATAGCCGCCCAGTTCCATTGCCTGCTCCGCCAGCCAGCGTGAGGAGGAGAAGCAATGCAGCAGGAACTCGAAATGCCCCCCTTCCCTTTCCTCACGTAGAATCCTGGCGATATCCTCATCGGCATCGCGGGCATGGATGCAGATCGGCATCCCGGCCAGGCGGGCGGCGCGGATATTGGCGCGGAAATTCTGTTCCTGCACGTCCTTCGGCGCCTTGTCGTAGAAATAATCCAGGCCGGATTCGCCGATGCCGATGACTTTCGGATGTTCAGCCAGCTTCGCCAGCACCTCCGGCTCCACCACCGGCAGCACATCGGCGGCGTGGTTGGGGTGCACGCCGACACAGGCCCAGACATTCTCATGCGCCTCGGCGATGGCGAGGATCTCGCGGCTTTGCGCCAGCGTCACGCCGATGCTGACCATCTCGCTGACCCCGGCGGCGACGGCGCGGGCGATCACCTCCGCCTGTTCGCCGGGCTGGTTGAAATAATCGAGATGGCAGTGGGAATCGACGAGCATCAGACACCCACGCGCGGGAACAGGCCGGTCGGCGTCGGCAGCGCGGTGCCCTCCGCCAAAGGCACGTCCAGCACGGCCAGCGAACGGGCTTCGTCCAGACCCAGATAATCCAGCAGCTTGCTCATCGTTTCCGGCATGAAGGGCTGCAGCACCACGCCCAGCGTGCGCAGCACCACGCAGAGCGTGTAGAGCACGCTGTTCATGCGATCGAGATCGGTCTTGCGCAGGCTCCAGGGGGCCTGGGAGTCGATATAGCCATCGGCGGCGCGGATCAGGCGCCAGATTTCATCCAGCGCTTCATGGAAGGCGAGCTTGTCCATCGCGGCATGCAGCTTGGCCGGCAGCGCGGCGGCTTCGGCGAGCAGCGCCTCATCCGCCTCGGTCAGCGAGCCTTTCGGCGGCACCGCGGCACCGGCATTCTTGCCGATGAAGGAGAGCGTGCGCTGGGAGAGATTGCCGATGCCGTTGGCGAGGTCCGAATTGATCCGGCGATGCAGAGACTCTTTTGAGAAATCCCCATCATTGCCGAACGGCACCTCGCGCAGAATGAAATAGCGTATCTGGTCCAACCCGTATTCCTGCACCAGCGGCCGCACATCGATGAAATTGCCGAGCGATTTCGACATTTTCTCGCCCTCGACCGTCCACCAGCCATGCGAGAACACCTTCTTCGGCAGCTCCAGCCCGGCGCCCATCAGGAAAGCCGGCCAATAGACGGCGTGGAAGCGGATGATCTCCTTGCCGACCAAATGCAGGCTGGCGGGCCAGAATTTCGCGCGCGGGCCGGACATCTCAGGATAGCCGATTGCGGTGAGATAATTCACCAGAGCATCCAGCCAGACATACATCACATGCTTTTCATCGCCCGGCACCTTCACGCCCCAGGAGAAGGAGGTGCGGGAGATGGAGAGATCATTCAGCCCGCCGCGCACGAAGGACAGGATTTCGTTGCGCTTCGCGGCGGGCGCGATGAAGCCTGGATTTTCCTCATAGAAGGCCAAGAGCCTGTCCTGGAAGGCGCTCAGCTTGAAGAAATAGCTGGGCTCGACCACCCATTCCACCGCAGCACCCGAGGCGAGCGCGTAGCGTGTACCGTCCGGCTTCAGCGCGGTTTCGCTCTCGTCGTAGAAGGCTTCGTCGCGCACCGCGTACCAGCCTTCATAGGCGCCGAGATAGATGAAGCCGTTTTCCTGCAGCTTGCTCCAGATCGCCTGGCAGGCGGCCTTGTGGCGCGGCTCGGTGGTGCGGATGAAATCATCGTTGGAGATGTTCATCGCCTGCGCCATGTCGCGGAAATCGGCCGAGACGCGGTCGGTAAACTCCTGCGGGGCGATGCCGGCATTACGGGCGGCGGCTTCCACCTTCTGGCCATGCTCATCGGTGCCGGTGAGGAAAAACACCTCATCGCCGGCAAGGCGGTGCCAGCGGGCCAGCACGTCGGCGGCGGTGGAGGTGTAAGCATGGCCGAGATGCGGCGCGCCGTTCACGTAGTAGATCGGCGTGGTGATATAAAATGTCTTGCTCATGACCTATGCAACTGTTCCAGCGCCACGAGGATGGCGGCGCGCTTATCCAGGTTCAGTCCTAACACCTCACGCTCCAGTTTTCCAAAATCCTGCCAGAGCGTGACGTTATGGGAGAGGTTGCCCGCCCCGGCGCGGGCGGCGGCACGGGTGCGCGCCGCCAGGCGGGTGCGCAGCAGGGAAAAGAACAGCTCGAACTTGTCGGCCCCTTCCACGCTGCGGGCGACGCTGTCGGCCATCGCCTGGGCGCGGGCGGGGGCAACCGGGGCGTCCAGCGCTTCATCCACCAAAGCGGCGACGGCGACACCGCCGCCCTCCGCCAGGTTCAGCGCATTGCCGATGCTCCCTTCCGCCAGCTCGATCAGCCGGGCCGCATCGGCGTCCGGGGCGTAATCGGCCAGCAAGGCGCGCATCACCGCATCCGGCAGCGGCGACATTGGCAGCACCCGGCAGCGGCTGCGGATGGTGGGGAGCAGCCTTCCCGGGGCGGCGCTGGTCAGCAGCAGGATCGAGCGCGGCGGCGGTTCCTCCAGCAATTTCAGCAGCGCGTTGGCGGCGTTGCTGTTCATGTCCTCGGCGCCATCCACCAGCACCACGCGCCAGCCGCCCTCGGCGGGCGTCAAGCGCATGAAGGCGCTGGCCTCCTGGATCGTGGCGATGACGATTTCGCCTTGCAGCTTCTCGGTCTTGGCGTTGATCCGCCGCTCGACGGTGAAGAAATCCGGATGGGTGCCGGCGGCGATGCGCCGGAACGGGCCGGAGCTTTCGGGGATGGAGAGATCCTCGCTCTGCCCGGCCGCCAGCAGCCAGCGGCCAAAGCGATAAGCCAGGGTCGCCTTGCCGATGCCGGGCGGGCCGGCGAAGAGCCAGCCATGATGCAGCCGCCCGGCGGTGACCGCCGAGCGCAGCGCGTGGATCGCCGCTTCATGGCCGCGAAAATGCGGGTTGGCGCGCGGATCGGGCGGCATCAGCGTCCGGTCCGGGCGCGCAGGGCCGTCCGCATGGTGGCAACCACCGCCTCCGGCGCCGGGCTGGCATCGATGGTGACGACACGCTCAGGCGCGGCGGCGGCGATTTCGGCAAAGCCTGCCTGCACCCGGGCGAAGAAATCGCGGTTCATCTGCTCATAGCGGTCGGTCGCGGCGGCGCGCTGGGCCAGCCGCGCCTGGGCCTGGGCTTCCGGGAGGGCGAGCAAAAAGGTGATGTCCGGCTGAAGCCCGACCAGCTCGATCAAGGCGCGCACCTGGGCAATGGGCACGTTCTGGCCATAGGCCTGATAGGCCATGGTGGAATCATAGAACCGGTCGCAGACGACGATAGCGCCGCGCGCCAGTGCCGGGCGGATCAGCCCGGCCACATGGTCGGCGCGGGCGGCGAAATGCAGCATGGTCTGGGCCAGCGCATCCAAGGGCAGGTCTTGGTTGAGCAGCAGCGCGCGGATCGCCTCCGCCCCCTTGGTGCCGCCGGGCTCGCGGGTGAGCACCACCTCATGCCCCTCGGCCCGCAGCGCCTCGGCGAGGCCGCGGGCGGCGGTGGATTTGCCAGCCCCCTCCCCGCCTTCCAGCGTGATGAACAGACCCTGCGCCACTTACCGGACGATGATCTCAGGGTCGGTCATGCCGGCATTCAGCACATGCTGCAGCGCCTGGTCGGCATCCTCCACCGAATGATAGGGCCCGATATTCACCGCCCAGAGCGTGCGGTCCGCCCCGAACACCGGCACGATGCGCGCCGGCATGCCGTAGAGCCGGGCCATCACCCGCGCCGCGTCGCTTTCGCTGCCATAGCCGGGCAGTTGCACGAAGAGCGGGCCGGGGGCGGGCTGGGCCTGCATCACCTGGCCGGAGAGGGTCGGGCCGGCATTTTGCGGGGCGTTGTCGTTGGCCTGCACCAGCTGATGCGCCACCCCGACCGGCCCGGCACTGCCCGGCGCGCCCAGCGATTGCGCGGTGATGCCGGCGACAGGGGCGGCCTGCAGCTTCGGCCCGGCGCCGAGCGCGCCCTGCAGCGCCGAACTGGCCTGGGCGTTCAGCTTCACCTCGACCTCGACCACGCCGCCGCTTGGAAAATCCAAGAGCCGGGCCACGCGCGGGGTGACGGCGATGACGCGCCCGGGCACGTTCGGCCCGCGCTCATTCACCCGCACCTGCAGCGAACGGCCATTCACCAGATTGGTGATGGTGACGACGCTGGGCAGCGGCAGCACCGGGCTGGCGGCCATCAGCCCGTCAGGGTCATAGAGCTCGTTATCGGCGGTGTAGGGATCGTCCCCATGTTCGATGATGATGCCCAACCCGGTGACGTCATAGGCGCCGAATTCGCGCGGATAGCGCCATTCCCCGCCGACCTGATAGGGGTTGCCGATCGTATAGGTCACCGGCCCCGGGGCGGGCGGTGGCGGCGCCTTGGGCATGCAGCCGGCCAGAAACGCACACAGCCCCAGGATCAGCCGGCTGCTCATGACAGGATCATCCGCCCCAGCGCGCCGACCGCCAGCGCGTAGAAATCGGACGGGTTATAGCGGCGGATCGCCTTGAAATTCTCATAGACCAGGAAGGCCTGGCCGCCGGCGCCATCGGGCAACAGCAAGGCGGCCGGGGTGGCGGCGGAGAGCTGCGGCGCGCCGGGCAGGCGCTGCACGCCGAGTTTTTCCCAATAGCCGATGGTCTGCATGTTTTCGCGCCCGGCCATCGCGGCATTGAAACTGGCCGGGGCCAGCACCGGCTCGGAGGAGGGCGCATCCGCCTGCCAGCCGGCCTTGGCGAGGTAATTCGCCATCGAGGCCAGGGCATCGGCATCGGAATTCCAGATATCCGGCGCGTGGTTGCCGGAGAAGGAGACGGCGGTGGTGAGATAGGTGCTGGGCATGAATTGCGGCTGCCCCATGGCGCCGGCATAGGAGCCGAGCAGATTGGCCACCGGCGCATCGCCGCGCGCCACGATGGTCATCGCCTTGATCACCTCATTGCCGAAATAATGGCTCTGGCGGTCCCAGGCCAAGGTGGTCAGTGCGTCGATCACGTTGAAATCGCCCTGGTTGGCGCCGAAATTCGTTTCCAGCGCCCAGATCCCCAGCATCACATCGGCGGAGACGCCGTAGCGGCTGGTGATGGCGGCGAGCAGGCTGCGCACCTGCGCGTATTTCGCCTTGCCGTTGGCGATGCGGGTCTGGCTCAGCACCCGGCTGGAATATTGCGCCCAGGTCAGGGTGAATTCGGCCTGGTGATGGTCGAGCTTGATCACATCCTGGTTGGGGGTGAGGCTGCCGGTGCTGGCCATGACGATCCGCTCAGGGATGCCCGCCGCCCGCGCGCGCGCCTGCAGCTGCGCCAGAAATTCCGGAAAAGGCTGTGCCGCCCTGCCCGCTCGCGGCAACACCAAAGCGCTGCCAAGCCCCGCCAACATCATGCGTCTGAACATGAGACGGAGTTTGCCACGCGATGCCGCGCCGCCGCAACGGGGCCCGCGCGCGCCTGCACAACTTGTCATGAAGCGGGCGGCATGGCGCGGCGCGGCGCGCTCCTGTATGTTGGCGGCATGGGATTCTGGCGTGAAAAAACTTTGGCGCAGATGAGCCGGGCGGAGTGGGAGTCGCTTTGCGATGGCTGCGGGCGCTGCTGCCTGCATAAATTGCGCGACGAGGATACAGACGAAATCGCCTTCACCAATGTCGCCTGCCGGCTGTTGAATGTGAATACCGCGCGCTGCCGGGATTATGCCAACCGCAAATCGCTGGTGCCCGATTGCGTGAAGCTGACCCCGAAGAAGCTGGAGAAAATGGACTGGCTGCCGCCGAGCTGCGCCTATCGGCTGGTGCATGAGGGCAAGGATCTGCCGGCCTGGCACCCGTTGCGCTCGGGCCGGGCGCAGAGCGTGATCGAGGCCGGGGCGTCGGTCGCCGGGCGCTGCCTGGATGAGCGCCAGGCCGGGCCGCTCGAAGACCATATCATGGACTGGCCGGGGCAGATGCCACGGCGCCGGCGCGCATGAGCCAGGAGCCCCTCACCACGGAGCTGGTGCCCGTGCAGGGGGCGCTGATCGCCGTTGCCTTCAAGCGTTCGGCCCGGGCAAAGCGGATTTCGCTGCGGGTGGACCCGGCCCAGGGGGTGGTGATCACGCTGCCGATGCGCGCCTCCCGCCGCGCCGGGCTGGCGTTGCTGCATGCGCATGAGGCATGGGTGAATGAGAAGCTGGAGGCCCTGCCCCAGCCCTTGCGCCTGACCCAAGGCGCGCTGGTGCCGGTGCATGGGCTGGCGCATGAGATCGTGCATCGCCCGGAGGGGCGCGGCGGCGCCTGGATCGAGGAGGGGCGGATCATCGTCACCGGCGAGGCGGAGTTTCTGGCGCGTCGCGTCGCGGACTGCCTGAAGCGCCTGGCCCGGCAGCGTTTGACCGCGATGGCCGCGGACATTGCCCGCGAGGCCGGGCTGCGGCCGAAGATCGTGCGGATCAAGGACACGCGCTCACGCTGGGGAAGCTGCGCGCCGGATGGCACGCTGGCTTTCTGCTGGCGGCTGATCTGTGCGCCTGAGCCTGTGCAGCATTATGTGGTGGCGCATGAGGTGGCGCATCTGCGCCATATGAATCACGGCCCGCATTTCTGGGCGCTGACCGAAACCCTCACCCCGCACAGGCAAGCCGCCACCGCATGGCTGGCCAGCGAGGGGGCGGGGCTGTTGCGCATCGGCGCATGAGTTCAAATGTAACATCGGATATGTCTTAGATATCAATGTCTAGCAGGCCAACTGAAGAGAAAGTCGTCCCATGAAAGCCGTTGCCTTTACCCATGCCCGCCCGATTACCTCCATGGATGCGCTGCAGGATGTCGATCTGCCGGTGCCCGTCCCCCGGCATCATGATCTGCTGGTCGAGATCAAGGCGGTTTCGGTCAATCCGGTCGATACCAAGATCCGCCAGTCGGCCGAGCCGTTGGGCGAGCCGCGGGTGCTGGGCTATGACGCCGCCGGGATCGTGCGCGCCATCGGCCCCGAAGTGCAGAATTTCTCCGTCGGCGACGAGGTGTTCTATGCCGGCGTGCCGGACCGCCAGGGCAGCAATGCCGAGTTCCAGCTCGTCGATGACCGCATCGTCGGCCATAAGCCGAAAAGCTTGAGCTTCGCGCAGGCGGCAGCCTTGCCGCTGACGGCGCTGACCGCCTGGGAGATGCTGTTCGAGCGCTTCCGCATCCCGCGCGACCAGCCGCATGGCGGCACCATGCTGGTGGTGGGGGCTGGCGGCGGTGTCGGCTCGATGGCCATTCAGCTCGCTGCGCAGCTCACCGACATGACCATCATCGCCACCGCCTCCCGCCCGGAGACGGCGGAATGGTGCCGCAGCCTAGGCGCGCACCATATCGTCAATCACCAGCATGATCTCGGCGCGCAGATTTTGCAGGCTGGCCTCAACCCGCCCGGCCATATTTTCTGCGTCGCGCATGTGAAGCAGCATTTCCACAAGCTGGTCGAGCTGCTGGCGCCGGAAGGTGCGGTCGGCATCATCGAATCCAATGCCGGCGAGCTGAATGTTTCGCCGCTGATCCGTAAAAGTGCCACGCTGCATACCGAATATGTCTTCACACGCGGGCTTTTGCACACACATGACATGAGCGTGCAGCACCGCACGCTGGAGGCCATCGCGCATCTCGTCGATAACGGCACGTTGAAGACGACGATGACCGAGAATTATGGCCCCATCAACGCGATAAACCTGATCCGCGCCCATGCCGCCCTGGAATCGGGGATGACGATGGGCAAGATCGTGCTGGAAGGATTCTGATTGATGGCGCTTCCCACCAAAATGCTCGGCCGCTCCGGCCTGGCGCTGCCGCCCGTGGTTCTGGGCGGCAATGTCTTCGGCTGGACCGCCGATATCAAAACCTCGCTCGATCTGCTGGACGCCGCGCTGGAGGGCGGGCTGAATGCGATCGACACGGCGGATATGTATTCCACCTGGGTCGAGGGGCATGAAGGTGGGGAGAGCGAGGCGATCATCGGCGCCTGGATGAAGGAGCGCAAAAACCGCTCCCAGGTGAAAATCCTCACCAAGGTCGGCATGGCGATGGGCCATCATCAGGCCAGCCTGTCCAAGGCGCGGATCTTCGCCGCCGTCGAGGCGTCGCTGACCCGGTTGCAGACCGATTATATCGATCTCTACCAGGCGCATCAGGACGATCCGGAAACGCCGCTGGAAGAGACGCTGGGAGCCTTCGCCGAGCTGATCAAGCAGGGCAAGGTGAAGGCGATCGGCGCCTCCAACTATACCGCGCCGCGCTTGAAAGCGGCGCTGGATGTGGCCAAGGCCAACAACCTGCCGCGTTATGAAAGCCTGCAGCCGCTCTATAATCTGATGGAGCGCCCGGCCTTCGAGGCTGAGCTGCAATCGCTCTGCATCGCCGAGGAGGTGGGCGCGATCAATTACTTCGCCCTGGCCGCTGGCTTTCTCAGCGGCAAGTACAAGAGCGAGGCGGATTGCGTCGGCCGGCGCGGGGAGAGCGCGAAAAAATATCTGGCGACGGCAAAGGGCAAGGCGGTGATCGCGGCGTTGCTGGCGCAGGCGCAGCGGATTGGCGCGGCGCCTTCCGAGGTGGCGATTGCCTGGTGCAGGGAGAAATCCGGCATCACCGCGCCGATTGCCAGCGCCACCAGCCTGAGCCAGATGCAATCGCTGATCCGCGCCGCGGCGCTTGAGCTGGATAAGGACAGCATCGCGGCGCTGGATGAAGCCAGCGCCTGAGGCGAGGCCTGGTTTGATGAAAGGCAATTAACCTACCGTTAATATCAGGCGCGCCTCCCGCCCGTCTCGGTTTTGAGGCGGCACGGCGGCTGCGCTCAATTTTTACCGCAACCACGACATAAGATGTCGGCGCGCCCGCCGCGCCGCCATCCGGTGGAAATCGCATCGCGCACTGAAAACTTCCGCGTGCAAACTACATTCACATCCGCGTGATGCCGGTTTTATCAAGCCAAAAAAACGCCAGAGCAAACGAGTTGGTCCTTGAAAGCCGTTCGGAAACGATACAATTTAACGCTGTGTTAACGCCGTTCTGGACGATGAGAGACTTCGCATGTGGACGAACCAACAGACGACGACGTCCAGCTTGCTGACGCCTGAGGGCGGGTATCTCAGCCTGGCCGAATCGCAGCGCCTGAAGGATCTCAACGCCCTCAATCTGCTCTACACCCCGGCCGAGGAGCGGTTTGACCGGATCACCCGGCTGACGGCGCGGGTGCTGCAGGCACCGATCGCCACGATCAGCTTCATCGCCGGCGACAAGCAATGGCTGAAATCCAGCGTCGGCATGCCGATGGCGGAAATTCCGCGCGAGCTGTCCTTCTGCGGCCATGCGATCGAGGCGCATCATCCGCTTATCATCCCCGATACCACGCAGGATGAGCGCTTCGCCCAAAACCCTCTGGTCACTGGCAACCCGAATGTGCGCTTTTATGCCGGCCAGCCGATTCATGCCGGGGCGCGCTCCTGCGTTGGCGCGCTCTGCGTGATGGATACGCTGCCGCGCCGCCCCAGCCGCGCCGGGCTGGACACGCTGCGCGATCTGGCGGTGATCGTTGAACGCGAGCTGACCCGGGTGATGCAGGGGTCTTTCCAGGAATCGCTGATCAAATCCCAGGACCCGCTGGCCCGGCGCGATTCGATCGACGGCTTGACGCAGATGTGGAAGCGCAATGTGATCATGGATCTGGCGCATCTGGAATGCGCGGCCGCCAGCCGGGGCTCGCCGCTCAGCCTGTTGCTGGTGGATATCGATCATCTGAACCAGATCAACGAGACATACGGCACCCAGGCGGGTGATACCGTGCTGTTCGACGTCGCCGCGCGGCTGCGCCAGAGCGTGCGCGAGGTGGATGTGATCGGCCGCTATGGCGCGGGCACCTTCCTGGTGCTGCTGCGCGCCGGCATCATCGATTCCAAGCTGGTGGCGGAGCGCATCCGCGAGGCGGTGGCGCGCCACAGCGTGCCGGGGATGGACATGCCGATCACGGTGAGCATCGGCGTGGCGGCGGCGAAGACCGTCTCCCCTTCCCCCGCGCTGCTGATCAGCGCCGCCGACAAGGCGATGCGTCAGGCCAAGGAGAATGGGCGCAATCTGGTGGAAAGCGTGCTGCTGTAGACATTTTACCGCCCCGGACCCGCTTGGTGCATATTGAGACGGAATCCGGGACAGCCCTGAACAGTTCCGCGGCGCTCGAGCGAGATGGGTTTACACCCACGCGCTCTACTCATGTTTTGGCGAGCAATTTCATGGGTTTATCTTGACGCACGCGCGTCAACTCAAACGCATATTGCGCTCCGCTGACCTCAAAGCGTTTTTACGAAATATCTGACGGCTTTGCCGTTGGGCAGCTTGGCCTGGCCGGCCAGTGAAAACCCGAAACGGGCGTGGAACGCGTCCGAGGCCGGATTTGGCGGATCCTCATTCACCTCGCACACCGCGATCGTATGGCCGGCCAGACGCGCCTGCTGGAACAGCGCATCATACAGCGCCACCCCATGGCCCCGGCCGCGCGCGGCCTTCGCGGTCACCACCCGGTCGATATAGACGAATTTCAAAAACCGTTGCTTGAACCAGAGGAAATTCGGCGAATCATAATCCGCGTCCTGATCGAAGGCGATCAGCAGGGCCTCACTGTCATTGATCGAGGCGGCGTAAAAAGCCCGCTCCAGCAGCAAGGCGAAGCGGGCTTCATCCGCCGCCGAAAGCTCCTGCGCGTGTTCGTTATTGAGCGTCAGCAAAGCTGAAAAATGCGGCGTATCGGTGGAAAGACGTGTAAGCATGCCTGACAATTGGCCGACACCTCGCCCCTGACAAGAGCCATATTTCAACGAAGCTCTGCGAAATTTGCGTGAAAGGAACGCCATGAACCGGCTTCTTAGTCTGCTCCTGCTCTGCCTGCCGTTGCGCGCGCTGGCGGCGCCCCCTTATCACCCCCAGGGCAGCTGCGCCGGCTTTCCGCGCCTTGATCTCGCCAGCCTGCCCGGCACCTGCGTCGGGCTGGTGGCCAAGGGGTTGCGCTTTCCGCGCGGCCTCGCCGTGGTCGGGCATGATGTCTATGTCGTGGAGATGGGCGGCTGGGTGAAGGGGCGCGGCGCGCTGCTGCGTTTCACCGATGACGGCACGGCGCCGCCGCAAACCCTGCTCACCGGGCTGGACGAACCGAACGGCATCGCGGTTGCCCCGGATGGCACGATCTATCTCGGGCTGCTCGGGCGCGTTGCCCGGCTGCGGCTTTCGGGCGGCAAGGCGACGCTGGAGGATGTGATCACCGGCCTGCCCGATACCGGCCGCCATCCGCTGACCGCCCTGGTGGCCGAGCCGGACGGCGCGCTGGACATCAATATCGGCTCGGCCACGAATAATTGCGAAGGGCCGGGCAAAACCCCGCCCGACCCCGCGAAACCCTGCCCGGAAACCGCCGCCACCCCGCCGCGTGCGAGCATCGCGCGCATCATGCCCCAGCCCGGCAAGGTCTTGCGGTTTCAGGACGCGCAGATCCTCGCCACCGGCCTGCGCAATTCCATGGGGCTGGCGATCCTGCCGGACGGCAAGCTGGCGGCGGCGGTCAATGCGCGGGATTTCATCAACCTGGCCGACCCGAATCTCTCCGACGAGACCGAACCGCGCGACACGCTGGATATCATCACGCCCGGCGCGGATTATGGCTGGCCCTATTGCTTCGACGCGAACCGCCCCAGCCCGGAATATCCACACTTCGATTGCGCGAAAATGACCGCACCCAGCGTCCTGCTCGCGCCGCACGCCGCCCCTCTGGGGCTGCTGGTCTATCGCGGCGCCGCGATTCCGGCGCTGAAAGATACGCTGCTGATCCCCTATCACGGCTATCGCGCGCAAGGGCACCGGCTGATGGCGATGACGCTGAACGCCCAGGGCCTGCCGGAAGGCCAGCCCTGGCAGGTGATCTGGGGCTGGGCGGGTACGCCGGGCCAGGCGCCGATGGGCAGCCCGGTCTCACTCGCGGAGCTGCCGGATGGCAGCGTGCTGATCACCGAGGACCATAATGGCACGCTGCTGCGGCTTGCCCCGGCGGGTTGATCAGCAATCCAGCGTCGCCTGGCGCTCCCAGTCCGAGAGATACGCCGCGTAGGCGTTCCATTCGCCATGCTTGAGCTTGGTGTAGGCAGAGACGAAGCCCTCGCCCAACGTTGCCTTCAGCGTGTCATTTGCCTCCAGCGCGCGCAGCGCGTCCAGCAGGTTCAGCGGCAGTTTCTTGGCGTCCTTCACCAGATGGCCGTCCGTGTACATGTTGATATCCAGCCGCTTGCCCGGATCGGTCTGTTTGGCGATGCCATCCAGCCCCGCCGCCAGGATCGAAGCCTGCAGCAGATACGGGTTCACCGCCCCATCCGCCAGCCGCATCTCAAAGCGCCCCGGCTCGGGGATGCGGATCATATGGGTGCGGTTATTGCCGGCATAGGTCACGGTGTTCGGCGCCCAGGTGGCCCCGGAAATTGTCCGCGGCGCGTTGATGCGCTTATAGCTGTTCACCGTCGGGTTGGTGATCGCCGCCAGCGCGTCCGCATGCTGGATCACGCCGCCAATGAAATGATAGCCGAGCTGCGAGACGCCCAGCTCGCCCGTCTCATCCTCAAACAGATTCTCCTTGCCCTTCCACAGCGAGACATGGCTGTGGCAGCCCGAGCCGGTGAGGCCCAGGAACGGCTTGGGCATGAAGGTGGCGCGCAACCCATGCTTCTCGGCGATGGATTTGGCCATGAATTTGAAGAACACATGCCGGTCGGCGGTCAGCAGCGCCTCGTCATAATGCCAGTTCATCTCGAACTGGCCGTTCGCGTCCTCATGGTCGTTCTGGTAGGCCTCCCAGCCGAGTTCCTGCATCGCATCGCAGATCTCGGTGATCACGTCATAGCGGCGCAGCAGCGCGCCGGCGTCGTAACAGGGCTTGCTGCCGGTATCGAGCGCGTCCGAAATCGCCTGGCCATCCGGCGTGGTGAGAAAGAACTCGCACTCCACCCCGCTTTTCATCAGGAACCCGGCCTTGTCCGCCTGGGCGATGACGCGCTTGAGCACGTTGCGCGGCCCCTGCTCCACCTTCTGCCCGTCCATATAGATGTCGGAGGCCAGCCAGCCGACCTCCTTCTTCCAGGGCAGCACGGTCAGGGTTTCCGGGTCCGGCAGGGCGAACATGTCGGAATCCGCAGGCGACATATCGAGCCAGGTGGCAAATCCCGCGAACCCGGCGCCGTTCTTCTGCATGCCCGCGATGGCGGAAGCCGGCACCAGCTTGGCGCGTTGGCTGCCGAACAGATCCGTGTAGGAAATCAGAAAATATTTGAGGCCGAGTTCTTTCGCCTTTTCGGCAAGCTTGATCGCCATCGTCGTCCCTTGCTTGGTGTTGTGTCTGGTGGAGCAAGCTGTGTGACTATTGTCCCGGTTTTGTCGGGTATTTTTAGAAATTATCGCAAAAGTTTTTTGGGGCCGCTTTTTTTCAAAAAAGCGGCGAAAACGTTCGGGGCGGTGGCGACGTCGTCGCCAACACCCCGAACCTTCATCAGCCCCCCTTCCCCGGGATCCAGCTCGTCCCCGCCAGCGGCACCTGCGCCATGGCGGAGGCCTCCAGCGTCAGCGCCACCAGATCCTCGGGCTCGAGATTATGCAGATGGCTCTTGCCGCAGGCCCGCGCGATGGTCTGCGCCTCCAGGGTCAGCACCGAGAGGTAATTCGCCAACCGCCGCCCGGCCTTCACCGGGTCCAGCCGCGCCGCCAAAACCGGGTCCTGGGTGGTGATGCCGGCCGGGTCGCGCCCTTCATGCCAGTCATCATAGGCCCCGGCGGTGGTGCCGAGCTTGCGGTATTCCTCCTCGAACTCCGGGGAGTTGTCGCCAAGCGCCACCAACGCCGCGGTGCCGATCGCCACCGCATCCGCGCCCAGCGCGATCGCCTTGGCCACATCCGCCCCGGTGCGGATGCCGCCGGAGACGATCAGCTGCACCTGCCGGTGCATACCCAGATCCTGCAGCGCCTGCACCGCCGGGCGAATGGCGGCGAGGATGGGAATGCCGACCTGCTCGATGAACACTTCCTGTGTGGCCGCGGTGCCGCCCTGCATGCCATCCAGCACCACCACATCGGCCCCGGCCTTCACCGCCAGCGCGATGTCGTAATAAGGCCGCGAGGCGCCGACCTTCACATAGATCGGCTTCTCCCAATTGGTCAGCTCGCGCAGCTCCAGGATCTTGATCTCCAGGTCATCCGGCCCGGTCCAGTCCGGATGCCGGCAGGCGGAGCGCTGGTCGATCCCTTCCGGCAGATTGCGCATCTTGGCCACGCGCGGGGAGATTTTCTGCCCCAGCAGCATGCCGCCGCCGCCCGGCTTCGCGCCCTGGCCGACCACCACCTCGATCGCATCCGCCTTGCGCAGATCAGCGAGATTCATGCCGTAGCGCGAGGGCAGATATTGATAGACCAAGGTCTGCGAATGGCCGCGCTCCTCCGGCGTCATCCCGCCATCGCCGGTGGTGGTGGAGGTGCCCACCGCGGTAGCCCCGCGCCCCAGCGCCTCCTTGGCATTGCCCGAGAGCGCGCCGAAGGACATGCCGGCAATCGTCACCGGAGTTTTCAGATGAATCGGCTTTTTGGCAAAGCGCGTGCCGAGCACGACATCCGTGCCGCATTTCTCGCGATAGCCTTCCAGCGGATAGCGCGACATCGAGGCGCCAAGGAAGAGCAGATCATCGAAATGCGGCAGCTTGCGCTTGGTGCCGCCGCCGCGGATGTCATAGATGCCGGTGGCGGCGGCGCGCTGGATCTCGGCGATGGTATGCGGATCGAAGGTCGCGGAAAAGCGCGGCTTGGTCTGCGGAATTTGGGAGAACGGCGTGTCGTTCATGGTCAGTACGCCCCGGCATTATCGACATGGAAATGATACAGCGTGCGCGCCGAGCCATAGAGGGTGAATTCCTCCGGCTTCGCCGCCACACCGGCGCGTTGCAGAAGATCGCTGAGAATGGCGGCATCTTCCGCGCCCATCTGTTTCTTCTCGCAATCCGCACCCAGGCTCTTCACGCTGCCCTTCACGAACAGCCGCGCCTCATACAGCGAATCCCCCAGCGCATCCCCGGCATCGCCGCAGACCACCAGATTGCCGCTCTGCGCCATGAAGGCGCTCATATGGCCGACATTGCCTTTCACCACGATATCGATGCCCTTCATCGAAATCCCGCAGCGCGCCGAGGCATTGCCGTCGATGATCAGCAAGCCGCCATGCGCGGTGGCACCGGCCGACTGGCTGGCATCGCCTTTCACATGCACGCGGCCAGACATCATGTTTTCCGCAACCCCGGTGGCGGCATTGCCATTGATGGTGATGGCGGCGCCATCATTCATCCCCGCCGCATAATAGCCGGCATGGCCGTCGATCAGCACCTGTACCGGGGTGGTGATGCCCACCGCCAGCGCATGCGCGCCGCGCGGGTTGGCGATCCTCCAGGCGGTCTGGTTGGTGCCGCCGGGTAAGGTTTGCAGCTTCTCATTCAGCTCCCGCAGCGGGGCCGCGGCGAGATCAAACATAATCGTATCTTCCATGGTTTTTTCCAACGCCGAACTCATGCCGCGCGCTCCCAGAAATAGACGCGCCCCGGTTCCGGCTCGAACAGATGCGCCGCCTCGATGCCCGGCAGATCCGCCAGCGCGCGATATTCCGAGGCGAAGGCGACATAATCATCCGTCTCCGCCATCACCGCCGGCTTGCAGGAAACCGGATCGCGCAGCACGCCGAAACCGGTCTCGGTGCCGACGACAAAATTATAGAACCCGTCGAGATCTTCCAGCGCCTGCGTCAGCGCCGCATCCAGCTTGGCGCCTTCGCGCAATTTGTAGGAGAGATAGCCCGCCGCCACCTCGGTATCATTCTGGGTGGCGAAATTGATGCCTTCGCGCATCAGCCGGCGGCGCACATCATTATGGTTGGAGAGCGAGCCATTATGCACCAGGCATTGATCCGCCCCGGTGGAGAAAGGATGCGCGCCTTCCGTGGTCACCGCCGATTCGGTCGCCATGCGCGTATGGCCGACCGCATGGCTGCCGGCCATACCGGCCAGCCCGAAGCGCGCGCCAACCTCTTCCGGCAGGCCGATGCCCTTGAACAGCTCGATGCGATTGCCGACGGAGACCACGATAATCTCCGGCATCTTCGCCAAGGCGTTGCGGAGTTCGGCCGCTTTCTCCTGGGCCAGGCTCAGCACCGCATGGTCGTCATGCACCGACAGGCTGGCGCCGAAGCGGGCCGCGAATCCGGCCATGTCAAACCCCGCCGGCGCGCGCAGGGTGAATTTCACCTGGCCCGGCGCCGCCGCGCCATAAATCGCAAACCCGGCGGAGTCAGGCCCGCGCTCGGTCAGCACATTCAGCATTTGGCTCATCAGCGCGCCCAGCTGCGGCTCCAAAGCTGAGTTCTTCAGAAATAATCCGGCAATCCCACACATCTGCGCAACCTGCTCCTTTCCGCTGCGCGCAGGTTATCCAAGGGTTTTGATGCCGTCAACTTGTAAGAACAAAGATTTCTTAAAAGGAAACTGAACGCGTCGGCCGGCGCTTTGGTTGAATCGGGTTTTCCCGGGGCCATATCCTCTCGGATTTTTAACCCCGGGAGATTCATATGCTTATTTGCACCGGTTACGGCGCCGCCAGCCCCACTGAGGCGCTGGCCCCCCTCACCTTCAATCGCCGCGATGTCGGCCAGAATGATATTGAAATCGAAATTGAATATTGCGGTGTCTGCCATTCGGACATCCATTTCGCCCGCGATGAATGGCATTTCACCCAGTACCCCGCCGTGCCGGGCCACGAGATCGTCGGCCGGGTGAAGAGTGTCGGCCCTGGCGTCACCAAATATAAAGTCGGCGAGCGCGTTGGCGTCGGCTGCATGGTCAATAGCTGCCGCACCTGCCCCTCCTGCCAGGAAGGGCTGGAGCAATATTGCGCCGAGGGCCTGACCGGCCAGACCTATGGCGGCACCGACAAGGTGATCAACGAGCCCTCCAAGGGCGGCTATTCGGACAAGATCGTGGTGGATGAGAATTTCGTCCTGCGCATCCCGGAAAATCTCGACCCGGCCGCCGCCGCGCCGCTGCTGTGCGCCGGCATCACCCTCTATTCGCCGCTGCGCCATTGGGGTGCCGGGCCGGGCAAGAAGGTCGGCATCATCGGCCTCGGCGGGCTCGGCCATATGGGTGTGAAGCTGGCCCATGCGATGGGGGCTGAAACCGCGCTGTTCACCACCTCCGCCAGCAAGGTTGCGGATGCCAAGCGCCTGGGTGCGAGCCTGGTCATCCTCTCCAAGGATGAGGCGCAGATGGCCGAACATGCCGAGAGCTTCGATTTGATCATCGACACCGTTTCCGCCAGCCATGATCTCAGCCCCTTCTTCGGGCTACTGAAGCGCGATGCGACCATGGTGCAGGTGGGCGCGCCCGAGCATCCGCTGCCGATCTCGGTGTTCCCGCTGCTGATGCGCCGGCGCAGCTTCGCCGGCTCGATGATCGGCGGCATCAAGGAAACCCAGGAGATGCTGGACTTCTGCGGCAAGCACAACATCACCGCGGATGTGGAGATGATCAATATCCAGCAGATCAACGAAGCGTATGAGCGGATGCTGAAATCGGACGTGAAATACCGCTTCTGCATCGACATGAAGAGCCTGAAGGCGGCCTGAGCCAACGCGGCGCGCCTTTCATCGAGGCGCGCCGTTTTCGCCCGGCAATGGGTTGACTTCATACGGCGAAAAATGGTTTTTGCGCCTCACCGTGCGGCGCCGCCCCACGGGACCTTGGTAAGAGCCTGTAGCTCAGTGGTAGAGCATCCGACTTTTAATCGGACGGCCGTGGGTTCGACCCCCACCGGGCTCACCAAGCGGATCTCAATGCGGCATATTTCGGAATTCTGAATGGACCGTGCCAAAATCGGCATCGTGACGGGCCTGCAGGCGGAAGCTCAATGGCTCCGCGATGCGGGATTCACGGTGATGATTGGCGGCGGCACGCCGCTTGGCGCGCGCAAGGCCGCTGAGGCGCTGGTGGATGAACAAGGCGTGCTGGGGCTGCTCAGTTTCGGCCTGGCCGGCGGGCTGCAAAAGGGCCTCAAGCCCGGCCGCATCCTGGTGCCCTCCGCGATTCAGGCCGGCCTGCTCACCTTCCCTTGCGATTACCGGCTGCTGGAGTTCCTCGGCGGCCCGCTCGCCGGCCCGATTCTCGGCTGGCACAAAATCGTCACCAGCGCCGAGGAAAAGCAGTTGCTCAGCCAGCGTTATCACGTTGCGGCGGTGGATCTGGAATCCGGCGCGGTGGCGGAGGTGGCCAAGGAGCGGGAACTGCCATTCGCGGTGCTGCGCGCCGTGGCCGATCCGGCGGAGCGCGACCTGCCGCCCGCCGCTTTGGTGGCGCTGAAGGCCGATGGCAAGTTGGACGGCATGGCCCTGGCCCGCTCCATCCTGCGCCAGCCCCGGCAAATTCCAGGCCTGATCAAAGTCGGCCGCGACGCCGCCGCCGCCCGCAAAGCCCTGATAAACTGGGTCAAAACCCTGCCCGAAAAAATCTAGCCCGAAACGCTCACGCGCCCCGGGCCAAAAATCGCAAAAGTTTTTGAGGGGGTCTGGGGGATGTTTTTCCAAAAACATCCCCCAGCCTTACCTCACTCCGCCGGCTGCGCCGCCGCCTGGCGCGCCGCCTTGGCGGCATGGATCTCGGCCATCTTGCTGTCCACGTGCCGGGTAAACACGTTGAAATCGGCCTTGCGGGCCTTATCCAGCGGAATATCCTTGGCCATGGCGCCCTCGGTCTTGATGCCCTTCAGCGCGACCTTGGCAATCTGCCAGGGGCGCTTGATGGAATCCATCACCGCCGTGGCCTCAAAACCGGAATGCACCATGCAGTCGGAGCATTTCTCGTAATTGCCCACACCGTATTTATCCCAGTCGGTGCTGTCCATCAGCTCCTGATAGGTCTTGGCGTAGCCCTCGCCGAGCAGGTAGCAGGGGCGCTGCCAGCCGAACACGTTGCGGGTCGGGTTGCCCCAGGGGGTGCAGGCGTAAGACTGGTTGCCGGCCAGGAAGTCCAGGAACAGCGGGGACTGGGTGAATTTCCACACCTTGCCGCGCTTCTTGCTCTCCTTGCCACGGCGGAACACCGCGCGGAACAGCTCCTTGGTGCGCTGGCGGTTGAGGAAATGCTCCTGGTCCGGGGCGCGCTCATAGGCATAGCCCGGCGAGGTCATCACCCCTTCAATGTCCAGATCCGCGACCATGTCGAAGAACGCCGCAACCCGGTCCGGGTCGGCGCCATCGAACAATGTGCAGTTGATGGAGGTGCGGAAGCCCTTGGATTTGCTGAGCTTCAGCGCGTCGATCGCGCGCTCATAGACGCCATCCTGGTCGACGGAGCGGTCATGCATCTCCTTGTCGCCATCCAGATGGATGTCCCAGCAGAAATTCTTGTGCGGCTTGTACTGGTCGATCTTCTTCTCCAGCAGCAGCGCGTTGGTGCACAGGATCACGAACTTGCCCATCTTCAGATAGGCCTCGACGATCTGCGGCATTTCCTTGTGCAGCAGCGGCTCACCGCCGGCGATGGCGATGATCGGGGCCGGGCATTCCTCGGCCGCCTTGATCGCATCTTCCAGCGAGATGCGCTGGTTGAGGATCTCGTTCGGGTAATCGATCTTGCCGCAGCCCTGGCAGGCCAGATTGCAGCGGAACAGCGGCTCCAGCATCAGCACCAGCGGGTAGCGCTTATTGCCCTTGAGATGCTGCTTGAGAATATAGCCGCCAACG
The DNA here is from genome assembly GCF_000687875.1 of Acidocella facilis ATCC 35904. Taxonomy (GTDB): domain Bacteria; phylum Pseudomonadota; class Alphaproteobacteria; order Acetobacterales; family Acetobacteraceae; genus Acidocella; species Acidocella facilis. Next base: position 216,192 of record NZ_JHYG01000001.1, on the reverse strand, counting down.
CGGACGGCCTGGTTCAACGGTACACCCATATTTGGTTATCCTTAAACTTCAGCCACTTCAGCGGGCAATTTAAACTTCACATCTTCCGGCGTGCCGGCCAGCAGCTCGATCTCGACCTGGCCGAACCGGCGCATCCCGTCGATCACACCTTGCACCAGCACCTCCGGCGCGGAGGCGCCGGCGGTCAGCCCCACCTTGGCCACGCCATGGAACCATTCCGGCTGCAGGGCGGCGGCATCGTCGATGAGATAGGCCGGGCGGCCCAGCTCCGCGCCGATTTCACGCAGGCGGTTGGAGTTGGAAGAATTTTTGCTGCCCACCACCAAAATCAAGTCCACCAGCTCGGCCAGCTGATGCACCGCCTCCTGGCGGTTCTGGGTGGCATAGCAGATATCCTTGACATCCGGGCCGACAATCGCCGGGAAACGCGCGCTGAGCGCGGCGATGATGCCGCGCGTATCGTCGACGGACAGCGTGGTCTGGGTGATGTAGGAGAGCTTTTCCGGGTCCTTGACCTCCAGCGTCTCCGCATCCTCGACCGTCTGCACCAGATACACGGTGCCGTCGATCTGGCCGATCGTGCCTTCCACCTCTGCGTGCCCGGCATGGCCGATCAGCACAATTTCACGGCCTTGCGCGGCGTAGCGGCGGCCTTCGGCATGCACCTTGGCCACCAGCGGGCAGGTCGCGTCGATCACCGGCAGCTCTCGGTCGGCGGCGGCCTGCACCACTTTGCGGGCGACGCCATGGGCGGAGAACACGGTCCAGGCGCCTTCCGGCACCTCGTCCAGTTCATCCACGAACACCGCGCCGCGCGAGCGCAGATCCTCGACGACGTGGCGGTTATGCACGATTTCGTGGCGCACATAGATCGGCGGGCCGAATTTGGTCAGCGCCCGTTCGACAATGTCGATCGCCCGCTCCACCCCGGCGCAGAAGCCGCGGGGCTGCGCCAGAATGACCCGCAATGTTTTCGGGGGCTGTGAACCGTCCATGTTTTCTCAATCCTGTCTGCTGGCTGTTGCCCGCGCGTCACGCCGCAACGCATTCTCGCACAGCAATAAGTCATTGCCTCCACAATCCGCAAGCGTGCACATAGTATAAGCTTGCATCTCAGGCGGCGGCTGCGGAATGGCAGCCTCCTGTTTCGGTTGGGGGCTTCTGGCTTTTCGGCGCCCGGTCGCCTATGTGTGAGGGATGTATAAATAATAGCCCCGCCGCGAATCGGGTGGAGCGTTTATGAATAGGTTAGAGCGTATGACAGGGACCACCATGGGCAAAGCAGCGCGGACGCAAAACGGAGCTTGTTGCTGATGCCCCCGAAAACCCCCCTGCTCGACCGGGTGAATGTGCCTGCAGACCTGCGCAATTTCTCGATCGAGCAGCTGAAACAGCTGGCGGACGAGCTGCGCGCCGAGACCATCGATACCGTCTCCGTCACCGGTGGCCATCTGGGCTCCTCGCTCGGCGTGGTCGAGCTGACCGTCGCCATCCATGCCGTGTTCGACACCCCGCGCGACCGGCTGATCTGGGATGTCGGGCATCAATGCTACCCGCATAAAATCCTCACCGGCCGGCGCGATCGCATCCGCACGCTGCGCCAGCCGGGCGGGCTGTCCGGCTTCACCCGCCGCTCCGAGAGCGAGTACGACCCGTTCGGCGCCGCCCATTCCTCCACCTCGATCTCCGCCGGGCTCGGCATGGCCGTGGCTCGCGACCTGAAAAAAGAGGAGGACCCGCGTAACGTCATCGCCGTGATTGGCGACGGCTCGATGTCCGCCGGCATGGCCTATGAGGCGATGAATAATGCCGGGGCGATGCGCTCGCGCCTGATCGTGGTGCTGAACGACAATGACATGTCGATCGCCCCGCCGGTCGGCGCGATGAGCGCCTATCTCTCCACCTTGATCTCCTCGCGCAGCTTCATGAGCCTGCGGGATTTCGCCGCCAAGATGGCCAAGCGCTTCCCCCGCCCGATCGAGCGCACCGCCCGCAAGGCCGAGGAATATGCCCGCGGCATCCTCACCGGCGGCACTCTCTTCGAGGAGCTGGGCTTCTATTATGTCGGCCCGATCGACGGGCATAATATGGAGCATCTGATGCCGGTGCTGCGCAATCTGCGCGATTCGGAAGCGAATGAGCCGGTGCTGCTGCATATCGTGACGCAAAAGGGCAAGGGCTATGCCCCGGCCGAGGCCGCCGCCGACAAATATCACGGCGTGCAGAAATTCAACGTGGTCACCGGCGAGCAGAAAAAGGCGCCGCCCGGCCCGCCGACCTATACCTCCGTTTTCGCCAAGGCGCTGATCGCAGAGGCCGAGGCGGATCCCGCCGTGGTTGCGGTCACCGCCGCGATGTCGCCGGGCACCGGGCTGGACAAGTTCGAGGCGAAATTCCCGGACCGCATGTTCGATGTCGGCATCGCCGAGCAGCATGCAGTCACCTTCGCCGCCGGCATGGCGACCGAAGGGCTGAAGCCCTTCTGCGCCATCTATTCCACCTTCCTGCAGCGCGGCTACGACCAGCTGGTGCATGACGTGGTGCTGCAGAGCCTGCCCGTGCGCTTCGCCATGGACCGCGCCGGCCTGGTCGGCGCGGACGGCGCCACCCATGCCGGCGCCTATGACCTCGCCTTCCTCGGCCCGATGCCGCGCATGGTGATCATGGCCCCGTCCGACGAGGCCGAGCTGATGCATGCCGTGGCCACCGCCGCCGCCATCGATGACCGCCCCTCCGCCTTCCGCTATCCGCGCGGCGAGGGTCTGGGCATCGAGCTGCCGGCGCGCGGCACGCCGTGGGAGATCGGCAAGGGCCGCATCCTGCGCGAGGGCGGCAAGGTTGCCATACTCGTGCTCGGCACCCGCCTGCAGGACGCGCTGAACGCCGCTGACCAGCTCGCCGCCAAGGGCTTCCCCGCGACAGTCGCGGATGCGCGCTTCATGAAGCCGCTGGATACCGATCTGATCGACCAGCTCGCCCGCCATCACGAGGTGCTGATCACCATCGAGGAAGGGGCCGCCGGCGGCTTCGGCGCGGCGGTGGCGCATCACCTCGCCTGGAGCGGCGCTTTCGATAAGGGGCTGAAATTCCGCCCGATGACGCTGCCGGACCGGTTGATCGACCATAACAGCCCGGCCGCGCAGATGATCGAAGCCGGGCTGACGGCGCAGGATATCGCCACCCACGCGCTGACCGCGCTCGGGTTGCAATCTTTCCATGATTTTGTCGCGATGCCGGCGCAATAGGTCTCCTATATGAAGCGCATGAAACATTCACTCCGCTTCACGGCGCTGGCGCTCAGCGCCAGCCTCGCTTTCACCCCCTGCGCCTTCGCGGCCGGTTCCGCCGCCAGCGCGCCTGTCTCCACGCTGGACACCGCGCTCATCGCCTCGATGAAGTCGGCAAAGAGCCAGGGCTTCCAGGCCCGCTACCAGGCGCTCGCCCCGGTGGTGGAGAAAGCCTATAACCTGCCGGAAGTGACGAAGAATTCCGTCGGCTTCCTGTGGTCCACCCTGCCGGCGGACCAGCAGAAAGAGCTGATCGAGCTGTTCACCCAGTTCACCATCACCAGCTATGTCGCCGAGTTCAACGGCTATAGCGGCCAGACCATCACCATCCTGCCCGAGGAAAAGAGCCTGGGCGGTAAGAAGATCGTCGAAACCAAGCTGGCCTCGCCCGGCGATACCGGGGTTGAGATCGATTATGTGGTGGCGCAAGGCTCGAATGGCTGGCAGATCGAGGATGTGCTGCTGAATGGCACCATCAGCCAGGTCGCCGTGCACGCCTCGGACTTCGCCTCGCTGGTGAAATCCGGCGATGCCTCGCAGCTGATCGCGGCGCTGAAGACCAAGATCAAAGCCCTGCAAGCGAGCTAATTCCCTTCCCTTCTGTTCGGTAAACGCGCCTCCTTTGCAATTTCTGGCTTTACTCACCGCTCTGTTCGCCCTTGTCGGGGTGGTGCAGCTTTTCCTGGGCGCGCGTCTGACCGAGCGTTTCTGTGCCCCCCGGCCCCGCCGCGACTCCGCGGCGCGGCCGGGTGTCACCGTGCTGAAGCCGCTGCATGGCGATGAAATCCTCAGCGAGGTGGCGCTGGAATCCTTCTTTTTGCAGGATTATCCGGACTACCAGCTGGTCTTCGGGGTGCAGAGCCAGGATGACCCGGTGCTGCCGCTGCTCGGCCGCTTGCGCAAACGCCATCCTGAGCGCGACGTGGCGCTGATGGTCAACGACACCCCGCATGGCCGCAACCGCAAGATCGCAAACCTCATAAATATGCGCCCGCTTGCCCGGCATGAGCTGCTGGTGATTTCGGATGCGGATGTGCATGTGCCGCCGCATTTCCTTTCGGATGTCGTCGCCGCGCTGGAGACGCCCGGTGTGGGGCTGGTGACCAGCCTCTATACCGGCCTGCCCGGCAACCGGGACCTCCCGGCTCTGCTCGGCGCCATGCAGATCAACCAGGGTTTCCTGCCCGGCGTGTTGCTGGCCCGTGAGCTCGGCCGGCAGGATTGCCTGGGCGCGACCATGGCCATCCGCAAGAGCCTGCTGACCCGCATCGGCGGGCTGGAGGCGCTGGCCGACCATCTGGCGGACGACCAGCTGCTCGGCCGCAAGGTGCTGGCGGCGGGCGAGCGCGTGGCGCTGGCGCCGGTCATCCCCGCCACCACCGTGCCGGAAGAGAGCTTCGCCAGCCTGTTCAGCCATGAGCTGCGCTGGGCCCGCACCATCCGGGCGCTGGAGCCGCTGGGCTTTGCCGCCTCGGTGTTGCAGATCCCGCTGCTCTGGGCGGCCCTCACTCTGGTTTTCTCCGGCTTCGGGCTGTGGAGCCTGGCGCTGTTCCTGCTGGTGTGGGCGGCGCGGGTGGTGCTGGGCTGGCGGATCGAGGCGGCGCTGCGCATCGCCCGCACGCGAGAGATCTGGCTTTATCTGTTGCGTGATTTCTTCAGCACGATCATTTATATAGCCGGCTTCATGGGCAACCGCGTCGTCTGGCGCGGCCAGTCCATGGCCGCCGATAAGGGCCATCCAGCCCCTGGTTCGAGAGAGTGAGTGACAAAATGACGATGAAAACCCTGTTTCTGCAGCCACCCTCCTTCGATGGCTTCGATGGCGGCGCGGGCTCTCGCTACCAGGCCAAGCGCGAGATCAAGAGCTTCTGGTTCCCGACCTGGCTGGCCCAGCCCGCGGCCCTGCTGCCGGACTCCACCCTGATCGATGCCCCGCCGGCGAAGCTGACCATGGCGGATGTGCTCCCGCACGCCACCACCCACCAGCTGCTGATCATCCACACCTCCACCCCTTCCTTCGCCAATGACGTGAAGGTGGCGGAAGAGTTCAAGAAGCTGAACCCGGCGATGATGGTCGGCTTCATCGGCGCCAAGGTCGCGGTGCAGCCGGTGGAGAGCCTGGAGCGCGCCCCGGTTCTGGATTTCGTCTGCGGCAATGAGTTCGATTTCACCATCAAGGAAATCGCCGAGGGCAAGCCCCTGCCGGAGGTGCTCGGCATCTGGTGGCGCAACGGCAATGGCGAGATCGTGAAGAACGAGGACCGCCCGCTGCTGATGGATATGGACGAGCTGCCCTTCGTCGTCGACGTGTACAAGAAGCATCTGCGGATGGAGGATTACTTCATCGGCTATCTGAAGCACCCCTACATCTCCATCTATACCGGTCGCGGCTGCAAATCCCATTGCACCTTCTGCCTGTGGCCGCAGACGGTGGGCGGGCATAAATACCGCACCCGTTCCGTGGGCAACGTGATCGCCGAGGTCAAGCGCGCCATCGAGCTGTTCCCGAATGTTCAGGAAATCATGTTCGATGACGACACCTTCACGGATAACCTGCCGCGCGCCGAGGAGATCGCCCGCGAGCTTGGCAAGCTGAAGATTTCCTGGTCCTGCAACGCCAAGGCCAATGTGCCCTACAGCACGCTGAAAGTGCTGAAGGAGAACGGTCTGCGCCTGCTGCTGGTGGGGTATGAATCCGGCAACCAGCAGATTCTGCACAACATCAAGAAGGGTTTGCGCGTCGATGTCGCCAAGCGCTTCACCGCGGATTGCCACAAGCTCGGCATCAAGATCCACGGCACCTTCATCGCCGGCCTGCCGGGCGAGACGCAGGAGACGCTGAAGGAAACCATTGCATTCGCCAAGGAGATCAACCCGCACACCATCCAGGTGTCGCTGGCCGCCCCTTATCCAGGCACCTTCCTGTATAATCAGGCGGTGCAGGAAGGCTGGCTGGATGTGGCGAATGCCGAGCTGATCGACGAGCATGGCGTGCAGATCGCGCCGCTGCATTATCCGCATCTCTCCCACAAGGAGATTTTCGATTCGGTGGAGACGCTGTATCGCGAATTCTATTTCCGCCCGTCGAAGATCCTGTCGATCCTGAAGGAAATGGCGCTCTCGCCGCAGATGCTGGTGCGCCGCCTGCGCGAGGGGCTGGAGTTCAAGGCCTTCCTGAAAGAGCGTCAGGAAACCAAACTGGCGTAAAAAAGTTTTTGGTGCCGCTTTTTTCAAAAAGCGGCGTCCCCAAAACCCCAAGGCGCTCAACGCGCCTTGGGGTTTTTCATGCCCGGCCGCCGGAGAAGGTCAATGCCTTCGCCGCGCCCTCCATCAATCCCCAAGGCACGGGCATTAAAAAACCCGGAGGGCATCGAGCCCTCCGGGTTTTTGGTTTGCACCCTTTTTGAAAAAAGGGCGCCCCCAAAAACGTTTACGCTACGACCATCTTAATGATGGAATCCGGATCCTGCACGGAGCCCGAAGAGCCCGAGCCCTTCTTGATCTGCTGCACGGCATCCATGCCCGCCGTCACCTGGCCGACGATGGTGTACTGCCCATCCAGCCAGCTGCACGGATCGAAGCAGATGAAGAACTGGCTGTTCGCCGAATTCGGATCCTGGGTGCGCGCCATGCCCACCGTGCCGGTGAGGAAGCTCGCATCCTGGGTGAATTCCGCCGGCAGGTTCGGCAACTGGCTGCCGCCGGTGCCGGTGTTGGTCGGATCGCCGGTCTGCGCCATGAAGCCGGCGATGACGCGGAAGAATTTGCAGCCATCATAAAAACCCTGCGCGGTCAGCGTGCGCAGCCGTTCAGCCGCAAGCGGCGCCAGGTCCGGGCGCAGCGTGATGGTGACGTCGCCATATTTCAGCGTCATCTTCAGGTTGTTAGAGGCCGTGGTCTCGGCCATCGCGTCGCTCATGGTAGCTCCCGTCAGCAATGTAGCGGTTGTGGCAGTGATAAAGGTGCGGCGGGTGGTCATGCTTTCCCCTTCAGTTTTGCCTGGGTGGCCTCACAGGTCTGCTTCGGCACGAAGCTGGAAATATCGCCGCCGAACGCGGCGATATCCTTCACGAACCGCGAGGAAATGAACTGATGCGTCTCGCTCGCCATCAGAAACACCGTCTCGATCTTGGAATCCAGCCGGTAATTCATCCCGGCCATCTGAAACTCATAATCGAAATCGGACACCGCGCGCAGGCCCCGGACAATCATGCCGGCTCCCACCTCGCGGGCGAAATCGATCAGCAGGGAGGAAAACGGATATACCTCAACCGTAATCCCCACCTTTTCCGCAATCCCCGCCACCTCGGCGCGGACCAGTTCGACGCGCTCCTCCAGGCTGAAAATCGGCCCCTTGCCGATATTCACCGCCACCCCGATCACCAGCCTGTCCACCAGCCGCGCCGCGCGGGTGATGATGTCCAGATGCCCGTTAGTGATCGGATCGAAGGTGCCCGGATAGAGGGCGACGCGTTCAGGCATCGGCGGTTTCCCCAGGCTCCGCCTGCTCATCGTCCAACACCGGGAAGACGGAGGTGACGCGCTCATCATCATCGAGCCGGAACAAGGTCACACCCATCGCGGTGCGGCCGGTGAGGCGCACCTGGTCCGCCGGCACGCGGATCAGCCGCCCGCCATTGGTCACCAGCATCACATCATCGCCCGGGCGCACCGCGAAGCTCGCCGCCACGGCGGTGCCGTTGCGCTTGGCATTCAGCGTGATGTTGGCCACACCCTGGCCGCCACGGCCGGTGACGCGATATTCGTAGGCCGAAGAGCGCTTGCCAAAGCCGGAATCGGTGACGGTGAGCAGAATTTCTTCCGCCTCGCCAAGCTCCTTAATCTTCTCTTCAGAAATCGCGATCTCAGCCACCGCCTCGTCGCTCTCTTCCGGCGCCGCGCCCTCTTCATCCGCCGCCGCATTGCGCTGCTTCAGATAGGCCGCGCGCTCTTCCACACTGGCCTCGACATGGCGCAGCACGCACAGGCTCATCACCTCGTCATCCTTGCCCAGCCTGATGCCGCGCACACCGGTGGAATCCCGCCCGGAGAACACACGCAGCGTCTCATCGCTGATCTGGAAGCGGATGCAGCGCCCCAGCTTGGTGGCGAGGAACACATCATCCCCATCCCGGCAGGTGGCGACACCGATGAGGTGATCGCCCTCATCCAGCTTCATCGCAATCAGCCCGGAAGCGCGGACATTGCGGAAATCCGAAAGCTTGTTCCGGCGCACATTGCCCGAGGAGGTGGCGAAGACCAGATGCAGATTTTCCCACAGGCTCTCATCCTGCGGCAGCGGCAGCACCGTGGTGATCTGATCAGACCCCAGCTCCGGCAGCAGATTGACCAAGGCCCGGCCTTTGGTATTCGCGGCGGCCTCCGGCAGACGCCAGATTTTCTCGCGATACACCTTGCCGCCCGAGGAGAAGAACAGCACGAATTGATGCGTATGGGCGTTGAAGCTGCGGGTGACGATGTCATCCCCGCGCGTCGCCGCCGCCGAGCGCCCGCGCCCGCCGCGATTCTGCTGGCGGAATACCTCCAGCGGGGTGCGCTTGATGAAGCCGTCGCGGGTGAGCGTAATCACCATCTGCCCCGGCTCGATCAGGCTTTCATCGTCCAGATCCGCGTCCAGATCCTCGATCGAGGATTTGCGCGCGCTGCCGATCTTGTCCTTCGCCGCGACGATCTCCTGCTGCATCACCTCCAGCCGGCGGATGCGGCTGCCGATGATGTCCAGGAATTCCTTGATCTTTTCTGAAACTTCCGCGAGCTCGGCCTGGATTTTCTCACGCTCCAGCCCGGTGAGGCGGGCGAGACGCAACTCCAGAATGCCGCGCGCCTGCGCCTCGGTCAGCTTGATGGTGTTGTTGTCCGCCACCGCATTGCCGGAATCATCCACCAGCGCCAGCAGCGGCAGCACATCATCCGCCGGCCAGTCCCGCGCCATCAAGGCCGCGCGCGCCGCGTTGGAATCAGGCGCGGCGCGGATGAGGCGGATCACCTCATCGATATTCGCCACGGCGATGCCAAGCCCGATCAACAGATGCGCGCGGTCACGCGCCTTGTTGAGGTCGAACCGCGCCCGGCGGAGGATCACCTCCTCGCGGAATTCGATGAACAGGCGAAGCAGCTCGCGCAACCCCATCTGCCGCGGCTTGCCGCGATCCAGCGCCAGCATGTTGATGCCGAAGCTCTGCTGCAGCGAGGTCAGGCGGTAGAGCTGGTTCAGCACCACCTCGCCGGTGGCATCGCGCTTCAGCTCGATGACGATGCGCATGCCTTCGCGATCCGACTCATCGCGCAGATCCGCGATGCCTTCGATCTCCTTGGCCCGCACCAGCTCGGCGATGCGCTCCAGCAGCGTCGATTTATTCACCTGATACGGAATCTCGGTGACGATGATTGCGTCACGATCCTTGCGGATCTGCTCGATCGTCGCGCGCGAGCGCATGATGATGGAGCCGCGCCCGGTCTCGTAGGCATTGCGAATGCCGGAGCGGCCGAGAATGATGCCGGCGGTCGGGAAATCCGGGCCAGGCACGATTTTCATCAGCTCTTCCAGCGTGATTTCCGGATTGGAAATCATCGCCAGCACCGCATCCATGATCTCGGTGGGGTTGTGCGGCGGGATATTGGTCGCCATGCCCACCGCGATGCCGCCGGCGCCATTGATCAGCAGATTCGGGAAAGCGGCGGGCAGAACCTTCGGCTCCTGCTCGCTTTCATCGTAGTTGGCCTGGAAATCGACAGTGTCCTTGTCAATATCGGCCAGCAGCAGCATCGCCGGCGGGGCCAGGCGCATTTCGGTATAACGCGAGGCGGCGGGGTTATCGCCGTCGATGGAGCCGAAATTGCCCTGGCCGTCGATCAGCGGCAGGCGCATGGAGAAATCCTGCGCCAGACGCACGCCGGCCAGATACACCGCCTGGTCGCCATGCGGATGGTATTTACCGAGCACGTCGCCGGTCATACGGGCGGATTTGCGGTAGGGCTTGTCGGGCGTGTTGTTCGCCTCGTTCATCGCGTACAGAATACGGCGATGAACCGGCTTCAGCCCGTCCCGCGCATCGGGGAGCGCGCGCGAGACGATGACGGACATGGCGTAATCCAGGTAGGATTTACGCATCTCCTGCTCGATGGAAACCGGCTCCTGCCCGCGCGGCGTCAGCGGCCCCGCGCCCGGCTCGTCGGTGATCTCGCTCATGTCAGCGCAGAGTCGCGGTGGGGCCCGTTTGCCGTGCCGGCAGACAGGACGAAGATATTGATTTTACAGGCAAAAATTTTCCGCATTCTGCCTGTTTTATAGCATGCGCGCAGGGGCTTTACAAATCCGTGACCCCTGGCTTCAGCCCGGGGTCTGGCGCTTCGTCTGCAACCGGCTGGCGCGCAGAATCGCGCGGATATCAGCCAGCGCCACATCCAGATCGTGATTTTCGACGATATAGTCGAACTCCCCGGCATGGCTGATCTCGGCCTCGGCATGCTGCATGCGGTGCGCCACCTGCTCGGGCGTGTCGCCGCGCTTGACCAGCCGGTTATGCAAAACCTCCAGCGAGGGCGGTTTGATGAAGACGCCGACCACATCCTCCCCCAGCGAGGCGCGCAGCTGGCGGAAGCCCTGCCAATCGATGTCGAACATCACATCCCGGCCTTCGCGCAACGCCGCTTCCACCGGCTGGCGCGGCGTGCCGTAGGAGCGGCCGAACACCCGGGCATATTCCAGAAGCTCGCTCTGCTCCACCATTTCGTCAAAACGGTCCTGGGTGATGAAGAAATAATGCTTGCCTTCCTTCTCGCCGGGGCGGCGTTCGCGCGTCGTCACACTCACCGAGAGCGAGAGCTGGTCGTCAATCTCCAGCAACGCGCGCGAGAGCGTGGTCTTGCCGGCGCCGGACGGGGCGGCCAGCACCAGACAAAGCCCGCGCCTACTCAACGTTCTGCACCTGCTCGCGCAGCTGCTCGATGGCAGCCTTCAGCGCGAGGCCAAGATTGGTAAGCTCGGTGGACGCCGATTTGCTGCATAGCGTGTTCGCCTCGCGGTTGAATTCCTGCATCAGGAAATCGAGCTTGCGCCCCACCGCGCCGCCTTCGGCCAGCAGCGCGCGGGCGGAGGCAATATGCGCGGTCAGCCGGTCCAGCTCCTCGCGCACATCGGATTTGGTGGCCAGCAGCGCGATCTCCTGGGCCAGCCGCTCTTCCGGAAAACCAGTGGCATTGCCGAGCAGCTCCGCCAGCTGCGCGCTCAGCCGGGCGCGGTGCAGCGCCGGCTGCTGGGCGGCCAGGCTCAAAGCCTGAGCATGCAGCGTCTCGATCTCGGCCAGATTGGCACGCAAAATCTCGTCCAGCTTCGCGCCTTCATCGGCGCGGGCCCGCGCCAGCCCGGCCAGCGCATCGACAAAGGCTGTCTGCACGGCGGCAACCAAGGAAGCCCGCTGCGCCTCGCTCTCCTCCGGCGCGGTGGAGCGCATCACGCCCGGCAAGCCCAGCAGCAGTTCGGCGCGGGGCGGCAGGGCGCCGGGGATCGAATCCGCCAGCTCGATCGCCAGTTCCTTGATCCGCGCCAGCGCCGCCATATCCGGCTGCACCTCATTCGCGCTCTCGCGCTTCAGGCTCAGCGTGCCCGAGACATTGCCGCGCTTCAGCACCTTGCCCACCGCCTCGCGCAGCGGAAACTCCAACGCCTCCAGCCCCGGCGGCAGACGCAATTTCACGTCCAGCCCGCGCCCGTTCACGCTGCGCAGCTCCCAGGCGAAGCTCGCCGCCCCCTGCTCGCCCTGGGCGCGGGAAAAACCCGTCATCGAAACGATTTGCACTTGCTCTGTCATGGGCCCGGCTCTTAGCATTTGCGCGACCGACCCGCTACATGGAGCCCGCCTTGCCGGAATGGATGCGCGCAGCGCGCCGACTGGCCCCGGAGACGCTGGCGGCTTTGTTCGCCGCCTCCCGCCGGGTGGTCATCGAAACCCGCATCGCCGCGCTGCCAGCCCTGGCCACAAGCTGGCGCAACAAGGCGAATGGCGATCTTGTCGATACGGATACGCAATGGCATACTCACCATGCTGGCCGCAGCGGCGTGGTGGGGCGCTGGAGCCAGCAGCTTGACCCGCCGCAGGCGGCCCACATCGCCGCACGGCTGCCGGGCTATATGGAGCGGTTCGGCTATCGCGCCTGAGGCGGCCGTGAACATTCAAAGATGTTTACGCAGTTCTCTGAATCTTAACCTTTTCCACCATATTCAGATGCTAAATTTTCCCATATCGGGCACGTCCAACAGCGCCGAATGAGCGGCGCCGAAAAGGTAGACCAACATGAGCAGCCAGGCTCCTCAGACTGTTATATTGTGGGCGGTGCCGCGCTTTCGCCGGCCCGAGCCGGCCCATCCCCGCGCGCCCCTCGCCCCGCAAGGCTTCGCCGCCCCCGCCCCGCGCGAGGCCGCCCCGGCGATGGCGCCGCGCCCCGAGCAGGATTTCGATAAAGCGTCCTGAGGCACCATGCCGGGTCCATGCCGCTTTTTTGCGACAAGCGATATTTGGGCGGCGGAACCGAAGCCGCCCAAAACCGTTTATAACCTCAGACCACGCCGGCGCGCAGCAGATCGTGAATATGCAGCAGCCCGACGGGCTTGGTCTCTTCCACCACGAACATGCAGGTGATCTGCGTATCGCTCATCCGGGCCAAAGCCTGCGCGGCCATCGCGTCCGGGGTGATGGTCTGCGGCGGATGCCGGCGCCCCATCGCCTCACGCGCCGGCATATCCTTGAACCCGGCCTGAAAGGCCCGGCGCAGATCGCCATCCGTCAGCACGCCGATCAGCGCGCCGGCCTCATCCACCACCCCGGCAATGCCGAAGCGCTTCGAGGTCATCTCCACAATCCCGGCCGAGAGCATGGTATCCTGCCCGATGATCGGCATTTCCGCGCCTTTATGCATGAGCTGGCTCACGCTGATCAGCTGGGCGCCAAGCTTGCCGCCAGGATGGAAACGGCGGAAATCCGTCGCGGTGAAGCCACGCCGCTCCAGCAGCAGTACCGCCAGAATGTCACCGGCCACCAGGGTCATGGTGGTGGAGGTCGTTGGCGCCACGCCGTTCGGGCAGGCTTCCTCGGCGGCGGGCAGAAACAGCCCGATATCGGCCGCCCGCCCCAAGGCGCTCTCCGGCCGGGCGGTGATGGCGATCAATTTATGGCCGAAGCGCTTGGCGTAATTGATGATATTCGCCAGCTCCGGGGCCTCGCCGGACCAGGACAGCGCCAGCACCACATCATTGGGCGCGACCATGCCGAGATCGCCATGGCTGGCCTCGGCCGGATGCACGAAATGGCTATGGGTGCCGGTGCTGGCCAATGTGGCCGCGATCTTCTTGCCGATATGGCCGGATTTGCCCATGCCGGTGACGATGACGGAGCCGCCGCTCTGCTCGATGGCTTCCACCGCCGCCAGAAACGCATCGCCCAGCGCGCCCTCCAGAGCCGCGCGCAGCGCCGCCAGCCCCTCCATCTCGGTATCGAGCGTGCGCAGCATCCGCGCCCGCGCGGAGATCTCGCTCACGCCTTGGCCACCGCGTCGAACGCCATCAGCCGCGCCACCAGCGCCTCGAAATCCTTCAGCGCGATCATGTTCGGCCCGTCGGAGGGGGCGTTATCCGGGTCCGGATGGGTCTCAATGAACAAACCGGCCACCCCCACCGCCACGGCGGCGCGGGCCAGCACCGGCACGAATTCGCGCTGCCCGCCGGAGGAGCCGCCCTGCCCGCCCGGCTGCTGCACGGAATGGGTGGCATCGAAAATCACCGGCGCGCCGTAGCCGGCCATCACCGGCAGGCCGCGGAAATCCGAGACCAGGGTGTTATAGCCGAAGCTGGTGCCGCGCTCGGTCAGCATCACCTTGGGGTTGCCGGATTCGGTGAGCTTTTCCACGACATTCTTCATGTCCCAGGGGGCGAGGAACTGGCCCTTCTTCACATTCACCACCGCGCCGGTTTCGGCGGCGGCGATCAGCAGATCGGTCTGGCGGCAGAGGAAGGCGGGGATCTGCAGAATATCGACGATTTGCGCCACCGGGGCGCATTGCTCGCGCTCATGCACATCGGTGAGCAGCGGCAGGCCGAGCTTGGCCTTGATGTCGGCGAAAATCTGCAGCGCCGCATCCAGCCCGACACCGCGCTTGCCCTTCAGCGAGGTACGGTTGGCTTTGTCGAAGGAGGATTTGAACACGAGGCCGATGCCAAGGCGTGCAGCGATCTCTTTGAGGGCGCTGGCGCATTCGAAGGCATGGGCGGCGCTTTCGATCTGGCAAGGCCCGGCGATCAGCGCCATCGGCAGGTTATTGCCAAAGCGCACCCCGCCAATATTGAGGATAGGCTCCGGCAGATTGGCCATGTCGTTCATGAATCCTGAATAAAGTGATAAAAGTTTTTTGGTGCCGCTTTTTTACAAAAAAGCGGCAAAACCGCCCGGGCGTATACTACGCCGCCGTCACTACCCCAAACGTTCGTGGGGACTTTTTGAAAAAAGTCCCACCCCTCCGGCGGCTTTCCACCACCGCTGCGCGGTGCCGGAACCTTGGCCGCCTACGCCCCCAAAAACCAAGAGGGTTGGTTTTTAGTGGGTCCAGTTTTCCTTGCGGTCGGCGCGGAAATTATCGGCATAGGATTTCGGCTTATGCACGCGCGCCGGCGGGATCTCGACATCATAGGGGATGCCCTGCGCCTCGGCATAGGCGATGGCGGCTTCCTTGGTCTCGAAGCTCAGGCGGATCTGCTGGCGCATATCGTCGGAGCCGGTCCAGCCCATCAGCGGGTCGCGGATCTTGGCTTTCTCCGGCTCATATTGCAGCACCCAACGATGGGTGCGCGCCAGACCGGACTGCATGGCCGATTTGGGAGGAAGAAAGATACGAGCCCGCATGCAACATCACTCCTGACTGGTCGGGGCGCCCGGATTCGAACCGGGGGCCTCTTGTACCCAAAACAAGCGCGCTACCAGGCTGCGCCACGCCCCGAACTGCCCCGGGGACTTAGCTCCCCGGGAAGGGCTTGGCAATCACCTGGTCGCCGACATTGATATCATCCTTCGCCGTCAGCCCGCCTTGCAGCTCCAGCACGGCCTTCACCGGCGCCGGCGGGGCGATGGGCTTCAGCGAATAAGGCACGGTCATCTCGGCGATGGAGACGATTTTCCCGTCGGCGCCGATGAACACCATGTCCTCCGGCACCGGGCAGTTCTTCATCCACATGGCCGTGCTCTGCGGCTGCGGCCAGATGAACAGCATGCCGCTATCGGCGGGGATGTCCGTGCGGAACATCTCGCCCGTATCCTGCTGCTGCTGGGTCTTGGGGATTTCGACGGTGAAGTTGAAAACCTTGCCGGCGGCGGTTTTGATCTGCAGAGGCTGGGTCGGCAGCTTGGGCTGCGGGCCGGTCGGATCGTCAGTGGCCGGCTGCGCCAGGGCCATGGACCCGGCCAAAAGCGAGGCAGCCAGAGAATAGGCGAAAAGCTTCATGTCACTCCTCCGTGCGCTGCCCTATGTGCCGAAGCCCCGCGCCCAAGGCAAGCACCCGCCCGATGGACAGGTGCCAAGCCCGCATGCGACAAATTCCGGGTGAGACGCACCTGGCCAGTCGCCTGTTTTCTGCTCCTGGCCGTGCTGCTGCGGCTGCCGGTGCTGCATCGTTCGGTGCTGGACTGGGATGAGAGCCTGTATGTGCTGATGGCGCAGGACTGGCTGGCCGGCCACCTGCCCTACACCCAGATATGGGACAACAAGCCACCGGGCATTTATGCGATTTTCGCGGTCTTTCAGGCGATCATCCCCGGCATCGCGGCCATCCGCATCGCCAGCGCGCTCTGCCTGGGGCTGGAGGGCTGGGCGGTGCGGGGCATCGTGATGGCGCTGGGCGGGCGGGCCTGGGCCGGTTGGGTTGCGGGCGGGATCGCGCTGCTGGCCGGGCTCTCCAATGACGGGCTGTCCGCCAATACCGAACCCTTCATGGCCTGCTGTATCGCGCTGGGGGTGCTGTGCGTGCTGCGCGGCGGCCCGGCCTGGCTGGCGGGGCTTGGACTTGGGGCCGGGGTGATGGTGAAATATGTCTGCGCGCCGGAGGCGCTGCTGGTGCTGGCACTGCTCTGGCGGCTGCGCGGGGCGCGGGCGGCGCTGGCAGGCCTGCTCGGCGCGGCGCTGCCCGCGCTGGCCGCCGCCTTACTGTATCTCGCCGCCGGACGGTTCGGGCTGCTCTGGGACGACGCGATCCTCGCCAATTTTCGCCGCGCCGGGGTGCCGTTGTCCTGGGCGCAGGCGCGCTTCGCGGCGGCACAGCAGGCGGAGCGCTGGGGGATGCTCTATCTCGCCGCCCTGGCCGGATTGCTCCCCGCACAAGGCCGCCCGCCGCGCTGGTTCCTGCCGCTCTGGCTGTTGGCGGCCCTGCTCGGCGCGCTGAGCGCCAAGAGTTTCTACGACCATTATTTCCTGGAGTTGCTGCCGCCGCTCTGCGTGGCGGCGGGGCTGGCGCTGGCGCGGCTGCCTTGGCGCATGGCGCGCGGGCTCGCTGCCTTGGCGATCGCCGCCCAGCTTGGCCTCGCCGCCTGGCACGCGTTCGCCCCCTTCACCGGGCCTGACATCGTGCGCGCCGCCGCCCGGCTGATCCGCGCCGCCGCGCCGCGCAGCCTGTATGTCTTCGATTCGCAGCCCATTCTCTACGCGCTGACCGGGCTGACGCCGCCGACGCGCTTCGTGCTGCCCTCCGAGCTGACCGGCCGGACCCTGCCGGGCGTCGCCCGGGTCAACCCGGCGCAGGAAGTGGCGCGGATTTTGGCGCAGCGCCCGCAGATCATCGCCACCCATAGCTGGCCGCCCGACCCGGCCACAACAAATCCGGATGTCTATGCGGAACTGCACGCCGCCCTGGCCGCGCATTACCGGCTCTGGGCGCATGTCCCGGGCATAAACCTGTTCCTGCTGCACCCCAGCCCCTGAGCATCTACCCCTTCAATAAATCCGACAATTTCGCGCAGGCGGCCTCGGCCTGCAAAGCCGCCTCGCGCACCGCCGGTTCTTCGAAAAACGCCAGCCCGCGCAGCGCGATCATCCCAGCCGCCAGCCCCTTGGTCTCGATCAGCCGCGCCACCTCCTGCATGCCGCGCGCAACCTCGCTGGAGCGCAGCGGCGCGCCGAGAAATTCCAGCCCGGCCTTGCTGCCCACCGCCCAGCAGCGCCGCGCCCGGCGCTGCGCCCCGCCGGCCACCTGCAGCACCATCTCCTCCGGCAGATTGACCACGGTACCGAGATCCACCAGCGCGCCGGTATCGGATTCATCCAGCACCAGACAATCATAGACACCCTGCGCATAGCCTTCCCCGACCAGCAGCTTGGCGCTTTTGATCACGCCGAATCGCGGCGCCACGCGGCGTTCCGCCAGCAGCGCCTTGCTGAAGGCGGCGCTATCGAACGGGCTGGGGGATTTGCCGGAAAACATCTGGGAAGGCCTGTGGTCCAATCTTCGCTTCAGCCAGGATGCGGGGAAAAGCTTAATAAAGGCCAAATGCCGTCGGCAAGGCTTGATCCAGGTCAATGAGCTAGGCGCGCAACGCGCCTAGCTCCGGCCCATCCCCAGACTGGATCTCCCATGCCGATTCTCGATCTCGACCGGTTCGCCCAGACCAAGCTGACCACCGCCCCGTTCAAGCATATGGTGGTGAGCGATTTCATCGCCGCTGATCAGAAACAGGCGGTGCTGCGGGATTTCCCCGCCATCGACCATGCCGGGCTGCTGCCGGTGGAAGCCACCCGCCCCGGCCCCAGCTTCACCGCCTTGATCGACGAGCTGACCGGGCCGGCGCTGACCCTGGCCGTCTCGCGCAAATTCGGCATCGACCTCACGGACCGCCCGACCATGGTGACCATTCGCGGCCGCGCCCAGGAGAAGGACGGGCGCATCCATACCGACAGCGAGACCAAGCTGATCACCGCTTTGCTCTATTTCAACGAGGAGTGGCAATCCCAGGGCGGGCGGCTGCGGCTGCTGCGCACGGCGGATGATCTCAACGACATCATCACCGAGGTGCCGCCCAGCCTGGGCACGCTGGTCGCCTTCCAGCGCAGCGATAACTCCTTTCACGGGCACGAACCCTTCGTCGGGGTGCGGCGCTATGTGATGATCAACTGGATGGCCAGCGGCTTCTCCGCGCAGCGCGAGCTGATGCGCCACCGCCTCTCCGCCCAGGCCAAGCGCCTGCTCAATTATGCTTGAGCTGCCGGTTACCAGCGCCCTCCTCGCCAGCCTGGGCGCGGCCCGGGCGCGGGGCGCGCCCTATCCGCACTGGCTGCTCAGCCATGTGCTGCCCGAGGCGTTGCCTGAGGAAATCTGCGCCCTGCCGCTCGCCCCGCCCGCCATTGGCGACACGCAGGGGCGGCGCGAGACGCATAATTCCACCCGGCTATTTTTCGGCACCGCGGCACGGGCGGACTATCCGGCCTGCGCCGCCCTCGCCCGCGCCTTTCAAAGCCAGGAGGTCACTGACCGGCTGCAGGCCCTGACCGGCGCCAGGCTGCGCGGCAGTTTTCTGCGCATCGAATATTGCCAGGACCGCGATGGGTTCTGGCTGGAGCCGCATACCGATATCGGGGCGAAATTCTTCACGCTGCTGATCTATCTGAATGATCCGCCGGCGGGGGAGAATTGGGGGACGGATATCTATACAAGCCCGGAAGCCTGCCTCGGCCCGGCGCCGTCCGGGCGCAATCGCGGGCTGATCTTCGTGCCGGGGACGGATACGTGGCACGGGTTTGAGACGCGCCGCATCACCGGGGTAAGGCGCACGCTGATCGTGAATTACGTGACGCCCGAATGGCGGGCGCGGCATGAGCTGGCCTACCCGGAGGCACCGATAGGGTAAGAGACTGTTTGAAAAGCCACTCTGGCGGCCGCCAAGCGGCGATTTGCTGTGCTCCGGTGCTCGCAAATCACCACTTGGCGACTCACCATAGCGACTTTTGAAACAGCCTCTAAAAGTTTTTGGTGCAGCTTTTTTCAAAAAGCTGCGAAAAACGCCGGGGCGGATGCAACGCCGCCATCACCCCCCAGATCTTCCCCAAAAATCTCAGCCAGCCCCCGCCATCACTGGCAGGGGCCTGGATCGTCTTGGCCGGGAAGGCTCAGTCCTTTACGTCGGTATCGCCGAGCAATTCGGTCAGCAGCGCCGAGGGCGCGGTGGGGCTGAACAGCGCGGATTTCTTCAGCACGAACCAGCCCACCGCCAGGCAGATGATCACCAGCGGGATCAGCGCCACGGTGAAGGTGCCGTCCGGATAATCGAAGCCCATCAGCACCAGCACCGCCAGCAGGAAGGCGAGTGTCGCCCAGGAGGTCACCGGCGCGCCCGGCATGCGGAACTCCACCTTCGGTACGCTGCCCTTGGCCTGGGCATGGCGCAGTTTCATCTGGCAGATGATGATGAAGGCCCAGGTGCTGAGAATGCCCAGCGAGGCGACATTCAGCACGATCTCGAACACCTGACTCGGCACCAGATAATTCAGGATCACCCCGAAGAAATAGATCACCAGCGTGACCACGATGCCGCCATAGGGCACTTTCGAGCGGTTCATCTTGCCGACGAAATCCGGCGCCGAGCCGCCCATGGAGAGCGCGCGCAGCACCCGCCCGGTGGAATAGAGCCCGGAATTCAGCGAGGAGAGTGCCGCCGTCAGCACCACCAGATTCATGATGGTGCCGATGCCGGGCACGCCGAGCGAGCCGAAGAAGGTGACGAACGGGCTGGTGCCGGCCTTGTAGCTGCTCCAAGGCATCAGCAGCACCAGCAGCGCCACGGAGCCGACATAGAAAATACCGATCCGGTACATCACCGCGTTGATCGCCTTCGGCAGAATGCGCTTCACATCCTGCGCCTCGCCCGCCGCGGTGCCGACCAGCTCGATGCCCGCATAAGCGAAGACCACACCCTGCATCAGCACCACCGCCGGCAGCAGCCCGTGCGGGAAGATGCCGCCATGATCGGCGATCAGATGCAGCCCGGTCGCCTGCCCGGCGACAGGATGGCCGATGAGCAGGAATACCACGCCGATGATCAGGAACAGCACCAGCGCCCCGACCTTGATCAGCGAGAACCAGAATTCCATCTCGCCGAACCAGCCCACCGCCATCAGATTCATCGCCCCGATGATCGCCATGGCGATGAAGGCGAACAGCCATTGCGGCACGCCATCGAACATATGCCAATATTTCATATAAAGAGCGGCGGCGGTGGTATCGACGATGCCGGTCATCGCCCAGTTCAGATAATACATCCAGCCGGCGATGAAGGAGCCGCGCTCGCCGAGGAATTCCCGCGCATAGGAGACGAAGCTGCCGGAGGTGGGACGGTGCATCACCAGCTCGCCCAAAGCGCGCATGATGAAGAAGCAGAAAATCCCGCAAACCGCGTAAACCAGCGCCAGAGACGGGCCGGCCTGCTGCAGCCGTCCACCAGCGCCCAGGAACAGCCCGGTGCCGATGGCGCCGCCAATGGCGATCATCTGCACCTGCCTTGGTTTCAGCCCCTTGTGGTAGCCTTCCTCATGGGAGTCCAGCCAGGCGCGCTTCTGCGCGGCATTCATGTCCTCGACCTTCATGGTTTCGGTGGGTTCAGTCCCCATGCGCTGTCCTTTTCAAATATTTTTGCTTCAAAGCGGAGCGCCACGGCGCCGGCGGCGGGGCCGTGGCTTATGTCAGAAAGCTGAACCGACCCGCTTCATTCTGCAAAGAGAATTTTAAGCATTGCGGCTCTTACGGTTAACGCGTCGATGAACTCTGCGTCACGCGCGGCTCAGTGCAGCACATGTGCCAGATGTGGCGCCAGATGCGGCGCCACCTGGTGCCAGCCGTCCCAGATCATCTCCAGGGCGACATAGGCGACGATGGCGATGCCGACCCAGGCCACCCAGGGGAAGCGCCGCATGATCCTGGCGACGAAGCTGGCTGCCACCCCCATCAGCGCTACCGAGACCACGAGCCCGATGGCCAGCAGCCAGGGATGGTCATGCGCCGCCCCGGCCACGGCCAGTACATTATCCAGGCTCATCGAGAGATCGGCGATGACGATCTTCCAGATCGCGGCGCGCAGGCTGGCAGGCGCGGCACCGCCTGGTCCCTCTGGCGCCTGCCGGTGCGCGTAAAGCTCGCGCGCGGATTTCCACACCACCCAGAGCAGCAGCAACCCGCCGGCCAAAGTGAGGCCGATCACCGCCAGCAGCTTCAGCGCCAGCAGCGCGAAGATGATTCGGATGATGGTGGCGCCGCCAATCCCGGCCAGAATCGCCACCCGCCTTTGCTCCGGTGCCAGCCGCGCCACGGCGATGCCGATGACGATGGCATTATCCCCGGCCAGAACCAGATCGATCAGCAGGATCTGCACCAGGATGGCGGCAAGGCTGAGTATATCCATGCGCGGGAGGTGTCTCAGTCCGGCATGTCTTGTCAATGCGGACGCAACTGATTAGGCGAGGCGCAGATTTCCCCCGTTTCGCCGCAGGAGTGCCCGATGATCCCCCGCTATACCCGCCCCGAGGCCGCCGCCATCTGGACCCAGGAAAACAAGTACCGGATCTGGTTCGCGATCGAGGCTTATGCCTGCGAGGCGATGGCACAGGTGGGGGCGATCCCGGCCGAGGCGGCGAAGGTGATCCGCGAGAAGGGCGATGTGGCGATGGCCGCCTTCACCGAGGCAGATACCCAGGAGATCGACGAGATCGAGGCCGTCACCCGCCATGACGTGATCGCCTTCCTGACCTGGCTGGCCAAGCGCGTCGGCGAGGAAAGCCGCTTCGTGCATCAGGGCCTCACCTCCTCGGACGTGCTGGATACCTGCCTCGCCGTGCAGCTGACCCAGGCCGCCGACCTGCTGCTGGCGGATCTGGACAAGGTGCTGGCAGCGCTGGAGAAGCGCGCCAAGGAGCATAAATACACGCTCACCATCGGCCGCAGCCACGGCATCCATGCCGAGCCGACCAGCTTTGGCCTGAAACTCGCCGGGCATTATGCCGAATTCGCCCGCAACAAGCAGCGTCTGATCGCGGCGCGCGCCGAGATCGCCACCTGCGCCATTTCCGGCGCGGTCGGCACCTTCGCGCATGTGGATCCGCGCGTGGAAGAGTACGTTGCCGAGAAGCTGGGGCTGGCCTCCGAGCCGGTTTCCACCCAGGTGATCCCGCGTGACCGCCATGCGGCGTTTTTCGCCACGCTGGGCGTCATCGCCTCCTCGGTGGAGCGTCTGGCGACCGAGGTGCGGCATCTGCAGCGCTCCGAAGTGCGCGAGGCGGAGGAATTCTTTCATGCCGGGCAGAAGGGCAGCTCGGCGATGCCGCATAAGCGCAACCCGGTGCTTTCGGAGAATCTCTGCGGCCTGGCCCGGCTGGTGCGCGCCGCGGTGGTCCCGGCGATGGAAAATGTGGCGCTGTGGCATGAGCGCGATATCTCGCACTCCTCGGTGGAGCGCGGCATCGGCCCGGATGCGACCGTGACCCTGGATTTCGCCCTGGTGCGCCTGGCCGGGATGATGGACAAGCTGACCATCTACCCCGAGCAGATGGCCGCCAATGTCGAGAGCCTGGGCGGGGTGGTGCATTCCGGCGAGGTGCTGCTGGTGCTGACCAAGGCCGGCTTCTCCCGCGAGGATTCCTACAAAATCATCCAGCGCAACGCGATGGCGACCTGGACCAGGCTGGGCCAGGCGGATGCCAAGAGCTTCCGCGAGAACCTGCTGGCGGATGAAGAGGTGGCGGCCCGGGTGCCGGTGGAGGCGATCGACAAGGCGATGAGTGCCGAGATGCACCACGCCCATGTGGATACCATCTTCAAGCGCGTGTTCGGCTGAAACCCGCCATAACGCTGCCATGATTCGGGTATGATGTTGGGCCGCGAAAATAAGGACGCGGCTCAAGTAACAAGGAAACCGAATATGATCAGTCCACGCATCACTGCCCGCCTGACCCTGGCCGCCGGCGCCCTGTCGCTGGGGGCGCTGGCATTGGCGGGCTGCACGGTTGAGGCGCAGCCGGCGCGGCCTGTGGTGGTGGCGCCGGGCCCGGTCGAGCCTGCCCCGCCGCCGCCGCCGCAGGCTGAAACCGTGCCGCCGCCGCCCTCCGCCGCCTATGTCTGGCAGCCGGGCCACTGGCATTGGAATGGGGTGCGCTATGTCTGGGTGCGTGGCCATTATGTGGTGCGTCAGGCCGGCTGGCAGCATTGGGTGCATGGGCGTTGGGCGCTGCGCGGCGGCGCCTGGGTGTGGGTGCCGGCGCATTGGAGCTGAGGCTCAACGCAGCCTTGCCGAAACAGGACTGGCGCGGGCGGGCTGAGTGCGGTTTAGGAGGCGCATGCGCCTGACCCTGCTCGCCCTTCTCGCCGCCGCCTTCATCGCTTTGGCTCTCGGGCTGGGCTTTGCCGGGATCGCGCCGATGGCGATGGATGGCAGCCCGTTCCGCACTTTGGCCGGCTCCTCGCTGCTCGGCCGGGGGACGCTGATGGCGATTCTGTTCGGGGGCAGCTTCGCGCTGCTGCCGCTGGGGCTGATCCTGGCCGGTATCCTCGGCATGGCGCGCAATGCGCCGCCGCGCCCGCCCCGCGCCAAGCGCAGCCTGCGCCGCGCCAAGCAGGCCGAAGCCGAGCAGCTGCAGACGGTTTGACGGGCTGCGCCGGGCGTTCGGGTATCAAGCTTTTTGCTTGCGCCCCTAACTTTGTTTGGCGAGCAATTTCATTGGCTTAAATCGAGTATAGAGATTCGATTTAAACCAATATTGCTCTAAACTCCCGGCATGGATGAGCTTTTTCTGGACCATATGCTGGCCGATCCGCGCCTGCAGGCCGACATCATGGCGCGCTGCGCCGCCGGCCAATTCCCCGATGAACCCAGCGCCATCGCCAATGATCTGGGGCTTTTGCGCCTGCCGGACGGGTCTGATGTGCGGGTCTGGCTGGTGCATGCCGCCGATGCGGTGCTGCTGGATGATTTAGGCCAGACGCTGCTTATCACGAGGCTGCATAACCCCGGACGTGGCAAACAGGCGCTGCCGGGCGGGCTGTTGGATGCGGCGCCGGGCGGGGTGGAGCGCTCCGAAATCGCAGCGCTACGAGAGGCGCGCGAGGAGACCGGGATCAGCGCCGCGCTGCTGGCGCGCGCGCTTGTGACGCAGCTGGGGGCACGCCGGCATATACGCCCGTTCGATATTCGCCGCGCCTGGAACAACCTGCCCGGCACGCCGGTGCGCAAGAATGAGCTGTTCACTGTCTCCAGCCTCGCCTTTCGGGTGAAATTGCCGGGAGATTTGCGGGATATTCCCTTCAAGGCCGGGGACGACGCCACGGCGGTGAGCATTCTACCGGCCGCCGAGGTGAAGCCCGAAAATCTGGCGGTGCCGGACCATCTGGAGATGATCCGGGATGCGCTGAATGTGTAGCATCATCCTGCACCGGGACGCGACGGGCATTTTCATTGCCGCCAACCGGGATGAGATGAAAAACCGGCCCTGGGACGCGCCGGCGGAATATTGGTCGGGCATTTGCGGCGGGCGGGACCGGCTGGGCGGCGGCAGCTGGGCGGCGCTGAACCGGGCCGGGGTGTTCGCCGCCCTGCTCAACCGGCACGGCACGCTGGGGCCGGCCCCGGGCAAGCGCAGCCGGGGGGAATTGCCGCTGCTGGCGCTGGCGCATGACAGCGCGGATAAGGCCGCCGCTGCATTGGCCGGGCAGGATGCCGGGGCCTATCGCAGCTTCAATCTGGTGATCGCCGATGCCAGCGCGGCCTATCTGCTGCGCGGGCTGGGGGATGGGCTGATCGACGCGCAGGCGCTCACCGCGCGCGTCACCATGATCACCTCCGGCGAGCCGAATGAGCGCGCACTGCCGCGCATCGCCCGGCATTTGCCGCGTTTCGAGGCGCAGCCTCGTGAAAACTGGAAAACCCTGCTGGCGGATGCCAGCGGCACGCGCGAAGAGCAGCTGAATATTCCCGCCCCCGCCGATGGCTTCGGCACGGTCTGCGCGCTGCTGGTGGATTTGCCGAAAACCAGCCCTGCGACACAATGTTTCGCCCCCGGCCCGCCGGACAGGACCGGCTTCAGCCGCCTCGATTGGTAGGCCCTCCAAAAAAGCGCCGCGAAATCTTGCAAAATCTTTCCCGCCGGATCATTGGCATAAACAACGTTCTGGGGGGTCTAATGATCAGATTATTGTTTTTCGTGATCATCTTTGTGATCGCGCTTTGGGTGCCGCTTTATAACAAGGTCGACCCGACGCTGTTCGGCTTTCCGTTCTTCTATTGGTTCCAGATGCTGGTGGTGATCGCCGCCTCGGTGATGATCTGGATCGTCTATAAGGTTGAAGACAAGGAAGGCGCCGACAAATGAATCATATCGTCGCGATCACGGTGTTCGTGGTCCTCATCGTCGCCGTCATCATCATGGGCTTCTTGGCCGGGCGCTGGAAGGGCGGCAATCTCGACCATATCGAGGAATGGGGCCTGGGCGGGCGGCGCTTCGGCACGCTGATTTCCTGGTTCCTGATCGGGGGCGATGCCTATACCGCCTATACCTTCATCGCCATTCCGGCCTTGATCTACGGGGCCGGGGCGCTGGGCTTCTTCGCCGTGCCTTATACGGTGGTGTGCTACCCGATTCTTTATATGGTGTTCCCCAAGCTCTGGAAGGTGGCGCATAAATACGGCTACATCACTGGGCCGGAATTCGTGCGCGGACGCTATGGCAATCGCTGGCTGGCGCTGGCCGTGGGCGTGACCGGCATTGCCGCCACCATGCCGTATATCGCGCTGCAGCTGGTCGGCATGCAGGTGATCATCGGCGCGCTTGGCATTCCAGGCCACCTGCCGCTGATCGCCGCCTTCGTGGTGCTGGCCGCCTTCACCTGGACCTCGGGCCTTCGCGCCCCTGCGATGATCTCCATCGTCAAGGATCTGCTGATCTATCTGACCGTGATCGTCGCCATCATCGCGATTCCGATGTCGCTCGGCGGGTTCGGCAATATCTTCGCCAAGGTGAATCCGGCGAAGCTGATCCTGGCCGCCCCGCCGGCGCACAGCCTGGGCAGCTATGGCGGCTATGCGACGCTGGCTCTGGGCTCGGCGATGGCGCTGTTCCTGTATCCGCACACCACCACCGGCATTCTCTCCTCCGCCGGGCCGCGTGTGCTGCGCCGCAATGCCGCTTTGCTGCCGGCCTACACCATCCTGCTGAGCCTGCTGGCGATGCTGGGCTTCATGGCGGTGGCCACCGGTGTGGACAAGATGCCGCAATTCGCTGCCGGCTTTGCCCATTTCAAGGCGAGCTTCGCGGTGCCGGCCTTGTTCATGTATGAGTTCCCGGACTGGTTCGTCGGTGTGGGCTTCGCGGCCATCGCCATCGGCGCGCTGGTGCCCGCCGCGATCATGGCGATCGCTTCGGCCAATATCTTCACCCGCGACATCTACGAGCCCTTCATCAGCCGCTCCAAAGGCAGTGCGGAGACGCTGGTGGCGAAGATCTTCGCGATGGTGATGGTGGTCGGCGCGTTGTTCTTCATCGTCGCCATCCCCACCCAGTTCGCGGTGCAGTTGCAGCTGCTCGGCGGCATGTGGGTGATCCAGACCTTCCCAGCCATCGTCTTCTCGGTGTTCACCCGATTCTTCAATGGCTGGGCGCTGCTGATTGGCTGGGCGGTGGGCATCGTCACCGCCACCTGGCTGGTGGCGCATAATAATTTCGGCGGCGTCTGGGCGTTCCATGTCGCGGGCTACACCTTGCCCGCCTACATCGCCTTCGCCACCGTGATTCTGAATGCGCTCATCGCTTATGTGCTCAGCTTCCCGCTGAACGCCATGGCGAATGACCGGCATAAGGACGAGACCGACGCGGCGGATTACGCCTGAGCACGGGACGGCAGGGCGGCACGCGCCGCCTTGCCGTCATTTCATCAAACCGCAGGGCAAAAATGGCCATAATTGCCGCCTGCCCTGCTGCGCTGACGCGGCAAGTTCGCCATACTGCCTCATCAAACAACGACGGGATGGGGTTTTGATGGCGTGGCGTGAGATGATCTGCGGTGTTGGCGCGATGGGCACATTTAGCCTTGCTGGACTGCACCCGGCCGCCGCGCAGAGCGCGTCCGCCATGGCCGAATGGCAATATTCCTCCGGGGTTCAGCTGCAACGGCTGTTCGAGCCAAAAATCCCGACCTGGGAGGTCGAGGTGGGGGCCGGTGCCCAGTTCGGGCCGGCGGCCGATGGGCTGCGCCGCTACACCGTGCAGGGCGGCCCGGCGATCGATATCCGTTATAAGGACATCGCCTTCCTCTCCACCGGCGAGGGGCTGGGTGTGAATCTGTTCAGCTTCCGGCATATTTCGGTGGGCACGGCGCTGACCTATGATCTTGGCCGCTCGCCGCATGTGGATGGGCGGGATTTGAACGGGCTGGGCACCATCCATATGGCCCCCGAAGTGAAGCTGTTCGCCACCACCGTGCTCTCCAAGAGCTTTCCGCTGACGCTGCGGGTGGATGTGCGCAAGCAGCTGGGCGCCTCCTTCGGCTATGTCGGGGATATCGGCGCCTATATGCCGATGCCGGGCAGCTCGCGGAAATTCGCCTGGTTCATGGGGCCGAGCGTGACGCTGGCGGATACGCGCTACATGACCACCTATTTCGGTGTCAGCCACACCCAGGCGGCGAGCACGCGCTATCATTTCTTCAAGGCGCATGGCGGGGTTGAACAGGCCGGGATCGGCATTTCGGCGACTTATTTCGTGACGCCGCATGTGCTGGTGGATCTGAGCGGCGGCTATCAGCGGCTGATGGGCGACGCCGCGGACAGCCCGATCACGCAGACGCCGAATGACGAGAGCGTCTCGCTGGCGGTGATGTATAAGTTCTAAAAGTTTTTGGTGCAGCTTTTTTCAAAAAGCTGCGAAAAACGTTCGGGGTGGTGGCGATGATGCGCCAGCACCCCAGGCGTTTGTGGGGACTTTTTGTAAAAAGTCCCCACGCCTCCAAAAACTTTTAGAAAATCTTGTTGATGATATCTTCGCCGATGCCAAAGCCCGCGCCCATTTCCAGGGCGCGGCCGAAGCCGGAATTCAGGAAGCCGCCAAGAATGCCGCCGCTCTGCTGCGGCTGCGCATAGCCCTGCGGGGGATAGCCCTGTTGCGGATAACCTTGCTGCGGGTAGCCCTGTTGCGGGTAGGCTGGCTGGCCATAGCCCTGCTGCGCCTGGTTGGCGACATAGCCGTGCAGCGCCTGCAGCAGATTGGCGACCTGATTCTGCTCCGCCTGGATGGCCAGCGCGATGCTCTTCAGGTCCAGGAACCATTCACGGGCATTCTGGTTGCCCGCATTGGCGGCATTTTGCAGCTTGCCCGCCAAATTCTGCAGCTCCATCACGGTCTGGCGCGCTTGGTTCTGCAACTGGTCGTATTGGTTGTCGATGGTTTGGATGTCCATGTGACCCTCCTTGATACCGCCGATGATATAATCCGATTGAGGCGGCTTTATAGCCGCCTCCGGCCCGGATGGCCCTCTTGTTGCACTAAATTACGCGGCAAGCCGGGCTGAGCGCTGCGCCGCATAGGCCTGGCAGGCGGCGCCGAAGGCCTGGAACAAAGCCAGACGGTCGGGGAAATGCGTCACCTCCCATTCCGGATGCCATTGCACCGCCAGGGCGAAGGCTTTCGCCCCCTCCACCCGCACCGCCTCGATGGTGCCATCGGGCGCCGTGGCTTCCACCACCAGCCCGGGGGCGAGCTGGTCGATCGCCTGGCCGTGCAGGGAGTTCACCTGGATGGAGGTGGCGCCGGAAATCCGCGCCAGCTCGCCGGAGAGCGCGACCTCGTGCTGCAGGCGGAAGCGGAATTCGTTATCGCCCTCGCCGGAGCGGTGGTCGGCGCGGCCGGGCACCTTGTGCACCTCCTGGAACAGCGTGCCGCCGAGGGCGACATTCAGCTCCTGCATGCCGCGGCAGATGCCCAGGATGGGGATGCCACGCTCGATCGCGGCGCGGATCAGCGGCAGGGTGGTGGCGTCGCGCTCGGGGTCGTGCGCGTCCGGCGTGGCGTCGTAATCAGCGCCGTAGCGCGTCGGCATCACATTGGAGGGGGAGCCGTTGAACATGATTCCGTCCACCCGGTCCAGGAGCGGCAGCATCGCCTCGCCCTCGGGCGGGATCAGCACCGGGATGGCGCCGGCGCCGTCCAGCAGCGCCTGGCCGTAGCGCGCCGGGGTGGCGTGCTGGATATAGCCGTTGATCAGTTTCGTGCAGGCCGGGATGCCGACCAGAATCGATGTTTGCATATCAATCACTCCGCTGCACCGAAACTTAAACGCGGCCGCTTGGTGGCGGCAAGCGCGGCGATTGCAGCGCAGCCGAGCATCACCAGCGCCATCGGCCGGGCGGTGCCGTCCGCCAGCACACCCACCCCCAGCCCCGCCACCGCGCCGCCGGCATATTGCAGCGTGCCGAGCAAGGCCGCGGCCGAGCCGGCATGGTTCTGGTGCCGGGTGAGCGCGCCGACCATGCAGCAGGGCAGCAGCAGGCCAAACGCCCCCTCGGTGAGCAGCAGCCCGCCGGCCAAGGGCAGCCCGCCAAAGGGCAGCATCGAAAGCAGCACCAGCAGTAGCGTGCAGACGAGCTGCCAGATGGTCATCACCGTGATCACCGGGGCAATGCCGAATCGGGCCGCCAGGATCGGGTTGAGCTGGCTATAGCCGATATAAGCCAGGGAATTGACCCCGAAGAGCAGCGCGTATCCGGTGCTCGACCAGTGGAAGCTTTCCTCAAAGATCTGCGGGGTGCCGCTGAGATAAGCGAACAGACAGGCGGCGACGCAGGCATTGATGATCGCATGGGTAAGAAAGCCGCGCTCGCGGAAGATCTCGACATAGCGCACCAGCACCGCGCCGACGCCAAGGCGCGAGCGGCGGGCCGGCGGCAGCGTATCCGGGATCAGCCACCAGGCGCAAAGCAGCGCGACGACGCCGTAGGCGGTGCAGAGCCCGAAGATGAAACGCCAGCTGGCGAACATGACACAGACGGCGCCGATCATCGGCGCGCAGATCGGCGCCAGCCCCATCGCCAGCATCAGCTTGGAGAGCATCTTCGCCGCCGCCGGACCATCCGCCAGGTCACGCACCATGGCGCGCGGGATCACCAGCCCGGCGGAGGCGCCAAGGGCGGTGAGGAAGCGGAAGACCACCAGCGAGGGAGTGTTCCAGGCAATGACACAGCCGGCCGAGGCCAGAATGAACAGCACCAGCCCGCCCAGAAGCGGCCCGCGCCGTCCCAGGCGATCCGAGAGCGCGCCCTGCGTCATCTGGCCGACGGCCAGCCCCAGGAAATAGGCGGCCAGGGAATATTGCGGCGCCGCCTGGTCGTGCATGTCATGCGCCAGCTGCGGGAAGGCGGGCAGATACATGTCGGTGGAGACCGGGCCGATGGCGATGATCGCGCCCAGCAGGAACGGTAATTTTGGGGTGACGGCGCGGTTCATGGCCGATCCTGAGTAGAGAGATTACCGGCCCGGGAAAAGCGGCGGGACAGCATTGCTGTAATGTTTGCGCCGGGGCGTGCCATGCAATGATTCTGCCTTTTTCCGGCCACCGAACCGGTGTAGGTCAACACCATGTCACGCATCAATTCTCTGAGCCGCAAGACCAACGAAACCGACATCGTCGTCACCGTCAATCTGGACGGCACCGGCAAGGCGGATGTCGATACCGGGGTTGGGTTTTTCGACCATATGCTGGAATCCTTCGCCCGGCACGGGCTGATCGATATTTCCGTCATCGCCAAGGGCGATGTGCATATCGATTCGCACCATACGGTCGAGGATGTCGGCATCGTGCTGGGCCAGGCCATCGCCAACGCGCTGAGCGACAAGCGCGGCATCCAGCGCTTCGGCCAGGCCGCGGTGCCGATGGATGAGGCGCTGGTGGAGGCGGTGATCGACCTCTCCGGCCGCGCCTTCGTCGCCTGGAATGTGAATTTCGAGCGGCCGATGCTGGGCGAGATGGACACCCAGCTGGTGGAGGAATTCTTCCGCGCCTTTGCCGGGAACGGGTTTTTCAACCTGCATGTACGCCAGCTGGCCGGGCATAATGCCCATCACGTGGCCGAGGCATGCTTCAAGGCGGTGGCCCGGGCGCTGCGCGCCGCGATCGCGCCGGAGCCGCGCATCGCCGGGCAGATCCCCTCGACCAAAGGCGCGCTGTGAGCCAGCGCGTCGCCGTTATCGATTATCAGAGCGGCAATCTGGCCTCGGCGGCGCGCGGGCTGGCCCTGGCGGCGACGCGGCAGGGGTTGGAGGTTGAGGTGTTCATCACCGCCGACCCGGATGAGCTGCGCCGGGCTGATCGGATCGTGCTGCCCGGCCAGGGCGCCTTTGCGGATTGCGCCAAGGGGCTGGAGAGCATCTCCGGGCTGAAGGCGGCGCTGGAGGAGCGGGTGGCGCAGGGCGCGCCGTTCCTGGGCATCTGCGTCGGCATGCAGCTGATGGCGCAGCGCGGGCTGGAATATGGCACCACGCCGGGCTTTGGCTGGGTGCGGGGCGAGATCGCCAGGATGCAGGTGGGGGCTGAGCGCCTGCCGCATATGGGCTGGAACGAGCTGCGCTTCGAGCCCGGATCGCATAAGCTGCTGGACGGGCTGAAGCCGGGCGACCATGCCTATTTCGTGCATTCCTACGCGCTGTCCGGCGGACGCCCGGATGAGATCCTGGCCACCACCGATTATGCCGGGGACGTGGTGGCGATGGTGGCCAGCGGCAACCGCGCCGGCACCCAGTTCCATGCCGAGAAAAGCCAGGAAGTCGGCCTGACCATCCTCGGCAATTTCCTCACCTGGACCCCGTAACCAAGAAACGCCCCCGGCGTTAAGTCGCAAAAGTTTTTGGAGGGCGAAGGCGCCCAAGGTTCCGGCTTTGCGAAGCAAAGTTGGAAAGGCGCCGCAGGGGTGGGGGCTTTTTTCAAAAAGCCCCCTTGTTGCCCCAGCCCCTCTTGATAACCCCGCCCGAACGCGCCAAGAGGCAGGCGTGAGTACGACCCTGCCCGCCCCCACCAGCATCACGGCCGAGCGGATCGAGGCCTTCACCGACGAGGCCGACATCCATGCCCTGGCGGAAGCCGCCACCGCCGCGGTGCTCGATGGCGGCGGCTTTGGCTGGGTGAAACCGCCCACCGCCGCCTCGGTGGTGCAATATTATCGCGGCGTGCCTTTGGTGCCGGAGCGCGAGCTGATCGTCGGGCGGATGGATGGTGTCATCTACGGTGCGGCGCAGTTGCAGAAACCCTCCCGCAATAACGAGGCACAGAGCTTCGCGGTGCAGCTGATGCATCTCTTCGTCGCCCCTTATGCGCGCGGCCACGGGCTGGCGCGGATGATTTTGCGCAAGGCCGAGGAGCGGGCACGCGCGCTCGGCTTTCACGTGATCAATCTGGATGTCCGGGCCAGCCAGACCAGCGCCATCGCGCTTTATGAGGCCGAGGGCTATCAGCTTTGGGGCACGCATCCGGTTTATGCGCGGGTCAAGGGCCAGATCATCCAGGGGCATTATTTCTACAAGGCGCTGAAATGACACTCACCCTCTATCCCGCCATCGACCTCAAGGACGGCAATTGCGTCCGGCTTCAGCGCGGCGAGATGGATCAGGCGACGGTGTTCGGGACCGATCCGGGGGCGCAGGCGGCGGCCTGGCAGGCGGCCGGGTTCGGCTGGGTGCATGTGGTGGACCTCAACGGCGCCTTCGCCGGCAAAACGGAAAACCGGGAAGCGGTGGAAAGCATTCTGCAATCCGTGTCCGTGCCGGTGCAACTGGGCGGGGGCTTGCGGGACATGGCCGGGATCGCGGCGTGGCTGGAGGCCGGCATCAGCCGCGTCATTCTCGGCTCGGCGGCGGCGAAGAACCCGGCTTTGGTGCGCGAGGCGGCGAAGGCCTTTCCGGGCCGGGTGGCGGTTGGGATCGACGCCAAGGGCGGCATGGTGGCGACCGAAGGCTGGGCCGAGACCTCCGACCTGCCGGCGACCGAGCTGGCGCAGCGCTTCGAGGATGCCGGCATCGCTGCCATCATCTATACTGACATCGCCCGCGACGGGATGAAGACCGGGCTGAACCTGGAGGAGACCATCGCGCTGGCCAAGGCGGTGAGCGTGCCGGTGATCGCCTCTGGCGGGGTGGCCTCGGTGGCCGATATCATCGCGTTGAAGGCCGCCGCCGCACAGCAGCCCAATCTGAACGGGTCCATTCTGGGCCGCGCCCTCTATGATGGCAGCCTGAGCCCGAAGGAGGCGCTGGCCGCATGCTGAAGCTGCGCGTGATCCCCTGCCTGGACGTGAAGGACGGAAGGGTGGTGAAGGGGGTGAATTTCGTCTCGCTGCGCGATGCCGGGGATCCGGTTGAGCAGGCAGCACTTTACGACAAGGCCGGCGCGGATGAGCTGACCTTTCTGGACATCACCGCCAGCTCCGATAACCGCGACACCATTCTGGATGTGGTGCATCGCACCGCCGAGAAGGTGTTTCTGCCGCTGACCGTGGGCGGGGGCATCCGCCAGGTGGCCGATATGCGCCGGCTGCTGCTGGCCGGGGCGGATAAATGCTCGGTCAATTCCGCCGCCATCTCCCGCCCCGAGCTGATCAACGAGGCGGCGGAGAAGTTCGGCAGCCAATGCGTGGTGGTGGCGATCGATGCGCGCCAGAGTGCTCCCGGCAAATGGGAGGTCTATTCCCATGGCGGGCGCAAAGCGACGGGGATCGACGTGCTGGACTGGGCCCGGCAGATGCAAGCCCGTGGCGCCGGTGAAATTTTATTGACATCGATGGACCGCGACGGCACCGGCAAGGGCTTCGACCAGGAGCTGCTGAAAGCGGTATGCGGCGCGGTGAGGTTGCCGGTGGTGGCCTCCGGCGGCGTGGGCGAATTGCGGCATTTCGTCGAGGGCGCACAGGCCGGGGCCACCGGGTTGCTGGCCGCCAGCGTCTTCCATTTCGGCCAGTTCACCGTGGCGCAGGTGAAAGAGGCGCTGGGGGCTGCCGGCTTGCCGGTGCGCCTGCCACGGGCAATATAGCGCTCGATCCCTAGGAGTCGCGTGCGAGTCATGGCCAAAAAGACCGAAAAAGCCCCCGTTGCCCCCGCCAAGAAGAAGGCCGCACCGAAGCGCAAGGTGAGCGCCGTGCCGCCCCCTGCCCTGGCCGGCGCCGATGCGCGGGTGCTGGACCGGCTCTGGGGCACGGTGCTGAGCCGCGCCGATGCCAGCCCGAATGAAAGCCATTCCGCCCGCCTGCTTTCGCGCGGCACCGCCAAGGTGGCGCAGAAATTCGGCGAGGAAGCGGTGGAATGCGTGATCGAGGCGGTGGCGGGCAACCGCACCGCGCTGATCGGCGAGAGTGCCGATGTGCTCTATCATCTGATGGTGCTGTGGGTGGATGCGGGGCTGCGCCCGGAAGAGGTCTGGACCGAGCTGATGCGGCGCGAGGGCATGAGCGGCATCGCCGAGAAGGCCGCGCGCAAGCAGGCGCTACCTGGCTTTCCCACCAAGAAGATCCCGTAAGGAGGCCGGCATGGCGTATGATCCGAACAATATCTTCGCGAAAATCCTGCGTAAGGAGATCCCCGCCAAGGTGATCTATGAGGATGAGTTCGCGCTGGCCTTTCCGGATATTTCACCGCAGGCGCCGACGCATGTGCTGGTGATCCCGAAGGGGGCTTATGTATCTGCGCTGGATTTCGGCGCCAGCGCCTCGGCGGAAGAGATTACCGGGTTTTACCGGGCGGTTTCGCATGTGGCGAAATTATGCGGGGTGGATGAGAGCGGGTTTCGCATCGTCTGCAATGCCGGGCCGGACAGCCAGCAGATGGTGCCGCATTTCCATGCGCACATACTGGGCGGCCACGCGATGGGGCATCTGCTCGCGCCCAAGGATTAAGTTACAAAAGTTTTTGGTGCCGCTTTTTTCAAAAAGCGGCGAAAAACGTTTGGGCGTATGCACCGCTGTCGTCACCACCCCGAACGTTTCGTGGCCCTTTTTGAAAAAAGGGCCACACCCCAAAAACTTTTGCTTCTTTAGACCGAGAATTGAATGACTTCGCGGACCAGCGGGTAGATTTCGTTTTCCCAGCGCCGGCCGGAAAACACGCCGTAATGGCCAACGCCGGTTTGCACATAATGGCGCTTGAGCATCGGCTTCAGCGAACTGCACAGATCCAGCGCCGCCGCCGTCTGCCCCAAGCCGCAAATATCATCCCGCTCGCCTTCCACCGTGAACAGGAAGGTTTTGCGAATTGCCGAAGGCTCCACCTTGCGGCCGCGATAGGTCAGCTCACCTGTGGCAAGCTGATGCTGCATGAAAATCTTATCGACGGTTTCAAGGAAAAACTCCGCCGGCAAATCCATCACCGCCAGATATTCATCATAGAAGCGACGATGCGTGTCCGTGGCGTTCTCATCTTCCTTCACCAGATTGCCGTATTGGCGAATATGGGCGCTGATATGCTTGTCCATATTCATCGACACGAAGGCGGTGAGCTGCATGAAGCCAGGATAGACCCGCCTGCCCGCCCCGGCATAACGCCAGGGGACGATGCCGATCATCTTTTCCTCGAACCAGGACATCGGCTTGGTTTTCGCCAGCACATTCACCTTGGTCGGGTTGCGGCGGGTATCGATGGGGCCGGCCATCAGGGTCATCGAACGCGGCGTGGCGGGGTTATTATCCTGCGCCATCACCGAAACCGCCGCCAGCACCGCGACGGTGGGCTGGCAGACGCCGATGACGTGGCTGCGCGGGCCCATTTTTTCGAGAAACTTGATCACGTGCTCGACATAATCGTCGAAGCCGAATGTGCCGGCGGACACCGGCACGTCACGCGCATTCGCCCAGTCCGTGACATAGACATCATGGTCGCGCAGCAGCACCTCGATCGTGTTGCGCAGCAGGGTGGCGAAATGGCCGGAAAGCGGGGCGACCACCAGCAATTTCGGCTGGGCGCGGTCGCTGTCCTTCCTGAAATGCAGCAGATTGGCGAAGGGGGTGGAAAACACCACCTCCTCGCGCACCGCCACCGCGCTGTTGCCGACCTGCACCTCCTTGATGCCGTAATCGGGCCGCTGATGGGTGGTGCCGGAATAGCCGAAAACCTGCAGGGCTGCGTTAAAATGGCGCATCACCAGCCCGTACGGGCTGGCAGGCGTGAAGCTGCTCAGCCAGGAGCTGGTGCCACGCGCCAGCCGGCGAAGGGGATCGACAAGGTCAGACTGCGCCTGATAGATTTGATACAGCATTAAAAAACTAATCCCCAGCGCCTACGACTCTTACAAAAATGGGCACGCCCCGCGAAACCGACATAGCATTGTTGATGCTTTTGAGTTTTAGTAATCATGGTTTCATTTTGGGTAAAAGGAAAGGGTGAACATGACGGAAGCGACCCTGCTGATCAGCAGCAAGAATTATTCTTCCTGGTCGCTCCGGGGTTTTTTGCTCGCCAAGCTCTCCGGCCTTTCCTTCAAGG
This sequence comes from Acidocella facilis ATCC 35904, assembly GCF_000687875.1. GTDB lineage: Bacteria > Pseudomonadota > Alphaproteobacteria > Acetobacterales > Acetobacteraceae > Acidocella > Acidocella facilis. The sequence goes on along the minus strand of NZ_JHYG01000001.1, from coordinate 179,377 downwards.
AGGAGCGGGTTTCGCCGGATGATCCGCGCGCCAAGGAGGAGCTGCTGATGCGCACCTCCTCGATTCTGGTGCCGTGCCTCATCCATGGCGAAATCAGCGTGTGGGACACCATCGCCATCGCTGAATATCTCAACGAAGCCTTCCCCGAAGCGAATATGCTGCCGCGCGATCCGGCGGCGCGGGCGCGCTGCCGCTCCATCTCGGGCGAGATGCATTCCGGTTTCGCGGCGCTGCGCTCCTCGCTGCCGATGAATCTGCGCTTTCGCAAGCCGGGGTTCACCGTCTGGTCCTCCGCCCAGGCGGATATCGACCGGATTCTCTCCATTTGGCATGATTGCCTGACCACCTGGAAAGGCCCGTTCCTGTTCGGGCGTCAGCCGACGATTGCCGACTGCATGTACGCGCCGGTGGTGACGCGGTTTCTCTCCTACGATGTCACGGTCGGCTCGGTCTGCCAGGATTATTGTGACACCATCCTGAACTGGTCGCCGATGAAGGAATGGATCGCGGATGCCCGCGAGGAACCGCAGGAGATCATCGAGCTGGATCTGGATTTCTGAGCGCGGCGCCGGCGTACCGCCAGCGCGCCCCGGCTGGGCGGCGTGATGGATCATGGCAAATTCAATAAGCCGCCTTTCTCGGGCAGAAAGGCGGCTTATTTGCGCCTAAAAACAGGCCAGGCTTATGCCGCCGGCCAGGGTGTGGGGTCGGGCACGGCGCAGGGGCCGGGGGCGTCCACCGTGCCGAAGGCGGCGGGCGAAGTGATTTCGAGATATTCCATGTCCGGCGAATAATCGAACAGGTAATGGGTGATGCCGGGCTGCTGGTGCACGCAATCCCCGGCTTCGACGAGGGTTTCCTTGTCGCCATACATGAAGCGGGCCCAGCCCTTGGTCATGAAGACGATGTGGAAATCCGCGACATGCTGGTGCCAGCCAGTGCCGGCCTCGGGCGGGAAGTCCGGGTTAGCCTTGACCAGCTGGGCGATGACGCGCCCGCCGGTGGCGGCGTCCACCCCGAGATCCTTGTAGAGGAAGAAGCTGCGAAGACCGTCGGCGCGCCAGGGTGTGTCGGCGGGTTTGACGTGGGAGAAGAGATTCACAATCGCTTTATCGAGCATGAGCGGCTTCCTTCTCTATGCGGAATGGAATGCTCAGCCTGCCACAAAGCATGCGCGGACCGCCAGAATTATTTTGCGGTGCAGCAAAAACGCAGAAAAATGAATAATTTACAAAAGTTTTTGGGGTGTGGCCGTTTTTTCGAAAAGGGCCACAAAGCGTTTGGGGAGGTGACGACGCCGCCGTCACCCCCCAAACCTCTTCGCCGCTTTTTGAAAAAAGCGGCACCAAAAACTTTTAATCCTCATCCCGTTCCGGGCGCACCAGCACCTCGCGCTTGCCGACATGGTTGGCGGGTGAGACCACCCCTTCCTTTTCCATCTGCTCGATCAGCTTCGCCGCGCGGTTATAGCCAATGGTCAAGCAGCGTTGCAGATAGGAGGTGCTGGCCTTGCGGTCCCGCGCCACGATGGCCACGGCCTGGTCGTAAAGCGCGTTCTCGCCGGTGGTGTTGCCGCCGATAGCCCCGCCACCGCCGGCCGGGGCTTCCTCGTCCTCGCCGGGCTCGGTCACCTCATCCAGATAATTCGGCTCGCCCTGCTCGCGCAGATATTCCACCACCGCCTCCACCTCCTGGTCCGAGACGAAGGGGCCATGGACGCGGGTGATGCGCCCGCCGCCGGCCATGTAGAGCAGATCGCCCTGGCCCAGCAGCTGCTCAGCCCCCTGCTCACCCAGAATGGTGCGGCTGTCGAATTTCGAAATCACCTGGAAGGAGATACGGGTGGGGAAGTTGGCTTTGATGGTGCCGGTGATCACGTCCACCGAGGGGCGCTGGGTGGCCATGATCACGTGGATGCCGGCGGCGCGCGCCTTCTGCGCCAGGCGCTGCACGCAGATTTCGATCTCCTTGCCGGCGACCATCATCAGATCCGCCATTTCGTCGATGAAGACGACGATGAAGGGCAGCGGCTCCAGCGCCAGCGGCTGTTCCTCGAACACCGGCTTGCCGGTTTCGGAGTCAAAGCCGGTCTGCACCCGGCGGGTGACGACCTCGCCGCGGCCGCGGGCCTCGTTCACCCGGTCATTATAGCCGCTGATATTGCGCACCGCGAGCTGGCTCATGGCGCGGTAGCGGCGGTCCATCTCGCGCACCACCCATTTCAGCGCCGCCACCGCCTTCGGCGGCTCCGTCACCACCGGGGTGAGCAGATGCGGGATGCCGTCATAGACCGACAATTCCAGGATTTTCGGGTCGATCATGATCAGCCGGCATTGCTCGGGCGAGAGCTTGAACAGCAGGCTCATGATCATGGCATTGACGCCGACGGATTTGCCCGAGCCGGTAGTGCCGGCGATCAGCAGATGCGGCATGCGGGCGAGATCGGCGATGATCGGGGCGCCGGAGATGTCCTTGCCCAGCGCCAGGGAGAGCGCGCCGTTCTGCCGGCCCCAATCGGCAGCCCCCAGCAGCTCGGAGAGGAACACCGTCTCGCGCTTGGCGTTCGGGACCTCGATGCCGATGACATTGCGCCCGGCGACGACGGCGATGCGCACGGACATCACCGAGAGCGAGCGGGCGATATCTTCCGAGAGGCCGATGACGCGGGCGGAGCGGATGCCCGGGGCGGGTTCCAGCTCATAGAGCGTGACCACCGGGCCGGGACGGATTTCGACGATTTTGCCCTGCACGCCGTAATCCTGCAGCACCGTCTCCAGCAGGCGGGCATTGTTCTGCAGCGCCTCCTCGGAGGGGCCGCTATTGCCGCGGGCCGGAGCGGCGCGCAGCAGATCGAGCGCCGGCGGCTCCCAGCCCAGCTCCTCCAGCGGCAAACGCTGCTGCTGCGGCGGCGCGGCACGGGTGGTGGCGACGGCCTTTACGTTCGGCTTGGCGCGCATCGGCAAGGCCGGTTCGCTGCGTGGGGCGGGCAGCGCCTCGTCCTCGTCATCCTCCGGGGCGCCCAGCGAGGGGACCCAGGCGCGGGAGGGTTCGGCGGCCTCCGCCGCGCCGCCGGAGGCGGTCTGCAGCAAGGGCGAGAGCCAGGAGGAGACGACGGCGGCGCTCTTGCGGCTATGGCTGGCGGCCCCCGAGGCGGCCTGCACCGCGCGCCTGCCGCCGGAGCGCCATTCGCCGGGGGTGAAGCCGAGCGCGAAGCCGAAACTGCCGAGGGCCAGGAGCAGCGTAACGATCATCACCAACCCGCCGCCCAGCTTGCCGAGCACGGAATGGCCCAGCGCGGTGACCATATGCGCCAGCACCTGCCCGGCGGCACCGCCAAGCCCGGCCGGCACCGGCCAGCCGAGCCGCCCGCCCGGGATGATCTGAAACGCCATCGCCAGCGCCATGGCGGCGAGCGGCATGGCGGCGCAGGCGAGGATGATGCGTGTCTTGGAATGGCCCACCTGGCCGCGGATACCCATGCGATAAGCCCAGGCCAGCAGCACCGCCACGGGGATGAAGGCGGCGATGCCGAAGCCTTGCAGCATCAGATCCGCGATATCGGCGCCGGTGGTGCCGGCGAGATTATGGGCCGGGGTGGCGCTGATCGTGTCGAAAGAGGGATCGGCCGGGTTGTAGGAGGCGAGCGCCAGGCCGAGGGTGAGCGCGACCAGCGCGATAATGATGGCGCCAAGCTCGCCTGTCCGGCGCCTGAGCTGGGCGCGGATGGACGGAGATATGAAACGACGCGCACCCAGATCAACAGCCATGGCGTAAGTTATAGATGCCAGCGTTTGATTTTCAAAGTTTTTAAGAATGCTGCGGAGCAGCATAAAAGAGGAGCAAAAGTTTTTGAGGGTGTGGGAACTTTTTTCAAAAAGTTCCCACGAAGGTCTGTGGTGGTGGTACCGGCGTTGCCACCACCCCGAACGTTTCGTGGCCCTTTTTGAAAAAAGGGCCACACCCCAAAAACTTTTGCGCCCTTAAGTCAGATTCTTACGAGGTTGCCGTCAGCGTGAACGCGACATCCACCTTCAGCCCGACATAATCGCCGCTGCTCCAGGCCCCCTGCCCCACGCCGAAATCCGTGCGGGTGAGCGTGATCTTGCCCTTCGCCACCGCCTTGTTGCCGGTGACATCGAGCGTGAACGGCAGCGACACCGGCTTCTTCACGCCGCGAATCGTCAGCGTGCCATTGGCCAGGAATTTGTCACCGCCCTGCGGGGTGAAACCGGTGGCATCGAACGTCGCCTGCGGGAAGGCGCTGACATCGAACCAGTCCGAGCCCGGCATCGCCTGGTCGCGCTGGGCATCGCCGGATTTGGCGCTGGCCAGGGCGATGGTGAGATGCACATGCGCGTCCTGCGGCTTTGCTGGGTCGTAGGAGATCTGCCCGCCCCAGCTGCCGAAGCTGCCGGTGAAGGAGGCGCCGGTTTCGGTGCCGGTGAAGGTGAGGCTGGAGGATGCGGGCTGGATACTCCAATCCGCCGCCAGAGCCGGGGAGCCGGCCAGCAGGAAGCCGGCCAGGAGAAGTGAGGGTTTCATCAGGCGCTCCGGGAGAAGGGCAGCATGCGGGCCAGCACGCCGTCGCGTTTGAAAAATTGATGACGGATCACGGCCAGCAGATGCACCCCGATCGCCGCCAGGATGATATAGGCGCTCCAGGCATGCAGCGTGCCGGCGCGGTGCTCGCCGAGCTGGCTCACCCAGCCCGCCGGCACGGGAAGCGCGGGCCAGGGGATGGTTTTGTACAGAACCGTCGGGATATGCAGCGGCGAGAGCGAGGCGACCAGCCAGCCGCTGAGCGGAATTTCCAGCATCAGCAGATAGAGCAGATGATGCGTGCCATGCGCGGCCTTGACCTCCAGCCCGCTCATCGTGCGCGGCAGCGCCGGGGGCTTGTGCCAGAGGCGCCAGAGCACGCGCAAAATCACCGCCGCCAGAATGGTGATGCCGATGGATTTATGCAGCTGGAACAGCATGAATTTGGTGCCGATAGGAAAGCCCCAATGCACCATCGCCAGCCCCATCGCGATCTGGAACAGCATCCCCAGCGCGATCACCCAATGCAGGGTGATCGCAACCAGGTCATAGCGCGACCGCGCGGCCATATTACTTCTGAACGAAGGCGGCGCTGATGGTGATGGCGACATTGTCGCCGATCAGCGGCACGTAGGTTTTCTGGTCGAAGTCCGAGCGCTTCAGCGAACCGGAGAGGTTGAAGCCGATCGTGTATTGCTTGCTCAGCGGGTTGATGCCGCCGGCATTGAACTTCGCCTTCAGGGTCAGCGGCTTGGTGACGCCATGGAAGGTGAACTCACCTGTGACCAGAGCGGTATCCTTGCCGGTGCGCACGATCTTCTCGGACTTGAATTCGATGGTCGGGTACTTCGCCGCATCGAACCATTCGGGGGATTTCAGCTCGCCATCCAGCGTGGTGTTGGTGGTGGTGACGCTGTCGGTCGGCACGGTGATGTCGAAGCTGGAGGCGGAGAGCTTCTTCGGGTCCAGCGTGAGGGTGCCGGCGGCGTTGGTGAAATCGCCGTACCAGGTGGTGAAGCCCATATGGTCTACCGCGAACAGGATGCGGGTATGGGTGGGCTCGACGCTGTAGGTGCCGGCCTTCACGTCCGCCGGGTTCGGGTTGGGCGCGGTCTGCGCCATGGCAAAAGCCGGCAGAGCGAGAGCGGCAAGCGCGATAATCTGGGTCTTCATAGGAACTCCCTGCGAAACGCAATGAATAATGGCAAAAGTTTTTGGGGGTTTGGGGGCTTTTTTCAAAAAGCCCCCAAGATTTCACAGCGCGGCGATTTCGGCTTCGGCTTTCGCCAAAGACGGGGCGCGGTTATCAGGCAGCGCCAGGCCTTCGGCGCGCACGAACACAATGTCGGTCAGGCCGATGAAATTCAGCAGCGCGGTCAGGTGGCTCTCCTGATGCTCCAGCGCCGCCGCCGGGTTGCCCGGGGTGTAGAGCCCGCCACGGGTGGAGGCGATGATGACCTTCTTGCCCGCCGGGACGAGCCCGACCGGCACGCCGCCATCGCCATATTTGAAGCTCTTGCCGGCGACCAGCAGGCGGTCGATCAGCGCCTTCAGCTGGCTGGGGATGCCGAAATTATACATCGGCGCGCCGATGACGATGATATCGGCGGCGAACAGCTCGTCCATCGCGGCGGCGCCACGGGCGATGTCGGCCAAAGTGGCCTCGTCGGTGGGCGGGTGGCCGAACATGGCGCCGATATGGGCCGGAGAGAGATGACCCAGCGGGGTGGCGGCGACGTCCAGATACGAGATCTCGAGGCCGGGATGCTTCGCTTTTTCGCGCGCCACGATCTCGGCGGTAAGCTTGCGGGAGGCGGAATTATCGCCGAGCACGCTGGAATCGATATGCCAAAGCTTCATGATGTCACTCCTGACTATGGCGCCGGTCTGCGGCGCGGTTCGGAGCCTTATTAAGGAGATGATTTTCGGCGCAGAAGCCTATATATAAAGATGGATACCATCTTATTCGCCGATAGGTTCGCATGATTGAGGGCGTGACATTCGACCAGTTGCGGATTTTCGCCGCCGCGGCGGAGGAGAAGAGCTTTTCCGCCGCCGGGCGCAGGCTGGGGCGGGCGCAATCCGTGGTCAGCCAGGCGATCGCCAATCTGGAGGAGCAGTTGGGGGTGGAGCTGTTCCGGCGTGAGGGGCGCTATCCGGAACTCACACCGGGGGGCGAGCTGCTGCTGGCCGATGCGAAGGCGATGCTGGGCGGCATGGCGCTGATGAAATCCCGCGCCAGGGGCATGGCGGCGGGGATCGAATCGGAGCTGTCCGTGGCGGTGGATGTGATGTTCCCGATGTCCGTGCTCACCCGCACGGCGGAGGTGTTCGGCAAGCGCTTCCCCCTCACCCCGTTGCGGCTTTATGTCGAGGCGCTGGGCGGGGTGGCGAAAAACGTGCTGCAGCAGCAAAGCCAGATCGGCATCTTGTGCAACCTGCCGATCAGCATTTCCGGGCTGATGACCGAGCGGCTGCTGGCGGTGGAGATGGTGAACGTCGCCGCCCCCTCGCATCCGCTGGCGATGAAGAACGCGCCTTTGGGCGAATGCGAGGTGGCGCAGCATGTGCAGCTGGTGCTGACCGACCGCACGGAACTGACCGACGGGCAGGAATTCAGCGTGCATTCCAGGCGCAACTGGCGGCTGGCGGATCTGGGCGCGAAACATGCGTTTCTGCTCGCAGGTCTTGGCTGGGGCGGGATGCCGCTGGAGATGGTGCAGAACGATCTCGATGCCGGGCGCTTGCGGGAATTGCAATTGCAGGACATTCCAGCACGGGTGCAGATCAGCATGTCCGCCGCCTACCGGCAGGATGCGCCGCCGGGCCCGGCCGGGCGCTGGTTCATCGAGCAGCTGAAAAACTTCGCCGTGGAATCCCAGGGCGTGCAGGAATTGAAGGAATACGCATGAAAACGCTGATCGTGCAGATCAAATGCGAGCTGGGCCAGGCCTATGAGGTGGCGGCCTATATTATCGACAATGTGATCCCCTGCCATATCTACTCGATTTCCGGGCCGTATGATCTGATGGCGATCATCAATCTGGAGGAGGACGAGGATCCGGGATTGTTCGTGAACAAACATCTGCACAAGGTGCCTGGGATTCGCGACACTTCGACGATGACCGCGTTCAACGCGTTTACGCCAGGCTAAAAAAGTTTTTGGGGTACAGCCCTTTTTTCAAAAAGGGCTGTAAAACGTTTGGGGCGTTGGCAACCTCGTTGCCAACGCCCCAAACGTTTTCGCCGCTTTTTTGTAAAAAAGCGGCACCAAAAAACTTTTATTAACCGCCGTCCGCGTCCAGGCCAGCGCCCGAAATCCCCGCCACCGCGCAGGCCTCGTCATTATCCGAGGTGCAGCCGGAAATGCCCACCACACCGATGATCGCCCCGTTCTGGCGGATCAACACCCCGCCTGGCACCGGCACCAGCGAACCGCCAATGGCGGCGGTGGCGGCGGCGATGAAATAAGGCTGCTGCTCGGCCCGCTTCATCAGCGCCCGCGAGCCCATGCCCAGCCCCAGCGCGCCTTGCGCCTTGCCCATCGCGATTTCGCCACGCTTCAGCGAGGTGCCATCCTGCGCCGCGAACGCCTTCTGCGCGCCGCGCGCATCCAGCACCACCACCGCCAGCGGCTTGGTCTCGATGCTCTTGGCATGGGCCAGCGCCCCCGCGATGATTTTCTGCGCGGTCTCCAGCGTCAACGCCATGGTCTATCCTTCCAGTTCCGAATCCCAATACAGATAATCGCGCCAGCTCTCATGCAGATAGTTGGGCGGAAAATGCCGCCCGCGCTCCTGCAGCTCATAGCCGGTGGGCCGGCGCGGCTCCTGTCGGGGGATCATATTGCACTCGCGCGGCATTTTCGAGCCCTTGCGCAGATTGCAGGGGCCGCAGGCGGTGACGACATTCTCCCAGCTGGTCCGCCCGCCGCGGGCGCGCGGGATCACATGGTCGAAGGTCAGCTCCTGGGTGGCGCGACGATCAAGGCAATATTGGCAGGAAAACCCGTCACGCAGGAACACGTTGAACCGCGTGAAGGCAGGCATGCGCGCCGAGGGAATGAAATCGCGCAAGGCGATCACGCTGGGCAGGCGCATGGAGAAGCTGGGCGATCTCACCTCTTGCTCATATTCCGACAGCACCGAAACCCGGTCCAGGAACACCGCTTTCACGGCATCCTGCCAGGTCCAGGTCGATAACGGAAAATAGGAAAGCGGACGGAAATCCGCATTGAGGACGAGGGCGGGAAAATGCAAACCGCCGTCGGGCATCAGTCTCGCCTATCCGGGCTGAGGCCGAAATCTTGGGGGGCAGATACGAAACGCTGCCACATATGGTAGGCCGTTCGAGTCATGTGGACTTTATGACAGGCGGCGCGATAGGCGGCAAGCATCGGGCTTGATTGTCGCCCATTTGTCATCTGCAAGGCCGGTTCGTGAAGCCAGGGCGGCGCGCTATATCAGGGGGCAATATGAGCATCATCTCCCGCTTCGCCCCCAGCCCCACCGGCTATCTGCATCTGGGCCACGCTTATTCCGCCTGGCTCGGGCGCAGCCGCGCGGCGCAGTGGTTTTTGCGGCTGGAGGATATCGACACCACACGCTGCAAGCCGGAATTCGCCGATGCGATCCGGGAGGATCTGGCCTGGCTGGGGCTGCGCTGGGAGGGCGAGGTGCGACTCCAATCCGCGCATTTCGCCGATTATCGCGCGGCTTTGGAGGGGATGGCGGCGCGCGGGCTGCTTTATCCGTGCTTTTGCAGCCGCGCGGAAATCGCCAAGGCGCAATCCGCTCCGCATGCGGCGGAAGGCATCTACCCAGGCACCTGCAGGCATCTGAGTGCCGCCGAACGCACGGCACGGATGGAGAACGGCGCGCCTTACGCGCTGCGGCTGGATACAATGCGCGCCTGCGCGCAAGCCGGGGCGTTGTGGTTCTTCGAGGAAGCGACCGGCTGGGTGGAGGCGCAGCCCCGCCGGCTGGGCGATGTGGTGCTGGCCCGCAAGGACACGCCAACCAGCTATCATCTCTGCGTGGTGCATGACGATGCGCTGCAGGGGGTGACTCATGTGATCCGCGGCGAGGATCTGCGTGAGGCGACGCATATCCAAGTGCTGCTGCAAAAGCTGCTGGGCTATGAAACCCCGATCTACCATCACCATCGCCTGCTGCTGGGGCCGGACGGGCAAAGGCTGGCCAAGCGCGACAAGGCGCAGACGCTGCGCGCCTTACGGGCGGAGGGCGTGCATCCGGACACGCTGCTGCGTGGATTCGCGGCATGAGGCGGGCGCTGGCAGCTCTCGGCTGGGCGGCGCTGTTCGCGGCCATTGGCGCGGTCTTATGTTTCGCGGCCGGGGATCTCGCCGCCGATCCCGGGCATTACCCCCTAAAAATGCAGCTTTATTTCCTCGGGCTGGGGGCGGCCGAGGGGCTGGCGCTGGGCCTGCTGGCGCTGGGCTTTGGCGGGCTGCCCGGCACAAGGGCCAAGCAACCGGCCCGGCTCGGGCCGCTGCGGGCGATCTGGCTGCTGATTTTGGCCGGGCTGGTGATGGGGCTGGCGACTTTGCTGCCGGTGCTGCTGCCGCTGGATGCCGGGCTGCTGCATAGCCTGCATACCGGGCGGGTGCATCTGCCGGATTTCCACAAGCCGCTGAGCCTGATGGAAATCGCCATTTGCGGCGAGCTGGCGGTGGCACTCTGGCTGGTGGGCGCGCTGCGCCGGCTAGGCCCGGCTCTGGCCCAGGATGGCAGCCCCGCTGGCCTCGCCTGGCGCCCGGCGCGCGGCCAGGATTATGCGCTGGCGCTGATCCTGGCGCTGGCGGTGATCCTGCTGGTGCTGGGGATTTTCCATCTGCTGCCGCCGGATCCGGCGAAGCTGCAATCCCTGCCCTCGGCGCGGATGCTCTCCGGGCCGCTCTGGGCGCTGCCGGCCTTGCTGCTAGCCATCTGCGTGCTGGCGCCGATTGTCGAGGAGATTCTGTTTCGCGGCATTCTGTTCGCGGGGCTGGCCAGCCGCCTCGGCCCGCTCTGGGCAACGCTGGGTTCCAGCCTGCTCTTCGCCGCCCTGCATGCGCCCGAAAAGCTGCATTACCCGCCGGGCTTCGTGGATGTGACGCTGCTGGCGCTGATCAATTGCGGCTTGCGGCTGCGGCTGGGCTCCATTCGCCCCGGCATCGCCTTGCACATCGCCTATAATACCGGCCTGTTGCTCGCCGCACCGCTGTTACATTAGCCAATAATGGGGCATTTGGCAGGGGAAGGGGAATTCGGTACACTAACCGCCGATAGCGGTTTTGGAGTGTAGGTTATGGGTGGTTTAAGCATCTGGCATTGGCTGATTGTTCTCGTCGTTGCCCTGCTTCTGCTGGGCGGCCGCGGCCGGGTGAGTTCGATGATGGGTGACCTCGGCAAGGGCATCAAGAGCTTCAAGCAGAGCATGGCCGAGGAAGACAAGCCCGCTGAAAAGCCCGCGCCCGCGGCTGACGCGCGGATGAGCGAGCTGAACGCCCCGCTGCCTGAGCAGCAGGTCAAGACCACGACGACCCACCAGGGCTGACATGGTCCCATCTGAGGCGGCGTCGACGCTGGCGGAGATCGGGCGCCGGATGGATGCGCGCGGCTGGGTTCCCGGCTCCGCCGGCAATCTGTCCTCGCGCCTGGACGGGCAGAGCATCGCCATCACCCGCAGCGGTGTCCATAAAGGCCGGCTGAAGCCGGATGAGGACATCATCGCAGTGGATTATGCCGGCAAGCCGCTGGTCTCCAACCAGAAGCCAAGTGCGGAGACGCTGCTGCATTGCCAGCTCTACCGGCTGTTCCCGCCCGTGGGCGCGGTGCTGCACGGCCATTCCGTGGCCGCCACCGTGCTCTCCAAGGAAGGGCCGATCGGCTTCGCCAATTATGAGCTGCTGAAGGCGTTTGGCTTTCCCACCCATGAGCTGGAAATCACCCTGCCGGTTTATGAGAATGACCAGGATATCGGCCGGCTGGCGGCCTTGATCGAGCCCGATCTGATCGCGGAAACGCCGATCGGCTATGTGCTGGCCGGGCATGGCATCTATGCCTGGGGCAAAGATGTCGAGCATGCCTATTGGCGCCTGGAGGCGCTGGAATTCCTGCTGGCCTGTGAGCTGGAGCGGAGGAAGCTGAAATGAGCCGTCTGACCGTTTATGAAGACACCAACCCCGGCACGCCGGTGTTCGACAGCACCGATCCGGCGGCCGTTGCCGCCGAGCTGAAGACCATCGAGGTCGGGTTCGAGCGCTGGGAGAGCCCGGTGCAGCTTTCCGCCGAAGCCAGTTCGGATGAGATTCTGGAAGCTTACCGGCCTTATCTGGACACGCTGATGGGCGAGACCGGGGCCGGTTCGGCGGATGTGATCAAGCTCTCGCCGGATCATCCGCAGGCCGGCGCGTTGCGGGAGAAATTCCTCTCCGAGCATACCCATAGCGAGCCGGAAATCCGCTTTTTCGTGGAGGGGGCCGGGCATTTCGTGCTGCACGCCAATGGCCGCGTCTATGACGCGCTCTGCGAAAAGGGCGATCTGATTTTCGTGCCCACCGGCATCAAGCATTGGTTCGATGCCGGGCCGGCGCCCAGCTTCACCGCCTTGCGGGTGTTCACCGACCCGTCCGGCTGGGTGGCGCAATTCACCGGGGATGAGATTTCCAAGCGGTTTCCGGTCGCGTGATTCTCTCGGTCATCACGGATATCGAGGGCACCACGACGCCGATCAGCTTCGTGCATCGGGTGCTGTTTCCTTATGCGCGGGCGCGGATGGCGGATTTCCTGGCCGCCCATCCGGAGCACCCGGCACTGGCCGAGGTGGCGGAGCCGAAGCTGGAGACGCTGCTGGGCTGGATGGACCGGGATGAGAAGATCACCGCGCTGAAGAGCATTCAGGGCGAGATCTGGGCCGAGGGCTACGCCAAGGGCGAGCTGACCGGGGAGATTTACGCGGACGTGCCCCCTGCCCTGCGCCGCTGGATGCGCGCCGGCTTGCGGCTTTACGTCTATTCCTCGGGCTCCGTGGCCGCCCAGAAGCTGCTGTTCCGCCATACGCCGGAGGGAGACCTCACCCCTCTGTTCCAGTCTTATTTCGATACGACCGTCGGGCCAAAGCGCGAATCGGGCAGCTATCAGGCCATCGCCCGGGCGATCGGCGGGGCGCCGGAGGAGGCGTTGTTTCTCTCGGATGTCGAAGCCGAGCTGGACGCGGCGGCGGCGGCGGGGCTGGCGACCTGCCAGCTGGTGCGCCCGCAGGATGAGACCAGGCCCAGCGCCAAACATAAAAACGCGGTGGATTTCAAAGATGTCGCAGAATTTTACCACCTCCCCCGCGGATAAGCGGCCGGTCGCCCTCTTCCGCGCGCTGTCTGAGCGCCTGCAGAAAGCCCCGCTCGCGCGGGCTTTTTTGTGGGGGCTCGCCGCCGCCCTGGCGCTGCCGCCGGTGCATCTGCTTCCGGTTCTGCTGTTTTCCGTGCCGGCCTTGCTGCGGCTGTTGGACCAGGCGCCGAACTGGCGGCGCGCGGCGCTGACCGGCTGGTGCTACGGCTTCGGCCTGGCGCTGGCCGGGCTGTACTGGATCACCGAGCCCATCCTCACCGAGGCGCAGACCTTCTGGTGGCTGGTGCCGCTCGCCGCCCCGGCGCTGGCCTTTGCGGTAGCGTTCTACACCATCCCGCCAGTGCTGGCGGCGCGGCTTGTAAGGCCGGGGCTGGGCCGGGTGCTGGTCTTCACCGGGGTCTGGGGGCTCTCCAACCTCGCCCAGCAATTCCTCTTCACCGGCTTTCCCTGGAATTTCTGGGGCACGGATTGGGCGATTCCTGGCACGCTCGGCAATATCTTCCTGCAGCCGGCAAGCCTGTTCGGAGTTTACGGGCTGACGCTGCTCACCGTCTTCCTGGCCGCGATGCCGCTCTTCGGCCGCAAGGGGCTGGCGGCGCTGGTGGCGGTGCTGGCCCTTTGGGCCGGCTATGGCTGGGTGCGGCTGGCCACCCCCGAGGGCCAGACCGACACGAAAGTCGCCCTGCTGCAGCCGGATTTTCCGGAGCCGCCGGATTTCTCCCGCCCGGCTTTGCTCGCCAACTGGCAGCGCCTGCTGGCGATGAGCCAGGCCGGGATCAAGGCCGGGGCGACCACGGTGATCTGGCCCGAAGCCGCCAGCCCCTGGCTGCTGCAGAGCGACGATAATGCCCGCGCCCAGCTTGCCGCCGTCACCGGCACCACCCCGATCATCGCCGGCAGCCTGCGAGTCGCCGGGCCGAAGGATTACCGCAACTCCTTGATCGTCACGGACGGGCCACAACCACCGCTTGCCGTCTATGATAAATGGAAGCTGGTGCCGTTCGGCGAATATATGCCGCATTGGATTCCGCTGAAGATCATTCCCAGCCTGCTCGAAGGCGGCTTCACCCCCGGCAGCGGCCCGGAAACCATCGCCAACATCCCCGGCCTGCCGGCTTTCGCGCCGATCATCTGCTATGAGGCGATCTTCAGCGGCCAGATTATCGACGAGGCGTACCGCCCCTCCTGGATCGTCAACATCACCGACGATGCCTGGTTCGGCGATTCGGCCGGGCCGCGCCAGCATTTCGCCGATGTCCGTTTGCGCGCCGTGGAAGAGGGATTACCGCTGGTGCGCGCTGCAAATTCCGGGATTTCGGCGGTCATCGATCCGTTCGGACGGGTGACCGCCTTATTGCCGCTGGATGCGCAGGGCGTGCTCGTCGCGCCGCTGCCGGCCGCTCAACCCGCGACTCTCTATGCGCGCTGGGGGCTTGAAATCCCCTTGACGCTATCATTGGCCCTGCTCATCGCCGGTCTCGCCGTAGGATACACCAAAAAGCTGCAAAACTGATAGGGTTATAAATGTTGTGTCTATTTAATAATTCAATTTGATGAGTTTTGTATTGATTTTGCGGTTAACGCCTGTTAACTTAACTTAGGCTAGTATATCCTGGCCTTTTTGTTATTCTATGTGCCGTTCACGTGGCGCACGCGCGCGTCGACTGGAACGGTCAAATCTTAATTCGACGTAATCGCGTCGGATGCTGGAGAGTAAGACATTTATGGCTGAAGAGAACGCTGAGCGTCCGGAACGTGAAAGCCGTCCCAGTCCCATCGACGTGCATGTCGGGTCGCGGATTCGTCTCCGCCGGACTTTGCTGGGCATGTCCCAGGAACGCCTCGGCGATGCGCTGGGGCTGACGTTCCAGCAGGTGCAGAAATATGAGCGCGGCATGAACCGCGTTGGCGCCTCGCGCCTGTTCGATATTTCGCGGATCCTGGATGTCCCCATCTCCTATTTCTTCGATGATATGCCCGAGGGCATGTCCGAGAGCCCGGTTTCCGGCCCGCGCGGCCGCACCTATGGCTTCGCCGAGCAGCAGGAGCCGTTCAGCGTCGGCATCGATGATCAGCTCACCAAGCGCGAAACGCTGGAGCTGGTGCGGGCCTATTACCGCATCCCCGACGCCCCGATGCACAAGCGGATCTTCGATCTGATCAAGTCCCTGGCGCCGGCGGACGCCAGCTTCGAAGAGAATTGATCGAGCGCGTTGAAAAAGGCCCCGCAAGGGGCCTTTTTCATGCCCCTGCCCTTCGCCGCCCAGCCTATGAAGCCGCCAACAAGCGCGTATAATCAAAGGCCAAGCAACAAGACGAGGTGCGGGACATGGCCGATACACAATTGACCCTGCCAGAGCTGCGGGCGCTGGCCGAACGCGGCGCGCTGGATGTGGTGATCATGGCCATCCCGGACATGCA
The DNA here is from genome assembly GCF_000687875.1 of Acidocella facilis ATCC 35904. Classification (GTDB taxonomy): domain Bacteria; phylum Pseudomonadota; class Alphaproteobacteria; order Acetobacterales; family Acetobacteraceae; genus Acidocella; species Acidocella facilis. The sequence continues at coordinate 164,069 of NZ_JHYG01000001.1, read as the reverse complement.
AGGCCGCCTGCAGGGCAAGCGGGTGATGCCGCGCCATTTCCTGGAAATGGTGGCGCAGGGCGAGGCGGAAGGCTGCGCCTATCTGCTGGCCACCGACATCGAATGCCAGCCGATCGAAGGCTATGCGATCAATAATTGGGAAAAAGGCTTCGGGGATTTCGTCTTCCGGCCGGACCTCGCGACGCTGCGCCTGGCCCCCTGGCAGGAGGGGGCGGCGATCGTGCTGTGCGATATCGAGCTGCCCGGCCATCAGCCGGCCGCGGTGGCGCCGCGCACCATCCTGAAGCGCCAGCTGGAGCGGCTGCGCGGCCATGATCTGTTCGCTTATGCCGCCACCGAGCTGGAATTCATCCTGTTCAAGGACAGCTATGAGGCCGCGTGGGACAAGGGCTATCGCGGCCTCACCCCGGCCAACCAGTATAATAACGACTATTCCATCCTCGGCACCGCCCGGGTGGAGCCGCTGCTGCGGCGCATCCGCAACGCCATGGAGGCGGCGGGGATCCAGGTCGAGACCTCGAAGGGCGAGTGCAATCTCGGCCAGCACGAGATCAATTTCCGCTATGGCCCGGCGCTGGAATGCTGCGACAAGCACGTGATCTACAAGGAGGCGGCCAAGGAGATCGCGGCGCAGGAAGGGCAGGCCCTGACCTTCATGGCCAAATATAATGAGCGCGAGGGCAATAGCTGCCACGCCCATCTCTCGCTGCGCAACGCGGCGGGCGAGGCTGTGTTTCTGGATGCCGAGCAGCACGGCCCGTCGCGGCTGTTCCGGCAATTCATCGCCGGGCTGCTGCGCCATGCCGAGGAGACGACCTTATTCTACGCCCCCAACATCAACTCCTATAAGCGCTATGTCGCCAGCAGCTTCGCGCCGACGGCCCTGGCCTGGGGCATGGATAACCGCACCTGCGCCTTCCGGGTGGTGGGGCATGGGCCGGGCCTGCGGGTGGAAAACCGGCTGCCGGGCGGGGATGTGAACCCGTATTTGGCGCTGGCCGGGATGATCGCCGCGGGGCTCGCCGGGATCGAAGGGGATTACGCGCCGGTGGCGCCCTTCACCGGCAACGCCTATCAGGCGGCATTACCCCGGGTGCCAGCCAGCCTGGGCGACGCGGCGCTGCATTTCGCCTCCAGCGCCTTCGCCCACGCCGCCTTCGGCGCCGAGGTGGTCTCCCACTACGCCAATATGGCCAAGGTGGAGCTGGACGCCTTCAACGCCGCCATCACCGATTGGGAAAAATTCCGCTCTTTCGAGCGGATGTAAGCCGGGCGCTTCAGAGCGCCTTCTGCATGATCACCACGTCCAGCCAGCGCTCCAGCTTGAAGCCGACCTTGCGCATGGTGCCGGCATGCTGGAAGCCCAGGCTGGCATGCACGCCGATCGAGGCGGTGTTCTCCGAATCCCCGATCAGCGAGACCATCTGCTTATAGCCCGCCGCCTGCGCCGCTTCGACCAGCCCGAGCACCAGCGCCTTGCCGACCCCCTGGCCGCGCACATCCTCGCGCACATACACGCTGTCCTCGACCGTATGCTTATAGGCCGGGCGGGTACGGAACGGGCCGTAATAGCCATAGCCCAGGATTTTCGGCCCGTCCTCGGCCACCAGCCAGGCATAGCCGGCCGCCTGATTGGCCTCGAATCGCTGGCTCAACTCCTCCAGAGAGGGCGGCACATCCTCGAAAGAGCCAGTGCCGTGCAGCACATGATAGGCGTAGATCGCCTGCATCTGCGCCAAATCGTCGGTGGTCGCGGGTCTGATTTTCATGGGCCTGCCTGTCATTTGCGCTTCTGGGTAATGCAACCCGCCCGGCGATGGCAAATCCCGAGCTGACCGAAAACCAACAATCATTTCATGAAGTTTATAAAATTTTATATTTTTGTGTATTTTATGAATTGGTTATCTTTCGCTGGCGCGCTGTCTTACCGTTGTGCTCCGCGCCGTTTTCCGGGCATAAAGCGGGTGCGTCACGGTGCCTAGCGCCGCCGGATGCTGCCGCATGAGTGAGGGTTGAGACCATATGAATGACACGCCGCGCAACCCGGGATTGGGCGCCGACGAGCCGAGAGGTCCCGCCAATCCCGACATGGCGGCCCTCAGCGATGCCAAGCTGCAGCTGAACCAGGCTGGCGAGGCGCGGATGGCGGCGGTGCTGAACGTCGCCCGCTTCCATGGCGTCGAAATGGATTTGGACGGGCTGCGCCTGCGCGGCAGCGAGGCCGCACCGCCCCCGCCGGAGCTGGTGGTCTGGCTGAAGGAGGCCGGGCTGTGGGCGCGTGGCGTGCAGATGAATTTCCGCCAGATCATGAATATGGAGTCGCCCTCCCCCATCATCCTGCTGCTGGATGATGGCGGCGCCGCCTTGCTGGTGGGGCGCGACCGGGGACGCGGCGTGCTGGTGCTGCGCGACCCGCGCCAGCCGACCTCCGCCGCCCCGGTGCTGGTGGATGAGCTGCGGCTGAAGCAGGTCTGGAGCGGCGCCACCTTGCTGATCCGCTCCAGCCGCCATGGCGCGCTCGAGGAACAGCCTTTCAATCTCGGCATGATCGCGCGGATCGTCTGGGGCGATGCGAAGATCCTGCGCGATATCGCCATCACCTCGGTGACGCTGACCGTGCTCAGCCTGGTGCCGATCCTGGTGGTGATGCGCATCATCGGCGTAGTCATCCAGTTCCACAGCACGCAGACACTCAATCTCGTCATCATCCTGATGCTGGTCGCGGTACTGTTCGAGGCGATGATGACCTGGAGCCGCAAGATGATGGAGGTGGTGCTCGCGGCGAAGCTGGACGCGAAGCTCAACCTGATGATCTTCGACCGGCTGGTGGCGCTGCCGATCGAATTTTTCGAACGCGAGCAGGCCGGGCAGATTTCCTACAAGATCAGCCAGGTCAACCGGGTGCGGGACTTCCTCACCGGCAAGCTGATGAACGCCTTCATCGACGTGTTCATGCTGATCCTGCTGCTGCCGATCCTGTTCTATATGAGCGCGCCGCTGGCCTGGACCATCCTGATCGCCGCCGCCCTGATCGCGGCGATCATCGCCGTGTTCCTGCGCCCGATCGGCATCCTGATCGGCAAGGTGATCGCGGCGGAATCGGCCAAGGGCTCGATCCTGATCGAAACCGTGTTCGGCATCCGCACCGTCAAGGCGCTGGCGCTGGAGAATACCCGCGCCACGCAATGGGATGCCAGCGTCGCCGAGGTGGCGGAGCTGAATGTCGAGCAGGCGCGCATGGCCAACTGGCCGGCGGTGCTGACCATGCCGCTGCAGCGTTATTGCAGCTATGGCGTCATTCTGGTCGGCGCCTTCATCGTGCTGCACACCCAGAACTCGATCGACAGCGCCAGCCTGTTCGGCTTCATGCTGCTGGGCGGCCGCGTCGCCGGCCCGCTGGTCAGCCTCGCCGGCCTGCTGGACGAGGTGCATCAGGCCCGCGCCTCCATCGATCAGGTCGGCCATGTGCTGAACCGGCCAAACGAGCGCCAGGCGCTGACCACGGGGCTGCGGCCGCGCTTCGAGGGCGCGATCGAGTTCCGGGACGTAACCTTCCGCTATGAAGGGGCCAAGACCCCGGCGCTGGACAAGATGAATTTCAAGATCCCCGCCGGCACCATGCTGGGGCTGGTCGGGCGCTCGGGCTCGGGCAAATCCACCATCACCCGGCTGCTGCAGGGCATCAACCGCGACTATGTCGGTTCCATCCGCATCGACGGCACCGATATGCGCGAGATCAATCTGCGCCATATCCGCAAGAATTTCGGCATGGTGCTGCAGGATAACTTCCTGTTTCGCGGCACGGTGCGGGATAATATCATCGCCGGGCGGCCGGGCCTGTCCTTCGAGGATGCGGTGCGCGCCGCGCGCCTGGCCGGGGCCGAGGAGTTCATCGAGCGTCTGCCCAATGGCTATGACACCTTCATCCAGGAAGGCTCGCCCAACCTCTCCGGCGGGCAGAAGCAGCGCCTGGCCATCGCCCGCGCGCTGATCTCCGACCCGCGCGTGCTGATCCTGGACGAAGCCACCTCGGCGCTCGACCCGGAAAGCGAGGCGCTGGTGAATGCCAATATCCAGCGCATCGCCGCCGGGCGGACGATGGTCATCGTCTCCCACCGCCTCTCCTCGCTGCTGGATTGCGACCTGATCATGGTGCTCGATCAGGGCAAGACCATGGATATCGGGCCGCATAAGGAGCTGGTCCAGCGTTGCGCCATCTATCGCCATCTCTGGTTCCAGCAGAACCGCCACCTTGCGCCTGAAGGGTTCGACGATGAATCGTCTCAGCCAGCTATTGTCTAAATCCCCCCGGCGCGCGCTGGCGACCACCGGCGCGGAAGACACGCTGCCGATGGCGGCGCTGGAATTCCAGTCCCCCACCGCCGCCGTCATCGCCACCCCGCTGCCGCCGCTGGCGCGCTCGACCGGCTATACGATCACCGCTCTGGTGGCGATCGTGCTGCTGATCGCCGCCGTGTTCAAGGTGGACCGGCTGGTGACCGCCACCGGCATCCTGAACGCCACCACGCCGGATATCAGCGTGCAGGCCTTCAGCGCCGCCTCGATCGTGCGCGACATCAATGTCCGCCCGGGCGACCTCGTCTATAAGGGCCAAGTTCTGGCCTCGCTGGACCCGACCTACGCGACAGCGGATTATGATTCCCTCACCCAGCAGGAGCAGAACTATGCCGCCCAGGTGGCGCAGCTGAAGGCGCAGGAAGAGGACAAGCCCTATGTGCCGGATCCCAACAACCCGTCCTCGGCGCTGATGCTGCAGACCTATAACCAGCAGATGGGCCAGTATCATTATACGCTGGAGAATTACGACCAGCAGATCAACCAGCTGAAAACCCAGATCACCGGCTACCAGCAGCAGGCGGATTATTATGCCCAGCGCCTGAAGATCGCCACCAATGTCGAGGCGATGCGCAAGAAGCTGCAGCAGATGCAGGTCGGCAGCCAGCTCGATTCAGAGGCCGCGACCGATGAACGGGTGAACGTCCAGGCGCAGCTTTCCCAGGCCCAGTCCCAGGCGCAGGCGGATGAGCGCCAGCTCGCCGCGGTGCAGGCCCAGCGCGACAGCTTCGCCCAGGAATTCCGGGCGAAGATCTCGACCGACCTCGCCACGGCGCTGAATAATCTCGCCCAGTCCCAGCAGGAGCTGGCCAAGGCCAAGCTGAATAACTCGCTGGTGGTGCTGCAGGCGCCGCAGGATGCGATCGTGCAGAGCGTCGCCCCGGTTTCCGTCGGCTCCGTGCTGCAGGCCGGCCAGCAGCTGATGCAGCTGGCGCCGATCAACGCCCCCTTCATCGTCGAGGCCGATATTCCCGCCGATGAATCCGGCTTCGTGCGGGTGGGCGACAAGGTGACCATCAAGTTCAACACGCTGGATTCCACCCGTTACGGCAGCGCCGTGGGCACCGTGCAGTCGGTCAGCCCGGAGAGCATCAACCCGCAGAACCAGGAAAATGCCGTGACCATGGGCGCGCCGCTGCCCACCGCGCCGCATACGCTGTATTACAAGGCGCAGATCTCCTTGGATGTGATGAACCTGCATAATGTGCCGCCCGGCTTCCGGCTGGTGCCGGGGATGCCGCTGGAGGCGGACATCGTCGTCGGCAAGCATTCCATCCTCTCTTATTTCCTCTCGCAGATGGCGCCTGTCGCCTATCAGAGCTTGCACGAGCCCTGAGCCATGGCGGTGAAATTCTCCCTTGCCGACAAGCTGGCGGCGCGCAATCCGCAAAAGGCCCTGGCCCGCGCCCGCGAGCTGGCGGCCCAGGGCGCGCATGAGCGGGCCTTCCCGCTCTTCGCCACCGCCGCCGAGGCCGGGCTGGCGGACGCGGCACGGGAGCTTGGCTTTTATTACCTGAATGGTGCCGCCACCGGCTTTCGCAGCGCCAAGGAGGCGGCGCGCTGGCTGCTGCTGGCCGCCCAGGCGGGGGATGCCAAGGCGCAGGCGGAGCTGGGCAATCTCTACGCCCATGGGCTCTACCGCGATGATGACAGCCAGGCCCTGTTCGCCCCCCAGGACCAAGGCACCGATACGCCCGAGCAGACCGCGCCGGACCTTCAGGCGGCTCTGAAATGGCTGACCCTGGCCGCCGAGGCCGGGGAAGCCAATGCGCAGACCCAGCTAGGCTATCTCTATTCGCGCGGCCCGGCTGAGGTGCAGAATATCGAGCAGGCCAAGCATTGGTATGGCCGCGCCGCCGCCGCTGGCCTGCCGCACGGCCATCTCGGGCTGGGCACCATCCTGCTGCTGGAAGCCGATGACGACGAGAAAACCTTTGCCGCCGTCGCGCATATCCGCAAGGCGGCCGAGGCGGATCTGGCCACCGGGCATTTCTATCTCGGGCTGATCCATGAGCGCGCCATCGGCGTGCATGCGGATCTCGAACAGGCCGCCAGGCATTACAAGCTGGCGGCGGAGAAGGGCATCCGCGATGCCCAGCACCGCTATGGCATCATGCTGTATCAGGGCCAGGTGATCGCGCAGAACAAGGTGGAGGGCGAAACCTGGCTGCGCCGCGCCGCCCTGGCCGGCGATGCCGAGGCGGCGATGCGCGTCGGCGAGATCTACGCCAAGGGCGATGACGGGTTTCCGCCGAATTATGCCGAGGCCGCCAACTGGTTCCGGGTGGCCGCCGAGGGCGGGCATCGCGGGGCGGCGCGCACGCTCGGGCTGCTCAACCTCACCGGCATCGGCGCCGTGCCGCGCAACCCGGACGAGGCGTCGAAATGGCTGCGTCTGGCCGCCGAGCAGGGCGATCAGCGCGCCCAGACGGATCTGGCCAGCATGGTGGTCAAGCGTCAGGTCAATCCGCGCGTCGCGGAGATTCCGCCGGTGCAGGACTGGTTCGCCAAGGCAGCCGAATCCGGCGATCCGATCGGCGCCTATAATTTCGCGGTCTGCCTGGCCGAAGGGGTCGGCGTGGCGCGCGATGACGCGGCGGCGGCGCATTGGTTCCGCAAGGCGGCGGAGAATGTCGTCAATGCCCAGTATCGCTATGGCCGCATCCTCGCCGAAGGGCGCGGGGTGGAGCAGAATCTGGAGGAGGCGCGGTTCTGGCTGCAGAAGGCCGCCGATTTCAATCTGCTGCCGGCCTTGCTGGATCTCGCCATGCTGCATCTGCAAGGCCTCGGCGGCCCGCGTGACGATGAGGCGGCGCGGGTGCTGTTTGAGCGCGCCAGCGAACAGGAGAGCGCGGAGGCGATGTTCTCGCTCGGCGCGCTCTATGGCGGCGGCCATCAGATCGAGACCGATCGCGCCAAATCCCTCGCCTGGTACCGCCAGGCGGCGCAGCGCCAGCATCCCCGCGCGGCCTTGATGCTCGGCCTGTATCTGCGCGATGGCATCGCCACCGCGCCCGATCTCGAAGCGGCACGGCAATGCTTCAGCTTCGCCGCCGAGGCGGGGCTGGACGAGGCCAAGGCCGCGCTCGCTGGCCTGCCCCCGGCGGCAGCGGCGGAATGAGCCGTATCCGCGCTTGAGCAAAACGCCCGGCACGGCAGATCCCAGCACCGCCACCGCCGCCTATCTACGGGCGCAGCGTCCGGGCGAGGATGCGCTGTTTTGGCTGCAGCGCGCCAAGCGGCTGGCGCCGAAAGACCCCAGGATCGATCTCGAACTGGCGCAGCGCGAGCTGGCGGCCGGGCTGGACGGTGCGAAGCGGGCGGCGGCGCGTTTCGCCGAGATCGCGGCCAAGCATGACAGCGCCACCGCCTGGATTGGCCTGGCCATCGCCGCGCAGATCCAGGGCGATGCCGCCGCCGCCGCCCGCGCCGCCGAGGAGCTGCTGGCGCGCCATTGTCTGGGGGAGGATCCGCAGCTGCCGGCCTTCCTGCAGCATATCAGCCTGAATGCCGGCTATGGCGGGTTTCAGGGAATGGATGCGCAAGGGACACGCATCCAGCACGGCCAGCCGCCCTTTCTGGGGGCGCCACCTGACGAGGCGGTGCTGAACCGGATCGAAGGGGTGGTGGAGGCGCATCGCGGCGGGCTGCGCGGCTGGGCGGTGCGCCCGGCCGCACCGGACCAGAAGCCGCGCCTCATCGTCACCGGCGGCAATGGCACCCGGCTCAGCCTCACCTGCGGCGCGGCGCTGCCAGCGGATGAGGCGACGCCGCTGCTGCCGCGCTACCGGTTCAGCCTCACCGCCCGGCGGCTTGCCGGCCTCACCCCGCCTTATCTGGTCAGCGGCGCGGATGGGTGCGCTTTGCTGGGGGCGCCGCTGAACCCGGAAGATTTCGCGCAGCGCCCGCGTCCGGCGGCCCGGCGCGGCAAGGCCCCGTCACGCGGCCCGCGCCGGGCCCGGCTTGCCATCATCATGCCGGTCTATCGCGGGTTGGAGGAGACCAGGGCCGCCCTGGCCAGTGCGCGCCGCGCCTTGCCGCCCGGCGCAAGGCTGATCGTCGTCGATGACGCCACCCCGGAGCCGGCCCTGGCCGCCCTGTTGAACCGGGCGGCAAAGCGCGGCCAGATCGAGCTGCTGCGGCACGAAGCGAATCGGGGCTTCTGCGACGCGGTGAATACCGGCCTGGACGCGGCCAAAAATCACGATGTGATATTACTCAACAGTGACGTTTTGGTCCCGAAAGATGCCTTCGCGACACTGCGCGAGGTCGCCTATGCGGCGCCCTGCATCGGCACCGTCACCCCACTCTCCAACGAAGCGACGCTCTGCTCCTATCCCAATCCCGCCGGCGGCAATGCGATGCCGGATCTGGCGGGCGCCACCAGGCTGGACCGGCTGGCGCATAAAACCAACGGGCTGGGCTGGGCGGAGATCCCCACCGGGGTCGGGTTCTGCCTTTATATCCGGCATGATTGCCTGCAACAGACAGGGGCTTTGCGCACCGCGCTGTTCGCCCAGGGCTATGGCGAGGAGAATGATTTCTGCCTGCGGGCACGCCATCTCGGCTTTGCCAGCGTCGCCGCGCTGGGCGCCTATGTCGCGCATCGCGGCGGCGTCTCCTTCCGGGGCGCCACCCAGGCGTTGATGCGGCGCAATCAGGCGGTGCTGGAGCAGCTCTTTCCGGGCTACCGGGCGCTGATCGAAGCGGCCAGCGCGGCGGATGCGCTCGCCCCCGCCCGCGCCGCCTTGGATGCGGCCCGGCTGCAGGCGGCCCGCGCCGGGCGCCGCAGCGTGCTGCTGATCAGCCATGGCCATGGCGGCGGGGTGGCCCGGCAGATCGAGCGCGTCTGCGCCGCGTTGCGGGCGCAGGGGAAATTTCCCCTGGTGCTGACAACGAAATTTCCCACCACCCGGAAGGCCCCGCGCTATCCCTGGCCGGCCTTGCTCTGCGATGGCCATACCCAGACCAGCCCCAACCTGACCTTCGACCTCGCCCGCCAGTTCGAGGCCTTGCTGGCGCTGCTGCGCGGCTTCCGGGTCGAGCGGGTGGAGATGCACCATATGCTGGGCCAGCATGAGGCGCTGCGTGGGCTGGCGGCGGCGCTGGGGGTACGGCAGGACATCGTGCTGCATGATTATGCCAGCTTCTGCCCCCGCGTCTCGCTGCTCAACCGCCCGACGCGGGAGGCGCCGTTGCGCTATTGCGGCGAGCCGGATGTGAAAGGCTGCGAAACCTGCGTGAAGCAGGACCGGCGCGGCGTGTTCGAGACGCTGCCGGTGCAACGCCTGCTCGCCCGCTCCCGCGCCGAATTCGCTGGCGCCAGGGAGGTGCGCGTGCCCTCCGGCGACATGGCCCGCCGCCTGGCGCGGCATTTCCCCGGGCTGAAGCCCCGCATCACCGCCTGGGATGATGACAGCCAGCCGGTCTCCTTGCGCCCGCCACGCACCGGGGCGCGACGGATCGCGGTGCTGGGCGGCATTGGCCCGACCAAGGGCTATGACGTGCTGCTGGACTGCGCGCTGGACGCCAAAGCCCGCGCCCTGCCCTTGGAATTTTTCATCATCGGGTCCAGCGCCGAGGACGGCGCCTTGCTTGAAGCCGGGGTCAAGATCACCGGCGGCTACAAGCCGGAGGAGCTGGACAGCCTGATCGCGGAGATCCAGCCCGACCTCGCCTTCATTCCCTCGATCTGCCCGGAAACCTGGTGCTTCACCCTCACCGAGGCCTGGGCGGCGGGGCTGTATGCGCTGGTGTTCGATCTCGGCGCGCAGGCGGAGCGGGTGCGGGCCACCCAACGCGGCGCCGTGCTGCCGCTCGGTCTGCCCGCGGAACGGATCAACAACGCCCTGCTCGGGATCAATTTTTGACCCCGCAGCGCCGCCCTCAGGCTGGCCAGTCGGGCTTCGTTAAGTTAGCTGTGTCATGCCTTGCGTGTGTGGAAAGTTCTGCAACAATATGGGCAACCACGCTGTCTTGCTTTTTGAATTTCTAACTTCGAGGACACCCCATGGCCGCTGCCAAATCCGCCACCGCCACGCCCAAGAAGCCGGCAGCGCCCGCTCCCGCCCCCCAGCCGGAGGCCGCCAACCAGGGCGGCGCCAAGCTGCAGGAGCTGAAGGTGACGGGGCATCTGATGCAACTGCCGCCGGGCCTGTTCTGTTTCGTTAACGAGCTGAACCCTGGGGCCGCGATTCATAACGGCATGCCGGGTGTGCGCGTCTCCCCGCCGCCCTCGGGCGCGCAGAATGTCGAGATTTCCAGCTTCCGTGGCGATGGCTGGCTGAATGCCGAGGGCGATGCCGCGCTGGTGCGGGTGAAGAACCAGCCCGGCCAGGTGCTGGTGACCATCTATCAATACGCCAACCTGCCGGATGCGGCGCCGAAGCTGCAGGTGCGCCAGCTGCTGGGCGAGGCGCAGATCGCCGCCAACCAGCCCGCTCCGGCCGCTGAAGCCGCCCCTGCCCCGGCCAGCACCGCGATGAACCCGGCCGAGGAGATGGATTTCATGGCGCATATCCAGAGCCGTGGCGATGTCGGCGCTGGCTTCGGGGACTGGCTGGGCGAGGCTGGCAGCAAGAACTGGGTCGAGGGCTTCTCGATCAAGGCGCCGGCGGGCGTTGCCCCGGCGGACTTCACCTATCAGGCGGTGCTGGGCCGCGGCTGGCTCTCGCCTTGGGTGGAAGCCGGGCAATATTGCGGCTCGCGCGGGATGGCGCTGCCGCTCTTGGGGCTGCGTGTGCGTCTCTCCGGCGAAGCGGCGGAGCAGTACGATATTTCCTATTCCGCCAAGTTCATCGGCGGCGCCTCGGCCGGGCCGGTCGGCAATGACGAGACCTGCGAGGCCGAGCGGCTGGCGCCGCTGGAGGCGTTCCAGATCACCCTGACTCCGCGCGGCAAAAAGCCGGCCAAGGCCCGCAAGTAAAACCCGGCGAGGCCTGGCGTGAATTTCCTCTTCGTCCATCAGAACTTTCCCGGCCAGTATCTGCATATTCTGCGCAGCCTGCTGGCCGATAACCAGGCGGAGCCGGGCACGCACGAGATCGTGTTCATGTCCGAGCCGAACCAGAATTACATGGAAGGGGTCCGCAAGGTCACCTACTCAAGGCCGCCGCCGCCGCCCAAATCCCTCACTCCGGCGGCGCGGGAATTCGAGCAGGCGGCGATCCGCGCCCAGGCCGGCTATCAGGGCCTCGCCCAGATCAAGGCGCTCGGCTTCAAGCCGGATATCATCATCGGCCATCATGGCTGGGGTGAGATGCTCAATCTGTGCGATGTCTTCCCCGGCGTGCCGATCCTCGGCTATTTCGAGTTCTATTACCGCATCCATGATTCAGACGTGAATTTCGACCCGGAATTCCCGATGCATGTGACCAATTACGGCGCGGTGCGCGGCAAGAACACGATCAATCTGCTGGCGCTGGCGCTAGAGCAATGGGGCCAAACCCCAACGCGCTGGCAGTACGACACCTACCCCGCATGGGCCCGCGGCAAGATGCGGATCATCGAGGAAGGGGTGGATCTGTCACTCTGCGCGCCGGACCCCAGCCTGTTCAAGAAAACCGTGAAGGTCGGCCCGCTTACCGTCACGCCCAAGCAGAAGCTGATCACCTTCGTCTCGCGCAATCTGGAGCCCTATCGCGGCTTCCACACCATGATGCGCGCCTTGCCGGCGATCCTGAAGGCGCGGCCGGATGTGGTGGTCTCGCTCGTCGGGGGCGACGATATCAGCTATGGCGCCATGCCCGCCGAGGGCGGCAATTGGCGGCAAAAGATGATGAAGGAGCTGGAAGGCCAGATCGACATCTCGCGCGTGCATTTCATGGGCAAGGTACCGTATGGCGACCATCTGACCCTGCTGAAGCGCTCGGACGCGCATGTTTATCTCAGCTACCCGTTCGTCGCCTCCTGGTCGCTGCGCGAGGCTCTGGGCTGCGGCTGCGCCATCATCGGGGCGGACAGCGTGACGGTGGCGGAGTTCATCAAGGATGGGGTGAACGGGATCTCCACACCGACACTGGACCATGACAAGCTGGCCGAGAACGTGCTGCGGCTGCTGGGTGATGCCAAGCTGACCGCGAAGCTGCGCAAGGGCGCGCGCGATTATGCCGAGGCGCATCTGGGCATGGATGCGTATATCGCGCGTTACCGGGCTTATATCGAGGAGATCGTGGGGGCGAAGCTGCTGCCGGATGCGCCGGCGAAGCCTGTGAAGGCCCCGGCGGCGAAGCCGGCCGCCAAGGCGCCAGCCGCGAAGCCGGCGGCAAAGGCCAAGCCGAAATCCAAGGCTAAGTGAGTCGATTTTTTTAGAGCAATCTGTGTTGAGGTTGAGGCTGGCGCGTCAACCTCAACGCCGATTGCGCTCTTGGTTTTCTATTCCCGCACGCCACCAATCTTGAAGTGCCGCAGCAGCCACGGCATCGTCAGCCCCTGCCCCACCACCGAGACCACGACCACACCGAACGTCGCCACCAGCACCTCGTCATGCATCGGCATGTCCAGCGGCAGTGACAGCGCCAGCGCCAGCCCCAGCGCCCCGCGCAAGCCTCCCCACCAGAGCACGTGCTGGCAAGGCGGCTCGATGCGCCAGCGTGAGCCCGCGAACAAAGCGCAAAGCGGATAGACCGTCAGCGCCCGCCCGGCCAGCACCGCCAGAATGATGAAGACCAGCGCCCACATCCCCAGTCTATGGAACGGAATCCCCGCCACGGTGATGCCGATGAGCAGAAACACCATGGAGTTGGCGATGAAGGCGACGAAATCCCACATCTCCAGCGCGAACTCCTTGCCCTTCACGCTGACCATGCCGGTGAAGCGGGTCTTGGTCTCGGCCAGCCCGAGATTGCCCAGCAGCAGCCCGGCGGTGACCGTGGCCAGCACGCCCGAGCCGTGGAAATGCTCAGCCAGCAGGAAGGCGCTATAGGCCAGCACGGCGGTGACAGTACTCTCCACCAGATGATCCTCGGTGCCGCGCACCAGCAGAATCGCCACCCCGGCGCAGAGCGCCCCGGCCAGGATGCCCCCGCCGACCGTGACCAGCAGCAGCCCGCCAATCTGCCCGACACCGACATGCGCCTGCCCCGCCGCCTGCACCCAGACCAACGCCAGCGCGAACAGCACGGCGGCAACGCCGTCATTCAACAGGCTCTCGCTCTCCACCAGCAGCCGCAGCCGGCCGCGCACGCCATTATCCTTGAACATGGCGATGACCGCGACAGGGTCGGTTGCGGCGATCAGCACGCCGAACATCAAGGCCGGGGGCAACGGCCAGCCCAGGCCGAAATGCAAAGCGGCGGTGACGAAGGCGGCCGAGATCAGCGTGCCGGGCAGCGCCAGGGTGAGGATCGGCAGCGCATCCTGACGCAGATCCTTCCATTGGATATTGATCGCGGCCTCGAACAGCAGAGGCGGCAGGATGATTTCATAGATGATGCTCTGGGTCAGGGTCAGCCCGGCCTGGAACGGGCTCACCGCCAGGGCGATGCCGGCCAGCACCAGCCCGACCGTGTAGGGCAGTTTCAAACGATGGGCGATCAGCGCCACCAGGGTCGCCACCACCAGCAGGCTCAGCATCGAGGTCAGGAAATCATTCATATCGCTAGGGGATATAGGGTGCTTTGGAAGAGAGTCGCGAGATTTCGGGGCAAAATCGCCCCAGCCTGGTCAATGCTGCATCAATACCGGCAGATCGAGCTGCCGCAGCACCTCGGCGGTGGCGCCGCCAAACAGGATTTCGCGCAGCCTGCCATGGGTAAACGCCCCCATGACCAGGAAATCCGCGCCGACCGCATGTGCCTCCGCCAGCAAGGCGGTGCCGACATGGCGCCCGGCAAGGGCGAATTCATGCAGCCGCGCCGGGCGGCCGGCGGCTTCCAGGCTGTCCAGCAAAGCTTGCGGCGGCGGCGCGGCATGGGGGCTGTCGGTGCCGAGCAGGATGGTGGCGCGCTGGCAGGCGCGCAGCAGCGCCTGCACCGCGCCGATGGCCCGTGCGGCGGCATTGTCGGCATCCGACCAGGCGATGGCGATGCTCTGGGCGAAGCTGTGCGGCATCTGCCGGGGCAGCAACAGCACCGGCTTGGCCAGCCGCAGCAAGAGCAGGTCCAGCAGCGCGCGGGCATCGGCATCGCCCTGCGGGGCGGCGAGCAGGATCAGATCCGCCTCCCGCGCCGCCGCGGTGACGATCTGCTCGGGCGCGCCGGCGCGGATTTCCAGGCTGGGCAGGCCGGTCTGGCGCCAGGCCTCGGCGCGCTGCGCCAGCTCCACCGCCAGCGCCTGCTGGGCGGCGGCGAAGCGGGCATCGGTGCGGGCGGTGTGCACCTCTTCGGTGGGCATGAAATCAGGGTCGCTCTGCGCCAGCGGGTGCAGCAGCGTGATCGCGGTGGGGCCAGCCTGGGCGAGCAGGCAGGCGCTGGCGGAGAGGATTTGATCCGCCGTCGCGGTTTCGGTGAGCAGGGCGAGCACGCGCAACATCAGGAGGCTTCCTCCTCGATCGCATTCTGCGCCACCTCCGCCACCTGGGCACTGGTGCCGCCAAGATGCGTCCCCAAAGCGTACCCCGCCGCCACCGCCGCCAGGCAGAACAGCACGGAGACGAAGATGTTCAGGAAGGCCCGGCCCGGCGCCCCGCCGCGCAGCAGATCCAGCGTCTGCAGGCTGAAGGAGGAGAAGGTGGTGAAACCGCCGCAGACTCCGACCATGAAGAAGATCCGCACCGGCTCGGGTGCTGGGAATTTGCCATGGCTCAGTGTCAGCGAGCCGAAAAACCCGATGGCGAAGGAGCCGATGATGTTGATGATGATGGTGCCGACGGGCAGATTCTTGCTGACCGAAGCGAAGAATATGGCCACCCAATAGCGCCCGACCGAGCCGATGGCCCCGCCCAGCGCGACAACCAGGGTTTGCAGCATGGTCTCTCTCTCCTTCTTCAATGCCGCGGGAGATGCCAATCAGGCACAAAACTCCCGCAGCGTTCCATGCAAAGCGCATGATCCGTGCAGGAGTCATCAGCTCCCCGAAGGAGCGGTTTTGGGGGACTCCATCCCCGTGCCTCTGTTCTAAAAGGAACGGGGCGCCGGCTCAAGCCTGGCCGGAATCCTTCGCCGCCAGCGCGCCGATGGCGGCCCAGTCCAGATTTTCACCACCATTCGCCATCAGCGTCAGGAAGCGGTCGCGCAGCAGGCTGGCGAGCGGCAGCGGCACGTTGAGCGCCTCAGCAGCCTGCAGCACCAGGCGAATATCCTTCTGGCCGAGCGGCGCGGCGAAGCCGGGCGGCGAGAATTTCTGCTCCAGCAGGATCTGGCCATAGATTTTATAAACCGGCGCGTTGAACAGAGTGGAGGTGAGCAGCTCCAGATAAGCCGCCTTATCCACCCCGCCCTTGCCGACCAGCGCCAGCGCCTCACCCAGCGCCTCGATCACCGAGACGATGAGGAAATTGCCGCTGAGCTTGACCAGATTGGCATGGGAGGGGGTTTCGCTGAGCACGAAGCTGCGCTGGCCGATGACATCAAAAAGCGGCTGCGCCGCCTCGATATCCGCCTTGGCCCCCGCGGCGGCGATGAACAGCTTGGCGGCGGCGGCGGCATCCGGCCGGCCAAAGACCGGCGCGGAGAGATAACGCTGCCCGGCCTTGGCATGGGTTTTTTCCAGCATCTCGGCGGTGGCGACCGCGATGGTGCTGCAGGAAATATGCAAGCCCCCCTGGGGCAGATGCGCCAGAATCCCATCCGGCCCATGCAGCACCGCCTCCAGCGCCGCATCATTGGCGAGCATGGTGAATATGATTTCCTTGCCGGCGGCGGCCTGGCCGGGGGTGGCGGCGATCGGCGCATCCAGCCCCACCGCCTTCTCGCGGCTGCGATTATAAAGCGTGACCTCATGCCCGGCCTTGATGAGGTTCGCCGCCATGCCGTGGCCCATCTGCCCCAGCCCGATAAATCCGATTTTCATGCGTTTGATCCTGTTCGCGGCACGCCACGGGGCGTGCCAAATCATCGCCGAATTGGGGGTTCAAGCGTTGATGAACAAGGATTTATGAGATGGAAAATGGTCGGAGCGGCGGGATTCGAACCCACGACCCCCAGTCCCCCAGACTGATGCGCTACCAGGCTGCGCTACGCTCCGGCCGTGGGGCGAGGCTGTAGCAGCATGGGCGCGCGCCGCCAAGGGGCAGAGGCGATAAAACCGATGGCTAAAACAAAACCGCCGGCCCAGCGGGCGCGGCGGTTTGTGTTGCGAGAGGCTTATCAGGCAATCAGCGCAGAACCCCGCGCATCGCCTCCAACGCCACCAAAGTTTCTGTGAGCAGCGCGCGCAGGCGCAGGATCTCGTCCTCGGGCGCCAGAGGCTGGCGGGGCGCCGGCGCATCCTCCGCCAGGACCGGCTCCGGGCTTGACGGCGCGGCCTCATCCTCAAGCGGCGTTATGTCGTCGCCCAGCGCGGCCTCGGTCTGCACCACCTCCTCAACCAGCATGGTCTCGGAGGCATCGATCACCGGGACCAGAACGGGAACCGGCACGGGCGGCTGGTCCAGCGGCAATTCCACCGCGGTCTGGCGGGCCGGCTCAGCGGCGTGGTTCGGCGCGGAATCGCGCAGCAGGCGTTGCACGCCCTTGATCGTATAGCCCTGAGTATAAAGCAGATCCGCGACCCGGCGCAGCAGCCCCACATCCTCGGGCCGGTAATAGCGCCGCCCGCCGCCGCGCTTCAGCGGCCGCACCTGCGGGAATTTCGTCTCCCAGAAGCGCAGCACATGCTGGGGCACATGCAGCTCGTCAGCGACTTCGGAAATGGTACGGAACGCATCGGCGGCCTTGCGGATACGCGGACGCCCGGCCTCATGGCTCAGGTCGGACGCTACGCCGTCATCCAGCGCCGCGTTAAATTCTTCATCCACCATGCGATCCTTCGCTCAGTCAGTCTTTGGGGGCGGACGGGCCGCCATTCACCGCGTCGCGCAACATCTGGCTGGGGCGAAACACCAGAACGCGCCGCGGCAGGATCGGGACTTCAACACCGGTTTTCGGATTCCGGCCAATACGGCGCCCCTTCTGCCTGACAGAAAAAGTGCCGAAGCCACTAATTTTAACAGATTTTCCAACCTCGAGCGCATCCGCGATCCGGTTCAGGACATGCTCAAGCAGATCCGCCGATTCGTGCCGCGACAAGCCGACACTCGCGTAGATCGCCTCGGTAAGCTGTGCACGCGTCAAAGTGTTCATTTTGCAAGATTAGCACGAGCGGCTTGGCGGTCAATCAGTTCTTGACCGATTCGCGTGAAATGGTGGCGACTCGTGGCGAGGTGTTGATCTTAAACGCTTTTTAGTTGGCTTACAGCCGCAGCAGCGCGGAGCCCCAGGTCAGGCCGCCGCCCAAGGCTTCCAGCAGCACCAGCTGGCCGGGCTTTGCCCTGCCCTCTTCCATCGCCACCGCCAGCGCCAGCGGGATGGAGGCGGCGGAGGTGTTGGCGTGCTTGTCGACAGTGACGATAACGCGCTCATCCGGCAGGCCGAGCTTCTTGCCGACACCGTCAATGATACGGCGATTGGCCTGGTGGGGCACCAGCAGGTCGATATCGGCAGCGGTGAGGCCGTTCTCGGTCAGCGCCTCATTCACCGCGCCGGCCAGCAGCGTCACCGCATGGCGGAACACCTCGCGCCCATGCATCACCAGATGGCCGGATTTGTCAGGCTGGCCGACAGCGCCATCCACATAGAGAATATCCGCCAGCTTGCCATCGGCGTGCAGATGGGTGGAGAGCACGCCAGGGCCATCCTTGGTCACGCTCTTGGCTTCCAGCAGCACCGCGCCGGCGCCATCACCGAACAGCACGCAGGTGGTGCGGTCCTCGAAATTCAGAATCCGGGAATAAACCTCGGAGCCGATCACCAGCACGCTTTGCACCTGGCCGGCGCGCAGCATCGCATCCGCGACCGAGAGCGCATAGATGAAGCCCGAGCAGGCCGCCGCAAGGTCAAACCCGAAAGCGTTCTTCGCGCCCAACGCCGCCTGGATATGCACGGCGGTGGAGGGAAAAGCCTGATCCGGGGTGGAGGTGCCGACGATGATCGCGCCCAGCGCCTCCGGCGCCAGCCCGGCCTTCTGAAGCGCCTGGCGCCCGGCTTCGGCGCCCATGAAGGCGGCGGTTTCATGCGGGGCGGCGAAATGGCGCTGCTTGATGCCGGTGCGCTCGGTGATCCAGTCATCCGAGGTCTCAACCCGTGCCGCCATATCGGCATTGGTGACGATTTGCGCAGGCAGATAGGCGCCGATGCCGGTGAGCACGGCGCGGCGAAGGCTCAGATTATCATCAACCATTTTGGTTCGGCACCGGGGCTTCGGAGAGGATGGCGTGGTCCATCGCCGTCAGGGCGTCGGCGATGCGGCTGTTGAAATCATTGGCGATCATGTCCAGCGCCACATCCACCGCATGGGCGAAGCCCAGCGCATCGGTGCCGCCATGGGATTTGACCACCACGCCGTTGAGCCCCAGCAGCACCGCGCCATTATAGCGGCGGGGGTCCAAGGTTTCCTTCAGGCGCTTCAGCGCGCCACGGGCGAAGAGATAGCCCATTTTCGCAAACGGCCCGGCGGAGAAAACCTGGCGCAGCAGATCGCCCACCAGCTTCAAGGCGCCCTCGCCGGTCTTCAGCGCGACATTGCCGGTGAAGCCGTCCGTCACCACCACATCCACGGTGCCGGCGGCGATGTCGTGGCCTTCGACGAAGCCATAGAACTGCCCGGCGATCGGGCTTTCGCGCAAAGTATTGGAGGCGGCGCGCAGGGTTTCATCCCCCTTGCCTTCCTCGGAGCCGATATTCAGCAGGCCGAATGTGGGGGTGGGAAGCCCCAGCACAATGCGGGCAAACACCGTGCCCATCAGCGCGAATTCGACCAGATTACGGGCATCATAAACCACGTTGAGCCCGAGATCGAGCATCACCACATCGCCCTTGGCGGAGGGGGCGATGGCGGCCATGGCCGGGCGGTCGATGCCCTTCAGCGTTTTCAGAACGATTTTGGAGAGGGCGAGCAGCGCGCCGGTATTGCCGGCGGAGATCACGCCTTCGGCCTCGCCGGCCAGCACGGCATCGATGGCCCGGCGCAGCGAGGAATCGCGCAGGCGCAGCGCCACCGTCGGCTTCATGTCGCCGGTGATCACTTCGGCGGCGTGGCGCAGCTCGTACCGCCCGGCCAGGCGCTTGCACTTGGCCAGGACCGGACGCAGCCGCACCTCGTCGCCGAAAATCAGGAATTGCGCTTGCGGATGGCGTTCCGCGGCAATGTCGAGCCCCGCAATAATCGCGTCCGGCGCGTGGTCACCACCCATGGCATCCACTGCCAGTTTACTGCTCTGGCTCATCTCACCCCTGTCTCGGGTTACACCACCATTTCACGCCATACCGCCATAGCGGTTAGACGCGAACGACGCCCTTGGCTTCCTTGCCGGCGCCGACGACTTCACGGCCGTCATAATGGCCGCAATGGGCGCACACATGGTGGGGGCGCTTCAGCTCGCCGCAATTGGCGCACTCGGCATGCGCGTTGGCGGTCAGCGCCTGGTGGCTGCGGCGCATGCCGGCGCGGGAGGGAGAGGTCTTTCGCTTAGGAACAGCCATGACAAAACGCCTTACAGAAAACAGTCTGAGTATTATGGAAGGCGCCGCGTAGCAGAGGCCTGAACGCATCGCAAGTCATAGCTGCTCATTATATTGGAAAACAGGGTACTAGCCCTCGGGCTTGGTCAGCCTCGCGGCCAAGGCGGCGAAAGGGTTGGCGCTATGGTCGCTGGCCTCTTCCGGCAAACTTGCCCCCGGCTTGCGCGGATACGGGTCCAGCGCCAGCCCCAGCTGCTCGGCCAGGGCGGCGCCGAGGTCGATGATATCATTGGCATAAGGGATTTCGTCGGGCGAATCGAAGGAGTCCGGGGTGATGTCCTCCTCATCCTCGTCGCTATCCTCAACCCGGGGCGCCTGGCCCATATGCGCCTCCGGCACGAAGCGCAGCGCAGCGGTCTCGTTCAGCTTGGCATCGATGGGCTCCAGGCTGACCACGCAGGTCTGGGTCAAAGCCGCGCGCATTTTCAGCGTGCCGGCGATGATACCCGAGCGTTCGTGCCAAAGGGTGAACTGCCCTTCGAGCTTGGTCAGCCCCACCAGCCCGAAGCGTTTGGCCAGCGCCGCGCGCTGCGCCTCGTCCGCCTTCAGGCTGTAGTCGAGCTTCTGGTCCTTGATCTGCCCGGCCTTCACCGGATAGCTGAATTCTTCAGTCATTCGTGCAATATAGACGCTGCGCATTGACACGTAAGCCCCTGCCATGAGACCCAACCGGGCGAGAGATCGCTCCCAATGTTTAAGGATAGACGCGTGCGCCTGACCAAGCTGTCCCAAAGCCTGCTTCTCTGCGCCCTGACGGGCCTGTCCGGCTGCGCCATCTTCTCCGACGCGCCGCATTATCGCGGCATTGCGGTGACGAATGATGAGTTGAAGCAGCTCACCCCGGGCGTGTCGCAGCAGGCGGATGTGCAGGCGCTGATCGGCCCGCCGACCTTCGTGGAGCAATATGACCCGAATAACTGGGTCTATGTCTCGCAGATCACCAAGATGCGGATCGGCCAGACCGAGGGCGTGAAGAAGCAGAGCGTCGTGGTCGTCACCTTCAATGGCAACGGCACCTATGAATCCTATGTCCGCAAGGATCTCAAGGACGGTATCCGCGTCGATATGGACGGCAAGCAGACCCCGGTTCCGGGCGGTTCCGCCGGCTTCCTGCAGCAGCTGATCGGCGGTGTCGGCAGCTATAACCCGCTGGGCACGGCCTCCGACACCAGCGCTGGCGGCGCCGCTTCCCTGGGCGGCAGCTCCGGCAATATCGGCAGCGGCAGCTCCGGCAGTAGCTTCTAGCCGATGCGCCGGCGCACGCTGCTGCTCTCCGGCATTGCCAGCCTCGCCGCCGGCGGGGCTGGCGCGCAGATGGCGGCGACCCCGCCTTATTATCTCGGCTACAACCCGGCCAACCCACAGGCGCCGGGGCTGGGTGACAAGATCGGCCCCGGCTTCTCACGGCTGGTGATCGCCCGCTGGGGCGATCTGCTGCAGCCGGATGCGCCGCCTTTCACCCCCGATGCGCTGAGCCTGGCGCAGGCGGATAACCAGTTTCCTTATGATGCGGTAATCGCGGCGCTGATCGCCCCGCCGCCGGCGCAGGATAATATCCCGCGCCTGGTGCTGGTGACGGCCAACCCGACCGCCCCGGCCAATATGCTGTTTCCCGGCGGGATGGACCATCCCGCCATCGCCGGGCGCGAGCAGGGTGTGACGGTGGTCAATCTGCAATATCAGGCCGGGCGCTGGGTGACGGTGGTGGGCGGCTATCAGACCCGCCGCCTCTCCGATGGCACGCTCTGCCAGCTCTCCGGCCCGGCCGCCGCGCAGGTGGGGAGCACGGTGCAAGGCGTGCTGGCGGTGCAGGCCGGCAGCGCCACGCCCTGGGGCAATGTGCTGCTGGCCGAGGGCGATGCCGGCCCCTGGCTCAACCGCCTCTCCGGCCTGGGCTTTGGCTATGGCGACCCGGGCCAGGGCGCGCGCTATGGCTGGGTGGTGGAGCTGGATGCGCTGAACCCGCTTTATATTCCGGTGAAGCGCACCGCCATCGGCCGCATCGCCCGCGCCGGGCTGCTCGCCACCCAGAGCAAGGATGGCCGCCCGGTGCTGTTCTTCACCCAGGACGCGCAGGCCGGCATGCTGTTCCGCTTCGTCGCCGCGACCAACGCCCAGGACGGCACCGCGCTCGATTCCGGCACGCTGAGCGTGGCGGTGCTGGGGGGCGATGGAATCGACTGGGTGGCCCTGCCGAATGACGTGCCGACTCTGGCGGGGCTGGCCAATGCCGGCGCCACCGCCGGCGGCGAGACCTTCGACGCTCCGGCCGGGCTGGCGCTGAGCCAGGATGGCGGCGCGCTCTATATGGCCTGTGCCGGCAACGCCCAGCGCAGTGTTGCCGATTCGCTGAATCCTGGCGGCGGCGAGGGGCATATCCTGCGCTTCACCCTGCCCGGCGGCGATGCCACAGCCCGGCATTTCCCCGCCACGCTGGCACTTGTCGCCGGCAATCCGGCGCTGCGCGAGGGCACGCAATACGGCCCCGGCAGCCAGGCCTGGCTGCGCAAGCCGCGCACGCTGGCGGTTGATCCGGCGGGCAATCTCTGGATCGGCACCGATCAGAAGGGCGATACCGAACAGAGCGCCGACGGGCTGTTCATCATGCAGACCAGCGGCCCAGCGACCGGCGCCCTGGCCTATGCCTATCTGGCGCCGGTGGGCGCCGCCGCCGGCGGTGTGGCCTTCGATGCCAACAGCAAGACCGCCTTTGGCGCGGTGCGCCATCCCGGCGCGACACCGGGGGCGAGCTTCGACCATCCGGAGACGCGCTGGCCGACCTTGCGGCCCAACATGCCGCCGCAGACCACCATCATCGGGCTGGTCACGCAATAATGGCCGAGATCCTGCGCGCTTTGCCCGGCTCGCCGGAGCTGGAGGCGTGTTTTGCGCTGCGCATGGCGGTGTTCGTGCAGGAGCAGAAGGTGTCGCCGGAGGAAGAGCTGGACGCGCTGGACGCCACCGCAACCCATGTACTGCTGCGCCATGAGGGCCAACCCGCCGCCACGGCGCGGGCGGTGGAAAAGGCGCCAGGCGTGTGGAAGATCGGCCGGGTCGCCGTCGCCGCCCCGTTCCGCAAATTCGGGCTGGGCAAGGCGGTGATGCAGGGCATCGAAGCCGCCTGCCCTGCCCGCTCATTCATGCTGGAAGCCCAGACCCATGCGATCGGGTTCTACGAGGCGCTCGGCTATGTCGCGGAAGGGCCGGTCTATCTCGATGCCGGCATCCCGCACCGGCTCATGCGGAAGGTCGTGCAAACGCCATAAGCCTGGCGCGCAGATCGTCCGGCACCGGAACCGGCTTGTGGGTCTTGGCGTCGATCAGCACCAGCACCGTCTTCGCCTGCGCCACCAGCCGCCCCTCCTGGAACATCGCCTGCTCGATCACCATCGAGGTCCGGCCGATCGAGGCCAGGGCGGTGCCGGTCTCGACAATGCCGGGCCAGAATAATTCCGCCCGGTAATCCAGCTCCAGCCGCGCCGCGACAATGCCGTATGCCGAGTCCCAGAAGCCGGGGACGATCTGCTCCAGCAAATCCGTCCGCGCCGTTTCCAGATAGGTGACAAAGACGGCGTTATTCACATGGCCTTGCCGGTCCACATCGCTATAGCGGATCTTATCGTGGGATTTCAGCGGGAAATCGGAAAGCTGCATGGCCCGCCTCAGAAATCCAGATCGGTATAATGCGGCGGCGGGGTCATGCCGTTGACGCGGTCGGAGAGGATGGCGCGGAAGCTCGGGCGGGATTTGATCCGCGCATACCATTCCTTGGCCGCGGGCGAGACCGACCAATCGACATCGCCCATGAAATCCAGCGTGGAGAGCTGGGCGGCGGCGGCGAAATCCGCGACCGAGAGGCCCGAGCCCGCGAGCCAGCGGCGATGCTCCGCCAGCCAGCCGATATAGAGCAGATGCTGCTTCAGATTCGCATAACCGGCGCGCAGCGCGTTGGCATCCGGCGAGCCCAGCTTCAGCGCCGGCTTCAGCTGCTTTTCCCAATACAGGTTGCGGGTTGCTTCCTGGTAGAATTTCTCATCGAACCAGGCGACGAGGCGGCGGGTTTCCACACGCTCGGGCTGGGCGCGGCTGATCAGCGCCGTGTCCGGGTAGGCTTCTTCGAGATATTCGCAGATCACCCGCGAATCGGGGATGACCAGCCCGTTATCCTCGATCAGCGTCGGCACGGTGCAGGCCGGGTTCAGCTCCAGATAGCTGTCCTGGCGTTCCCAGATTTTCTCGGCCCGCAGCTCGAAGGGCAGACGTTTTTCCGCCAGCACCATGCGGACTTTGCGCGAATAAGGTGAGAGCGGCAGGTGATAGAGGATTCGCATGGCGCCTCTTATGGCAGGGGGCATTTTTTAACAAAAGCGGCCCCGCCGAGATTTTTCGCGCATGGGACACATGAACGCGGCGCGCATGAAAACGGCGCGAGGGCCAAAGCCACTCGCGCCGTTATGGGTGGAAAAACTGCCCCCCAGAGCCAAAATTTGCAAAAGTTTTTGGGGGGCGTAGGCGGCCAAGGTTCCATCGCCGCATCGCGGCGATGGAAAGCCGCCGGAGGGGTGGGGGCTTTTTTCAAAAAGCCCCCACGACTTCACGCCGACTGCGCCTGCTCCGTCTCATCCAACGGCGCCGCCAGATATTTCACGAACTCCTTCGGCACGATCTGCCAGAAATGTGGGGCCTCGCGCTCCCAGTCATTCAGCAGTGTCGCGGCGTAGCGGCTTTCCGTCTCGGCGACATGGCGCTCCACCAGCCCCTTGAGCACGCCGGCCCAGTGGCTGGAATTCACCCGCTGCCAGTGCAGCGTCTCCTTGTTCATGCGCTTCTCGAAGATATTCGCACGGTCATAGACAAAGGCCACGCCGCCGGTGAAGCCGGCGCCGAAATTGTCGCCAACCTCGCCCAGGATCACCACCGTGCCGCCGGTCATATATTCGCAGGCATTGGAGCCCGCACCTTCAATCACCGCATTGGCGCCGGAGTTGCGCACCGCGAAGCGCTCACCCGCCAGACCCGCCGCGAACAGAGCGCCACCGGTGGCACCATAGAGGCAGGTATTGCCGATGATGGTGTTCTCGTTGGTCTTGAGCTTGGAGGACGGGCCGGTGCGCACCACGATGGTGCCGCCGGAGAGACCCTTGCCGACATAGTCATTGGCATCGCCCACCACTTCCAGCTTCAGCCCGTTCACCGCGAAGGCGCCAAGACTTTGCCCGGCGGAGCCGCGCAGCCGCACGGTCACGTGGTCTGGCTGTAGCTTCACCTTGCGGTATTTGGCGACGATCTGCGAGCTGAACTTGGTGCCGATGGCGCGATGGGTGTTGCGGATATTGTACTGCAACTGCATCTTCTCGCCGCTCTTGAAGAAGGGCTCGGCATCCTTGATCATCTGCGCATCCAGCGTCTCCGGCACCTCGTTGCGGCCCTCGCGGGTGCAGAAGCGGGCATAGGGGCCGGGATCGGCCTGAGCCAGGATCGGGTTGAGATCCAGATCGTCCAGATAATCCGCGCCGCGCGAGACCTGATGCAAGAGATCAGTGCGGCCGATCACCTCATGCAGGCTGCGGAAGCCGAGCTGGGCCAGGATTTCGCGCACTTCCTCGGCCACGAAGGAGAACAGGTTGATCACCTTCTCCGGCGTGCCCTCGAACTTCTTGCGCAGCTCCTCATCCTGGGTGCAGACGCCGACCGGGCAGGTGTTGGAATGGCACTGGCGGACCATGATGCAGCCCATCGCCACCAGAGAGGCGGTGCCGATGCCGAACTCTTCCGCCCCCAGCATCGCGGCGATGACGACGTCACGGCCGGTCTTCAGGCCGCCATCGGTGCGCAGCACCACGTGATGGCGCAGCCGGTTGAGCATCAGCACCTGATGCGCCTCCGAAAGCCCCATCTCCCAGGGCATGCCGGCATATTTCACCGAGCTTTGCGGGGAGGCGCCGGTGCCGCCGACATGGCCGGAGACCAGGATCGCATCCGCCTTCGCCTTCGCCACACCGGCGGCGATGGTGCCGATGCCCGAGCGCGCCACCAACTTCACGCACACCGTGGCGCGCGGGTTGATCTGCTTCAGGTCATAGATCAGCTGCGCCAGATCCTCGATCGAGTAGATATCGTGATGCGGCGGCGGCGAGATCAGCGTCACCCCCGGTGTGGCATGGCGCAGCTTGGCGATCAGCCCAGTGACCTTGAAGCCGGGCAGCTGCCCGCCCTCGCCGGGCTTCGCACCCTGCGCCACCTTGATCTCGATCTCCTTGCAATCATTCAGATATTCCGCGGTGACGCCGAAGCGCCCCGAGGCGATCTGCTTGATCGCGGAGGAGGCATTATCGCCATTCGGGCGCGGCTCGGCGCGGGCCGGGTCCTCGCCGCCCTCACCGGAATCCGAGCGCGCGCCGATGCGGTTCATCGCGATCGACAGCGTCTCATGCGCCTCGGGGCTCAGCGCGCCCAGCGAGATGCCAGGCGCCAGCAGCCGCTTGCGGATTTCGGTGATGCTCTCCACCTCGTCCACCGAAATCGCGGACCGGCCTTCCGTACGGAAATCCAGCAAATCGCGCAGCGCCACCGGCTTCTGCTTGCGCACCATCTCCGAATATTTCTTGAACATCCGGTAGGAGCCGGTGCCGACGGCGGTTTGCAGCAGATGGATGGCGTTATTGTCGAAGGCATGCGCCTCGCCGGAGCGGCGCAGGCGGTATTGCCCGCCGACATCGAGCGTGACCACATTGCCGCTCCACGCCTTCTCATGCAGCTCCAGCACTTTCTGCGCGATGCCGGGCAGGCCGATGCCGGAAATGCGCGAGGGCATGCCGGGGAAGAACTCACCCACCAGCGCGCGGGACAGCCCGATGGCCTCGAAATTATAGCCGCCGCGATAGGAGGAGATGACGGAAATGCCCATCTTGGACATCACCTTCAACAGCCCCTTATCCACCGCCTTCTTGTAGCGGGCGACGCATTCCTTCAGCGAGAGCGCGCCGAACAGCCCGCGCGCATGGCGGTCCGCAATGCATTCCTGCGCCAGATAGGCATTCACCGAGGTCGCCCCCACACCGACCAGCACCGCGAAATAATGCACATCCAGGCATTCGCTGGAGCGGACATTGAGCGAGGTGAAGGTCCGCAGGGACTGGCGGACCAGATGCGTATGCACCGCACCGGTGGCGAGGATCATCGGGATCGGCGCACGCTCGGGGCTCATCGCCTCGTCGGTGAGGATCACGTGTGTGCAACCGGCGCGCACCCCTTCCTCGGCCTCGCGGCGGATGCGCTCCAGGGCGCGGCGCAACCCACCCTCCCCGTTCGCGATCTTGAAGGTGGCATCGACCACACAGGCGGCATCGCCCATAGTGCGGCGCATCGCCTCGAACTCTGCGGTGGAGAGCACCGGGCTCTCCAGCTGCAGCAGGTCGCACTGCTCCTCATTCTCGTCCAGCACGTTGCCGAGATTGCCCAGGCGGGTTTTCAGCGACATCACCCGGGTTTCGCGCAAGCTGTCGATGGCCGGGTTGGTCACCTGGCTGAAGCTCTGGCGGAAGAAATGATGCATGCCGCGATATTTGTCGGAGAGCACCGCGATCGGCGCGTCATCGCCCATCGAGCCGATGGCCTCCTGCGCGGTTTCCACCATCGGGTGCAGGATCAGCTCCATATCTTCCAACGAGAAGCCGACGGCGAGCTGGCGGCGGCGCAAGCCCTCCGCATCCAGGCGCACCGGCTCCGGCGCGTCGGTCTTCACGATATGGTCGATGACGGTGATGCGCTTGGTCCAGGCGGCGAAATCCTGTCGCGCCGCCAGCATGTCCTTCAGCTCGCCATCATGATAGAATTTGGTGTCCTGCAGATCGACGGCGATGGTCTGGCCGGGGCCGACCGCGCCTTTCTCGATGATGTCTTCCTCATCGAACTTCACCATGCCGGTCTCGGAGCCGACCACCAGCATATTATGGCGGGTGATCGAGTAGCGCAGCGGACGCAGCCCGTTGCGGTCGAGCCCGGCGATGACGAAGCGGCCATCGGTGGCGCAGACGGCGGCCGGGCCGTCCCACGGCTCCATCACCGCGGCGCAGTAGGAGAACAGATCCTTATGGGCCTGCGGCATCGTCGCGTCGGAACTGAGCGAGGGCGGGATCATCAGCGCCTTGGCCATCGGCGCGTCGCGCCCGGCGCGCACCAGCAGCTCGAACACATTATCCAGCGCCGCCGTGTCGGAGCCATGCGCCTGCACCACCGGCTTCACATAATCCAGGAATTCATCGAGCCCTTCGGCGCCCAGACGGGTTTCGTGGCTCTTCATCCAGTTGATATTGCCGGCGACGGTGTTGATCTCGCCATTATGCGCCAGCATCCGGAAAGGCTGGGCCAGCTTCCAGGTCGGGAAGGTGTTGGTGGAATAGCGCTGGTGATAGATGGCAAAGCGCGAGACGAAGCGCTCATCCAGCAGATCCGGGTAGAATTCCGTCAGGCTCTCTGCCAGGAACATACCCTTATAGACAATGGAGCGGCAGGAGAGCGAGCAGAGATAGAGCTCGGGCACCTGCGCCTCGATCGCCGCCTTCTCGATCTTGCGGCGGATAATGTAGAGCTCGCGTTCGAACTCATCCTCGGAAATGCCGCGGGCATTCCAGAGCATGATCTGCTCGATCTCGGGGCGGGTGGCATTCGCCTTCTCGCCGATGCAGGCGACATTGATCGGCACCTGGCGCCAACCATAGATGCGATAGCCGAAGCTCAGAATCTCGGTCTCGACGATCTGGCGGCAGCGCTCCTGGGCTGAGAGATCGGTCTTGGGCAGGAACACCATGCCCACCGCGATCGGCCCGCCATGCAGCCGGTCGCCGCCGCGCTTGACCTCGTCGGCGAAGAAATCCTGCGGGATTTCGATGTGGATGCCGGCGCCATCGCCGGTCTTGCCATCGGCATCGACGGCGCCGCGATGCCAGACGGCCTTCAGCGCGTCGATGCCGGCCTGCACGATGTCCCGGCGCTTCTTGCCATCCAAGGCGGCGACAAGGCCGACGCCGCAGGCATCATGTTCCATGTCGCGCGAATAGGTGTGCTCCAGGGCCTGAACATTGGCGTCCCAGGCGGCGAGGAATTCGGGTGCGGTTTCGTGATTCATCTTGGGATTACTCCGCGGCCTGCGCGATGTGTGCGGCTTGGATGGAACGATGGATGGCGGCGGCGGCGTCACGGCCATCGCGAATGGCCCAGACGACCAGCGAGGCGCCACGCACAATGTCACCGGCGGCATAAACGCCGGGCAGCGAGGTTTCGAAAGTCTTCGAATCGACCTTCAGCGTGCCCCAGCCGGTGAGCTTCAGCGCCGGCTCATTGAAAGCGCCCGGCAGCTCTTCCGGGTCATAACCCAGCGCCTTGATCACCAGATCCGCCTTAACGGTAAAGGACGAACCCTCGATCGGCTCGACCGACTGGCGGCCGGAGGCGTCGGGCATGCCCAGATGCATGCGCACGGCGCGCACGCCGGTGATCTTGTCGTCGCCCAGGAAGGCTTCCGGGGCGGAGAGCCAGGTGAAGGTGACCCCTTCCTCTTCGGCGTTCTTCACCTCGCGCAAGCTGCCCGGCATGTTCTGCTTGTCGCGACGATACAAGCAGGTGACGGATTTGGCGTCCTGGCGGATGGCGGTGCGCACGCAATCCATCGCGGTATCGCCACCGCCGATCACCACCACATCCTTGCCGGCGGCGTTCAGCAGGCCGGACTCATAATCCGGCACCGCATCGCCCAGGCTCTTGCGGTTGGAGGTGATCAGATAATCCAGCGCCTTGACGATCCCGGGCAGGCCGGCACCGGGTCCGCCGATTTCGCGCGCCTTGTAAACGCCGGTGGCGATCAGCACCGCGTCATGATCCTGACGCAGCTGCGCGAACGGGATCGCGCCGCCGATATCGGCATTGAGCACGAACTTCACCCCGCCCTCTTCCAGCCATTTCCAGCGGCGCAGCACGATCTCCTTCTCCAGCTTGAAGCCGGGAATGCCATAGATCAGCAGCCCGCCGACGCGGTCATGCCGGTCATACACCGTCACCTGATAGCCCTGGGCGCGCAGCCGCTCCGCCGCCGCCAGCCCGGCCGGTCCGGCACCGATGATGCCGACACTCTGCGGCCGCTCGGCGATGGGGGAAATCGGCTTCACCCAATCATTCTCGAAAGCGGTATCGGTGATATAGCGCTCGACCGCGCCGATTGTGACCGATTCGAAGCCTTTTTCGATCACGCAATTACCCTCGCACAGCCGGTCCTGCGGGCAGATGCGGCCACAAATCTCGGGAAATGTGTTGGTTGCGGAGGAAAGCTCATACGCTTCCTCAAGCCGCCCCTCGGCGGTGAGCTTCAGCCAGTCCGGGATATTATTGGAGAGCGGGCAATGCACCGAGCAGAACGGGATCCCGCATTGCGAGCAGCGGCTGGCCTGCTCGGCGGCTTTTTCCGGCACGAACTTGTCGTAAATCTCGTTGAAATCCTCGCGGCGCAGCGTGGCCGGACGTTTCTCCGGGGTCTGCTGCGGCAGATTGATGAATTTCAGCATGCGCTCGGCCATGTTTCGCCTCGTTCGTCTGGGATCGTCGTCGGGTTCGCCCGTCAACAAAGCGCGACACCGCAAGCGGCGCCGCGCCTGGAAGCGTGCGTTGCAGACACCCTTAACGAAGTTTTTCGCGGAACGCCAAGGGTTTTTTTGAATTAGGTCGCAGTTTAATACCTAATTTCGCAAAAACCCTTCATAGAGCACGAGGGCGCGTGGGAAATTTTCTCATATTAGGTATCTATTCGGACCTAATAATTGAAAATATCAGCGTGGCGGCGGCCTGTGGCGCGATATCGTTGCAGATAGCCAGGCAGGATCAGATCCAGCCGCTTGGGCGCGATGCCCAGCGTCTCGAACCCAAGCGCCCCGGGAGCGACGACATTATCGCTGGCGAGCAAAATGATCTGATCCCCGGTCAGCCCGGCCATCGGCAGGCTGGCGATCAGCCGGGCCAGCCCCACCGGCATGTCCCAGATCCAGCAATCACGGTCGATGATATCCAGCATCTGGCGCATCAGCGCCCGGAAGCTCTTCTGCTCCGGCCCGCCCAGCTCGAAAATCTGCCCCTCGGCCTGGGGGTAGAGGGCGAGCATCGCCGCATCCGCGACATCGCCGACAAAAACCGGCTGGAATTTCGTCTCCCCATAGACGATCGGCAGGATCGGCGAGACCACCGCCATCTTGGCGAAGCGGTTGAAGAACTCATCCTGCGGCCCGAACACGATGGAAGGGCGCAAAATCGCCGCGCGCGGATGCGCGGCGCGCACCGCCTGCTCACCCTCGCCCTTGCTGCGCGCATAAGAGGAAGCGCTGGCCGGATTCGCCCCGATGGCCGAGACATGCACCAGCCGCGCCCCGGCCGCATAAGCCAGCCGCGCCACCCGCCCGGCCCCTTGCGCATGGGTGCGGCCAAAATCGCCCGTCCGCGATTCGGCCAATATGCCAGCGAGATTGATGACGATCTGCGCGCCCTCGATCGCCCGCATGCAGGCGGCCTCGTCACTCACTGGCGCGTAAAGCGGCACCACCTGGCCGACATCGCCCATCGGTTTCAGGAATTTCGCGCCTTCAACATCGCGCACCGCCGCCCGCACCCGGTACCCGGCCTCGGCCAGGCGTTGCACAATATGCCGGCCCAAAAAGCCTGAAGCCCCGAAAACCGTAGCAATTCCGTGCGCCGCGCCCATGAAATCCCCCTTGTTGAGTTGCTTGCAAATGTAAGGCTTGAAAAAAATCTCTCAAGTCGAGTTGACGTGATGTGACGGGACAGTTAAACGCCCGTCCCACGACGCCACGGTGTCGGGACGGCAAGCTGAACGAAAGCGAAGCGAGCCTGAAAAAATGGTCAAGCCCAGGTGGCGGAATTGGTAGACGCACTAGCTTCAGGTGCTAGCGCTCGCAAGGGCGTGGAGGTTCGAGTCCTCTCCTGGGCACCATTTTTTCCTGTTTTTCCAAAACATTGAAAACCAAAGTTAAGACGATGACGAGCAGCATTCAGCTTCACCAGCATGATCTGCCGGCCGGGTTGTCGCTCGGCCCGCTCGTCGCCGTCGATACCGAGACGATGGGGCTCAACCCGCATCGCGACCGACTCTGCCTGGTGCAGCTGTGCGCCGGGGACGGCATTGCGCATCTGGTGCAGATCATCCCCGAATCGCTCGGCGGCCAAGGCGCGAATTGCCCCAATCTCAAAGCCTTGCTGGCCGATCCTGAGGTCACCAAGCTGTTCCATTACGGGCGGTTCGATATCGCTGCCCTTTATAATGCGTTTGGCGTGCTCACCGCCCCGGTGATCTGCACCAAGATCGCCTCCAAGCTGGTCCGCACCTATACCGACCGGCATGGGCTGAAGGAGCTGTGCCGGGACCTCGCCGGGGTGGATATTTCCAAGCAGCAGCAGAGCAGCGATTGGGGGAGTACCAGCCTGACCGCCGAGCAGCTCACCTATGCCGCCTCGGACGTGCTGTATCTGCACCTGATCTGGGAGAAGCTGCGCGCGCTGCTGGTCCGCGAAAATCGCCTCGCCCTCGCCGAATCGGCCTATCGCTTCCTGCCGACGCGGGCCCAGCTGGACCTGCTGGGCTATCAGGAGCCCGATCTCTTCAGCCATTAACGTTAGGTTACACAGAGTTGCGTAACGCGTGTTGACCGGTGTTGAGACGCTGTTCATACCGTAGAGAATGAGATCGATTTTCGGGCCTCGCGGCGACGCATGCACGACGCCCTTGCCAAAGGGCATCGCCGGGGCGCAGATTTGCCCCGCTCCCGCCTTATTTGAGCGGCAGGATCGAGACATGGCTCGCTTTATGGTTTTCATGGTTCCTTCGCGCAAGGAGACCGCATGAATCACATTCCGCAGGCGCCCCGCAATTCCGTGCTGGATGAAATCCGCCGGCAGCGCCAACCGGCCGCCGATAAACTGACCAAGCGCAGCCTGCGGGTGACGCTGCTCAAACGCGCCTTGCCGGCGGCGGCTCTGCTGTTGCTGGTGGCGCTGGCCTTGGCGCCCTCCTGGCATTCCAGCGCCAACCGCGTCACGTATCATGTGACCGCCGGCGCCAGCACCCAGGCCTCGCGTATGCAAGGCGCGACCTATCATGGCCGCGACCAGCAGGGCCAGCCTTACACCGTCACCGCCAGCAGCGCCGTGCAGCAGGGCGACGATAATGTCGCCCTCGTCGCGCCGCAGGGGGACATCACCTTGAAATCCGGCTCCTGGCTGTCGCTGAAATCGGCGAATGGTGATTATCACCAGAAAAGCGACAGGCTGGAGCTGGGCGGCGGTGTGACGTTGTATCGCAATGACGGTACCGTGGTGACCACCCAGCGCAGCGCCATCGATCTGCACGCCGGCGATGCAACCAGCACCGATCCGGTGCAGGTGACCGGGCCTTTCGGCACGCTGAACGCGCAGAAGGGCTTTACCTTGACCGGGCGAGGCAGCAAAATCACCTTCAATGGTCCCGCGACGCTGACACTCACACAGGTTCAATGAAATTCATTTATCTCCTGCCGGCCGCGGCCCTCGCCGCCGCGCCGGCCCATGCGCAGGATTTGAATCTGGGTGGCCAACCCGGGGCAGCGCCGGTGCCGATTCAGATCACCGCCCAGCAGGGTATCACCTGGTCGCAGGATGCGCAGACCGTCACCGCCAATGGCGATGCCAAGGCGGTGCGCGGGGATGTCACCGTCACCGCCGACCAGCTGGTGGCGCATTATGTGAAAAAGGCCGCGAGCGGCACCACTGCGCCGGCCGGCACGCCAGCGCAAGCCGCCGCCGCTTCCCAGCCCACCAGCGCCAATGGCGGCACCGACGGGCTGGACCAGGGCAATGCCCAGCTGACCGAGCTGGATGCAATTGGCAACGTCCATATCTATACCCCCACCGATAATGCCTGGGGCGATCACGCGGTTTATTCCATGGCCCAGCAGGTGCTGGTGCTCACTGGCCAGCATCTGAAACTGACCACCCAGCACGACACCGTCACCGCCAAGGATTCGATCGAATATTACGCCGGCGAGCATAAGGCGATTGCGCGCGGCAACGCGCTGATCGTCGCCGATGACGGTCGCTCCATCGCCGCTGATGTCATTGTCGGCTATTTCGCGGCGCAGGCGGATAACGCGAAGCCGGGCACCAAACCCGTCGCAGCGAGCAGCCCCGATGCGCTGGGCCAGGCCGGCAATCTGCAGAAGGTGGAAGCGTTCGGACATGTGGTGATCAAGACCACCACCGATACCGCCACCGGCGATCGCGGCATTTATCTGCCCCCCACCGGGCAGGCGCGGCTGGGCGGCAATGTGCATATCATCCATGGGCCGAACGAGCTGGAGGGCGCGGACGCCCTGGTGAACATGAAGACCGGCGTGGCCACCTTGCTGGCCGGCCCGGGCGGGCATGTCTCCGGCGTGGTGCTACCCAATTCCGGCAAGACCAAATGAGCATGACGATCGACACGGCTTTGATGAGCCAAACCGGCCCGCTGGGCGAGCAAACCGGGCTGGTGGCGCAGGGCCTCGGCAAGCGCTTCAAGAAACGCCCGGTGGTACGCAATGTCTCGCTGTCGGTGAAACGCGGCGAGGCGGTGGGGCTGCTCGGCCCCAACGGTGCGGGCAAGACCACCACTTTCTACATGATCGTCGGGCTGATCGGCCCGGATAGCGGCACCATCTCGCTGGATGGCGCCGAGATCGGCGGGCTGCCGATGTATCGCCGCGCCCGCCTTGGCATCGGCTATCTGCCGCAGGAGGCCAGCGTGTTCCGCGGGCTGAATGTCGAGCAGAACATCATGGCCGCGCTCGACATGGTCGAGCAGGATGCCGACAAGCGCGAGGAGATGCTGACCGAGCTGCTGGCGGAGTTCTCCATCTCGCATCTGCGCCGCACCCCGGCGCTGGCCCTCTCCGGCGGTGAGCGCCGGCGCGTGGAAATCGCCCGCGCTTTGGCCACCGGCCCCAGCTATATCCTGCTCGATGAGCCGCTGGCCGGCATCGACCCGATCGCGGTGGGCGAGATCCGCGATCTGGTCGCGCATCTGAAGCATCGTGGCCTGGGCGTGCTGATCACCGACCATAATGTCCGCGAGACGCTGGAGATCATCGACCGCGCTTATATTCTCTATGACGGCCAGGTGCTGATGGAAGGCACGCCCGACCAGGTGGTGGCGCATGAGGATGTGCGGCGGGTCTATCTTGGCGAGAAATTCAGCCTGTAGGCTGGCTTAAAGGGGGCGCAGGCCCTCTTTTTCATGCGCCAAATCCGCCGCGCCGAAATGCTGCGCGGCACCATGCAGGTTTCGCGCCAAACGCCCTTTGACAAAGATGAAAACCGCGCTAGGTTTCTGGCATGGCTTTTGCTCCGTCCTTCGCGCCGCGGTTGGATTTACGCCAGTCTCAGTCGCTGGTGATGACCCCGCAATTGCGCCAGGCGATCCAGCTGCTGCAGTTCACCAACCTCGAGGTCAGCGCCTATATCGAGGAAGAACTCCTTAAAAATCCGCTACTTGAGCAAGATGATGGCGGCGAGACGGTCACCGCCTTGGAGCCCCCCACCGCAGCGCAAGCGGCCGATTTGCCCGAAGATACAGCAAGCCTGACACTGGCCGGAATGCTGCCTGAAGCGGGATCGGCGCCGCTGGATATGGATAGCAGCAATGTCTATGACGCAGGCACAAACGCCGATGGCTATAGCGCCAGCCGCCTGGGTGGCGATGGCGATGAGGACTGGAACGCCATCGACGCGCTGGGGGCTCAGCGCCTTTGTCTGCGCGAACATCTTGAGCAGCAGGCGCGTCTGGCCTTCGCTGGCCGCGAGGAGCGGCTGATCGCCAGCATGATGATCGCGACCCTCGATCCCGCTGGCCGGCTGGGCGACACGCCGGAGGCTCTGGCCGGCGCGCTGGGGGTGGAGCTGTCCCGGTTCGAAGCGGTGCGCACCGTGATGATGCATTTCGACCCGGTCGGCGTCTTCGCCACCAGCCTGGCGGAATGTCTCGCGGCACAGCTGGCCGAGCTGAACCGGCTGGACCCGGCGATGCAGGCGCTGCTCGATCATCTGCCGCTGCTGGCAAAGCGTGAGATGCGCGCGCTGCAGGAGCTGTGCGGTGTGGATGCGGCGGATCTCGCCGATATGGTGGCCGAGCTGAAGCGCCTCGACCCCAAACCCGGCGCGCGCTTTGAGTCCGAGCCGCTGCGCCCGCTGATCCCCGACGTGCTGATGCGCCCCGCCCCGGTACGCGACGAGGAGGGCAGCGACTGGCTGCTGGAAATCAACCCGGAGACGATGCCGCGCCTGCTCATCCGCCGCGGCTTTCATGCCCGCATCCTGGCCTCCGCCAACAAGGAGACCAAGAGCTTCCTCTCCGAGCAGTTGCAAGGGGCGACTTGGCTGGTGAAGGCGCTGGAATCCCGCGCCCAGACCATCCTGCGCGTCGCCGCCGAGATCGTGCGCCGGCAGGACGGGTTTTTCCATCACGGCATCTCGCATCTGCGCCCCTTGACCCTGCGCGACATCGCCGTGGAGCTGGGGTTGCATGAAAGCACCGTCTCGCGCGTCACCTCCAACAAATCCATCGCCACCCCGCGCGGGATTTTCGAGCTGAAATTCTTTTTCACCACCGCTTTGGCGGGGGCGAATGGAGAAACCCACTCGGCGGAAACCGTTCGTTATCGAGTTGCGCAGATCATCGGCCAGGAGAGTCCGAAAAATATTTTGTCGGATGACGCCATCGCATCAATATTACAGAAAGAAGGCATAGACATAGCACGGAGGACCGTGGCCAAATACAGGGAAGCGCTGCGTATTCCCGGCTCGGCGCAGCGTAAGCGGGAGAAAATGCCCGCCTAGTCCTGACGCGAAAGAGTGGCGTCAGGCAGCCTGAAATCAGAGCCGGTTTGTGTTCGGGAGAAGACCATGCAGTTAACGGTCTCTGGCAAGCAAGTTGAACTGTCCGACGCTTTGCGTGTGCATGTGGACAAGCAACTCGGCACGATTACCGCCAAATATTTCGATCACGCGCTTGAGGCACAGGTGACCTTCAGCAAGGCCCGAAGTTTCTTTACTTGCGACATCAACCTTCATGCCGGCCGCGGCATCACGGTGCGCGGCGAGGGCGAGGCGGCGGATGCGCGCGCCGCCTTTGAGGACGCGGCCGAGCATATCGCCAAGCGGCTGCGCCGCTACCGGCGCCGGGTCTCCGCGCATCAGCGCGACCTCGGCAAGATCAAGCCGGAAATGGCCCGCGCCTATGTGCTGGCGCATGAGCCGGACGAGGAGGAGGAGCATGAGGCGCCCCCCAACGGCCATGAGGCGGTGCAGATGGAGCTGCACGCCACCGTCATCGCCGAGGACACCACCACCATCGAGACGCTGACCGTGCGCGATGCGGTGATGAAGATGGATCTGGCCTTTCAGCCGGTGATGATGTTCCGCAATTCCAAGACTGGCGGGCTCAACGTCGTTTATCGACGCGGGGATGGCCATGTTGGGTGGATTGATCCGAATGGTTGAGGGGTAAGAGGTGGGGGTGTTTTTGGAAAAACACCCCCACCCCTCCGGCGCCATTCCAACGCCGCTGCGCGACGTTGGAACCTTGGGCGCCTCCGCCCCCCAAAAACTTTTGCTCTTTTAGGCCTCGTAGGGCGGGCGGGTGTAGCCTTTTGGCGAGACCGTGAAGATTTCGGCGCCGGTTTCGGTGACGCCGATCATGTGTTCGAACTGCGCCGAAAGCGAGCGGTCGCGCGTCACCGCCGTCCAGCCATCATCCAGGATCTTCACATCCGGGCGGCCGATATTCACCATCGGCTCGATGGTAAAGAACATGCCCGGCTTCAGCACCGCCCCTTCCCCGCGCTTGCCGAAATGCAGCACATTCGGCGGCTCGTGGAAGCGCTGGCCAATGCCATGGCCGCAGAAATCCCGCACCACCGAGAAACGCTGCGCCTCGACATATTGCTGGATCACATAGCCGATATCGCCAAAGGTCGCGCCCGGCTTCACCGCCGCGATGCCGCGCATCAGCGCCTCATAGGTCACGTCGATCAAGCGTTTGGCGCGGGTATTGGCATTGCCGGCCACATACATCCGGCTGGAATCGCCGTACCAGCCATCCAGGATCACCGTCACGTCGATATTCAGCACATCCCCGTCCAGCAGCTTCCGGTCGCCCGGAATGCCGTGACAGACGACATGATTGATCGAGGTGCAGATGGATTTCGGATAGCCGCGATAATTCAACGGCGCCGGCACCGCATTATGGGCGAGGATGAACTCATGGCACAGCGTGTTCAGATGCTCGGTGGTGACACCGGGGGCGACATGTTCGGTGATCATATCCAGCGTCTCGGCGGCGAGCTTGCCCGCCGCGCGCATCGGCGCGAAATCCTCCGGTTTGTAGATCGTGATCCGGCGTGAATCGGCACCGCCATCCATAAGCAAATATCCTCGATTGGTCAGGGCAAGGTTGCTAGCACATCTCGCCCGCGCGCCGCAAAATTCGCGCTTAGAGCGCTTTCAGGCTGACCGTAAACGCTCAGCGCGCTCTAGCTCTGTGTTTTGGCAAGCAACATGACCCTGACTGGGTCCAGTCAGGGTCATGTTGTTCTAAACGCTCAGCGGTGCGGTCATCGCCTGGGGTTTCACCCATTCATCGAACTGCGCGCCGCTCAGCGCTCCGCTGGCCAGGGCGGCCTCACGCAAGGTCAGCCCTTCCCGATGCGCCTTCAGCGCGATCTCAGCCGATTTCGAGTAGCCGATATGCGGGTTCAAAGCCGTCACCAGCATCAGATTGGCAGCCAAATTCTCCGCAATTTTACCCCGCGCCGGTTCGATGCCTTCGGCGCAATGGGCGCAAAAACTCTCCAGCGCGTCGGCCAGCAAATTCACGCTGTCGAGATGATTGCTGAGCATCACCGGCTTATAGACATTGAGCTGGAAATTCCCCTGCGAGCCGCCAAAAGCCACGGCATGGTCGTTGCCGAACACCTGCACCGCCACCATGGTCAGCGCCTCGCACTGGGTCGGGTTGATCTTGCCGGGCATGATCGAGGAGCCGGGCTCGTTTTCCGGGATCAGCAGTTCGCCGATGCCGGTGCGCGGGCCGGAGGCATACCAGCGCACATCATTGGCAATCTTCATCGCCGCCCCCGCCAGCACCCGCACCGCGCCGGAGGCTGCCACCAGCGCGTCATGCGCGGACAGGGCCGCGAATTTGTTGGGCGCGGTGATGAAGGGGTGGCCGGTTTCCTCGGCAATAAACGCGGCCGCCGTGGCGCCGAAATTCGGATGCGCGTTCAGCCCGGTGCCCACCGCGGTGCCGCCCACCGCCAGCTCATACAGCCCGGCCAGCGAGAGATCGATCCCCTCCGCGGCCTGATCCAGCTGCGCCTGCCAGCCGGAAATCACCTGGCCCAGCGTCACCGGGGTGGCATCCTGCAGATGGGTGCGCCCGGTCATCACCACATCGCCATAAGCCAGCGCCTTGGCGCGGAAGACATCCGAGAGCCGGGCGATGGCCGGCAACAGCTTCGCCTTGGTGGCCTCCACCGCGGCGATATGCATCACGGTCGGGAAAGTGTCGTTGGAGGACTGGCTGTGATTGACATCATCATTCGGGTGGATCGGCTTTTTGCTGCCGACCACCCCGCCGGCAATCTGAATGGCGCGGTTGGAGATCACCTCATTGGCATTCATGTTGCTCTGGGTGCCGGAGCCGGTCTGGAACACCACAAGCGGGAATTCCTCATCCCATTTGCCGTCGATCACCTCCTGCGCCGCCTGCACGATCAGCTGCGCCTTTTCCTCCGGCAGCTGCCCCAGTGCCTGGTTGGCCAGCGCGCAGGCTTTCTTCAGAATGCCAAAGCCGCGAATGACCTCGCGCCCCCACACATAACGCGACCGGCCGATCTTGAAATTCTCCAGGCTGCGCTCGGTCTGCGCGCCCCAGAGCCGGTCGGCTTGCACCGCCACGTCGCCCAGCGCGTCATGTTCAATCCGTGTTGTGGCCATCACCAATTCCCATGCAAAAACCCGAGGGCCGGGAGAGGTTTCCACCGGCGGGGCAGATCCGTGCGGCGGATCGGCCTTATCATGTAACGTGGGGCTGGCTGGTCGGTTCTTTCAAGGAAGCTCGCATAAGCGCGCACCTGGGCTTCGCGCCACGCCTGATCGCGCAAGGCCTGCGCCCGGTTGGGGAAGATCTCGGCGATGCGGATCACCCGGCCGATCACGGCGACCACGGCCCAGAGCGAATCTTCGCCGCCCCGGCGCTTTTCGGGAGGAAGTGACTCCAAATCCGGTCTCCTGCTGGAGGCTTGAGGGATGCGTTGTTATCCGCCCTCTCGCGCGCGATGGCCAGACCGAATTTCAGCCAGCCCCAAAGCCAGCAGCAAACGCGGCCCAGCCAGCAGATAGCGCCGTGCCAGCCGGCGCGGCTCCCGGATGAGCCGATGCAGCCATTCCAGCCCGGCCCGGCGCATCCAGAGCGGGGCGCGCCGCGCCGTGCCGGCGGCAAAGGCGAGCGCCGTGCCGATGCACAGCCCCACCCCGCTGCCCCCGCCCTCGCGCCAGAGCCGGTGGGCGAGGATCTCCTGCACCGGCGAGCCGACCGCGAAGAAGCTGACCCGCGGTTGCAGCTGGCGCAGGAAATCCAGCACATCCTCCTGCGCGGCGAGATTGGTGAGCAGCCCCATCGGCGGCGCGTGGCGGTGAAACAGGATTGCCGGGTAGCGTAATCGTAGCGCTGCGAAATCAGCATCCGCCATGCCGATCACCGCAACCCGCATCCCCGCCAGGCGCGGCAGCAGATCCGCGGTGAGGTCCGCGCCGGTGACCACTGGCGGGGTGGCGCGGCCAAACAGCCCGAGCAGCCGGGCGAGGCAGCGCGAATCGAA
Source organism: Acidocella facilis ATCC 35904 (assembly GCF_000687875.1). Lineage (GTDB taxonomy): Bacteria > Pseudomonadota > Alphaproteobacteria > Acetobacterales > Acetobacteraceae > Acidocella > Acidocella facilis. The sequence goes on along the minus strand of NZ_JHYG01000001.1, from coordinate 123,115 downwards.
CAAACAGAGCCAGGCCTCCTGGTAGAGCGGCCGCAGCCCCGGCTGGCGGCGCAGCCGTTCCAGATGATCGACATTCGGGGTGACGACGTATCTGAAATCCGCCGCCTCCGCCTGGGCCAGAATGGCGGTGGCGGTCATCCTCATATCCCCTGTCGCAAAGCGCAGCCCGAAGCGTTTCATGGCGTCCAGCTCACCCCCATCGTCATCACATGCTCATTGGCGGCGCCAAGCTGGGGCGATTGCCGGTCATTGAAGCCATAGCGCAGCTCCAGCGCGAGGAAGGGGCTGAGTTGCCAGGCGACCGTGGCGCCGAGATTGACCAGGGTTTCCCGCAGATCCCCATGCAGATAATCGGCCTGCGAGACCTCCCCTTGCGCCTTGAACGAGAGCTGTTGCAGCCCGGCGCGCAGCAGGGTGAATTTGGCGGCGCTGAGCGTGTAGGGCAGCGCGCTGACCCGGTCCGGGTCGTCCAGCTCGCGGACCAGATTCAGCCGCAGCTCGTCGAGCCGGTCGGGCGCCCAATCCAGGCGGATTTCCAGCGCCGGGGTGAGCAGTGCCGGCCCCTGGCGCGGCAGCCGCCCGGCCCCGCCGGCCAGCACCGAGACCGACCAGAGCCCGCTCGCCTGCTCACGCACCCCGCCGAGCAGGGCGAGATTGGTGGCATCCTGCGCCACGATCCGCCCATCCGAGAGATCCCCGCGCAGCGCCAGCAAATAGCTCACCGGCGCGCCGTCATTATAGGCAAGCCGCAAGGCCGGGCGCAGGTCGCTGCGGTCCTGCGCCGGGGCGTCGGGGAAGCGCAGCAGGCTGGCGGAGAGTTCCGGGGTGATGGTCAGCGCCGCCTGGGTGATGGCATCGTTCAGCCGGATCTGTGACAAGGTGAAGGGCAGTGGGCGGGCGAGGCTGCCGGCCCCGATGGCAAAGCCGGTCTCCGCCCCCCGCACGAAGCCACCCGCCAGGGTAAGGGTCTGGCGCGCCATGGTGAAGCCCTGCCCCACCGCCAGCGCCGCCATGGTGGAGGATTGCGGCTGGTCCTGCGGATAAAGGCTGGGGCTGACCAGCGCATAGGCGCCGAACCCCGCCACCGGGTCGCTCACCGCCAGGCTGGGCGAAAGCTGCACCAGCATCGAGCCGGCGGCACCATTCGGCGCGCTGTCATACCCGCTGGTGGCACTCAATGTGGGGCTGAGGCTGAGCGTGCCGAACCGCCAGCCGGTGGCGCCAAGCGCCCGCCCCTGCCGGGGGGTGAGAGCGGGCGCACCCGGCGCAAAGCCGGGGATGGTGACGGGCAACAGATCATCCAGCATCTGCGCGCCGGCGCCGGCGGGCCAGCAGAGCAGAACCAGGCACAACCAGGATGCGAGATCACGCGACACGGTTTCTGATACCACTCTAAGTGGAATAATGTTAATAACAAAACAAATGAACGCTGAGATTTCCGCACGCCGCCAGGATATCGACATGGCCAAGGGCCTCGCCATCACCCTGGTGGTGTTCGGCCATATCGTGGCGCGCCAGGACCCCGCCCAGGTGCAATGGTACGAGCCGCTGCGCCGCGCGATCTATGCGTTTCATATGCCGTTCTTCCTGTATCTGAGCGGCTTCGTGGCGGCGGCCTCGGGCTTTCTCGTGCGCGGGCGGGCGGGCTTTGGCGCGGCGTTGCAGGAGCGCGCGCAACGTTTGCTGCTGCCGTTTTTCGCGCTGGGGCTGCTCATTCTCGCCGGCAAGCTGGTGGCGGCGCGCTTCATCGCCGTGGACAATACGCCACCCAGCCTCACCGCCGGGCTGACCGGGCTGTTCTGGCAGACCGAGGCCAGCCCAGCGCTGAGTGTGTGGTATCTGTTCGTCCTGTTCGTGCTGGTGCTGGCGACGCGCTGGGCGCTGGATGGGCAGATCGAACGGCTGGCGAATCTGCTGGCGCTGGCGCTGCTGGCCTATTGGCTGCCGGTGCCGGGCTATCTCTATGCCGACCGGCTGACCGGCTACGCGCCGTTCTTTCTGCTGGGGGCGCTGGCGGGGTTTGCCCGGGCGAGCTGGGAGCGCTGCCTCACCCGCCTCTGGCGGCCGGCTTTGCTCTGCCTGCTGGCGGGGCTGAGTGTCGTCGCGCTATGGGGGCAGGACTGGCCGCAGCCTTTCTACATGCTGCCGCTCGGTGTGATCTCGATGCCGGCCCTGCATGGCGCGATGCGGGCCTTGCGGGCGCAGAGGGCGCGCGCCGCGCTGCTCGTCCTCGGGCGGGCCAGCTTTGCCATCTATCTCGGCAACACCATCTGCATCGGGCTCGCCAAGGGCATGATGCTGCGGCTGGGCTCCTGGAACGGCTCGCATTTCCTGCTCTTCGCCCCGGCGCTGATGGCGGCGGGATTGTTCGGGCCGATCTTATGCCGGGCAGCGTGGCTGCTCATCCAGGACCATGGTTGGCCGCCCCTGCCCCCGCGCATGCGCCACAGCCACGAGCACCACAGCTGAAAGGAGCAGTACGTCGCCCGGCTATTTCGTCACATACCCGCCATAGCGCGGGGCGTAGAATTCGGCGTCGGCATAGAAAGAGCGGGCATGGGCGGCGGGGTTGACGCGGGTGAGCGCGGTGCCGGCCACATCGGCGCCGGCCTCGCGCAGCAGATTCAGCGCCTCGCGCGCCAGCCGGCGCGGGGTGCTGCCCCAGCGGATGCATAGCAGGGTCAGATCCGCCATCCGGCAGAGCACCCGCGCCTCCGCCAGGGCAAAGGCCGGGGGCACGTCGAGCAGGATGATATCGTAATGCTCCCGCAAGGCGGCCAGCAAGGCCGGCAAGGCTGGGGAGAGAAACAGATCCAGCGCGCTGGCCCGCTCGCCGCCGGCGCAGAGCAGGCTCAGGCTGGTCAGCTTGTCGCGGCCCAGCGCGTCGGGCAGTTGCGCCGTGCCGCGGAGCAGCTCCGCCAGGCCGGGGCGCTCCTCCAGGCCGAACACCCGCCCGAAGCCGGGGCAGCGCACATCGCCGTCAATGGCCAGCACCCGCAGCCCGGAGGCGGCCAGCATCCGCGCCAGCGAGACGCAGAGCGTGGTCTTGCCTTCCGCCGGGCGCGCCGCCGTCACCGCCAGAATCTGCCGCCCGGGCTCGCCCAGCCCCAGCCCGGTGCGGATGCCGCGCAATTGCTCGCAATAGAGCGAGAGCGGCGCGGTGATGGCGCGCTCCTCCGGCCTGGCGGCGACCGGCAGCAGCCCGTGGCAGCTCACCCCCAGCGCCGCGCGCACTTCATTGCCGGAGCGCAGCGAGCGGTCCAGCGTATCGCGCAAGCCCGCCAGCAGCACCCCCAGGCACAGCCCCAGCACCGTCGCGGCGCTGAGCACCATGGCATAATGCTTGGACTCCGGCCGCGCCGGCACCGCCGCCATGGACAGGATGCGCGCCTCCGGCCGGGTCAGCGAGGCATCTTGCGCCAGCTGCCCGGCCTGCAGGGTCATCGCCCGCAACATGTCCCGCCCGGCCTCGGCGCGCTGCTCCAGAGCCCGGACCGGGGCACTCTCCTCATCCTCGGTCTGGCTGGCGATGCGGATATGGGCCAGGGCCGCCTGCAGCGTCCGCACCTGGGCCTCGTCGGCGGCGACATCGGCGCGGGCCGCCTGCATCTCGCGCCCCGCCTCCGCGTCGATCTGCGCGGTGACGGCGGATAATTGCGCGCGCGCCGTCACCAGCGCCGGATAGGCGGGACCGTATTCGCTGGCGAGCGACTTCACCTGGGAGGCAAGCTGCGCCTGCTGGGTGCGCAGCGGCAGCAGGTTGGGGGCCACGGCGGCGTTGGCGGCAGCGGCATCGCCGCCGGCCTCGGTGGCGGCATCGAGCCGGGCGCGGGCCATCGCCAGGGCCGCCTGCGCTTCCACCAGCGAGGCGGCGAGCCGGCTCGCCGTCTCGCCGGTCAAGGTGCTGCCTTGCGTTGCCGCCACCACCCCTGCCCCGGCCCTGGCTTTCGCCAGCTGCGTCTCGGTCTCGTCCAGCTGCTGCTGCACCTGAGCGGAATGCGCCTCCAGCCAGCTTTGCGCGTCATTGAGGGCCTGGAAGGCGACATCGCGCCCCTGGTCCAGATAAAGCTGCATCGCGAGATTGGCCCCGGCGGCGGCGAGGTCCGGGCTGCGGGCGGAGAAACGCACCGCGATCACCCGCGCCCCTGGCTGCACCGAAACGGCGAGATGGGTCTGCACGGTTTGCGCCAGCGTCGCCGCATCCGGCGCGGCGGGGGCAGGCAACAGCGAGAGCGGGAAGATGCGCTTGCGCAAAGCCGGGTTGAATTCCGGCAGCTGGTCCAGATGCAGCCGCGTCGCGATCGCCGCCGCCGCCGGCAAAGCGAGCACGATGGCGCTCTGGCTCGCCATCACCGCATCCTGGTTCAGCTCTGTCGCGGGGCCGGCGGCATTGGCGCCGGGCAGGCGCGCCGCTTCGGGATCATAGAGCAGAATGCCGGTGGCTTCATAATGCGAGGGGCTGAGCGCCAGCAACAAGCCGGCCAGCGCCGGGGCCAGCAGGGTGGAGAGCAGCAAAATCCGCCATCGCCGCCCCAGCCCCTGCAACTGGTCGGCCAGCGAGGGCGGGGCGGCGACAGCCAGAGGCGGGAGTGCGACACTCATAACGATAGATTAACGAAAACAGCCGGCGAAAACAATCTATGGTTGCGACAGATTCGGCACCCAGGGGCGCACTCCCTCAAAGGCGCGGTCCGTGACCAGGCGGATCCGCGCCGGGCTCACCCAGGCGGCCAGCGCGCCATCCCGCGCGGCGCGGCGGGCATCCAGGATCACCGCGCCAGCGCAGCCCGGTTGCGACACTGGCGAGACCAGCAACCGCGCCCCCTGGCAGTCCGTCACCGGGGTAGCGGCATAGAGCACCGCGCCGATTCGGCAGGTGGCAGCACTGCAGGCGGATGGCACCAGGCTCGCCCAGCCCCAGACCGCGCGCCATTGTTCAAGCGTGAAGCTGCTGGCCTTGGGCATTTCCACCAGCAGCACCTGCCCGCCCTGGCGGATGCCGATCAGCCTGGCATCGGCGGAGACCAGCACATCCGGCGGGCGGGCCAGCAGCGCTGCCACCAGCCCGGCCGCGATCAACCCCGCCCCCGCCAGCCGCGCGGCCGAGCGCCAGAGGCACAGCCAGGCCAGCCCCGCCGCGATCAGCAGGATGGCGGCACCCGGCATCGGCGCCACCTTCAGCAGCGCATCCGGCCAGGTGGCGATATGGGCGGTCATCCAGACGATGATGGCGATGCCCCAGCCCATCGGCTTGAAGGCGAGCCAGGCCAGATGCAGCTTCAGCAGCGCCAGCCCGGCCAAGCCCCAGGGCATGATCCAGAGCGCGGTGAGCGGCACCGCGACCAGATTGGCCGGGATCCAGTAAGGTTCGATCTGCTGGAACTGATAGGCGGAAAACGGCATCGAGGCGCCGCCGGCGAGCAGGCTGGTGAAGGCGAGCTCGGCCACATGCATCAGCCCCGCCCCCAGCATGCTGCGCCCGGCATGGAAGCGCCGCCAGATCGGATGCACCGCTTCATAGCCGGCGATCAGCGCCGCCACGGCGGAGAAGCTCATCTGAAAGCTGGCGGAGAGAATCGCCTCCGGGGTGGCCAGCAGCAGGATCATCGCCGCCAGGGCCAGCCCGCGCAGCGAGACCGCGCGCCGCCCCAGCAGCACGCCGAGCGTCACCAGGCTGGCCATCGCCAGGCTGCGCAGGATCGGCAGATGCGCCCCGGTGAGCAGCGCGTACCCCGCCCCGCCCGCCAGCGCCAGCACGGCGGCAATGGGTTTGCCCGGCCAGTGCAGTGCCATCCAGGCGCTGCGCGAGAGCCCCCATCGCGCCAGCACAAACACGATGCCCATGACGATGCCGACATGCAGCCCCGCCACCGCGAGAATATGGGCGAGGCCGGAGAGGATGAAGCCCTGCCGCTCACCCGGCGGGATGATCTGCTCATCGCCGGTCAGGAGTGTGACCGCGATGGCGCCGGTGGAAAGCGGCAGCGCGCGCAGAATCTGCGTGGCGATCTCCAGCCGCAGCGCCTGCAGCGCATCGCGCCACTGGCTGGGCGGGGCCGGGCGCAGCTGCTTCAGCGGTGTCAGCGCCACCCCGACAGCGGCGAGATTGGCGAAATATTCATCCCGCCCCTGCTGCCAGCCGCCCGGATAGGCCGGCGGGTCCGGGCCGAACAGCAGCGCGTAGGCTTTCACCAGCGCCCCCGGGGCGGGCGGCGCATCGCCGGGGCGCAGCTTCAGCCGGACCAGACGGCGCAGCGTCGGGCCGTGATCGATCCGCGGGGCGCGCAGCACCACGCGGGCGGTGTTGGGCAGCATCTCCACCCGCGCGACGAAGCCGCTGACGCTGACCACGCCGGACGGGATGGGCGGCATCGGCGGCATCGTAGCGCTGCGATATTCGGCCCGGGCGAAGCCGATGGCCCCCGCCAGCAGCAGCCAGGCCAGAAACCGCGCATAAGGAAACCGCCAGCTCGCCCCCAGCGCCAGCAGCGCGCCCACCGGAAGGGCCGCCGCCACCCAGAGCGGCGGCTCCGAAGGCAGCGCGAAATAGACCAGGATGGCGGCCCCCATGGCGACCGGCAGCAGCAGGATGAAATGCCCCCGCTCCGCCTCCACCCAGCGCGCGAACCAGTCCCGGGCCAATACCACCTCCGATTGTTCCGGATGATTAACCTTTTCGCCCGGCTGGCACAAATCGGCGCAAAAGAGTAACAGCCAGCCCATGAAAGTCCGTACCCGCTTCGCGCCCTCTCCCACCGGCCTGCTGCATATTGGCGGCGCCCGCACCGCCCTCTTCAACTATCTCTTCGCCAAACATCATGGCGGCGAGTTCGTGTTGCGCATCGAGGATACGGACAAGGCCCGCTCCACCCAGGAGGCGGTGCAGGTGATCCTGGACGGGCTGGACTGGCTCGATCTGAAAGCCGACGAGGCGCCGGTGTTCCAGAGCAGCCGCGAGGCAAGGCATGTCGAGGTGGCGATGGCGCTGCTGGCGCAGGGCAAGGCTTATCGCTGCTATTGCACCCCGGAAGAGCTGGCGCAGATGCGCGAAACCGCGATGGCCGAGAAGCGCCCGCCGCGTTACGATGGCCGTTGGCGCGACCGTGACCCGTCCGAGGCGCCGGCGGGAGTGAAGCCCGCCATCCGCCTGAAGGCCCCGCGTGAGGGCGAGGTGGTGCTGAATGATCTGGTGCAGGGCGAGGTGCGGGTGAAGAATGCCGAGATGGATGACATGATCATCCTGCGCTCGGACGGCACGCCGACCTATCTGCACGCGGTGGTGGTGGATGACCATGACATGGCGATCACCCATGTGATTCGCGGCGATGACCATCTCACCAACACCTTCCGGCAGATCCAGATTTATGACGCGATGGGCTGGGAGACACCCGCCTTCGCGCATATTCCGCTGATCCATGGCGCGGACGGGGCGAAGCTTTCCAAGCGCCATGGCGCGGTGAGCATTCTGGAATTCCGCGAGCAGGGTTTCCTGCCGGAAGCGTTGTGCAACTATCTGCTGCGCCTGGGCTGGGGCCATGGCGATGCCGAGTTCCTTGGCCGCGACGAGCAGATCGCGCTGTTCACCCTGGAGGGTGTCGGCCGGGCGGCCAGCCGCATGGATTATGCCAAGCTCACCCATCTCAACGGCATGTGGCTGCGCCAGGCCGAGGATGCGCGGCTGCGTGACGATGTGGTGGAGCGCCTGGCCAAGGCCGACATCACCGTCGGCACCGCCGCCATGCAGCGTATTCTGGCGCTGATGCCGGGCTTGAAGGAGCGCGCCAAGACGCTGGAGGAGCTGAGCAACTCTTCCGCCTTCCTGGCCCGCGAAATCCCCCTGCCCTTCGAACCGAAGGCCGAGGCGCTGCTGAGCCTGGAGGCCCGCGAGATGCTGGCGCGTCTGGCCGGCCTGCTGGAGGGCACGGATTTCACCGCCGAGGCGATCGACGCGGCGTTGCGCGCTTTTGCCGAAGCGGAGGGCCGCAAGCTCGGCCAGGTGGCGCAGCCGCTGCGCGCCGCGCTGACCGGCAGCACGATGAGCCCGGGGATCGACGCGACGCTGATCGCGCTCGGCAAGGCCGAGGCGTTGGCGCGCATCCGGGCGGTTGCCGCCTGAGGGGTAATCCGTCTCATCGTTCAGCTCATGTTCATGCAAACATCCCGGCCGCGCCCCCACATCGGGTTGTGAGCCGGGACGACCCGGCCAACTAAAAACGGGAGTTTGCAATGAAACGCTTTTTCACCACCGCGACGTGTCTTCTGGCCATCGGCGCCGTCACCCCGGCCCTGGCACAGAGCTCCGCCACCGGCAGCAGCGGCTCGACCAACACCATCGGCAGCCACTCCACCGCCGGCATGGGCACCACCGGGGCCGGCATGGCCCCCTCCGGCGGCAATGGCAGCGGCATGAAGGCCGGCACCGCCGGCACCGGCTCCAACAACATGGCCGGCAGCCATTCCACCGCGGGCATGGGCTCCGGCGGCTCCAGCATGTCGATGGGAACGGCCGGCGGCAGCTCGTCCTCCAACGCGATGAAGAGCGGCACCAATGGCTCCGGCGCCAGCAACATGACCGGCAGCAAATCCACCACCGGCATGGGGACCACGGGCAATAGCCAGTAAAAGGCTTTGGCCTGAAGGCGCGGAAGTTTTTGGGGGTTGTAGGGGCGTTTTTTCAAAAACGCCCCTACGTGACAAAAGGCCGGATCGCCCCTTGAGGGGACGTCCGGCCTTTTGTTTTGGTGCCGCTTTTTTGTAAAAAAGCGGCACCAAAAAACTTTTATAACCTATTCATTTTCAAAAATTCGCCACCGTGCAGGCATAGCCGGCGGAGGAGACCTCGCCGCAGAACCGCGCCGCATCGAGCTGGCTGGAAAAGCCGGTGACGCGCAGGCGGTAATAGGTAACGCCTTTCACATTCGCCTCGACGATGTCGGGCGATTTTCCGGCAAACAAAGACGGTGCCGCGGCGCGCACCTTGTTCCATTGATGCTGCGCTGCCTCCTGGCTCGGCAGCGCGCCGAGCTGCACCGCCGCCGGGCCGCCGGGGCTGGTATGCACCGGCGCCGGGGGCACGGCGGGCGGTGTGTAGCGCATCGCCACCGGTGTGGGGCCCGGGGTTGCGGCTGGCATCGGCGGCGTCGCCACCGGGCCGGGTGTCGAGGAGGATATCGCGCCTGGGATCGGCGATGGGCCGGAATAGGCGGCGTTGGGGTCGCCGCTGGTCGGAATGGCCGCCGCTGGCTTTGGCACCGGAGCCGGAGCCGGAGCCGGAGCCGGAGCCGGAGCCGGCACGGGCGCCACCGGCACCGGCGGCACAAGTGGCGTCGGCGCAACGCTAGTGGTTTGTGTGGTCACCTGGGTTGTCGTCACCACCGGCTGGGTCGGTGCCGGCGGCGGTGGCGGCGGCGGTGTCTGGATCGAGCTGGCGATCAGCGCCGAGAAACCATCCATCGCCTGCTGCACCTGTTCGGGGGGCAGATCGATCGCGAGCACCTGCCGCGCCTCCTCATCCCGCCCCGACGCGATCAGCGCCGCCGCGTAATCCTCGCGGATTTTCGGCGTGGCGCTCTGGCCGCTGGCCAGCGGGCCGAGATAGGCCAGGGCTTGCGGCCCATGCCCGGAGAGCGCCAGGGAGAGGCCGAGATTGACCTCGGTTGCCATGCTGCCGGGATTGGCCAGCAGCGATTTCTGATAAGGCTCGACCGCGCCGGCGAAATTGCCTTGCAGGTCGCGCGCGATCCCCAGATCGCTCCAGGCCGCGGCATTGCCCGGGTCGTCATTCACCGCCGCGATGAAAGCCTGCTCGGCCGCCGCCGGATCGCTCTTCAGCAAACAGCGCCCGAGGCCGGTTTCCGCCGGGCTGGATTTGGCGTCATATTTCAACGCGACGGAATAGGCCGCCTGCGCCGGCAAACAGCGATCCAGCGCGTAATAGGCATCGCCCTCATGCACCAGCGCGTCGACATTGTCCGGATCGTCCTTGAGGATCGATTGCGAGATCGACAGCGCCATGTTCGGATCACCGCCGGCGATGGCCGCATCCGCGACATTCAGCGTGTTCGGCCCGACGGACCCGGTGGGCGCGTTCGCGGCCGTCTGCGATTCTGGCTGGCTGCACGCGGCAAGACCGAGAACCATCGTCGCCGCGGCGGAACCACGCAGCAGGCGGCGCAGGGGATAGCCTGATCGAGCGAAGGCGCAGGGGATCATCATGTCTCTTCTTCGGTGCAAGGGTTCATGTTCAGTGATGGGCCAGCACGGCCATGACCTGGATCACCGCCGGCCCGCCAACGATGAGGAAGACGCAGGGCAGGATGAAGACGATCATCGGCAGCGTCATCAAGGTCGGCAGCTTGCCGGCCCGATCCTCGAAGCGGATCAGCGCCTCGGCGCGCAATTCGGCGGAGAGGGTGCGCAGCGCCGCCGTCAGCGGCGTGCCATATTGCAGCGACTGGCTCAGCGTGGTGGCAAGCCGCTTGAGCACTTCCAGCCCGGTGCGCTGGCCCAGCGAAAACATCACGCTGCGCATATCCGCGCCGATCTGCAATTCGCGCGAGGTCTGGGTCAGCTCCTGCGCCAGATCCGGGTTGAGCTGCGAAATCTCCTGGGCCACACGGCCAATGCCAGCCTCCAGCGCCAGGCCGGCATCGGCGCAGATCACCAGCATATCGAGTGCATCCGGCACGCCGCGTTCAACCTGTTCGAGATGCCGGGTGCGGATATTCTTCGCCATCATATCCGGCAGCAACATGCCGACCACCGCGCCGCCGCCAATCTTCAGCACCAGCCCGATGGTGGAGACGAAAATATTATGGAAGGCGAAATAGAGCAGCACCGGCAGCAGAAACAGACCCAGCACCTTGGCGCCGACGAACAGGCCAATGCCGCGGCCGCCGCGAAACCCCGCCCCTTCCAGCGTCGCGGTCATCTCCGCGAGGGTTTTGCGCGACAACAGGCCGGACCGGGCGACGGACATGCCAAAGGCCGAGACCAGACGCACCAGCGCCGAGCCTTCCGGCTTGGCCTCCTCCAGCAGAGCCGCATTGCGGCCATGGATGGCGAGATCGATCCGTTTGCCGAGCTTCTGCGAACGGGTCATCGTATGGTTCAGATAGAAAACGCCAGCCGCCAGCACCAGCAAAGCGAGCACCATGCCGGCCAGCAGGACCACGGGGGGAATGGAGCTATTTGAGAACATTGCTGATCATGAATTGAATGACGCCCATGCCGGCGGCCAGCAGCAGGATCGCCGCGCCAAGAATGGCCTCGCCGCCATCGGTGGTGAAGAGAATGCGGATATAATTGGGCTGCAGCCAGAACAGCCCGGCACCGGCCAGGAAGGGCAGCACGGTGAGCACCATGGAGCCCATGCGGGCTTCGGCGGTCAGCGCGTAGCCGCGCGATTTCAGCGCCACGCGCTTGCGGATCACATCCGCCAGCGTCTCCAGAGTCTGGGTGATGCCGCCACCGGAACGGGCCTGCAGCGTGATGGCGGTGGCGAAGAACTGATACTCGGTCAGCTTCACCCGCTCGGAGAGCTCACGCAACGAAACATCCAGCGGAATGCCGATGCTCACCTTGTCGGCCAAAATGGTGAATTCGCGCTTGGTCGGCTCCATCGAATCCTGCGCCACCGTGCGCAGCGCCTCACCGATGGGGATACCGACACGCACGCAGCGCACGATGATGTTCAGCGCGTCGGGAAATTGCTCGATCAGCTTGGCGTTGCGGCGATTCTTCAGCCAGTTGAAGATGAAACGGTCGATCAGATACCAGAACACCGGCGTGCCGACATATTTCACCAGCAGCCAGATGCTGGGATATTTGCCCAGCGGGTGCGAGGCGAGCCAGATGATCACCAGGGTGATGACCGCGGCGATCGGCGGAACCAGCCACCATTTGATCGGGTAGGTTTCCGCCTGCTGCAGATCGACGCCGATCAGCTCGGCGGCTTTTTCCTTGATCTGATCCGCCCGCGAAACCTGACGCACCAGGCGCAATTCTTCATCGACCGTGGTGATCGGGGCGGAGGTGGAGGTGGTGGCCGCCGTGAGCCGGCGTTTCAGCCGCTCCTCGCGCTCATGCGCCCCCACCAGATTGAGCGTGACCGCCACCGTCGCGACCGCGAGGATGATGACCAGCACAAGTAGGATCAGCAGCTGATGCAGCATCAGGTTTCCTCCAGCGCCGCCATCCAGGCCCGGTCCAGCCCGTAATATTGCAGCCGTTCCTGGAAGGAGGAGCGGATGCGGCTGACCTCGTAGCGCCCGATCAACCGGCCATTCGGCGTCTCGCCGGTGATTTCCAGCTTGAAGATATCGTTGAGCAGCTGGGTCTCGCCCTCGATCCCGGCGATCTCGGTGACCTGGGTGACGCGACGACCGCCATCGCGCTGGCGCTCGACCTGGATGATCAGATTGACCGCGGCGCAGACCTGCTGGCGGATGGCGCGCGGGGTGAGGCCCATCGAGGACATCTGCACCATGTTTTCGATACGCGAGAGCGCGTCGCGGGTGTTGTTGGCGTGGATGGTGGACATCGAGCCATCATGGCCGGTGTTCATCGCCTGCAACATGTCGAAGGCTTCGGCGCCACGGGTTTCGCCGATGATGACGCGGTCCGGGCGCATACGCAGCGCGTTACGCACCAGATCGCGCGCCGTGACCTCGCCCTTGCCTTCAAGGCTGGCGGGGCGGGTTTCCAGCCGCACCACATGCGGCTGCTGCAGCTGCAGCTCCGCCGCATCCTCAATGGTGACGATACGCTCTGTGGCGTCGATGAAGCGCGAGAGCGCGTTCATCATCGTCGTCTTGCCCGAGCCGGTACCGCCAGAGACGATGATGTTGAGCCGGCAGCGCGCGGCGATTTCCAGCACCCGGGCGATCGGCGGCGTCATCGCGCCGAATTCGATCAGCTTCTTGAAATCGATCGGCTTCTTGGAGAATTTACGGATCGAGATCGACGGCCCGTCGATCGCCAGCGGCGGCAGCACGATATTCACGCGCGAGCCATCCTTCAGGCGCGCATCGCACATCGGGCTGGCTTCATCCACGCGCCGCCCAACCGAGGCGGCGATGCGCTGGCAAATATTGGTCAGATGCGCCCAGTCGCGAAACCGCACCGGCACCTGCAGCAATTTTCCCGAGCGCTCGACAAACACATGGTCCGGGCCGTTGACCATGATGTCGTTGATACTCTCATCCAGAAGCAAGGGCTCCAAGGGCCCCAGCCCGAGCATGTCGTCCACCAGCTCGGTCGCCAAGGCGCGCTGCTCGCGGGCATTCAGCTGCACGCGCTTATCGGTGGCGAGATCGGAGATCAGCCGTTCGACTTCGATCAGCAGCCGTTCCGGCGGCAAGGCGGCGACGGCGGTGGCGTCCATGCGCGCCAGGCACATATTGCGCAGCTCGGCGATTTCGGCCCGCACTGATGTGCTGGTATCGGCCGGAAACCGGCTGGCCTCTGGAGTCGGCGCGGCGGGCGCGGCGGCGGCCAGGGCCGGCATGGCGGCCGCGGCTTCCAGCTCTTCCCTGCGGCGGCGGCCAAATACCGGCATGCTGTCAGACATTGCCGGTTATCCCTTGCTGAAGCCGAGCATTTTGAACAAGCCGCCGCCACCGCGGCCGGGCAAGGCCAAGCTGCCCTCGATCTCGTCGCGATTCCCCACGAAGCCGATTTCGCGCGCCAGATCCAGAACCGCCTGGCGGAACGGGCCCTTGTTGGTCACCGCCGGCTCGCCGAAGCTGGCACTTTCATTCAGCTGCTTGGGCATGTCCGGAATGGTGATGTGGATTTTCAGCTCCAGCGCCTCCTCGATCTGCTTGCGGGACAGCCCGCCCGGCCGGCCGAGCCGGTTCAGCACCACGGTCGGGCTCTGCGGCTGCCAGGGACCGTTGGGCAGCGCCAGCAGCCGGATCGTATCGCGCACCGAGGCCAGAGACGGGTCCATGACGATGACCCGGTGATGCGCGAATTCGATCAGCTCGCGATTACAGGCCATCGGCAGGAAAGGCACATCCATGAAGATGAAATTATAGCGGATGCGCAGCGCCTCGATCAGCCGGCGGGCGGCGCCGGGGGTATAATTCATCGGCTCCGCCAGCTTTTCTTCGGAGGCCAGCACATGCAGGCGCTCCGCCACCGGCTGGGCGGCGCGCTCGACGAACAGCGGATCGATCCGGTCCGGCGTTTCCAGCGCCATACGCAGGCCAGGGCCGGTCTTGGCGCCCAGCAGCAACGCGCCGGAGCCCATATGGATATCGGATTCCAGGAACACGGTATGGCGCTTTTCCACCACGCCCAGCAGCCAGGCGAGATTGCCGGCAATGGTGGTCGCCCCTACCCCGCCCCGCGCGCCCATCACCGCCACCACGCGCCCGCCGCGTGTGGCGTCGTCGCCGATGGATTTGCGGGTGATCAGCGGCGCGAAATGCCGGGCCACGGCCTCGCGGGTGATCGGCTTGAACAGATATTCCATCACCCCCATGCCGCGGGTAATGTGGCGGTAGAAATCCACCTCCTGAATATCGCCGACCACCAGCACGCGCACGCCCGGCTCCACCACGTCGGACAATTCGCCCAGCGCCTGCAGCGGCTGCTCCTCACCGGCGATGTCGACGATCAGCACTTCCGGCGTCGGCAGTTTGGACATGGCCGCGATGGCGGTGCGCACCGTGCCGCGGCGCACATCCATGCCGCCGCCAGCCGAGGTGATCAGCGTGTCGCGCAGAATCTGTTCACTGACGGTATCGTTGATAAAGGCAAGCACGGTCAGCCTGTCCGTGCGGCTGGTCATCCTGCCGGAATCGGCAAGTCCGCCAAACGCGCCCTGGGTGCTCATATCATTGCCCCTTCCGTCCTGTGCATCCCCGTATCCTAGCTGCCGCTATTGATGGTCGTGGCCGGCGAGGTTGCCTGCACCGGCGTCTGAATGCCGGTGCCGGTGCCATTCGTGGTCGCACGCTGGACGCCGCCGACGGCGAGGATGCCGCTGCTACCCGGCTCGCCATGGCCGCTGACCAGATCGGCCTTGTTCGCCACCTGCTGCGCCGTCGCCTCATTCGAGGCGCCGGTCAGGGACCAATTACCGGGGCGGTCGAACGGGTTGAACGCCCCCTGACAGCCGGCGAGCGCCAGCAGCGCCATCAGACAAAACAGCGACACGGGTTTGGTCATGGCGGGGCGCTCCATCATTGCACCATGAAGCCGGCATTGCCGGGGATGCTGGTGCTGGCCTGATCGGTGCCATTATTGCGCAGCAAAAGAATGCGCTGCAGATCGTTCGGCGGCGACCAGCCATCGTCCGGCGAGGCGATGCTGTTGGGATGGTTGACCGGATTGACGATATAAGGTGTCACCGTGATCACCAGCTCCTGCTGCTCGCGCTGGAAGGCATTGCCGCGGAACAAGGCGCCCAGGATCGGAATCTCGGAGAGGCCGGGCAGACCATTGCTGACCTGATTGGTGGTATCTTCGAGCAAACCCGCGATCGCCATGCCCTGGCCCGAACCGAGCACGACTGTGGAGGACGCGGCGGTCACCGTCAGCGAGGGCACCGAGAAGACTTGCGAGCTGCCACCGGTGCTGATGGTGGAGGCGTTAGAGCTGTCGATGGTGCTGATCTGCGGTGATACCTGCA
This sequence comes from Acidocella facilis ATCC 35904, assembly GCF_000687875.1. GTDB lineage: Bacteria > Pseudomonadota > Alphaproteobacteria > Acetobacterales > Acetobacteraceae > Acidocella > Acidocella facilis. Next base: position 107,475 of record NZ_JHYG01000001.1, on the reverse strand, counting down.
GGGCGATCCGCCCATCGGAAAATACCGTCGGGATGAAGGAGAGCAGCACGCCGTAATTCTTGAAGCTGACCGTCACCGTCGAGCTGCCGCCGGTGCCGCCGGAGGACACCGGAATCGGGAACTGCCCGCCCACCTGGAAATTCGCCTGGGTGCCGGAGAGCGTGGTCAAGGTCGGCTCGGCCAGAATATGGGCGAGATTATCGGTGGCCAGGGCGTCGATGACACCTTCGAACGTGCCGCCGGGGAAGGTGACGCCGATACCACCAGCCGTGGTCGAGGCGAGCGAGCTGGCGGCCGAGGCGGTGCTGCCGGTCAGCGCGAATTTGCCGATGGAAATCGCCGAGGAGCCGACATTGCTCCAATTGATGCCAAGCTCGCGCGTCACTTGCCGCGACATCTGGGCGATGCGCACTTTCAGCTCCACCTGGATCGGCTGCGCCACGGTGAGGTCATTGGTGACCTTGCCGCTCGGCGAGATCAGCTTGGCCTGGCTCATCACCTTGTCGGCATCCTCGGGGCTCTGCACCGTGCCGCGCACGACCATGCCGCCCTGCTCAGACTCGGCAGTGACGCCGCTGCCCGGCGCCACCGCCTGGGACTGGGTTTCGATGCGCTGGCCCGCATAGCCGGACTGGTTCACGGTGACCGAATATTGCGCGATTCGATTGCCGGCGGCGTCTGTGGCGACGACATCGGTCTCGCCCGCCGCCTTGCCAAACACGAACATCGCGCCGGGGCTGGCCGGGCGCACCGAAGCGATGCTGTCATCGGCGACGAACAGATTGGCGACCGGACGCGGCAGTTTGATCAGCTTGCCCTGCCCTTTCGCCAGCGTAATGCCGCCATAATAAGCGGGCGGCACAACCTGCGCCTGTTGCGCCGCGGCGCCGCTGCCGGTTGCGGTTTGCGCCAGGGCGGCCGGCGCAAGGGTAGAAAGCGCCAGCACTGACGCCGTGAACAAACCGCGCATCAGAACTTGAACTCCCCTGTAGTGCCTGAAGAAATCACATTGACGGTGGTGACGGTCTGCTGCGCCGGCTGCGCGGCGGAAAGGGCCGGCGAAACCTGACCGGCCCAGACCGGGCCGGGCGTCTGCTGCGGCACCGACGCCGTGGTCGAGCTCGCGGCGGAATGCACGATCAGGGACAATTTGCCGAGATTGACCGCGACCAGGCAGCGCGCCGCCTGCTCGGGTGTGACCTCGAGCGTCACCGTCGAGGCTGGCTGGTTGTTCGGGCCGCCGCTGCCATTGCTGGCATTCTTGATCAGTTCCTGACCCGTGGCGATCACCCGGACATCGCTCAGTACCGTCTCGGCGGCGATGCTTTTGCCATCCGGCGCGCCGGCAATGCTCTGGGTCAGCAATATATCCACCTTATCGCCCGGCCAGATCAGCCCGTCCGCGCCGGTGACGTTATCGACCGCCACCGTCACCGCCCGCATACCGGGTGCGAGCACCGCGGCCAGGAAGCCGTGATCGCCAGGATGGATGACCCCGCTGTTTAGAATGACCGCGCCCTGGGCAATCGGCGATTTCACCATCGCGCCGGTCAGGGAGCTGCGATTGCTGGGGGTGTCGATCAGCGCGTCGGGCGGCACGGCGCTGATCAGCATCGAGCTGCTGGTAATGTTGCCGGGCTGGATCAGCGCGCCGCCGGAGAGCGGCACCCCCGCCACCAGAATTTGTTCGGTCGGCGGCGGAGCGGCGGCCACCGGGGCTTTATGGCCCTGATTGAGGATCGAATATCCAAAAATGAGGACAGCGGCCAGCGCGGCGATCAGGACAGCGAATATGCCGAGGCGAAAGACCATTGGCCACCTTATGTTTCAAAAAAGCGTGGCAGGATTGCCACGAAAGCGCCACCGGCAATGGCGCAGGCATAGGGAAGCGGGCCCCGGCGACGGATTCGCCACCGCTCCGTGCGCAAGGCACGCGCCAGGCGCGAGCCGGCCCGTGAAGCGGCCGGTTTTCCCACGACGAAGGATAAGAAAAGGTAAAGCAGCCCGAGAATGCCGCCGAGCAGCATGACATCGGCCAGAAACATCAATTGCGGGAGCCAGCCCGGGGGCACCAGCAGCGTGGTCGCGGCCCAGAGCTTCACATCGCCGCCGCCCATCAAACCCAGAGCCCAGATGCCGAACAGGGCGATAAACACCAGCAAAGCGGCCAGCAAGGCGGGGAGCAGATCATGCTCAAGCAGCCGCAGCCCGAAACCGGTGAGAAGAACCAAAGCTGAAACGGAATTGGGCACCGTTCGCACAGCGACGTCGTGCACCGCAGCATAGACAAGCAGAGCCAGCCCCAAGCCGAAAAGGGCGGTGATCATGTCCGCCTCATCAATATACGCCCCAGGATCGTCATCCGCTCCGCCCTTTAACGCCCCATAAATAGGCCTTTATCCGAGTCTGCTTAAAAAAAGCGATCAGGTTAACGAAAATCCATCGAAGTACGGTCTCGGCGTGACATTTTCAACACAACCTACACCGCACAGACTCCGATTTTACCGTGCAAAATTGAAAAATTACAAGGGCTTTTAAGCTGTGTGTCACACCACAAAAAACGGCCGACCGGGAACCCGATCGGCCGCAGCGCAGATGTCGCGGAGCGGAGCTTAGAGCTCGGACGCCACTGCGTTGAAGGTGTTGGAGATGCGAGTGCCGAGGCTGGACACGGCGGCGATGATCACAACCGCGATCAGCGCAGCAATCAGGCCGTACTCAATGGCGGTGACGGCACGCTTGTCGACATTGAGCTGCGCCAGCTTGGTGGTCATGGCGGCGCGGATATAGTTAGCGAGCATGAAAGAAGACCCTTTCAAAAAATTAATTCGAGACCGAAACCTGATAACAGAGAAAGCGTCTCACGCGGAACTGCCACGCCATCTGCCCACCTTGTCATCAACCTGTCGAGGCTGGTGTTCAATACATAAAAATCAGCCATTTCTGTCAAACGAAGTTTGCGCACGAACTAAACAAAAATCCGTGAGCGTGACTTTTTTGTCAAAAAAACTCACGCTTGACCGGCGGCAACCCTAACGATTTGGTCACCAAGCCGCACAGCGACAGAATTTGTTTAAATTTTTATGATAATCTGCTTTTATGAGACAAGCAGCATCTTCAGTATTGACAGCCCGCCTGCAGACACGGATAAGCGTTTTCTCCCTGTCAGAGTTCCGAGGCCACCTGATTGAACGGCACTGCGACTTCGGTGCCGATCCGCGTTAACCCCCCGACGATAGCCAAGATGATGATCAATGCGATCACGCCATATTCCACGGACGTAACAGCTCGGCGATCGCGCAGAAAAACCGCCAGCCTGACGACCATATTTTGACCTAAGCCCCTCAACATCATCAGTTCATTCACCCTAGGGCTGGCACACAAAGATATTACTGAACAGCGCGCTGAACCATCTCGATGCTAGCTCATTTGCGGGTCATTTTGATAGCTATGTCACGCAAAATTGTAGTGAATCGTAAGGTTGACCCGGATTTTGGCAGTTTCGCAGCCTCATGATATGAGCCTGGCGCCGCGCCCCCGTTGGCTAATTGGATAAGCTCCGATCCTTCTAAGTTCGTTTATGCAGGTTCGAGTCCTGCCGGGGGCGCCAGATCTTCCAAAACCCACACGGCACTATTGCGCCGACAGCGAACCATATGAAATCAAACGTTTTTGTGTTTTTTAGGGTGATAACTTTTCTTGTTGTTCCATAAGTGTTCAGCCCGCTTGTCGCCATAAGTGATGTCACGTAACGCTAGCATGACTTTTCAGAAGGTCGCAGGTGTTGCCTTTAACGAATGCGAAATTAGGTGCCGCCCAAGCCGGCCCGAAAGCAATATATCGTATGACCGTGACAGGCTGTTTTTGCGGGCCGGGACCTCAGGCTGTCGGGTCTGGCAGTATCAGCTACGCCTCGGCAAACGACCAACCACGATAACCCTCGGCGATTACCCTTACATGACCTTGCGCCAGGCCCGAGATGCGCGGGACCCGCTGCGCATGCAGGCACGCGCCGGCGAGCCCATTCTGCACAGGACAAGCCGGCGGCGGCCGGCGACCTTTGCCGAAGCTGCGACGCGCGGGCTGAAGCGCCAGGAAAAGCTCTGCACACCAACGCATTATGCAGGGGTGAAACCCGGATGACGCTGCTGACCGCCTCACGCCAGAGCGAAATCCGGTTCGCCGTCTGGAAAGAGTTCCACGATCTGGCGGGAGAGGCGCCGGTCTGAATCATCCCGGGGCATCGGATGAAGGGCGAAGCCCCCCACGTGCCACCAGATCATAAGGTGCCGCTTTCACGGCAGGCGGTGGCGTTGCTGCTGCAGGTACGGGAAATGAGCGGGGATTCGGAGTGGGTCTTTCCGTCTTTCCAGAGGGTGAGCGTCATCAGCGGCAACGCCGTCAACAGCCTCATTAAACGAGCCGGCTATGAAGGGGGCCAGAGCGCGTATGGACTCAGGAGCTGCTTTTCCTTCATCATGAAGAAGCGCAACCGTATGGATTCTTATGTTATCGAGCTGATGCTGCCCCCGTCCGATGAAGTCGCCAGCGCTTAGGGCCGGGAGAAATATCTGGAGGAACGCCGGGAGCTGGCGCAGATCTGGGCGGATATCGTGTTTGGAGGGACAGCCATCGGCCGCCGCGCTGATCGGCCGCACGCGGCGCCGGGGCAAAGAGCCGACGAAGATGCAGATGGAGGATGCCGCGTGATCTTTACGGCCTCCCCAAGGACGCTAGCCAGGCCCGGGCCGGGTTCGGCCGGTAAATAATGCGCTATTAAAGCCGGGGATCAAACAGCTCTGACGACGAGGCTTTGGAATATCGCTGGTGCGATTTCCTCGACAGCCGCCAAATCCTCCCCGACCGCTTCGAGATAGACCACCGCCAGCGTACCGCCCTTCATCGCCAGCTTCGCGGCAAAACGACGCTCATCTGCCTCTTGCCCCTCATAGGTGGCGGACAGGGTTCCATCCTCATGTTGCAGAACATCTGCGACGCCGATGGTAATATCCGCGTCCGGCGCGGCGCTGAACTCCGAATCCCGGCGAATCTGGAGAAACCGGTCAAAAACATGCTGGGCGTCCTCGGCGGAGCCGTCAGTGGTAAAATAATAAACCGAGAGGGTTATCATCAACGTATCATCCGGTGACCCTATAAAATATTGCAGGCCATCGCCGGATGATTCGCCCGGCCAATCATCCGGGACGGACATCTCGCCGCCGCTGAAAGACACAGACCGATAGGCATTATGCACGACACACCTCTCTTTGCGAAACTCAGGGCGCACAGCCGCCTGAAACAGATGCGTCATATGCCGGCATCACCGGCGCGCAACAACGCAGCCTCCCGCAACATCCGGCTGCCTGCGAAGGGGTAATTCAGGCACCCGCCACGCTTACGGCAAAACTGAACATATAGCTCCCGCAATCACCGCCTTGGGCAGGCACTCCTTAAACCAGCCACCTCAGAGGAAGCTACCACCACACCATTCCGCCTTTTCTTAGGGCCAGGGGGCTATCCTGCCCTCAATCAAGGGTGGATAGGCAGCTCAAAAGCCTCAAAGCACGGTCTGAGAGTTTGTGAAAATAGAGGACCGTCCCACGGAAGGCAACAATCACCCCACCTGCGCCGCTGAGTACAAGGGCCCGGAAGCCATCCGGCTTGTCCGTTCCTATCATGGATTCCAGCTTGTAGCCGGGTAGCACAGTTTTGACGTAATCCCCCGCTTTGTCGATATAGGCCAAGCGGGATGCATGAATATAGGTTTGATTATCCACGCCCGGCATGTGGAACCTTTTAAGTATCAGGTTTGAAGAGCAATATTTCGGAATCTATGGCAACAGCGAGCTGCTGCCCATCAGGGCTGAATGCCGGAATGGCCCAGCCATCCGGTACGTGGATGATACGCGGCGCACCTCCACCTGCCGGGCAGATTTCCACCGCGCCTTCGCCGTTGGCTATAGCAATGCTGTCTCCGTCAGGACGCCAGGAGAGGCGAGAGGCACCGGAGGGCTGCGCCCCACAAAGCGGCTGTGGCGGGCCAGGCTGCGCCAAATGCCAGAGCAACAAAGGCGGGCGCGGCCAACCGGAAGAGCCATCCCCCACAGAGCTGAAGGACGCGGCGAGGGCGTTACCGTCTGGGTTGAAGGCAAGCTGAGTGAGAACCGCAACGCTGCCGGGCGGTAACTGGTAATGCAACACAACGGGACTGGTCGCGGAATCAAGCGGCTGGAGGATAATCCGGCCATTATCGACCGCCATGGCCAGCGTGTTGCCATCCGGCGAAAGCGCCAGCGCCAGCGCCCCTAACTTACCGGGCGGCATAAAGGCCGGGCCAGGTTTGTAGGCCGGTGGCATGTAGAGCTGCGCGGGCTGGCCCGGTGCCTGCAACTGCGTAACAGCCAGCCTTGCGCCATTGGCTGAGAACGCCGCAATGCGCTCACCAAACCGGAAATGCGGGTCATGCGGCCAAGGCAGCGCGGTCTGCAGCTTGCCACTCTTTGCTTCCCAAACGGTCAGCACCTGGCCGGGGATGTTACCCGGTGCGTCCGTGACGAGTGTTTCGGCACCAGGAAAAAAATGGATGATCTGCCCTGCCAGCCCGTCGGGCAGATTGGTGATGGTCTTGCCTGTCGCTTCATTGAGGACATGGCAGCTTTGGGTCCCGCAATAGGCAAGATTTTTGCCATCCGGGCTCCAATTAACATCCCATGCCGGAGGGTCTGAAAGAGAGATATCCGCCGCGACGGCAGGCCGGGCAGATGATGCCAAAGAGCAAAACAGCAGAAGGGCACCGGCAAGCGGCTGGGCGTGGCGAAAAATAATGGCTTTCGTCATGCTAACCCCATGGATATAGCGTACAAGCATAGCTCAACCATGTCTGTCGGGCAATGATTGCGAATGGAATGGAGGTTATCACCACACCATTCCGCCTTCTCCTAGAGCCAGGATCGGGCTATCCTGTCCTCCATCAAGGGCGGATGGGCAGCTCAAATGGGTAATGTCGGCTGATCACAAGATGGAGCTGCGTTGGCATATGTCTGGTACGTTGGATCACGAGTTTAACGCGTTGCTGGCCTCCTGCACGAAGCATCCTGAGTCAGGTATTTTGCTGCGGGCCTTGCTGTCACTGGCAACCCAGACGGGAAAGCTTGCCGACGCCGCGGCTTTTATTTCGACACTTGATCCCGCCGCGATCACCGACGAAACGCTTTGCCGGGAGATCAGAGCGTTTCTCCTGGAGCTCGGCGAGCCTGGCGAAGCGGCACGTTGGAGTCAGCAGCCTGTGCTGGTGCAGCTAAACGAACATCGTCCGGTTTCGGTGCCGCCAGCGTTGCAGGCCGCGCCGATGAGCTTCGCCGATGTAGGCGGGTTGGAGGAGGTGAAGCGCCAGATCCATCGCCGCATCATCGCACCGCGTGAGAAGCCAAAATTGTTCGAGCGCTTCGGCCGGCGTGCCGGAGGCGGCATTCTCCTTTACGGCCCGCCGGGTTGCGGCAAGACGCTGCTGGCCCGCGCCGCCGCCGGCGAGGCGCGTACAAGTTTTATCGAGGTCGGCATTGCGGAGATACTGGACTGCTATAGCGGCCAGGCGGAAAAAAAGCTCGTCGCCGCATTCACCGAGGCACGGCAGCGCAAGCCCGCCATTCTGTTTTTTGATGAGATTGAGGCCCTGGCGGCGCGGCGCAAATCCGGCTTGGACACCTCACTGGTCTCTACCTTTCTGAGCACGTTTGACGGGCTTGATAGCCGCAATGACGGCATTCTGGTGCTGGCCGCCACCAACGTGCCCTGGGCGGTGGACAGCGCCTTTCGTCGCCCAGGACGGTTCGACCGTGTCATCTTCGTTCCGCCGCCTGACCAGGCGGCCCGGCTGACCATATTGCGCCGGCTGCTGCTCAACCGTCCGATTGTGCCGGGGCTGGATATTGCGCGCTATGCCACGCTGACCAGCGGCTATTCCGGCGCCGATCTTACCAACCTCGTTGAAACCGCGATCGATCTCGCCATCGAGCAGGAGATGCAGGGGCGCGAGAGCACGCAGATTTCGCGTCTGCACATGGACGCGGCCCTGGAGGAAACCCGCCCGACGACATTGGAATGGCTCTCCACCGCGCGCAATTACGCGAAATACGCGCCCGAGCCCGGATTATATGGAGAGTTGCTGGCCTTTCTCGAGCGGTATCAGAAGTGACGGATACTCAGTTGCAAACCGTGCTCAAGCAGGGCGAAGCCGCTTGGCGGGCGGGCAATCTGACAGCGGCTTTGCAGCATTATGAGAGGGCCATTTACCTCGCCCCTGGCGCGGCCGAAGCCTATCTGCACGCGGGCAATCTGCAATATGGCTTCGGCCGTTACAAGCAGGCCCTGGCCTTGCTGGAGACCGGGCTGGGATTGCCTTGCGACGAGACGGAGCGCGCCTATGGCTTGCGTGTGCGGGCGCTCACGCTGCTGCAATTGCGGCGCAAGCGTGAGGCTCTGGGCACCGCGCAAGAGGCCGTCGCCATCGCACCGGAATCCGAGGAGAACCACATTGTTCTAAGCACCGTCCTGCGCGCGCTTGGCCGCTTTAAACCGGCCGAGGCGGCACTGGCACAGGCGCAACGCCTGGCTCCGGATTCAGCATCGGTCTGGGAGGGTTATGCGCAGCTGCATAAGGCGCAGCGCCATTTTAAACAGGCGCAAGTCTTCGCCGACCGCGCCTTGCGCTGCGCCCCCGAAACGCCGGAACTGATGTTATTGAAGGGGCAGATCGCATTCCGGCTGAACGACATCGCGACAGCACGGGACATGGCGCTCTGGGCCTTATCCCGCAATGCGACGGATCTGGACGCGCTGGGGCTTCTGGCCATGGTGAGGTCCTGGCAGAGTTGGTTCACCCGGCCATTCTGGTGGTTCAGCACATTACCCAATCGACTGCACAAAGGGGCGTTCATGTTCACCATGCTTGCGCTGGGCAGTGCGGCCGCGGTGGTGCAACTTTTTCTGCCGGCTTGGCTGCTGCAGGATATGCCCGCTGAAAGCACGCTTAACCAGGCGGTGATGGACGGGGCCGTTGGATATGCGCTCCTCTGCGCGGCGCATGTAGGCTGGTTGATCTGGCGCGATCGCCGACAGGTGAAGTTGAAAAATTATTAGCCGCAACGGGCGGGATTTTCGAGAGGCAGGAAATCAAGACCGAATTTGCAAAAAGCCCGTTATAAAAGACAAGCCATGGATGATCTGATTGTCAGCATCAGCCGGGAAGCAGACAAATGAGTGGCGGAGTCAGCAAGAACGCGCCTCGACGAGCTTCATGTCCGCAGAGTTCCTGACATCCCTAAAGTCTCAGTATATCAGGATGGTTTCAGGGTAAGGTGAGGATTAATTTCGTCGCCCCCGCACGAGCTGAGCAGCGACGACGGCTGACGGCGCGTCACGGGCCCCGCGCCGCATCAGCCGCAAATGGGATGTCTTTGCATTTTTGGTCGAGCGATTCGCTGTTTTCGATCCTAAAATTCGGGTCAAAACAAGCCAATTTCATGGTCCGAGAGCTGGTCTTGAAAGTCCGGCAGAGGCAAGCTGCACAGCACTACAGACAACTGCCAAATCCGCTGCTTTCTTCAGTTTCACAACGGGAATGCCAGGCGGCTGTTGCCTACACCTGGCCCGGCGCCTGCCAGCCCAGCCCCAGGCTCTTTTGCAAGGCGATGTAATCCTCGGTGGTTCGCGCCTGGGCCTGGATGAAACGATCCTGCGCGCTGTCCAGATCACGCTGCGCGCTCATCCATTGCAGATTCGAGATGGTGCCCTGCGCGGCGCGCTGCCGGGCAAATCCCGCGCTGCGTTGCGCCAGCCCGTAAGCCTGCGCCAGCGCCTGCAAATTCTGCCGCTGCGCGCCGTAACGCGCCAGCGAATCCTCCGCATCCTGCAAGGCCTTCAACACCGTGCTCTGATAATTCGCCACCGCCTCATCGCGCCCCGCCCGGGCCTGCGAGACGGCGGCGGCGGTGCGGCCGAAATCAAACGGCGTCCAGGAGATCACCGGCGCCGCGAGGGAGGAGAACGCATTGCCGTTGAAAAGCTGCGAGATATTGGTTGAGGAAAACCCGATATCGCCGAGCAGGGTCACTTTCGGAAAATAATCCGCCAGATGCTGGCCGATGGCGGCATTCCGCGCGGCAATGTTGCGCTCCGCCGCGCGAATATCCGGGCGCTGGCGCAGCAGCAAGGCGGGGTTGCCCACCGCGACTTGCGCCGGTGGCATCGGCACCGGCGCCGGGGGGGCCAGTTCCGCATCCAAGGCCCCCGGCAGCTGGCCGGTGAGGATGGCGAGCTGGTCCAGCTGCACGGAAATCTCCGCCCGCAGCGGCGCCAGATTGGCCTGATCCTGCTGTACCTGCTCGGCCAGCTGCAGCAGATCATCCTGGGACACCGTGCCGGCGGCCGCGCGCTGCTGTTCCAACCCCAGCATCTGCTGGTGCAGCCCCAGGCTGGCCTGGGCGAGTGCCACACGCTGCTGGTCGGCACGCAGATCCACATAGGCGCGGGCGACATTGGCGGTCAGGCTCACCTGGGTATCCGCCAGATCCGCGATGCGCGCCTGCGCCTGTGCCGCCGCGCCTTCCGCGGTGCGTCGCTTCGCCCCGAACAGATCCAGCTCCCAGCTCGCATCGAAGCCGGTGCTATAGAAATTCAAATCCTGGGCGCCGCCGCCAGAGGTGCTGCCGACCAGCCCGTTCAGCAGCCCATCGCCGCTATGGCTGTGCAGATACACAGCGCTCGCCCCGGTGGTCGGCAAAAGCTGCGCCTGATCGGCATGCAGCTGGGCGCGGGATTCGCGCAGGCGCGCGCGCGCCGCCGCCAGATCCGGGCTGGCGGACAGCGCCTGGGCTTCCAGCTTGTTCAGCTCGGCATCGTTCAGCTCGGTCCACCATTGCGCGAGAGGCGGGCCGGGGACAGCGCCGGCATCCGCCGCGCGGGCGAAGCCCTGGCCGGGCGGCAGCATCTTTGGCGGGCCTTTATAATTCGGCCCCAGCATGCAGCCGGAGAGCAGCAGGCAGGCCAGAGAGAGGCTGGCGGTTCTGCGCATCTCAGTGCCCTCCCTGGGCGGGTCGCGCCCGGCGCGGCGGCGGGCGCAGCAAGGCCACCAGCGGAATAATGCCAAGCAGCATGGCGCCGGAGAGATAGAAGCAATCGGAATAGGTCATCACCAGAGCCTGAATATGAATCTGCGCCGCCAGCTGGCTCAACGCCTGCATCCGCGCGTAGGCGGTATCGGTGCCGTTCTGCATGAAGCTCGCCGCCATCCCCGCCACCCGGCTCTGCACCAAAGGCGAATTCGCATCCAGGCTGGCGCGGATGGTGTCGGCGTGAAACTCCGTGCGCCGGTCGATGAAAATACCGAGTATGGCGATGCCGGAGGAGCCGCCGAGATTGCGCGCCATGCTGTAGAGCCCGGCCGCATCGGCCGCAAACTCGCGCCCCACCGCCCCCACCGAGGCCTGGTTCAGCGGCATCATCGCCATCAGCATGCCGGTACCGGTGAGCAGCTGCGAGGCGACGAAGGCGCTGCCATTTTCCTGCGATGTGAGGCCGATATTCAGCATGCAGGCCCCGCCGAAACAAAGCAGCCCGATCGTCACCATGATCCGCAGATCCACCCGTCCCAGCAGCCGCGGCAGGATCGGCATCAGCAGGAACGCCGGAATGCCGGAGAGCACCAGCACCCGTCCCGATTGCTCGGCATTATAGCCGGCGATATTGGCGAGGAATTGCGGCAGCAGATAGGTGAGCCCGTACAGGCCGGAACCGACCGCGACCACCATGATGATGACGCTGGCATAAGAGCGGTTGAGCAGCAGCCGCAATTTCACCACCGGGTCCGCCACGGTGAGCTGGGAGAGCATCAGCGTCACGAAGCCGAGAATGGTGGTCGCGGTCAGCCAGCAGATCAGGTTGGAGTCGAACCAGCGGTCGCGCTGGCCTTCTTCCAGCACCACGGTGAGCGAGCTCAGGAACAATGTCAGCCCGAAAATCCCGGCCCAGTCGGCGCGGGCCAGCAGTTCCGGCCGGGCGGGTTCATGTTTCAGCCCGAGCAGCAGCAAGGTGACGAGCGCCAATGTCACCGGCATGTTGAGGAAGAAGCACCAGCGCCAGCTTACCGTCTCGGTCAGCCAGCCGCCCAGGACCGGCCCCACCAGCGGCCCCATGATCACGATCAGCCCGAACAGGCTCATCCCCAACGGCTGCTGGCTCTCCGGCAGCCGGGTGCGCACGATGGTCTGCGCGGTGGGAATCAGCGCCCCGCCGAAAAACCCCTGCCCCACCCGGCCCAGGATCAGCATGGTCAGGCCCGAGGAGAGCCCGCACAGGGCCGAGAATAGGCTGAACATCACCACCGTGCCGAGCAGCAAGGTGCGCAGCCCGAGCAGCCGGGTGAGCCAGGCGGTGAGCGGGATGATGACGATCTCGGAGACCAGATAGCCGGTGGACATCCAGGTGCCCTCGGTCCCGGTGGCGCCGATCTCACCCTGGATGGTCGGCAAGGCGGAATTGACGATGGAGGTATCCAGCGTCGCCAATAGCGCGCCCAGCGCCCCGGCCAGCACCGCCAGCCAGTCGGTCATGCTCGCTTTCGCGTGCGGATCGGGCGCCATCAGCCGGCGCCCTGAGCGGTGCCTTGGGCATGGGTATCTACCGTCACCGTCACCGAAAGCCCGGGCACCAGCCGCGCGAGCGTCGCCGCGTCAGCCTGCAGACGCAGCCGCACCGGCACACGCTGGACGATCTTGGTGAAATTCCCGGTTGCATTCTCCGGCGGCAGCAGCGCGAATTGCGCTCCGGTGCCAGGTGAAAAACTCTGCACCACCGCATCCAGCTTGCGCCCATCCAGCGCATCCACCGCCACCGTGGCATGCTGGCCGATGCGCATATGGTCGAGCTGGGTTTCCTGGAAATTCGCGGTCACATAGATATTCTGCACCGGCACCAAAGTGAGCAGCCTGGTGCCGGGCTGCACGAACTGGCCGACCTGCACCGTCTTGTCTCCCACCACGCCGGAAATGCCGGCGCGGATCTCGGTATGGTCGATATCGAGCTGGGCGCTGGCCAGGGCCGCCTGCGCGGCCTTCGCCTCCGCCTGTGCCTGGCCGATCTTTTCCTGGGCAGTCTCCAACTGCGCCTGGGCGGCGCGCACCCCGGCGGCATCCGCCTTCACCGCCGCATCCGCCTGGTCGCGCTGGCTGACCAGCCGCGCGTAGGTCTGCGGCGCTTCCGCCCCACTCTGCGCCAGGCTGTGATAGCGCGCCACCTGCCCGGCGGCGTAATGCTGGTTGGCCTCGTCCCCGGCCAGCCTGGCCTGCGCCTGGGCCAGATCCGCCTGTTGCTGGGTGAGCTGCCCCTGGGCGATGGCCACATCCATCTGCCGGGCCTGGGCACTGGCCTGTTGCTGGGCGAGGCTGGCCTGGTAATTCGCCGGGTCGATCTTCACCAGCAGCTGCCCCTGGGTCACGTGCTGATTGTCATGCACCAGCACCTGGCCGACATAGCCGGAGATGCGCGGCGCCATCGCCACCTGGTCGGCGTTCAAATAGGCATCGTCGGTGCTGACATAGAACCGGGCCACCAGCAGCCAATACAGCCCCCAGATGCACAGGATCAACAGCAGCAGGAACAGCACGGCCCAGGTGACGGGGCGCTTGAGCAGAGGCGTTTTCGCGGGCGCGGCAGAGGTGCTCGCTCCGGGAGATAAGGACGAAGCTGACAAGGGGCGACTTTCAATGTATGCCGGATGCTACAAATGTAACCCGGCGCAAATGTATGTCAACTGGTACAAATTTAACCCACCTCGTGGATGATCCACAGAAGCAGGACGGCCCCCGCCGCAGCCCCAAAAGCGGCGGCTATGCGCGCGGCGAGGAAAAGCGGCTGAAAATCATCGAGGCCGCCCTGCGCCGCTTCGGCGAGGACGGGTACGAAGGCACCTCCACCCGGCAGATCGCCCAGGAGGCCGGGGTGAATCCGCCGGCCCTGCAATATTATTTTGACAGCAAGGAAGGGCTCTACGCCGCCTGCCTCACTTATATCCGCGAGCATTTCAGCGTGGCTTTGGAAGACGTGTTTGCCCGGGCCACAGCGTTGCAGCCGACCGATCGCGACGCGGCGACGGAGATTTTCGGCGACACGCTGGCGGTGATGGCGGAGTTTCTGTTCGAGACCTCGGAGGTGAAAGGCTGGCGCCTCTTTGCCGCGCGGATCAAGGCCAAGGACGGGTGCGGCCCTTATCAGTCGGAGGACAAGCAGCGCTTCACCAACAAACTGTTCGGCCATCTCTTCGCCCTGGCGGGGATCGCCACCGGCCAGGCGCCGGAGGATATCAACACCAGGCTGCGCGCCTTCGCGGCGATGGGCATGCTGATCGTCCTGCATCACAATCGCGACGATCTATTCCCCTGGCTCGGCTGGCAGGAGCTGCGCGGCGCGGCGTTGGAGGATTTCAAGACCATGCTGCGCCGGCAGGCGCGCGTCAGCCTGAGCCCGCTGATCTAGGACGCGTGGCTATAAACCCACCTGCTCAAGGCATTCAAGACGCGGCAAGCTGTCCGTATTTGTAATTTCCCCGCCCATAATCAGACGGCGCGCCTCACCCCACATCTCCTCCTCGGCACCCTGAACAAAACGCTTAATGGAGGACAAGATGAGCTACACGAATCAAAACCGCTCGCTTACCGATGGCGCGCTTGAAACAATGTCGCTGATTGCGGCAAGCAAAGTGAATTTCACAAATGTCTATGGCGTCGATGGCGAGAAAATCGGCTCGATCTATGATGTGATGATCGACAAAATGTCCGGCCGTGTCGCCTACGCGATTCTGTCCTTCGGCGGGTTTCTGGGCTTTGGCGAGAAATATCATCCTCTGCCCTGGAATCAGTTGAAATATAGCGAACAACATGGCGGCTATATCATCAATCTCAGCCGCGATGTTCTTGAAGGCGCGCCGGCTTATGGGGCGGCTGATGCGCCTGATTGGTCCCAGCCGGGTTATCGCGGCCAGATCGATGATTATTATGGCCGCCACAGGCCGCTCATCTAAGAGATACCCGGCATCGTCCGGATGACTTATTGAAATTTTCGCGGAAAATTCCGTTTACGATGCGAGATTTGGGAGATTTCAAAATCTCCCAAATCTTTTCAAGGTTGTTTGCGAAAGCAAAATCGCCAGGACCAACATCAGACGCAGGCGGTCCGCGAGAGACCAGCAGGCCCGGCCCGACGCCGTCCGGCGGCGATCAGATGCACAGGCTACATTGACCAGCCGCCATCGATGATCTGCGCCGTGCCGGTGGTGAAACCGGCCTCATCACTGCCGAGATAGACGGCCAAGGCGGCGATCTCCTCGGCGGTGGCCAAACGCCCCATCGGTTGGCGCGCGATGAAATCGCGCCGGATCTGCTCCGCGTCGCGCGCCTGGGCTTTGGCCTGGGCCACGATCCGATCATCCAGCGATGGCGATTGCACCGTGCCCGGGCAGATCGCGTTACAACGTATCCCCTGCCCGATATAATCCGCCGCGACGGATTTCGTCAGCCCGATCACCGCCGCCTTGGTGACGCTGTAGGCGCAGCGATTCGGCACCGCCTTCAGGCTGGAGGCAACGGAGGCCATGTTGATGATGGCGCCGCCGCCCGCCGCCAGCATGCCCGGCAGCACCGCGCGGATGGTGTGAAACATCGAGGTGACATTCAGCGACCAGGAAAATGCCCATGATTTTTCTTCGGTTTCCAGGATGCTGCCGGCATCGACATAGCCCGCGCAGTTGAACAGGATGTCGAAGGGACCATGTTCGGCCACCAGCGCCTGGATCGCGGCGGCGTCGGTGACGTCCAATGTCGCGGTCCGCAGCCCGGAAAGCTGCTTTAGCGCGGCTTCGTTGATGTCGGTGGCGAGCACATTGGCGCCCTCCGCGGCAAAGGCGAGCGCCGTGGCACGCCCTATGCCCTGCCCCGCCGCCGTGATGAGAGCGGTCTTGCCTTTCAGCCTCATGGTTGATCCTTTTTTAAGTTCATGGACGCTCGAAGGCGCCGATGATCGGCTGCGCACGAGATCGCGTCAAATATCGATAAAGCCATGATCGATCATCAAAAAGGCATCTCGTTTTTCTCGTTTTGATATTTTTTTTGGTATCAATCATGCGAAAAATTCGATTTGACAATTATCAAACCATCGCCCTACCACTGAGCGATAAGCGCTCGGGAACAACCTGCGCGCCGATCGACCAGCATATGAAATCGCTGGCAAGGAGTGAAACCATGCCATACCCGGCCCAGCGCCGCATTGTGGTGAGCGCCGCACGGTGAGGCCGATGAGCAACAGACTCGTGCTGGCCGATTGGGGCACCAGCAATCTGCGCCTCTGGGTGCTGGATGCGGGTGGTCAGGTCTGCGCCCACGCCGCCAGCCCCGATGGCGCGGACGGCCTCACCCCGCCGGATTATGCGCCGCTGCTGCGGGCCCGGCTGCACGCCATGGGACTCGCCGAGAGCAACGACCTGCCGGTGGTTATCTGCGGCATGGCGGGCGCTTGGCGCGGCTGGCGCGAGGCCGGTTATGCGCGCCTTCCCGCGGCGCCCGCCGCCTGTCTAGATGCCGCCAGCGCCTTTACCGAGGCCGGGCTGCATGTGCGCATCCTGCCTGGCCTGGCCTTCGAGGATGCAGACCGGCCGGATGTGATGCGCGGCGAGGAGACGCAGTTGCTCGGCTTCCTCGCCACCGAACCGGCATTTTCCGGCCTGCTCTGCCTGCCCGGTACGCATAATAAATGGGTGAAGCTGCAGGCCGGACGGGTGATGCATTTCTACACCGCGATGACTGGTGAATTATTCGCCTTGCTCGCCCACCACTCGGTCCTGCGCCATGTGATCGGCGATGCGTCAGGGTTTGCGCCGGATCATCCGGCGTTCGCCGCCGGGGTGGAGGCGGCGCTGGCGCACCCGGCGCGCTGGCCGCTGGCTTTGTTTCCCGTCCGCGCCGCCGGTTTGCTGGCCGGAGAAAAAGGCGCCGCGGCGGCGGCACGGCTCTCGGGCCTGTTGATCGGCGCGGAGCTGGCCGCGGCGCTGGAGGGCGAGGCAGCACAAGAGCTGGTGCTGCTGGCCTCCGGGAAGCTGGCGCCGCTTTATGCCCAGGCCATCGTCCGAACCGGCCGCGCCTGCCGCCAGCTGGAGGCCGAACCGCTGACCCTGGCCGGGCTGGAACAGGCGGCACGCCATCTCTTCCCGGCATTTTTCCAAGGTTGACCCATGCAAGAATTTTCATCCTCAGCGCCCTTCCCGCCCTTCAAACGCGGACTCGTGGCGATTTTACGCGGACTGACACCGGACGAAGCCGAACCGATTGGCACGATCCTGGCCGAGGCCGGGTTCGAGGCGATTGAGGTTCCGCTCAACTCACCCCAGCCGCTGCGTTCGGTTGAGATCCTGGCGAAAGCATGGGGAGATCGCCTGCTGATCGGCGCCGGCACCGTGCTGTCCGCAAGCGCGGTGGCGGATGTCGCCGCCGCCGGCGGGCGGCTGATCGTCTCACCAAATGTCGAAGCGGAGGTGCTCGTGGAAGCCGCCAGGCGGGGGCTGGTGAGCATGCCCGGCGTGTTCACCCCCACCGAGGCGCTGGCGGCGCTGCGTTACGGGGCCTCCGGGTTGAAATTCTTCCCCGCCAATGTGCTGGGCGCGGCGGGGCTGGGGGCCATCCGCGCCATTCTGCCGCCCGGCACGCTCACCGGCGCCGTCGGCGGCGTGGCGGAGCCGGACTTTCCCGCCTTCTGGCAGGCCGGGGTGCGTATCTTCGGCCTCGGCACCAGCCTCTACCGGCCCGGCGACCATCCGGACGAGGTGGCCAAGCGCGCCCGGCGCGTGATTGCGGCCTACGACGCCCTGCCCGCCGGCCGGTCATAATCAGCATATACGGCACAACCCATGCGTGATAATGATCCGGCCATAATCAACCATGGCAAAGGGAGTTCGAAGCGCTCATGCGACGCATCTGGCGCCATCGGCCGGGCCTGGGCTGAGCGCATGCCGCACGGTCTCGCACCAGACTGGTTCCTGCGCTCACGCCTGAAGCTGCGGCACCTGCAATTGCTGCTGGCGATCGACGAGCAGCGCAATCTGCACCGCGCCGCCGAGCACATGAATATCGCCCAGCCCGCCGCCTCGAAATTGCTGGCGGAGGTCGAGGCGATTTTCGGCCAGCCTTTGTTCGAGCGGCATCCGCGCGGCCTGCTACCGACGGTGCAGGGCGAGATCCTGATCCGCAATGGCGCCATGGCGCTGCGCACCCTGACCCAGGCGGCGATGGAGATGAACGCCTTCACCAAGGGCCAGACCGGCATGGTCTGCATCGGCACGGTGATGGCGCCGATGATCGAGCTGCTGGTCGATGCGATCGAGGAGGTGCGTGGCCATCATCCTGGGCTGCAAATCACCGTCGAGCATAATATCAGCGACGTGCTGGCGACAAAGCTGCTGGATGGTGAGATCGATTTCGCCCTGGCGCGCATTCCCAGCGACATGGATCCGAAGCAGTTCGCCTACCAGGAATTATGGGGTGAGGAGCTGCATCTGCTTTGCCGGGAAACTCATCCTCTGGCCGGCCGCAAGAATGTCAGCCTGGCCGAGCTGGCGGAATTTCCCTTCGTGCTACAACCGCGTGGCGCGCCGTTGCGCCAGAAGGTCGAGCAGCTTTTCCTCACCGCCGGCGTGCCGATGCCCTCCTCCATCGTCAACTCCACCTCGGCGGTGATGTCGCTGATCATGGTCAACCAGTCCGATGCGATCACCTCGCTGGAATGGAATGTCGCGAAGCTGATGTCCGATATGAGCCGGCTGCGGATTCTGGAATTTCCCGAGCGCGTGTTCCTGCAGCCTTATGGGGTGCTGCGCCTGGCGGAGCGGCCGCTCTCACCAGGGGCACGGGTGATGCATGATGCGATCCTGGGGCTTGCGGCCCGCCGTTACCCTGAGAAATTCCGCGCCACCGGCTGAACGATATTCAAAAAATTATCGACCGCCCGCATTTTCGCATTTGACCGCTATTCTGCCCATGCCCTACCCAAATTCGCGCGTCGCGGCGAATCCAGGCGCCGCGCGGCGCCTGCCGCAAAGCCAGTCCAAGGAGAAAAAATGACAAAGATTCTAACCGCCTCCTACCCCAGCCTGAAGGACCGCGTGGTCTTCATCACCGGTGGCGGAACCGGCATCGGCGCCTCTCTGACCGCCGGCTTCGCCGCGCAGGGCGCCAAGGTGGCATTCATCGACATCGCCGAAGAGCCCAGCCGCGCTTTGGCCACGCGGCTCGGCGCAGAGACCGGGCGCACGCCGCTCTTCATCCCTTGCGACATTCGCGACATCGCGGCCCTGCGCGCCAGCATCGCCCAGGCGCAGGAGGCGCTTGGCGATATCGACGTGCTGGTCAACAACGCCGCCAACGACCAGCGCCACAAGATCGAGGACGTAACGCCGGAATTCTGGGATGAGCGGATGGCGGTGAATCTGCGCCCGCAATTCTTCGCCGCCCAGGCCGTGGCGCCGGGCATGCAGGCGCGCCAATCCGGCAGCATCATCAATTTCGGCTCTTCCTCCTGGAAGAAAGGCCAGGGCGGCATGCCGGCCTACACCGCGGCGAAGGCGGCGATCCACGGCCTCACCCGTGGCCTGGCGCGCGATCTCGGGCCCTCCCATGTGCGCGTCAACACCATCGTCCCGGGCTGGATCATCACCGAGCGCCAGCTGCAGCTCTGGCTGACGCCAGAGGCCGATGCCGAGCGCGCCCGCCAGCAATGCCTGCCGGAACGGGTGATGCCCGACCATGTCACCGCCATGGCCTTGTTCCTCGCCGCCGATGACAGCGCCGCCTGCACCGCCCAGGAATTCACGGTCGATGGCGGCTGGATCTGACATCCGCCCTTGCGGCGAACCCGGTGCCTTACTGGGCGAAGGCCCGGTCTGGCACCTGCGCGAGCAGGCGCTCTATTGGGTGGATATCAAAGGCCTGAGGCTGCATCGCTATCGCCCGTCGGACGGCAGCTCCCAGCATTGGGAGATGCACGACCGGCTGGCCTGGCTGTTGCCGCGTAGGGACGGCGGTTTTGTCGCCGGCTTTCCGCACGAGATCGGCATTTTGCAGCTTGAGCCGCATCCGCATTTCACGCCGCGCCTGGCGGTGGAAGCGGAGTTTCCTGGCAACAGGCTCAATGATGCGAAAACCGACCATGATGGCAGCCTGTGGTTTGGCAGCATGGATGATGGCGAGACCCATGCCAGCGGCGGCTTCTACCATCTACGCCCGGATTTTTCCGCCAGCCTGGTGGATCGCGGCTACACCATCGCCAATGGTCCGGCCATCGCGCCCGATGGCAGCTGCATCTATCACACGGATTCAGCCGCGCGCACGATCTATCGCTACGCCCGCCAAACGGATGGCACGCTGGCGCCGCGTCAGCCTTTCATCCGCTTCACCGAAGCGGATGGCTATCCGGATGGCATGACGCTGGACTCACAAGGCGGGCTGTGGGTGGCGCATTGGGGCGGCGCGCGCGTCAGCCGCTTCACCCCGGATGGCCGGCTGGACCGCGCCATCGCCTTGCCGGTTTCACAAGTTACCAGCTGCTGCTTCGGCGGTGAGCGGCTGGAGACGCTTTACGTGACCACCGCCGCGATTGGGCTGAACCCCGCGCAGCGCGCCCGCGAACCCATGGCGGGTGGCTTGTTCGCGCTGCAGCCGGGGCTTGCCGGCCTGCCTTGCCCGGATTTCGCCGGCTGATCGCCGGCGAAATCGATAATAAATAAGATATCAAATGCCCGCTATTAAGCATTTGACTGCTATCGCTCAACGCCTAAGATATTTTTCATTCCGTAAGTAACAATAACCTCCGAGGAACCAACCAAAATGGACGATACTGAAAAATCCAAAGGTTTGCTCAATCTGAAGCGGCGCATGATGGTGCAAGGCGGCCCTGCCTTGCTGGCCGCGGCGGCCGGCATGGCGGCGATGTCAAAGACCGCCCAGGCGGCGGAATCTGGCCCCCTGCCCAAGCATAAGCGCTGGAAGCTGGTGTTCGTGAATCACGTCACCACCAACCCGTTCTTCGTGCCGACGCAATATGGCATCCAGGACGCGTGCGCCTATTTCGGTTGCGATTACCAATGGACCGGCTCGGAGACCGCCGTGGTCGGCGAGATGGTGAACGCGATGAACGCCGCCATCGCCGGCAAGGCCGATGCCATCGCCGTCGCCATCGTCGACCCCAAAGCCTTCAACGGCCCGACCGACGCCGCCTTGCAGGCCGGCATTCCGGTATTTTCCTACAATGCCGACGCGCCGGCCAACAGCGACAATAAGCGCCTCGCCTATATCGGGCAGGATCTCTACAAATCCGGCTTCCAGATGGGCCAGAAAATTGTCGATCTGGTCGGCAGCGGCCATGTCGGGCTGTTCATCGCCACCCCTGGCCAGCTGAACATCCAGCCGCGGATCGACGGCGCGGCGGCGGCGATCAAGGCGTCTGGCAAGCCGATCACCTACGAGGAAATCGCCACCGGCGCCACCATCGATGAAGAACTGCCCAAGATCAAAGCCTATTATCTCGGGCATCAGGACGTGAAAGGCATGTTCGCGGTGGATGCCGGCTCGACCCAGTCCATCGGCCAGGTCATGCAGGAATTCAATCTCGACAAGAAGGGCGTGCATGGCGGCGGCTTCGATCTCGTGCCCCGCACACTGGAAGCCATTCATGCCGGCGTGCTGGATTTCACCATCGACCAGCAGCCTTATTTGCAGGGCTTCTACACGGTGATGGAGATGGTCATGTATCTCGCCTCCGGCGGTCTGGTTGGCCCGGCGGATATCAATACCGGCCTGAAATTCGTGACCAAGGACAATGTCGGCCCCTACCTGAACACCTCCACCCGCTATGAGGGCAACAGCGCGAAACAACAGATCGTGCCGCGCACCGGCCCGATTTCGGCATAATCGCGCGCCAGCCAGCATTCTTGCATTTGGGATGAAACGAACGTGAATAAGACAAAAGCCACTCTGCCGACGCTATTATTGCGCAAACCCGAGGCGAGTATCCTGCTGGCTGGCATCGTGCTGGTCATCGTCTTCCAGATTTTGACGCCGAATTTCTTTACCGACGCGAATCTGCAGACGGTGAGCCAGTTTTTCGCACCCTGGACGCTGATCGCCTGCGGTGAGATCATGCTGCTCATCGCCGGCGAGGTTGATCTTTCGGTCGGCCAGGTCTTCGCCCTGGCCCCGTTCATCATGCATTTCGCCATGCTCGCCGGGCTTCCGGTGATCCTGGGCGTGATCGTGGCGCTGCTGGTTTCAGCCTTGCTCGGCCTGTTCATCGGCGTGATCACGGTGCGCTTTGGTGTGCCCTCCTTCATCACCACGCTCGGCGCGATGCTGCTCTTCAACGGCTTGACCCTGACGATCAGCGGCGGCTTTCCGATCGACACCCCGGCCGGCGCCACCGGCTTCGTGCTCGGCGGTTGGGATTATAGTGAAATCCTCTGGGCGGTCGTGATTGCTTTGGGCATGCATGTCATGCTGCGGCATACGCGTTGGGGGCTGCATACCGTGGCCGTCGGTGGCAACCCCACCGGGGCGGCGGAGGCCGGCATCCATATCCGGCGGATCAAGATCGGCAATTTCATGCTGTGCAGCCTGCTGGGCGGGTTCGCTGGAATTCTCAACGCGTTTCATGTCACCTCCATCGACCCCAATGCCGGAGGCGCGAATGTGATGTTCCTCGCCATCGCCTCGGCGGTGATCGGCGGCACCTCGCTGATGGGCGGCTCGGGCACCATTCTGGGCGGGCTGATCGGCGCCGCGGTGCTGGGCATTCTGCAGGATGGCTTCACTTTGTTGGGCATCAACGCCTTCACCTTCGACATCATCACCGGTGCTGCGATTCTCATCACCATGATCTCCAACGTGCAATTCGCGGCCTGGCGCCGCCGGAGCCGGACCTGACATGAGCGACACAACCTACGCGCTGGAAGCGCGCAACATCACCAAACGCTTCGGCCGGGTGCAGGCCCTGCACGGCATTTCCCTGAACCTGAAACCAGGCGAAATGCTGGGCATATTGGGTGATAACGGCGCCGGCAAATCGACGCTGATGAAAATCCTCTCAGGGTTTCATGCCCCCAGCAGCGGCGAGCTGCTGGTCAATGGGCAACAGGTGGCGTTTGAATCGGTTGATCATGCGCGCAGCCACGGCATTGAATGCGTTTATCAGGATCTCGCCCTGGTCAACACGCTCTCTGTCTATCACAACATGTTTTTGAACCGCGAGCTGCGCAAGCCGGGCACGCCGTTTCTCGATCACAAGGCGATGCGCGAGCGCGCCGCCGCGGCGCTCGCCGATA
Organism: Acidocella facilis ATCC 35904; assembly: GCF_000687875.1. Lineage (GTDB taxonomy): Bacteria > Pseudomonadota > Alphaproteobacteria > Acetobacterales > Acetobacteraceae > Acidocella > Acidocella facilis. The sequence continues at coordinate 84,068 of NZ_JHYG01000001.1, read as the reverse complement.
TCGGGGTGAATGTGCCCTCCGTCGATGAGGAGGTTGGCATGCTCTCCGGCGGCCAGCGCCAGGCCATCGCTATTGCCCGAGCGGTGTCCTCCAATGCCCGGGTGCTGCTGCTCGATGAGCCGCTGGCCGCCATGGGCGCGCGCGAAGCCGGGATGATCATCGCGCTGATCGAACGCTTGAAGGCGCGCGGCGATGTCTCGCTGATCATGATCGCGCATAATTACGCGCAAACGCTGGATGTCGCCGACAAGGTGATGATGGTCCAGCGCGGCACCTGCACCTTCGAGGGCCGCTCCGCCGAAACCTCGGTGATGGAATTGCTGGACATCGTCAAGCGGGAATACCGGGCGGCGGCGCAATGAGCGGCCCGGTCTATCGTGGCGTCTTTCCCGTCGCCCCAACGATCTTTAATGAACATGGCGAGCTGGATCTGGCGGGGCAGAGACGCGCGCTGGACTTCATGATCGACGCCGGTTCACACGGAATCTGTATTCTCGCGAACTTCTCCGAACAATTCGCGCTCAGCGATGAAGAGCGTGAGATTTTGATGCTGGATTGCCTCGCGCATGTTGCGGGGCGCGTCCCGGTCATCGTCACCACCAGCCATTTCAGCAGCGCCGTCTGCGCCGCCCGCTCGCGCCGCGCCGAAGCGGCGGGGGCGGCGATGGTGATGGTGATGCCGCCCTACCATGGCGCCACCATTCGCGTCGGCGAGGCGGAGATTTATGAATTTTACCAGCGCGTCGCCGGGGCGATCACGATTCCGGTGTTGGTGCAGGACGCGCCGGTCGCCGGCACGCCGCTCAGCGTGGCGCTGCTGGCCCGCATGGCGAAAGAGATCGGCAATCTCGCCTACTTCAAAATCGAGGTACCGCGCGCCGCGTCGAAATTGCGCGCCTTGATCGAGGCAGGCGGGGACGCCGTGCTGGGGCCGTGGGATGGCGAGGAGGCGATCACGCTGATGGCGGATCTCGCCGCTGGCGCCACCGGCGCCATGACCGGCGGCGGCTTTCCGGATGGCATCCGGCAGATCATCGATCCCTGGTTTGCCGGCAACCGGGAAGAAGCGACGCAGGCTTATATGCGCTGGCTGCCCTTGATCAACTGGGAAAACCGCCAATGCGGCTTTGCCACGGCAAAAATCCTGATGCGCGCGGGCGGTGTGATCGCGCATGATGGGCTGCGCCACCCGATCGCGCCGGTTCATCCCGCCGAACGCGAAGGGCTGCTCGCCCTCGCCCGCCCGCTCGATCCGCTTGTGCTGCGCTGGGGGACATGAACCGCCGCCAGCCTCCATCTGCCTCTTTTTGAAAAGAGTTGCCCATGACGACGACACCTCCAAAACTACGTTCCCGCGCCTGGTTCGACGATCCCGCCAACCCGGACATGACGGCGCTGCACATCGAACGCTACATGAATTTCGGCATCAGCCAGAAGGAACTCCAGGATGGGCGGCCGATCATCGGCATCGCCCAGACTGGTTCCGATCTTTCCCCTTGCAACCGGCATCATCTTGAACTCGCCACCCGGGTGAAGGAAGGGATTCGCGAAGCTGGCGGTATTCCGCTGGAATTTCCCGTGCACCCGATCCAGGAAACCGGCAAGCGCCCGGCACCGGGGCTGGATCGCAATCTGGCTTATCTTGGGCTGGTGGAGCTGCTCTACGGCTATCCGCTGGACGGGGTGGTGCTCACCATCGGCTGTGACAAGACCACGCCGGCCTGCCTGATGGCGGCGGCGACGGTGAATATTCCCGCGATCGCCCTCTCCGTAGGCCCGATGCTGAATGGCTGGTTTCGCGGCGAGCGGACAGGATCGGGAACCATCGTCTGGAAGGCGCGGGAATTGCTGGCCAAGGGCGAGATCGACGAGGCGGGCTTCATCAAGCTGGTCGCCTCCTCAGCGCCTTCCACCGGCTATTGCAACACGATGGGCACCGCCACGACGATGAACTCCCTGGCGGAAGCTTTGGGCATGCAATTGCCCGGCTCCGCCGCCATCCCCGCCCCCTACCGGGACCGGCAGGAAATGGCCTACCTGACCGGGCTGCGGATCGTCGAGATGGTGCATGAGGATCTGAAACCCTCCGATATTCTCAAGCGCGAAGCCTTCATCAACGCGATCCGCGTCAATTCCGCCATTGGCGGTTCGACCAACGCGCCCATTCATCTGAACGCGCTAGCGCGCCATATCGGCGTGGAGCTCAGCATCGATGATTGGCAGACCTATGGTGAAGAGATCCCGCTGCTCGTCAATCTGCAGCCGGCGGGCGAGTATCTCGGCGAGGATTATTATCACGCCGGCGGCGTGCCGGCCGTGGTCAACCAGCTGATGCGCCATGGTTTGATCCATGAGGAGGCGCTGACGGTGAATGGCCGAACCCTTGGCGAGAATTGCCGGGGGGCGGAGATCATGGCCGAGGCGGTGATCCGGCCTTTTGAAACCCCGTTGAAGCAGCGGGCAGGTTTCCGGGTTCTGCGCGGCAATCTCTTCACCTCCGCGATCATGAAAACCAGCGTGATTTCAGAAGAATTCCGCGCCCGCTACCTCTCCAACCCGCATGACGAGGAGGCGTTCGAAGGCCGCGCCATCGTGTTCGACGGGCCGGAGGAATATCATGCGCGCATCGACGATCCAGCGCTGAACATCGATGCCAATTGCATCCTGTTCATGCGCGGCGCCGGGCCGATCGGCTATCCCGGCACCGCGGAGGTGGTGAACATGCGCGCGCCCGATTACCTGATCAAGGCCGGCATCACCTCGCTGCCTTGCGTCGGTGATGGCCGGCAATCGGGCACCTCCGGCTCACCCTCCATCCTCAACGCCTCTCCCGAAGCGGCCGTTGGCGGCGGCTTGGCGCTGTTGAAAACCGGCGACCAGGTCAGGATCGATCTCAAGAATGGCCGGGCCGACATGCTGGTGCCGGAAGCGGAACTGGCTGCGCGCCGTGCGGCACTGGAAGCAGCCGGGGGCTATCAATATCCCGCGCACCAGACGCCCTGGCAGGAAATGCAACGCGCCGTCGTCGGCCAGATGGATACCGGCGCGGTGCTGGAACCCGCCATCGCCTACCAGCGCATCGCCCAAACTAAGGGCATCCCCCGCGACAGCCATTAGAGCAATATTTGTTTATCTTAACGCTCCAGCGTCTAGATAAACAAATGAAATTGCTCGCCAATACCAAATTTAGAGCATCAAGCTAAAAGCTTGAGGCTCTAAATTGACATGACCCTGACTGGAATCATTCAGGGTCACAAAGTTTCCCGCTAAAACAAAAACTAGCGCATCAAGCTAAAAGCTTGATGCGCTAAGAGAAAGGAACGCCGGCCGCGAGGCCGGCGTTTTCAGTTTCAGTCGGTCGAGAACTTAAAGACCGTGGTGGATTTGAAGGTCTGCCCCGGATTCAGCACGGTGCTCGGGAATTTCGGCTCGTTCGGCGAATCAGGGTAGTGCTGGGTCTCGAAGGTGTAGCCCTCGCCCTGGCGGTAAAGCTTGTCGTCGGATCCGACCGTGGTGCCGTTGAGATAGTTGCCGGTATAGAACTGCACGCCGGGTTCGGTCGTGTAGACCTTCATGATCCGCCCGGTCTTTGGCGCGTAGGCTTCCGCGGCGAAGCTGAGCGCATCGGGCTGCGGCTTGTTCAGCACCCAGTTATGGTCGTAGCCATGCGCCATGATCAGCTGCTGGAAATCGGTATAAATCTGCGAATCGATCGGCCGCAGCGTGCGGAAATCCATGGGCGTGCCGGCCACGGGCGCAATCTCGCCGGTGGGGATCTGGGTGGCGTCGGTCGGCGTGTAGCTGTCGGCGTTGATCTGCACCAGTTGCCCGAGGGCGGAGCCGGAGCCGTTACCATCCAGGTTGAAATAATCATGGCTGGTGAGGTTGATCACCGTCGGCTTGTCGGTCGTCGCCTCGTAATCGATCCGCAGCGCGTTGGAATCCTCCAACGTGTAGGTGACCGTCACCTTCATCGTGCCGGGATAGCCATCCTGCCCGTCCGGGCTGGTATAGGTGAGCACGGCGGCGACGCCGTCATTGACGGTCTTGGTCGCAACCTTCCAGAGCTGCAGATTAAAGCCCGTGGTGCCGCCATGCAGCGAGTTCACGCCGTTATTGATCGGCAGATGGTATGTCTTGCCATCAAGCGTGAACGTGCCCTTGGCGATGCGGTTGGCATACCGCCCGACAATCGCGCCGAAATAGGTGGAGTTCTTCACCGCGTAACCGTTGAGGTCCTTGAAGCCGAGCACGACATTGCCGAGCTTGTTGTCGCGGTCCGGCACATCGATGGCGGTGATGCAGCCGCCCAGCGTGATGAATTTCACCACCATGCCATGCGCGTTGGTCAGCGTGTATTGCTCCACGCTCTGACCGTTGGCCAATGTGCCGAAACTGTCATGGGTCACGCTATCCGCATGTGCCGTTCCCACACCGGCGATCGCGGCCAGAACGGCAATTCCGGCCATTTGCTTTGTCGATTTGATTTTTATGTTTTTCATGGCGCTTCCTTTCAAAAAGCGCCATATCGTATCAACCTACGTCGCACAGTAAAAATAATCTATGACAGGCGACTGATAACCTTACCGATATCAGCGCAGTCATCGCCGCCTACGGGATCAGCAGCAGCGCCGCGGCATAGATCACCAGCGAGACCAGAAAGGTGATGGCGGTGTAGCCCATCACTTTCTGGATGCGGATGCCCGCCATTGCCACCATCGGCACCGCCCAGAAAGGCTGCAGCATGTTGGAGACATTCTCCGCCATCGCCACGCCCATCGCGGTGCGCGCGGCATCCGCGTGCAGCGCCACCGCGGCCGGCACCACGAAAGGCCCTTGCACCGCCCAATGCCCGCCTGCACTCGGCACCAGCAGCGTGATGATCAGCGAACTGCAATAGCTCCAGAAGGGCAGCGTGCCGGCCGAGGCGAAGGCGACGAAGCCCTTGGCGATCGCCGCCGCCAGCCCGGTGCCGGCCATGATGCCCATGATCCCGCCATACATCGGATATTGCAGCACCATCGCGCCGCATTGCGTCACCGCGGCGCGGATGGCGTTGGCGTAGGCGATCGGCCGCCCCTGCAGTGCCAGACCGACGAGCAGGAAGATCAGGATGGTCGTGTTGATGTCCAGCGCGAATTTATGCGCCTGCACCGCGATGAAAATCACCCCAAGCCCGATCGCCAGCAGGATCAGCGTGCCGATCGGCGAGCGCTCCAGCCGGGCGGCGAAAGAGTCCGGCGCGATGGCGCTGCGGCTATGGCTGTCCTGCGCCGGCGTCTGCGCATCCGGCACCAAAGGCTGCACGTCGGCGGCGGGATACATGCGCACGAACACAAACCCCATCACCACCAGCACCGCGAGGCTGGGCAACAGCACGAAGGGCGCGAAAATCGTCGCGGAGAGCGGGATCAACTGCCCGGTGGCCTTTTCGATGAAATTCATCTCATTGCCGTGGCTCGCCTGGGACAGTGCAATCGAGCTGGACAGCCCGTTATTGCAGACCGACCAGGCGGAATAGCAGGCGGCGACCAGCCAGCCAAAATCGATCCGCGTATTGCGGGCGATGGCACGCGAGAGGAAGGCCGCCACCACCAGACCCAGCCCCCAATTCGCCCAGGCGGCGAGCCCGACAATCGGGAACACCAAGGCGGCGGCGCGGCCTGGGGAGGTCGCGCCGCGCGCGAGGCGCTCCAGCAGGGCGCGCACCACCGGCGCATCCGCCACGGCAAAGCCGGTGGCCAGGATCAGCACCATCTGGAAGGCGAATTGCAGGATCTTGAAGGCCCCGCCATACCAGCTGTTCAGCAATGTCGTCGCGCTCGCATGCGGGGCGAAGGCGATGGCGAGCAGCCCGACCAGAACGGTCAGCCAGATCGAGAGCACAAACGGGTCCGGCAGCACCCGCTCGAACACATATACGATTTTGCCGATCACGCCGTGATGACCGCCCGGCCCCGACGCGGCTGTTTGTTGATGCGGTTGCAATGTCTCGCTCCCTGACGTTGTCGTTCCCCGAAGACGGGTGGACGCAGCTTTGTTGATGTTGAACCCGACCGTTAATCGGTCAGACTGATCGATTAACGGCAGGGCTCCTTACCAGAAAGGCTGTCTCAAGAAAACCCGCCAGAGCGCGCCCCCGCCAGCCGGGCCCAAAACGCGGAACAGGCCGGTGGATGCCCACCGGCCTGTTCCGTTTGCGATAAACCGAGAGTCTTCTAACGGGAGCGTCCAGCCCCCAGCCTCAGGCCAGAATGGCGGCGTTGCGCTTGGCCAGCCCCAGCGCCAGCGCCGTGGCGACACTGCCGGCGATAATCGCGATGGCATAGACCCCCAGATGCGTCACCGCATTCGGGATCGGCAGCACGAAAATCCCGCCATGCGGCACCTTCAACTGTACGCCCATCGCCATCGAAATCGCCCCGGCCAGGGCCGAACCGGCCATGTTGCAGGGGATCACCCGGAACGGATCGCGCGCCGCGAAGGGAATCGCGCCCTCGGTGATGAAGGACAGACCCAGCGCGCCGGTGGAGAGGGCGGATTCGCGTTCATCCAAGGTGAAACGGCTCGGGAACAGATAGGTCGCCAGCGCGATGCCCAAAGGCGGCGTCATGCCCGCGGCCATCACGGCGGCCATCGGTGTGTAGATCTGCGCGGAGAGCAGCCCGACCGCGAAGGCGTAGGCCGCCTTGTTCACCGGCCCGCCCATGTCGAACGCCATCATCGCGCCGAGCAGCAGCCCGAGAATCACGGCCGAGGAGCCCTGCATGGATTTCAGCACATTGGTCATGAAATTCATGATGTCGGCAATCGGGGTGCCGATCACGTAGACCATCGCCAGCCCCGTCACCAGCGTACCCGCCAGCGGCAGGATCAGCACCGGCTTCAGCCCTTCCAGCGCGCGCGGCAGCTTCAGGGTTTTGTTGAACCAGGAGGTGAAATACCCGGCCAGGAACCCAGCCGCGATGGCGCCCAGAAACCCCGCCCCCAGCAGTGAGGAGAGCAACCCGCCGATCATGCCCGGCGCCAGCCCTGGCCTATCCGCGATGGAATAGGCGATGAACCCGCCCAGGATGGGCACGAACAGGGTGAAGGCGGATTTCGCGCCGATCTCAAACAACGCCCCGGCGAAGCTGTGGGCGTGGCTCGGCTCGGTGGCGTAGATGCCGCCAAAGGCGAAGGCCAGCGCGATCAACAGCCCGCCCGCCGTCACGAACGGGATCATGTAGGAGACGCCAGTCATCAGATGCCGGTAGGGACCGGTTTTCACTCCCGCCGCCTTCTGCGGCGTCGCCGTGCCCGTGGCGCCGCCCTGCAGCGATGCCTGCTCGAAGGCGCGGCGGATCAGATTTTGCCCATCATTGATCGCGGCTTTGGCGCCGGATTCGAACAGCCGCTTGCCGGCGAAGCGTGAGAGATCCACCTGCCGGTCGGCGGCGATGATCACCAGATCCGCCGCGGCGATCTCCTCCGGCGTCAAAGGCGTCTGCGCGCCGACGGAGCCTTGGGTTTCAACCCGGATCTCGTGGCCCAGCGCGGCGGCGGCCTGCAGCAGCCCCTCGGCGGCCATGAAAGTGTGCGCGATGCCGGTGGGGCAGGAGGTGACGGCGACGATCCGCTTCACCGCCTGCTTCGGCCCGCCCAGCAAGGCGGCGGGATCGGCCAGCACCTGTTCGATGCTCGCGGTGACACGCGGCGCCGTGGCCTCGGGCAGCGCCGCGCCCTCGCCCACCAGCAGCACCAGGCTGGCCTGCTGCATCTGCGCGGCGCTGAGCTTGTTCAGCACGCCTTCGGAGGTATGCACCTCCACCTCGATGCTGCTTCCCTGCAGCTTGGCCGCCTTGCGCAAGGCCTCCGCCGCCAGCACGCCCTGCACGACCGCCTTGCCCGCGGCAACCGACGCGATAATCTCCGTCATACGCTCATCCCTTCCGCTTCCATTTTTGTCAGGTTTTTCACAACCACTTGGTTTGCCAGCGCCTCGATCTCCTCGCGCGGCGGCAGATTGGCCCCCGCGCGCCCGAGCTTGCCCGCCGCGAAAGCGGTGCCCAGCCGGGCGATCCGCTCCAGCCCCGCCCCGTCGCGCAGCGCCGCGATGATCCCCGCCATCATCGCATCCCCGGCGCCGACGCTGCTGACCACCCGCAAGGGCGGCAAGCCGGCGTGCACGGCCTGCCGGGCGGTGACGAAGACGGCGCCCTCGGCGCCGAGCGAGACGACGACCAGCTCGACGCCGCCGGCATTCAATTCACCCGCCGCCGCCAGCAGCGCCGCGTCGTCAGGCAAGACCCGGCCGGCCAACTCTTCCAGCTCCGCCCGGTTGGGCTTGATGGCGAAGGGCTTCACCGCGCTGCCCAGCCCGGCCTTCAGCGGCGCGCCCGAGCTATCCAGCAACACCCGCACCCCGCGCGCGGCCAGACGGGCGATCAGGCTGGCATAGAAACCGGGCGCGATCCCGGCTGGCAGGCTGCCGGCCAGCAGCACCACGCCCCCCGGCACCGCCAAACCCTCCAGACGGTCCGCCAGGGCAGCCTCCATCCCGGCCGGCACAATGAGGCCGGGCAGGTTGATGTCGGTAGTGTCGCCATCATGGCTGAGCTTGATGTTGGTGCGGGTTTCGCCGGGGAGGCGCAGAAACCCGTCCTCGATCCCCTTGGCGGCGAACAAAGCGGTGAAGGCAGCCTGGTTATCCGCCCCCAACAGCCCGCTGGCGGCAACCGGGCCGCCGCCCCAATCCGCGAGGCAGGCGGCGACATTCACCCCCTTGCCCCCGGCATGCACGAACGCCGCGCTGGCGCGATGCACCTGGCCGGGGTGCAGCCCGTCCAGCAGCACTGTCTGGTCCAGCGCCGGGTTCAGGGTGACGGTTAAAACCGGCGCGCTCACGGCAGCTCCAACGCCCGCACCTCGGCGGCGCTCGCGGCCTCCAGCGCCTGCTCGGCCAGCGCCTTCAGGGCGCTGAAGGCAACGCCGCGCAGCTTAGCCTTCACCGCGGGAATGTCGCGCGGGGTCATCGAAAGCTCGCTCACCCCAAGCCCAGCCAGCAAGGCCGCGCCCAGCGCATCGCCGGCGATACCGCCGCACACGCCCACCCAGCGCCCATGCGCCCGCGCCCCCTGCACGGTCTGCGCGATCAGCCGCAGCACGGCGGGGTGCAGGCTGTCCGCCTCCGCCGCCAGCTCTGGGTTCTGCCGGTCGATCGCCAGCGTATATTGCGTCAGATCATTGGTGCCGATGGAGAAGAAATCGCAATGCGCGGCCAGGCTGTCGGCCTGGATGGCGGCGGCAGGCACCTCGATCATGATGCCGATCGGCAGCGCCGGCCCGTTCACCGCGGCGCGAACCTCCTCGCAGATCTCGCGCAGCCGGATGATCTCGGCCACCGAGGTCACCATCGGGAACATGATCGACACGTTCCCGCCCTGCCCCGCCGCGCGGTAGATGGCGCGCAGCTGCGGCAGCAGCAGATCCTGCCGGCGCAACAGCAGCCGGGCCCCGCGCACGCCCAGGAAGGGATTTTCCTCGCGCGGCAGATGCAGATGCGCCACCTGCTTGTCGCCGCCAATATCCAGGGCGCGGATAATCAGCGGCCGGTCCTCCAGCGCCTCGATCATGCCGCGATAGATCGCCAGCTGCTCATCCTCGCTGGGCGTGGCGCCGCTTTCCAGGAACAAGAATTCGGTGCGCATCAGCCCCACACCCTCGGCGCCTTCGGCCAGCGCCATCGGCACCTGGTCCGGCCGGTTCACATTCGCCGCCACCTCGATATGCACGCCATCAATGGTGGTGGCCGGGCGGGCGCGCTCAGCCTCCTCACGCTCCCGGGTGGCGCGCAAGCCCGCCGCCCAGTTTTCCGCCGAGGCCACATCCTCCGGCGAGGGGTTGAGATAAAGCCGCCCGGTCTGGCCATCGACGATGGCGAGCTGGCCGGAAAGCGCCTCCTGCGCCAAGGCCTCGCCGCCAGCGACGATGGCGGGCAGACCCAAAGTGCGGGCCAGAATCGCGCTATGCGCGGTCGGCCCGCCCTGGATCATCGCCAGCCCCAGCACGCGGTTGATATCCAGCCCCGCCGTATCGGAGGGGGAGAGATCCTGCGCCACCAGAATGCACGGCGCCTCCGGCAGCTCGGTGAGCGAGCCCGAGGCGATCGACGGGTCGAGCCAGGAGAGCACCCGCCGCCCGACATCGCGCAGATCCGCCGCCCGGGCGGCGAGCACCGGGTTGCCCAGCGCGCCGAGCCGGGCGGCCATGCGGTTCACCGCCTCATTCCAGGCAAAGGCCGGGCCATGGCCTTCCACCATCAGCTGGCAGCTCAGCGTGATCAGGTCCGAGTCGTTCAAAAGCTCAGCCTGCGCCTTGAAAATCTGCGCATCCTGGGCGCCCAGGCGGCGGGCGGTGGCATCCGCCAGCGCCACCAGCTGCTGGCGGGTGTTGGTCAGGGCCTCATGCAGCAACTGCCCGCCTTGCGCGAGCGCCACCGGCTGGTCCGGGATCTCCAGCGCGTCGCCCCGCAGCACATGCAGCCTGCCGATGGCCAGGCCCGGGCTGGCGGCGATGGCGGAAATCGTCAAGGGATTGCCGGGCGGGGTCCAGCCGCGTACCGGGGCGGCGGCCTGCTTGGCGGCAGCGGCGGCGGCATCCGCCACCTCCTGCGCGGTCAGCCCGGTGATCTTGGCGCGCAACGCCGCCAGGGCCGTCTCGGCGCCCTCGCCTTCGGCGGACACCGTCACCGTATCGCCCCGCCGCAGCCCGAGCTGCAGCAGCGAAACCAAGTTGCGCGCATCCGCCATCTCCTGGCCATGGCGCACCCGAATTGGCACGCCATGGGCGCGCACCACATCCACCCAGGCACTGGCCGGGCGCGCATGCAGCCCGGCGGGATAATCCACAACCCACTCAAAAGCCTGGCTGAAATCCTTCGCCGCCGGGGCCTCCTGGCGCGGCCCGTCGCTGGCCAGGGCGTGCAGGATGGCATCGGCATCGGCGGTGGAGAACAAAGCCTGCAGCCTGGCATCGTCCTGGATCAGGCGGGTCAGGCGGCGCAGGATGGTGATGTGTGCATCGCCCTGGGCGGCGATCGCCACCACCAGATGCGCGCGCTGCCCGGCATTCCATTCCACCCCGGCCGGCACCTGCAGCACCACGATGCCGTCGCGCTGGATCAGCCCTTTATCCTCGCCCAGCCCGTGCGGAATCGCCACGCCATGGCCAAGGAAGGTATTCGCCACCGCCTCGCGCCGCAGCATCGACTCCCCGAAAGCCGGCGCCACGCAGCCCGCCGCCACCAGCAGCTGGCAGGCTTGCGCGATCGCCTCCTCCTTGCTGGCGGGCGTGGCGTTCAGCCGGACAAATTCCCGGCCCAGCAGGTGATCTGGCGGTGTCATCGACATGGCATTTCCTCAGACATATTTGCGGCCAACTGAAATCGTTTTCAGTTTCCATGTCAAGCATTATCCAGCATCGCAAGGCCATCAAGACGCAACATCATGCTTGTCTCTTGCTTTTTCCGGCGATTCAGCGCTCATTTGACTGAGAACGATTTCGTGCTTTTAGGCGAAACCGGAGGAAGCATGAGCGTAAGCATCAAAGACGTTGCAGCCAGGGCGAATGTGTCCCCCGCCACCGTATCCCGCGCCTTGGCGGGCGGGCAGGTGAGTGCCGCCTTGCGCGCCAAGGTCGAGGAGGCGGTGAAAGCCACCGGCTACCGCCCCAACCTCTCGGCGCGGCGGCTGCGCTCGCAGGAGTCGCAGACCATCGGGCTGATCGTGGCGGATATCTCCAACCCGTTCTTCACCGCCGTGGCCCGCGCCGTGGAGGATGAAGCCTACAAGGCCGGGCTACGGGTGATCCTCTGCAATACCGACGAAAACCCGGACAAGGAGGCACTCTACCTGCAGCTGATGGAGGAGGAACGCGTCACCGGCGTCATCTTCGCCCCCACCCGGGCCACGGTGGGCAAGCTCGCCAAACGCCAGTTCAATTTCCCGATGGTGCTGATCGACCGGGCCGAACCCGGCAGCGGCCAGGATGCGGTGGTGCTGGACAATGCCGGCGCCGCCGCGCTGCTGGTCGAGCATCTGCGCGACCGTGGCTACCGGCGCATCGAGGGGCTGTTCGGCAACGCCTCCACCACCGGCGTCGAACGCCGCCTGGGCTATGAGGAGGCGATGCGCCGCTTCGGCCTCACCCCCTCGGCGCGCTTCATCCCCCCCAGCATCAAGGCGGCGGAGGAAGAGGTGGCTGGCTGGTTCAGACGCGGCCCGGCGCCGGAAGCGGTCATCGCCTCCAACGGGCTGCTGCTGATGGGGGTGGTGCGCGCCCTGCGCGCCGCCGGCAAATCGATGCCGGACGATCTCGCGGTGGCGGGTTTCGACAATGAGAGCTGGACCGATCTGATCGGCCCCGGGCTGACGGTGATCGAGCAGCCGGTGGCGACGATGGGCCGCACCGCCATGCAGCTCCTGCTGGAGCGGCTGGAGGAGCCAGACGCGCCACTGCGCAAAATGGTTCTCGGCGGGCGCTGCCTGACGCGCGGCTCCACCACCGGGCGCGAGCGGCCCTGAAGCTCACCCCGCCTCAGTCATTCCTGTAATCGGCGACATTCGCGGCGACGCTGTCGGCCACATGCTCCTTGGTAATCACGCCGCGCACATCCTCGGCGCGCGGGGCGCCGACGCCATCGCCCACCACCACCGCCATGATCGCCTGTTTTCCCCAGAGCCGGCGGATGACATCGAAAGCCATGGTGTTTTCGCGCACGATGGTGAAATCCCGGCTGGCCAGATCGCCGAGCGTGATCCCGCGCTCATCTTCCGCCAGCCCTCGCCGCAGCGCCATATTCACCCGCAGCACGCCGCGGATCTGCCCGGCTTGCGTCACCACCACATGGCGCATCCGCCCGGTCTCCTCCTCAGCGCTCAGAAACGCCTCGAAGCTGGTCTCGGCGGGCAGGATGGTCACGCTCCGCACCATGATGTCGCGCGCCCGGCGGACCAGGAACATGTTGGCATGGCGCGCCCGGGGAATGCTGTGGCCGCGCCCGACCAGCTTGACCGTATAGATATTCTCCGGCGAGAGCAGCCGGCGCACCCCGACCGCCACCGCCACCGCGACGATCATCGGCATGACGATGCCGTAATCGCGCGTCATCTCGAAGATCATCGCCACCGCCGTCATCACCGCGCCGGTGCCGCCGCCCACCATCGCCGCCATGCCGACCATGGCGAAGCTCGCCACGTCGATCGGCAACGGCACATGCAGCGCCTTCAGCGCCGCGGCGAAGGCGCCGCCGATCGCCGCCCCCATGAACAGCGAGGGTGAGAAAATGCCGCCCGAGGAACCGGAGCCGAGGCTGACCGAGGTGGCGAACAGCTTGGCCACGAACAGGAACAGCAGCAAGGCTCCGAGCATTGGCAGGCTGGTGCCGAGCTGGCCGGTGAGGATCGCCTCGATCGTCGCATAGCCGACGCCATCGACATAATAATGCCCAAGCGTGCGATAGAGCAGGTAGAACAGCAGCCCGACCATCGCCATGCCCAGCGCGTGGCGCAGATAGCGATTCGGGATCCGCTCAAACGCATCCTCCGCCAAATGCAGCCCCCGAATAAAGCCCCAGGCGGCGACGCCGATCAGCCCGCCTAGCACGGCGAACAGCAGCAAGGTCGCGGCGGCGTCCGGTCCGGTGCCCAGCGACGGCAAGGGCGGCACGAAGAACGCCGGCTGGTCGCCAAAAAAGGCACGCCCGATGAAGGTGGCCGCCCCCGTCGCCAGCGCCACCGGCAAAAACGCCGTCACGCCGATTTCGGGCATCATCAGCTCGATGGCGAACATCACCCCGCCGATGGGGGTGTTGAAGGTCGCCGCGATGCCGGCCCCGGCCCCGGAGGCGACCAGAATGATCCGCTGATCCGCCGGCATCCGGATGAGCTGCCCCAGCGTCGAGCCCAGCGCCGAACCGATCTGGATGATCGGCCCTTCCCGGCCGACCGCCGCCCCGGTGCCGATGGCCACCGCCGAAGCCAAGGATTTCACCACCGCCACCACCGGGCGAATGACGCCGCTTTTATAGAAGATCGCGTCCATCACCTCCGGCACGCCATGGCCGCGCGCCTCCGGGGCGAAATTCACCACCAGAAACGTCACCACCAGCCCGCCAATGACCGGCACGAAAATGATCAGCCCGCCCCAGGGCGAGCCGGCGGTGAAGTGATTCGCGTCGTAATGCCAGGAAAGTTGCCCCAGGAAGCCGAGATTATGGATCAGCCCGATCAGCGCCCGGAACAAGGCCGCGCCGGCGCCGGTGAAAATCCCCAGCCCCAGCGCGATCAGCGACAAGGAGAGCAAATTGAGCGCGCGCACCGGCCCCCCATCCATCGGCGTCCGCTCTGGATCATCAAACGCCGCGCCGGATTCGACCTCGCGCTCGGATGTGGACAAGCTCATGGCCCTGTTTTCCTCCCATCGCCGGTCTTGCGCCAGGAGGATGGCGGCCGGCCGCCTCTCCCGGCCTCGTTCAGACCGGGTTGTGATAACATGGCGGCGAAGCCGGCAAACGGCAATGCGCAAAGCCGGCAGATCTGGGCTTTGACAGCCCGCCACGCCCGCCGATACTCTGCGCCAGCAGCCCGGGAGCGTCCCCATACTCACCAAATTTGAATATCTCATCGCCCTGGCGCGGGAGAAGAATTTCGGCCGCGCCGCGCAGGCCTGTGGCGTCACGCAGCCCAGCTTCTCGGCCGGCATCCGCGCGCTGGAGGAGCAGGTGGGCTTGCCTCTGGTCATTCGCAGCTCGCGCTTTCAGGGCTTCACCCCGGAAGGCGAGATCGTGCTGGGCTGGGCACGGCGCATCGCCACCGATCTGCGCTCGATGCGGCTGGAGCTGGCCACCGCCAGCGGCGGCCTCGCCGGGCTGTTGCGGATTTCGGTGATCCCGACGGCGCTGGCGGTGGTCGCCGGGCTCACCTCGCCCTTCCGCGCCCGCCACCCGAATGTGCGCTTCAGCGTGGAATCCGCCAATTCCGGAGAGATATTGCGGCAGCTGCAGAACGCTGAAATCGATGTCGGCGTCACCTATCTGGATAACGAGCCGATCGGCAAATTCCGCTTCACGCCGCTTTACAGAGAGCATTACCGGCTGGTGACCAGCGCCCTCTCCGCCTTTGGCGAGCGCGACGCGGTGAGCTGGGCCGAGGTCGCGCAGACGCCGCTTTGCCTGCTGACGCCGGATATGCAGAACCGGCGCATCATCGACCGGCTGCTGAGCCGATCCGGCGCGCATTTGCCGCCGGCGGTGGAATCGAACTCGATCATGGTGCTGCTCTCGCATGTGCGCACCGGCAACTGGTCCTGCGTGCTGCCGGAGAAGCTGGTGGAGATTTTCGGGCTGGGGCCGGGGTTTCGCTCAATCCCGATCAATGACCCCGAGGAGGCGCATATTGTCGGGCTGCTGGCGAGCGACCGCAGCCCGATGCCGCCGCTGGCCCAGGCGATGTTCACCCTAGTCCTGGAGGGCGGGCTGGTTCTATAGTTTTGTGCTATCGCAGCACTGAATTACCCGGATTGAAATTCACCTTACGTTCGCGCATTTTCCCGCCGTCAAGAGCAAGAAGGTGAAGCGATCCATGTCCGCCAGCTGGGATGCGTCACGCGCGCAAGAGATTGTTAATAAGTATCTGCCTATCAAAGGTCCGATGCTGCCAATCCTGCACGCGCTCCAGGAAGAGTTCGGGTTTATCAGTGACGAGGCGATGCGCCTGGTGGCGCAGAGCCTCAATGTCACCCGCGCCGAAGTCTATGGCGTGGTGTCGTTCTATCATGATTTCCGCCAGGCCCCGGCGGGCCGGCATGTGCTGAAAATCTGCCGGGCGGAAGCCTGCCAGTCGGTCGGTGGCGAAGCCCATGCCAACGCCTTGCTGCAAAGCCTCGGGCTGAAATGGGGCGAGACCACGCCGGATGGGCGGCTGACGGTGGAGCCGGTTTATTGTCTCGGGCTCTGCGCCTGCGGCCCCAACGCGATGCTGGATGGCGAACCCCGCGCCCGGCTGGATGCGCAAGCCCTGCACGCCCTCGCCGAGGAGGCCGCCTGATGCGTATTTTCGTCCCCCGCGATGCGGTTTCCCTGGCTCTGGGGGCTGACCTTCTGGCCGCCGCCATCGCCGCCGAAGCCGCCAGGCGCGGCGTTGCAGCCAAGATCATTCGCAATGGCTCACGCGGCATGTTCTGGCTGGAACCGCTGGTCGAAATCGAGACCCCCGAAGGGCGCACCGGCTTTGGCCCGATGACATTGGCGGATGTGGCCGGATTGTTCGCCGATCCCGCCTCCCACCCCAAGGCACTGGGGCTGGTCGAGGCCCTGCCCTTCCTCGCCAAGCAGCAGCGCCTGACCTTCGCGCGCTGCGGCATCATCGACCCGCTGAGCCTGGCGGATTATCGCGCCCATGGCGGCCTCGCCGGGCTGGAGCGGGCGCGCGGGATGAGCGCCGAGGCGATCTGCGCCGAGATCACCAAATCCGGCCTGCGCGGCCGTGGCGGCGCCGGCTTCCCCACCGGGGTGAAATGGGAGACGGTGCGCAAGGCCGAGGCGCCGCAGAAATACATTGTCTGCAATGCCGATGAAGGCGATTCCGGCACCTTCGCGGACCGCATGATCCTGGAGGCGGACCCGTTCTGCCTGATCGAGGGCATGGCGATTGCCGGGCGGGCGGTGGGCGCCAGCCAGGGCTATGTCTATTGCCGCTCGGAATATCCCAACGGCATCAAAATCTTCAACGAAGCGCTGGCGATCGCGCAGGAAACCGGCCTGCTCGACGGCTTCGCGCTGGAGCTGCGGGTCGGCGCCGGCGCCTATGTCTGCGGCGAGGAGACGGCGCTGCTGGAGAGCCTGGAGGGCAAGCGCGGCATGGTCCGCGCCAAGCCGCCCATCCCGGCGCTGCGCGGCCTGTTCGGCCAGCCGACGGTGATCAACAACCTGATCTCGCTGGCGACCATTCCCTACATCATGGCACAGGGCGCGGAGGCTTATGCCAGTTTCGGCATGGGGCGCTCGCGCGGCACCATGCCGGTGCAGCTGGCCGGTAACATCAAGCATGGCGGGCTGTTCGAGACCGCCTTTGGCATCACGCTGGGCGAGCTGGTGAACGAGATCGGCGGCGGCACCGCCTCCGGCCGGCCGGTGCGCGCGGTGCAGGCGGGCGGGCCGCTCGGCGCCTATTTCGCCCCGGCGCAATTCGACACGCCCTATGATTACGAAGCCTTCGCCGCGCGCAACGGGCTGATCGGCCATGGCGGGCTGGTGGTGTTTGACGACACCGCCAACATGGCCGCGATGGCGCGCTTCGCGATGGAATTCTGCGCCCATGAATCCTGCGGCAAATGCACGCCCTGCCGCATCGGCTCGACGCGCGGCGCGGAGATTCTGGACCGGGTGGTGGCCGGCGCGTCCCGGCCGGGGGATCTCGATCTGGTCAAGGATCTTTGCGAGACGATGAAATTCGGCTCGCTCTGCGCCCTGGG
The DNA here is from genome assembly GCF_000687875.1 of Acidocella facilis ATCC 35904. Lineage (GTDB taxonomy): Bacteria > Pseudomonadota > Alphaproteobacteria > Acetobacterales > Acetobacteraceae > Acidocella > Acidocella facilis. The sequence goes on along the minus strand of NZ_JHYG01000001.1, from coordinate 66,557 downwards.
CGGTTTCACCCCCTACCCCGTGCTGAGCGCGATCACGCATTTTCCTGAAGATTTTGGCGGCGCCGCGCTGCCTTTGGCGGCGGAATAGGAGTCCAACATGGGTCTGATCCACGAAGTCGATTACGGCACCAAGCCGAGCAACGCCACCAAGCTGGTGAGCCTCACCATCGATGGCCAGAGCATCACCGTGCCGGACGGCACCTCGGTGATGCGCGCGGCAATGGAGATGGGCACGCAAATCCCCAAACTCTGCGCCACCGATACGCTGGATAGTTTCGGCTCCTGCCGGCTCTGCCTGGTGGAAATCGAAGGCCGCGCCGGCACCCCGGCCTCCTGCACCACGCCGGTGGCCGAAGGCATGGTGGTGCACACGCAGAACGCCAAGCTGGCGAAGCTGCGCCGCGGGGTGATGGAGCTGTATATCTCCGACCATCCGCTGGACTGCCTGACCTGCGGCGCCAATGGCGATTGCGAATTGCAGGACATGGCCGGCGCTGTCGGGCTGCGCGATGTGCGCTATGGCAACGAGATCGAAACCCATCTCGGCCAGGCCAAAGACACCTCCAATCCCTATTTCCAGTTCGACCCCTCGAAATGCATCGTCTGCTCGCGCTGCGTGCGCGCCTGCGAGGAAATCCAGGGCACCTTCGCGCTGACCATCGCCGGCTCCGGCTTCAATTCGAAAGTCTCACCGGGCATCGGCGAGATGTTCCTGGGCTCGGAATGCGTCTCCTGCGGCGCCTGCGTGCAGGCCTGCCCGACCGCGACGCTGATCGAAACCTCGGTGCTCGAACAGGGCCAGCCGGAGCATTCCGCCGTCACCACTTGCGCCTATTGCGGTGTGGGCTGCGCCTTCAAGGCGGAGATGCGCGGCGAGGAGCTGGTGCGCATGGTTCCCTACAAGGATGGCCAAGCCAATCACGGCCATTCCTGCGTGAAAGGCCGCTTCGCCTGGGGCTATGCCACCCACAAGGACCGCATCACCAAGCCGATGATCCGCGCCAAAATCACCGATCCTTGGCAGGAGGTGAGCTGGGAGCAGGCAATTTCGCATGTCGCCGCCGAATTCAAGCGCATCCAGACGCAATATGGCAAGGATGCGATCGGCGGCATCACCTCCTCGCGCTGCACCAATGAGGAAACCTTCCTGGTGCAGAAGCTGATCCGTGCGGGCTTCGGCAATAACAATGTCGATACCTGTGCCCGCGTCTGCCACTCACCCACCGGCTACGGGCTGAAAACGACTTTGGGCACCTCCGCCGGCACCCAGGATTTCGACAGCGTGATGGAGTCCGATGTCATCATGGTCATCGGCGCCAACCCGACGGACGGGCATCCCGTGTTCGGCTCGCGCATGAAGCAGCGTCTGCGCCAGGGGGCGAAGCTGATCGTTATCGATCCGCGCCGCACCGACATTGTCCGCACCCCGCATGTCGAGGCTGCGCACCATCTCGCACTTCGCCCCGGCACCAATGTCGCGGTGGTGAATGCGCTCTCGCATGTCATCGTCGCGGAAGGGCTGGTGAACGAAGCCTATGTGCGCGAGCGTTGCGATTGGGATGAGTTCTCCGAATGGGCGGCCTTCATTCTGGACCCGAAGAACAGCCCGGAAGCGGTGGAGCAGATTTCCGGCGTGCCGGCGCAAACCATCCGCGAAGCGGCACGGCTTTACGCCACTGGCGGCAATGGCGCCATCTATTACGGTCTGGGGGTGACCGAGCATAGCCAGGGCTCTACCACCGTCATCGCCATCGCCAATCTCGCCATGGTCACCGGCAATGTCGGTCGGCGCGGTGTCGGCATCAACCCGCTGCGCGGCCAGAACAACGTGCAGGGCAGCTGCGATATGGGCAGCTTCCCGCATGAATTCCCCGGCTACCGGCATGTGGCGGATGACAATGTCCGGCATATTTTCGAGGCGGAATGGAACGTGCCGCTCTCCAACGAGCCGGGGCTGCGCATTCCCAACATGCTCGATGCGGCGATGGATGGCAGCTTCAAGGGGCTCTACATCCAGGGCGAGGATATCGCCCAGTCCGATCCCGACACGACCCACATCACCAACGGCCTCAGCGCCATGGAATGCGTGGTGGTGCAGGATCTCTTCCTCAACGAGACCTCGAACTACGCGCATGTGTTCCTGCCTGGTTCGACCTTCCTGGAGAAGGACGGCACTTTCACCAACGCGGAGCGGCGCATTCAGCGTGTGCGCAAGGTGATGGCGCCGCGCAATGGCTATGCCGATTGGGAAGTGACGCTGATGCTGGCCAAGGCGATGGGGATGGCGCTCGACTACACCCACCCCAGCGAGATCATGGACGAGATCGCGCGCACCACACCGTCTTTCGCCAATGTCTCCTACGCGGCGCTGGAGGAGAAAGGCTCGATCCAATGGCCCTGCAACGACGCCGCGCCCGAGGGCACGCCGATCATGCATATCGGCCATTTCGTCCGCGGCAAGGGCAAGTTTGTCGTCACCGACTATGTGCCGACGGACGAGAAAACCGGCCCGCGCTTCCCGCTGTTGCTCACCACCGGGCGCATCCTCTCGCAATATAATGTCGGCGCGCAAACGCGGCGGACCGCGAATGTCGCCTGGCATGAAGAGGATCTTCTGGAAATCCATCCGCATGATGCCGAGCAGCGCGGCGTGAAGGACGGGGCCTGGGTGAAGCTCGCCAGCCGCTCCGGCGAAACCTCGCTGCGCGCGAAGATCACTGATCGCGTTGCGCCGGGCGTGGTCTATACCACCTTCCACCACCCGATGACGCAGGCCAATGTCATCACCTCCGACTATTCGGACTGGGCGACGAATTGCCCGGAATACAAGGTGACGGCGGTGCAGGTCTCGCTCTCCAACGGCCCGACCGAATGGCAGGAGCGCTACCAGGCACATAGCGAGAAGGCCCGCCAGATCGCGCCTCAGGAGGCCGCGGAATGAAGACCGAGAAACTCGTCTACATGGCCAACCAGATCGGCACTTTCTTCAAGCATGAAAAGGAGGACGTGGCCGTGCGAGAAATCGCCGGCCACCTCAAGAGCTTCTGGGAAAAACGCATGCTCGCGAATATCTTCGCGCATCTGGAGCAGGGGGGCAGCGGGCTAAATGAGCGTGTTCATAAAGCCTTGTCTCAACTGCATCACGAACGAAACTGAAATTTTCCAGACATCAAAAAAAAGGGAGGGGAAATTCCCCTCCCTTTTTATTTACCCCTGCACCGGTATCGAGCCTTGCTCAGCCACCGGGGTAGCGGACCTGCCGAAAGACAGATACAGCCCAGCCGCCGTGATGATGACCGCACCGATAATGTTCCCGATCGTCACCGGGATCTCGTTCCAGATCAACCACTGCGCCACACTCACCTTCGCACCGAGCATGATGCCGCAGGGAATCACGAACATGTTCACCACGCAGTGCTCAAACCCTTGCGCGACGAAGGCCATGATCGGCAGATACATCGCGAAGATTTTGCCAATGGTCGAGCGCGTGACCAGCGCCATCACCGCGCCGAGGCTGACCATCCAGTTGCAGATCACACCTTTGAGCAGCGCCGTGCCCCAACCGGCCGCGCCCGCGCTCATATAGGGAACCACTTTCAAGGTGGCGATCGCGATAATTTTCGCCCCAATCGGGGACGGCGCGTCGGTGAAAAACTTCGTATCGATGGCGGCGAAGAGCAAAGCGTAAATCACGCTTCCAATGAGATTGCCGATATAGACCAAGACCAGGCCGGAGACGACCTGGCCGCCGGAAATCCGCCCGCCCATCTGCGCGTAAGGCAGCAGCGCGGCATTGCCGGTGAAAAGTTCAAGTCCGAGCAGGACAAGCAGGATGAACCCGACCGGGAAGAACAAGGCCGAAACCACGATATTGCCGGTGGCCACAAGCGCACTCACGAACAAGGTGGTGGTGAAACCCAAAAACATGCCCGAGAGAATGCCGGTCAGTAAGATGGTCTTTGCCGGAAGATTTGCCTTCTTTGTGCCGGCTTCCAGCATGGCGCCGGCCAGGGCCGGGGGATTAAGCCAATCCATGAATACTCTCCAAGAAAATTACACGCGATTATTGGATATTTTTGCGAGCACGGCGAACGACGGCACAAACGCGCCGAGCCGCCGAGTGCCACACTATCCTGGGAGATTTAACAAATGACAAGTATTTTATGGAGGATAATTCGATCTGTTGATGCGTGCGATGACTTTGTCACGCTAAGCCGTAAGCGCCTTGCGAACCTGCTCCGCGATCCGCACACCGGAGAGATACGCCGCCTCGACGCGTCCGTGATCCGTCCAGTCCCCGCACAGCGCCAGACGATTTTCGGCATCGAGCATCGGCAAGCCATCCTGGGCCGGCGGACAATTCGCATAGCGCCAACGATGCAGATCCGCGTGCTGCACCCGCAATTTCCCCTCGATCAGACGATCAAGTTCCGCGCGCATCACCGCCTCAACCAGAGACGGGGGATCTTCCATATGAACATCCGCCCAAAGATTATTGGACAGCACCACCAACCCTGGCCCGGCTTCATGCCCTGGCCTCGATTCACAAACCGCCAGCCAACTGAGCGGCCCGCTGATAATTTCCGCGGCATCGAAAGGCAATTCCGCAGGCGCCTCCAGCCCCAGCATCAATGCGAAACAGCCCGACATGCGCGCGGCCTGGGCATTGACACGCAAGGCTGACTGATCGGGCAACAAAGCGGCCGCCTGCAACGCCGGCAAGGCGATGACCACAAAGGCAAACGGGCCGAACACCTCCCCGCTGTCACTCTGCAGGCTCCAGCCGGTTCGCGTCTCACGCAGCTGCGTGATCCTGGTTTGCAATTTCACATCCAAGCCGCGCGCCCAATACGCGGAGAGCGCGCTCATGCGGCCCGTCCCGACATAATGCGCCGTGTCATCATCCCAGAGCTGGCGACTTATCTCACACCCATTTTCAATTTTCGAAAACCGGCAGCGCCATGGGGAGACGATGCCGGCGCTGCGTAGCGCCGCAACCTCCGCGACAAAGCGGGGATCGCGCGCGGTGAAATATTGCGCGCCGAAGTCAAACGCGAACCCCTCCCGGCGGCGATGCGCCAGCCGCCCTCCCGGCCCACGCGCTTTTTCAAAAACGCGCACCGAAAAATGGCGGGAGAGACCACGCGCCACCGCAAGCCCCGCCGTGCCCGCACCGATCACGGCGACGGATGATGAGGTCATGGCAAAATCTCCGTGCCGTCATAAGCGAATAATTTTCCGGATTGCGCCGGCGTGGCCGCCTCCATCACATCCAGCAATTGCTCGGCCGCATCCTCGGGCTTGCGCAACTGCCCAGGCGGAACCAGTTTCTGGAATGGACGCGACAATGCACTATCGACGGTGCCAGGGTGAAGGCCCATGATAACCGCGTGCGGCGCGCGCCGGGCGGTTTCGATCGCGGCATTGCGCAGCATCATGTTGAGCCCCGCCTTCGCCGCGCGATAACCGTACCAGCCACCTTTTTGATTATCGGAAATGCTTCCGATGCGGGCCGAAAGGGCCGCGAACCTGGAAGCACGGTCGCGCGGCAACAGCCCCAGAAAATGCTTCATCACCAGGCTCGGGCCGATACAATTTACCGCGAACGACATGGCGAGCGCGTCGGCCCGCAGATCACGCAACGCCTTCTCCGGCAGCATATCGGGCGCATGCAGGAGCCCGGTTGCGACGATGATCGTATCCAACACCCCGTCAGCTCCCAGCCGCGCCGCATGGAAGCTGAGACTGGCTTCATCCAACAGGTCGACCTGCGCGGGATAGATGCCGGGCGCGGCGGCAACCGGCTGGCGCGAGAGCGCATGCACCTCCCCCACGCCGCGTCGCCTCAACGCGTCAACCAAAGCGCCGCCAATGGCACCGCGTGCCCCGAATATAACCGCGCGATCACCGAGCCTACTCATGGCAGCTGACCATCCCAATCGTTACTTGTTGATAACAAAAAATTAAAGGACTTCATCAGAAGACTTACGCTGCCAAAGGGAATATGGATCAGTGCGCCGCACAGGACAGATCCATAATTTTCACCCATACATAACTAAAAATTCATTCTCATGAAGCATCTCATCGTGCTCCATCGCCGCATGATCAATCGCTTGCCCCGAATGCGACCAACCTCCCCGCCAATTGTTTTCGCTTTCGGCCATCCCATATCTGGCTCTCAAAACTGCGGATGAGGGAAGCGGAAAATGCCGGGCTGGGCAGGTTTATGTCGATAGCCAACGACATCACGCCCCCCTCCCCTGGACCGCGCGCTGAAGCGCTTTTGCAGCCCGGCCATAATTGCTGGCGCATTGAACAGGCGGAGCGCTTCGCCGTCATCATCGACGCGGCCGATTATTTCATTGCCGTCCGCCAGGCGATGTTGGCGGCCAAACACAGCATCTATCTCATCGGCTGGGATTTTGACGCGCGTATCCGCTTGGGAGATGGGGGCGATGGCGGGCCTGTCGCACTCGGCGATTTCATCCTTTGGCTGGCGCGGCGCACGCCATCCCTGAATATCAGGTTGTTGCGATGGGACACCGGCGCCTTCAAGGCAATATTTCGCGGCGGCACAATTTTCTCAATTATCCGCTGGAAGCTGAATAAGCAGATTCGCCTCAAGCTTGATGGCGAACATCCGCTGGCGGGCTCACATCATCAAAAAATCGTTGTCATTGACGATCGAATCGCGTTTTGCGGCGGCATTGATATGACTCTCGGGCGGTGGGACACGCGCCGTCATCTTGACGACGACCCACAACGTGTCGGCCCCAACGGCGAAAAACTAAAGCCTTGGCATGATGCCACCAGCGCCTTCGATGGCCCCCTGGCCCGGGCCATGGGAGATCTCGCGCGTCAACGCTGGCGGGCGGCAACAGGGGAAGTGCTCACCCCGGAAACCGCCACGCATGATTGTTGGCCAGCCGCGCTACGTCCCAATTTTCATAATATCCGCCTGGCCATTGCCCGCACCATACCCAAAATGCCGGACCGCGAACCGGTTGCCGAGATCGAGCAAATCTATCTCGACCTCATCGCGCGGGCGAAAAAATGGATCTACGCGGAAAGCCAATATTTCGCCTCCCGGCGGGTGGCGCAGGCCATCGCCAAGCGGTTGGCCGAGCGTGACGGTCCGGAGATCGTCATCCTCAACCCGGTCAGCGCCGAAGGCTGGATCGAGCCCATTGCCATGGACTCCGCCCGCGCCCGGCTGGTCGAGGCGCTGCGGCGGATCGACCATCAGGGCCGGTTTCGGCTCTATCACCCGCTGACCAAAGGCGGCAACGAGATCTATGTGCATGCCAAGATTACCATCGTCGATGGCGTATATCTGCGGCTCGGCTCCTCCAACTTCAACAACCGCTCGCTGCGGCTTGACACTGAATGCGATGTGATCCTGCCGGCCCATGAGGCGGACAACCAAGACGGCGAGCTTCATTTCATGCCGTTGCTGCACGATCTCCTCGCGGAGCATTTCGATCGCACCGCCGACGAGATCGCCGCTTTGTTCGCGCAATGCGGCTCGCTGATCGGTACCATCGAAACATTGCGCGAAGCTGCCACCGGCCGCAGCCTCACGCCCTACCAATTGCCGGATCTGGGCGGCGTGAAAGAGTGGCTGGCCGACAATGAAATCCTCGACCCGGAAGGGCCCGACGAAATCTTCGAGCCGCTGAGCCGCCGCAGCCTGTTCAAGGGCTGGCGCTGGCCCGCGTTCAGAAGGCGCTAATTGAACCGGGCGGCGCCCGCCTCCGGCTTGCCGTGGGTGGCGCGGCTTGGGTGGATGGAACGCGGTGTTGGGCTGCAAACCCTCGGCGGGTTCTCGCTTTAGCCCCTGCAAACCCCCTATCCGCCCCCATTTGGCGGATTTGACTTGACGCCCTGCCCCGCATCCGCGACGGGTGCGCCATGACACCCGCCGGACAGCTTGCCGCCGCCATCGACCTTCTCGGCCTCATTGAGGCCGATCCCCGCCCCGCCGATGCGGTGGCCAACCATTTCTTCCGCACCCGCCGCTTCATCGGCGGCGGCGACAGGCGCGCCGTCTCGGCCCTGGTCTGGGGGGTTCTGCGCACCCGCCGGCATCTGGGCTGGTGGCTGGATTATCACCGCGCCCCGCACACCCCGCGGCTGCTGCTGGCGGCCCAGGCGCTGTTTTCCGGCCAGACGGTGAACAAGATCGCCATGGCCTTCGTCTCCGGCCGCTACGGCCCGCCACCGCTGCAGCCTGAGGAAATGGCGCTGCTGGAGAAGCTCTCGACCCGCACGCTGGAACATCCGGACATGCCCGAAGCGGTGAAATTCGAGATCCCGGACTGGATCCTGCCCAAGCTGCGCGCCCAGTTCGGCCCCACCCTCGCCGCCGAAATGGCGGCGATGAACGAGCCGGCAACGCTGGATCTGCGCGTCAATCTGCTGAAAACCGACCGCGACGGCGCCCGCATGGCGCTCGCCGCCGAAGGCTTGCGCGCCGAGCTGACCGAATATTCCCCCTGGGGCCTGCGGCTGCGCAACCGCCAGTCCGTCACCACCGGCAAAGCCTTCCAGGAGGGGCTGGTGGAGATCCAGGACGAAGGCAGCCAGCTCATCGCCCTGGCGGTGGATGCCAAGCCGGGCATGCGCGTCGCGGATTTCTGCGCCGGCGCTGGCGGCAAGACGCTGGCGATTGCCATGGGCATGGCCAATAAGGGCCATATCATCGCCTGTGACGTCTCCGAGCCCCGGCTGGAGGGCGCCATCAAGCGCCTGCGCCGCGCCGGGGTGCACAATGCCGAGCGCCATCTGCTGGAGCCCGGCGACAAGTGGGTGAAGCGCCAGGAGAAAAAATTCGACCGCGTGCTGGTGGACGCCCCCTGCACTGGCACCGGCACCTGGCGCCGCAACCCGGACGCCCGCACCCGCCTCACCGAGACCGATCTGGCCGAGCTGACGGTGAAACAGGCCGATATTCTCGACCGCGCGCAAAAACTGGTGAAGCCGGGTGGAAGACTGGTTTACGCCACCTGCTCCGTGCTGCAAGATGAGAACGAGGCACAAATCGAGGCGTTCATGGCGCGTCATCCTGAATTCTCCGTCCTGCCCCTGGAAGCGCCCGAGGCGCTCAAAGGTTCCGCGCATCTGCGCCTCTCCCCCGCCCGCAACGGCACTGACGGGTTCTTCGCCGCCATCATGGTGCGTGCCAGTTGATTTCCATACGCCGCGCCCGGTTGTCCGATGCCAGTGGCGTTGCCGCCGTGCATGTGGCCACCTGGCGCAGCGCCTATGCCAATCTGCTGCCTGATGATTATCTCGCCAATCTCTCCCTCAACCGGCTTTGTGCCTATTATGAGCATTCCATCCGCGTCGGCGGCGGGCTGCATGTGATCTCCTGCTATGGCGAGCCCGGCGCCCCGCCGATTCTCGGCTTCTCCAGCGCCGCCCGCTGCCGGGAAAAAACCCTCGGTGATGGCGAGATCGAGACCCTCTATATGCATGAGGATTACCGCGACCGCGGGCTGGGCGGGCAGTTGCTGCGCAGCTCGGCCAAGCATCTGGCCCGGCTCGGCTGCCGCTCGGTCTATGCCTGGGTGCTGAGTGAGAATCCGTCCCGCTATTTCTACCAGCATCTCGGCGGCAAGCAGATCGCCTCTGGCACAACCTGGGTCGGCGGCGAGGAAATCCCCCAGATCGCCTTTGCCTGGGACCCGATCGAGACCCTGCTCGACGTAAATGCCTGAGCCGCGCTTTCCCTCTGTTGCAAAGCCCCGCGCCCTCCTCTAGTTGGGCGCATGAGCCAGCAAAAAATCCTGATCCTGGACTTCGGCAGCCAGGTCACCCAGCTGATCGCCCGGCGCGTGCGCGAGAGCGGCGTGTATTGCGAGATCCTCCCCTTCAACGCGGATGTGCAGCGTATGCGCGATTTCGGCGCCGCCGGCATCATCCTCTCCGGCGGCCCGGCCAGCGTGGCCGACGAGGGCAGCCCCCGCGCGCCGGACTGGGTGTTCGAGAGCAAGCTGCCGGTGCTGGGCATCTGCTATGGCCAGATGACCATGTGCGTGCAGCTGGGCGGCGAGGCCAAGGGGGCCGAGATCCGCGAATTCGGCCGCGCCCATATCGATGTTGTCGCCGATTGCGAGCTGTTTGAGGGCACCTGGGCCGTCGGCGCGCGCGAGCAGGTCTGGATGAGCCATGGCGACCATATCTCCGCCCCGCCGCCCGGCTTCAAGACCGTCGCCGTCTCCGAAGGCGCGCCCTATGCGCTGATCGCCAATGACGAGCGCAGATATTACGGCATGATGTTCCACCCGGAAGTGGTGCACACCCCGCACGGCGCCCAGCTGATCAAGAACTTCACCCACAAGGTCTGCGGCCTCTCCGGCGACTGGACGATGGCGCGCTTCCGCGAAGCCGAGATCGAGAAGATCCGCGCCCAGGTCGGCAAAGGCCGGGTGATCTGCGGCCTCTCCGGCGGCGTCGACAGCTCGGTGGCCGCCGCGCTGATCCATGAGGCGATCGGCGACCAGCTCACCTGCATTTTCGTCGATCACGGGCTGCTGCGCGCCGGTGAAGCGGATGAGGTTGTGAAGGTCTTCCGGGACCAGTTCAACATCAAGCTGATCCACCGCGATGCCTCGGATCTGTTCCTGGGCGAGCTGGCCGGTGTCACCGACCCCGAGCGCAAGCGCAAGATCATCGGCAAGCTCTTCATCGACGTGTTCGATGAGGAAGCCACCAAGATCGGCGGCGCGGAATTCCTGGCCCAGGGCACGCTATATCCGGATGTGATCGAGAGCGTCTCCGCCCTTGGCGGCCCCTCCGTCACCATCAAATCTCACCATAATGTCGGCGGCCTGCCTGACTATATGAAGCTGAAGCTGGTGGAACCGCTGCGTGAGCTGTTCAAGGACGAAGTCCGCGCGCTCGGCCGTGAGCTCGGCCTGCCCGAGACCATCGTCGGCCGCCACCCCTTCCCCGGCCCGGGCCTGGCCATCCGCGTGCTCGGCGCGGTCAGCCGCGAATCGGTCGCCATTTTGCAGAAGGCGGATGCGATCTATCTGGAAGAAATCCGCGCCGCCGGGCTCTATGACGCGATCTGGCAGGCTTTCGCGGTGCTGCTGCCGGTGAAATCCGTGGGCGTGATGGGCGATGGCCGCACCTACGACCAGGTCTGCGCCCTGCGCGCCGTCACCAGTACGGACGGCATGACCGCCGATGTCTACCCGTTCGACATCAACTTCCTCTCCCGCGTCGCCGGACGCATCGTCAACGAAGTCCGCGGCATTAACCGCGTCACCTACGACATCACCTCAAAGCCGCCGGGGACGATTGAGTGGGAATGATCCCGCGTCAGGCATAGGCTGGCACCAACCGGCACAAAGTTAACGATAAGCCCCTGTAAAAAGGGGTTTTTTCGTATCTATACCTCGCATCGTCTGGCACCCGTTGGCAGCGTCAAGCACTGTTTTTTTATGGCATAATCGATGGTATCAATGGCTTTGAATGCCATGGAATGACATTAATACCATGAGGGCCTAGACGGGCGCTCATGGTATCGAAATCGCTTAAATTTATGATTTTGTTGAGTTTTTTTGATCAAATAGCGGGTAGTGAAATCATGGTATTTGGGGGCAAATAAGGAGGCAAGCCGTGCTGACCGATACCAAGCTGCGCAATCTCAAGCCGCAGGATAAGCTCTACAAGGTGAATGACCGTGACGGCCTCTATGTGGCCGTCACGCCTGCCGGGTCGATCTCATTCCGCTACAACTACGCGATCCACGGCAGGCAAGAGACCGTCACCTTTGGCCGCTACGGCGTTGGCGGAATCACCCTCGCGGAAGCCCGCGAACGGCTAAACGAAGCCAAGAAGATGATCGCCGCCGGGAAGTCGCCAGCGAAGGAAAAGGCGCGGGACAAGGTCCGCATCAAGGATGCGGAGACGTTCGGCGCTTGGGCGGAAAAATGGCTGCGCGGCTACCAGATGGCCGACTCAACCCGCGACATGCGCCGCTTAGTGTTCGAGCGCGAGCTGAAGCCGAAATTCGGCAACCAAAAGCTGGTCGAAATTACTCACGAGGACTTACGTGCGCTGACCGATGCCATTGTGGAGCGGGGTGCCCCCGCAACGGCCGTGCACGCTCGCGAGGTGGTACTACAGGTCTATCGATGGGCCATCGAGCGCGGCCAGAAGGTCGAGAACCCGGCGGAACTGGTGCGCCCGACAACCATTGCCAAATTCGAGCCGCGCGACCGGGCGCTGACGCCCGACGAAATCGGGCTGATGTACCAGTACATGGAACGCATCGGCACAACACCATCTATCCGGGCAGCGGCCAAGTTGTTGCTGCTCACAATGGTCCGCAAGAGCGAATTGACCAATGCGACGTGGGGAGAGATCAACTTCAGCGATGCCCTTTGGACCATTCCAAAGGAACGAATGAAGCGCCGCAACCCGCATCTGGTGTTCCTGTCGAGGCAGGCGCTGGATATTTTCATTGCCCTGAAAACCTTCGCGGGCGGTTCGGAGTATGTGCTGCCGTCTCGGTACGACTCGGACCTACCGATGAGCAGCGCAACGCTCAATCAAGTGCTGACACTGACGTACCGGCTAGCTCAGAAAGAGGGGAAACCCCTCGCTAAATTCGGGCCTCATGACCTGCGCCGAACGGCCAGCACATTGCTGCACGAAGCAGGCTACAACACCGACTGGATCGAGAAGTGCCTTGCACATGAGCAGCGGGGCGTAAGGGCTGTCTACAACAAGGCCGAGTACCGCGAGCAACGCACCGCAATGCTTCAAGACTGGGCGGACATGATCGACGAGTGGACAAAGCGGCCACGGACAGGGGCGTGATCGATCTAATTGGCCTCTTTGGTTGACACCAAAAAATAGGCAGGGAAACCTAGGAGGTTGGGCAGTTGTCGGAATTCGGATGGGAGCGCGGCCAGAGCCTTGGATACGGCTTGGCGCTCGACGCCCAGCCTTCGTGCGGCGTCCGATTGGCTAACGCCATATCGTTCCAGCATGACCATTTGCTTTTTGCGATCCGACAGCTTTCCGTCTGCCATCCTTCGCGCATGGTCGCGAAGCTCTGCCTCATCTCCGGGTCGGAGATGATGTTTGCGGATAAAGTGGTAGATGTAGCTATCAACTAGTGGATCGCCCGACTGCGCTTCGACTTTTTTCCAGTTCCCCGATTGTTTGGTGAGTCTAGCTAACTCCATGTCGAATTGCGCGAGTGACCGCTTTGCCTTTCGATAAGCAGGATTCCAGTCGCCGTTCGGCAATTGGGGGCGATGGTCAGTGCAGTACACACTGCTTAGGCGCAGCACATCGCCCGGATCATCTCGCTTGGTGTTGTCGTTCCCAACTGCAAAAGCAGTCAGTTCAGCGGGTGCACCACAAAGGCGGCAGAATTCTTGAGCGCGCCTGCCGTTCAAGCGGGTGTCGCGTACTTTGGCCTTCAAGGGCGGCTTGCGGGCACAAGCACGAATCAAGTCCAGCAATGTTTCGAGTGTCGCAACAAATCGTTGATCTCTGGCGGTTTCTTCGGCCTGTGTCGAGACGAACGCTCGCAGCAACTGGCGTTGCAGGCGAGCCATCGAATTAAGTCCTACTAAGCGAACGATGTCACTGAGGGTCACGACGCCGCCAGCGCCGGGCATGTAGCTCAAATACTGTTGCGGAAGCGATGCTGCGTATCTGGCAACAGCAGGATCAATGAGTTCCTGTATCAGACGGTCGATGCGTTTGCCCCGCGAGGCTCCGGAGTACGGTCGCCAGCGATCCTGAAACTGCCTGATGGCTTCCGCGACAGTTGGATCACACCCCTCCCAGATTCGGATGACGGGAAAATTCTTCATGTCAACCATTTTAGCCAATCAATCGGTCGATGCAATCGGCATCGAAGGGCACCATCAAGCATAAGTTCGCAAATGCTGAAGGAGGCCAAAGTATGCACGTACCGACGAACAGAACTCTCATCAATCGCCGCCAGCTTCATGCGATGATCCCGTTGGCTGAGCGCACGATTTTTAACATGGAACAACGAGGGGAATTTCCTCGCCGGATTGTGCTCACCAGCCGAAATGTAGCGTGGGATTTGGCCGAGGTTGAGGACTGGATTGAAGCCCGCAAGGCGTCGAACATTCAAGCCTTTTGCCCCGGCTCAAGGGCGTGAACCATGGCGATTGACTTACGGGAGGCGTTCGAGAGCGACCCGCCTGTACTGGACTTCATATGGCCCGGCTTTCTCGCAGGAACAGTCGGGGCGCTTGTAGCTCCCGGAGCCACGGGCAAGAGCTTTTGGGCATTGGAAGCCTCGATGTCGATCGCGTGCAGCGTTGCCGGTGGCGATCTTGTGGGGCTCACCCCTGCGCATTCTGGCCGCGTAGTATATCTGGCCGGAGAAGACCCGCCGCCTGCGCTTGTTTGCCGGGTTCACGCTATTGGCCAGCACCTGAATCAGCAGGCACGTGAGGCTGTCGCGGAAAACCTGACCCTTGAGCCTATCATGGGCAAGCGCTTGGACGTGATGAACGACCAGCACCTAGCCCGGATCATTGCGTTCTGCGCCGACGCCCGGCTGATCGTGCTGGATACCTTGAGCCGGATTCACAGCTTGGACGAGAACAGCAACGGCGACATGGCGCGGCTTGTCGCCACGCTGGAGTACGTCGCTGCCAGCACTGGGGCGTCCGTCCTTTACCTGCACCACGTCAGTAAGGGTAGCGCCCGCGAGGGCCAAACCGACCAGCAGCAGGCAGCGCGGGGCGCCTCCGCGCTGATCGACAATGCCCGCTGGTGCGGTTTCGTTGCAAAGATGACCGAGAAAGAGGCCGAAGAGCGGAGCGACCGTTCCTATGACCGACGGCCTATAGGCAATGAACGCCGCGGCCATTTTGTGCGGTTCGGGGTGTCCAAGCAGAACTATGACGCTACGCCGCTTGATCGCTGGTACTCGCGGCAAGCCGGCGGTGTGCTGTTGCCCGTTGAACTTGTGGAGGCCGAACAAGAGAGCAACAGGAAGGCGTGGCGTGGGTGCGCATGAACTGACCCACGCACGCCATGACCCCGGTCATTGTCTAGCGCCCGGATTGTTCCGCAGTCTTAAGCGGGGTGAGCGCAAGCGCGGAAAGCTGGATGTGGTGTATGACTACGGCGATGGTAAGCGCATTGAGTTCAGCGGACCAGAGCCACTTGGTGCGGACGATTTGCGTATTTTGCAAGGTCTGGTGGCAATGGCTGGCCCATCGGGCCTTGTTTTATCCCCTGAGCCTCGGACCGGCGACGGGCAACAGCTTCGGCTACTCCTTGAGCCAAAGTGGGAAGCTGTCCAACAGAATGCTATGGTTGTTAAAGGCAGCTATCGGGCGTTGAGCCGTGAAATTGGCTATGCCAACATCGACGACACCAAGCCTGTGCGCGATTGCATCGAACGCCTCTGGAAGGTTTCTATCATCGTCCAGCACGGCAAAAAGCGTCAGGGTTTTCATTTGCTATCTCAGTATGCGAGCGACGAGCAGGACGGCAAACTGTACGTGGCTCTGAACCCATTGATTGCCCAAGCCGTCATGGGTGGTAGGCAGCATGTCCGCATCAATATGAACGAAGTCCGGGCGTTGCAGACCGACCCAGCCCGCCTAATTCATCAACGCCTATGCGGTTGGATCGACCCCGGCAAAGCACGGCGTGTGGAACTGGACACGCTTTGTAGTTACGTCTGGCCGGATGATGCCAGCGCCGAGGCCATGAAGAAGCGTCGTCAGACGGCCCGCAGGGCGCTGGCCGAGCTTGTCGCCGTGGGATGGAAAGTGGATGAGTACGCCAAGGGGAAATGGGAAATTAGGCGGCCTCCCCCCACGGTAACTCTCCCCGATGCCCACGGTATCTTTCCCCAACCCCCACGGTATCTTTCCCCGGCCTAATCCAAAAAAGCTAGGCAGAGCTTGGCTTTGCGGCCTATTTGGAAAACCGATCCATGATTTTCCATAGAAAATCCATAATGCGCGCGAAGCGCCGCGCCTTGAAGGCGCAGCCCATCGCTCGCGGATCGGCCTTCGGCCTCAGTTTGAAAGGCACCAAAATGGGAAGGGTTGGACAACATAGCCACCTAATGTCATTGAGAGGCTCAGGGGTGACCTTGGGGCCTTCTCCTCTTAGGATGTCCGGCCAAAAGAAAAGCCCGCTGAGCGGGCTTCTCGTGGTTTTCTAGGAAGTGTTACCGTTCGGAGTCGCCATGCCGCTGAACCCTCACAATCAGCATGTCGATGGTTTCACGCTGTTTATAGCGCGACGATCTGGATGAGAGGCGGGCGTCAATCAAGATGAGAGTAGATTGTCGCGGCGGGTTGTTTGTGCCTGTTCTGATTGTCGCTGGCAATGGTTATTCTGCGGGTTGATTGTCGTGGAGCGACAACTCGTCGGTGGATTTGATTGTCGCGTATGTTGGCGGCCTTCCGGGGCGTGATTGTCGCTGGATTGCGGCGCGCCTGCGGTAGCTTTCGACGTTCATTTCGAAGATGGTGGCGTGGTGGACCAGGCGGTCCACTGCCGCGAGGGTCATGGCGGGATCCGGGAAGACCCGGTTCCATTCGCCGAAGGGCTGATTGGCGGTGATGAGGGTGGAACGACGCTCGTAACGGGCGCTGATCAACTCGAACAGGACCGATGTTTCGGCCTGATCCTTTGCCACATAGGCGAGGTCGTCGAGGATGAGCAGGTGATATTTGTCGAGCTTGGCGATGGCGGATTCGAGGGTTAATTCGCGCCGTGCCACCTGCAGCCGCTGCACGAGGTCGGATGTCCGGGCGAAGAGCACACGCCAGCCATTTTCGATGAGGGCCAGGCCGATGGCCGCTGCCAGATGCGACTTGCCGCCGCCTGGCGGGCCGAACAGGATGAGATTAGCACCTTGCTCCAGCCAGCCGTCGCCCGAACACATCGCGGTGACCTGGGCGCGCGAGATCATTGGCACGGCGTCGAAGGTGAAGCTTTCGAGGGTCTTGCCGGGCGGCAGGCGGGCTTCGCTCAAGTGCCGTTCGATGCGGCGCCGGTCGCGCTCGGCGATCTCATGCTCTGCCAGGGCGGCCAGCAACCTTGCGGCGGGCCAGCCCTCCTTGTCGGCGCGCTCAGTGAAGTCTGACCATATCAGCTTGATGGCCGGCAGGCGCAGCTCGTTGAGGATGAGGCAGAGGCGCTGAGCGTCAATGGCCTGATTTTGTTTGGTTGGGGTTGGTTTGGTCATGCCACACCTCCCGCCAGCAGGGCGTCATAGGAGCTTAAAGACGTGAGCTCGACGACGACCTCCGGCAGCGTCGCCGGATCTGGCGCGAAGCGTTCTCTCAAACTGGCCATGTCGGGTAACCGGTTGGCCGCGATGTCTGCGCTGAGCAGCGTGGCGAGTTCGGCCTCGCAAGCCCGTTCATGAGCCAGGCTGAGCAATTCAACCATCATCTGGCAGGCGGCACGTTCCGGCAACGCCTCGATCAGCCGGTGGAAGGTGCGGGCATAGGCTGTGCGGGGGAAGAGCTGATCGCGATAGACCAGCTTCAGCAGCGCCATCGGCTTGCGCCGCAGGCTATGGATCACATGGCGGTAATCGACCACATGCCCGTGCACGCCGTTCCCCTTCGAGCGGCCACGCGGCAGCGTCATGAGGTTAGGGCTTGTCAGGAAATAGCTGAATCGGGTTTTGTAGTCGGATAGGCTGGGGGGGGGTCCCTGGTGACAAGGTGGTTTTGTAGTATGACCGGATGATCGATACCAGTGCTATCCGTGACCGTTTTATTGCTGTTGCGCCGCATCTTGATGAGCGAGGTCGTCGCTCGTTTGCCGCTGCTGAGGCGCGATCTGCGGGTTACGGCGGTATCGCGGCGGTTGCTCGCGCGACCGGTATCGCGCCCAGCACGATCGGCCGCGGACTGGAAGAACTGGTTGGCGCATTGGAGGTGCCCGCCGATCGCAATCGGCGTCCTGGCGGCGGACGCAAAGCCCTGACCACGACGAACCCGGCGCTGCTGAAGGATCTTCTGGCACTGGTCAGTCCGAGTGAGCGCGGCGATCCGATGTCGCCGCTGCGCTGGACTTGCAAAGGACTGCGCCGCCTGGCCACCGAATTGCGCGCCATGGGGCACCAGATCAGCCACACTGTCGTGGGCGAATTGCTCAAAAGCCAGAAATTCAGCTTGCAGGCGAACAGCAAGACCCGCGAGGGTGACAGCCATCCGGATCGTGATGCCCAGTTCACCTACATCAACGCCAGCGTGAGCCGTGCCCTGGCCGCACAGCAACCGGTGATCTCGGTGGATACGAAGAAGAAAGAGCTTGTCGGCGACTTCAAGAATGCCGGCCGGGAATGGCGCCCGCAAGGTGAACCCGAAGAAGTGCGTGTGCATGATTTCTTGATCAAGGAGCTTGGCCGGGCGGTGCCATATGGGGTCTATGATCTGGCCGCCAATTTCGGCTGGGTCAGCGTCGGCATCGACCATGATACGGCGGAGTTTGCCGTGCAGACAATCCGCAGTTGGTGGCACACGACCGGTACAAAGCGCTATCCAGAAGCGCGCTCCTTAACGATCACCGCCGATGGCGGGGCAGTGTCAGGAATTCTGTGTATGGGCGGCGGTTGAACATCAGGCCGCCAGGGCCCTTACGAAGCGATCGCCGAAGATGACGGCGAACTGAGCCTTTGCCATAGCCCATTCTCGAGGCGGCATCACCCACTCTTTTTCGGATCGGTTCAGGATCAGATAGAGCAGCTTGGCCGCGGCCTCATCGCTGGGGAAATGGCCGCGCGCGCGGATCGCCCGGCGCAGCTTGGAATTCAAAGCCTCTATGGCGTTCGTTGTATAAATGATCCGACGGACCTCGCCGGGGAAGGAAAAGAACGGGATGATTGCCTGCCATACCCGGCGCCAGCTCTGGCCGATGGCAGGGTATTTCTGGCCCCATGGACCGGCCTCGAAATCGGCGAGAGCGGCCTCGGCGGCCCTGGCATCAACGGCCCGGTAGATGTCCTTGAGGGCAGTCGCGACCGCCTTGCGGTCCTTGTAGGACACGAAATCCATCGAATTCCGGAGCAGATGGACGATGCAGGTCTGCACGATCGTCTCGGGAAAGACGGCCGTGATCGCCTCCGGGAACCCCTTGAGGCCATCGACCACCGCCAGCAGGATGTCCTCGACGCCGCGGTTCTTCAGCTCGTTCATCACGCGCAGCCAGAATTTGGCGCCTTCGTTCTGCTCGATCCACATCCCGAGTACGACCTTCGTCCCGTCGGCCATAACCCCCAGCGCGATATGGATCGCCTTGTTGCGGACCACGCCCTCGTCGCGGATCTTCACCCGGATGGCATCGAAGAATACCAGCGGATAGACCGGGTCCAGCGGACGCTGCTGCCAGGCTGTCACCTCGTCCAGCACCGCATCGGTGATCGTGCTGATCAGCTCCGCCGAGGCATCCATGCCGTAGATCTCGCGCAAATGTTCCGCGACCTCACGGGTGCTCATCCCCCGCGCATACATCGAGATGATCTTGTCATCGAAGCCTGGAAACCGGCGCTGGTATTTGGCGATCAGCTGCGGATCAAAGCTGCCCGCACGGTCTCGCGGGATCGCAATCTCGATCTTCCCCGTGCCGGTCGACACCGACTTGCGGCCATAGCCGTTGCGGCTGTTCTCCGCCTCCGTTTCGTCACTCAGATGGTAATCCATCTCCGCGCTCAGGGCCCGCTCCGCCAGAGCCTTCTTCAGCGCGTTCACCAGATCCCCGGAATTCAGCGCTGCCGCCGCGTCACCCCCAGCCAGCAGCTGGTCCAACAAATCGTCCGGGATCGCCGGCGCTCTCCGTCGTGCCATATGGGTCTTCCTTTCTACCCACTATGCCACTCACACACGAAATTCAGGACACTGCCCGATGGCGGCGGCAGCAACGGCTCGCGCGTGCGTCTGTGGAAACGCGAACTTCAAAGGCTGGCTGACGAACTTGGCATCGACATCCGAGTCCATCACCTGCCACCAGGCACAAGCAAATGGAACAAAATCGAACACCGGCTGTTTTCGTTCATCAGCATGAACTGGCGTGCCAAACCGCTCGTCAGCTATCGCGTCATCGTCGATCTCATCAGTGCCACGACAACAGAAACTGGACTTAAAGTACAGTGCGAACTCGACACAAAAGCCTACCCGAAAGGCATCGTCGTCAGCGAAGAAGAGATGTCCACCATCAATATCATGCGTGACGATTTCCACGGCGAATGGAACTATACAATACGACAACGCAACACAATAGATCGCTCAGTTAATTCCTGACAATCCCTTAGTGCCCCCGATGAACAAGTCGAGCCTGTCGTCATAGAGGCGCACGCGCAGGCGATGCCCGATCAGCCGCGAGGGCACGGAGTAGAACACCTTCTTCAGCGTGAAGCTGCTGGTCGAGGTGACGGTGACGACGATCTCCTCGTAATCGCTGGTCCGCCGGTCGGGCAGCAACTGCAAAGCCGCGCGCTCGGCCTCGATGCGGGCCGCATTGCGCCGGTTTTTGGCCGACACGATCTCGTCGATGAAGCGGCGGTAGGCGAGCAAATCATCAAAATCGTATGCCCCACGCAGCAACAACGCATCAGCCACCGCCGCCTTCAGATGGCCGTGGGCACTCTCGATTCCCCCGTTCTCGTGGGCGACGCCACGGTTATTGCGGGTCGGCGTCATGCCGTAATGCTGGCAAAGCGCATCATAGCGTGTGGTCAGATCCACCCGTGCTTGTGCATCGAGGTTACGAAACGCGGCCGACAGGCTGTCGCTGCGGTGTTCCGCCGGCGCGCCGCCCAGCGCCCACAGCGCGTTCTGCAGCCCCTCGGCGAGGGCGACATAACTCTCCCCGCCCAGGATCACATGGGCATGTTCGAAGCCCGACCAGATCAGCCGGAAGTGATAGAGGCGATGCTCGAGCGGCTGCCCGGCGATCCGGATGCCGAGATCGCCCATATCGGTGAAGTCGGAGAGGCCAAGCCGGCCCGGTTCGTGAGACTGGCGGAAGATCACCTCCTGCTCGGGTCCATGCACCGCCCGCCAAGAGCGGATACGCCGTTCCATGGTTCGCCTGACCCCCAGATCGAGATCAGGATACCGGCGGCGCATCTCCTCGAACACCGCCACCACCCGCAATCCTGGCGCTGCCTTGAGAAGCGGTACGATCTCACTGTCGAAAATATCCGCCAGCGGGTCCGGCCGCCGGCGCTCGCGCGCCGCGCCACGCTGCGAGGGCAGCGCCGGATCCCTGGCAATCCGATAGCCTGTCGCCGTGCTGAACCCCGCCTTCGCGGCCGCAGTCGGAACGCTATTGGTCTGTCGAAGCTTCATAAATAACCTCATCTGATGATCGTTGACATGGCAACCGGGCACCCACGGCATCTCCCTCAATCCTGGAAATGCTCATGAATATCCGATCGGCCCCGACCATCACCGCCCCCCTCGCCGGAAGGCCGCCGGCAGTTGCTGTGTCGTCTACGGGCTTCGGGCTACGCCCTCCGCCCTTCGACGACACAGCAACTGCCGATTCTCATCCTGATTGACGCTGCACTCTCATCCTGTTTGTCGCGCGGCACGCTGTTGCCGTGAGCCGTAGAGCGGCAAGCCATGGAATGCCCGCAACGCCTCCAAAGAATGAAGCGCCCCTTTGTAGGACATACGGCTATGCCACCCGGCAAGGGCGTCCAGTTTCGAGCCATGCCCCCGCGCGCGCAGCCGCTGACACAACCAGTAGGCCCCGAACACGAAGGCCGCGCAAAGAAGGGTAAAAACAAACATGGTTTGCAGGTATTGGAGAAGATTAATCATGGCTTGTCCTTGGCTGGTTGGATCACGTTTTCAATGTCCGGCCCTTTAGTAGGGTCGTCCTCCGGGTCATCCGAGGGCACCGTAGGCGGGGTGCCAAGAGATATGCCATGCGCGCCTTCCATGCCCGGCACGGAGATTGAGGCAAGAACGCCTGCCGTCCGTACAGCCCCCGCCAAGCCCATGTGTGTGGCACGGCCCGGCGTCAATGAAGCCGTTTGACCTGGCTGTAGATCGGAGCCGCTGGCAGGTGCACCACCACCGGCCCCGCCTGGTGCCGTGGAGGCCCTTTCCGGCCCGCTGGGGCTGCTGGTCGCCCCTTCCCCTGCTGCGGCGTCAGACGCGCCGGAGGGCGTGCCAGAGGGGGCGCTTTGCGCCGGAGCCGCCGCGTTGGCTTGCGCGCCCCCGGTCGAGGCCCTGCCAACCGACGACGATGCCCCGGTGCTGGCCGTGCCGTTCATCGGCTTGGCGGCGCTGGCCGCCCCACCCACGCGCGGCGCAATCGTGCTGGCCGCACTCGGGCCGCCGGAGCTGCCACCCATCGCCCCGGCGGCTTTGGTGCCACCCATAACGGCGGAATCAATCAGGCCCGCGAGACCGCCGCCCGCAGCAGCTCCACCCGCCGAGCCAGCGGCCCCGCCAGCGACGTTGGCAACCCCGGCGGCGATGCCATCGACGCCACCCGTGGCAATGGCCGCTCCGGCAGCCGCGCCCGCAGCCATACCGCCAATTGTCCCGCCGCCACCAACGGAGATCCCGGAAATCAGCCCCTGAATAAGATCGGGAATAGTCTTGGTGAGGTAGGCGCACGTGAAGGCTAAACCCACCATCGTCCACATCGAAGCGTTATCAGTGTGCGTATAGGCTCTTTCCCAAGCGGTCGCGGATTGGGAGATCAATCCAACAAGCAGCGTCAGCACAAAGAGCTTTGCTCCAACTGCCACCGCATAGCGGGGCATTGCCATAGCATATTCGCGGGTCCACTGACTCCCACCAAAACCCAGAAGAAGAACCGATGCGTTGACGACGATGTAGGACTCTATGAGGGTCACAGCCATAAATGCTGCAATGAAAGCAAAGCAAAGAAGGACGCATATGCTTGCCAGACCAATTGAAACGCCGACCAGCGGATTCAGCGTGTTTACGTTGCCTATGGTATTGGCAAATTTAACAGCTAACATGAACACGTCGCTGGGCTGCAAGGCGGACGATTGACCAATTGCGATGCCGCCCGCGTCTCGAAATGACTGAACAACCGCGCTGGCCCAATAGGTTGATCGTGTGAGAATTTCATAAAAGAAACCGATCACAAGCGAGTACTTGATGAGTTCGTGAACGATTTCACCAATATCAGCTTGCCGGATCGCTAAGGGCATGAACGTCATGACAAGCTGTATCGCGGCCAGCGACCAAAACAGCTTTTCAGCATAACCAAGAAGGCGGCCATTCCAAAGGGCCGAATTCTGCTGAATCAATTTCAGCAAGCCGTCAAATTGAGCGCCGGAATGGGTTACAGTTTGCGCAAAAGCATCGGGAGCAGCCAGCAGCGTACATACTACGGCAAGGACTGGAAAAACGTACTTTGGTGCAAATATCTTTCGGGTATCCATAGCGGAATATCCTCAAAAGCTCTGAGGCTTATCGTGTGCAACAACCCCTTTTTGGAATTGCTTGACGGCGGATGACGTGCATGGCTGACGTGAACGATTGTGTTCCACGAAAGATGTGGCAGCTACTCCCGCCGCAAAAAATACAAGGCAGAGAAGCCCCATTACATACTTCGAGATCGTGACCATAGTGGCCTCCCTAGAACGACTGAGGGGTGTCATTTGCGACGACACCGCTTTGGTAGGTTTGCGTGAAAGCGTTATCTACCGCTTGGCGTTGTATATTTTGGGCGTAGTACATGCTTTCGTTCTGAATCTGCGCGTTCATCATCTCGCGCAGCTTTTGCATTTGCTGGACCTGTTGAGCGGCAATCTGGTTTCCGGCCTGAATGGCTTGCAATCGGCCTTGCGCGGACTGTGATTGATTGACCAGACCGGCAAGCTTTTGGTCCTCTGCCGGAATCTGGTTTACATTGTCACCGGCAACCGCCATCGCGGTTTTGTTGGAGTCCAGACCGTTTTGTGTCCACTGGTTATAGAAGCTCTGCACGTAGCTGGGATTAGTGCCGATCTTATTTAGGTAGGTGCTATATCCCGGAAATTTCGACTGAAAATTGCTATCGAAGTTCGCCAAATTTCCGGCCAGCCCTGTGCTTTTGTTGTAGAGGCTTTGGATTTGGGCAATGTTGCTGGTTAGCTGCTGAAACGCGCTTGTCGGCAGAGAAAGCCCCTGCAAAAGCATGTTCTGATATTGCTGAATCTGCGTCTCAAGTTGCTGCGCCGTGTTGGCCGCCGTTTCGACTTGCTGGGCATACTGCATGACCTGCGAAAAGACGGTTGAGCAGTTTGTGCAGTAAACGATGAAGGCAGACGCTGGACGTGGCGCAAACGTAGAAGCGGCGCTAGCAGCCAAAACCAACACTAAACGGCGCACGGACTTACCCGCGAGATAGGTCATTTCGCTGCCTCCTGTTGCGACCAAAAAGAAGGGCAATGTGCATTAGGCAATCTGTATTTGTGGCGATCATTGTGATGGATACGAAGACTGTCTAAATACCAATCTTCAATTTCATTCTCGATAGAGGCGGCAATAAGCTGGGCAAGGTCAACATGGCCTTTGCTCAATTCACGCTGCATGTGAGAAAGACTATCTCGCAAAACTGATAATTGCGCCGTACACTCATGATCGTTCTCCTTGTTTTGTCCCTGAGATGATCTTTTCAAATTCCAATTTGATTTCGTCATCGGATAGGCCAAGATCGGCTAACCCTGTTTTTACGGCGATCCGGCCAATCCGGGTGGCAGCCTCATTCTGAAGTTTGGTGAGTCTTGCCTGAGCTTCTTCAAGTTCTCTTTGTGCTTCGATCCGCCGAGCGTTGAGGGTCTTTCGAGCCATCAAGTATTCCTCGTTTTGGTGTCATCGATAGCAAGAATTATCGACCAATACGGGGTGGTTTCAAGGAGCCTAGAATTCCGAAATAATCAGAGCCCGACGACATATCCTGAAAATAGCGCAATTTAAGGCAAGTCTAGGCAACTTAGCGCAACTCAATGCAATTTAAGGCAATTCAAAGCAACTTAAGGCAACTATTTATCCGAAAAAATATTTTTGCTGCCCGTAGGTTTTTAGTTGCCTATAGTTGCCTACAATTGCGTAAAAGTAGGATGGCAGGATGTGTGTTGTACCGGTACGCGCTGACGCACGCACCGGCCCAACACCGCCCCTTACTCGCCTGCGGCTCGACGGAATTCTGCTCTGCGAGGCTCACGGTCGCTGCCGCGACAGACACGAAAGGAGGACGCGCAAGCGCATGGCCGAGGACACCAAAGAGAAGCGCGGAGGTCGCCCACGAGGGGCGCGGATAGAGGTATGGGTGACGCCGGAGGAACGGGCCAAAATCGCCGAGCGCGCCGACCGGGCGGGCCTGTCCCTGTCCGCCTACATGCGGGCGGCGGGACTGAATCACCGCATCAAGTCCGTCTATGACCTACAGGCAGTCGGCGACCTTGTGCGGGTGAATGGCGACCTTGGCCGGGTGGCGGGCTTGCTGAAACTCTGGCTGGCCGAGAAGCCGGGACAAGGTGCCCGGCGGTTCGAGGTAGACCGGATAATGACCGAGTTTCGCGCCTTGCAGGCCGAGCTATCGGGCATCATGCGGCGGGCCGTGAAATGATCGCCAAGCGGATTGCGCGGCAGGCGGCGACTTCCAGCATGGCCCGGCTTGTCCGCTACATGGTGGCGGCAGAGGGCGATATTGACCCGCAAAGCTGGGCACGCACCGCCGATTACATTCTGGCGGCCAGAAGCACCACCATGCAGGGCGAAAAGGTTGCGGGGTATCGCGTGACAAATTGCGGCACCGACGACCCCGGCGATGCCACGACGTTGATACAGGCCACGCAGACGCAAAACACCAAATCCAAGGCCGATAAGACCTATCACTTGGTTTATTCCTTTAGGCAGGGTGAAAACCCGCCTTTGGAGGTTTTGCACCAAATCGAGGACGAGCTTTGCGAAGTCCTTGGTTATGCGGATCATCAACGCATCAGCGCGGTGCATATCGACACCGATAACCTGCACGTTCATGTCGCCGTCAACAAAGTTCACCCCGCCGGACTGCAAAACATCGAGCCGTTTTACGACAAGCAACGGCTTATGGAGGCGTGCGAATGGCTCGAAAAGAAATTCGGCCTTGAGCATGACGACCACGGCTTAACAGGAGAACGAGCCTATGACCGACGAAACCGAATCCGCCTTAACCCCGAGCGACAGCATGATAGCCGATTTAGAGCCTTCCTACGAGAGTCCTACGCTCGCGCGCTTGCCGAAGGACCGGAGGCCGCGACCTACGGCGATTTGAGAAAGTTGACCAGCAAAGGTGTGGCACACGGCCCCAAGAGCTATTCTATGCTACTGCCGGGTAATGCAGGTCATCGTGTGGACCACGGCGGAACCCAACACGCTGACGGCATGCGCCGGGCGGGAAATGGCACTGGCCGCGATGGAGCAGGAATAGGCGGCGCAGCCGCCGACATGGAGGCACAAGCAGGCATAGAGAGCTTGACTGGCTACATCGCCCGGGACGTGGCCCCGGCGATGCGCCGGGCTGCGACATGGAAGGAGCTTCACGCGGCCCTCGCCGAGCATGGCCTACAGATCAAGACGCGTGGGGCGGGCCTTGTCATCGGCGACCCCGGTTTAGGCTTGTGGTGCAAGGCCAGCGAGTGCGGGCGCGACCTTTCCTTGAAGGCACTTACCGACCGGCTGGGGCCGTTCGAGCGCGACCAGAACCAACGGCAGCAGCGGGAGCCAGGTTCTCGGGGCTATGCCCCTCGCCCTCGACAGACGCACCCATCGAGCGCCGCGCTGTTCACGGAGTATCAGCGGCAGCAGCAGGCCGCGATTGCCAACCGCAAGGCAGGTATGGCGGCGATCCGCGCCGCGCGCGCGGCAGAGATGGAGCGCATCGAGCGATGGTCCGCCACGCAACGCATGATCCAGAAGGTAGGGCCACGCGGGCAGGTGCGTGCCGCCATCAATGCGACGACGCGGATGCAGGTTGCAGCGGCGCGCAATGCCGCGAAGGCAACGGCCGAGACCGAGACCGCCAATCTCTACAAGGCAACCCCCCTGCCGAATTGGAATCAATGGCTGATGCAGCGGGCCGAGCGCGGCGAAGCCGACGCGCTCGACGTGTTGCGTGCCAGCGAGGAACGCGCCGAGCGGATGCGCGGCGACCTCCTGACCGCCAAGCGGGCCGAGAAGGCTAAGACGCGCATCATGGAGAGCTTGAGGCCACACGCTCGGCGCGACGGCACGATGGCTTACCGGACGGCGGACGGGGGGCTTGTGCTGGACCGCACAACCCACGTCAAAGCCGAGAGGGCCACCACCGGGGCCGCGCTTGTAGCCTTGTCGCTGGCCGCCGAGCGGTTCAAGGGCCAGCCGCTCGACGTGCAGGGTTCCGACCAGTTCCGGAAAGACGTTGCCCGGTTGGCCGGTATGCACGGCGTCAAAGTCAGGTTTAGCGATCCGTCCCTAGAAATCGCTCGACAAGCTATGGTGCATGAGAAGGCACAGGCCGCTGAGAAACCGATGCCTGAAGCCACAGGCGTTAGGCAGTTGGTCGATCACGTTAGTGAACATGACGAACAACAACAAACGGAACGGAAAAGGGTAATTGGGAGGCGTGGCCGGGATTTGGAAATCTAGCACGAAGCGCGAAGAACAGCGGGCTGCGGCTAGGGCGGTAGCCCGTATGGCAGCGCCACGCCGCTTGACGTGCCTATCATGTCCTTCGTGGTTTCACACACGGTGGTTCGGGGTATCAAACACGCAGATTCGTGGTTTCACACACGGGCATCAAAGCCGGGAGATTTCCCTAATGAAATCAAGATGATGCGTATCATCGATACGGCGCATAGGGCAGATTTTGCCCCTTATATGGCCGTGTGTGAAACCACGAACATGCTTTTGGATTGCACAATACAATTCCCGTGCCGTTCGACCCGGCAAACACCCAGACTCGAGGACCGTTCATAGCACCCGGATGACTTCATCCCCGGCTTCGTCAAAGCGCACCAGTTCGCGCCGCCCGTTCGGATGCTCTTTGATGAGCAAGCCCGGCGGGGTGTCATCCTTGGCGTAGTAGATCGGGAATCCGGCCTGTAGGTGTTCCTTAGCGGCGGCCCCATCGTCATGCTGGACCGCGTGCAGGAGGTCACGCCACAACGCTTCGTCGGGGTCATGCATGCTGTTCGGCTGCACGGTTTTCATTTGGTGCCTTCCTCCTTCCCAAAAACTGGGGGCCGCTCATAGCACCCGGATGACTTCATCTCCGGCCCTGTCAAACCGCACCAGTTCGCGCCTTCCGTTCGGATGCTCTTTGATCAGCAAGCCCGGCGGGGTGTCATCCTTGGCGTAGTAGATCGGGAATCCGGCTTGTAGGTGTTCCTTGGCGGCGGCTCCATCGTCATGCTGGACCGCGTGCAAGAGATCGCGCCAAAGCGCCTCGTTGGGGTCATGCAAACCGTACGCCTGCAAAGTCTTCATTTGCTGCTACTCCCTTCTCCTAGAGCACGGTACCGGCGCTGAGCCACTTGGTCCAGTGTCCATAAAACGGTCATTTTCTGGACACTGCGAAAACGGGCGTTCGGGGCTAGCGGAACGGCATTTCCTACGTTAACATTCTCGTCAAGTTTTCAATGTCACGGTTATGTTTATGAATCAGCGTATTGGATATGCGCGGGTCTCTACGGAGGACCAGCAGCTGGATCTCCAGCGCGATGCACTCGCTCATGCGGGATGTAGCGTCATTTATGAAGAGGCGGCTAGTGGCAAAAGCGCAGCGCGTCCTGAACTTGAGCAATGCCGTAAAGCCCTACGCAGCGGCGACACGCTGGTGGTTTGGCGTTTGGATCGCCTTGGCCGAAGCCTGCCCGATCTAGTGCAGATCGTGGCTGATCTTGAGCGATCTGGCATCAGCTTCGAAAGCTTGAGTGAAAAGATTGAGACAGATAGTGCAGCCGGCAAGCTTGTCTTCCATGTCTTCGCTGCCCTGGCTGAGTTCGAGCGCAGCCTCATTCGAGAGCGGACGCATGCTGGATTGGCTGCAGCCCGCGCCAGAGGGCGCTCTGGCGGGCGCAAACCCAAACTGGGGGAGAAGCAGGTGCGAGAAATCAAGGCACTGCTGTGTGATCCGGATATTCAGGTAGCCGACGTGGCACGGCGCTACGGTGTTTCTCGCACTACGCTTTACAAGCACGTGGGTATTATTAAGCCAAAGGACAAGCCGTTGTCACCACATTGACGAGAGCCTGCGCGGACAAAGTGGTGTCCCTTTGAAATCCAGAACTTGGTCTCGCTTCAATAATTGTCGCCGCTTCAGATTATGGACCGGTGGTTAAAGGGGCAGGACGAGGTTGACGGCCTAAACTAATATTGCGAGTATAGAATGAAAAAAATTGCAGCAGAATTCAGCGAATTCGCGCTCTTCTCAGAAGAAGAGGTGCGAGCGCTCGATGCCCGCGTGGTCCTACGCGAGAGCCGGGGTAAGCAGGTGCCTTACGTGACTTGCCTCGTCCGAGACAAGGAAGTGCAACTCAAGCCCGAGGAGCGTACCCGTCAGCTTTGGCTGGCGCGGCTGATCGATAAGCTCGGTTATGCCCGGCCGCGTATCGCCATCGAATACCCGATTACCTTCGGGCGCGACAGTTCCAAGCGCGCCGACATCGTCGTGTTCGACGCCGACCGCCCGACTGTCCCCTACATCATCGTCGAGGTGAAGCAGGCTAAGTATAAGGACGGCAAGGAACAGCTCCGTTCCTATGCCCACGCGACCGGCGCACCCCTCGCGGTGTGGAGCGACGGCATTCTGGCCGAGGTCTGGCACCGCAAGAACCCCAACTACTTCATGCCGATCCATGAACTGCCCCGCGCAGATCAGACCATCGAACAGGTTGTTGATCAGCCGTGGACCATCGACACCCTGATCGCCCTTGAAGAAGAGCGGGTAAAGGAGGGTAAATTTGCCCGCTCCCTGCGCGATTTGATCGAGGACATGGAAGACGAGGTGCTGGCCAATGCCGGGGTTGATGTCTTCGAAGAAGTCTTCAAACTGATCTTCACCAAGCTCTATGACGAGATGAACTCGCATCGACTGGGCAACGCCCTACGATTCCGCAACCAGAACACGGCAGCGCAACTGAAGGTGGCAATCCAGAACCTGTTCGACGAGGCCAAGCGGAAATGGCCGGGCGTCTTCCTTGACGATGAACGCATCCGCCTATCGGCAGACCATCTTCAAGTCTGCGTTGGATCGTTGGAAGAATGGAAGCTTTTCAACTCTAACCTCGACGTGATCGACGACGCATTTGAATACTTGGTCTCCAAATCGTCGAAGGGCGAGAAGGGCCAGTACTTCACCCCCCGCTGGGTGATCGACATGTGTGTAAGGATGATGAACCCGAAAGAGGGCGAGACGGTAATCGACACCGCTTGCGGCTCGGCAGGGTTCACCGTACATAGCATGTTTCACGTCTGGCGACAGATCATGCGGGCTATGGGCCGCGAGGAAAGCCATCTCTTCACAATGGAGTCCAAGCCGCCCCGTTGCATCGACTATGTGCGCGACAATGTATTCGCCATCGACTTCGATGAAAAGAGCGTCCGCGTCTCGCGTTGCCTAAACCTGATCGCGGGTGACGGAGAAACCAACGTCCTGCACCTGAACACGCTCGACTGGACGAAGTGGGACGAGACAGTTAAACAAGAAGACTGGCGAGATACCTATGGCGGCGGCTGGAGTCGGCTGCGTAAACTACGCGAAAACCCGCGCCATTCCGATTATCGCAGCTTCCGCTTTGACGTGCTCATGGCCAACCCGCCCTTCGCGGGGGATATCAAGCAGTCGGACATGCTGTCACCTTATGATGTCGCCCACAACGAAAAAACTGGAAAGCTGGAAAAGGCAGTAGCCCGAGACCTGCTTTTCATCGAACGCAATTTGGACTTCCTCAAACCTGGCGGCCGGATGGCCGTTGTCTTGCCGCAGGGACGATTCAACAACTTGACCGACCAGCGAGTTCGCAAATTCGTCATGGATCGTTGTCGCGTCCTAGCTGTCGTCGGCCTCCACCCCAATAGCTTCAAGCCGCACACGAATACAAAAACCAGCGTTCTTTTCGTCCAGAAATGGAATGATGACGCCAGCGCGGGGCCGCTTTGCCCGAAGGTGAAGGATTACGAAATCTTCTTTGCGACGCAGCAGGTGGAAAGCGTTGATAACTCGGGCCGCAAAGTCTATCGCAAAAACGCGGACGGCTCTTTCTTGCGTGACACGCACGGCCATTTCGTCGTGGCGCACGACCTGTTCAATCACGATGGCCTGACTCAGGATGGGGTCGCGGAAGCCTTCGAGGAGTTTGCCTTCAAGGAGAGTCTAAGTTTTTTTCGGGTCGCCCCTTCGATCAAGGTCGCCTAAGCGATCTGTCGAAGGGGCTTGAAATCTCGATAATCTCATCGAGTGAATTGCCAAAAGATAATCCGAAGCTCCGGCTTGACGCGCAATTCCAAAATCGCGCGGCATTAGAGGCAATTCGTCGAATAGAGGAATTACCCCACCTCCATGTTTCTGATTTAACAGTACGTCCTCTCAAAGGGAGGAATATTGGCTACTCCGAGGAAGGTGACTTTCCGGTCATCCGCTCTGGCGATATTTCAAACAGTTTCCAGCCCGACCTTTTGTTGCGCAGCTCGGATCGGGCAGAGGCGTTCTTTGTTAAGAAAAATGACATTCTGATTTCGTCGATTGGGCAAGGGTCGATCGGAAAAGTCCAACTGTTTCGAAGCGACGGCGATTTCGCCACAGTTTCCGAGGTAACGGTCGTCAGGATTAAAGGTTTTTCACCAGCGTGTCTGTCAGCGTTCTTGGCCTCTAGTTATGGTCAAGCACAGATCGAGCGATATATCACGGGCGCGACTGGGCAGCTTCATCTGTATCCGAACGATGTTGATCGCATTCTTGTGCCGAAATTGTCGACGAGTTTGCAGTCACGCATCTCGAGGATTTATGATCGGCAAGCTATTGAATATAAAGCGAGCCAGTCATCGCAAGAAAGAGCCGAAGGCGAGCTTCTTAACCATCTTGGATTGCGAGGCTGGACACCTCCGCAGCCACTTTCGTTCACGGCTAGCGCCAGCAGCGCCTTAACCGCAGAGCGGATTGATGCTCAATTCTTCCGTCCGCTATTCGCAGAGGTTGAAGCGCGGCTTCTGGCAACAGGCTCTGCCTGTGGGCTGGGTTCGTTACTCTCAGCTAATACGCGGGGCCGACAGCCAAAATATGCCGATGAAGGGCTGCCGGTCATCAACTCGAAGCACGTTCGAACCAATCGCGTGATCCTTGTGGATAATCGAACTGCCGCCGAACCTGGCGCTGGCATTGTGATCGAAACGGGCGACGTGCTCGTGAACGGAACCGGTGAAGGAACGATTGGCCGAACGGCCCCGTACCTCCACGGCCAGCGGGCCTTGCCTGATAACCATGTCACAGTGCTTCGAACGGATCACGTTGATCCTGTCTATCTGGCAGTTTTCCTCAACAGCCCCTTGGGGCAGTGGCAGATCGAACGGCATATCAAGGGGTCATCGGGCCAGGTCGAGCTCTATCCGAGCGACATTGCCCGGATCATGATTTGGGATGCGCCGGATGCAGTGCAGCAGTCGGTCAGGGCGGCGATCTTGTCCGCGTTCGATGAAGAACGCCGCGCCAATGATCTGTTGGATGCGGCGAAACGCGCAGTCGAGATTGCGATTGAAGACGGCGAACCCGCCGCCATGGCCTACCTTGACCAGGCAGAGGGGGCGATCTGATGGCCCTGCCTCCCCACGCTGCGGACTGGATGAACCGCGCCGAAATCGACTATATCGGCCCCTTCGTCAAAGCCTGGGCTGCGTTTAATGCGTGGTTCCGTCATGCCTCAGCGCAGACGCAGGAACGGGCGATGCTGGATTGGGTCAAGGGCCAGCCAAACTCGGTTCGCCGGGGTATCCTCGCCCTGCTGCGCAACGACAACGACACCGCAGAAGCACAGGCGCTGAAACTGGCGATCTCGGACCTGCAAATCCGTCTGGACGACATCCATTTCGAGGTGACGCGGAAGGGCGTGAACGAGCAAATCTCGCTTCGAAGTGTTTGCATCGCACCCAAGCAATTCAACCGCGAACGACTCGAGCGCAACGGGCATGAATACAAAGCCAAGAAGATTGCAGGTGGCAATATCCACATCACCGTAACGTCGATTCGTAGCGGGAACGTAAAATTCGAGCACGTGCAAGCGCAGTATGAGCCGAACGCGGTCTATGGTCATGCCAACTTTACTGCGAACCTATCGGACGCCCAGCAAACCACGCTGCGACAGGTCTATGACGGCTGCAACCCGCGCCCGATGCGCAATCTCCTGCGCGGCGGTGCAGATCGCCTACAGGTCGGGGCGATGGAGTTTCAGTGTTCGCCTGAAGAACTATTGTCGGGATTGATCGAAACGATCTATGCCATGCGCAACGCACTGCTGCATGGCGAGGTAGACCCCGACCCTAAGGTGTTGTCCTGCTACGAACCAGCATATCGGATCGTGATGATGCTTCTCGGCTGCGTACGGTAACGCAGCAGCCGCGAAAATAAAACAATAGAGTATCGCGCTAATCACGGCCGCCAAAATCCGTACACGGGACGCTATGCGGTAAAGAGACTACTACGAACAAATGCTGTCAGTTGTCCACGATTTGGGAGCCCATGATGCGAAGGATCGCCCGACGCGGCTCCCGTACAGCAAGGCAGTTTTGGGGTTGCTCAGGCTATCCAACTTGCACCGGAATGCGGCCGATCTAGGGCGAATCTCGAATAGGTATCCGAACGTTTACCGGCTTGCTGAGATGCCTCACCTTGACGGTAATGAAAAAACACCTTACATTAGAAGACAGGGCTAAGGAGGCTTTGATGGCATCGCTAGCAGTCACGGTGAAGGGGCAGGTCACGTTGAAGCGGGACTTGCTACAGCACCTCGGCATCAAGCCGGGGGAGAGGGTTGAGTTTGAAAAGCTGCCGGGCGGCGAGTTGAAGGTGCGCGCGGCACGGCCAAGCGGCACAATTGACGGCTTCATCCATGCGCTGGACGGCAAGGTGAAGCTAAAAAAGCCGCTCAGCATCGAGGAGATGAACGACATCATCGCCGCTGGTTGGGCGGGTGAGCTGGGCGACGAATGAAGATCACCGCCGACACCAATGTGCTGGCCCGCGCCATCCTGCAAGACGACGCCGCACAATGCCGCACCGCGCGCAAGTTGCTCCAGGACGCCACGCTGATCGCCGTGTCGCTGCCGTCGCTGTGCGAGTTGGTGTGGCTGCTGAGGCAGGGAGCCAAGTTGCCGAAAGAGGATGTGGCAGTAGCCATCCGGGCGCTCTTGGACGCGGGAAACGTGGTCATGAATCGCCCCGCCGTGGAGGCCGGGCTTGCGCTGCTGGAAGCGGGTGGCGACTTCGCCGATGGCATCATGGCGCATGAGGGCAAGTGGCTGGGCGGCGAAACTTTCGTGTCCTTCGACAAGAAGGCGGTCACGCTGCTATCCAATCAGGGCGAGGTCGCCCAGCTACTGACCTAAAAGAAGGGCTGCTTTGGCCCAACGTGGTATTTTTCATGGCATTATCAGGGGATGCCTTTATAATTACATTGATTTGGAAGGATAATTCTTGTCCATTAATAATCGAGTGGGAATGATTCAGCCCTGAACAAAACGGGCCGGGATATCATTCCCGGCCCGTTTTTATTCACGGCGCAAATGGCAGCCCGCTCTGAATCGTCGCCGCGCTCGGCAGGTCCTTGGCCTCGAACCCGCCGCCCAGATCCGCATATAGCGCGATGCTGGCCAGCAGCCGGCTCTGTTGGATCGACAGGGCCGTCTGCTGGTCGGAAAGCAGCGTCACCTGCGCCGTGACCACCGTGGTATAATCCACCGTTCCGGCGCGATACTCATTCAGCGCGATCTGCGCGGCACGCTGCGCATCCGCCACCGCCCGCGCCTGCACCTGCGCCTGCGCCGTATAGATCTGCAGATTGGAGAGATCCGTCTCCACCGCCTGGAAGGCGCTCAGCACCGTCTGACGGTAGGTCTCGACACTCTCCAGATAGCCCGCCTTCGCCGCCGCCACCGCCTGCGCGCGCGCGCCGCCTTCAAACAAATCACCGGTCGCCGAGGCGCCCAGCGACCACAGCGCGTTGGAGGCGCTGAACAGCGCGCCGATCGGCGTCGCCGAAAACCCGCCCAGCGCCGAGAGGCTGAGATCCGGATAATACGCCCCCACCGCGACGCCGATATTGGCATTCTGCTCGGCCATGGCGCGCTCGGCGGCGGCGATGTCGGGCCGGCGCTGCAGCAGCGTGCTCGGCACCTGCGGAGGCGCCACCGGCACGCTGGCGATCTGCTTCCCGTCCGGGATGGAGAGATCCGCCGGCGCATGCCCGGTCAGCAGCGCGATGGCGTGCTCATATTGCGCCCGCGTCGCCTGCTCGGAGATCAGGCTGGATTGCGCGCCTTCTAACTCCGTTTGCGCCGTCAACACGTCGGCTTGCGAGACGGTACCGGCATTATATTTGTTCTGGGTGATCCGCAGACTATCCTGGTAGGCGGCGATGGTCTGGTTCAGCAGCGCGATATTCGCATCCGCCGTGCGCAGATACACGTAATCCTGCGCCAGGCTGGCCTGGGCGCTCAGCGTGGCATTGGCGAGGTCGGCCGCGCTCACCTGCGCGGCGGCGACATTGCTCTGCACCTGGCGGCGGATTTTGCCCCAGATATCCGGCGTCCAGCTCGCCTGGCCCTCGAAGGTGCCGGAGGTTTTCGGCCCGCTGGAAAGCCCGGCACCGCCGGAGCTGCCCCCCTGCCCGCTGCGCGTGGCGCTGCCGGTGAGTGCTAGCGTCGGGAACAGGCTGCCGCGCGCTTCCTGCGCCAGCGCCACCGCCTGCTGGTAGGCGTAGAAATCCGCCGCCAGCGCGGCGTTGTTCACCGCCACCTGGGCTTCGAGCTGATCCAGCGTCGGGTCCTGGAAATTCCGCCACCATTGGCCCTTTGGCGCGCCATCCGCCGGCTGCGCCTGCACCCAGCCCGGCGCGGTCTTGTAGCCGGCGGGCACCGCCAGCTTCGGCTTCTGGTAATTCGGCCCAACCATGCAGCCCGAGAGGGCAAACAGGCCGATGAACGCAATCCGCCTCATGGCGCCTCCACAATGCTACCTGAACGCGGCGCGGCCTTATCCCGCCCGCCGCGCAATGTCGTGCCCAGCCGTTCCAGCCAGAGATACAGAACCGGTGTGGTGTAAAGTGTCAGCGCCTGGCTCACCAGCAGCCCGCCAATGATGGTCAACCCCAGCGGCTGGCGCAAACTCGCCCCCTGGCCGATGCCGATGGCCAGCGGCAACGCCCCCAGCACGGCGGCGAAAGTGGTCATCATGATCGGCCGGAAGCGCAGCACGGCGGCGCGGAAAATCGCCTCCTCCGGCGCAATCCCCTCGCCACGCTGCAGCGCCAGGGCGAAATCGATCATCAAAATCGCGTTCTTCTTCACAATGCCGATCAGCAAAATCACGCCGATCAGCGCGATGATGGTCAGCGGCGTGTTCAACATCAGCAGGAACAAGGTCGCCCCGATGCCGGCCGAGGGAATGGTGGAGAGAATGGTCAGCGGATGGATCGTGCTCTCATAGAGAATGCCCAGCACGATATAGACCGCCGCCAGCGCCGCCAGAATGATCAGCGGCTCGGAGGATTGCGAGGATTTGAACGCCGCCGCCGTGCCAGCGAAACTGCCCTTGATGCTCAGCGGCACATCGAGATTGCTCATCGTCTTCTGTATCTCCGCCGCCGCGCTGCCCAGCGCCGTGCCGCCGGGCAGCGAGAAGGAGATCGTCGCCGCCAGTTGCCCGCCCTGATGATTGACTGAAATCGGCGTGGTTCCCGGCGTCACCGTGGCGAAGGCCGAAAGCGGCACCATGGTTTCCTTGTTGGTGCTCACCGCGGTGCCGGAGGAGGCGCTCTTGCTGCCGGAAATCGAATTGATCGCGGCATTGGTGGCGCTGTCCAGCGCCACGCTGCTGGTGCGGCTGCTCGCGCTGGTGCTGGTGGTGCTGGCACTCACCGCCCCGGCGGCGAGCTGGGTGGCGCTGGCGCCGCTGGCGCTGCCGCCCGAGGTGCTCACATAGATGCGCTTCAGATCATTCGGCGTCTGCTGGTATTGCGGGGCGAATTCCATCACCACCTCATACTGGTTCAGCTCGTTATAGATGGTGGAGACCGTCCGCTGGCCGAACGCGTCATAAAGGGTCGCGTCGATCTGCTGCGGCGTCAGCCCCAGCCGCGAGGCCTGGGCGCGATCGATCTTGATGTCGGTCTCCAGCCCGCCAGTCTGCATATCCGAATTCACATCCAGCAGCGCCTTGTCCTGCTTCAGCGCGGCGACGATCTTCGGCACCCAGCTCTGCAGCGTCGCGGCATCATCGCTGGTCAATGTGTATTGATATTCGGCGTTGCTCTGCCGCCCGCCAACGCGCAAATCCTGTGCCGGCACCAGGAAGGTCTGCGCGCCGGGAATTTTCGCCAGCTGCGGGCGCAGCCGGGCGACGATGGCGGTGGCCGAGAGATGACGTTCGCTGAGCGGCTTCAGCGTGATGAACATCATCGCCGTATTGGTCGAGCGCCCGCCGGTAAACCCCGCCGCCGAGGCCACCGCCGGGTCCTTCTGGATGATCGCCTGGGCCGTCTTGAGCTTCGCCGACATCGCCGCGAAGCTGGTGGATTGATCGGCCTGAATATTGCCGATGATCATCCCGGTATCCTGCTCGGGGAAGAAGCCTTTCGGCACCACCACGAACAACACCAGGTTGAGGATGATGGTGACCAGGAAGCCGAACCCGACCAGCCGCGCATGGCGCAGCGCCCAGCGCAGCGAGCGCTCATAGCCATCGCGCGCGGCGGTGAAGCCGCGCTCGATCGCATCCAGCACCCGCCGCTTGCGCCCTGGTTCATGTGAAGGCGGCTTCAGCAGCAGCGCGCAGAGCATCGGGGTGATGGTCAGCGAGACGATCAGCGAGATGATGATCGCCAGCGACAGCGTCACCGCGAACTCCCTGAACAACATCCCAAGCAGCCCCGGCATCAGCAGGATCGGCACGAACACCGCGATCAAGGAGAGGCTCATCGAGAGCACGGTGAAACCGACCTCGGCGCCGC
This sequence comes from Acidocella facilis ATCC 35904, assembly GCF_000687875.1. Lineage (GTDB taxonomy): Bacteria > Pseudomonadota > Alphaproteobacteria > Acetobacterales > Acetobacteraceae > Acidocella > Acidocella facilis. The sequence goes on along the minus strand of NZ_JHYG01000001.1, from coordinate 28,354 downwards.
CTTTCAGCGCCGCATCCAGCGGGCTCATCCCGTCTTCCAGATGCCGCATGGTGTTTTCCACCACCACCACCGCGTCATCCACCACGAAGCCGGTGGCGATGGTCAGCGCCATCAGCGAGAGATTATCGATGGAAAAACCCAGCAGATACATCGGACCGAAGGTGCCGATGATCGAGACCGGCACCGCCAGCCCGGGGATCAGCGTGGCGCGCGGCGAGCGCAGGAACAGGAACACCACCCCCACCACCAGCAGCACGGCGATGAACAAGGTCCGCTCGGTATCGTCCACGGCGGCGCGGATGGACTGGCTGCGATCCATCGCCACGCCGATATGCACCGAAGGCGGCAAGGCCGCCCGCAAGCTCGGCAGCAGCTTCTTGATGTCATCGACGGTGTTGATGATGTTCGCATCCGGCGTGGCATGGACAATCACCAGCACCGCATGCTTGCCGTTATAATAGCCGGCATTCTGGGTGTTCTCGACCGAGTTCTGCACATCCGCGACATCGGAGAGCTTCACCGCCTGGCCATTGCGATAGGCGATCACCAGACCGCGATATTGCGCCGCCGTCGTCGCCTGGTCGTTGGTGTAGAGCTGATAGCGGTTGGGGCCGACATCGAAATAGCCTTTCGGCGCATTCGCGTTGGCACCGGCGAGGGCGGCGCGCACATCCTCCAGCCCGATGCCATATTGCGCCAGCTTCCCCGGCTGCAGCTCCACCCGCACCGCCGGCAGCGCCGAGCCGCCCAGCTCCACCTCGCCCACGCCGGAAACCTGGGAGAATTGCTGCTCCAGCACGGTATCGGCGGAATCATAGAGCTGCGCCGCCGTCATCGTGTCCGAGGTGAGTGCGAGCACCATGATCGGAATATCGGCCGGGTTGAACTCATGATAGGTCGGGTTGGCGCGCAGGCTGGTCGGCAGATCCGCCCGCGCCGCCTGGATCGCCGCCTCGGTATCGCGCGCCGCCCCGTTGATGTTGCGGTCCAGCCCGAATTGCAGCGTGATGCGCGTGCTGCCAATGCCGGATTGGCTGGTCATCTCCGTCACATCCGCAATCGCGCCGAGATGGCGCTCCAGCGGTGCGGCCACGGTCGAGGCCATGGTGTCCGGGCTGGCGCCGGCCATCTGCGCCATGACCTGGATGGTCGGAAAGGCGATCTTCGGCAACGGCGCCACCGGCATGCGGGTGAAGGCCAGCATGCCGGAGAGCGCGATGCCGATGGTCAGCAAGATGCTGGCCACCGGCCGGCGAATGAAGATCGCCGGGATATTCATGCGCGCTGCCCGCGCAGCCGCACCGCCAAAGCCTCAAAGGCAAGATAGATCACCGGCGTGGTGAACAAAGTGAGCACCTGGCTGACCAGCAGACCGCCGACGATCGCCAGCCCCAAAGGTGCGCGCAGCTCAGAGCCCATGCCGCCGCCAAAGATCAACGGCAGCCCGGCCAGCAAGGCGGCCAGCGTCGTCATCAAAATCGGCCGGAAGCGCAGCAAGGCCGCCTCATAAATCGCCTCGCGCGGTGCTTTGCCCTCATGGCGCTGCGCCTGCAAAGCGAAATCGATCATCATGATCGCGTTCTTTTTCACAATGCCGATCAGCAGCACGATGCCGATAATCCCGATCACCCCCAGCCCGTCGCCGGCCAGCCACAGGAACAGCAGCGCGCCGATCCCGGCCGATGGCAGCGTCGAGAGAATGGTGACTGGATGCACGAAGCTCTCATAGAGCACGCCCAGCACGATATAGACCGCGATGATCGCCGCGATCAGCAGATAGACCTCATTCGAGAGCGAGCTTTGGAACTGCGCCGCCGCTCCCTGAAAGGAGGTCTGCATCGCGGTCGGCAGCTTCACCTGCGTCTCCGCCCGCTTGATCGCATTCACCGCCTCCCCCAGCGTCGCCCCTTGCGCGACATTGAAGGAAATGGTGGTGGCCGGGAACTGTCCCAGATGCTCCACCACCAGCGGCACTTTGCGCACGCTGAAGCTGGCGATGGCCGAAAGCGGCACCACCCCGCCGGTCGAAGAGGAGGAGGGCAGATAGATATTCCCCAGCGACGCGATGGAGGTCATCTTATCCGCCGGCACGCCCATGATGACGCGGAACTGGTTGCTCTGGGTGAAAATGGTGGAGATGATGCGCTGGCCGAAGGCATCATAGAGCGCGCTATCCACCGTCGCCGGGGTGATGCCGTAGCGCGCCGCATTGGCGCGGTTAATGTCGATATAAACCGAGTTGCCCGAAGCCTGCAGCCCGCTGGCGACACCGGTGATCTGCGGCAGGCTTTGCAGCGCCGCCAACAGCTTCGGCACGTAGCTGGTGAAATCCCCGCTATTCGGGTCCTCGAGCACGAACTGATACTGTGTCGGCGAGACGCTGGTATCCAAAGTCAGGCTCTGCACCGGCTGCAGGTATAGCGAAATCCCCGGCACACCCGCCACCGCGCGGTTGAGGCGCGGGATCAGCGCGCTGGCGGAGAGGCTGCGTTCGCTCTTGGGTTTCAGATTGATCAGGAAGCGGCCCTGGTTCAGCGTGGTGTTGGTGCCATCCACGCCGATATAGCTGGTCAGGCTGACCACATCCGGGTCTTTCAGCAAGGCATCCGCCAGCTGCTGCTGGTGCTGCGCCATCGCCGCGTAAGAGGTGCTCTGCGCCCCCTGGCTGATGCCCTGGATCTGCCCGGTATCCTGCACCGGAAAGAAGCTTTTCGGAATGAACACATACATCAAGCCGGTCAGCGCCAGCGTGGCGATGAACAGCGCCAACGTGAGGCGCGCATGCGCCAGCACCCAGCTCAGCCCGCGCCCATAGGCGGCGACGATGCGCGCGAACTGCCGCTCCGCCCAGAGCGCGATCCGCCCGGGTTTTTCCTGCGCATGCTCATGCAGAATCCGCGAGCACAGCATCGGCACCAAAGTCAGCGACACCACCGCCGAAATCACGATGGTCACCGCCAGCGTCACCGCGAATTCGGAAAACAGCCGCCCGGTGACATCGCCCATGAACAGAAGCGGGATCAGCACCGCGATCAGCGAGACGCTCAGCGAGATGATGGTAAAGCCCATCTGCCCCGCCCCCTTCAGCGCCGCCTGCATCGGGCTCTCGCCCATCTCCAGATAGCGGGCGATATTCTCGATCATCACGATGCTGTCATCCACCACGAAGCCGGTCGCGACGATCAGCGCCATCAGCGAGAGATTATCGATCGAGTAGCCGCAGAGATACATCACCGCCAGCGTGCCGATCAGCGAGACCGGCACGGAGATGCTGGGGATCACCGTCGCCCGCAGACTGCCCAGGAACAGATAGATCACGGCGACGACAAGGAAGATCGAGAGCAGCAGTTCGAACTCGGCATCGCGCACGGAGGCGCGGATGGAAATGGTGCCGTCGCTCACCACCTGAATATTCATCGCCGGCGGCAGCCCTTGGGTGAGTGTCGGCAAGGACCGCTTGATCGCATCCACCGTCTTGATCACGTTGGCGTTCGGCTGGCGCTGCACATTCAGGATGATCGCCGGCGTCCTGTTCACCCAGGCGCCCAGCTCCGCATTTTCCGGCGCGGAGACCACCTTGGCGACATCCTTCAGGAAAACCGGCGTGCCGTTCTTATAGGCGATGACCAGCTTGTTATATTGCGCGGGGTCGGTGATCTGGTCGTTATCGTTGATCGTGTAATTCTGCACCGGGCCGGAGAAACTGCCCTTCGGCGAATTGACGTTGAGATTGGCGATATCCGTGCGGACATTGTCGATGGAAATGCCATAGGCGGCGAGCGCCTGCGGGTTCACCTCGACGCGGATCGCCGGCTCATTGCCGCCCCCGAGGCTGACCAGACCGACCCCCGAAATCTCGGAAATTTTCGAGGCCAGGCGTGAATTCACCAGACGCTGCACATCGATGAGGTTCATCGTCTTCGAGGTGATCGCCAGCGTCATGATCGGCGCGTCGGCCGGGTTGACCTTGTTATAGATCGGCGGCGCCGGCAGATCGCTCGGCAACAAATTTCCCGCCGCGTTGATCGCCGCCTGCACCTCCTGCTCGGCCACATCCAAGCTCAGCGACAGATCGAATTGCAGCGTGATCACCGAGGCCCCGGCCGAGCTCTGGCTCGACATCTGGTTGAGCCCCTGCATCTGGCCCAGCTGGCGCTCCAGCGGCGCGGTGATCGATGTGCTCACCACATCCGGCGATGCGCCGGGATAGAAGGTCTCCACCTCGATGGTGGGGTAATTCACATCCGGCAGGGCCGCGACCGGCAGATACTGGAACGCCACCAGCCCGACCAGCACGAAGGCGATCATCAGCAGCGATGTCGCGACCGGCCGGAGGATGAAAAGCCGGGAGGGGTTCACTGGCCGGCGGCCTGGCCGTTCTGTTTCTTATGATGCCAGCCGCCAGGTTTGCCGGATGGCGCCTGGCTGGCCGCGCTGGGCGCGATGGCCTCCGGCGCCCCGTTGGTGGTCACCGTTTCTCTGCCCGAGGGGGTGATCTTGCTGCCATCGGTCAGCCGGTCGACGCCATCCACCACCACCTCATCGCCCGGGCTCACCCCCTTGGTGATGACGGTGTTGAAGCCATCGGTCGGGCCGGTGGTCACCGGCACCATCTTCACCGTATTATCGGGCTGCACCACATACACATAGGCGCCAGGCGCGCCCTCCTGCACCGCGGGGCTGGGCACCAGGGTCGCGTTCTGCAGCGTCTTCACCAGCAGATGCACATTCACGAACTGGTTGGGGAAGAGCTTATTATCCGTATTGGCGAAATCGGCGCGCAATTTCACCATGCCGGTGGAGGTGTTCACCTGGTTATCGACAGCCGAGAGCGTGCCATCCTCCAGCTTGGTCACATCGTCGCTCTCATAGGCGCTGGCCTGCAGGGTCCGGCCTTGTTCGAGCTGTTCCAGAATCTGCGTCAGATCCTGCTGGGCGACGGAAAACTCCACCGTGGTCGGGCTTATGGTGGTCACCACCGCCAGCCCGGTGGAACTGCCGGAGGTGACGTAATTGCCCAGATCGACCAGCCGCAGGCCGATCCGCCCGGTCACCGGCGAGGTGATATGGCAATAGGCCAGATCGAGCTTGGCGGTGTCGATATTCGCCTGGTCGGATTTCACAGCCGCCGCATCCTGGGCCACGGTGAATTTCTGGTCCGAGACGGTCTGCGCGGAAATGCTGTTCTGCGCTTCCAGCTTCAGATAGCGCGCATAATCGGAGCGCGCCTGGTCCAGGCTGGCCTGGTCCTTGGCCAGCGCCGCCTGATATTGCTCAAGCTGGATCTGATACGGCCGCGGGTCGATCTGCACCAGGAACTGGCCTTTCTGGACCATCTGCCCCTCGGTGAAGGCGATCTGGGTGATATAACCTGAAATCTGCGGCAGCAGCGTCACCGTGGCGGTGGGGGTGACGGTGCCCAGCTCATCCAAAATCACCGGCATCGGCCCGCTGACGGCCTTGGCGGTGACCACCGATTGCGGCACCGGGCCATAGCCGTGCTGGCGCTGCCCGCTATGGCGCCACCAGATGAAGGCCACCAGGAGAATGACCACCAGGGCGATGACATACCGCCCCTTGCCGCGCTTGCGCTGCCCTTCGCGTACCGCCACCAAAGCCCACTCCTGCTCCAGATCCTGTGCGTTGCTATAAGGGCTCCGCTCTGCTTTGTCCCCGCGCGAACATTAACGGCAGGATGACAAATCGTAACCCGATCAGGGCAGCGAAGTGATCTCGGTGGAGGCGAGCGGCAGGCCAGTGGCCCAAGGCAGGGCGGCGAAGGCGCCGGTGACGGCAATACTGGCGAGCAATACCAGCAAGGCCCGCCAGATATTCAGCTGCAGCCCGTTGCGGAACACGAACCAGCGATTCCACAGCAGATAGAGCCCGATCAGCCCCAGCACCGCCATCTCCACCTGATCCATCTTCAGCCCGAACTGGACCAGGATCGAGCCGATGAAGGCCGCGACCAGGATCGCCGGCAGCACCAGCCAGAAGCACCAGTTCAGCGCCGTGGCGGTGCGCAGCCACAGCTCCCGGCGCCCGAAAAGCCGGGCGAATTCGTAAGTGATCACCGGCAGCGCCAGCACGGTGCAGAGCCGCGAGAGCAGCCCCAGCAGCGCGCTTTTCCAATCGCCCGCGACCAGGCTGAGCAGCGCGCCGACCAGCGGAAACGCGATCAACGGCGCCAGCGAAGCGGCAAATGCGTCCTCGCCGGTGCCGAATTCCTCGATGCCTTTGGCATTGCCGCGCGCCAGCAGCAGCAGACCGCGCATGATCATCCGCAAAACCCTTCGATCAGCGCCGCATATATATCCGCCAGCTGGTTCAGCTCGGCCACCGGCACCGCCTCATCCACCTTATGCATGGTGGTGCCGACCAGCCCGAACTCCGCCACCGGGCAAAACCGCGCGATGAAACGCGCATCCGAGGTGCCGCCGCCGGTATTGCGGTCCGGCGTTACCCCCGTGACGCGCTCGATCGCCCCCACCAGCGCGGCAATCGCCTCACCCGGCTGGGTGAGAAAGGATTCGCCGGAAATCTTCACCTGCAACATCGTCCCCGGCGCGTGGCGGGCCAGCACATCCTTCAGCCAGGCGGTGAGCGAGGCGCCGGAATGCAGATCATTGAAGCGGATATTCAGCTTCGCCACCGCCGCGCCGGGGATCACGTTGGTGGCGGGATTGCCGACATCAACCGTGGTGATCTGCAGCGTCGAGGCTTCGAAAAATTCCGATCCCGCATCGAGCTGGTGCGATGCCAGCTCCGCCAGCACCGGGATCAGCTTATGCACGGCATTATCGGCCAGGTGCGGATAGGCGGCATGGCCCTGGCGGCCCTGCATGGTGATCACCGCATTCAAACTGCCGCGCCGCCCCACCTTCACCACATCGCCGAGCCTGGCTTTGCTGGTCGGCTCGCCGACCACGCAGAAATCCGGGATTTTCCCGTTCGCCTGCATCCAGTCCAGCACCCGCACGGTGCCATCCACCGCCTCGCCTTCCTCATCCCCGGTGATCAGCAGCGAGACATGCCCCGGCACCCGCGAGGCCGCCGCCACGAACGCGGCGATGCCGCCTTTCATGTCCACCGCCCCGCGCCCATAGAGCACGCCGCCCTGCTCCTCGCCGTCAAACGGGCCGTGGGACCAGCCTTCGCCGGGCGGCACCACATCCGTATGGCCGGCGAAGCAAAGATGCTTTCCAGGGCCTTTGCGCTCGGCGAAGAAATTCTCGATCTCGCCGAAACGCAGAGTCGTCACCTCGAAACCCAGCTTTCGTAGCGCTACGATCAGCACGCCCTGCGCTCCGGCATCGGCCGGGGTGACAGAGGCGCAGCGCAGCAGATCGCGCAGCAGGGCGGGCGCGGAGATCACGCGCGCAGCAGCTCGTTGATCGAGGTCTTGGAGCGGGTCTGCGCATCCACGCGCTTGACGATGATCGCCGCCGCCAGGCTGGGCGAGGTGGGCGTCTTGCCCGGCAGGCTGCCCGGCACCACGACGGAGTAAGGCGGCACCTTGCCATACATGATCTCGCCGGTCTCGCGATCGACGATCTTGGTGGAGGCGCCCAGGAACACGCCCATCGAGAGCACCGCGCCCTCACCCACGATCACCCCTTCCGCCACTTCAGAGCGCGCGCCGATGAAGCAATTATCCTCAATGATCACCGGATTCGCCTGCAGCGGCTCCAGCACCCCGCCAATCCCGACACCGCCGGAGATATGGCAGTTCTTGCCGATCTGCGCGCAGGAACCGACGGTCGACCAGGTGTCGATCATCGTATTCTCACCGACATAGGCGCCGACATTGGTGAAGCTCGGCATCAGCACCACGCCGGGGGCGATGAAGGCGGAGCGGCGAACCACGGCGCCGGGCACCGCGCGCATGCCGGCGGCGGCAAAGCGCGCCTCATCCCAGCCGGCGAATTTGATCGCCACCTTGTCGAACACCGGCGCATCGCCGACATTGCCCTGCACATAGTTCGGGTACAGGCGGAAGGAGAGCAGCACCGCCTGCTTCAGCCACTGATTGACCACCCAGCCACCCTCGCCCGGCTGCGCCACCCGGGCCTTGCCGGAATCCAGCAGCTCCAGCGCCGCCTCAATCGCATCGCGCACCTCGCCTGTGGTGGCGGGCGAGATGCTGGCCCGGTCGTCCCAGGCGGCTTCGATGGCGGTTTTCAGCGCGGTGCTCATAACTTCATTCCCTAAAAATACAGAACGGACCAGGCGGCTGCCCGCCGGCCCCATCAATCGGCCAGCCCGCCTCAGGCGGCGATGCTCTCCAGCCCGCCCATATAAGGCCGCAGCACGGATGGCACGGTGATCGAGCCATCCTCATTCTGATAATTCTCCATCACCGCGATCAGTGCCCGCCCGACAGCGGTGCCTGAGCCGTTCAGCGTGTGCACGAAGTCCGGCCTGCCATCGCCCACCCGGAAGCGCGCATTCATCCGCCGCGCCTGGAAGGCCAGCGTGTTGGAGCAGGAGGAGATTTCCCGGTATTTCCCTTGCCCCGGCACCCAGACTTCGAGGTCATAGGTCTTGGCGGCAGAGAAGCCGGTATCCCCGGCGCAGAGCAGCATCCGCCGATAAGGCAGCTCGAGGCGCTCCAGCACCGCCTCGGCGGCGCGGGTCATGCGCTCGTGCTCCTCCGTACTTTGCTCAGGCGTGGTGATGCTCACCAGCTCGACCTTGGTGAACTGATGCTGGCGCAGCATGCCCCGCACATCCCGCCCGGCGGAGCCGGCCTCGGAGCGGAAACAATAAGACAGCGCGGTCATCCGCAGCGGCAGCTGCGCCGCCGGAGTAATGTCGCCGGCGACCAGGTTGGTCAGCGGCACCTCGGCGGTTGGGATCAGCCAGCGCCCATCGGTGGTGGCGAACAGATCCTCGGCGAATTTCGGCAACTGGCCGGTGCCGTACATGGTGGCATCGTTCACCAAAAGCGGCACCACCGTCTCGGCATAGCCATGCTCGCTGGTGTGCATATCCAGCATGAACTGACCCAAAGCGCGTTCCAGCCGGGCGAGCTTATCCTTCAGCACGGTAAAGCGCGCCCCGGCCAGCTTCGCCGCCCCGGCGAAATCCATCATCCCCAGCGCTTCGCCGAGCTCGTGATGCTCCTTCGGCGTGAAGGCGAAATTGCGCGGCGCGCCCCAGGTTTTTTCGACCTTGTTATCAGCCTCGTCCTTGCCCTCGGGCACCGCCGCGTCCAGCAGATTCGGGATCTTGCCCAGCGTGTCGCGCAGCAACGCATCCAGGCGCGGCCCTTCGGCGTCCAGCTTGGCGATTTCCTCGCGGATGCGCATGCCCTGCGCTTCCAATTCGGTACTATCCGCCTTGGCACGCTTGGCCTCGCCGATCTTCTTGGAGACCGCATTGCGCTCGGCCTGCAGCTCCTGCTGGCGGGCCAGGGCGGCGCGGCGCTGCTCGTCCAGCTCCAGGATTTCGCGCGACAGCGGCGCGATGCCCCGGCGCGCGAGGCCCGCGTCAAACCCCTCGGCATTCTCGCGGATCAGCTTGATATCATGCATTCTCTTGGTCTTTTTGCTCAGCGGTGGCGGCCTCTTCGGCCTCGTCCTCATATTTCGGCTCGACGAGCTTCACGAAGAACAGCGAAATCTCGAACAGGAACAGCAGCAAGGCGGCCATGATGCACTGGCTGGGCACGTCCGGCGGCGCCATGATGGCGGCGACGATAAAGCAGCCGACATAGGCGTAGCGGCGATAGCGCTTCAGCGTCGCATGGGTGACGATGCCAACCTTGCCCAGCAGCGTGAGCAGCACCGGCAGCTCGAAGCTGAGCCCGAAGGCGAAGAGCAGCTTCATCACGATGTTCAGATAATCCGAGACCTTGGGCAGCAGCGAGATATCCACCCCCTGCCCGCTTTGCTGGAAGGAGAGGAAGAATTTCCAGGCGATCGGGAAGAACACGTAATAGGCCAGCGCGCCGCCGGCGAAGAACAGGATGGGGGTGACGATGAGAAAGGGCAGCAAGGCCCGCTTTTCGCGCCGGTACAGCCCGGGTGCGACGAACAGCCAGATCTGCGTCGCCAGGACCGGGAAGGAGATAAAGGCGGCACCGAACACCGCCACCTTCACGTCGGTAAAGAACGCCTCATAGAGCGCGGTATAGACCAGCTCCGGCTTCTGCCCCTGCGCCACCAGCGCGTGCGCCAGCGGGGCGGCCAGGAAGTCGTAAATCTTCGCGGAAAAATGATAGCAGACCAGAAACGCGATCAGAAAGGCGGCGGCCGACCAGATCAGCCGTTTGCGCAGCTCGGCCAGATGCTCGAGCAGCGGCATTTCCTTGTCGTCGATCTGGTCTTCATCGGCGGTTGTCATTTAAAAACCCCAGCGCCTGGTGCCAGGCGGAATGAAAGCGGGTGTGGGCGCCTTGCGCGCGGCCTCGGGCGGGATGACGGCAGGGGCATCGGGCGGTGCCTCCTCGACCACGGCCGGCGGTTTGTAGGCGGTGACGGTCTGCGTCTCGACGCTGTCATTCACCTCCTTGGCGGTGGCGCGCAGGCTGCCATCCGGGTCCAAAGCGGTTTCGGCGGCGGTGCGGAAATCGAATCGGCGGAGCTTGTCGATCTCGCCCTTCACGTCCGAGAGATTCGCCTCGCGCATCATCTCGTCCAGATGGCCCTGGAATTCCGAGGCCATGCCGCGCGCCTTCTTGATCAGCCCGGTGACGGTCCTGATCGCGACAGGCAGATCCTTTGGCCCAATGGCAATCAATGCCACCGCCATGATCAGCCCGATTTCACCCCATGACAATCCAAACATCGCGCAGGCTTGCTAGCAGGCCCTCACGCGGATGGCAAAGACGCGGCAATCCGCGCCAGCGCCGCATCCTTCACCCCCAGCGCGCGCAGATGCTCGACGGTGTTTTCGAAATATTCCCGGCAGGTGCCGAGATCCCCCCTTCCGGAGGCGATCAGCGCCGCCGTCTGCTCCACCGAAAGCTCCTTGATATAGCGTGGATGGTCGGGATTGATGACGAAGGTGATCGCCCGCACCGGCTTGCCCCCGGCCTCAAGCCGCACCCAGCGGGCATTATAGGCGCCGCCATACATTTCCCGCTGCCAGAGCAGCCACAGCTCCTGGCGGATTTTCTCAGCCGCGATTCGGAACGCCACCCCCCGGCAGGCCCCGCCGCGGTCGAGCGCCAGCATCACACCCGGCGTCTCCGGCGTGCCGCGCCCGATGAACATGCGCAGGCAGAAACGCCGATGCCAGCCGCGCAGCAGGGCGCAGCTCTTCGCCTCGTAATCGAAGGCCGGATTCCAGATCAGCGAGCCATAGCCGAACACCCAGAGATCTTCGTCCGCCGGATGCGCGGCCAGTATCTCATCGAAAATCTGCTTCATCTCCGCTTCGGTGCGCCAGCGCATGTCCGGATGGGCGGCGGCATATTCGCGCTGGCGGGCACGCAAAGTGCCGTCCATCAGCGTCTCACGGGTGATGCGCAGCGGGCTCATTCGGGTTTCGCGTCTTCCACCCCCGCCGCCTCATCCGGCTGCCCCGCCTCCTGCGGCTGCGCATCGGCCTCGGCTGGCGGCGCAGCAAGGGCCGGCCCGTTCGCATCGATCAGCAGCTCCTCGCGCTTGGGCATCTCGCGCAGATCATTCAGCCCGAACTGGGCGAGGAAATTTGGCGTGGTGCCCCAGAGGGTCGGCCGGCCGGGGGTCTCCTTGCGGCCCTTGGGCGTGATCAGCCCGTTTTCCAGCAGCAGATCCAGCGTGGTCTGCGAGAGCGCGGCGCCGCGGATTTCCTCGATCTCGGTGCGGGTGACCGGCTGGTGATAGGCGATGATGGCCAGGCTCTCCATCGCCACGCGCGGCAGACGGCGCGGCAGCTCCACTACCTTGCGCAAGGCCGGGGCGAGGTCAGGCGCGGTGCGCAACTGCCAGCCGCCGCCGACCATGACGATATTCACCCCGCGCGAGGCATAAGCGGTGACCAGATCGCTCATCACCGCATCCACATCCGTATCCACCGGCAGCAGATTGGCCAGCATCCTGGCCGTCACCGGCTGGGTGGCGGCGAAAATCGCCGCTTCGGCCAGGCGCATCGGCAGCGTAAAGGCTTCAGCCATCAGATCCGTCGCTCTCCTTCTTCCGTCGCATCAGAATCGGCCCGAACCGCTCATCCTGTTTCAAGTCTAGCTGCCCATGCTTGGCCATTTCCAGCCCCGCGATGAGGGTTGAGGAGATGGCTGCCCGGCGCGGAATGCCATCCTGCAACCCCTCGGGGAGAAACTGCTCCAGGCTCGCCCAATCGGGCAGCGAGCCCAGCATCCGGCCGACGCGCTGCAACGCATCCTGCACCGAAAAATACACCATCGGTCGGGGCCGGTAGCGCTGTTTGGCGCCTGCCCGGCGGCGGGCGGCCAGATAAGCCGAGAGCAGGCTGGTCATGTCCAGCTTCAGGCGCGAGCGGTCCAGCTCGGTGAGGTCTTCCGGCAGGCCGCGCTCGAACACGTCCCAGTTCAGCTGCGGACGTTGCCCCATCCAGGCGGCGGCGACGCGCATCGCCTGCAGCTGCATCAGCCGGGATTGCAGGATTTCGGCGGCAAGCTCGGCATCCTCTGGCTCGCCCAGCTGCGGCACCAGCAGGCGCGATTTCAGCCAGGTCAGCCAGGCCGCCATCACCAGCCAGTCGGCCGCCAGCTCCAACCGCACGCGGCGCGCCCCTTCGATCACCGCCAGGAATTGCTCGACCAGCTGCAGGATGGAGATTTTCGCCAGATCCACCTTCTGGGTGCGGGCGAGTTCGAGCAGCAGGTCCAGCGGCCCCTCGAACCCCTCCAGCGACAGAACCAGGGTCTCAGTTGTCTCCAAAGCCATTTCCCGTCAGCCCCAGCACCAGCCGCTCGGCGGCCGGCAGCAGAAACCCCATCACGTCACGGAACGGGTCGAAATGCACGCCGAATTGTTGCAGCGTCACCGGCAGCACGAACAAAACCAGCAGCACCGCGGCGATGCCGAGATTTTCCGCCCGCGCCAGCCGCATCGCCAGCGGTAGCGGTAGAATGCCCACCGCGATCCGCCCGCCATCCATCGGCGGCAGCGGGATCAGGTTGAACAGCCCGAGCAGCAGGTTGATTTCGATGAAATAGGCCAGGAAATCCAGCCAGGGGATGGATTGCGCCGCCACCGCCGCATGCATCGCCACGCCGCCCCCCAGCGCCAGGATGAAATTCATCACCGGCCCGGCCAGGGCGACGATCGCCATCAGCCGGCGCGGCTCGCGATAGGTGCCGAGATGCAGATTGAAGGGGTTGACCGGCACCGGCTTCGCCCAGCCATAGAGAAAGGCGATATGGCCGAGCGTGGCGAGCTGGCCCACCGCCAGAATCAGCGGCAGGATGAAAGAGCCCATCTTGTCCAGATGTCTGAGCGGATTCAGCGTCAGCCGCCCGGCCAGTTGTGCGGTCTTGTCGCCCATCCAATAGGCGACCACGCCATGCGCCAGCTCATGCAGGATGATGGCGATGCCCAGCCCGATCAGGGTGCTAAGAAAATGCATCATCTATAGCGCCTCCAGCACGGCCCGGTTGCCGGCGAAATCGCCCGGGCAATAAAGCGCGATATCGCACCCCGCCGCCAGCGCCCGGCGCGCCCGCGAGGCCGGGTTCGGATCGCTGGAGAGCGCGCCCATGGCCAGATCGTCCGAGACCAGCACGCCCTGGAACCCGATCTCGCCGCGAATCAGATCGCGGATCACGATCTCGGACAAGGTTCCCGGATTGAAGCGGTCATATTGCTCATAGACCACATGCGCCGTCATCGCCCAGGGCAGATCCTTGTTGGCGATGAAGGGGATCAGATCATCCCGCGTCAGCTCGGGCACCACCGGCAGCGCCACGTGCGAATCGACCAGAGCCCGCCCATGGCCGGGCAGGTGCTTCATTACCGGCAGAATGCCGGCTTCGATGATGCCGCGCGCGATTGCCCCGCCGAGCCGGCCGACCGTCTCGGCATCGCCGGTAATCGCCCGGTCCCCCACCACATCCGAGGCGCCGGGGATGCGGATATCCAGCACCGGGGCGGCGGTGCAGGTGAAGCCGGCTTTGCGCACCATTTCGCCGAGCGCCTGGCCGTGGGCGTAGGCCTCCGCCTCGGTCTTCAGCGTGCCGGCGGCGGGCAGCTCGGGCCAATGGGGGCTGCGCAGCCGGGCGACGCGCCCGCCTTCCTGGTCCACCATCAGCACCGCGCCCGCTGGCAGGATGGCTTTCAGTTCCGCCGTCAGATCAGCAAGCTGCGCCGGATCGGCGATGTTGCGCTTGAACAAAATCGCCCCGCGCGGCGCGTGGTCACGGAACAACGCGCGCTCCTCACCCGTGAGGGAGAGGCCGGAAATCCCCAGAATCGCTGGTTTCAAAATGCCGCCACGGCACAAGCCGCGCCCTTGGAGGTGAGATTGTCACAGAAGGCTTTCGCCGCCGCGCCGGAGGGGAAACCGCCAATGCGCAGCCGCCAGACGCTCTGCCCGTTGACGATCGCCGGGATGATCTCCGGCGTGCGCCCGGAGAGCAGGTCCGGGAACTGCTTCTGCAGCTTGGTCCAGGTGGCGAGCGCGCCGCTTTCATCCCCTGTGGCGGCGAGCTGCACCGCGCTCATTCCCTCGGCCTGGGCCGCGCTGCTGGCGGTGGAGCCAGGGCGCGGCGTCTGCGAGGCGGCGGGGGTGATGTTCTGCGGCTTATCGGTGGTGGCCGGGGTGGCGTTGGCCGGCGCCGGCGCGTCATCCGGGCTTGTCCCCGGTGCGGCCGGCGGGGCGGCCTGCGCCATCTGGGCGGGCGGCTGGTTCAGCCCCGCCGCCTGGTCCAGCGCCGCGATATCCGGCGCCTGGCCAGGGGCGGCCAGGCGCGGCGCCTTGTCGCTCATCTCACCGGACATGATGGGAATATTGGCACCCGGCACCACCAGCCCGCCAGGATCGGCCGGGACCACGCGCAAGGGTGTCGCCGGCGGCTCGACCACCGGCGGCGGCCCGAAGGTGTAAGGATGGATGCCGCTCCAGACCCAGGCGACGACGATGACCAGCACCGAAACCCCGCCCGCGGCGATCGCCATGCGCTGGATCGCCGGGTCCAGCCGCTGGCCCTTGGCGCGATGCGGCCGATACAGGAAATCGTCGTCGTCTTCCTGCAAATCCTTACCTCATTTCCTCAACCGGCGTGACGCCAAGCACGGCCAGGGCCGAGCGAAGCACGATGGCGGTCGCCGCCACAAGCCCGATGCGCGCCGCCGTCTCCTCGGGCTTATCCTCCTGCAGGAAGCGCAAGGCGGCGTTATCACGCCCGGCATTCCAAAGCGCATGGAAATCCGAAGCCAGATCATACAGGAAAAACGCCACGCGATGCGGCTCGCGCGCCTCCGCCGCCTGCTCGACCAGACGCGGCCAGGTGAGCAGCCGGCGCAGCAGCGCCATCTCTTCCGGCGCGGTGAGGGTGGAGAAATCCGCCTCGGCGGAAGGCGCGGGGGCGGCGCGCAACACCGAGCGCGCCCGCGCATGCGCGTATTGCACATAGAAAACCGGGTTTTCGCGGGTCTGCGCCACGGCGGCGTTGAGATCGAACTCCATCTGCGCGTCAGATTTGCGCATCAGCATCAGGAAACGCACGGCATTCGGCCCGACCTCGTCGATCAGATCCCGCAGCTCGACGAAGGTGCCGGCGCGCTTGGACATTTTGACCGGCGCGCCATCCTTCACCACCTTGACGATCTGGCAGAGCACCACATCCAGCCGCCCGCCGGAGAGCGCCTTCACCGCCGCCTGCATGCGCTTCACATAGCCGCCATGGTCGGCGCCCAGCACGTCGATCAGGTCGGCCTGCGGGCCGCGGATGATCTTGTCGTTATGATAGGCGATGTCGTTGGCGAAATAGGTGTAGCTGCCATCGGATTTGGAGACAGGGCGGTCCACGTCGTCGCCATATTCGGTGGAGCGGAACAGTTCCTGCTCGCGCGGCTCCCAGTCTTCCGGGGTTTTGCCCTTGGGCGGCTCCAGAATGCCGCGATAGATCAGGCCTTTTTCGCGCAGCGCATCCAGCCCGCGCTCCACCCCGCCATTCTCCACCAGCGCGCGCTCGGAGGAGAAGACGTCGTGATGCACGCCCAAGGCGGCCAGATCCTCACGGATCATGCCCATCATGTGCTCGATGGCGAAATCCCGGAACAGATCCAGCCATGCGGCTTCCGGCGCCTCGGCGTAGGTGCCGCCATATTTTTCCGCCAGCGCCTGGCCGATGGGGATGAGATAGGCGCCGCCATATTGCATGCCGCCGGGCACGCTCTCGATATAGGCGTCAGTCGACCGGCCGAGCGCCTCGAGATACCGGACATAGCTGGAGCGGGCCAAAGCCTGCACCTGGGCCCCGGCATCGTTGACGTAATATTCCTTGACCACGTCATGCCCGGCCTTGCGCAGCAGATTGGCCAGCGCATCGCCCACCACCGCCCCCCGGCAATGGCCGACATGCAGCGGCCCGGTGGGGTTGGCGGAGACATATTCCACATTGATCTTGCCCGGCCGCGCCGCGCCCTGCCCGTAGGCCTCCTGGGCGGCGAGGATCACCGGCAGCTGGGCCAGCAGCAAGGCGGGCGAGAGGGTGAGGTTGACGAAGCCCGGCCCCGCCGCCTCAGCCTTTTCGATGCCGTGCTGGCCGGAGAGGGCCGCCACCAGCCCGGCCGCCAGCTCACGCGGGTTCTTGCCGGCCGGCTTGGCGGCGATCATCGCGGCGTTGGTCGCCATATCGCCATGCGCGGCATCCTTGGTGGGGGTGACCTCCACCCGTGCCAGGATTTCCGGGGCGAGGCCCGGGGCCAGTGTTTCAAGGGCGGCCAGCACCTTGCCGCGCAGCACGGCAAACAGATTTTCGTCTTGCATCTTGTCTCTCAAGCGGGAACCGAGGGATCGGTCAAACGGGAAAATTCGTCCTGGGCGTAGCGGTCGGTCATGCCGGCCACATAATCGCGCACCGCGGCGGCGGCTTGCGGGGTTTCGGGCTTGCCGGCGCGGGCGCGCCAATCATCGGGCAGCAGCTCCGGGCGCTTCAGCAGCAGGCTGCCCAAAGTGCGGGTGACATGGCTGCATTTATAATTCATCCGGTTCAGCTTCCAATGCCGGTACATGCGGGCCATCAGGAAGCGCTTCAGCGCGATATTCGCCTGGCGGATTTCCTCGGAGAAGCCGATCACCGCCCCCGCATGGGCGCGGATATCCGCGCAGGAAGTGGGGGCCAGCGCGGCCAAGCGGCGCCCGCTTTCGGCCAGCGTGTCATGCACCAGGCAATTGATCACCCGGCGGCTCAGCTCGGCGCGGATGCGCTGGGGCTGGTCGGTGAGCTTGCGGGCATCGCGCAGCAAATCGCCGATCACCGGCAGCTCCAGAATATCCTCGAAGGCGAACAGCCCGGCGCGCAGCCCATCATCCAGGTCGTGGGTGTTATAGGCGATATCGTCGGAGAAGGCGGCGATCTGCGCCTCGCCGGAGGTCTGCCGGGCGAGGTCGAGATCATGCGCTTCGTTGAAGGCCGCAATAGTGGGCGGCGGGTTTTTCAGCGGGCCATTATGTTTGGCCAGCCCCTCCAGGCTCTCCCAGGTCAGGTTCAGCCCATCGAATGCCGCGTAGCGATATTCGAGCTGGGTGACGACGCGAAAGCTCTGGTCATTATGGTCGAAGCCGCCGAACTCCTTCAGCGCCTCGTCCAGCCCGGTCTCGCCGGCATGGCCGAAGGGCGGATGGCCGAGATCATGCGCCAAAGCCAGGCATTCGGTGAGGTCTTCATCGAAGCGCAAGGCGCGGGCGATGGCGCGGGCGATCTGCGCCACTTCCAGGCTGTGGGTCAGCCGCGTGCGGTAGAAATCCCCCTCGCGGTTGATGAAGACCTGGGTTTTATATTGCAGCTTGCGAAAGGCCGAGCTGTGCACCACGCGGTCGCGGTCGCGCTGGAAGGGGCTGCGCTCGTCCGAGCGTGCCTGGTCATGCACGCGGCCGCGGCTTTCGCCTTCCTGCACGGCATAGGGGGCTTTCTCCATAGGCAGGGCTTTAGAACAGCGTGGCCTTACCTCCAAGGGGGCGACACGCTATATAAGCGCCATGAGCGACGTGATTGCCCCTTTCGCCATTTCCGCCTCCGCCGCCGCCCGGGTGGCGGAAATCCTGGCTGACGACCCCAGCGCCCAGGCGCTGCGGGTTGAGGTTCTGGCCGGCGGCTGCTCCGGCCTGCAATATAAATTCGACCTCACCGCCGCCAGCGCGCCGGATGATCTGGTGCTGGAGCGCGACGGCGCGAAAGTGTTGGTGGACCCGGTGAGCCTGGATTTCCTGGCCGGGGCCGAGCTGGATTTCAAGGACAGCCTGATGGGCGCGCATTTCCTGGTGAAGAACCCGAATGCCACCGCCTCCTGCGGCTGCGGCACCTCCTTCTCGGTCGACTGACCCCTCCCCGTGCTGAAAATCACCACCTGGAATGTGAATTCCGTGCGCATGCGCGAAACGCATGTCGCCTCGTTCCTGGAACGCGAACAGCCGGATTTCCTGCTGCTGCAGGAGATCAAATGCGAGGCGCACCAGTTCCCCGGCATGGCCTTCTCTGCCCTTGGCTATGAGGCGGAGATTGTCGGCCAGAAATCCTATAATGGTGTCGCCATCCTGCATAAGGGGGGGGTGGAGGTGACGCATCGCCGCCTGCCCGGCATGGGCGAGGCGGATGCGCATTCACGCTTTGTCGAAGTGAAGGCGGCGGGCATGCGCATTGGCGGGCTGTATCTGCCCAATGGCAATTCCGGCGGCGAGGCCGGCTACCAGTATAAGCTGCACTGGATGGCGGCGCTGCGCGAACATGCAACGGCGCTGATGGCGGCAGATGAGGATTTCATCCTGGCCGGGGATTATAATGTCTGCCCGACCGACGCGGATTTCGCGCCCCGCGCCTTGCCGGCGAATGATGCGCTGATCCGCCCGGAAACCCGGGCCGCCTTCCATGCGCTGCTGCATACCGGGCTGACCGAGGCGGTGCGGGCCCTGCATCCCAAGGACACGCTTTATACGTTTTGGGATTATCAGGGCGGGGCGTGGGACCGGAATATCGGGCTGCGGATCGACCATGCTTTGCTCTCGCCCAGGCTGGCGGAGCGGTTACAGCATGTGATTATTCACAAGGATGAGCGTGGAAAAACCCAGCCCAGCGACCATGTCCCAGTGTCAGTGATCCTGGAGTCATAAAAGCTTTTGGGGGTGTGGGGCGTTTTTTCAAAAACGCCCCATTTCTTCCTTAAACGTGAAAGCTCTCGCCGCAGCCGCAGCGGCCTTTCTCGTTCGGGTTCTCAAAGGTGAAGCCACGCGTCAGCTTGTCTTCCTTATAGTCCATCACGGTGCCGATCAGGAACAAGGTGGCCTTGCGGTCCACCAGCACGGTCAGATCCTGGCTCTTCACCACCTCATCGGTGGCGGCGGGTGCTTCCACCCAGTCCATCTCGTAGGACATGCCCGAGCAGCCCTTGGTGCCGACGGAGATGCGCAAAAGCTTGCCCTTCTCGGCGCCATCATAGAGCTTGCGCAGCCGGGAAGCGGCGGCGTCGCTCAGTGACATCAAAGGCGGCAGCTCGCGTTTTTTCGGCGCGGTGGTGTGGGTTACATCCATGGCTTCACCTCAAAACATGTTCAGCATGAGCCGGGCTTCCTCGCTCATGCGGCTCTGGTCCCAGGCCGGGTCCCAGACGGTGTCGACCGTGATATCGCCAACCCCGTCGATCTGCGCGATGGCATCGCGCACCATCTCCGGCAGCTCCTGGGCGGAGGGGCAGCCAGGGGCGGTCAGCGTCATCTCGATTTTCACATTGCCATTATCGGCAATCTCGATGGCGTAAATCAGCCCCAGCTCGTAGATATTCACCGGGATTTCCGGATCATACACGGTACAGATCGCGCCGATCACCGCTTCCTCGGAAACGCGCGGCGGGCTTTCGCCGTCGGGCGTCCAGCTGGTCACCGGCTGCATCTGTTCGGGTTCGTGCTTGTCTTCAGTCATGGTCTCTATCTCCTGCGCCGGGATCTCCGGCGAGGCTGGCTTTGAGGGCGCTCCAGGGGAGGGTCGCGCACCGAAGCCGGGAAGGATATTGCGCAATGCCTGCAAGCGCATTCAGATCTCCCAATTCCGGGCTTGCCTGCCCGGTCTTAACGAGTTGCTCGAAACTCTTTGCCAATATGGCGATCTCGCCGGCATTTTTGCCGGTGGCCGCATCGCACATCAGCTCCGCGCTGGCGGCAAGGATGGCGCAGCCGACCGCCTCATGCCGGTAGGTGGAGCCAACGCGGAAGATGCTGACCTGGTCTCCGCACATGCGGTTCTCTCCCGCCCCCATCGCATCGAACGCAGCCGGCCGGCCCGCATGGCGCGGGTGGCGGGCGCGGTCGAGCACGATGGAGTCGTAGAGCGCCTCGTTCATGCGAAAATCTTGCGCACCCGCTCAAGCCCTGTTGCCAGCGCGTCGATCTCCTCGGGCAGCGTGTAGAGCCCGAAGCTGGCGCGCGCGGTGCTGGTGACACCCAGCCGGCCCATCAGCGGCTCTGCGCAATGATGCCCGGCGCGCACGGCAATGCCCTGGCGGTCCAGCAGCGTGGCGATGTCATGCGCATGCGCATCCTTCATCACGAAGGAGATCACCCCGCCGCGATCCTGCGCGCTGCCCAGGATACGCAGACCCTCGATCTGGCTTAGGACGCCGAGCGCATGTTCGGTGAGGTGACGCTCATGCTCGGCAATCGCATCGAACCCGACAGCGCGAACATAATCAATGGCGGCCCCAAGCCCGATGGTCTCGATGATCGCCGGCGTGCCGGCCTCGAAGCGGTGCGGCGGCTTCGCCCAGGTGGAGTTCTGGTAGCCGACGCTGGCGATCATGTCGCCGCCACCCATGAAAGGCGGCATCTGCTCCAGAATCTCCGCCTTAGCGTAGAGCACGCCAATGCCGGTGGGGCCGTAGAGCTTATGGCCGGAAAACACGTAGAAATCCGCATCGATGGCGCGGACATCCACGGCGCGATGCACGATCGCCTGCGCCCCGTCCAGCATCAGCTTTGCCCCGCGCTCATGCGCGAATTTCGCCAGACGCTCGACCGGCGTGTAGGTGCCCAGCACGTTGGACATATGGGTGAGCGAGAGCAGCTTCACCTTGCCGTCCGCGAAGACCTCCTCCAGCGAGTCCCAGTCCAGCTCACCGGACTCGGTGATTTTGACGATGCGCAGCGCGGTGCCGTGGGCATCGCGCAGCATCTGCCAGGGAACGAGATTGGCGTGATGCTCCATCTCGGAGACCGCCACCGCATCGCCGGGCTTCAGCGCGCTGCGCCCCCAGGTGTAGGCGACGAGGTTCACGCTCTCGGTGGCGTTGCGGGTAAAGACGATCTCGTCGCGCGAGCCGGCATTGATCAGCTCCGCCACCTTGTCGCGCACCGCCTCATACGCATCCGAGGCTTTCTCGGACATGTAATGCAGGCCGCGATGGACATTGGCATATTGCGCTTCCATCACGAAGCGCATCGCCTCGATCACCTGTTTCGGCTTCTGCGCGGAGGCGCCGGAATCCAGAAACACGAAAGGCTTGCCATGCACTTTCTGCGAGAGGATGGGGAAATCCTCACGCAGCTTGTGCACATCCAAGGGCTGGGTGGCCTGGCTCATTGCTTGCCCCACCAGCTTTCCAGCGCATCCTCGAAGATCGCCTTGGAGGCATCATGCGTCACCGGCTCCAGCGCTTCTTCCAGGAAGGCGCGGATCAGGATCTGCCGTGCATCCGCCTCAGGGATACCGCGCGAACGCAGATAGAAGACCTGCTCCTCATCCAGCGCGCCGATGGTGGCACCGTGCGAGCATTTCACGTCATCCGCGAAAATCTGCAGCTCGGGCTTGATGTCCATCTCCGCATCCGGGGAGAGCAAAAGCGCCTGGCTCATCTGGTAGCCATCGGTCTTCTGGGCGATCTGGTCCACCTCGATCTTGCCCTGAAACACGCCGCGGGCCTTGCCGGCCAGCACGGATTTCACCGTCTGGCGGGAGGGGCAGTTGGGCGCCTTGTGGCGGATGATGGTGGTGAAATCGCCATGCTGGGCGCCGCCCAGCAGCTGGGCCGCGTTGAGATGCGCCAGCGCCGTCTCGCCAACCAGATCCGCCTCGATCTCGGTGCGCGACAATTTTGCGCCGAGCGTCAAGGTGAAATGCTCGTAGGCGGCGGCTTGCGCGATGCGCGCGCGGATGGAGGTGATGTTGAACGCCTCAACACTTTCCTGCTGCAGGCGGAAATGCTGCAAGGTCGCCCCTTGCGCGACATCGATGTCGAACAGCGCATTCTGCCAGTACACGCCTTCGCCCTTGTCGATCTCGATGATCGTCAGCTTCGCCCCCTGCCCCAGCGTCACGCGGTGGCGCGGGTGGAAGGCGAAGGGGGTGGCACCCGAAGCCTGCGAGATCAGCAGCACCTCGCCGGCATCAACCCCGTCCGGCACCTCGATATTGATGCCGTCCTTGGCGTTGGCCGCGTTGATCAGCGCCATCGGCTGCGCGCCCTGTTCCCGCACCGGCGCGAACGGTTTCGCGTAGGCGAAGGCGGTCGAGAGCGCCGCGTTCAACGTGCCGTTGAGGAAGACGAAGCGCGGAAACGGCAGGTCCGGCAGGTCCGGAGCGGCCGCCATGGCCGGCGGGGCACCGAATTCAGTGCTGGAAATCTGGCGCAGATCGGTAAAACGCCAAGCCTCCAGCTTACGGGTGGGGAGGGCGGTCATGCTCAGGCGGCTTCCAGCCCGACATAGCCGCTGGCTTCCAGCTCTTTCGCCAGATCAGCATTGCCCGAACGCACGATCTTCCCGTTCGCCAGCACATGCACCACATCCGGCACGATATGGTCGAGCAGGCGCTGATAATGGGTGATGACCAGGGCGGAGAATTTTTCGCTGCGCAGCGCGTTGACACCTTCAGCGACAATCTTCAGCGCATCGATATCAAGGCCGGAATCGGTCTCATCGAGGATCGCCAGGCCCGGCTTCAACAGCGCCATCTGCAGCATCTCATTGCGCTTCTTCTCACCGCCGGAGAAGCCGACATTGACGTTGCGCTTGAGGAAATCCTCTTTCATCGCCAACTGCTTCACCGCGGCGCGGGCCTGCTTCAGGAAGGCCACCGCATCCAGCTCTTCCTCACCGCGGCTGCGGCGGATGGCGTTCAGCGCGGTGCGCAGGAAGTTGGCATTGCCCACACCCGGCAGCTCCACCGGATATTGGAACGCCAGGAACAGCCCGGCAGCGGCGCGCTCTTCGGGCTCCATCTCCAGGATGTTCTGGCCGTTATAAATCGCCTCACCTTCCGTCACCTCATAGCCATCGCGGCCGGAGAGCACGTAGGAGAGCGTGGATTTGCCGGCACCGTTCGGGCCCATGATGGCATGGATCTCGCCATCGGGGATGGTGAGCGTCACGCCCTTGAGGATTTCCGCATCGCCGATCCGCGCATGCAAATTCTTGATCTCGAGCATCAGCCCACCGAACCTTCCAGAGAAACAGCCAGTAGTTTTTGTGCCTCAACGGCGAATTCCATCGGCAATTCCTTCAGCACATCCTTGCAGAAGCCATTGACGATCAGCCCCACCGCATCCTCTTCCGAGAGTCCGCGCGAGCGGCAATAAAAGAGCTGGTCTTCGGCAATTTTGGAGGTGGTCGCTTCATGCTCCACCTTGGCCGAGGCATTGCGGTTTTCGATATAGGGCACCGTATGCGCGCCGCACTGATCGCCGATCAGCAAGCTATCGCACTGGGTGAAGTTGCGCGCACCGGAGGCGCCGGGCAGAATTTTCACCTGGCCGCGATAGGTGTTGTTGGATTTCCCGGCGGAAATGCCCTTGGAGATGATCGTGCTGCTGGTGTTCTTGCCGATATGGATCATCTTGGTGCCGGTATCGGCCTGCTGATGCCCGTTGGTGACGGCAACCGAATAGAACTCACCCACCGAGCCCTCGCCCTGCAGGATGCAGGATGGATATTTCCAGGTGATCGCCGAGCCGGTTTCCACCTGAGTCCAGGAGATTTTCGAATTCCTACCCCGGCAGGCGCCGCGCTTGGTCACGAAGTTGTAGATCCCGCCCTTGCCGTCGGCATCGCCAGGATACCAGTTCTGCACGGTGGAATATTTGATCTTGGCGTCATCCATCGCCACCAGCTCAACCACGGCGGCGTGCAGCTGGTTTTCATCGCGCATCGGCGCGGTGCAGCCTTCGAGGTAGGAGACGGAGGCACCATCCTCGGCGATGATCAGCGTACGCTCAAACTGCCCGGTATTGCGGGCATTAATGCGGAAATAGGTGGAAAGCTCCATCGGGCATTTCACCCCCTTGGGGATGAAGACGAAGCTGCCATCGGAGAACACGGCGGAGTTCAGCGCGGCGAAGTAATTATCACCCGCCGGCACCACGGAGCCGAGATATTTGCGCACCAGCTCGGGATGCTCGCGCACCGCCTCGGAAATCGGGCAGAAGATCACCCCGGCCTTGGCCAGCGTGTCACGGAAGGTTGTGGCAACGGAGACGCTGTCGAACACCGCATCCACCGCCACACCCGCCAGGGCGGCGCGCTCATTCAGCGGGATGCCCAGCTTCTCATAGGTGCGCAGCAGCTCCGGATCGACCTCATCGAGGGATTTCGGCGCGGCCTTGGCCGGGGCAGCGTAGTAATACAGATCCTGATACGCGATCGGCGCGTGATGGATGCGCGCCCAGGTCGGCTCTTCCATCTTCAGCCAGGCCTCATAGGCCTTCAGCCGCCATTCCAGCAGCCAGGCGGGCTCGCCTTTCTTGGCGGAAATCATCCTTACGATATCGGGAGAGAGCCCTTTCGGGAATTCCTCCATCTCGATCTCGGTGGTGAACCCGTATTTATATTTTTGCGCCGCCAGGTCCTGGATGACGGCATCGGTCGTGCTGGACATGCTCAAACAACCTCATTGATCGCGGGTCCTGGCACACGCAAGGCACGCGGCACGGAGGCCGCGGCCATGTCGGCCAGGGAGATGTGAGACAGGGCGCCACGAATGGCGTCATTCACCGGATCCCAGCGCCCAGCCACCGGGCAGAGCGACTGGCTGTCGCACTGGCCGCTGGCCCCCTCCACGCAGGAGGTGAGGGCGATGGGGCCGTCGATGGCGAAAATCACCTCGGAGACCGAAATCTCCGTCAGCGGCCGGCCAAGCCGGTAGCCGCCACGCGCGCCGCGGGTGGAAATCACCAGCCCCTGCCCCGCCAAAACCTTCAAAACCTTGGCGATGGTGGGCTCCGGTATGCCGGTGCCGGCGGCGATGCCGGGAGACGTCTCCACGCCCTCGGCCGTGCCCAAGCGCACCAGCGCGGCCACCGCATAATCGGTCAGGCGTGAGAGTTTCAGCATGGCAACCCCGTCAAACAGGACAATTCCAGTCCTGTTTCCCAATTGGGGCAAGTCGGGCGCAGCGTCAAGCGCCGGTTACGCAATGTTGCGCTGCATGTAAAGCCGCGCAGTTCAGCCCAGCCGGTCGATGATCCCCGGCAGGTCGGAGGGGTGTTCGGCCCGGGCATCGCCCTGGCCCTCGCCATAACCCCAGGGGCAGAAGATCGCCGGCAGGCCCAGCCCGGCAGCGGCTTTCATGTCGTTGGCGTGGTCGCCGACCATGATCGCATCGGTGACTTCAAGGGCTGAGAGCACGGCGGCGAGATGGCGCGGGTCCGGCTTGCGGTAGGGGGTGGAATCCCCGCCCAGCACGGCGCCGAAGAAGCGGTTGAGGTCGAGCGCGGCCAAAACCTCGCGGGTGGCATGCATCGGCTTGTTGGTGCACACGCCAAGCGGCCGGCCCTGCGCCTGCAGCGCCTCCAGGGCCGGGATGATGCCGTCATAGATCACGGTATGCTTCACCGGATCGACGCCATAAAGCGCCATGAAGCGCTCCTGCTGGGCGGGCTGCGCCTGTTGCCCATAAAAGGCAAAAGCGCGCTCGACCAGCACCTTGGCGCCGTCACCGATCATGCCATGCACCGTCTCCAGGCTCAGAGCCGGGTGGCCGGCCTCGGTGATGACGACGTTCAGCTTGGCGGCGATGTCCGGCGCCGCGTCGATCAAGGTGCCATCCAGATCGAAGATCACCGCGCGCATGAAATACTCCGTCGTATTATTTGATTCTCCTGTCCTTTGACATAAACCGCCCGCCAGGGCTACCGCAGATGCGAGATCACAGAGAGGTTACAGGCGCATGTGCGGAATCGTTGGTGTTGTGGGTCATGCCGAAGCCGCCCCCCTGCTGCTGGGCGGGCTGCAGCGCCTGGAATATCGCGGTTATGATTCCGCCGGCATCGCCACGCTGGTGAATGGTCATATCGACCGGCGCCGGGCCGAGGGCAAGCTGAAGAACCTGGCCGGGGTGCTGGAGGCGGAACCGCTGGCGGGCACCACCGGCATCGGCCATACGCGCTGGGCCACCCATGGTGCGCCCACCGTCGGCAACGCGCACCCGCACGCCACCGCCCGGGTGGCCGTGGTGCATAACGGCATCATCGAAAACCATGCCGCGCTGCGCACGGAGCTGGAGGGCAAGGGCCAGAGCTTCGTCACCGAGACCGATACCGAAGTGGTGGCGCAGCTGGTGGATTACCTGCTGCAGACCGGGCTTTCCCCGATCGAGGCCGCCTCCCAGACCTTCGCCCGGCTGGAGGGCGCCTATGCGCTGGCGCTGATTTTCGCCGGGCATCAGGATCTGGTGATCGGCGCGCAGCGCGGCGCGCCGCTGGCGGTGGGGTTCGGGGCGGAGGAGATGTATCTCGGCTCCGACGCTCTGGCCCTGGCGCCGCTGACCCGCGAGATCGCTTATCTGGAGGATGGCGACTGGGTGGTGGTGACCGCCAAGGGCGCCACCTTCCATGACGAGCATAACCATGTCGTGCTGCGCCAGAAGAAGCTGACGGCGCTGACCGGGGCGGCCATCGGCAAGGGTAATTTCCGGCACTTCATGGAAAAGGAGCTGCATGAGCATCCGGTGGTGATCGGCGATGTGCTGCACCGCATGCTGGAGGGCGAGGCCCCGCGCCTGCCGCCTTTGCCCTTCGACCTCGCCGGCATCAAGCGCATCACTATGAGCGCCTGCGGCTCTGCCTTCTATGCCGGGCTCACCGCCAAATTCTGGCTGGAAAACCTCGCCCGGGTGCCGGTGGAGGCGGATGTGGCCAGCGAATTCCGCTACCGCGCCCCGCCGATGGAGCCGGGCGGGCTGGGGCTGCTGGTCAGCCAGAGCGGCGAGACCGCCGATACGCTGGCGGCGTTGCGCTATATGAAGGCCGAGGGGCAAAAGATCCTCTCGGTGCTGAACGTGCCCGAGAGCACCATGGCGCGCGAGAGCGACGCGATTTTAGAGACCATCGCCGGGCCGGAGATCGGGGTGGCCAGCACCAAGGCTTTCACCGCGCAGATGACGACGCTGGCGGTGTTCGCCCTGGCCCTGGCCCGGGCCAAGGGCACGCGGGGCGAGGCCGAGATTGCCCGGCTGGCCGCCGCCTTGCTGGAAGTGCCGGCGAAAGCCGCCGAAATCCTCGCCAATGAGGCGCCGATCCAGAAGCTGGCGGCGCGCATCGCCGAGGCGCGGGATGTGCTCTATCTCGGCCGCGGCGGGTGCTTCCCCATCGCCCTGGAAGGCGCGCTGAAGCTCAAGGAAATCTCCTATATCCATGCCGAGGGCTATGCCGCCGGCGAGATGAAGCACGGGCCGATCGCGCTGATCGATAAATCCGTGCCGGTGATCGCCATCTGCCCCTCCGGGCCGCTCTTCGAGAAGACCGCCTCGAATTTGCAGGAGGCAGCGGCGCGCGGCGGGCAGATCGTGGTGTTCTCCGATGCCGACGGCGCCTCCAAGCTGGCGCCAATCGCGGCGGAGACGATTTTGCTCCCGCCCATCGACCCGTTCGCGGCGCCGATCCTGCACGCGATTCCGGTACAGATGCTGGCCTATCATGTCGCGGTGCTGAAAGGCACCGATGTGGACCAGCCGCGCAACCTGGCGAAATCCGTCACGGTGGAGTGACGGACGGGATTTAGAGCAATATGTGTTGAGGTTGACGCGCCAGCGTCAAGACAAACACATGAAATTGCTCGCTAAAACAAAACTTAGAGCATCAAGCTAAAAGCTTGATGCTCTAGGTCGTGTCTGCATTCATCGTAGCCAAATCATGGCGCAAGCGAGATGTACGAAGCCCATGAAGGCTTTGATGGTTTTTTCGCATCTGAGGGCGATTCTGCGGAAGCGTTTGAGTTTATTGAAGAAGCACTCGACCTGATGGCGCTC